>CAWBAP010000007.1:0-135387 GCA_963786845.1 uncultured Thermoleophilaceae bacterium
AGCTACAGCCGCAAGGGGGCCGAGTATAGCCGCGGCCCTGGGCCCCGCCGGGGCGTCTAGATGTGGTCGATCGGGTCCAGCTCGAGCTCGAACCAGGCCAGGCTGCCGCCGCCGTCGACCTTCTCGCGGCCCCAGCTGTGCGCGAGGCGATCGACCAGCAGGAGGCCGTAGCCGCCCTGCGGCTCGAGGCGGTTGCGCGGCCCCGCGGCGTTCGGGCCCGGGTCGAAGACCTCCACGCGGACCTTCTCGTACGACGAGGCGATCCGGACCTGGATCGTCTCGTGCTCGCCGGCGCCGCCGTGCTGGATCGCGTTCGTCACGAGCTCGCTCAGCAGCAGGGCGAGCCGGTGGCGGACCGAATCGGGCAGCCCGGCCTCCACCGACAGGATGGATCGGCGAGCGAGGCCCGCGGCACGCGTGCCTCCCGGTACCCAGAACGAGACGGTCTTGGTTTCCATGATGTTCACGGGCCGACGGTAGCTTCGACCGGCGGACAGCAAACCCTTACAGGGGCAAGTCCACGCCCGTCAGCACCGCTACCCTAGACGCCGCCCCGGCGCCGTGGCGGAGTGGTTACGCAGCGGCCTGCAAAGCCGTTGACACCGGTTCGATTCCGGTCGGCGCCTCTACTAGGTTTGCGGGCCGAACAGCACCCCCTGGAACGTACGTTCGGTCGGGACCCCGAATAGGACCCCCTCCACAGCCGCCGCGAGCTGGTCCAACGTGGGGTGCCGCAGGTATGCCTCAGTGGTTCCGAGGGTTGCGTGACCGAGCAGGTACTGGGCCACGCGAACATCGCCCGAGAGCCGAGCGACATGATCGGCGAAGGCGTGGCGCATCGTGTGTGGCTTCACCCGCCAGGGGATTTGGGCGCGCTGACCGAGCCTGACGACCAGTCGCCAGAGCGCTTGTTCCGACGAGCGCGTGTGGCGATAGTCCTGTCGTTCTCTGTTGACGCCAGGATCACGGAAGCGCTGAGCGGGGAGGACGTACTCGTCGTGCGCGACGTCGCTGCGAATCTCCGCAACCACCGGGGCCAGTTCGGAAAGCACCGGGACCCAACGTTCCTTCCTGCCCTTGCCAAAGATCCGAATCCAGCCGTCGCGGGCGAAGTTCTGGCCTTTCAGGTCGAGTAGTTCTTGGCGCCGGGGGCCGGCCAACACGCCCAGGAAGGCGAACCTCCGCTCGCGTATGCCTCGCGCCGCTTGCAGGAAGGCAACGGCCTCTTCGAGCGTCAGCCTGTCCACTTCGGGCTTCCGCCGCTTTGGCCTGGGCGTTTGCCGAGCAGGATTGTCCGGCCGAAGGCCCTCTTCCATCGCCCAGTCGTAAAACGACACCAGCACCGAGCGGTATTTCGACTGCGAGTTCGGATTCGACCAGCGCCGAAGCGTGCGCTTGGCGTCGTCGCGGTTTGTGTAGCGGGGATCGCGGTTGTCCACATCCTCGCCATGGCGGTCGAGGCAATAGCGGTAGTCGCGCTCCGTGGCCGACGAATTCATGCTGTCCCGAGCGCGCATGTCCGCGACGTATGCGTCGATTGCGACTGCGAACCTCACGCTGACGACTGTAGGACAACCGTCCTACAAAGTCAAGCTACTACTTCAGCGCCGACTTCGGGATCGGGCGCCCGACCCGCTTCGCGTACTCGCCGATGTCGTCCAGCGGGATCAGGACCCACTTGTATCCATCGCCGCCCGACGCCCCCTCGCCGCGATACACACGGATCACTCCGCGCTCACCGAGGGTGTAGATCGTCTTGCGCGAGAGTCCGAGCAGCGCGGCAGCGGCCCCAGGCGACACCAAGCGGGCATCGAACTCGTCCATGAGGTCGTCGAGCACGGAGTCGGAATTGAGTCCCTGCGGATCAGCCATTTGTCAGACCATAGTCGCACAGTGGTGTCGGCCTTTCCAGGCTCGACCGAGACGACTAGGAGGGCCTCGCGACGGCTAGCGAAACTCTGCCCCGGCGGGTGAGCTACGGCGGACTAGGACTTCCGCAGCACTCGGACTGCAGCGGCGAGCGCGGCTATGGACACCGCAAGCGGAGGCAGGCCAAACAGCAGGTAGGTCGAGGTAGAGCTGTCCTGATAGTCCGACCAGAGGTACTGCAACGGCCCGTACGCGATGACCGCGAACCCACCTGCTAGTGCTACGAGGGCGGCAGCCTTGACGTAGCGCATTGGCGAAGGCTACGGCGAACCGAGGCAGAAGCGGAAGCGACTACACCGCAAGTGGTACGGCTCGCGCCCTTGGGAGCGCGCAGGCAAGCTGAGAGGTTGTACTCGGGTTACTCGTGCGCCGCGTCCTGTCCCCGCTACGCCCGTGAACGGGGAGTCAGATAACGGGGTGATCTACAAGATCAAGTCGCAGTCCTGTCTTGCGTCCAACGTGCTGTTCGCCATGCCGCGGGGCGTACCGGCGCAGGCCCGGTACGCCCGCGCCCCACGAGCGTGAGCACCCGCGGGTCCCTGGCAGATGCACGCCTGACCTGCCAGAACACGCAGTGACAAACATCTCGCAACTAGTCGACGTACGCCGTCCGTTGTAGCTTCTGGGACATGTCCACGGAGGAGTACGAGGCCGGACGCGCCGAACTCAAGTCCCTGGCCGAATGGTGGAAGGCAGAGGGGGAACAGAGCCGGAACGAGGCCACGACGCGGCTACACCTGATTGATGGGCTCGTGTACGACGTCTTGCAGTGGCCGAAGGGAACAGTTGTCGCCGAGGAGAGCCACGCTGGGAAGTACTCGGACTACTCCGTTGGCCGGCCTGCCACCCGCCTCATCATCGAAGCCAAACGCGAGGGGGCGTATTTCGACCTTCCGATCGGCGTTGGGCCCGGAGTGATGGACCTCGCAACCCTCTTTGAGGTCAGTTCGGACTTCGAGGCTGCGGCCCGCCAAGTTCTGGGCTACTGCCAGGAGCGGGGGGTGCCGATCGCGGCAGTCACGAACGGGCACCAGCTCGTTGCGTTCTTAGCCAGTAGGCAGGACGCGGTGCCGCCCCTGACCGGCCGCGCGCTCGTCTTCGACTCTTTCGCCGCGATGGAGGGGGCCTTTGTAGATCTCTGGAACAACCTTTCGCAGGACGGAATCAAGGCGCGCACAATTCAGGCGACCCTCGGAGACACAGCCGTTTCCACACCGCCCGCGAAGTTGTCGGCCCGAATCCCGGACTATCCCAGCTTCTGGGTCCGGAATCGGATCCAGACGGAGCTGAAGATCCTCGCGGACCTTGTTCTTGAGGACATCGCCCGGGCGCCGGAGCTTGAAGAAGAGTTCCTGCGGCAGTGCTATTCCTCGACCAACACCCTGTCCGAGTACGCGCTGGTGAGCCGCGAGATTCTCGAAGCGCGTTACACGGCGCTTACGTCGATCGAAACCGACGCGACGTTGGCACCGGCACGTAAGGGCGACGAGTTGTCGCCGGCGCTCACGATGGACGTCGCGGCAGCGAGTCTCGGGCGGCGGCCGCTCGTGCTCCTCGGCGACGTTGGCGTCGGCAAATCCATGTTCATCCAGCACTTCATGCATATCGATGCCAAGGCAGTGCTGGAGCAGAGCATTGTGCTCTCCATCAACTTCGGCGGTGAAGCGATGCTCGCCGAGGATCTAAAGGCATACGTAATGGATAGCTTCGTCGATCAGCTCCGCGACTACGACATCGACGTAGAAGCCGACAGCTTTGTCCGCCATGTGTACAGGGCCGAGCTCCGCAGCTTCGCCAATAGTCCGGCTGGCCCATCAAGAAGACCAACCCTCAGGAGTTCGAGCTTCGGGAATAGGCCTCCTCGAGCGGAAGATGGCCGTGCGGGACCGGCACCTGGAAGCGAGCCTGCGCTACGCGTCTCGCTCCATGAAGCGACAAATAATCGTCTTCCTGGACAACATCGATCAGCGGGACGTCGAGGCCCAGGAACAGATCTTCCTCATCGGCCAGAACTTGGCGGAGAGCTGGCCAGCGACCGTATTCCTGAGTCTGCGGCCAGACACTTTCTATCGCTCACGTAACGTCGGCTCACTGACCGCATACCAGCCCCGGGTCTTCACGGTTGCCCCGCCCGACATCAGGCAGGTAATCGACAAGCGCCTCCGCTTCTGTGCGGGTCTGGTGACCGACCCGGGAATGCGGCAAAGACTCATGCCACAAGCGCTGGACCAACAAGCGGAAACGCTCGGGACCTACCTCGACATCCTTGCGCGGTCGTTCCAGTATCGCCCGGAGCTGGTCGAATTCGTCGAGAACCTCAGTGGCGGGAATGTCCGGGAAGCACTCGGGTTCCTGAACACGTTTGCCGGAAGCGGGCACGTGAACACCCGGAAGATCCTCGAAATCGAGGCTACGGACGGGAACTACGTCATTCCACTGCACGAGTTCGTGCGCGCGATCATCTTTGGCGACCACCAGTACTTCGACCCCACTGCCTCGCCGGTTGCGAATGTTCTCGACATATCGACCGACGATGGTCGTGAACACTTTCTGCTCACGCTGCTGCTCGTCCACATCGAGCGCGCCGGCGTGGTAGGGCGCCGTGAGGGGTTTGTGGGCGTCGATGAGGTCATGGAGTTCGGGCAGTCGCTCGGTTACGTCCCGGCACAAGTTGAGTTCGCGCTTCGCCACGGCGTGGATAAACGTCTGCTGCAGACCGGCCCACAGCAGGCCGACGAAGTGTCCCGCCGCTATCGCATCACCTCCGTCGGTGGCTACACCTACAAGAAGCTGTTGCCCACCTTCATTTACGTGGACGCCGTCGTCGTGGACACGCCGGTCGTCGATAGAGCTGCGGCAGACGAACTTGCGCATACTCGCGAAGTTGAGGATCGATTGATCCGAGCCAAGAGATTCGTCGAGTACCTCGATTCACAGTGGACAGAAATCGAGCGCGAAGACCTGCCGTTTGAGTGGCCAGTCGTGAGTCAGCAATTGCGAGACGACTTCCTTCGCGTCGAACGCAGCGCTCAGCGCCAATCACGTCCCCGCAGTCCGCGAATGCCGCGGGGGACCAGCGGACCGCGTCGACCCTGACGATCCGATCGGAGGCGGGTCTCGACCAAGGACCTGTGCCAACAGACGCGGCGAGGGCAGGAAAGCGTCGGCCGACAGATCGAGCGTTCCGGATATCGCTTGACTCGCGATCTCTCTCGCTTCCTTCAGCGAGGTTCGTGTCGCCCGGGCAATGAACCACACGAAGCGCCGGAACCGCAGCTCGCGCATCGTGACGCCGCTGCGCTGCGTGAGTTGGATCGATACGTGGATGATCGACCGCGGCATGTCCGCAGCCGCCACCGATTCCTGCAGCGACTCCTTGCCTTTCTGACCGGTCACGAAGTATGCGGACAGGTACGCCGCCGCGGCTTTGCTCGATAGCTTGCGTAGCCGGCGTTCCGTGAATCCGAAGCCGTAGTGCGCGGCGAACTTCTCCAGGTACCCCGCATACAGGTACGCGGCGTGGCGCTCAGCGGGCGTGGCATAGCCGAGGACGGGGTGAACGTGGAGCACGCCACGCCGCTGACGTTCGAAGGCTCGGACGAGCAGCGTGCATCGGACGCCGTGACGCCGCACCGCCTGGTACGCGCGCCGATGCAGGCGGCGCCATCTGTCTGAGGCGGACCGGTTCCACTCGCGGGCAGCGACAGGGTCGACGCGGCAACCTAGAGAGCCACTATGCCGATGGTCGCCTAACGGTCGGCAGTGGCTCTCGTCCCACGGAAGCTGGTCCGCGCCCGGCGCGGTCACCGCCAGGAGGACGACCGACTCGCCCTCATACACGGCCAGGTTCTCGAACAGCTTCCGACGCTGATCCCCGGCCCAAAGCGGCGCGTAACCGGGGCAGCGCCGGCGACGACAGACAGCGGCTCGACCGTAGGTGTAACGCCCACAGTGGGTGCAGCGGCCGGTTGGCTGGCGGCGTCCGTCACACGTTGGGCGCCGTAGCACCGCCCGCCTCGCGGAAATGCTCCGCGTAGAGGCGGACTTTCGGCTCTAGGGACCGAAAGAAGGCTTCCACCGGTTCGATTCCGGTCGGCGCCTCTCGCCACAAGCTACATTCGTGCTCGGCGGCTTGACGGTGTCGATTTCGCGGCCGCTCGTTCGACGCTCACTTGGATCGAACCCCGCAGAAAGGAGACGCCGTGTCCGCAACCGTTCTCTACATGTCCATGTCCCTCGACGGATTCATCGCCGGGCCCAATGAGGGACCGGGCAACGGGCTCGGCGACGGCGGGCACCGCCTGCACGAGTGGGTCCTGCCGGGTGCCGACGCCGACCACAAGGCGATCTCGGACCTGGCCGGCGTCAACGGCCAGGTGGTCGACGAGTTCATGGCGACCGGGGCGGTCGTCGCCGGCCGGGGGACTTTCGAGCCGGCCGGCGGCTGGGGCGGCGACCACCACGACGGCGTGCCGATCTTCGTCCTGAGCCGCCGCGAGCCCGGCATCGACGTGGGGCAGTGGCCGCTGGTCACCTACGTGAACGACGTCAGGACCGCGATGTCCGAGGCCAAGCGGGCTGCGGGCGACAAGAACGTGCTGGTCCACGGCGCCGCGACCGCGCAGCTCGCGCTCGCCGCCGGCGTCCTCGACGAGCTCGAGATCCACCTCGTCCCGGTGCTCCTCGGCCAAGGGCGCCGTCTCTTCGACAACCTCGGTCCCGAGCACATCGAGCTCGAGCGCACCCGGATCCTCGAGGGGGACGGTGTCACCCACATGCACTACCGCGTCCGGCGCTGACCGTCGGCGCCTTCTCCGCGTTCTACCGGCGGACGATCCTGAACGCCAGCCGCCTCGGGGCGGAGGCGCCGCCCGCGGCGTCGGTGGCGACGAGGGTCGCGCGGTAGCGAGCGGGGGGAAGGGCGCGCCTGCGGATCCGGCCTGAGAACTTCTTCCTGTTCCTGCCGGCCTTCGCGGCCGCGGCGAAGCTGCCCGCGCGTACGAAGCGCTTGCATGCGCGCCTGGTCCGGTTCGCCGGGGTCTCCTTCCGGCAGCGGCCGCGGACGCGGCGCCCGCGCGTGACACGCTCGATCCTGAACGTCACTCGCGCCGCCTCGGAGAGCGTGTATCTGAAGGTCGTGCCCTTCTTGGCGGCCGCCGTGGCGCGGCCCAGGCCGACGACCGCGAAGGTCTTCGGCCGCACCGATGCGGCCAGGAACCGCGGGGGCGGGTTTGCGGTGTTGAAGGTGCGATCCGCGCCGAGCGTCGTGCCGTTGGCGCTGGTCCCGACGAGCCGGTAGTGGTACGTCGTTTCCGGGGTGAGCCCAGCCACCGCCGCGCTGACGGCCACCGCGCCCACCCCGGACCCGGCGTTCTGCGACGGAGTCGAGCTGCCGTAGGCGGTGGTGGTCCCGAACTCGAAGTGGTGGCTCGTGGCGACGCCGTTGGGGTTCACCTGGCCCTCGAGCGTGGCCCCGGTGAGGGAGATCCCGGTCGCGTCCCCGGTCGTCACGTCGGGCTCGGCGTGCTCGAAGGCGCCGATCTCGCATCCCTGCCCGTGCGGGCGGGTCACGCCGCGCTGGTCGGTCTCGGGGCACCCGGCCCCGGTTGCGGGCACCGCGTCGAGCGCCGGGCTTCCGGGGCCAACCGCCTGCGTCCTCGTCGGACCGCCGTTGTCGGCCAGCGCGCCCAGCTGAGGATTGATGAGCGCGCCCGGGCAGGTGACGTTCTGGAAGGTGATGATGTGCCCGCCGTCGACGACCAACCCGTTACAGGACGGCGCCGGGTTATCCGCGAAGATCGTGTTGCTCACCGTCGTCGGGGTGGCGGCGCGGAGGGCGCTGCCCGTGCCGGCCGGACCCGAGAACCCGGGGCTGGACGTGCCGCTGGGGCCGGGCGGGCCGGAGCCGGTGCCGCCCGGGCCTCCCACCCCGTTCCCGGGCGTGCCCGTCGCGCCCGAGCTGTTCGAGCTGACCGTGGCGTGGCGGATCGTCGTGGCGGCGAAGACGGTCATCACGCCGCCCCCCGAGCCGCCCTCGCCCGAGAGGCCCCCGCTGCCATTTCCGCCGATGCCGGGGGACAGCCATGCGTACTGCCTCCCTGGCCGCCGGTCCCGTCGCCGCCGTCGCCCCCGGCGCCGCTCTCGTTGCCGGTGATCGTCGTGCTGACGACGGACGCATTGCCGGCCCACACCCCCGCGCCGAACCCGGCGCGGCCTCCTCGTCCGCCCGCGCCGTCCCCGCCACCCGACCCGGAGGTCGTGGTGGTGACGTCGCCGGCGTCGCCGCCATCGCCGTCGCCGCCGTCTCCGCCGGCGCCGGCCTTGTTCCCCTCGATCAGGGAGCGGGTCAGAACGAGCCCGTCCACGGCGCCGATGCCGCCGCCGGCACCCGAGTCCTCTGCGGTGTCGCCGCCCGGGAAGGTCCCGCCGAGGCCCCCGCCGCCATTGCCCCCGGGGTTTCCGTTGCTATTCGGACCGCCCTGGCCACCCTGCCCGAGCCCGCCGTTCCCGGCCGCGCCGGCGGTGTTGCCGGCGATGCGGCTCTGGTCGATGTTCAGAGAGGCGCCCGAGGTGGATGCCACGCCTCCGCCGAAGCCGCCCTCGCCCTGGTCACCGCCCGTACCCTCGCCGCCGCTGCCACTGTTGTTGACGGTCCCGAGCCCCGCCCTGGCCGCCCGTCCCGATGGCGCCGGTGCCGCCCTGACCGGCCGTGTTCCCCGTGACCGCGACGCGGGTCATCGCGAGCGCGCCGGTGTTGTAGATACCGCCGCCGTCGCCGCCGTCGCCTCCCCTGCCGCCGATGCCCTGGAATCCGTCCCCGCCCGTTGGCGCGAAGGCGCCGCCACCACCCTGGGCGCTCCCGCCGTCGCCGCCGTCGCCGGCCCTGCTGTCGGAGATCGTGCTGTCCAGGATCGCGAGCGAGCCCGCGTTGAAGATGCCGCCGCCATTGGCGCCGGCCGTTCCCGGGCCTCCGGTCACATTGCCGGAACCCGTGCCCGGCCGGGCCGTTGGAGCCGTCACGCGCGCGGCCGCCGGTGAGCGTGACGCCCTCGATGGTGAGGGTGACGCCCGCCAGCACCTCGAGCACGCGGTCGATCTGGTTTGCGTCGATCGTGCTCGACGTCGCACCGGCTCCGGTGATCAGCAGCTGCGTCCCGGCGATGTCGAGATCGCCACTCGCGTTGGAGTCCTCCGGCGGGCCGGTGATGCTCAGCTCGAACGCGCCGGGCGGAAGCTCGACCTGGTCCGAGCCGTTACCGGCCGCACATTCGCCCGGGCCGCCGAAGGGCGCTGCGTCCGTGTTCGCCGCCCTGATCGCCTCGCGCAGCGAGCACTGGGTGTCCATGCCGACGGCGTCGAGGGTCGTGTTGACCGTGACCGTGGCGCCAAACGCCGTGCCGGGAAGCGCCAGAGCGAGCATGGTCGCCACGAGCGCGACGCCCAGCCCGATGGTCCGGTGCAAACTCAACGTGGCGAGTCTAAGCGCGGCCCGACGGGCGCGGCAAGCGCCGCTCGGCTCGTTACGATTTTGGAACGACCGCTCATTGCTTCAGCTCTCGGCAACGAACGGCGATCACCCAGCTCGCGGTGATCGGGTGGGTTGCTGCAGTGGCGGCGTCCGGCTGCGGCGGCAGCGAAGAGGAGCGCCTGACGAAGGCCGACTACCAGGCGGAGATCCTCGCGGTGCTCGAGGACTCCACCGAGCCATCGGGGCTCTACTACGACCTGGTCGTCGAACCCCTGCCACGGCAGCAGTGCGCCGATGGAGTCGCCAGGCTGGAAGACCGGGTTGGCGAGCTGATCGAACGCGTCGCCGGACTCCGGCCGCCAGCCGAGGTGGAGGCAGCTCACGACGACTTCATCGCCGCGGCGCGGACTTCCGTCGACAGGATCGGCACCGTTCGCGAGGAGGTCGCCCAGGGCAACGTCTCATGCGGCGACGAGCTCAACAGGGAGCTCTACGGCATGCCATCCACCAAGGAGGCCGAGCGCGCCATCGTCCGTCTCGAACGAAGCGGGTATTTCGTGTTCGGCGAGTAGGGCCGCCTGCGGCTAGGTCACTTCTCTGGTATAGGCCCGCGCAGCCCCGGGTATCGCTCCGTTTGGCAGGCGCAAGCACGGAAAGGGGTACACCCATGGCCGAGGCGGAGCAACGTTCCGACATCGACTGGCAGGCGGTTGAACGCTCGCCCGAGTTCCGGGAGTTGGTCAAGCGCAAGAAGGCGTTCGTCATACCGGCGACGCTCTTCTTCATGGCGTGGTACTTCGGCTTCATCGTGCTCGCCGGCTACGCGCCCGACTTCATGGGCCGCGAGTTCATCGCGGACGGCCTGACGGTCGGCTACGCGCTCGCGCTCAGCCAGTTCGTCATGACGTGGGTGCTCGGCTGGATGTATCTGCGCCGGGCCGACAGGGAGTTCGATCCGCTCGCGGCGCGTGCGCGCGAGGCCGCTGAGGCCGCCTCGCCCGCGGCGCCCGGCACGCCGACCACGCGCTTCAGGCGTGGCCAGATCGTGACCGAGGAAGAGCGCCAGGAGGTGCGGCGATGAACACGTACGTAGCGGCAGTCAACGAGACCGCACTGGCGGTCTTCGCGGTCGTCGTCGGCGTGACGATGATCGTGACCTACTTCGCCTCCAAGCGCGTCTCCACGGCAACCGACTTCTGGGCCGCGGGACGCGGCCTGACCGGGCCGCAGAACGGCTTCGCGATCGCCGGGGACTACATGTCGGCGGCGTCCTTCCTGGGAATCGCCGGCCTGATCTTCCTGTTCGGCTTCGACGGGTTCCTGTACTCGGTCGGCTTCCTGGTGGCGTTCCTGACCGTGCTGTTCCTGCTCGCGGAGCGCATGCGGAACTCCGGCAAGTACACGATCGCCGACACCCTGTCGTATCGGCTGCAGGAGCGCCCCGCGCGCGCCGCCGCCGCGCTTGGAACGCTCTCGGTCGTCGCGTTCTACCTGATCGCGCAGATGGTCGGCGCGGGCGTCATCATCGAGGCGCTGGTCGGCATCGACTTCGCGCTCGCCGTGATCCTCACCGGCGCTTTCATGATCATCTACATCGTCGCGGGCGGCATGCTCGCCACGAGTTGGGTCCAGATCATCAAGGCGGTTCTGCTGATGGCAGCGGCGACCGTGATGACGGTCTGGGTGCTGGGAGAGCTCAGCTGGAACCCGCTGAACCTGTTCACTGAAGCGCGTGCCGAGCACGAGGCGGGCGCCGCCTACCTCGAGCCGGGGCTGCGCTTCACGGTGCCGCTCGACACCGTGTCACTCGGCATCGGGCTGGTGTTGGGCACCGCCGGCCTGCCGCACATCCTGATGCGCTTCTTCACGGTCCCGAACGCGAAGGCGGCCCGCAGTTCCGTCATGTGGGCGATGGTGCTGATCGGCGCCTTCTACGTCATGACCACGGCGCTCGGCTTCGGCGCGCGCGCGATTCTCGGCGCGGGCGGCGAGGAGCCGGCGGGCGAGGGCGGGAACCTCGCCCTCCCGGTGCTGGCCGAGGAGCTCGGCGGCGAACTGTTCCTCGCGATCATCGCGGGGGTCGCATTCGCGACCATCCTCGCGGTGGTGGCCGGCCTCGTGATCTCCGCCTCCGGCGCGGTCGCGCACGACATCTGGTCGAACATCGTGCGCCACGGGCGGGACTCGGAACGCGAGGAGGTCTGGGTGGCGAAGCTCGCCGCGTTCGGCGTCGGCGCGATCGCCATCGGCGTCGCGATCATCGGAGGCGCGGGCCTGAACGTGTCGTTCATGGTCGGCCTGGCGTTCGCCGTGGCGGCCAGCGCCAACTTCCCGGCGCTCCTGCTCGCCCTGACCTGGCGGCGCTTCAACACCGCCGGTGCGATCACGGGCGTGCTATTCGGCGTGATCAGCTCCGTTGGGCTCGTGATCATCAGCCCGACGGTGTGGCCCGGTCCCGACTCCGAGGGCGGGGCGCTGTCGTGGTACACGCTCACGCAGCCCGGCCTGATCAGCGTGCCGCTCGGCTTCATCGGCTGCTGGCTCGGCACGATGCTGTCGACGGAGAGGATGACGGTGCGCTCGTTCGACGAGCTCTACGTCCGCTCCGAGACAGGCCTCGGCGCCGAGGAGGGCACCGGCATGACGCTCACGGGCCGGGACGACGGGCGCCGGGTCACCGCGGGGACGACGACGACCATCCCTCCCATGTAGCCCCTTCGGTACAACCTGGCCCAAGGGACTACGAGAGGGAGAGCGATGGAAGGCACTACCAAGGCATCCGCCGGCGAGATCGAGCAGGAGCTCGAGCGGCTCCTCGACCAGGAGGTCTTCGAGCCGCCGGCCGAGTTCCGCGAGAACGCCCTGATCACGGACGACTCCATCTACGAGGAGGCCGCTCGCGATCCCGAGGCCTACTGGGCGAAGCAGGCCGAGGAGCTGCTCGACTGGGCCGAGCCGTGGGACACGGTGCTCGACGAGTCCGAGGCGCCCTTCTACAAGTGGTTCGTCGGCGGCAAGCTGAACGCGTCGCACCAGGCGCTCGACCGGCACGTGGACGCCGGGCGCGGCGACCGCGTGGCGTACCACTGGCGCGGGGAGGAGGGCGAGGAGCGCGACGTGACCTACGCCGAGCTCCTGCGCGACACGAAGCGGCTGGCGAACGTGCTGAAGGAGCGCGGGATCGAGCCGGGCGACGTGGTCGGCATCTACCTGCCGATGATCCCCGAGGTGGTCGTGGCGATGCTCGCTTGCGCGCGCATCGGGGCGCCCCACAACGTCGTCTTCGGCGGCTTCTCGCCCGACTCCGTCAAGGAGCGGATGGAGTTCTCCGAGGCGAAGGCGCTGATCACGGTCGACCAGGCGCGGCGCAAGGGCAAGGCGGCCGACATCAAGCCCGCGGTCGACAAGTTCCTAGGCGACGTGCCGTCGATCGAGACCGTGGTCGTGGTGCGCAACACGGGCACCGACGTCGAGATGGAGGAGGGACGCGACCTCTTCTACGACGAGGCGATCGAGGCGGCTTCGGAGGACTGCCCCGCCGAGCCGTTCGACTCGGAGCACCCGCTCTACGTGCTCTACACGAGCGGCTCGACCGCGAAGCCGAAGGGGATCCTGCACACGACCGGCGGCCACCTCACGGGCGTGGCGTGGACGCACAGGCACGTGTTCGACCTGAAGCCCGACGAGGACGTGTACTGGTGCTCGGCCGACGTCGGCTGGGTCACCGGCCACTCGTACATCGTCTACGGGCCGCTGATGAACGGCGCGACCTCGGTGATGTTCGAGGGCGCCCCCGACTATCCGGACAAGGACATCTGGTGGGAGCTCTGCGAGCGCTACGGGGTGACCATCTTCTACACCGCGCCCACGGCCATCCGGGCCTGCATGAAGTGGGGGGTCGAGCACCCGCAGCAAGCACGACCTCTCCAAGCTGCGGCTGCTCGGCACCGTCGGCGAGCCGATCAACCCGAAGGCCTGGCTCTGGTACTGGAAGGTGATCGGCGGCGAGCACTGCCCGATCGTCGACACCTGGTGGCAGACCGAGACCGGCCACATCATGATCTCGCCGCTGCCCGGCGTGGTGCCGGCGAAGCCGGGGTCGGCCACCCGGCCGCTGCCGGGAATCGACGCCGCCGTGCTCGACGAGGACGGCAACGAGGTGGAGGACGGCGAGCAGGGGCTGCTCGCCCTGCGCCGGCCGTGGCCGGGGATGCTCCGCACGCTCTACCGCGACCAGGAGCGCTTCAAGGAGACCTACTTCTCGAAGTGGGACGAGAAGACCTACTTCGTGGGCGACGCCGCGCGCCGCGACGAGGACGGCTACTTCTGGGTGATCGGCCGCGTGGACGACACGGTGAACGTGTCCGGCCACCTGCTCTCGACGGCGACGGTCGAGTCGGCGATCGTCTCGCACCCGAAGGTGGCGGAGGCCGCCGTGATCGGGATCGAGGACGAGGACACCGGGCAGACGATCGTGGCGTTCGTGATCCTCGAGGGCGAGCTGGAGGGGACGGACGACCTCGAGGGCGAGGTGCGCGACCGCGTCGCGGACCGGATCGGCAAGTTCTCGCGGCCGAAGCGGATCATCTGGACCGCCGACGTGCCGAAGACCCGCTCGGGCAAGATCATGCGCCGGCTGCTGCGCGACATCGCCTCGGGCAACGAGGCTCGGCGACGTGACGACGCTGCGCGAGCCCGGCGTGATGAAGGACCTCGAGAAGGAGTGGGCCGACAAGGAGTCGTGACCCGCGCGCGCCTCAGGCGGCGAGCGCGAGGTGAGCGGCGATCGCGAGGATGGCGACCCGGCCGCCCACCGCGAGCGCGCGCTGCACGCGCGGCGTGATCCAGGGGCCGGCGTGGCCGGCGGCCGTGCTCAGCACGAGATGCCACGCCCCCGAGGCGGCGCCCACGCCCAGGGCGAACGCGGCGGCAGCGCCGGCGCCCTCCAGCGACAGCGAGGTCGCCACGGCCGCGAACGACGCGATCGTGAGCGGGTTCGCGCAGGTGATGGCGAAGAAGCGGACGTACTCGCCGCCGGGGCGCGACCCGCCCGCGCCGGGGGCCGAGCGCCCGGCGTCCGCGCGACGGCGCGCGACCTGCACGAGGCCGTGAAGCGCGATCGCGGCGAGCGTGGCAGCCGCTACCAGGCGGATCTCGGTCTCGTGGCTCGACAGCGGCGGCGCCCACCGCGCTGCCGGCGGCGACGGCGACCACGGCGAACAGCAGGTCCACCGTCGCGACGCCCAGCCCGGCCGCGACGCCGACGCGCGGGCCGGCCACGACGCGCGGTCTCGACGAGCAGGAGGCTCACTGCGCCCACCTGCACCGCGATGGCGAGTCCGGCCGCCAGTCCGGCGATCAGCGCGGCCGACGCATCCATGGGCTGAGAGAATCGCGGCGATGAAGGAAATCGACGGGGAGATCCTCAAGCTGCTGCGGGAGGACGGCCGGATCTCCTGGCGCGATCTCGGCGCGGCCGTCGGCCTCAGCGCGAACGCGGCGGCGGACCGCGTGAGGAGGCTTCGGCAGGCGGGCGTGATCACCGGCTTCACGGCGGTCGTGGATCCCGCGGCGGGCGGCCGCCGCCTCGAGGCGCTCGTCGGCGTGACGCTCGGCGCGGCCACGGATTCGGACCAGTTCGCCATGGCGGCCGCCGGCTCGGCCCGGTGGTCGAGCTCCTCCACCTCAGCGGCGCGCCGGACTATCAGCTCCGCGTGGCCTGCCGCGACACCGCCGAGCTCGACGCGCTCCTGCGGATCCTCCGCGACCGGCTCGGCGCCGCGGACACGGAGACGACGATCGTGCTCCGCTCGGGCCCTCCGCTCTGCTCGCTGACATCCGCTGCATGGGGCACCGTGCGCGACCGCGCGCGGTCGCGCAAGGGCGATCCGGGCTCGAATCGGTGAGAGTCGCGGCAATCGAGCCGGCCTTAGCCGCGGGATCCGCGGTCGTGCGCGCCCGATCCCGCGGCCGCCTAGGATGCCGCGCATGCGCTACCTGATCACCGGCGGCTCGGGCTACATCGGCACGCGTCTCGTCGAGCTGCTTGTCCCGCCGCGAGGACACCGAGAAGATCGTCATCTGCGACGTCGTCCCGCCCAAGGGCGGCTACCGGCCGAAGACCGAGTTCGAGCGGGTGGACGTGCGCGACCGCGGCGCCGTCCACTCCGCGCTCCAGCGCGCGAACCCGGACGTGCTGGTGCACCTCGCGTTCATCCTGAACCCGTCGCACGACGAGGGCTTCATGTACGAGGTGGACGTGAACGGCACGCACAACGTGCTCGAGGCGGCCGCCGAGGTGGGGATCGGCCAGGTGCTCGTCACGACCTCCGCCGTCGCGTACGGCGCGTTCCCGGACAACCCGAACCCGATCACCGAGGATCATCCGGTGCGCGGCGTGGCGCGCTTCTCGTACGCGCGCGACAAGACGGAGTCCGACCGGATCGTCCAGCTCTGGGCGCTCCAGCACCCGGACGTGATCACGACCATCGTGCGGCCCTGCATCGTGTTCGGGCCGAACGTGGACAACTACCTGCTGCGGCTGTGGACCAAGCAGCCGTTCGCGGTCGACGCGGGCAACCTCGACGGCAGCATCCAGTTCGTGCACGAGGACGACGTGGTGGACGGCGATGAGCGGCCTGCTGATCGGCCGCCACGCCGGGCAGTTCAACCTGTCGCCCGACGGGCTGATGACGCTGCGCGAGTGCGCCGAGATGCTCGAGACGCCGATCCGGAAGATGCCCTTCAGGCTCTTCCAGGCGATCGCAAAGGTGCTGTGGCGCCTGCGCCTGTCCGAGGCGCCCCCGGCCAGCTCGACTTCGCGCGCTACCCGTGGATCGTGTCGAACGAGAAGCTGAAGACCACGCTCGGCTGGACCCCGAAGACACACCACGCGCGAGACGTTCGACATCACGATGCGGGCACAGGGCAAGCTGCCGCCCCGCGCCACCGCACGTGGCCGACGCGAGCAGCAACGGCGCCGCCACCGAGACGACCGGCGGCCTCCACTAGCCGCGGCCGCGCCACCGTGGCATGCTGCGCGCATGAGCGAGACCAGCAAGTCTGGTAGCGCCGAGCTCACGGAGCTGATGGGGCGAGTGCTCGAGGCGGATGCCTCGGAGGCGTTCGGCCAGTTCATGGTGCGGCACATGGCCCTCAGTGACCTCGCGCCGGCGGCCGGTGACGCCGTCATCGAAGGCGTCGAGGAATCCCCGGACGGAGGGGCCGCGATGGCGGAAGCGCACCTGGCCGGCCTCTCCGAGACGGCGCGCGACGAGTTGCTCGAGCGCGCGGCCATGGAATCCGGGCGCCGGCTGCACGCGGCGCGCGTTCGCGCTGCTCGCAGCCGTCGGCGCCGCGCGGCTCCCCGTCGACGTCACGCCGGAGATGGTGGCCGTGGCGGCGATAACGGAGCTGGGCGAGTCGTAGACAGGACACAAGCGACCGCAGAACTCGGAGCTATACTCGGCCGTCCTCCCGGGCCGTTAGCTCAGCTGGGAGAGCGCCGGCTCGACAAGCCGGAGGTCACTGGTTCGAGCCCAGTACGGCCCATAGCCGAACCGTCTCCATCCTCTGGAGCAGGTAGGAGATCTCGATGTTCGCGTAGCGGTCGAACGGTGCCGTGAGTTTCGGAGCCGCCCCCTCCGGAAACGAGCGAAGCGGGAGTGCCCGGCTTCTAGGGCATTTGGTTCGCCCGGCCAGGTACTCCAAGGACGTGAGGAAGTCGGGCTGCTGCTTTGGCGGCTCGGCGGCCTCGCGTCCGCCTGTCGCTGATCACGGCTGCGCCGTATGGAAGTACGTCAACGTGCGGCGGCTGTTCGTGTTCGTGGAGGAGTCGATCGATGAGGGCACTCAGTGGGCCGTGTTCGAGCCCAACCATTCGGAGGATCTTTCCGTCGCATCTCGAGGTGGCTACAGGCCGGCGAGCCGCAGGTGGCGCCTGAGCGCCGGCGGGTTGCGCAGCAGGCTCCGGCCGGCCACCGCGAAGAACCGCACCCGGCCGTTCCGCACGCCGATCAGGCGGGTGCTGCGCCGGTTGGCGACGGAAGAGGCCCCGCCCGAGGGCGCGCGGCGGGAGTAGGCGCGCCGGAAGGCCCGCCCCGAGCTGCCGGGGCGCAGGCGGCGGTTTCCGTGCGCGCCGTGCGGTGGTGGCCACGAGCACCACGCGGCCCGCGCTCGAGAGGACCGCGCTCACGCGCCCCGAGCTGTTCTTGACGCAGTAGCGATAGGCGCGGCGGGTCTTCCGGACCGGCTGGACCGCCAGCTGCTCAGCCGTCGCCGCGTGTAGCCGATGCGGACGCGGCCGATGTTGCGCGGGCCGATCGGCGAGCGGCGCGCCAGGCAGCGGCGCGCGCCCGAGCTGGGCGGCTCCACGAGCGCCGCGTCCCGTTCGTCAGGCGCACGGCGTAGAAGCCGCTCAGGCCGTCGGAGTACCAGATCTCGCCCCGCTCCGGCACGAACGACGGGCTCGACATCGCCCAGTTGCTCGGGCGGCGGGACGATGCCCGCCGCCCGGGAGGATGCGCGGGGTGACGGGCGCGTTGAAGTAGGCGATCTCGCGCGGCTGCTCGGGGTCGCGGATGTCGAACACGCGCAGCCCGGACAGGATCATGCTGCACGCGACGATCGCCGGGTCGACGCGCGTGGGCACGTTGCAGTAGTGGCCCGCGTAGCCCTGCACCGGGTTCTGGGCGCCGTTGTCGTTCTCCTGGGCCGGGAAGTTCTCCTGCTGGTGCACCTCGAGGCGCAGGTTGGAGACCACCCGCGGGCTGCGCTCGTCGGCGATGTCGATGATGCGGCCCGCGCCCGACCTTCGACTGGGCGCCGAACTCGTCGATCTCGACCAGGTAGGGATGGCCCTTGATCGGTGACCGGGATGGCGTTCTGCGGGATGCTCATCGAGTCCCACTGGAGGCGCGCGACCTCCGGCACGTTCGGGTTGAGCACGCGCGCCTGGATCTCGCGAGGTGTCGAGGATGGTCAGCCCGGAGCCGGTGCCGGCGACATAGGCGCGGTTGCCGTCGTCGCTGATCGAGAGCCCGTGCGAGTCGTAGTTGCCGAACCAGATCGGGAGCGGCAGCGCGGGATTGGAGATGTCCACCGCCACGAGCGTCTTGCTCGACGGCGACGCCGAGTAGAAGGTGCGCCCGTCGGGCGACAGGCCGCTCTCGTGCCCGAGGAACCCCATCGGCGTCGAGGAGCGCAGCTGGGGCTGGCGGCAGTCGTTCGAGATGTCGTAGATGTCGATCTGACCCGACGTTCGTGGTCAGGTTCCCCGCCACCGCGGCCAGCAGGCCGCGCTCTGTGCTGACGACGAGCGACTCGTGCGGGGTGTCCATCGCCGGGGTGAGGAGCCGGGCGGTGAGCGCTGGGATTGGCCGGGTCCGACATGTCGATCACGTTCACGCCGCCCTCCTGGTCGAGGAGGTTCGTCGGGAACATGAGCGTGGTGTCGTAGTAGGCGCAGTCGTGGCCGTCGGCGTCCACGTAGCGCTCGACCTTGAAGCCGCCCACCGTGCCCATCGCGTTGGGCTGGGTGTAGGAGCCCACCAGCTCGGTGTTGCAGGTGAACCCCTGCGCGGCCCGCCCGCTGGCGTGATCGTCCGGGGTCACCCGTCCCTGGATGCCGGTCTCCGGCCGCGATCCGGGCCCGC
Source organism: uncultured Thermoleophilaceae bacterium (assembly GCA_963786845.1). GTDB lineage: Bacteria > Actinomycetota > Thermoleophilia > Solirubrobacterales > Thermoleophilaceae > JACVRW01. Next base: position 19,051 of record CAWBAP010000007.1, read on the forward strand.
AGTCCGCCTTGGGGGTCGGGACCAGGGCCGGCTCGGGGGCGAACGGGGCGGTGGACTGCGCGGCCCCCGCCCGGGGATGGTCCGCGCGGACGTCCCCGGCGCCCACTATCGCGGTCAGAAGCGCGACGGCGACGACGCTCCCAGCCTTGGCAGTCCCGCGACCCCGCACAGGCGGGGACGATACCTCTCTACTCGCGAACTCCCGCCGCTTCCAGCGTCTCGCGATGGGTGTTGAACCAGCGCATCCGGACCACCTGTCCGTCGCGAAAGGTCCAGATCTGCCCGTGCGGACTGTCGACCTCCATGCCGGCGGCGCGAACGTGACCGTGGAGCACGCCGATAGCGACGACGTCGTCGCCGCTCTCGATCACGCGCTCGGTGTCGAAGCGCACGTCGTCCCAGGTCGCGAACACGCTCGCGATCGCATCGTTGAAGCGCTCAGCGCCGCGCCGCGTCCCCGGCTCGACCGCGTCCGGGGGGTTCACCCACTCCGCGTCGTCGGCCAGCAGGTCGCGACGGATCCGACCGCCCCCGAGCGCCTGCTGGAGGACCCAGCGGAACGTGTTCACGTTCTCCGGCGCCATTGCCGGCCGAGTATCCCCGACCGGCCGCTGCCTCAGTGCCCGAGCAGCATCTCCAGGCGCTCGGTGCTTCGCTCCAGGTCCGCGCGGTGAATCTCCGGGTTCCCGCGTGGCGAGGTTCTGCGCCAGGTGGGCTGGTCGGGGTGGCGGTCTGTTGGCTCACGCGCGTGCGGTTGCTCGCGGCGTGGAATCTGCTTGTCCATGGGTTCCGAAGCCTCCCTCGGTATCGAGTCCCTCCATTCAATCGTTCCGGTTTGAAGGTGGGCTAAACGTCGTGGGCGGTACCGTGCGGATCGTTGCTTGCTCTGCTCTATGACATCCACGGCAACCTGCCGGCCCTCGAGGCGGTTCTCGACCACGCGAGCGACGCGGACGAGTTCGTGCTCGGCGGCGACTACGCCACGGCCGGGCCGTGGCCGCGGGAGACCGTGGAGCGGCTGAAGGAGCTTCCGAACGCCACCTGGATCCGCGGGAACGCGGACCGCTGGCTGGTCGACCGCCACGACGCGCCGTCCCCGATCGACGAGATCGCGCAGCGCACGGCGGAGCAGCTCGGCGACGAGCTCGTGGCGGAGCTGGCGGCCCTGCCGGAGACGGCCACCATCGACGGCACGCTCTACTGCCACGCCTCGCCGGGCTCGGACATGGAGACGTTCCCGCCCCGGCCGGGCGACCGCGACGCGGAGCTGCTCAAGGGAGTCGAGGCGCGGCGCGTGGTGTGCGGCCACATCCACCACTCGTTCGCGCGCCCGGGCCCCGGCGGCATCGAGATCGTGAATCCCGGGAGCGTCGGCATGCCGTGGGACGGGAACCACCGGGCGGCCTATGCGGTGATCGACGGCGACCACGTCGAGCGGCGGCGGGTGGAGTACGACTGGCAGACGTCGGTCGCCGCCGTCCGGGATTGGGTGGGAGAGCTGCCCGCCCGCCGCATGGAGCTTGCGCGTTTCGACGTGGATTGAGTGCTAGCGTCCCGCCGCGTGCGCCTGTCGAACGTCCTCGCCTCCGGCGATCGTCAGTTCTTCGACCTCTTCGAGGAAGCGGGCGGCAACATCCAGCGCGCCGTCGGATTGCTCGAGGAGCTGCTGAAGGAGTACCCCGAGCGCAACGAGCTCGCGCGCGAGATCCTGATCTGCGAGCAGGACGGCGACCGGATCACGCACGACATCATCCAGCGACTCAACCAGACCTTCGTGACGCCGATCGATCGCGAGGACATCTACTCGCTGGCCTCCGCGCTCGACGACGTGGTCGACTACACCGAGGAGGTCGCCGACTACCTCGGGCTGTACAAGATCGAGGCGCCGATGACGCAGGCCCAGGACCTGGCGCGCGTGCTCCACGCGGCGGGGCGCCAGATCGCGGAGGCCATGCCGCGGCTGCGCGGGTTCAAGGACATCACGCACTACACGGTTGAGATCAACCGGCTGGAGAACGACGGCGACCGGATCGTCCGCGAGGCCATCGCCTCACTGTTCGACAACGGAATCGATCCGATGGTCGTGATTCGGTGGAAGGACATCTTCGAGCGCCTCGAGGAGGCGATCGACGCCACGGAGCACGTCGCGAACATCCTCGAAGGCATCGTCATCAAGAACTCCTAGAAGCGAGCGGCACCGAAGAATGGGCAGCGAGATCATCGTCGTGATCGTCGTCGCGACGGCGCTCATCTTCGACTTCACGAACGGCTTCCACGACACCGCCAACGTGGTCGCCACCTCGATCTCCACGCGCGCGATGCCGCCGCGGGTCGCCGTCGGATACGCGTCGGTGCTCAACTTCGTCGGCGCGTTCATCTCGCTGGAGGTCGCGGCGACCGTCGCCAAGGACGTCGTCGAGATCCAGGCCAACTCGATCGGCTTGCTCGCGGTCTTCGGCGGCCTCGTCGGAGCGATCGCGTGGAACCTGATCACCTGGTACTTCGGCCTGCCGTCTAGCTCCTCGCACGCGCTGATCGGCGGAATGGTGGGAGCGGTGTTCGTGGCCGAGGGGGCCGACGCCGTGTTCTTCTCGGAGGGCATCCTCGGCAAGGTGATGATCCCGGCGCTGGTGGCGCCCACGCTGGCCTTCCTCATCGGCGGGATCGCGATCCTCGTCCTCTACAAGATCGTGGGCCGGATGCGGCCGGGGCCCGTGACGAGCGGCTTCCGCTTTGGCCAGGTCATCTCCGGCGGCCTGCTGGCGCTGGCGCACGGCACGAACGACGCGCAGAAGACGATGGGGGTGATCACGCTCGCGCTGGTGGCGCACGGCACGATCGCGCCCGACGACTTCCACGTGCCGGACTGGGTCGTGATCTCGGCGGCGACGGCGATCGCCCTCGGCACCTACGCCGGCGGCTGGCGCATCATCAAGACGATGGGCAGCCGCATCCACAAGATGGACTCCGCGCAGGGCTTCGCGGCCCAGGGCGCCGGCTCGGCGGTGATCCTCGCGGCCTCGCACGTGGGCTTCCCGCTCTCGACGACGCACACGATCTCGGGCGCCGTGATCGGCTCCGGCGCGGCGAAGCGGCTGTCCGCCGTGCGCTGGGGCGTGGCGGGCAACATCGTCGTGGCCTGGATCCTGACGCTGCCGATGGCGGCCCTGATCGGCGGCCTGACGTACCTGCTCACGCGCCTGTTCGGAACCGGCGCCGTCGGGCCGATCGTCGTCTCGGCGCTGATCCTCGCGGGCGCCGCGGTCCTGTACTCGCGCCGCTCCCAGCAGGCCGGCGTGCCGCCTGCGGTGGAGGGCGCATGATCGGCGCGATCGTCGACACCGACGCGCTGGTCCAGGTGCTGTGGGTGTCCGTGGCCGCCGGCGTGGGCGTCACAGGGGCCTACGGCCTCGCGATCCTGGGCGCGGCGCGCGCGCTCGAGTTCGCGCGAGACGGGCGCATGCCGGAGGCGACGGTCTACGCCGTGATCGGCGTGCTGGGGATGGCGACCTTCGTGGCCGCGATCGTCTTCGGCATCGTGATCCTGACGGGCGACTAGGAGGGCCGGCGAAGCCTCACGGCTTCGAGGGCCTCCTGCTCGGTGGAGCAGACGCGATACCAGACGATGCGACCGCCCTGGAACTCGGCGACCTGCCAGAAGTCCTCGTCCAGGCCGAGCCCACTCCCTGCGCCGCTGGCAGCTACATCTACATGAAAAAGGACGAAATCGTCCGGGTCGCGCACTTCCCTGATCGTCGGGCTCCAGTCGGGAAAGACCTCAAACAGGTCTGCCCACCACCGGCGGACCGCATCGTGCCCGTGGTGGTCTCCCTCCAGCTCGCCCAGCCGCGGGTACCACTCCACCTCGGGGTGGATGTAGGACAGGAACCGGTCGAGGTTGTCCTGCCGGAAGGCCTCAACGGCCTGCTTTGCCACCTCGACGTTCTCCTGCGACATCGTCGGCCAGTATCCCGCCGCGAAGGGGGGCCGTCTACGCCGCGAGCTCGGCCAGCCGGTCGAGCTCGTCGTCCGTATTCCACGCGCCCACGGACGCGCGCGCGTACGAGCCGCCCGGGATGGCGCGGATGACGATGCCCTCCTCCGCAGCCCGCGCGGTGAGCTCCTCCGGGTCGGGCGCCGCGAATGACACGAGCGTGGACGCGCCGCGCGGCGCCACCTCCAGGCCGCGCTCGCGGAGGAGGCCGGCGAGGCGCTCCGCTCCCTGAAGGCCGCGGTCGTGGACCTGCTCGAAGCCGGCCTCCTCGAGCACGTCGAGCGCGGCGTGGCACCACTCCACGTGATGCGGCACCGGGAAGCCCGTGTTCAGCCGGCGGGCGTCGGGATGAAGGGCGGGCTCGAGCGCGCGCTCGGGGTCCTCCATCGAGTGGTAGCCGCTCCAGGGTGCGGGCAGGTCCGGTACGAGCTCGGGGCTCGCGTACAGGTAGCCCATCCCGCCCGGGCCGCAGAGCCACTTCTGGCCGGAGGCCGCGTAGAAGTCGCAGCCGAGCGCGCGCACGTCCACGGGCACGGCGCCGAGGCCCTGAGCGCCGTCGAGCGCCACGAGCGCGTCCGACGCCGCGAGCGGCGCCATGTCGATGACACGGCCGGTGGCCCAGGACACGTGCGAGGTCACGACCAGGCGGGTCTCCGGGCGCACCTCGCCGGGGAGCTCCGCGAAGGGCACTACGCGCACGCTGAGGCCGCGCGTGTCGCGCGCGGTCGCGATCGGCCCCAGCACACCGGGGTGCTCCTCGTGGCTCGTGAGGAGCTCGTCGCCGGGAGCGAGGTCGACCGCGTGCAGCACGGCGTTGATGCCGTCGGTCGTGGAGCTGGTGAGGGCGACGTCGGCCTGGCCGGCCCCGAGCAGCCCGGCGGCGCGCTCGCGAAGCGAGTCGATCCGCTCGATCTGATGCTCGAACCACGCCTTGCCACAGCGGCCGGCCTCGAGCTGCTCGCGCAGCGAGGCCTCGGCGGCCTCGATCGCCCGCCGCGGCACCGGCCCGTTCGTGCCCGCGTTCAGGTAGGCGACCTGCTCGAAGACCGGGAACTGCGCTCGGAGCTCCTCCACGCGGCCCGCATACTAGGCTGCGGCCGACAATGATCATCGAGCGGTCAATGCAGCAGGACTGGCTTTCCAACGCCTATCTCGTCGGCGACGAGGACAACGGGAAGGCGGTCGTGATCGACTCCGGCGGGCCGGCCGAGCCGCTGCTCGAGGCGGCCGAGCGGCACGGGCTCGAGGTGGAGCTGCTGCTGCTCACGCACCACCACGGCGACCACGTGGCGGAGAACGCCGTCTGGAAGGAGCGCCACGGGGTCGAGATCCTCGCTCACCCGATCGAGGCCGAGCTGATCGACCAGGTGGACCGCACGATCGAGCCGGGGGAGACCCTGGAGGTCGGCGGCCTCAAGATCGAGTCCCTCCTGACACCCGGCCACACGGCGGGGATGCTCAACTTCGTCGTGAACGGCACGGACGTCTTCACCGGCGACACGCTCTTCAAGGGCTCGGTCGGCGGCGTGCGGGCGCCCGGCTCCACCAGCTTCGAGGACCTGCGGCACTCGATCATGGAGGTGCTGATGAAGCTGCCGCACGAGACGCGCGTGCATCCGGGGCACACCGATCCGACCACGATCGGCGACGAGTGGGAGTCGAACGCGTTCGTGCGCCTCTGGCGCGGGCTCGACGAGGAGGGCACGGAGAGCTGCACCGTGGAGGGCGACGAGGCGACGCTCGTCCTGTGGGCACCGGACTACGACGGCGGCAACAAGGCATGGGTGCGCTGGGCCGACGGCCGCGACGACATCGTGCCCGGCAGCCGCGTCGAGCGCGGCTAGCGGTCCATCAAGAGCGTCGGCAGCCGTGCCGGCAGGGCGGGGATCGTGTTCACGCTGCGCCCGGTCCGAAGGTCGAGGATGTGGAGCATGCGATCCGGCCTCACCCAGACGTAGGCGTAGCGGCCGTGGTCGCCAAGGACGGCGACGTCCTTGCCCTTGAAGCGGTCGAATGCCGGCCGCCCGCTGAGGTCGAAGGCGACCAGGCCGGTGCTCGTGCTCCTCCGCCAGCCCGCGCTCCAGGTCGTCCCGTTCGCGAGCAGGCGATCGCCGGCGATGTCGAACACGTTGGTGCGCCGATGCACCGTTCGGATCGACCAGTCGCGCGGGTCCACGAGCCGCAGGCCGTATGGGACCGGCCCGGCGGCCGGGCGTCCGTCGCGAAGGGGCCGCGGCATGTGTTCGCCGGTGATCGCGATCTGGCCGCCCGCGGTCCAGTCCGCGTCGCGGAACCACGCCTCCTCGTTGCCCTTCGCGGCCGAGGCCCCGAGTGGGTGGTAGGCCACGGCGCCCGACGCCAGGTCGACCTCGGCGAGCAGCGGGTCGCGCGGTGCCACGACGACCGCACGGCCGCCGCCGGGGTCCACGGCAAGCGCCGGCCGCAGAGACGACCTGCGGCTTCCTCCCGACTCGATCCGGTCGAGCCGGATACGCCGAAGTGCGCCATCGCCGTCGGCCAGGAGCAGCACGGCCGGGTTGATCCCGCGGCGGGACTGAGTCAGGAGCGCGACGCCGTTCGGGATCGCTTCGCTGTCGACCCAGAACCGGTTGAGGGGGTGTCGCGCCACGAGCCGTCCGCTCGGCACGGCCAGGACGCGGATCTCGGTCCCGCCCGCCTCGATCAGGCGATCGTCGCGCGCCCACGTGAGCGTGCCGATGTCCCCGCGACCTCAGAACGCCGACCGAGCGCCAGCGAACCACGTCGATCAGCTGAATTCGCGCCGGGTCGCGCGCCCGCGCCGTAGGCGAGGAAACGCCCATTGGGGGAGAAGTCGCGCGACCAGCCGCGGTGGAACGTGTCGATCGGGCGCGAGACGGGCTCGAGCGTCCTCGGGTTCACGCGGACGATCTGGTCATCGTCGCGCCGGTCGATCAGGCGCAGCAGGGGACCTTCGGCGGCGGCGGGCGGCGCGGCAGCGCCGGCGAGCGAGGCTGAGACGAAGGCGACGAGTTTCGCGTTCATGTCGTCGGTACGGTGAGGAGCCCGGTTGAGGTTCCAGGCAGCTCCCGATGGGATGATGCCGCGGTGCTCGACCGCCTGATCGACCACGCCGCGCTCTTCCCGCCGGCGAGCATGTCCCTCGAGGACGCGCTCGCGGAGGACCGGGAGGCTCGCGCGAGCCCTCACGCGGAGGTGCTCGGCCGGTTCGTCGTGCCCGCGGCGAGGCTGGGCGAGTTGCCGCCCGACCATCCTCCGCTGAGCGTGGTGCTCGCGAGCGCGGCCGACGCGCGGGCCGCCGCCGAGGCGGACCGGGTGGAGGCGGTCGAGCTGGTGCTGGACGGACCGCGACCGCGCTCCGCCGATCTCGTGGCGGACTACCGGGAGCTCCAGCCGCTGGGCGTGGAGACCTACTTCGAGCTCGTTCTCGGCGAGCGCTGGCGCGACGACGTGCCCGCGGCGATCGGCGCGGTCGCCGCCGTGAGCGGCCGCGTGAAGCTCCGCTGCGGCGGCGCGGTCACGCCCTCGGTGGAGCAGGTGGCGCTCGTGGTGGCCGCGTGCCGCGACGCGGGCGTGGCCTTCAAGGCCACGGCCGGGCTGCACCACGCCGTCCGTCGCGGCGACGAGCACGGCTTCCTCAACCTGCTCGCCGCGACCACGGCGCCGCTCGGCCGGCTCGAGGCGGTGCTCGCCGAGGAGGATCCCGCGGAGCTCGATCTCGACGGCGCCGACCGGGCGCTCTTCACGAGCTTCGGCAGCTGCGACTGGCGGGAGCCGATCGAGGACCTGGAGGAGCTGGGGCTGCTCTCGTGACGCTCGCCTACGGAGTCATGCGCGAGGGCGGCGTCTGCGCGCGCGTGGACGGCACGGTGGTGGACCTGCGTCCGCTCGACCCGCTGTTCGACTCGACGTCGCTGAACGCGTTCATGGCGGCCGGGCCGGAGGTCTGGCGCCAGGCGCGCGGCCGCGTGGAGGAGGGGCACGAGCTGCCGGACGCGGAGCTCCGGCTGCCGATCGAGGTGGCCGACTACGTGGACTTCTACTCGTCCCTGCACCACGCGACGAACCTCGGCCGCATGTTCCGGCCCGACGCCGAGCCGCTGCTCCCCAACTGGCGCTGGTTGCCGGTGGGTTATCACGGCCGGGCGGGAACGATTGTGCCGAGCGGGACGCGGTGTTCGCCGTCCGAGTGGCCAACGACGCCTTGAGGGGGATGCCCCGGGGGTGGGCCCAGCACTCGTTTGGATATCGAGCTCGAGGCCGGTTTCGTGATCGGCGTGCCGAGCACGATGGGCGAGCCGGTGCCGGTCGAGCGCGCGCTCGACCACGTCTTCGGCATGGTGCTGGTGAACGACTGGTCGGCCCGCGACATCCAGGCCTGGGAGTACCAGCCGCTCGGCCCCTTCCTCGGCAAGTCGTTCGCCACCTCGGTGAGCCACTGGGTCGTGCCGCTCGACGAGCTGGCGGACCGGCGCGTTGCGGGCGAGGTTCAGGAGCCGCAGCCGCTGCCCTATCTCGCCGAGGATCCCTGGGCCTACGACATTGCATTGACGGTGGAGCTGAACGGCGCGGTGATCGCGCGGTCGAACACCCGCCACCTGTACTGGTCGATCGCGCAGCAGGTCGCCCACCTGACCGTGAACGGAGCGAGCCTCCGCACCGGAGACCTGCTCGCCACGGGCACGATCTCCGGCCCGGAGCCGGAGCGAGCGCGGGAGCCTCATCGAGCTGAGCTGGAACGGCGAGGAGCCGATCGAGCTGCCGGACGGCTCGACGCGCACGTTCCTGGAGGACGGCGACGAGGTAGTGCTGCGCGGCGAGCCGCTGGGCGAGGTGCGCGGCCGCATCGAGCCAGGTGGCAGGCATACGTAGCGTTTTCCGCAACGTTTCACTGCCACCTCGCGAGGGGCAGCCCTCAATGCCCGTCGTTCGTCCCGGACGCCGGCCGGCCTGAACGCGGCTACGCTGCCTGCGCCCATGGCCGCCGCCGACCTCCAGCCGATGGCCGTCACGCCGCGCGCGCCGGGCGAGTACGCCCCCGCGGCGGGCGCGCGGGCGGTGGCGGCGCTTCAGGACACGGCCGCGCCGCTGCGGGGCGCGCGCGTGCTGCACGTGAGCGTCGCCGGAGCGGAGGGGAGGGTCCCCGAGCTGCTCGGCGGCATGCTCTCGCTGGCGGCCGGCGCCGGGCTCGAGGTGGACTGGCGCGTGCTGTTCGGCCCGCCGGAGCTGCGCGCGACGGCCGCGGCGCTCCAGTCGGGGCTGCGCGGCGGGGAGTCGGGCATCGAGGAGCCTGCCTGGGAGGAGTACCTCGACTCCTGCGAGCGAACGGCGCGCTCCCTGGGCGACGGATACGACGCGGTCGTGTTGCACGACGCGGCGGTGGGCCTCGTGACCGGACTGGACGGATCGGCGGTCTGGCGGGTCCACGAGGACTTCTCCAAGCCGGAGTCCGAGGCGCTCGGAAGGATCACCGCGCTGGCCGACCATTGCTCGGCGGTGCTGGTACCGCACGGCTCCTTCGCACCGGAGGGGTTCGCCGGCGATCGCCTGCACGTCGCCGCGCCCGGCATCGACCCGCTCGACCCGCGCAACCTCGAGCTCGAGACGCGGCTGCCCGGCCGCGTCGTCCGGCCGCTCGGGGTGGACCTCGACCGGCCCTTCTGCCTCCAGGTGCTCGAGCTCGACCGCTGGGACGACCCGCACGCCGCGATCGACGCCTTCCGGCTCGCGAAGGCCGAGGAGCCGGAGCTCCAGCTCGTGCTCGCCGCGCTGCTCGACGGAGCCGCCACGGAGGGCTGGCAGGCCGCGAAGGAGATCTCCGACTACGCCGAGGGCACCGACGACGTGCGCCTGCTCACCACCTACGAGGGGCTCGGCAGCCTCGAGCTCGGCGCGCTCCTGCTGCTCAGCCGCGTGGTGATCGAGCGCTCGCTCCGCGAGGGCTTCGAGCTCGCTCCCTTCGAGGCGCTCTGGAAGCGCACGCCCGTCGTGGGCGGCCTGCCCGCTCGGCGATCCGCGACGGCGTGGACGGCTTTCTGGCGCCGGGCGCCGCCGAGGCGGCCGCCCGGATCGTGGAGCTGGTGCGCGACCCCGGGCTCGCGATCGAGATGGGCCGCGCCGGGCGCGAGCGGGTGCGCGAGCACTTCCTCGTGACCGCCGCCCTCGAACGCGAGCTGCGCGCCCTCGCCGCTACGGTGAAAGCCGCATGAAGGCACTGCTCCCGGACGGCACCGAGCTCGAGCTCGAGGACGGCGCGACGGGCGCCGACGCTGCCCGCGCGATCGGCGAGGGGCTGGCCCGCGCGGCGCTCGGGATCAAGGTCGACGGCGAGCTCCGCGACCTCGACGCGCCGCTTCACGACGGGGCGCGGATCGAGATCGTCACGGGCCGCGACGAGGACGGCCTCTGGCTGATCCGCCACGACGCGGCACACGTGCTCGCCACCGCGGTGCTCGAGCTCTACCCCGGCGTGAAGATCTCGATCGGCCCGCCGATCGAGGACGGCTTCTACTACGACTTCGAGTTCCCCGACGGGGTGAGCCTCTCCGACGAGGACTTCGAGTCGATCGAGGCCAAGATGCGCGAGCACATCAAGGCGGACGAGCGCTTCGAGCGCGAGGACGTGACGGTGGCCGAGGCGATCGAGCGCTTCCGCGGCGAGGGCCAGGACTACAAGGTCGAGCTGATCGAGGACCTCGTCAAGCACGCCGAGCCGGACGACCCGGTGGAGACCGTCTCGCTGTACCGGAACGGGCCCTTCACCGACCTCTGCCGCGGCCCGCACGGCCCCGGCACGAAGCGCATCAAGGCGTTCAAGCTCACGAGCCTGGCCGGCGCCTACTGGCGCGGCGACTCCGACCGCCAGATGCTCACGCGCGTGTACGGGACGGCGTGGCCGTCCAAGGAGCAGCTCGAGGAGCACCTGAAGCGGATCGAGGAGGCGCGCGCCCGCGACCACCGCAAGCTCGGCCGCGAGCTCGACCTGTTCATGCTCTCGGACCTCTCGCCCGGCTCGCCCTTCTGGCTGCCGAAGGGCACGCACATCTGGAACGAGCTCACCCGCCTGTGGCGGACCACCAACGTGGACCGCGGCTACAAGGAGGTGCGCACGCCGATCCTGTACGACGTCGACCTCTGGAAGCAGTCGGGCCACTGGCACGTCTACCGCGACAACATGTACTTCACGGACGTGGAGGACAGGCCGATGGGCCTCAAGCCCATGAACTGCCCCGCGCACGTGCAGATCTACAAGCGCGACCTCCACTCCTACCGCGACCTCCCGATCCGCTACGCCGAGCAGGGCCTCGTGCACCGCCACGAGCCGAGCGGCACCCTCCACGGCCTGCTGCGGGTGCGCTACATCACCCAGGACGACGCCCACGTGTTCTGCCGCGAGGACCAGATCGAGGAGGAGGTGGTCCGCTGCCTCGACTTCGGCTTCTACATCTACGACCAGTTCGGCCTGAAGCCGCGCCTCGAGCTGTCCACGCGGCCGGAGAAGCGGGTCGGCACCGAGGAGATGTGGGACAAGGCCGAGGCGGCGCTCCAGCAGGCGCTCGAGAACCAGGGGCTCGAGTACGAGCTGAACGAGGGCGACGGCGCGTTCTACGGACCGAAGATCGACCTCCACATGACGGACGCGCTCGGGCGCTCGTGGCAGCTCGGCACGGTCCAGTGCGACTACTACATGCCGGAGCAGTTCGAGCTCACCTACATGGGCGCGGACAACCAGGAGCACCGGCCGGTGATGATCCATCGCGCCCTGATGGGCGCGTTCGAGCGCTTCATCGGGATCCTGATCGAGCACTACGGCGGCGAGTTCCCGCTCTGGCTCGCTCCGGTGCAGGCGCGCGTGCTCCCGATCGCCGACAGGCACTTCGAATACGCGCGCGAGGTGGCCGGGCAGCTCGAGGCGGCGGGCATCCGGGTCGAGGTGGACGACCGCACCGAGTCGGTGGGGAAGAAGATCCGCGACGGGGAGCTGATGAAGGTCCCGTACATGCTCGTGGTGGGCGATCAGGAGCAGTCCGACGGCATGGTTGCGGTCCGAAAGCACCGCGAGGGTGACCTCGGAACCCAGCCCACAACGGACTTCGCCGCCTCGCTGAGCGCCGCTATACTCGCCCGGGAATGACCCGAACCGCTCTACGGACCGCTTGACGCGCGTACATAGCTTTACCTAGTGCCGATCCCTCGTAAGTTCGATCGGCGGATGCCGGAGCGGGACGAGACCCGCATCAACGAGCGCATCCGGGTTCCTCAGGTTCGCCTCGTCGGGGAGGACGGCAACCAGATCGGTGTCGTCGACACCGCGCAGGCGCTCCGCTACGCGCAGGAGCGCGATCTCGACCTGGTCGAGGTCGCCCCCGAGGCGCGCCCGCCGGTCTGCCGCGTGCTCGACTACTCGAAGTACAAGTACGAGCAGGAGCAGAAGGCGAAGGCGGCGCGGCGCCACCAGAAGCAGGTGAACGTCCGCGAGATCAAGCTGCGGCCGAAGATCGCGACCAACGACTACGAGACCAAGAAGAACCACGTGGTCCGGTTCCTGAAGGGCGACGACCGCGTCAAGGTCACGATCATGTTCCGCGGCCGCGAGCAGACCCATCCCGAGCGCGGCGAGCGGCTGCTGATGCGCCTCGCGGAGGACGTGGCCGACCTGGGCACGATCGAGCAGTCCCCCCAGCAGGACGGCCGCAACATGACGATGCTGCTGGCCCCCTCGAAGAAGAAGGCGGAGCCGGAGCCGGCCCCCGGGGCCGAGCCCGCCGCCGAGCCCGCGCCCGCCGCGCCCGCCGAGGCCGCCCCCGCAGACGCACCGGCGCCCGCTGACGCACCGGCGCCCGCTGACGCACCGGCGCCCGCGGACACCGCCGCCGCCGAGCCCGCCGACGCGCCCGCCGCCGCAGACGCCGGCTAGGCGTCTGCTTCAATACACCGTCCGATGCCGAAGATGAAGACCCATTCGGGCGCGAAGAAGCGCTTCAAGAAGACCGCCAAGGGCAAGCTGCTCGCGCGGCACTCCTTCACGAGCCACAACCTCGGGAAGAAGAGCGCCAAGCGCAAGCGCCACCTCGGCCGGCCGGTCGTCGTCTCAAAGGCGGATCACAAGCGCGTCACGGAGCTGCTTCACAAGTGAGCCGGGTCAAGCGTTCAGTTCACGCGCGCAAGAAGCGCCGCGCCACGCTCGAGCGGACGAAGGGCTTCCGCGGGCAGGCGCACTCCAGCTACAAGCGGGCCAAGGAGGCGCTGCTCAAGGCGGACACGTACGCCTACCGCGACCGCCGCAACAAGAAGCGCGACTTCCGCCGGCTCTGGATCGTGCGCATCAACGCCGCCGCGCGCCAGGAGGGCATGAGCTACAGCCAGTTCATGCACGGCCTCAAGGAGGCCGGCATCGAGCTCGACCGCAAGGTGCTCGCGGACATCGCCGTCCGCGACCCCGAGACGTTCCGACGTTTTGCCGAGAAAGCCCGGGAGGCCGCGGCCGCTTAGGCGAACGCGGACACCAAACTCTCTCGGGCGCCTCTCAGTGAGGCGCCCTTTTTGTTTCAGTGATCACTTCCTCAGACAACGACAAGCTCAAGACGATCCGGAAGCTCCAGCAGAAGCGCTGGCGGACGAAGCTCGGACTGTTCAGCGCAGAGGGGGAGGACCTGATCGGCCCCGAGCCCGTGTTCCTGCTCCGTGTCGCGGCGAGGATGTGGATCCGGACCTGCTCGACGCCGTGAGCACGCTGGGCTCGGGCACTCGGGTGATCGGCGTCTACAAGCAGCGCTGGGCCGAGCCGAGCGGCGACCTCCTGGTGTACCTGCATGGCGTCGAGGACCCGGGCAACGTCGGCACCATCATCCGTTCGGCTCATGCGCTGGCGGACGCCACCGTGGTGCTCGGTCCGGGTTGCGCCGACCCCTATTCACCGAAGGCCGTGAGGGCGTCGATGGGCTCGATCTTCGAGCGTCCACCGGCTCGTGCCACCCTCGATGCGATCGACGGTCACAAGATCGCCCTCGATGTGACGACGGAGCGCGAGCTGCGCGACGTGGAGCTGACGAAGCCCGTGGTGCTCGTGCTCGGGTCCGAGCGGGGCGAGCTGCCGGGGGGCGCTGAGGCGGAGGGGATGGAGCTGGCGCGCATTCCGGTTCACGCCGACTCGCTGAACGTGGCGATGGCCGCGACGGTCGCCCTGTACGAGACGGCACTTAGGATGGCGCGCGATGACTGACCTGCGCCAGCTTCAGAGCGATGCCGAGCAGGCGGTGCGCGAAGCAGGCAGCGCGCAGGAGCTCGAGGAGCTGCGCGTGCGCTACCTCGGCCGGAAGTCCGAGCTCACCGCGACGCTCCGCTCGATCGGCGAGCTGCCCGCCGACCAGCGCGGCCCGGTCGGGAAGACCGCCAACGAGGTCCGCGTGGCGCTCGAGGGCCTGCTCGCGGAGCGCACCGCCGAGCTGGAGGCATCGGAGCTCGACAGGCGGCTCGCGGAGGACCGCATCGACATCACGCTCCCCGGCGACCCGCCGCGGCCCGCCGGCCGGCTGCACCTCGTGTCGCAGATCCGGCGCCAGATGGAGGACATCTTCGTGGGACTCGGGTTCGAGGTCGTCGAGGGGCCCGAGATCGACTACGAGTACTACAACTTCACCTCGCTGAACCACCCGCCGGAGCACCCGGCGCGGCTGCCGCAGGACACGTTCTACCTCTCGGAGCACGTTCTCCTGCGGACGCACACGTCGCCGATGCAGACTCGCGCGATGGAGGCGCAGCCGCCGCCGATCTACATCGTGATCCCGGGCCGCGTGTACCGTCCGGACACGCCGGACGCCACGCACGTTCCGATGTTCCACCAGCTCGAGGGCCTCGCGATCGACGAGGACATCACGCTCGCCGACCTCCAGGGCGTGCTGCTCGCCTTCGCGCGGCAGATGTTCGGCGAGCACACCGAGGTGCGCCTGCGGCCCGGCTACTTCCCCTTCACGGAGCCGAGCGTCGAGGTGGACGTGTCCTGCTTCCGCTGCGGCGGCACCGGCTACGAGGGCAGCCAGCGCTGCGGCACCTGCAAGGGCGAGGCGTGGATCGAGATCCTCGGCTCCGGGATGGTCGACCCGAACGTGCTCGACTACGTGGCGGACTCCGGCTACGACAAGGAGCGCGTCCAGGGCTTCGCGTTCGGCATGGGGATCGAGCGGATCGCGAGCGTGGTCCACGAGGTGCCCGACCTGCGCATGCTCTACGAGAACGACGCCCGCCTGCTGGAGCAGTTCGGCGCATGAGGGTCCCGGTCGGATGGCTGCGCGAGTACTGCGACCCCGGCGTCCCCGCCGAGCAGATCGCCGACGCCCTCACGATGGCCGGCCTAAAGGTCGAGCGCCTGCACAGGGTGGGGGTGGGGGACCCCGCCGAGTTCGTGGTCGGGAAGGTGCTGTCCGCCGACCCTCATCCAGATGCGGACAGGCTCACCGTATGCACGGTGGACATCGGCGCGAGCGCGCCAAGCACCATCGTCTGCGGCGCGCCCAACGTGGCGGCCGGCCAGATCGTCGCCGTGGCCGTTCCGGGCGCCGTCATGCCCGACGGGACGGAGCTCGGGAAGGCGAAGCTCCGGGGCATCGAGTCCCACGGGATGATCCTGGCCGAGGACGAGGTCGGAATCGGCGAGGACCACCAGGGGATCATGGTGCTCGACGGCGATCCGCCCGTCGGTGCCCCGCTCTCAGATCACCTTCCCATCGTCGACGAGGTGCTCGAGCTCGAGATCACGCCGAACCGCCCGGATGCGATGGGCGTCTACGGGGTTGCACGGGATGTGCACGCGGTGACGGAGGCCGCGCTCGCGGAGGATCCGACGGCTCAGGATGCGGAGGCGGTCGGAGAGGACTCCGCCGAGGACCACGCCGGCGTCGAGATCGCAGACCCCGACATCTGCCTGCGCTTCACCGCGCGCGTGTTCGAGGACGTGAAGATCGGCCCGTCACCGCTGTGGCTGAAGCAGCGGCTGATGGCGGCCGGGCAGCGCCCGATCTCGAACGTGGTCGACATCACGAACTACGTGATGCTCACGACGGGCCAGCCCCTGCACGCCTTCGACCTCGACGAGGTGCGCGGGCGCCGGATCGTCGTCCGGCGCGCCCGCGAGGGCGAGACCATGACGACGCTGGACGGCGTGGAGCGCAGCTTCAGCGACGAGATGGCGCTCGTGTGCGACGCGGAGGGCCCGAGCGGCATCGCCGGCGTCATGGGCGGCCTGATCTCGGAGGTCTCCGACTCGACGACGCGCGTCCTGATGGAGGCGGCCACCTGGGTGGGCCCGAACATCATGCGGACCTCGAAGGCGCTGGCGCTGCGGTCCGAGGCGTCCGCCCGCTTCGAGAAGCAGCTGCATCCGGAGCAGGCGATGGCCGCGCAGCGGCTGGCGGCCCGGCTGATGGTGGAGCTGTGCGGGGCGCGGCTGGTGTCCGGCACGATCGACGAGTACCCGCGCCCCGCGGACGCCGCGCGTGGTGCCGCTGCGCGCGGAGCGCATGGAGAAGCTGCTGGGCGAGAGCATCGAGGAGGAGACGGCGAGTGGCATCCTCGAGAGGCTCGGCTTCCAATCCCAAGAGAGGTGGGTGGCTCGGTGCCGCCCTGGCGCGACAGCGATGTCCAGCGCGAGGCCGACCTGATCGAGGAGGTCGCCCGCATCCACGGGCTCGACAAGCTGCCCACGACGCTGCCCGCGCGCGAGCAGGCGATCGGCCGCCTGACCGGCAGCCAGCCGCTGCGGCGCCGGCTCGAGGACCTGCTGCGCGACCGCGGACTGCTCGAGACGATCTCCTACAGCTTCACCTCGCCCGACGCGCTGCGGCGGCTGCGCCTCACGGACGCCGAGCCGCTCCGGATCGAGAACCCGCTGAGCGAGGAGCTGAGCGTGATGCGCCCGTTGCTCCTGCCCGGCCTGCTGGACGCGGCGCGCCACAACGCCGCGCACGGCCGCGCCGGCGTGGCTTTGTTCGAGTCGGCGCACGCGTACCTACCGGCGGGGCCGCTCGAGCCGGTCGCGGAGGGCTCGCCCGGCGGCGCGACACCCGCCGACGAGCACCATCGTCTCGCGGCGCTCCTCACCGAGACGCGGCCGCACGGCTGGCGCACCCCGGCGGGCACGGCCGACTTCTACGCCGCGAAGGCCCTCCTGGAGGCGGTGCTGGAGGCCGCCGGGATCGAGGGCTGGCGCCTCGACGAGGGCGGCAGGCCCTTCCTCCACCCGGGCCGGGCGGCCGCCGTGGTCACGGCCGAGGGCGCCGAGCTCGGCTGGATCGGCGAGCTGCACCCGCTCGTGCTGCGCGAGTGGGAGCTACAGGGGACGGTGGCCGCGTTCGAGCTCGAGGTGGACCTGATCCACGAGCTGACCGCCGGGCGAATCGCGACCTACAGCGACGTGACGAGCTTCCCGGCGGTGCTCCAGGACATCGCCGTGATCGTGCCCGAGGACGTGCCGCGCCGCGCGGCTGGCCGAGGTGGTCCGCGCGGGCGCGGGCGAGCTGCTGGCGTCGATGCGGCGTGTTCGACCTCTACCACGGCGAGCAGGTGGGCGAGGGCAGCAAGTCGCTCGCGCTCCGGCTCGAGTTCCGCGCGCCGGACCGCACGCTGACCGACGAGGAGGTCGCCGAGCGCCGCGCCGCGATCGAGGCCGAGCTGGAGTCGGTCGGGGGCCGCCTCCGTGCCTGATCAGGTCGCCGTCATCGGGGCCGCCGGGTACGGCGGCGCGGTCGCCGCCGCGATCCTCCACCGGCACCCCTCGCTGGAGCTGACGGCGGTCACGGCGCGCTCGCGACGCCGGGCGCCGGCACGACGAGCTCTATCCGCGCTACCGGGTGCCGCTCGAGCTCGAGGAGTTCGACCCGGACCGCATCGCCGAGCGCGCCAAGTCGGCGGTCGTGGCCTACCCGCACGGCGCGGCGGCGCCGGCGGTCAAGGCGCTCCGCGAGCGCGGGCTCAGGGTCGTGGACCTGTCCGCGGACTTCCGGCTCGACCGCGAGCGCTACGAGCGCTGGTACCAGGCGCACGCGGCGCCCGAGCTGCTCGACGAGGCCGTCTACGGGCTCACGGAGACCCACCGCGAGGAGATCAGGGGCGCCGACCTCGTGGCCGCGCCGGGGTGCTACCCGACCGCCGCGCTGCTCGCGCTGTGGCCGCTGCGCGACCACATCCAGGACGTGGTGGTGGACGCGAAGTCCGGGCGTCTCGGGCGCGGGCCGCGAGGCCACCCAGGACCACCCACTTCGTGTCGGTGACCGAGAACGTCCAGGCCTACAAGGTCGAGGGCCACCGCCACGCCGCCGAGCTGGAGCAGGAGCTGAACGGCGCGCGCTTCACGTTCGTGCCGCACCTGATGCCCGTCGACCAGGGGCTCCTGGCGAGCTGCTACGTGACGCGCGGACCTCGGCGCGGCCGCGACGCGCTCGACCTCTACCGCGAGGCGTACGAGGACGAGCCGTTCGTCGAGCTGGTCGGCCGAGCCGCCCGGCACGCGCGACGTGCGCGAGACGAACCGCTGCCGCATCCACGTGAGCGAGGTGGGCGAGCGCGTGATCGTCCTGTCGCGCGATCGACAACCTCTGGAAGGGCGCCGGCGGGCCAGGCCGTTCAGGACCTCAACCTGATGCTCGGGCTGCCGGAGACGGAGGGCCTCGAGTGACGTTCTTCAGGTCCCGCTGGGTCGAGGCCCCGGCGCACGTGACCGAGCTCGACCCGCACGCGCTGCCGGCCGGCTTCCGCGCCGCGGGCGTGGCCGCCGGCATCAAGCCGGAGGGGCTCGACGTGGGAGTGGTGGTCTCGGACGAGCCGGACACCGTCTCGGCGGCCCGCTTCACGACCAACGCGCGCGTGGGCGCGCCCGTGATCGTGTCGAGGGAGGCGCGGCTCGACGGCCTGCGTGCGGTGGCGGCGAACTCCGGCTGCTCGAACGTGGGCGACGGCGAGCGCGGGCTCGAGACGGCCGCGCGCGATGCAGGCGGCGGCCGCCGAGGGGCTGGGCATCGAGCCGGACCGGGTGGCGGTCGCCTCGACCGGCGTGATCGGCGTGGAGCTGCTGCGCGAGAAGGTGGTGAGCGGCGTGCGCGCCGCATGCGCCGCGCTGGGCGCCGACGCGGACGCCTTCTCGCGCGCGATCCTCACCAGCGACGCCGGCCCCAAGCGGGCCTGCCTCGAGGTGGCGCTGCCGGCCGGGAGGGTGCGGCTCGCGGCGCAGGCCAAGGGCGCCGGGATGATCTCGCCGCGCTTCGCCACGATGTTCTGCTTCGTCCAGACCGACGCCGCGCTCGACGCGGAGACGCTCGACCTCCTCACGGGCGTGTGCGTGAAGCGCTCGTTCGACCGGATCAGCGTCGACGGCCAGCTCTCGACGAGCGACACGGTGGTCGCGCTGGCGAACGGCGCCTCCGGCGTGCGGGTCGAACCGGAGTCGGCGGACGAGCTGGCGCCTGGGCGAGGCGCTCGACGCCCTGCTGCGCCAGCTCGCGCTCGAGATCGTGCACGACGGGGAGGGGGCGAGGCGCGTGGGCCGGGTCATGGTGAGCGGCAGTCCCGAGTCTGTCGAGCCGGTGGCGCGCGCGGTGGCGAACTCGCCGCTCGTGAAGTCGGCGCTCCACGGCGGCGACCCGAACTTCGGCCGGATCCTCCAAGCGGCGGGACAGGTGTGGCCGCCCGGCGTGCCGTTCATCGTGGACCTGGAGATCGAGGGCCATCAGGTCGTGTCGGCGGGGGAGATGGTCGACGCGGCGCCGGCGGAGCTCGTGCAGGGCGACGAGGTCGAGTACGCGCTCACCCTGCCGGGCGAGGGAGGCGAGACGGAGGTCTTCTTCTCCGACCTGAGCCCCGAGTACGTCAGGTTCAACGCGGAGTACACGTCATGAGAGACGTAGCGACACTGCTGGAGGCGCTCCCGTACATCCGGGAGTTCCACGGCGAGACGGTGGTCATCAAGTACGGCGGCGCGGCGATGGTCGAGCCGGAGCTGACGGAGGAGTTCGCGCGCGACGTGGTGCTCCTCAAGTACGTCGGGATGAACCCGGTGGTCGTGCACGGCGGCGGCCCGGACATCACGAGCTACATGGAGCGGCTCGGGATGGAGGTGCGCTTCGTGGAGGGCCTCCGCGTGTCCGACGAGGCCACCGTCGAGGTGGCGAAGATGGTGCTCGTCGGCAAGCAGAACAAGGACATCGTGCTGCGGATCAACCGCCACGGGCAGCCGGCGGTCGGGCTCTGCGGCGACGACGGCCGGCTGTTCACGGTGAAGCAAGCAGCTCGCGAGCGGCGAGACGGACATCGGCTTCGTGGGCGAGATCGAGACCGTCGACGTGGACGTGCTGCTCCACATCGCCGAGGACTACATCCCGGTGGTCGCCTCGGTGGGCGCCGACACCGAGGGCAACTCCTACAACGTGAACGCGGACGCCGCGGCCGCGGCGGTGGCCGCGGCGCTCGGCGCGTTCAAGGTCGTCTTCCTGACGGACGTGGAGGGCTGGCGCGCGGACCCCGAGGATCCCGGCACCAGGATCTCCGAGGCGACCGCCGCGGAGGTGCGCGAGCGGCTGCCCGAGGTGAGCGGCGGGATGCGCCCGAAGCTCGAGGCCGCCGTGCACGCGCTCGAGTCGGGCGTGGGGGCGGCGCACATCCTCGACGGGCGCCTGCCGCACTGCCTGCTGCTCGAGCTGTTCACGGACGAGGGCATCGGGACCAAGCTGTGGCCCTAGCCGCGCTCCAGGAGCTGGAGCGCGAGGCGGTCATGGCCACCTACGCGCGCAACCCGGTCGAGTTCGTGCGCGGCGAGGGCACGCGGCTGTGGGACGACGAGGGCAACGAGTACCTCGACTTCCTGACCGGCATCTCGGTCGCCCAGCTCGGCCACTGCCATCCGCGCGTGGTGGAGGCGGTGCGCGAGCAGGCCGGCCGCCTGATGCACGTGGGCAACCTCTTCTACACGGAGCCGGGGATCACGCTGGCGAAGCGGCTCTCGGACCTGTCGCTCGGCGGACGCGTCTTCCTGTGCAACTCCGGCGCCGAGGCGATCGAGTGCGCGCTGAAGCTCGCCCGCAAGCGCCGCCCCGGCGGCGAGTTCGTGGTCAGCGAGGGCGGCTTCCACGGCCGGACGATGGGCGCGCTCTCGGCAACGCCGCAGGAGTCGAAGCAGGCGCCGTTCGCGCCGCTCGTGCCCGGCTTCACGGTGGTTCCGCGAAACGACCGCGACGCGCTCGTGGCCGCGGTGTCACGAGCGCACGGCGGCCGTGCTGCTCGAGCCGATCCAGGGCGAGTCCGGCATCCACCCGCTCGACCGGGACGTGCTGGCGGCCGCTCGCGAGGCCTGCGACGAGCACGGCGCGCTCCTGATCTTCGACGAGATCCAGTGCGGCATGGGCCGCACCGGCACGCTCTGGGCGCACGAGCAGCTCGGCGTGCGCCCGGACGTGATGACGGTGGCGAAGGGACTCGGCGGCGGGCTGCCCGTGGGCGCCTGCGTGACCAGCCCGGAGAACGCGTCGGTGCTGGAGCCCGGCGACCACGGCTCCACCTTCGCGGGCGGCCCGGTGATCGCCGCGGCCGCCAACGCCGTGCTCGACGTGGTCGACCGGCGACGGCTTCCTCGACACGGTGGGCCGGCGCGGCGAGCGGCTCGCCGGCGGCCTCCGCGGCCTCGGCCTCGAGCCGCGCGGGCTCGGCCTGATGATCGGCTTCGACCTGCCGGACGCGCCGGACGTGGCGCGCCGCCTGCTGCTCGAGCAGCGCCTCGTGGTGCACGCCACCGGACCGGAGACGATCCGCCTGCTGCCCCCACTTACGGTGACCGACGCCGATATCGAGGAGGCCGTCGCTACGAATCGGGGGCATGCCTCTCCGCCTCCTGACCGCCACCGCGGTCCTCTGCTGGGCGCTCCTGGCCGCGGCCTCCGCCTCGGCCGGCCACACGGCCTCGGCGACGGCCTCGCTGGCCATGGATCCGGCGAGCCCGAGCTGCAAGCTCGTCGAGGACACGTACCGCTCGAGGTGCCGCGGCAGCCGCGTCGTGCGAGTCAGCTGGAGCGTGAGCTGCAGCTACCTCGGACCCGATACGTCCAGCGTCCAGTTCTGGAATCCGCGCCCCGGCAAGAGGCCGGTGGAGATGATCGATGGAGCGAGTACAGCGGCGAGTCGAGCGGCGTGACCGTCAAGCGCATCGGCGCCGGCACGAGGGTGTTCGCCACGGTCAGGGTCTTCTGCGACGACCCGGGCGACGGCGACACCGTCGAGGCTCACCGCGTGGAGGCCGAGTCGACGCCGACCGAGCACGGCGTTCATCCCGCCGCGGCTCGTGCGCGTCACGTCGGTGAGGAACAGCTTCTGCGGCTTCATCCCGAGCCTGACGCAGCAGCGCTACGGGCTTCAGGCACGCCAGACCTCCGGCTGGGACTTCACGCTGCTCTTCGACGACGACTCGCTGCTCGGCGGGAGCCGCAACACCCACGCCGAGCCGCGTCAAGACGCCGGCTGCGCTCCAAGGGCGCCGGGCACGAACCGCAACGACATCGCGGCCCCGTGGATCCCGGGCGCCACCGGCCGGATCCCGACTTCCGCCGGCACGATCCTGGTGCCGCGGCGCCCCGGCGCACTGAAGGTCTGGGCCGTGATCGGCGGCGCGAAGACGAACGTGCTGACGCTGCGCGTGGTGCCACGCAGAGGCTGCTGACGGCTAGGGTGCCGGGCTCGTGGCCGAGAGCCCCGGCACACCCTGATCAAGACCGCCTCCTACGAGGCCGAGCCCGGCGAGGTCGGGCGCGTGCTGCTGCTCTACTCGGGCGGGCTCGACACGTAGCGTGATGCTCAAGTGGATCCAGGACGAGTACGAGGCCGAGGTCGTGGCGCTCACCGTCAACCTCGGGCAGCCGGGCGAGGACTACGACGTGGTGAAGGGCAAGGCGCTCCAGCTCGGCGCGCTCGACTGCCACGTGGTGGACGCGCGCGAGGAGTTCGCGCGCGACTACGTGCTGCCGGCGATCAAGGCGAACGCGCTCTACGGCGGCGGCTACCCGCTGTTCACGGCGCTCGGGCGGCCGCTGATCGCGAAGCTGGCGGTGGAGTACGCGCAGCGAGACGGCTGCGACACGATCGCCCACGGCTGCACCGGCAAGGGCAACGACCAGGTGCGGATCGAGTCGACCGTGCATCGCGCTCGACCCGAAGATGAAGATCATCGCGCCGGTGCGCGGCTGGCAGATGGGGCGCGAGGAGGAGATCGCGTACGCGCGCGAGCACGGCATCCCGGTGAAGGGCGGCACGGAGGCCCCGCCGTACTCGATCGACGACAACCTCTGGGGCCGCTCGTCCGAGGGCGGCGCCGATCGAGGACCTCGACGAGCCGCCGCGCGACGACGTCTTCAACCTCGTGACCCGCCCCGAGGAGGCGCCCGACGAGGCCGAGGACGTGGTCGTCGGCTTCGAGCGCGGCTGCCCGGTGTCCCTGAACGGCGAGCGGCCCTGGAGCTGGTCGAGCTGCTCGAGCGGGCGGGCGAGATCGGCGCCCGCCACGGCGTCGGGATCGTGGACCACATCGAGGACCGGATCGTCGGCCTGAAGGTGCGCGACCTGTACGAGGTCCCGGCGGCGGCGATCATCCTGACCGCGCACAAGGAGCTCGAGAAGCTCGTCGGCACGATCCACCAGAACAACTTCAAGCCGCAGCTGGACAACCACTGGGCCTACCTCGTCTACGCCGGCCTCTGGTACGAGCCGCTGCTGTCGGACCTGAACGCGCTCATGGACGCCGTGAACGAGCAGGTCACGGGCGAGATCACGATGCGGCTCTACAAGGGAAGCGCGCGCGCCGTGGCGCGCCGCTCGCCGAACTCGCTCTACGACGCGGCGCTCGCCGGCTTCGGCGAGTCCGGCGGCCTCTTCTCGCAGCAGGCGAGCCCGGGCTTCATCGAGCTCTGGTCGCTCCAGTCGCGAATGGCGTACAACGTCCGCAACCGGGGAAAGGGAAGCTCATGACGACGACGAGGGGCTACACGGTGCTCGGCTGGCTCGCGTGGCAGATCATCTCGCGGGTCGCCAAGCGCAAGCTGGCTCAGAACAAGGTGAAGATCGGCGCCGCCGCGACGGTGTTCGCGGTCATCGCGGCCGGCATCCTGGCCGCGCGCGCCTCCTCCGGCGACGACTGACCCAGACTGGCGCGACTCGCCAATCTGGGGTAGCGTCGCCGCGTGCGCCGATACACCGCCCTCGCGGCGGCCCTCGCCTGCATGGCCGTGGCCGCCCCCGCCGCCCTTGCCGACTCGATCGTGCACGAGAAGGAGACCAACGTCTGGCTCGCCGGCCCCGACGGCAGCGGCGCGCACCAGGTCACCACCTCCGGCGGCTACTCGAACCCGAGCCAGTCCGACGACGGGACGATCGCGGCGGTCAAGGGCAACCTCGCTCCACCGCATGAGCCGCAGCGGCGGTCTGCTCAACCTGGCCGGCGACTCGAGCGGGAGCGGCCCGCTCGTGTCCTCGATAGCGCCGGGCGGCTCGCTGATCGCGTACCACTTCAACAACACGGGATCGATCACGCCCGGGTTGCGCACCGCCCTCTCGCACGCGACGCGGGAGACGAGCAACGACGAGATCTTCAACATCGGCGGCTGGATCAACCCCTCCTGGATCGGCGACGGGATGGTGCTGATGTTCGACGGGTCGGAGACGTTCACCGGCGACACGCTGACCTACAGGGTCGGGGCGACCGGGACGGAGCCCTGGTTCGAGGACTCGGCCGCGTCGCTCTCCGGCGGCGAGGTCGACGCGGGCATCACGCGGCTCGCAGCCACCGACGGCGCCACGATTCGCCTCTACCGGCTGACCGGCCCGCCGCCCGCACTGCCGGAGTTCCGCTGCGTGATCAGCGGTGGCGCGGGCACCTACTTCAGGCCCACCTGGTCGCCGGACGGCAGCGCGCTCGCGTGGCAGCAGGGCAGCACATCTACTCGCTGCCGGTGAACCTGGACACGTGCGCCGGCCAGAGCGAGCTCGTCGTGCAGGGCGGCGCGTCGCCGGACTGGGGCCCCGCAGACCCGGGCGTCGCGCTCGCGGCCACCGCGCCGAGGAGGATCCGCCTCGCGGCCCTGCTGCGCGGGCTGACGGTGCGCGTTTCCTGCTCGTGCACCGCCAGGGCCACGCTGCGGCTCGCCGGGCGGGCGATCGGCAGCGCGAGGAAGGCGGTCTCGGGCTCCGCGAGGCTTAAGGTGAAGCCGAACCGCGCCGGGAAGGCGCGCCTCCAGCAGCGGAGGTAAGAGCGTCTCGGTGCGCGTTGCGGGCGCCGGCAGGACCGTCACCCGCAAGGTGAAGATCGTCCGCTAAGCCGGAGCGTCCAATTTGCGGAATCGGCCGCTCGCGGCGTCCGCCACCGTGCTTAGGATCGTGGTCCCGGATGAGCTTCGCCCATCTCCACGTCCATTCCGAGTACTCCGTGCTCGACGGCGCCTGCCGGATCGACGCGCTCGCCGAGCGCGCCGCCGCGTTCGGCCAGCCCGCGCTCGGGCTGACCGACCACGGCGTGATGAACGGCGCGGTCGAGCACTACCAGGCCTGCAAGCGCCACGGGATCAAGCCGATCGTCGGCCTCGAGGCGTACTTCGTCGACGACTGCAACCGAGGACGTCAGCTACGAGCGCAACCACCTGACGCTGCTCGCCGCCAGCGACGAGGGCTTCCGCAACCTCGTCAAGCTCAGCTCGGCCGGCTACCTCGAGGGCTACCGGCGCGGCAAGGCCAACGTCGACCTGGCGCTGCTCGAGCGCTACTCGGAGGGGGTCATCGCCCTGACGGGCTGCCTCCAGTCGCGCTTCTGCCGGCGCCTCGTGGACGACGCCGCCGCCGAGGCGCGCGCCCACGTCGACCAGCTGCTGCAGGTGTTCGGCCCGGAGGACGTCTACTTCGAGGTCCAGAAGAACGGCGATCCCGGAGCAGGACAAGGCCAACGAGGGCGATCGTCGCGGATCGCGCGCGAGCTCGGGCGCCCGCTGGTCGCGACCGGCGACGTCCACTACCTGGGCCGCGAGGACTTCGACAACCACAAGGCGCTGCTGTGCGTGCAGACCAAGAGCACGCTGGCCGCGCCGAAGCTGTCCTTCGACACGAACGAGTTCTACCTCAAGGACTCCGACGAGATGGCGAGCGCGTTCGCGGAGTGGCCCGAGTCGATCGCCACCACGCTCGAGATCGCCGAGCGCTGCAACGTCGAGATCGAGCTCGGCAAGATGCTGATCCCGCGCTTCCCGACGCCGGAGGGCGAGGCCGAGGAGGCCTACCTGCGCCGGCTCGCGCAGGAGGGGCTGCGCCAGCGCTACGGCGACCCGCCGGCCGCCGCGCCAGTCGAGCGCCTCGAGATGGAGCTGGGCGTGATCGAGAAGATGGGCTTCTCGGCCTACTTCCTGATCGTCTGGGACTTCGTCAAGTTCGCCAAGGACAACGGCATCGCGGTGGGCCCGGGGCGCGGCTCGGCGGCGGGCTCGATCGTCTCCTACGCCTGCAGATCACCGACGTCGACCCGATCGAGTACGACCTGCTGTTCGAGCGCTTCCTCAACGCCGAGCGCATCTCGATGCCGGACATCGACATCGACTTCTCGGTCAAGGGCCGCGACCGCGTGATCCAGTACGTGGCCGACAAGTACGGCCGCGAGTCGGTCGCCCAGATCATCACCTTCGGCCGCATGTTCCCGCGCGCGGCCACGCGCGACGCCGCCCGCGTGCTCGGCTTCGACTACGGCGCCGGCGACCGCATCGCGAAGCTGATCCCGGAGCCGATCATGGGCCGCTCGAAGTCGTTCGACGAGTACCTGACCGAGGAGGCCGACCTGCGCCGGGTCTACGACTCCGAGCCCGAGGCGCGGCAGATCATCGAGGTCGCGAAGGGCTCGAGGGGATCGTCCGCAACTCGTCGATCCACGCCGCGGCGGTCGTGATCGCCGACCGGCCGCTGACCGACATCGTGCCGCTCCAGCTGGCGGAGGACAAGCGGGCGCCGGCGAGGGCGAGCGCTCCTACCGCACGGTCACGCAGTACCCGATGAAGCCGATCGAGGAGATCGGCCTGCTGAAGATGGACTTCCTCGGGCTGCGCAACCTCGACGTGATCGAGGCGGCGCTCGACATCATCGAGCAGTCGAGCGGCGAGCGGCCGGACATGACCGCGCTGCCGCTCGACGACGCGAAGACCTACGAGATGCTCGCGCGCGGCGACTCGGTCGGCGTGTTCCAGTTCGAGTCCGCCGGCATGAGCGACGCGCTCAAGAAGGTGCGCCGACCGAGTTCAACGACATCGTCGCGCTCGAACGCGCTCTACCGGCCGGGCGCGATGCGCTTCATCGACACCTACGCGCGCAACAAGCGCAACCCGGACGCGATCAACTACTCCGACGAGCGGCTGCGGCCGATCACCGAGTCGTCGCGCGGCGTGATCCTCTACCAGGAGCAGTCGATGCAGATCGCCAAGGCGATCGCCGGCTTCTCCGGGCCCGAGGCCGACGACCTGCGCAAGGCGATCGGCAAGAAGCAGCGCGACCGCATGGCGGCGCTCAAGGACCGCTTCTTCGAGGGCGCCCGCGCCACGCGGCACCTCCGAGCCGGTGATCGCCGAGCTGTGGGGCGTCAACGAGGCGGCCGCCGACTACTCGTTCAACCGCTCCCACGCCGCCTGCTACGCGCTGATCGGGTACCGCACCGCCTGGCTCAAGGCCAACTACCCGGCCGAGTACATGGCGGCGCTGATCTCGTCGGTGATGTCGACGAAGGACAAGGTGCCGTTCTTCGTCGCCCAGTGCGAGGACATGGGCATCGAGGTGCTGCCGCCCGACGTGAACCAGTCGGGGCACGACTTCAAGGTCGTGGAGGGCAACATCCGCTTCGGGCTCGACGCCGTGAAGGGGCTCGGCTACCTGGCCGTCGAGGCGATCATCCGCGCCCGCGAGGAGGACGGGCCGTTCACCTCGATCTGGGACTTCTGCCGGCGGGTCGACTGCCAGGCGGTCAACAAGAAGGCCAGCGAGTCGCTCGTCAAGTGCGGCGCGTTCGACTCGCTGCCGGGCACGCGCACCGGCATGGTGCACATGCTGCCGCGGGCGCAGGCCGCGGGCCAGCAGGCGCAGCAGGACGCGCGCAGCGGCCAGGGCTCGTTCTTCGACCTGGACGGCGGCGGCGACGAGGACGCCGCGGCGCACCACGACCCGCCGATCCCGGCGCTGCCCGACGACCGCAAGCAGCTGAACGAGTGGGAGAAGGAGACGCTCGGGCTGTTCCTGTCGAGCCACCCGCTCAAGGAGGTGCGGCACGCGCTGCGCGCCCGGGTGGACTGCTCGCTGGCCGACCTGGCCGGCAAGAAGGGACGGCGAGTGGGTCACCGTCGGCGGCATGATCGCCGAGTGCAAGCGGATCCGCACCAAGAAGGGCGACCCGATGATGTTCGCCACGCTCGACGACCTCGAGGGCCAGGTCGAGCTGCTCGTCTTCAACTCCGCCTACGCCGCCAACGCGGACAAGGTCGACGTGGACAAGATCGTGATCGTGCGCGGGCGCGTGGACCACAAGGAGGCGGGGGAGACCAAGCTCGTCGCCCAGGAGGTCGAGCCGTTCGACCCGAGCGAGGAGGAGGTCCTGCGCGCGGCCGAGGCGGCGTCACCGAGGCGGTCGTGCGGCGCGTGAGGCTGCACGTCGTCGCCGGGCGTGCCGGACACCTTCCTCGAGGAGCTAAGAGGTCGTCGGCCACCACCCCGGCGAGCAGGAGCTGCTGCTCGCGGTCGGGGAGCGGCGGCTGCTGCTCGGACCCGACTTCCGCGTGTCCGCCGACGGTGCCTGCCGGGCCGAGCTCGCCGGCCTGACGGGCGCCTTCCGCCTGGTCGCATAGGGCGCACATCCGCTCTACACTTTCCGGGTGGCGCCCGTCCCCGCCAGACGTCGGCAGAGCTGCACGAGTGCAGGCAGTGCTGCTCGTTCTGCGACCGCGTCGTCCACCCGTCGGGCTGCATCGCGTCGGGCTGCCAGTACCTCTACCTCTACGACGACGAGGAGACCGGCAGCCGCTTCATGGGCTGCATGAACAAGGTCTTCCGCGGCGAGATCGACGTGGAGCTGTTCGAGCAGGCCGAGCGCACCCGCCACGGCTTCGGCGGCGTGAAGATGACCGGCCTGCCGCTGCCCCAGTGCCGCGCCCGGTGGAGCGCGCCTACGACGGCTACACCGAGGCCTTCGACTGCGTGAACCCCGGCTTCTTCCGAAGCCGGACGCGCAGACGTCGACGAGGCGTTCGACCTGCGCGACGAGCTGTAGACGTCGGATCAGGCTCCACGCCGATACCAGCGCCCAGACCGCTTCGAGCAGCAGGAAGCCCCATTGGCGTTCGTGAGCGGCGAGGACCGTCAGCACCACGGAGCCGACCAGGTTGAGCGCCAGGTAGGCGCGTGAGCCTGTCGAGAGCGTGCCGCGCTGCGCCGCGGCGAAAGCGGTTAGGACGAGCACGGAACCGAGGATCTGGACGAGCTGGTCCACGGAAGACCTCCGTAATCGCGCTGTCGTCAGGCCGGGTACAGCGCGAACTTCTCGTCCGGGCGACTCGCAGTGAGGCGAACCGCAACCCCTAGCCTAGTGCGCCTCCGCGCCGCCAGGCCCTTCGCGCGCAGCTCCTTCATCTTGTCCACGTCCACCTTGTCGGGGGCGTGGCCGCCGTGCCCGGGCCCTCGAACAGCGCCGGCAGGCTCTCGAAGCGCGGCTCGGACAGGAACGCGGCGCAGCCCCTGCGCGCCGAGCTCGCCGTCGCCCGGGATCGCGTGGCGGTCGCGGTTCGAGCCGAGCGGTGTCTGCGAGTCGTTCACGTGGAGGCAGCGCAGGCGGCGGATGCCGACCGTCTTCTTGAACTGCTCCATCACCTCGCTCGAGCTTGTCCGCCGTCCGTGATGTCGAAGCCGCTGGCGAGCATGTGGCAGGAGTCGAGGCAGATGCCGATCCGCTTGTCGCCGCCGGCGAGGTCGATCAGCTCGCGCAGCTCCTCGAACGAGCGCCCGAGCGTGTTGCCGGCGCCGGCGGTGTTCTCGAGCAGCAGCCGGCAGCGGTCGGACTCCGCCAGCGCGTGCTTCAGCATCTCGCCCACGCGCGCGAGCGCCTCCTCGTGCGGCTCGCCGACGGTCGAGCCGGGGTGGAGGACCACGCCGTCGGCCCCGATCTCGTCGCCCATCCGCAGCGCGTGGATCAGCGAGGCCGCGGACTTGTTCCGCATCTCCCGGTCCTTCGTCGCGGGGTTGATCAGGTAGACGGCGTGGATCGTGACCGACTCTGATCGGGCCCGTCCTTCATCAGCTCGAGGAACTCGGCCACGTCGTCGGGCTTCCAGCGCGTCGGGCGCCACATGGCGCGGCGACTGGTTGAAGACCTGGATCGCCTCGCAGCCGCGCTCGACCGCCCGCTCGTGCGCCTGCACGAGGCCGCCGGCCGTGGAGACGTGTGCGCCGATTAGCATCGCTGCCGATGAGGGTCCGCTTCGCGCCATCCCCAACGGGCGTGCTGCACATCGGCGGCGCGAGGACGGCACTGTACAACTGGCTTCTCGCGCGCGGCTCGGGCGGCCAGCTCGTGCTGCGGATCGAGGACACCGACCGCGAGCGCTCGACGCCCGAGAACGTCGAGCAGATCCTCGACGCGCTGCGCTGGCTCGAGCTCGACTGGGACGAGGGGCCGATCTCGCAGGCGGAGCGCCGCGACCGGCACACCGAGGCCGTCCGGCAGCTGCTCGACTCGGGCGACGCCTACGAGGACGAGGGCGCGGTGCGCCTGCGCGTGCCCGACGAGGGCGAGATCACCTTCCAGGACGCGGTTCTGCGGCGACGTGACGACCCCGAACTCGGCGATCAAGGACTTCGTGATCCGGCGCTCGGACGGCAGCCCGCTCTACAACCTCGCGGTGGCGGTGGACGACCGCGACATGGGCATCACGCACGTGGTCCGCGGGCGAGGACCACGTCTCGAACACGCCGCGCCAGCTGATGATCCTGCGCGCGCTCGGCGCCGAGCCGCCCGTGTACGCGCACCTCCCGCTGCTGCACGGCCCGGACGGCAAGAAGCTCTCGAAGCGCCACGGCGCGGCGTCGGTGCAGGAGCTGCGCGAGCAGGGCTACCTGCCCGAGGCGGTGCGCAACTACATCGCGCTGCTCGGCTGGGGCTACGACGAGACCACCACCTTCATCACGACCGAGGAGCTGGTCGAGCGCTTCGCTCTCGAGCGCGTCTCGAAGAACCCGGCCGTCTTCGACGAGCAGAAGCTGCGCTGGATGAACGGGCGCTACATGCGCGAGCTCCCCGCCGAGGAGCTCCAGCGCCGGCTCGAGGAGTTCTGCGGCCGCGAGCTGCCGCGCGAGGTCGTCGCGATCTCCCAGGAGAAGATGCAGACGCTCGCCGACTTCTGGCCGCTGGCCGGTTCTCTCGTCGAGCCCGCCGGCTTCGAAGAGAAGGCGTGGGAGCAGTGGGGCAGACCGCCACGGACGGCTGCGGCTCGGTCCGCGAGGCGCTCGCCGAAGCCGAGCCGTTCGACGTCGAGCACGGTCGAGGCGGCGCTGCGCGGGGTGGTGGACGAGCTCGGCGTGAAGCCCAAGGAGGTCTTCCAGCCGATCCGCGTGGCGCTAACGGGCACGACGGTGTCACCCGGGCATCTTCGAGTCGGTGGCCGCGCTGGGCCGTGAGGAGACGTTGGCACCGGCATCGATAAGGCGCTTCACAAAGCGGAATCGAAGCCGCTAGACGGAGGTCACTCAACCTTTCGTCCACCCCTGCCGATACCCGGTGTGAC
Organism: uncultured Thermoleophilaceae bacterium; assembly: GCA_963786845.1. GTDB lineage: Bacteria > Actinomycetota > Thermoleophilia > Solirubrobacterales > Thermoleophilaceae > JACVRW01. The sequence goes on from CAWBAP010000007.1 coordinate 50,851, forward strand.
TGTGGAAGCATCGCCCTCCATCAAGCAGGCCAGTGGCCAGGACGCTGCCGCTCGCCACAACGAAGGCCACGGCCGCCGGCTCACCGCCGCGTTCGAGGCACTCGAGGCGTTTCCGGCGCTGGCCGAGTCGCGCAACCGCGTGCTGCGGGTCGTGCGCGAGGACCGCTCCTCGGTCGGCGAGGTGGTCCAGGCCGTCGAGTCCGACGTCGCGCTCGTGATCACCGTGCTGCGGATCGCGAACCGCACCACGCAGCGCAAGAAGGGCAAGATCGCGAGCATCCCGGAGGCCGTCGAGATCCTCACGCCCGAGGGCGTCGAGACGCTCGCCGCGCGCACCGCCACCTTCGACTTCTTCGAGCGCACGCCGGGCTGGGACCTCATGCCCGAGCGCTTCCGGCTCCACGCCGTCGCCACCCAGGCCGCCGCCGACCGTCTCGCGCGCGAGATCGAGTACGACGACCGCGACGAGCTGCTCTGCTCCGCGCTGCTCCACGACGTCGGCAAGCTCGTGCTGACTCACGCCTATCCCGGCTACCCGTCGCAGATCCACGGCGCGGCTCGCACCCCCGAGGAGCGCCTCCACAAGGAGCGCCTCGAGCTCGGTGTGGACCACGCGCTCGTCGGCGGCGTGCTCGCCCGGCGCTGGGCGCTGCCGAACCGGCTCGCCACGGCGATCGAGCGCCACCACGCCGACGACGCCGAGGGCGAGGCCGCACTCGTCCGGCTCGCCGACATGCTGGCCCACTACGGCCACGGCCAGACCGTCAACCCGAAGCAGCTTCTTCAGGCCGCGCGCGCGTGCGGCCTCACCACCGAGCAGCTCCGCTCGGTGATGTACGAGCTGCCGCAGGGCAGCGGCACGGCGAAGCGCAACGTCGACCCGTGCCCGCTCTCGACCCGCGAGGTCGAGGTGCTGAAGCGGCTGGCCGAGGGCAAGGTCTACAAGCAGATCGCGCACGAGCTCGAGCTCTCCACGAGCACGGTGCGCACGCACCTCCACAACACGTACGCGAAGCTCGGCGCGGTGGACCGCGCGCAGGCGGTCCTGATCGCCACCGAGCGCGGCTGGATCTAAGCCGGCGGCGCCGTCGCCCGGAGCGGGGCGCGCACCAGCACCCTCGTCCCGCGGTCCGACGACTCGATCTCGAGCACGCCGTCCATCAGCTCGGCGCGCTCGCGCATGCTCGCGAGGCCGAGGTGGCCCGGCTCCGCGGGAGCCAGCAGCCCGTTGCCGTCCATGCCGCGGCCGTCGTCGGCCACGCGCAGCTCGACCTGGGCTCCCAGCGACCGGAGCGACAGCTCGACCCGCCCCGCGTTGGCGTGCCGCCCCGCGTTCACGACCGCCTCCTGCGCGATCCGGAACAGGTCGCCCGCCATCTCGGGGGGCAGGTCGATGCGCTCGATGGCGAGCCGAACCTCGAACCCGAAGCGGCGCTGCCAGACCGGCAGGCAGCTCTCGATCGCGGTCGCGAAGGTGATCTCCTGGAACGCGTACGGGCCGAGGTCGACGATCTCGTCCCGGAGCGCCCGCACGTTGCGGCTGACCAGGTCGCGCGCCTCGTCGATGAGCCCGCCGACCCTGGTGTCGCCGCTCTCGCTGCGGGCGGCCGACAGGATCATGTCGAGGCCGATCAGCTCCTGCACGGGGCCGTCGTGGATCGCCTCGGCCACGCGCCGGCGCACCTCGCTCTCGGCCTGCATGGTGCGGCGCGACAGCCCGCGCGCGCGCAGCCGCGAGGCGGACTCCGACGTGCGCAGCAGGCCGACGACCACGGCCGTGGCGAGCGCCGACAGCAGGAACACGGCCTCGTAGAAGGCGAGCACGTCCGAGTCGAAGGGGGCGTCGCCGCGGATCGCCGAGGCCACGACGAGGGCCACGGCGCCGATGGCGGCGATCGTGACGCCGCGCCGCTCGCCCTGGAAATGCGCGTGGGCGGCGATCAGGAAGAGGGCGGCGAGGCGCACGCCGCCGAGCGTGTCCGGCGCGAGCACCTCGAGCAGCGATGAGCAGCGCGAAGTCGACCGCCGGGACGGCGGGGTGGAGGGCGCGCTCGGGGTCGCGGCGGGCGAGGACGAGCACGCCCGCGGACCAGGCGACGAACACGCCGAGCACCGCGGCGGCCCGTCCCTCGTACGGGAAGCCCACGAGCGCGACGGCGACCAGCGCGACGACCGCCACGGCGAGGCGGGCGAGCGCGAAGACCAGGATCGGACCGGCCGACTCGATCGGGATCCGGCGCATCAAGCCGCGGTCAGCCTCCGGCTGCGGAGCCAGAGCGGCGGCCGCGGCGGCACCGGCCGAATCGATCAGCCAGTCGACCGGCGTGCCGTGGCGGCCGTCCACGAAGGTCTGGTGGTATTCGTCGGTCACGGCGTAGGCGCTTGCGATCACGAATGCCAGTAGAGCCGCTCTGCGTGGATTTGTCGACGGTGCGAGCGCGCGCCAGCACAGGAAGCACAGGAGCGCGTACTCGGCGAAGTGGATGAGCTTGCGGCCGATCTGGTCGATCAGCCCGAGGCCCGAGTCGAGGCTCGGCTGCGCCGAGAAGAAGAAGATCACGGCCATCAGGGCGAGCGGCGGCAGCCACACTGCGAGGCTCTGAGGGCGCATGCCCATACCGTAGAGTCAGCCGCCGTGCTGGTGATCACGAGCAAGTCGCCCTACGCCGTGCGGGCGCTCGCGGAGCTGGCCCGCCGGGGCGACTCCGCGCCCGTGCCGATCGGCGACCTCGCACGCGCGCGCGACATCCCGGTGCAGTTCCTCGAGGGCCTGTTCGCCACGCTGCGCCGCGCCGGGATCCTGCAGTCCCAGCGCGGCGTGAAGGGCGGCTACGGCTTCGCCCGGCCGCCGGGCGAGATCACCGTCCTCGAGGTGGTGGAGCTGCTCGAGGGCGAGCTGGGCGCCGAGGCAGCGGCGGGCGGCCCGATCTGGACCGAGGCCGCCGACGCCGTCCGCGCCGTGCTGGCAGGGGTGACGATCGCCGACGTGGCGGAGCGCGAGGCACGCGACTCGGCCGCGCCGATGTACTACATCTAGAACTTCAGGTCTGCCTGGCGTCCTTGCTCAGAAGACGAAGATGATGAGCAGCAGGATGATGATGATCGCTGCTCCGACACTGATGTACATGGCATTCCTTTCTTGGATTGAGCGCACCGTGCCCGCTTCGCAGCGCTCGTCAAACATCCAGGTGGATTTTCGTGCCGAACGTCCACGGAAGCCGCGCGGCCCTGCGTCGGGCCGGGGCCGCCGTTAGCTTGGGCGCCATGAGCCCTCTCCGCCCATCGTTCCTGCTCGTCCCGAGCGCCGCCCTCGTCGCGATCGGCGCGGTCGCCGTCGGCAGCGCCGCCGCTCCGCCCGCGGGTGACGCGGCCGCCGCGAAGATCACGCCCACGCGCGTCGACGGCGTCCATCTCGGCGACACGCACACCGACCTGCGTGCCCGCGGCAAGGTGGGCCCGATCAGGCCGGGCTGCGAGCTCGGTGGGCCCAACACGCGCTCGGCGAAGCTCAGGCTGCCGCTCAAGGGCAGCGTGAACTACACGCTCTCGAGCCCGCGCAGGGTCGACAGCATCACCGTTACCGGGGGCGCGAGGGCGCGCGGCGTGGGCATCGGCGCGAAGATCCCCGCGATCCTCGCGAAGTTCCCGAACGCGACCGTGGACCACAGCACCGACCAGGTCTTCCAGCTCACGCTGGTGAAGACGCCGGAGCGGCCGAGCGGCGGCCGGATCACGTTCGGCGTGAGCACGCAGACGAATAGGACCACCATCATGGGGGTCCCCTTCATCGCGTTCTGCGAGTAGGCCCTAGCCCCCGCCAACGAGCACGGCCATCCGCTCGCAGGCGCTCTTCGCGAAGCGCACCTGCTCCCGGCGCCCGAAGATCCGGAAGCCGAGCCGGACGATCGGGTTGCGGATGCGGCCGGGCCGCGAGACGACGTGCACGCGGAACTCCACGGCGCCGGTGTCGAGCCACTTCCAGACCTCGTAGTCCATCTGGCCCATCTCGAGGTGGCCCTGAAGCGTGGAGTAGCCCCAACCCCAGACGCGAACGTCGCGGCCGTCCACCGTGCGGGTCTCGTCGATCACTCGGCCCACGCGCACGCCCAGGCGGAAGCGCAGCCCCCAGAAGCGCGCCTCGAGCAGCATGTCGCGGCCCTCGAGCGGGCCGTCGCGGCGGAAGGAGGCCCGCACGAGCCCGGGGTCAGCGAACTCGTAGTCGCGCAGCAGGGCCTTCGCCCGCTCCCACGGCCCGCCGCGGCTCCGGCTCGCCCGGTCGACTCAGCCGGCAGGGGCTGGCAGTAGTCGTCGATGTGCCAGCCGCTCGCCTCGGTCCAGCTGTCGCGGGACGACTCCTCGAAGTTGAAGGCGCCTGTCGCGGAGCTCCTCGAGTGCGCGCTCGTCGCGCCACCTTGCGCGTATGGATCCGGAGTCCGCCGGCTCGCCTTCCGCCGGAGAGCTTGACCACCCGCTCCAGGAAGGACGTCCACATGTGGAACTGCACCTCCTTGGAGATGCGCAGGCGGTCGTAGAGGAGCTCGGAGAGCCTGTCGCCGCTGCGCGCCCAGGACTCGATCTCGAACTCGAGCCGCTCGCCGTTCGTGGCGCGGAACTCGATCTGGCCGGCCTCGAGGTGCCCGGCGAGGGTGATGAAGCGGAACGAGCGCGGAGAGATGCTCGCCACCCTCACGGGCCCGTCCCAGGGCCCGGGCATCCGCACGACGAACTCGTCGTTGACCCGAAGGACCCCGGGCTCGCCGCGCAGCTTCTGGAAGGTGGCGAACTCCGTCGGCGCGGCGCGGTCGGGGTTGGCCATCACCCGCTCCATGAGCTCCTCCGCGGACAGCCTCGACCCCTCGATCCGGACGCTGTAGCGGCGATGGAAGTGCGGCCCCGCCCCGTCCGACGGCCACTGGACGTCGTCGCGGTCCACGCCTTCGGCGACCGGCGGGGGCGCGTCCTCGTCCCAGGATCCCGCCACCTCGTCGCGGTAGAGAGGCGTGGTCCGCCAGAGGTAGCGCCACGAGGTGAGGGACACGCCGGCCGGCCACCGCATCGCGGTGGTGAGCCGCCGTCTGAGCGTCTGGCGTCGCACCGCACTTGCATACCCAAGGCAGGCGTCGGGTACCCGCTGGTGATGCTGAGCAAGGCACTTCAAAGCGCCGGTCTCCGCGGCTGGCACCTGCACGTCGTCTCACTGGCCACGGTCTGGCTGTGCATAACGCTCTGGATTCGCGCAAAGACCGTCGATCAGGAGGAGCGCGGGAACGCGGAGCGCCGTGCGCTCTTCGTCGGACTGTGGCCGCCGATGTTCTGGCTCATCGGCGACGCCGTCGAACGCCGCGAGTAGCGCGATACCCTCGGCGGCGGATGACCGTCTCGCCGCCCACGCGGGCGATACCCGACAACCTCGCGGACCTTGTCGGCAACACGCCGATGGTCCGGCTCACGCGCGTGGCGCCGGACTGCGGGGCCGAGCTGATCGGGAAGCTCGAGGCCCACAACCCCGCCGGCAGCGTCAAGGACAGGATCGGCGTGGCGATGATCGAGGCGGCCGAGGCAGAGGGGCGGATCGAGCCGGGACGCAACACGATCGTCGAGTCCACGTCGGGCAACACAGGAATCGCGCTCGCCTTCGTCTGCGCGGCAAAGGGCTACGAGCTCGTGATCACGATGCCGCAGGGAATGAGCCGCGAGCGCGAGAAGCTCCTGCGGCTCTACGGCGCCGAGGTCGTCTGGGTGGAGTCGATGGGGGGGATGAACGAGGCCGTGGAGGAGGCGCGCCGGATCTGCCGCGAGCGTGGCAATTGCTACGTGCCGAACCAGTTCTCGAACCCCGCCAACCCCGAGGTGCACCGGCGCACGACCGCGGAGGAGATCTGGCGCGACGTGGACGGCAAGATAGACGTCTTCGTGGCCCCGGTCGGGACCGGAGGCACGATCACCGGCTGCGGCGAGCGCCTCAAGGAGCACCATCCCGGGGTGCACGTGGTGGCGGTGGAGCCGGCGTCGTCGCCGGTGCTGTCGGGTGGCAAGGCCGGCCCGCACAAGATCGACGGCATCGGACCGGGCTTTGTGCCGGAGGTGCTGAACCGCGACGTGATCGACGAGATCGTGCCCGTGGAGGACGAGGACGCCATCGAGACCGCACGCCTGTGCGCGCGCCGCGAGGGCGTGAACGCCGGCATCTCCGCGGGCGCCGCCGTGTGGGCCGCGGTCCAGCTCGGGTCGCGGGCCGAGATGCGCGGCAAGCGCGTGGTCGCGATCCTGCCCGACTCCGGCGACCGCTACATCAGCACGCCGTTCTTCTCTCCCTGATGTTCGGGCTCGACACACTCGCGCGCGTCGCCAGGGAGGTCCGCGAGGACCTGGCCGCGGCGCTGGAGCGCGACCCGGCCGCGAGGAGCGTGGGCCGCGCGGAGATGCTGCTCACCTACGGGGGCGTCCAGGCGCTCCTGTCGCACCGGATCTCGCACGCGCTGCACGAGGCGGGGGTCCCGCTGATCCCGCGCGTTCTCGCCTACCTCACCAAGACGATGACCGGCATCGAGATCCACCCGGCCGCCCGGATCGGCCGAGGGCTCTTCATCGACCACGGCACGGGCGTGGTGATCGGCGAGACCGCCGAGGTGGGCGACGACGTGACGCTCTACCAGGGCGTCACGCTCGGCGGCACGGGCTTCGCGCGCGGCAAGCGCCACCCGACGATCGGCAACGAGGTCATGATCGGCGCCGGCTCGGCCCTCCTCGGCCCGATCGAGATCGGCGAGCGCTCGAAGATCGGAGCGAACTCGGTGGTGATCCACGACGTGCCCGCGAACTCCACCGTGGTCGGCAACCCCGGCCATCCGGTGCGAGTGGACGGCAAGAAGCCCGAGGGCCCGGACGCCGACTGGGTCCACCTGCCCGACCCGGTCGCAGACGCCATCGGCGGCCTGGCCGACCGCCTCACCGAGCTCGAGGAGCTGGTGGCGGAGCAGACCGGGCAGAAGCCCGGCGGCGCCGAGATCCGCCGCCTGGAGCGCCGCGGCGGCCCGGACAGCGCCGGCGGCTGAGCCCACCCCGGGAACCGCTTGCCGATTGGCCAAATCGGGCGTACGGTGGACACATGACTCGCACTCGCCGTTTTCGCATGCTCGTCCCGGCGCTCTTGCTCGTGGCGCTCGCTGTTCCGGCCTCGGCCTCCGGGCAGGCGACCCGCACGTGGGTGTCCGGTGTCGGCGACGACGTGAACCCGTGCAGCCGCACCGCTCCCTGCAAGACGTTCGCGGGCGCGATCTCGAAGACGGCGGCCGGCGGCATCATCATGGCGATGGACGACGGCGGCTTCGGCGCCCTGACGATCACGAAGCCGATCACGGTCGACGGTGGCCCTCACCAGGCTGGAATGCTGGCGAGTGGCGGCATCAACGGCGTCAACATCAACATCGACCCGGCGACCCAGCCTGCCAACTTCGTCAACAACGGCAGGGTGGTCCTGAAGAACCTGAAGATCGAGGGGAACACCGCGATCCCGAGCGCGGGGGGCTTCACGCCCGGCCTGAACGGCGTCCGGATCACGAACGCCAGAAGCGTCAAGATCGTGAACAGCGACATCGGGTTCTTCTCGCGGAGCGCTGTCTCCGTGGAGCCGGCAACACGGCGCTCATCAGGGTGATCGTCAACAACTCGTTCATCCATGACAACACTGGGCCCGGCGTGCTGGTCGCTCCGGCCCTCACCCGCGCCGCGAGAGCGAACCTTCGGAACAACGAGTTCGACGACAACGGCTGCGGCTTCGCCGCGGCGAGGTTCGGCGTCAACGCTGCGAATACAGGGGACTGCATGACCGCCGCACCGAACGCGGTCACCGGCACGTCGGTGATCAACGCCTTCGACAACGACATCGCGGACAGCGCGTTCCGCGCCGTGTTCGCCAGGGGCAATTCGTCCACGGTTCGGATCGGAAGGAACACCATCACCGGCACGGTCGCGAGCCCGGCGCTCGGGGTGCTCGACGGCGGCTTCCTGCTGTCCTACGGGAACAACCTCGTGACCGGCAACCCCGGCGGCGACGGCGCACCGACCGGTCCGCTGACGCCCGCGAGGGTGAAGCGGCACTAGCGCTGACCAACGCGGCCGAATGAATCGCACCTGCCTCGCCCTCGCGGCAGCCGCCGTTGTGGCCGCTGCCGCACCGGGCGCTGCCGGCTCGCCCGGGACGACCGACGCCCGCTTGCGGAAGCCGGCCGGGACCTACGTGGGCGGTCGGGTGCAGCTCAGCGTCGCGCCCGGCTCGATCCAGGTCGCGGCCCTCAGCTTCAGGTGCGGCACCGTGACCGGCAGGACGGCGCTGAACGACGTGCCCATTACTCGGCGTCGCGGCCGCTACCGCTTCTCGATCAGTGCGCACGGCGGCGTCACATACAGTGACGACGAGTCCGCCGACAACGCGGCGATCAGGTTCTCGGGCCGGTTCACTCCGACGGCGAGGCGTGCGCTCGGGACCTTCAGGATCAGGACGCCCCGCTGCGGCCGCACCGGCACTGTGGAGTGGTCGGCCCGGCGTCAGTAGAAGACGGTGCGGGTCCGGTGCCGGGGCTCCGACTTGTACCTCGGCGCCTGGCCGCGAGTCCAGAGGGCACCGTCGACCAGGCGCGCGGGGACGCCGATGCGCTTCGACAGCAGCTCACATGCATGCACCGCGCAGCCGCGGATCTCGCGCTCCTCGCCGCCCGGAGGCAGCAGCTCCCCGGCGTCGATTCGGGCGGCCAGACCGGGGTCGTAGCGGAGCACGCCGTCCACCCGCAGCACATGCGGGACGAGGTTGTCGGCGAAGATCGTGAGCCGGTCGAGGTCGTCGAACTCGGCCACCCCCGCGAGGGCGAGGTCGTTCGGCGCGATCTGCGCCCGCTTCCAGAAGCCGACGTCGTCGAAGAAGGGCATCCCGCGCGCCAGTGACGATGCGAGCCGCTCGGCCGATCCGCGGGCCTCGGCCACCAGGTCGAGCGCACGACGGCCGTCGAGGAAGCGCCCGAGATCGCGCAGCGCCTCGGCATAGAGGCCCATCAGCTCGTGATCGGGCTCCTGGCCGAGCACGAGCGCCACATCCTCCGCCCTCAACGCCCGTAGCTCGCTCGTGCTCCAGCCACCGCCTGCTCGCCAGAGATCGGTCAGGGACGACGCAACCGTGAAGTAACCGGACATCCCGGGCCGCTTGCGCAGCGTCGGGAACCAGCCCGACCCGAAGTTGACCGTGTCGAGCACGAGCATGTAGTCGGCCACGTCCTCCGGTGCGCCCGCGAGGTAGTGCCGCTCGGGCGTCGAGCGCCGGGGGAGGACCCGGGTCGAGCGCGTCGAGGCGCTCGACGTCGATCGCCACGAGGCGCGCGTTCTCCGCGATCTCGCGGCACGCCGCCCGCACGTCGTCGGTCAGCGACACGCCGGCAGCTTCCTACACTGCGGCCGGTGCCGGCCCTCACCTGCGACTCGCTCGAGAAGCGATATGGCCCGACCCTGGCCCTCGGCGGCGTCGACCTCGAGGTCGCGCCGGGCGAGCTGCTCGGGCTGCTCGGTCCGAACGGTGCCGGCAAGTCGACCCTGACGAAGATCGCATGCGGGCTCGTCCGGGCCACCGCCGGGCACGCCGAGGTCGAGGGGGCCCCGGCCGGCTCCGCCCAGGCGCGCGCCGCGATCGGATACCTGGCCGAGCTGTTCCGCTTCCCCGACTGGCTGACCGCCGAGGAGGTCCTCGGCCTCCACCAGGACCTCGCCGGCTCGGAGGGCGGCGCCGTCGAGCGCGGCGAGCTGCTCGAGCTGGTGAGCCTCGGCGAGGCGAGCGCCACCAAGGTGGGGGCGATGTCCAAGGGGATGCAGCAGCGCCTCGGGATCGCTCAGGCGCTCGTGGGATCGCCGCGCCTCCTGATGCTCGACGAGCCCACGAGCGCGCTCGACCCGGTCGGCCGCCGCATCGTGCGCGACCTTCTTGGCGAGCTACGGGGACGCGGGATCGCGGTGGTGCTGAACTCGCACCTGCTGAGCGAGGTCGAGCTCGTCTGCGACCGCGTCGCGATCCTCGTGGGCGGGCGGATAGTCGCGCACGGCACGCCGGCCGAGCTCGCGCGCCCACGCGGGGTGGAGGTCGAGACCGCGGCCGGCGTGCAGGACCTTTCCCGAGGCGGAGCGCGAGGAGGTGCCGGGAATCGTCGCCGGGCTCGTGGAAGCCGGCGAGCAGGTCTACGGCGTCCGGCTGCTCGCCTCGACGCTCGAGGACGCCTACCTCGAGGCGGTCGGCGCCGCGTGAGCAGCGTGATGGTGGTGGCCCGCTACGCGCTCCGGGAGGCGGTGCGCCGCCGCGTGATCCTGGTGGTGCTCCTGCTCACGATCTGCTTCCTGGGCCTGTACGCGCTCGGATGCGCAGTCACGTTCGACGAGGTCGAGTCGCTCGAGGCCGGCGACCAGATCGACGACCGCGTCCTCGCCGGCTCGACCCTGCTCGGGCTGTCGATGTTCACGACGCTCTTCCTCGGGGCGGTGCTCGCGGTCTTCCTGACGCTCGGCGTGGTGCGCGGGGACGCGGAGCGAGGGCTGCTCCAGCCGCTCGTGGTGCGGCCGGTGGGGAGGACCAGCCTGCTGCTCGGCCGCTTCGCCGGAGCGGCAGCGGTCTCCACGGCATACGTGGCCTTCATCTACGCGTTCGCCGTGCTCATCACCGGCATCACGGGCGACTGGTGGCCCGACCGTGTCGTCGGCCCGGGCTCGGGCTCGTGCTCGCGGTGCTCGTGATCTCCGCGATCTCGCTGTTCGGGTCGATCTTCCTGTCGTCGACCGCGAACGGCATCGCCGTGTTCATGCTGTTCGGCGCGGGTCTGGCCGCCGGGCTGCTCGGCCAGATCGGCGACGCGCTCGCGGTCCAGACGCTCGAGGACGTGGCGGCGGTCGGCGTCGTGGCTGCTGCCGTTCGAGGCGCTCTATCAGGCGGGGCTGCACGGGCTCACGGCCGAGACCAGCGGCATCACCGGCGTGATCGTCCAGCTCGGCCCGTTCGGCGGCGCCCAGGAGGCGGGCCCCGGCCTGTGGCTCTGGACGGTCGCCTATCTGGCGCTGATCGGCGCTCGGGGCGCGGGTGGCGTTCGCGCGCCGCGACCTCTAGCGCGCCGGGTCCGGCGTCTATCCTCGATCGGGTGGAAGCAGTGGCCACCGAAGCCCTCCTCGAGGGCCTGAACGACCCTCAGCGCGAAGCCGTCCTTCACGGCGAGGGCCCGCTGCTCATCCTGGCCGGGCGCGGGCTCCGGCAAGACGCGCGTGCTCACCCACCGCATCGCCCACCTCGTCGGCACCGGGCAGGCGCGGCCGGGCGAGATCCTCGCGATCACGTTCACCAACAAGGCCGCACAGGAGATGCGCGACCGCGTCGAGGCGCTGGTCGGCAACCGCGCCCGGGCGATGTGGGTCATGACCTTCCACTCGGCATGCGCCCGCATGCTGCGCGCCGACGCCGAGAAGCTCGGCTACACCCGCGGCTTCACGATCTACGACGAGCAGGACTCGCTGCGGCTCGTGAAGGCGTGCGTCGACGAGCTGGACGTGGACCCGAAGCGCTTCGCCCCGCGCGGCATCCGCCGCCAGATCCGCGACGCGAAGAACCAGCTGCTCGACGCCGAGGCCTACCGGCTGAAGGTCTCGACCTTCTTCGAGCAGACCGCCGCCGACGTCTACGACCTCTACGAGAAGCGCCTCCACGCGGCGAACGCGATGGACTTCGACGACCTCCTGTTCCGCTGCGTGAACCTGTTCGAGCTCTTCGAGGAGGTCCGCAACCGCTACCGCCGCTCGTTCCGCCACGTCCTCGTCGACGAGTACCAGGACACGAACCGCGCCCAGTACCGCTGGCTCCAGCTGCTGACCGAGGAGCACCGCAACCTGTGCGTGGTCGGCGACGACGATCAGAGCGTCTACTGCGTTCCGCGGCGCCGACATCCGCAACATCCTCGAGTTCGAAAGGGACTACCCCGACGCCGAGGTCGTCAAGCTCGAGCAGAACTACCGCTCGACCGCAGACGATCCTGAACGCCTCCAACGCGGTCATCTCGCAACAACCGGCAGCGCAAGGACAAGTTCCTCTGGTCGGAGCTCGGGGAGGGGGACCCGGTCCACGTGCGCGAGCTCGAGGACGAGCATGCGGAGGCGCGCTTCGTCGTCTCCGAGATCGAGCGGCTCGTCGACGAGGGCGGCTCGCGCGACGAGATCGCGGTCTTCTACCGGACCAACGCCCAGAGCCGCGTGCTCGAGGACATGCTGGTCCGCTACGGGGTCGGCTACCAGGTCATCGGCGGCACGCGCTTCTACGAGCGCGCCGAGATCAAGGACGCGCTCGCCTACCTGACGCTGCTCGTGAACCCGGCGGACACGGTGGCGTTCTCGCGCGTCGTCAACTCGCCGCGGCGCGGGCATCGGCGCGACCTCGCAGGGCCGCCTCGTGGGCTACGCGAACACGATCGGCGAGCCGGTCTGGGACGTGGCCGCCGAGCCCGAGTCGGTCCCGGGCCTCGGCGCCGGCCGCGATCAAGGCGGTGGGCCGCTTCATGTCGGTCATGGAGCGGCTGCGCGAGCGGGCCGAGGGCGGCGCCGGCGTGGGCGACCTGCTCGCGGAGACGCTCGAGGAGACCGGCTACACCGAGGCGCTCCAGGCCGAGCGCACGATCGAGGCGCAGGGCCGGCTCGAGAACCTCGAGGAGCTCGTGGGCGTGGCGCGCGAGTACGACGCCACCGCCGAGGAGGGCTCGGTCGAGGAGTTCCTCCAGCAGCTCGCGCTCTTCTCCGAGCAGGACAACCTGCGCGACGACGAGGGCATCGTCACGCTGATGACGCTCCACAACGCCAAGGGGCTCGAGTTCGGGATCGTCTTCATCATCGGGCTCGAGGACGGGGTCTTCCCGCACATGCGCTCGATCGAGTCGGGCGACCTCGAGGAGGAGCGCCGGCTCGCGTACGTGGGCATCACGCGCGCCAAGCGCGCAGCTCTACCTGACCCACGCGCGCACGCGGCTGCTCTTCGGCGCGCGCGACTGGAACATGCGCAGCCGCTTCATCGACGAGATCCCGGCGGAGCTCACCGACCGCGAGGAGGACGCGCCGACCGGCCCGGCCGCGGCGGCCACCTGGGGCGGCGGCGCGTCGGCGCCCGAGCCGCGCGGCGGGGGCGGCGGCGGCGCCTCGTTCGCCCTCGGCGACGACGTGGTGCACGCCCAGTTCGGCGAGGGCGTGGTGGTCGGGATCGAGCCCGGCGGGCTCGTCGTCGTGCGCTTCGCCGGCGACGGCTCCGAGCGCAAGCTGATGGCGGACTACGCGCCGCTGAAGCGCCGCTAGGGCTGCCGCGCCGCCATGGCCGAGATCATCGACGGCAAGGCGGTTGCCGCCAAGGTCCGCGAGGAGGTCAAGGCCGAGGTCGAGGCGCATGGACCGCACGCCCGGCCTGGCCACGATCCTCGTCGGCGACGACCCCGCCTCGGCGGTCTACGTGCGGATGAAGCGCGAGGACTCGGCCGAGGTCGGGCATCGAGTCGTTCCACCACGAGCCGGGCGGCGACGTCGAGCCCGAGGAGCTGGCCGAGCTGATCCGCGCGCTGAACGCCGACGACCGCGTGCGACGGCATCCTGCTCCAGCTCCCGCTGCCCGACCACCTCGACCAGGACCGGTTCGTCGGCGCTGATCGATCCCGCCAAGGACGTCGACGGGCTCACCACCGCCAACGCCGGCCTGCTCATGCACGGCCGCGACGAGGCGATCGTGCCCTGCACGCCGGCCGGGGTGATGCGAGCTGCTCGAGGAGGCGGACGTGGAGCTGTCCGGCGCCCGCGCGGTCGTGCTCGGCCGCTCGATCCTCGTGGGCAAGCCGATGGCCCAGCTGCTGCTGGCGGCGAACGCCACCGTCACGCACTGCCACTCGCGCACGCGCGACCTCGCCGCGGTCTGCCGCGAGGCCGACGTGCTGGTGGCCGCGGTCGGCTCCCCGGGCCTCGTGACCGGCGACATGGTGCGGCGAGGGCGCCGTCGTGATCGACGTGGGCACGAACCGCACCGACGACGGCCTGGTGGGCGACGTGGACTTCGACGCCGCGAGCGAGCGCGCCCGCGCGATCACGCCGGTTCCCGGCGGCGTGGGGCCGATGACGCGCGCGATGCTGCTCGTGAACACCCTGAAGGCCGCCGGGCCCGCGCCGCCTGAGGCAGGCGCGAGCCGCGCGGCGGTACATTCCCGCCGCAATGGATCTGCGACGGCTGCGCATCGGAGAGTGGATCACCGGGGGCTTCGGGCTCCTGCTGCTGGTCGCGCTCTTCCTGCCCTGGTACGAGCTCGGCGAGGGCCGCGTCGTCGGCCCGCCCGACGCGCTCGACGCCCGCGCATCGGCCTGGGACGCGTTCACGGTGCTGGACGTGCTGCCTGGCCCTCGGCGCGCTGGCCGCGATCGCCGTCGTCGTCGTGACGGCGGTCGCAGACCACGCCGGCCGTGCCGCTTGCGCTCCAGTCGCTGCTCACGATCCTCGCGACGCTGCTGCTCGTCCTGCTGGTCTTCCGGCTGGCCGACCCGCCCGACGTCTCGTTCCTCGAATCCACGACGCCCCGGGCGCGCGGTCGGAGGTCCTCGACGTCGACCGCGCGGCGGGCGCCTGGCTGGGCCTGGTCGGCGATGCTCGGCATCCTCGCCGGCGGCGCTGCTCGCCATGCGCGACGAGCGCCGCTCGCCGCGAGGGCCGCTACACCGACCTGACCGGCGTTCCGCTTGCCGCCCCGCGCGAGATCGAGACCCGTCCCGCGCCGCGACCCGAGGCAAGTCCTTGACGTTCGCGCGGCTGCGGCCGCCGAGTGGGTCGTGTTCGTGGCCGCGCTCTGGCGCTGCTCTTCACGACCGCGCCCGACTGGTACAGCACGAAGACCGGCGAGGAGGCGCGGCGGATCCAGCAGGACAACCGCGCCGGAGGAGGGCCAGCCCGTGCGGCGAGATCCAGGCCGAGACGGAGCGCGACGCCGAGGCGCTCGCGGAGGCGCAGGAGCGCAACGCCTGGCAGGAGGACGGCACGCTCGACCGGATCATCCTCATCTGCCTGCTGGCGACCGCCGCCCTCGGCGTGGCCGCCGGCTTCGCGCGCGCGGGCGGGCGCGGGAGCGGCGCCTATGCGCGTCGCCGGCGGAGCCGCCTGCGTCACGGCGCTGCTGGTGCTCTACCGCATCCTCCAGGAGCCGGCTTCGACGAGGTCACGACCGTGCAGATCGGCGCGCCGCTGGCGCTCGGGGTGCTGGGCGTGTTCGCGTTCGCGTGCGCGATGGCGCTCCGCGAGCCGGCGGGCGAGCCCGCCTACAATCGCGAGCCATGATCGACAGGGACCAGGTGCTGCACGTCGCGAAGCTCGCGCGGCTGCGGCTGAACGACGACGAGGTCGATCGCATGGCCGGGGAGCTCTCCAAGATCCTCGAGCACGTGGAGACCATGAACGAGCTCGACCTCGACGGGGTCGAGCCGACCTCCCACGTGGTGGACCTCACGAACGTGCTCCGCGAGGACGTCCCGCGCGACGGCCTCGACCGCGAGACCGCGCTCGAGCAGGCGCCGGACGCGGCCTAGGGCGGCTTCCGGGTGCCCAGTCCGGGGGCCTCGTGAGCGACGAGCTGCTCGCGCTCACCGCCGCCGAGCAGGCCAGGCGCATCGAGTCGGGCGACCTCGAGCGCCGCCGAGGCCTTCGAGTACTGGCGCGGCCGTGCCGCGGGGGACGAGCTCGGCTCCTACCTCTGGGTGGCCGAGGAGACGCCCGAGGACGCCGGGCACCCTGCCGCCCGATCGCCGTGAAGGACCTGTTCTGCGTCGAGGGCGTCCCGAGCATGGCCGGCTCGCGCATCCTCGAGGGCTACCGGCCGCCCTACACCGCCACCAGCGTCCGGAACCTCCAGGACGCCGGCGCGCGCGTGCTCGGCAAGACGAACCAGGACGAGTTCGCCATGGGCTCGTCGAACGAGAACTCCGGCTTCGGCCCGGTCGAGAACCCCTGGGACAGGACGCGCGTCCCGGGCGGCTCGTCCGGGGGCAGCGCGGCGGCCGTGGCCGCGGGAACGGCGCCGTGGGCCATCGGCACCGACACGGGCGGCTCGATCCGCCAGCCCGCCTCGCTGTGCGGCATCGTCGGGATGAAGCCCACCTACGGCGCGGTGAGCCGCTACGGGATGATCGCCTTCGCTTCCTCGCTCGACCAGTGCGGCCCGCTCACGCGCGACGTGACCGACGCCGCGATCCTGCTGCGCCACCTCCAGGGCCGGGACCCCTGCGACTCCACCTCGCTCGGCATCCCCGGCGAGATCCCGCTGCCGAGCGCCGAGCGGCTCGACGGCCTCCGCTTCGGGATCTGGGGGATGGAGGAGGCCGGACTCGAGCCGGGCGTCGCGGACGCGGTGAACGCGACCCTCGCCAAGATCGAGGAGCTCGGCGGCGGCGTCGAGCAGATCGAGCTGCCGAACGCAGGGCACGGCATCGCCGCCTACTACGTGATCGCCCCGGCCGAGGCGAGCGCGAACCTCGCGCGCTACGACGGCGTCCGCTACGGGCCGAGATCGGGCAATGGCGACCTCACCTCCCTCTACGAGCAGACCCGCCACGACGGCTTCGGCGAAGAGGTCAGGCGCCGCATCATGATCGGCACCTACGCGCTGTCCTCGGGCTACTACGAGGCCTACTACGGCACGGCGCAGAAGGTCCGCACCAGGATCGCCCAGGACCTCGCCGCGGCGTTCGAGAGCGTCGACTTCGTGGTGAGCCCGACGTCCGCAACCGTCGCGTTCAAGCTCGGCGAGCGCACCGCGGACCCGCTCGCGATGTACCTCTCCGACTACTACACGGTGCCGATGCCGCTGGCGGGCATCCCGGCGATCTCGATCCCGTGCGGCCTCTCCGAGGGCCTGCCCGTGGGCTTCCAGATCGCCGGCCCCGCCTTCAGCGAGGCGCGCATCCTCGACGCCGCGCACGCGCTCGAGAAGAGCATCGCCTTCGAGGGGGTGCCGGTGCGGATGAGCTACGAGCCCGTGATCGGCGTGGAGATCCACGTCCAGCTCCGGACGCGGACGAAGATGTTCTGCGGCTGCGCGCTCTCCTTCGGCGACGAGCCGAACACGCACGTGTGCCCCGTCTGCCTCGGCCACCCCGGCACGCTGCCGGTGACGAACGCCGAGGCGGTCCACTTCGGCGCTGATGATCGCGATGGCCTTCGACTGCGAGATCGCCCCGCGCTCGATCTTCCACCGCAAGAACTACTTCTATCCGGACCTGCCGAAGGGCTACCAGATCAGCCAGTACGACATCCCGCTTGCGCGGAACGGCCGCCTCGGCGACGTGCGCATCCACCGCGTGCACATGGAGGAGGACGCGGCGAAGCTGATCCACACGGGCAGCTCCGGCCGCATCCACGGCGCGGAGACGAGCGTCGTGGACTTCAACCGCGGCGGCACGCCGCTCGTGGAGATCGTGACCGAGCCGGACCTCCGCTCCCCGGGCGAGGTCGGCGAGTTCGGCCGCCTGCTCCAGGCGACGCTCCGCCGCATGGGCGTCTCCGACGTGAACATGGAGGAGGGCTCGCTGCGGATGGACGCGAACGTCTCGATCCGCCCGGCCGGGACCGACACGCTCGGCACGAAGACCGAGCTGAAGAACATGAACTCGTTCCGCTTCATCGAGCGCGGGATCGCCGCGGAGATCGCTCGCCAGGAGAAGCTGCTGGGCGAGGGCGGCGAGGTGGAGCAGGAGACGCTCCACTACGACCCGCAGAGCGGCAACCTCACCTCGCTCCGGTCGAAGGAGGAGGCGCACGACTACCGCTACTTCCCGGAGCCCGACCTCGTGCCGATCGCGCCCACCGAGGAGATGCTGAGCCGCGCGCGCGACGCGCTGCCGGAGCTGCCCGCGGCGCGCGCCGAGCGACTCGAGCGCGATCTCGAGCTGCCGGCCGAGACGGCGCGGCTGCTGGCCTTCCGGTCGGAGCTGGGCGACTTCTTCGAGAGCGCCGTGGACGCCGCGGGCAACGGGCACGTGCGCACGCTCGCCAACTGGATCACGAACGAGCTCGCCGCGAGGATCGGTGACGCCGACCCGGCCGGGACGGCGCTGAAGCCGACCGCCTTCGCCGAGCTGGTGGCGATGGTCGAGGCTAAGCAGGTGTCCGCGAGCGCCGCGAAGGAGGTGCTCGACGTGCTCGTGGCGGAGGGCGGCGACCCCGCGGCCGTGGTCGAGGCGAAGGGCCTTGGCCGCGCCGAGAGCGGCGAGCTGGAGGCGATCGTGGACCGCGCGATCGCGGACAACCCGGACGCCGTCGAGAAGATCCGGGCCGGCAAGGGCCAGGCCATCGGCGCGATCGTCGGCGCGGTCATGCGCGAGACGAAGGGCCGCGCCGACGGCGGCGAGGTCCAGCGGATGATCGCCGAGCGGATCGGCAGCTAGCGCAGCGCGCTAGCGGCGATTGCGCCTGCGGGCGCGGCTCCGGCCGGAGCTGCGTCCCTTCGCGCTGCCGCCGCTGAGCAGGCCGCCGATGAAGCCGCTGGCCTGCGACGCCAGCCCGCTGCCGCCGGACGAGCGGCCGCCGCCGCGCTTGCCGGTGAACTGGGTGATCGTGTTGCGGACGGTGTCGAGCATCGCGCCGGAGCCCGACGTGCGCCTGCTCTGACCTCGATATGCGCGAGTTCTCCTAGGGGTAGCCATGCCCCCCGCCTACCCGGGAAGCGTCTTGCGAACCGGCGTATCCTGAATCCATGGCACGACTCGTTCGCATGGATGGGACCGGGCACACCACGCTCGCCGAATGGACGCTCGAGGACGACGCGGCCTTCCAGGACGCCGTCCGGGAGTTCGGCGACCAGCAGGCGCTCGGCTACATAGGCACGGTCCCTGATGGGCCCGGCAAGGCGACGCACGTTCGCCGGCTTCCGCGCGACGCGGACATGGTGATCCTGCGGCGGCCCATTGCAGGGGGCTAGCGCCCTACCCGAGCTCGCGTCGGTCCCGTGGCGCCCGCCCACCGACGCGCGCTGGCTTCGTCGCTGGGGCCGGATCTGGCACGCCTGGACGCTCCTCTACACCGTGCCCTTCATCGCCGCGGCGGTCGGCATGGTCTGGCTCGACCCGCTCGCCACGCCGGTGGCGCTCGCGGCGCTGGCGCACGCCTGGATCATCCCCGAGCTCTACGCCTTCCGGGGCGCGTCGGTCGCGAGGCCGAAGATGCGCGGAGAGGCGCCCGGCGAGCCGGTGGCGCAGGGCCTTCTCGGCGACCTGCTCGGCCACGAGGAGCGTGAGCTCCAGCGCCACACCGGGCTCGCGCTCGAGCGCGGGGCGCTCGGTGTCTGGCTGGCGGGGGAGGGCGGGGCCCTGCTCGTGACCCCGCGCGGCAGGCGGATGCACTGCTTCTGCGTGGCTGCGACCGACCCCGAGCTGCCGCCCTCTGACCGCATCGCCCACCTCCTGCTCGCGCTGCGCGTCGACGAGGTGGGCTTCGCCACGGTCGCGAACCACGCCTTCGCCGGGGCGCCCTGGAGGGTCCGCCGCCGGCTCCCGCGTCACATGCGTCCCGCCCTGGACGCGGCCCGGCGCGCCGCTCAGTAGCCTCGCCGCCGTGGCCTTCGACGTGGTGATCGCAGGCGGCGGCTTCGGCGGCCTGTACGCGGCCCGGCGGCTCGAACGGCGGCTGCCGCGGCACAGCGCGCGCATCAAGGTCGTCTCGGACGTCAACTTCCTGCTGTACACGCCGCTCCTCCCCGGCGCGGCGGCGGGCACGCTCGAGCCGCGTCATGTGGTGGTGCCGATCCGCGAGGAGCTCGAGTGGGCGGACTTCGAGCTCGGCCGCGTCACGGGCGCGGACCCGGGCGTCAACGAGCTCTACGTGCGCACGCTCGACGAGCGCGACGAGACGCTCCGCTACGACCAGCTCCTGATCGCGATCGGCTCCGTGTCCCGCGTTCTCCCCGTCCCCGGGCTGGCCGAGCACGCGTTCGGCTTCAAGAACCTGGCGGAGGGGATCGCCCTGCGCAACCACGCGCTGCTGAACCTCGAGATCGCGGAGTCGCTGCCGGACGACGAGAGCAGGCGCGAGTACCTCACCTTCGTCTTCGTGGGCGCCGGCTACGCGGGCGTCGAGGGGATCGCCGAGCTTCAGGACTACGTGAACGACACGCTCGACGACTACCCGCGCTGCCGCGCCGTCGGCACGCGCTGGATCCTCGTCGAGGCGCTCGACAAGATCATGCCCGAGATCCCGGCGAGCCTCGCCGAGTTCGCCTCCCGCGAGCTGAGGCGGCGCGGCATCGAGCTCCGCACCGGCACGCGCCTCGACAGCATGGACGAAGTGAGCGCGGTGCTCTCGACCGGGGAGCGCGTGCACACGCGCACCGTGTGCTGGACGGCCGGGGTGAAGCCTCCCGCCGTGGTGAGGCAGCTCGGGCTGGCGCTCACGGACTCAGGGCGGATCGACGTGGACGAGACGATGCGCGTGAAGGGCCAGGACAACGTCTGGGCCATCGGCGACGCCGCCGCCGTGCCCGACCCCGCCAAGCGGCGCAGGGCGCCCAGCCCGCCGACGGCGCAGCACGCGATCCGCCAGGGCCGCGTCGTGGGCGACAACATCGCCGCGCGGCTCTCGGGAGGCAGGGCGCGCCCCTTCCGCTACCGAACGCTCGGGGTGTTCGTCGACCTGGGCCAGCACAAGGCGGTGGCGACGATGCTGGGCCTCCCGCTGCGCGGCTTCCCCGCCTGGTTCGCCGCTCGCAGCTACCACCTCGCGATGATGCCCGGCATGGCCCGCCGGTTGCGGCTCGGGTTCGACTGGGCCGTGGGCCTCGTCTTCGGCCGCGCCTCTGCCGAGCTGGGCCAGCTCGGGCACCCGCCCTCGCTCGGCACCTACCTCGACGAGGAGCCGCAGCCCGGCGAGGATCCGCGAGAGCGAGCCGGCGAAGCGTGAGCGAGCTGAGCTTCCGCGAGGGTCGCGCGAGCGACCTCGAGGCCGTGTACGAGCTCGGCGAGGTCGCGTGGGACGAGTCGCGCCGCGCGCGCGGCCTGATCACGGAGGTTCGGAGCGGCGAGCAGCTCAGCCGCGAGTGGCGCCACGAGCGCCCGATGATCGAGTTCATCACCGCTCAGGAGGGCAGCTGTTTCCTCGTCTGCGAGAAGGAGGGCGGGCTGGTCGGCTACGTCATGGTCACGCGCTTCCCGGGAATGGACGAGATGGCCGAGCTGTGGGTGTCGCCGTCCAACGCGGGCCAGGGCGTGAGCAGGGGCCTGCTCGAGCGCTGCTGGCCCGAGTCGCCCACCCCCGAGCTGGGCCGCCTGGTCGTGGCGGTGGGCACGCCGGCGGACCTGACGCTCTTCACGGAGTTCGGCGTGATGCCCGTGAGCGGCCACTGGCACATGCGCCACCGCGTGGACACCTATCTGGAGCACCGCGCCCAGGAGGTCGACTCCACCGAGCCGGGAGTGCACGTGCTCACGTCCGAGCGCGCCGTCGAGGAGTGGATGCGCCTCGAGCCCCTGGCGATCGGCCACGAGCGCGCGGCGCTGCACGAGTTCTTCGGCCGCACCCGCAACTGCCTGGCGACCTTCGACAAGGAGTCCGGCCGCGCGACGGGCCTCTGCTGGGTGAGCGGGCACGGGGAGATCGGGCCGGCGGTGGGGGAGCACCCCGAGCACCTCGTGCCGGTCGTGCTCGCCGCGCTCGACCGCGTGGCGAAGATGCAGGAGCCCGAGACCTTCGGCGTGTTCTGCACGACCGCCTCGTGGTGGCTGATGGACCGCCTCAGGAGGCTCGGCTTCGTCGTCCACTGGCCGGCCTGGATCATGTCGTCCGTGCCGCTGCCGGGCCTCGACCGCTACCTGCCCACGCGGCCGGTGCGATTGCTGTAGTCGCGCCTCCTAGAATGGGGGCATGGGACAAATGGCCTCTGATGCAGCGCGCAAGCTGCTTGCCGTGCCTGGTCCTGGTCGTCGCGGCGTTCGTGCTCTTCAAGCTCGTCATCGGGTTTGTCGCGGGGATCGCCTGGCTGCTCGTGGCCGTCGTAGCTGTGATGGCCGTGGTCTGGGCCCTGCGCGTGCTTTGACGTTCCTCGTAATCGCCTTCGTGTTCGGCATCGCGACCGGCATGATCGGGCGGATGAAGGGCAGCTCCTTCCTGATCTGGTTCCTGGTCGGGCTGGCACTGCCGGGGATCGGGATCTTCGCGGCGCTCCTGTACCGCTACGAGCAGGACGACCCGCTGCGCCAGTGCCCCGAGTGCGGCAACGTCGTCCCGATCTCGGACCAGGTCTGCATGAGATGTGGCGCGGACCTCAATTTCCCCACCATCGCCGGTTAAACTGGCTCTCTCTGGCTGGCCGGCCAGTCCGTCATTCCGATCCCTGAAAGGACCCGCACAGTCATGCGAGCCGTCGACGCCATCATGGAATGCCTCAAGGCCGAGGGCGTCGACCACGTATTCGGGATCCCCGGCGGCGCGAACCTCCCCACCTACGACGCGCTCTACGACGCGGGCATCCGGCACGTCCAGTGCCGCCACGAGCAGGGCGCGGGGCACGCGGCGGAGGGCTACGCGAAGGCCTCGGGCAAGGTCGGCGTGGCGCTCGCCACGAGCGGGCCCGGCGCGACCAACCTCGTGACCGCTATCGCCGACGCGGTGATGGACAGCGTCCCGACCGTCTTCCTCACGGGCCAGGTGCGCACCGACCTGATCGGCACGGACGGCTTCCAGGAGGCCGACATCTCCGGCATCACGATGCCGATCGTCAAGCACTCGATCCTGATCCAGGACCCGCGCGAGATCCCGAAGGCGATCCACGAGGCGTTCCACGTGGCCCGCAGCGGGCGGCCGGGGCCGGTGCTCGTGGACATCCCGCAGGACCTGTCGCGCGCGGACATCCCGTACGAGCCGGTCACGGACGTGCACCTGCCGGGCTACCAGCCCACTACCGAGGGCAACCTGAAGCAGATCCGCCTGGCCGCGAAGGCGCTCGCCAACGCCCGCCGGCCGGTGATCTACGGCGGCGGGGGCATCGTCAACGCGAACGCGTCCAAGGAGTTCGTGGAGCTGTGCACCTCCGACCGCTTCCCGGTGACCTGCACGCTCATGGGACTGGGCGCGTTCCCGGCCGACCACGAGCAGTGGCTCGGGATGCCCGGCATGCACGGCACGCGCACGGCGAACTACTCGATGGACGAGGCGGACCTGATCGTCGCGATCGGCGCCCGCTTCGACGACCGCGTGACCGGCAAGCTCTCGGAGTTCGCCCCGCGCGCGAAGTTCATCCACATCGACGTCGACCCGGCCGAGATCTCGAAGAACGTCCCGGCCCACATCCCGATCGTGGGCGACGCGAAGAACATCCTGCCCAAGCTGACCGCCGAGTACCGGGCGCTCGACTCGGACGCCACGCGGCTCGAGGGCTGGTGGCAGCGCATCGGCGGCTGGCAGGAGAAGCATCCGCTCGCCTACGACGACACGGCCGACGGCGAGATCAAGCCCCAGTACATGGTCCAGGCCATGTACGAGGCCACGAACGGCGAGGCGATCGTCACCTCCGACGTCGGCCAGCACCAGATGTGGGCCGCCCAGTGGTACGGCTTCACGCGCCCGCGCCAGTGGATCAACTCCGGCGGCCTCGGCACGATGGGCTTCGGGCTGCCGTCGGCGATGGGCGCGAAGGTGGCCTGCCCCGACCAGGACGTGGTCTGCCTCGCCGGCGACGGCTCGCTGATCATGAACGTCCAGGAGCTCGCCACCTGCGTGGACGAGAACATCCCGGTGAAGATCTTCCTGATGAACAACGGCTACCTCGGCATGGTGCGCCAGTGGCAGGAGCTGTTCTGGGACCGGCGCTACTCGGCCGTGAAGATGGGCTCCAGCCCGGACTGGGTGAAGCTGGCCGAGGCGTTCGGCGCGCGCGGCATGCTGATCGAGGACAAGAACGAGCTGGTTGCCGGCTTCAAGGACGCTCTCGCCGCCGACGGTCCGGTGCTCGTGGACGTGCGCGTGACCGCCGAGGAGAACTGCTACCCGATGATCCCCGCGGGGCAGGCCGCTCGCGACATGGTGGGCTGAGGCGATGGGCGAGCCGGGCACCAAGGAGATCCTGCGCCTCGAGGACCTCGAGGCCAGCGGCGGCATCCGCACGGGCCGCAAGCACATCCTGTCGATCCTCGTGGAGAACAAGCCGGGCGTGCTCGCGCGCATCGCGGGCCTGTTCGCGCGGCGCGGCTTCAACATCGACTCGCTCGCGGTGGGGGCCACCGACGACACCTCGATCTCGCGCATCACGCTGACGGTCGACGGCGCCGCGCACCCGATCGACCAGGTGACGAAGCAGCTCCACAAGCTCGTCCACGTGATCAAGATCCGAGACCTGGAGCCGTCGGACACGGTGGCCCGCGAGCTCGCGCTGTTCAAGATCTCGTGCCAGGACGGCGACGCCCGCGCGCAGGTGATGCAGTTCACCGAGATCTTCCGCGGTAAGACCGTGGACGTGTCGAAGCGCAGCGTGACGGTGGAGATCACAGGCACCGACGACAAGATCGAGGCGTTCGAGAACATGGTGCGCCCGTTCGGCCTGATCGAGCTGATCCGCACCGGCGAGATCGCCGTGGCGCGCGGCCGCAGCGTCACCTGAGTGCCTGATCTGCCGGCCGCGTGGCTGGCCATTCGGGACGCCTGCGAGGACGTGTACTTCTTCGGCGAACCGGTGCCCGAAGCGGAATTCGATGCCTTCGAGAGTCGGCACGGGCTCCGGGTCCCGCCAGACGTACGGAGCGTGTTTCGCCTTGCGCGCGGTCTCGAGCTAACGGACCAGGGGATCGCGCTGTACGGATGGCCTCCTGCCACGCTCGAAGACTTCTACAGCCCGGAGCGCCCGGAAGACCCGCCATTCCCGCTCCCGGAGGGCCTTCCGCCGCAGCTTCGGATCTTGGGCGGCGACCTGGGCGAGGAGCGCTGGGCTGTGTGGCTGCCCGGTCGAGACACACGCGCTACCACCACTCCGGTCGTCGTGATCCGGGAAGAGGACTTCGACCACCTCGTCGTGTTCGACAGCGTCGTCCCGTTCCTGACCGTGGCAACCGCCACCGGCCTGCTCGACTTCGGCGACTACGTCGAGGAAGCGCTCGACGCACTCGGCGTGCCGGAACCCCTGCGCCGGCCGGAGACGCCCGAGCAGCGGGAACTACTCGACGCGCTCGTCCAGTGGGCAACCGAAGGCCGGGAGCGACGCTACTGGGGCGGGAAGGCCGGCATCACCGCGGCGCGGCTTGCAGAGGCGATGGAGAGCTAGGCCGGTCGCCGCGCACTTTCGTCATCCTGTGACGCGGTGAGTATTCCCGTTACAGAGGCGGGTGGAAGCTTTGCGCTGGACACCGCGCAGAGAGAGCGGCTGCTGGGCCGCGTGAAGCGCGCCCTCGCGGGGGCTCGGCGCACCGGCGTGGCGTCGATCGCGGCTGTAATGGTGCCGGTTGCGGGGAAGCTCGACCTCAGCTGCTGCCGTGCTCGGCGCGCGCCGCCCGACCGACCGCTTCGCCTGCCTGGAGCAGCCCGACCGGGACGGCTTCGTGCTCGCGGCGCTCGGCCAGGCGGTCGCGCTGGAGGCCCGCGGTCCCGAGCGCTTTGCGGAGGTCGCCGCCCGGGCGCGTGAGCTCGGCCGGGACGCCTTCGCCGACGACCCCGGCGAGGACCCGTCGAGGCCCCCGGCGGCCGGCCCCGTGTTCGTGGGCGGCTTCGCCTTCGCCGACGAGGGCGGCTCCTCGCCGGAGTGGTCCTCGCTGGCGCCGGCCTCGCTGGTGCTTCCGGAGCTGGCGCTCGCGCGGCAGGGGGGCGAGGCGAGGATGACCCTCAGTGCCGTGGTCCAGGCAGACGACCACGCCGATGAGATCGTGGAGCGACTGACGCGACGTGCCGCTGAGCTCGCACCCGCCTCCATGCCGCTGCTGGACCCGGATCCCGTGGAGCGCACGCGCGTGGCGAGCGCCGCGCCGCCGTCGCACTACGAGCACGCGGTGGAGCGCGCCGTCGAGCGGATCCGCGCCGGTGAGCTCCAGAAGGTGGTGCTGGCGCGCGAGGTGCGCGCCCACGCCGCGGCGGACCACGACCCGGCCGCGGTGCTCGGAGCGCTCCGCGAGATCTTCCCCGCCTGCTACTGCTGGTGCGTCGGCACGCCCGAGGCGGCCTTCGTGGGCGCGAGCCCCGAGCTGCTCGTGCGGCGCGACGGCCAGCGGGCCCAGAGCGTCGCGCTCGCCGGCACCACGCGCCGCAGCGCGGACCCCTCGGTCGACGACCACCTCGGCGAGCAGCTCCTTCGCAGCTCCAAGGACCGCGAGGAGCAGGCCATCGTCGCGCGCCGGATCGAGCGGACGCTCGCGCCGGTGAGCCTCTGGGTGGCCGCCGCGGACGACCCCGTGCTCGTGAAGGTCGCGGGTGTCCAGCACCTCGCCACGCCGATCCGGGCCCAGCTCGCGGACCCGGTGCCGGCCGTCGAGCTGGCCGGCCTCTTGATGCCGACTCCCGCCGTCGGGGGCGAGCCGCGCGCGGCCGCGCTGCCGCTGATCCCCGCGCTCGAGGGCCTCGACAGGGGCTGGTACGCCGGAGCGGTCGGTTGGACCGATCTGGCCGAGGACGGCGAGTTCTGCGTGGCGCTCCGCTGCGCCCTTCTGCGCGGCCGCGTGGCCCATCTGTATGCCGGCTGCGGGATCGTCCGAGACTCGGTGCCGGCCGACGAGCTGGCCGAGACCGAGGTGAAACTTCAGGCGCTGTTGCCGCTCCTGTCGTAGCCGGCGTGTGAATGCGCCGTGAAACGGGGTAAGACAAGCTAATGAGCGCAGTTGGGGCCGGGCTGCGCACGGAGGACAGTCCGGATCTCAGGAAGCGAGCACTCGTGCTCGTTCTGGTCCTCCTCGCAATTATCACCGTCGCGGTCCTGCTGTTCACGGGCGACGGGGGATACCGCGTGACCGCGGAGTTCGTGAACGCCGGACAGCTCGTGAAGGGCAACGAGGTGAAGGCGGGCGGCGTCACCGTCGGGAGCGTCAAGGACATCGACGTGACACAGGACGGGCGCGCCAAGGTGACGCTCGCGATCAAGGACGAGGACTACCAGCCGCTCCGCCACGGCACGAAGGTGATGATCAAGCAGGCGTCGCTGTCCGGCATCGCCAACCGCTACGTGGATCTCCACCTGGGCCCGGCCGACGGCGAGGAGATCGACGACGGCGGCGTGATCGGCACCGACGAGACCGCCACGGCGGTCGAGCTCGACCAGATCTTCAACCTCTTCGACGAGCGCACCCGGACCGGCCTCCAGGACTTCTTCACGGGCTCAGCCGACATGCTCGACGGGCGCGGCAAGGAGCTCCGCAGGGGCGTCCACTACCTGAACCCCGCGCTCAGCACCGGCTCGCGGCTGTTCCAGGAGCTGACCCGCGACGAGGCCCTGCTGAAGCGCTTCCTCGTGGATTCGGGCACGCTCGTGAACGCCCTCGCCGAC
This sequence comes from uncultured Thermoleophilaceae bacterium, assembly GCA_963786845.1. Lineage (GTDB taxonomy): Bacteria > Actinomycetota > Thermoleophilia > Solirubrobacterales > Thermoleophilaceae > JACVRW01. Next base: position 78,363 of record CAWBAP010000007.1, read on the forward strand.
CGGCGCGACGACCTCACCGGCGTGGTCGGGAACCTCAACGCCACCTTCGGCGCCCTCGGCCGCCAGCAGGATGCGCTCGCCGAGTCCGTCGAGCGGCTGCCTCCGTTCATGCGCCGCGCGAACACCACCTTCGTGAACCTGAGGACCGCGCTCGACGACGTGGACCCGTTCGTGGACGCGTCGAAGCCCGCCGTGCGCCGGCTCGGGCCGTTCCTCGACCAGGCGCGGCTGTTCGCCCGCGACGGCGAGCCGACGATCCGCGACCTCTCTCGCACGATCGGCCGGCCGGGCGCGCGCAACGACCTGATCGAGCTGATCGGGAGCTTCCCGCCGCTCGCGCGCGCGGCGATGGACGAGCGCCGCGTGAACGGCGCCACCCGGCGCGGCGCCTTCCCGGAGACGACGGACGCCCTGAACGCCGCGGCGCCCACGATCGCCTTCGGCCGCCCCTACACGCCCGACTTCGTCGGCTGGATGGACGACTTCTCGACGACCGGCGGCTACGACGCGCTCGGCGGCTTCTCGCGCGCCTGGATCAACCTGTCCGAGCTCCTCTACGGCCCCGGGCCGAAGGTCCACCAGTACCGGCGCTGCCCGGGCGCGAACGAGCTGCCCGCCGACGACGGCAGCAACGTCTTCAGCGGTGAGCAGGCCGCGGCGCTCGACTGCGACCCGAGCCAGAGGTCGGTGAGCCCGTGATCCGCCGCGTGGTCTCAGCGCTGGCCGTCGTCCTCGTTGCCGTGCTGGCCGCTCTCGCCCTCGGGGCGAAGGGCGACGACGACGGCGGCAGCAAGACCTACGAGCTGCTGTTCGACAACGCCTTCGGGCTCACCGAGGGCGGCGACTTCAAGGTCGCCGGCGTGCGCGCCGGCGAGACCAGCAAGTTCAAGGTCACGAAGGTCGACGGGCGCCCGCTCGCGCTCGTGACGGCCGAGGTGACCGAGCCGGGCCTCGCCGACCTGCGCGAGGACGCGCAGTGCGAGATCCGGCCGCAGTCGCTGATCGGCGAGTACTTCGTGGACTGCCAGCCCGGCACCTCCGACGAGCGCCTGCCGGACGGCGGCCGCCTGGCGGTCGAGCGGACACGGTCCACGATCGCGATCGACCTGGTGAACGACGTGATGCGGCGTCCGTACCGCGAGCGGCTCAGGCTGATCGTGGGCGAGCTGGGCGCCGGCCTCGCTGGGCGCCCCGAGGACCTCTCGAACGTGCTCCGGCGGGCCCACCCGGCACTCCGCGAGACCAGCGAGACGCTCCGGATCCTCGGCCGGCAGACGAACACGATCGAGAAGTTCATCGGCGACGCGAACACGGTTGTCGCCGCGCTCGAGAACCGCAAGCGCGACGTGAGCAGGTTCGTGCGCGAGGCGGGCAATACCGCGGAGATCTCGGCCTCCCGCCGCGAGCAGCTGGGCGAGAGCTTCGAGCTCCTGCCGGCCTTCCTCGCCGAGCTGGAGCCCTACATGGGCCGCCTGGGCGACCTGACCAGGGCGCAGACGCCCGTGCTGCGCGACCTCGAGTCCGCCTCCGGCGAGCTCGACACGTTCCTGACCCGGCTGCGCCCGTTCACCGCGGAGGGCCGCCCCGCCTTCGAGGCGCTGGGCGAGATGTCGCTGGTCGGACGCCGCGCGGTGCGGAAGACGACCGCCGAGGTCAGGGAGCTCCGCCGCCTCGCCAAGGACGCGCCCGGGCTGGCGAAGCCGCTGCGCCAGTTCCTCCAGACGATCGACGACCGCGGCAGGTCGGTCGAGCCCGACAGGCGCGCGGCCGCGAGCGGCCCGCCGGCGGGCGACAAGACCCACACCACCTCCAACCGCGCGGGCTTCACCGGCATGGAGGCGATCTGGAACTACTTCTACTGGCAGGCGCTGACGACCAACCCGCTCGACGACATCGGCCACGTGCTGCGGCTCAGCATCGTGGTGAACGAGTGCTCGCCGTACTCGGTGAAGCCGAGCGAGGATCTCATCGAGCACTGCAACCAGTTCCTCGGCCCGACGCAGCCGGGCGTCACGACCCCCGACCCGACCGAGGGCAGCGCTGCCGCCGCGGCCCCCGCCCCGGCCGCGACCCCCGACCCGACCGAGGAACGCGCCGCCACCGACGCGGTCGCCGACTTCCTCCTGGGCCCATGAGGCGCGCCACTCGACAGCTCGGCGCGAGCCCGGTCCTGATCGGGGCTGTGACGCTGATGATCGCGATCGTCGCGGTCTTCATCTCGTACAGCGCCAACAACGGGCTCCCGTTCGTGCCGACCTACCAGCTCAAGGCTGAGGTCCCGAACGGGGCGAAGCTCGTGAAGGGCAACGAGGTGCGCGCGGGCGGCTTCCGCGTCGGCATCGTCAAGGACATCAAGAGCGGGCGCCGCACCATCGGCGGCGAGGAGCGCACCATCGCGGTCCTCGACATGAGGCTCGACAAGCAGATCGAGCCGCTGTCGGTGGACTCGACGCTCTCGGTGCGGCCGCGCTCGGCGCTGGGCCTCAAGTACGTCGAGCTGATCCCCGGCCGCGCGAAGCGGACCTACCAGAACGGGGACACGATCCCGCTGGCGCGCGCGAGCGAGAACGCGCCGGAGCTGGAGGACGTGCTCTCGACCTTCGCGCCCGAGACCCGCGGCGACGCGCGCGACTCGCTGGAGGGCTTCGGGAACTCGATCGCGGGACGCGGACCGGCCATCAACACCACGATCCGCGAGCTCGAGCCGTTCACCCGCTTCCTGCTGCCCGTGATGCGCAACCTGTCCGACCCGGACACCGAGCTGCGGAACTTCTTCCCCGGCCTCGGCGCGGCGGCCGCCCAGGCCGCGCCCGTCGCGCAGGTGCAGGCGCGCTGGTTCGGCGAGATGGCCACCACGTTCGCGGCGATATCGCGCGACCCCCAGGCGCTCCGCGAGACGATCGAGGAGAGCCCGCCCACGCTCCAGGCCGCGACCGAGTCCTTCCGCGTCCAGACGCCGTTCCTGGCGCGCTTCGCAGCCGTGTCGCGCGACCTCCAGCCGGGCGCCGCCCAGCTGCCGCGCACGCTCCCGCTCGTGAACGACGCGCTCCAGGCGGGCATCCCGGCCTTCCGCCAGACGCCGGAGCTCGGCGAGGACCTCGAGGACCTGTTCCGCGCGGCGGAGGACCTCGGCGACAACCCGAGCACGCTGCTGGGGCTGCGCGACCTGCGCAAGGCCGTGCAGGTGACCCGCCCCGCCATCGAGTTCGTGGCGCCCTACCAGACCGTCTGCAACTACTTCGTCTACTTCTTCAACCCGCTCGGCACGCACCAGTCATCCGTCGTGCCCGGCGGCGCCTCCGAGCGCATCCTCGCGAAGCTCGCCGACACCCACCAGGAGAACTCGCTCGGATCCACCGAGTCCACGCATCCGGTCGACGTGCCGACCGACAAGGACCCGCAGGCCGAGCCGGCGCAGCAGTCGCTCCACACCCAGTACGGCGGCCCGGCGATCGACGGCAGCGGACGCGCCGACTGCCAGGCGGGCCAGACCGGCTATCCGGACCGGCTCGTGACGAGCCCGCGCTACCCGCCCGACAGCTCGAGCGGCGGCTTCGTGGGCGGCGGAAGCAACGTGGTCGTCGATCCGGACACGCCCGGCCTCGCCGGCGGCACGTTCAAGTCGCGCGAGCTTGGCATCGACCACCTGGAGGACGTGCCATGAGCGTCTTCAAGGCAGGCGTGCTCGCCATCACGACGCTCGTGCTGTTGACCTACTTCGGCTTCTCGAAGGCGAACCCGTTCGCCAACCCGTACGAGCTGAAGGCGATGTTCCGCGACGTCGAGAACCTGAAGACGCGCTCGCCGGTCCGCATCGCCGGCGTGGAGGTGGGCAAGGTCGTCAAGGTCGAGTCGAAGGAGGGCGGCGGCGCGGCCGAGGTGACCATGGAGCTGCGCGAGGACGCGCTCCCGCTCCGCGAGGACGCGCGGGCGCAGGTCCGCTCGCGGATCTTCCTCGAGGGCAACTTCTTCGTGGACATCCAGCCCGGGTCGCCATCCGAGGACGAGCTCAAGGACGGGTCCACGATCCCGATCACCCAGACGGCCTCCACGGTCACGCTGCCGGACATCCTCGACACGCTCGACTCGGACGTGCGCGGCGACCTCCAGACCTTCCTGCACGAGTACGGCACCGTCGCCCTGCGCGGCGGCGGGGCGAAGGCCTTCAACCGCGCGATCCCGTCCTTCCGGCCGGCCTACCGCTACGGCGCGCTCACGAACGACGCCCTGCTCGGCGTGGACCCCGACCGCGACGTGCAGCGGCTGCTGCGCGGCCAGCAGCGGACCTTCGCGGCGCTGGGCGACAACCCGCAGGCGCTCAAGGAGCTCGTGACCGACCTGAACACGACCGCCGGCGCGATCGCGAGCCAGGACGAGGCGCTCGAGGCCGCCATACCGGCGCTCCGCGACACCCTGCGCGAGGGCTATCCGGCGCTCGGCGAGCTGAACGCCGCGCTTCCGACGCTGCGCGCGTTCTCGCGCGAGGCGCTGCCGGGCGTGCGCTCGTCGGTCCCCGCGCTCGCCGCCGCCACGCCGTGGATGATCCAGGCGCGCGGGCTCGTTCAGGAGAGCGAGCTGAAGGGTCTGGCCGCCGACCTGCGCCAGGCGGTGCCTGCCCTCGTGACGCTGAACACGCGCCTCGTGCCGTTCCTCGGGCAGCTGCGCGCGCTCTCTTCCTGCACGAACAACGTCCTCGTGCCGTACATGGAGTCGGAGATCCCGAGCATCGAGGAGGGCAACTCGGGCCACAAGGTGCGCGAGCAGATCAACCGCAGCTTCGTGGGGCTCTCCGGTGAGAGCCGCGTGAACGACGCGAACACGCCGGTCTTCCACATCCAGGGCGTGAACCCGTTCCTGCTCGCGACCGGGCGGATCGAGCCGGCCGCGCCGCTCGACCCGAACATGCCGCCCGCGCATCGCCCGGACGTGCCGTGCGAGACGCAGGAGCCGCCGAACCTGAACGCTCCCGGCGGCGACGCGACCCTGTACGGAGGCGGGCCGTGAAGCTGGCGATCCGCAAGCACTGGGTGGACTTCCTGGCGATCGCGGGCCTCGCGCTGCTCGGCATGGCCGTCACGGTCTATCTCCTGAGCCAGCAGGACTTCCGCTTCCCGCTCGTGGAGGCGACGCCGAAGAAGATCGAGATCGAGCTGGCGAACGCGCAGGCGGTGCAGCCGGGCCAGGGCCAGACCGTGCGCGTGGCGGGCGTCGAGGTGGGCCGGATCGCCGATGTGCAGGTGGAGGACGGGACGGCCGTCGTCACGCTCGAGATCAAGCCCGAGTACGACACGCTCATCCGCCGCGACGCGACCGCGCTGCTGCGCCCGAAGACGGCGCTGAAGGACATGTTCGTCGAGGTGGACCCGGGGCGGGGCAAGCCGGTCGGCGAGGGCGGCCGGATCACCGTGGCCAACTCGCTCCCGGACATCAACCCGGACGAGATCTACTCGGCGCTCGACGCGGACACCCGCCCGTACCTGAAGCTGCTCGTGGCCGGGGCGGGGAAGGGGCTCGACGGGCGCGGCGACGACCTCCGCGAGGTGTTCCGGCGCTTCGAGCCGATTCACCGCGACCTCGCCCGCGTGACGCGCGCCAGCGCGCACCGGCGCACGGCGCTGAAGCAGCTGATCCACGACTACGGCCTCCTGATGACCGAGGTCGGCAGCCATCCGCAGGAGCTCCGCCGGCTTGTCACCGCCTCGCGCGTGGTGTTCGACGAGCTGGCGGACGAGGAGAGCGAGATCGCCGAGTCCGTGGCCCGCCTGCCCGGCTCGCTGCGGGCCTCCGAGCGCGCGCTCGCGAACGTGCGCGAGTTCGCCCCGGTGCTGCGCTCGTCGCTCGAGTCGCTGCGCCCGCCGATCCGCAAGCTCGACGAGACCAACGAGGCCGTCATTCCGTTCCTGCGCGAGACCATGCCGGTCATCCGCGACGAGATCCGCCCGTTCGTGCGCACGGCCCGGCCCTGGACGGACGACCTGCGCCTGGCGGCACGCGGCACGTCGAAGGCCATGCCGGACCTGCGGCGCTCGTTCGGCGAGCTGAACCGCTTCTTCAACATCGGCGCGTTCAACCCGGGCGGCGCCGAGGGCCTCGACGGCAAGTCGATCTCGCAGCAGCGCCAGCGTGAGGAGGGCCTCCTCTACTGGCTGGCCTGGACCGCCCAGAACGGCTCGTCGCTGTTCTCGACGGCCGACGGCCAGGGCCCGTTCCGCCGGGTCACGATCTGCGGCGTGCCGGCCGCCGTGCTCGAGGGGATCGTGGACGGGGTCGTCGGCGACATCTCCGAGAGCAACCCGGCGCTCGCCGAGCAGCTCCTCGGCGAGGGCCCGGCGGGCAGCGCCGTCGACCAGCTGCTCGCCACCCAGTTCGGCTCCTGCAACTTCAACGCACTGCCGACCACGCCGCCTCCGGGCAGCGGCGGCGGCCTCCCGATCATCGGCGACCTCCCGCTGCCGTCGGTGCCTGTGCCATGAACAAGAACGCGCCCACGGTCGGACGCATGGCGGCGATGATCGGCTTCACGCTGTCGGTGGCCGCGCTCCTGATGTTCCTCTGGACGGCGTTCGGCGGCACGCTGCCGCTCCGCCCGGAGGGGTACCGCTTCAAGGCTGCGTTCCCCGAGGCGTCGCTGCTCGTCAAGGAGGCCGACGTCCGGATGGCGGGCGTGAACATCGGCAAGGTGAAGCAGAAGGAGCTCGGGCCGGGCGGCCGGACCACGGTGGTCGAGATGGAGATCGACGACCGCTTCGCGCCGATCGGCCGCGACGCGGTCGCGATCCTGCGCCAGAAGAGCTTGCTCGGAGAGACCTACGTGGAGATCACGGCGGGCAGCCCGAAGGGGAAGGAGCTCGACGACGGCGGCACGCTCGCGCGGGCGAACGTGGACGACACCGTGGAGCTCGACGAGGTGTTCCGCGTGTTCGACCCGAAGACCCGCGAGGGCTTCCAGCGATGGCTGCACGAGGCCGGAATCGTCACGAGCGGCACCTTCGCGCGCGACTTCAACGACTCGCTCGGCAACGCGGCGCCCTTCTTCGAGGGCGGCGCGGACCTGCTGCGCCCGCTGGCGGAGCAGGAGGTCGCGCTGCGGCGGGTGTTCCGGGACACCGGCAGGGTCTTCACCGCCGTCTCGCGCGAGGACGGCCAGCTGCGCGGCCTGATCACGGGCGGCGAGGCCACCTTCGGCGCGCTCGCCTCGCGCGACGACGCGCTCGCGGACACGTTCCAGGTCTTCCCGACCTTCCTGCGCGAGACGCGCGCCACCGTCCGGCGGCTCGAGGACTTCGCCCGCAACACCGACCCGCTGGTGCGCGACCTGCGCGAGCCGGCGCGCGACCTGGCGCCGACGTTGCGCGACCTCGGCGACCTCTCGCCCGACCTCGAGAAGCTGTTCCGCGACATCGACCCGCTCGTGGCGGCCTCCGAGCGCGGCGTGCCCGCGGCCGAGCGCTTCCTCAGGGGCGCGGAGCCGGTGCTCGAGGCCACGCACGTGTTCCTGCCCGAGCTGAACCCGATCCTGTCCTACCTCAGCTTCGCCCGCGGCCAGCTCGCGCAGTTCATCACCGTGGGCGGCGCGGCGCTGGCCGGCGACGGCGTGGGCGGGTACACCGGGGACGGCGGAGCGGAGAACTACCTCCCGCAGATCGCGATCATCGACGGGCGCTCGTTCGAGAGCCGCCCGACCCGGCCGCCGTGGGAGCGCGCGAACGCCTACATCGCGCCGAACGCCTACGACCGGGCCACACCGCTCGGCGTCATCGAGAGCTTCGACTGCAAGAACAACGGCGGCGAGCAGCGCGATGGCGGGGGCGAGGGCGAGGAGGCCGAGCCGCCCTGCTTCGAGGCTCCGCCGCTGCTCTGGGACGGCAGGAAGTTCCCCCGCCTGACACGTGGAAAGGCGCCACTCGTGCCGGCCCCGCAGGGCCGCGAGGGCAGCTCTCCGGCTACTCCGTAGGGGTTTCGAGGCCACTCGAAGGGGTACTCGGACCGCATGTTTGAGCGGTTCAAGAGAAATGACGGCAACGGCGACGTTCATGACGATCGTGGGGCGGTTGCCACGGCCGAGCGCCCGGCGACCACGCGCGACCGGGACACCGACGGGGGTCACGTCACGCGTGACGACACCGCGACCGGCCTCACCGGCCGCGAGGCCGCGCGCGACGTGCGCGCGCGGCAGCACGAGGAGTTCGGCGGCCTCAACTGGGGCGCGGCCTTCTTCGGCTGGCTCGTGGCGGTCGGCATGGCGGTCATCCTGCTCGCGATCCTGAGCGCGGCCGGGACGGTCTTCAGCCTGGGCGAGGTCAGCGAGTCCGAGGCGAACTCGAACGCCGAGACGATCGGCATCGTCGGCGGCATCCTGCTGATCGCGATCCTCGCGATCGCCTACTACTGCGGCGGCTACGTGAGCGGCCGGATGTCACGCTTCGACGGCGGGCGCCAGGGCTTCGGCACCTGGGCGATCGGCCTGTTCGTGACCATCGTGCTCGCCGTCGCGGGCGCGATCTTCGGTTCCGAGTACAACGTGCTCGCGGAGCTGAACCTGCCGCGCATCCCGATCGACGAGGGCTCGCTCACGACGGGCGCCGCGATCGCGCTGGCGGCGGTGGTCATCCTGACCCTGCTCGCCGCTCTCGGCGGCGGCAAGGCGGGCGAGCGCTACCACCGCAAGATCGACCGGGCCGGCTTCGACGCCTAGCTAGAGGCTCTCCGCCACCCGCTCCACCAGCTCACGGTGGAGGCGGACGTTCTGGCGGCGGTCGGTCCGGACCTCCCTGAGGCCGGGCCAGAGCGCCGCCAGGCCGGCGTCCTCCGACGGCGTCGCGATGTGAGCCTCGTAGGCGGCGGGATCCGCGTGCTCGGCGACGGGCAGGAAGTCGAAGATCCCCCCGCCGCCGTTGTCGATGCAGACGATCTCGAGCGGCACCCCGGCGCGCCGGGCTGCCAGCAGGCCGCCCGCGTCGTGCCGAAGGGCGAGCTCGCCGATCAGGACCCAGGTCGGGAGCCCGGTAGCGATGGCCGCGCCCATGGCGGACGACACGACGCCGTCGATCCCGTTCGCGCCCCGGTTCGCCAGGAAGCGGACACGCTTCGGCGACTGCGGGAAGAAGGCCTCCACGTCGCGGATCGGCATCGAGGAGCTGACCCAGACGACCGCGTCGTCCGGCAGCTCCGGCTCGACGCCCGCGAGGATGCGGCCCTCGAATTCCCCGGGCGCCGCCTCGACCGCGGCCCAGGCCCTCGCGTCCGCCGCTCTCCAGCCCTCCAGCCACCCCTCGTCCCGGCCCCCGGCGCGCATCTCGACCGCGCTCGCCAGGGCGTCCAGCGTGGGCTCCAAGGCCGCATGGAGCACGAGGTCGGCGGTCCTCGTGGGCTCGTGCCAGGCGCCGTGCGGATCGACCACGATCTGCGACGCCTCCGTCACCAGCGCGCGAAGCGGCTTTGACGTGGGCATGTCGCCTACGCGCAGCACTAGCCCGGGCCGGTGCCCGTTCACGAACGCCTCGATGCGGAGCAGCACGTCGTAGTGGGCCACCACATGTGACATGTCGTGGTCGCCGCACCTGACGCCCGAGGTGGGCTCCGCGAGCAGCGGCCAGCCGGTCGCCGCCGCCAGGCGCGAGGCTGACTCGGCGACCTCCTCGTGGCACGGGCCGCACACGATCAGTCCGTGAGGCTCGGCCGCGAGGCGCTCGGCGACGGCGTGGACGTCGTCCGAGTGGGGAGCGCTTCCGTGCTCGCGGAGCTCGGTCCACGGCCTGCCGCCGGGGCGCCCCTCCCAGTCCTCGGGCGCGAGCTCCTCGGGGGCGGGGGCAAGCGGCTCCCGAAGCGGGAAGTTCAGGTGCACTGGTCCGGGCCGGCCGCCGCCCGCGGTCCAGTACGCCCGGCACGCCAGGGACCTGTGATGGACCGCGGTCTCACGCCCCGGCTCGTGGTTCCCAACCTCCACGAACCACTTGGCGGCGCTGCCGTAGAGCTTGATCTGGTCGATCGCCTGGCCGGCGCCGACCTCGCGCAGCTCCGGGGGGCGGTCGCCGGTCAGGACGACCAGCGGCACGCGCGCCTCGTGCGCCTCGGCGACGGCGGGGTGGAGGTTGGCCGCGGCGGTGCCCGAGGTGCAGGTCACGGCCACCGGACGCCCACTCGCCTTGGCCATCCCGAGCGCGACGAAGCCGGCCGAGCGCTCGTCGAGCACCGAGGTCGCCTCGATGCCCTCCTGGGCGGCGAGCGTGAGCGCCAGCGGGGCGTTGCGGGAGCCCGGCGAGGTCACCGCGTGCCGCATTCCGCAGCGGTGCAGCTCTTCGACGAAGGCCTGGAGCGGCGCGTAGGTGCGGTTGATCGGGATCATGGGGGAGCGATGGTGCTCTTCATCCCGGGCTTCATGCAGCGTGGCGACGCCTGGCGGCCGGTCGCGGAGCTCCTGCCGGAACGCTATCCGAGCACGCTCCTCGACCACGCCGAGCACTCCTTCGAGGGACGGCTGCGGGAGATCGCGGAGTCCGGCGCGGACGTCCTCGTGGGCTATTCGCTCGGCGGCCGGCTGGCGCTCCGCGCCGCCCTGCGCTCCCCCGAGTCCTTCACCGCGGTCGTCCTCGTGGGGTCCACGGCGGGCATCGAGGAGGGGCCCCTGCGGGCGGCTCGCGCCCAGGCGGACGAGAAGCTCGCATCCTGGATCGAGGCGATGCCGATCGAGGACGTCGTCGGGCTGTGGGAGCGCCAGCCGCTGTTCGCCGACCAGTCCGACGCGCTCGTGGAGGCGCAGCGCCCCGGCCGCCTCTCACAGGACCAGCGCTCGCTCGCGCTGCTGCTCCGCACCGCGGGCCAGGGCATCCTCGAGCCGGTCTGGCACGAGCTGCGCGGGCTCGAGCTCCCGGTCCTCGCGATCGCGGGCGCCCGCGACGACGGCTACACGGCGGCGGCGAAGCGGATCGCCTCGACCGCACCGCGCGGGCGCGCCGCGATCGTGGAGGAGGCCGGCCACGCCGCCCACCTGCAGCGCCCGGACGAGGTCGCGCGGCTCATCACAGAGTTCCTGAACCCTTAGGTCGCCGGGCGCGTACAGCTGACTGGACCCCTACGAGAGAGGTCAGCATGAAGCAGAGGCGCATCCAGCTCGCGGCCGCTGTGGCGGTGGTCGCGATCGCAAGCGTTGTGGCCACGACGGCACTTGCCGGAGGCGGCCACCAGATCCGGGAGCACCTGACGGGCTTCCAGGAGGTCCCGGTGATCTCCACGGAGGCCGACGGGAAGTTCAAGGCGGAGGTCCGCCACGACCGGATCGAGTACCAGCTGCGCTGGGAGGACCTCGAGGGCGAGGTGACCCAGGCGCACATCCACTTCGGCCAGCGGGACGTCAACGGTGGCATCAGCGTGTGGCTGTGCGGCAATCCGACCGCGGGCCCGCCGCCGATCACACCGCCGGCAGGCACGCAGACCTGTCCGCTGACCGATCCCGCGACGATCTCGGGGACGGTCACGCAAGCTCATGTCGTCGGCCCGACCGGGCAGGGCATCACGGCCGGTCAATTCGACGAGCTGCTGCGCGCGATCAGGGCCGGCGTGACGTACGCCAACGTCCACAGCACCACGTTCGGAGGCGGTGAGATCCGGGCGCAGCTGAACGACTAGGCGGGAAGCTCCTCCACGACCGCCTCCGCGAGCGCCTGCGGCTCGGCCTCGACGCCGAGCCCCGGGCCTGCCGGCACCTTCAGGGTGCCGGCTCGCGGAGCGGGCAGCGCTCGGGCCAGGGGCGAGTCGAACAGCCCCAGCGTCGCCAGGCCGCAGGCGAGCGTGAGCTCCTCCGCCGCGGCGAGCTGAAGGGAGGCGGCGATTCCCCAGGGACCGTCGAGGGTGCTCGAGACGAATGAGTCGAGCCCGTTGGCGCGAGCCTCGCGGAGCAGCTCGCGAGCGGGCTCGAAGCCGCCGGCGGTGGCGAGCTTCACGTTCACGACGTCGCATGCCTCGAGCTCGAGCGCCCGGCGCAGCTCGCGCAGGGATGTGACGGACTCGTCCGCGGCGATCGGCGTCGAGACGCGCTGGCGCACCTCGGCGAGCTCCCGAAGCGTGCGGCAGGGCTGCTCGACGAGCTCGAGGTCGTGTTCCTCCATGGCGCGGATCGCCTGCACCGCCTCGTCGACGGACCAGGCCCCGTTCGCGTCCACCCTCAGCGCGGGCCACGGCCCGATCACCTCGCGAACGGCAGCCACGCGCTCCGCGTCGTCGGGCAGCCCCACCTTCAGCTTGAAGCAGGCGTAGCCGTCGCGCAGCCCGGCCCGCGCGCGCTCGGCGACCTCCGCCGGCGGCCCCGCGGCGAGCGTCATGTTCACCGGGAGCGAGTCCCGGCGCGGCTCGGCGAGCGGCCGGTCCTCCTGGCGCGCGTGCAGGTCGAGCCGTGCGATCTCCTCGGCCGCCCGCACCTGGGGAGGCCGGCGCCCGCCGCCGCCGGTGAGCGCCGCCAGCGCGCGGTCGAGCGGCACGCCGTCGTAGGGCTCGAACGGGGCGGCCTCGCCGTAGCCGACCGTCCCGTCGCGCGCCTCCAGGCGCAGCAGCAGCAGGTCGCGAGCCGATACGACCCCGCTCGAGGTCACGAACGGCTCCCTCAACGGGATCGAGAGCCGCAGGACGGAGCGCTCGACGCGGGCGCTCACGAGAGGAGGACGCCTCCGGCCAGGAGCAGCGAGAACACGGCGAGCAGGCGGCCGGTCGCCGCGAGCGCGCCGTTCAGGGCGGGCCCGTCGGTGCGCGTCCTCACCGTCCGGACCAGCGGCGGCGCGAGCGGGAGGGCGGCCAGGACCAGCAGCAGCCACGCCGACAGCGCCGGCACCAGGGCGACCGGGACGACGAATGCGACCGCCACCATGCCCACGAACAGCGCGCGCGCCCGCTCACGGCCGAGCTTCACGGCGAGCGTGCGCTTGCCGGCGCGGCGGTCGGTGTCGACGTCGCGGATGTTGTTCACCACCAGGATCGCGGCGGCGAGGAGGCCCACGGGCACGCCGAGCGCGACCGCCTCGAAGCGGAGCTCCTCGACCTGGACGAAGTAGGAGCCCGCCACGGCCACCAGGCCGAAGAATGCGAAGACGAACAGCTCACCGAGCCCCTCGTACCCGTAGGGACGCGGTCCACCCGTGTAGAGCACGCCCGCGAGGATCGACGCCGCGCCCACGGCGAGCAGCTCCCAGCCGGCCACGGCCGCGAGGTAGAGGCCCGCCGCCACCGCCACTCCGAACGCCACGTAGGTGCCCACGAGCACGCGCCGCGGTGGCATCAGGCCGCCGGCCGTGACGCGCACCGGCCCGAGCCGGTCCTCGGTGTCGGCGCCGCGGCGCGCGTCCGAGTAGTCGTTCGAGAGGTTGGTGCCGATCTGGATGAACACGCTCCCGACCAGGGCGGCCGCGAACGGCAGCGCCCGGAAGGTGCCCTCCGAGCCGGCGAGCGCGGTGCCCACCAGCACCGGCGCGATCGCGGCGGGCAGCGTCCGCGGCCTCGCCGCGAGCAGCCAGAGTCGGAGGTGGCTCAAGGCCGCTTCGGGAACTTCCCGAAGTCCGGGCGGCGCTTCTCGCGGTACGCGTCCCGGCCCTCCTGCGCCTCCTCTGACCCGTAGAAGAGGAGGTTCGCGTCGTGGGCCAGCTGCTGGATCCCGGCGAGGCCGTCCTCGGCGGCGTTGAAGCTCGCCTTCAGGAGCCTCAGCGAGAACGGCGAGAGCTCCAGCATCTCGCGGCACCACGCGACAGTCTCCTCCTCGAGCTCCTCGAGCGGCACGACGCGGTTCACGAGGCCCATGTCGAGCGCCTCCTCCGCGGAGTACTGCCTGCACAGGAACCAGATCTCCCTGGCCTTCTTGGGGCCGACGAGGTTCGCGAGCAGTCCGGCGCCGAAGCCGCCGTCGAAGCTGCCGACCCTCGGGCCGGTCTGGCCGAAGCGGGCGTTGTCGGCGGCGATCGTGAGGTCGCAGACCACGTGCAGCACCTGGCCGCCGCCGATCGCGTAGCCGGCGACCATCGCGACGATCGGCTTCGGGAGCCGGCGCATCTGGACGTGGAGGTCGGTGACGTGGAAGCGGCCGACGGTCGCGCCGCCCGCCATGTAGCCGGTGTCGCCGCGCACGTTCTGGTCGCCGCCGGAGCAGAACGCGAGCGGGCCCTCGCCGGTGAGGACGATCACCCCGACCTGGGTGTCCTCGCGGGCGCGCTCGAGCGCGTCGGAGATCTCGATGAGAGTTTCCGGCCGGAAGGCGTTGTGCACCTCGGGCCGGTCGATCGTGATCTTCGCGATCCCGTCCGCCAGCTCGTAGCGGATGTCCTCGTAGTCGCCGCCGGCCTGCCACTCGGCCGCGGGGCGGATTGTGCGCGTCGTGGCCATGCGGGAGCCAAGGTTATTGGCCCGTCTAGAGTCCCCGTCTCATGATCTACGACAAGGACGCCGACCTCGGCAAGCTCGAGGGGAAGACCGTGGCCATCCTCGGCTACGGCTCGCAGGGGCACGCCCACGCGCTGAACCTGAAGGATTCCGGGGTGGACGTGGTGGTCGGCCTTCGCGAGGACTCCTCCTCCGTCGAGAAGGCGAAGTCCGCCGGTCTGCGGGTGGAGTCGATCGCGGACGCCGCCAGCGAGGGCGACGTCGTGATGGTGCTGCTCCCGGACGAGAAGCAGGCGGAGCTCTGGGAGAGCGAGATCAGGGACGGCATCGCGCCAGGCAACCTGCTCATGTTCGCCCACGGCTTCTCGATCCACTTCGACCAGATCGACCCCGGCGCCGAGGTCGACGTGGGCATGGCCGCGCCCAAGGGCCCCGGCCACCTGGTGCGGCGCCAGTACGTGGACGGGAACGGCGTCCCCGGCCTCGTGGCCGTCCACCAGGACGCCACGGGCGGGGCGCGCGACATGGTGCTCGCCTACGCGCGCGGAATCGGCTGCACGCGCGCGGGCGTGATCGAGACGACCTTCAAGGACGAGACCGAGACGGACCTGTTCGGGGAGCAGGCCGTGCTCTGCGGCGGCGTCACCGAGCTCGTGCGAGCGGGCTACGAGACGCTCGTCGAGGCCGGCTACGACCCGCGGCTCGCCTACTTCGAGTGCCTCCACGAGCTGAAGCTGATCGTCGACCTCATGTACGAGAAGGGCATCAGCGGCATGCGCTACTCGATCTCGAACACGGCCGAGTACGGCGACCTCACGCGCGGGAAGCGCATCATCGGCGAGCCGACCCGCGAGGCGATGAAGCAGATCCTGGGGGAGATCCAGTCGGGCGACTTCGCACGCGAGTGGATAGCCGAGAACCAGGCCGGGCAGGAGAGCTTCAAGCGCATGCGCGAGGAGCAGAAGGACCACCAGATCGAGCGCGAGGGCAAGGAGCTGCGCGCGATGATGGACTGGATCGACACGGAGTTCTGACGCGGTGGACGCAACCGCCGAGTGGGTGTAACGTCGTGAGCGGGTTGGACTCCCGCCTACGACAGGCCCGTCGGACGCGCAGGCGACGGGACGCTCATCGGGATCGTCACGCTTGCCCTTGCCCTGGTCGCCCCCGCCGCGGCGCAGGCGGCGGCCACCATCACGTACAGCCCGGATCTCCTCACCTTCACGGCCGATCCCGGCGGGAGCCTCACCCACCTCGCTTGGAGGGAGTACGAGACCACGACTGGCTCCTTCGAGAAGTTCCCGGCCTTCGCGATTCCCGGCGAGGGCATGAACACGCCCCTTCCCGCCGAATGCATCGACGACACCGTCGGCTACGTCGCGTGTGCCCACGCGACCCGCATTCGGTTCCAGGGCGGTAACGGCCTGGACTCGTTCTTCGTCGGCGAGGAGGTCCCGATCTCACAGCTCGTGGACATCATCGGGGCCGGCGGAAATGACAAGCTGGACGACCAGCACGGCGACGCCAACCGCACCATCGACGGCGGCCCCGGAAATGACAGGCTGGACGGGCGCGGCGGCAACGACGTGCTGCTCGGCGGGGATGGCAACGACGAGCTGGAAGGCCACACCGGCGCCGACGAGCTGCGCGCCGGTGCAGGCGACGACACCCTGTTCGGAGACCCGTACGACGTCCGCTCGCCCGACATCATCGACGGCGGTCCGGGGTTCGACAAGACGGAGCCGAGAGGCAACAACGTGAACATGACCGTCGACGGACAGGCGGATGACTTCGGCGAGGGAGACAACGTCATCGACGTCGAGTACTTCGCGGTCTTCGGGAACGCGGTGGGCACGATCGTCATGACCGAGGCCCCGGACAAGGTGGAGTTCTTCGGCGACAGCGCCACGATTCGCGGCCTGGGAGGCGACGACGAGCTTGTCGCCGGGAATGGAACCGAGAACATCGACGGCGGGCCGGGGAACGACACCGTCACCGGCGGCTTCAACCACGACACGGTCGCGGGCGGCGCGGGCCGTGACAACATCTACGCCGACACCACCGGCTCGTACGCGGGATCTTCAGTTGCCAGATCCCATTCGGGAACGACACAGTGAACGCGGTCGACGGTGAGGTCGACAACATCGACTGCGGCGTGGGCACGGACACCGCCAACGTCGACGCCGGGGATATCGTCGCCAACTGCGAGACGGTGAACCGCGTCGTCGACAACGGCCCCGGAGGCGAGCTCCTCAGCACGTTCTCGGTGCTGAGGGGCCAGCGCCTGAACGCCGCGCTCGCTCGAGGGCTGCGGATCAGGGCGGGCTGTCGCGCGCCCTGCCGGATCAGCGGCGCTACCTCGTCAACAGCGGCTTGCTCGCGCGATCGGTTTCCGTCGCAAAGGGGTCCAAGCGATTGACGCGAGCCGGCAGCGCGACGGTCGTGCTCAGGTTCACCCGCAAGGCTAAGCCCAAGCTGCGTCGGCTCCGGCGCGTCTCGGGCACGGTGCGGCTGCGCGTGACCCGCTTGACGGCGGCGGCGCGACACCAGGCGCAAGCGCGTCACGTTGCGCCGCTAGGCGGCGCAAGCGATGATGGACTGGATCGACACGGAGTTCTGATGTGGAGGAGCCGCGCTTCCTTCCGCCGCAGCCAGCCGGGCCCGAGCCGGAGCTAGGCGACCGGCCACAGCCGGAGCCGCCCCAGCCGCAGCCGCAGGCCCCGCCGCCGCCACCGCAGACCTACGGCTACCCGCCGCCGCCTCCGGGCTACGCCTACCCGCCTCAGCAGCCTCAGCAGCCCCAGTGGGGCTACCCGCAGCCGCCAGTGCCCGACAACGGGCAGGCGATCGCGGGCTTCGTCTGCTCGATCAGCGGGCTCGCCCTCCTGTTTCTCTCGGGCGGCCTCTCCACGATCGTCTCGCTGGGCCTGGCCATCGCCGGGATCGTCTGCTCGCGCAACGGCAAGCGGAAGGTCGACGCGGGTGAAACGCCCAAGCACCGCGGCCTCGCGCAGGCGGGCTTCATCGTCGGCTGGGTCGCCCTCGGGTTCTCGATCCTTGCGATCGTCGTGTGGACGCTCATCTTCGCCTTCGGGACGGACTGGGAGGGGATCAGGATCGACCCGGAGGAGACGAGGAGCTCGGTCGCGCGTGCCCTCTGGGGCTGACGCTATTCTCGCCCGTCCGTGGCGAACCCGTATGTCAAGCAGTACCTCATGACGGCCGGACCCACGCCGCTCCCGCCAGCGGTCTCCCAGGTGATGGCCGAGCCGATGGTCTACCACCGCGCGCCGGGCTTCATCGAGGTGTACGCGCGCGTGCTCAGCCGCCTCAAGGACGTCTTCCAGACGCGCAACGAGGTGCAGGTGTTCACTAGCTCCGGCACGGGCGCGCTCGAGTCCGCCGTCGCGAACCTCGTGCGCCCGGGCGAGCCCGCGCTCGTGGCCTCCTGCGGCAAGTTCGGCGAGCGCTGGTTCGAGCTCTGCGAGGCCTACGGCGCGGAGACGATCCACTGGGAGACGGAGTGGGGGCGGAAGATCGACCCGGCGGCCCTCGACGAGCGGCTCGCCGCCAGCGAGGGCGTCGAGCTCGTGTTCACAACCTTCTCGGAGACCTCCACGGGCGTCGTGAACGACGTCCGCGAGCTCACCGAGGTGGCGCACCGCCACGGCGCGTTGATCGCCGTCGACGCCGTGTCCGGGCTCGGCGCCGTCCCGCTCCCGCAGGACGAGTGGGGGGTGGACGTGGTCGTGGCCGGCTCCCAGAAGGCGCTGATGGCCCCGCCCGGCCTGGCGTTCGCCAGCGCGAACGAGGCCGCGCTCGAGCGCGCCGCCCAGAACCCGGGCCGCCGCTTCTACTTCGACTGGGCCCGCACGGTCTCCGGGCAGCGCCAGGACCCGCCGGACAGCCCGTTCACCCCGGCCGTCGGGCTGGTGAAGGCGCTCGACGTCGCGCTCGGGATGATCGAGGCGGAGGGCCTCGAGCAGGTCTACGAGCGGCACGCCCTGCTCGGGCACGCCACGCGCGAGGCCGCGAAGGCGCTCGAGCTCGAGCTGCTCGGCGGCGCGGCGGACGAGAACGCCAACGTCGCGACCGCGATCGTGCTCCCGGAGGGGCTCGACGGCGCCCGGGTGCCGAAGCTGATGCGCGACCGCTACGGCGTGACCATCGCCGGCGGCCAGGGCAAGCTGAAGGGCAGGATCGCCCGCGTCGCCCACTGCGGGTACTTCGGCGCCTTCGACATCATCGTGACGATCTCCGCGCTCGAGATGACGCTGCGCGAGCTCGGGCACGAGGCCGAGCCGGGCGCGGGCGTGGCTGCCGCGCAGCGCGTCTTCTCCGACGCCGGCGTCGCCCTCCACGCGTGAAGGTCCTGGTCAAGGAGAAGATCGGGGACTCCGGCGTCCAGCTGCTGCGTGACGCCGGGCTCGAGGTCGAGCTCGGCCTCGACTGGGACCAGGAGGAGCTCGAGCGCCGGATCGGCGACTTCGACGGGATCCTGATCCGCTCCGCCACCCGGCTCGACGCCGCCCTGCTCGAGCGCGCCGTCCGGCTCAAGGCGGTGGGGCGCGCGGGGGTGGGCGTGGACAACGTGGACGTGGAGGCCGCCACGAAGCGCGGGGTGATCGTGGCCAACGCGCCGCAGTCGAACGTGATCACCGCGGCCGAGCACACGCTCGCGCTGCTGCTGGCGCTGGCCCGGAAGGTGCCGCAGGCGCACGAATCGCTGACCGGTGGCGCGTGGGAGCGCGCCGAGTTCAGCGGCGTCGAGCTGTACGACAAGACGCTCGGCGTGCTCGGCTTCGGCCGTATCGGCCAGCTGGTCACCCAGCGGGCGCTCGGATTCGGCATGCGCGTCGTGGCCTTCGACGCGTACGTGTCAGAGGAGCGCTTTCGCGAGCTCGGCGTGGAGCGCGCCGACACGTCCGAGGAGGTGTACGCGCGCGCGGACTTCATCACCGTCCACCTGCCCGTGACGGACGAGACCGAGAACTGGCTGAACGCCGCCGCCTTCGCGGCGATGAAGGACGGCGTGAGGGTGATCAACGTCGCGCGCGGGAAGCTGCTGGACGAGACGGCGCTGCGCGAGGCGCTCGACTCCGGGAAGGTCGCGGGCGCCGCGCTCGACGTGTTCCGCGAGGAGCCGCTGACCGAGCACCCGCTGTTCGGCTACCCGAACGTCGTGGTCACGCCGCACCTCGGCGCCTCGACGGCCGAGGCCACCGACAGGGCCGGCTACCAGGCCGCCGAGCAGGTCGTGGCGGCGCTCACCGGCGGGGTCGTCACGAGCGCCGTGAACATCCCGTCGATCGCGGCCGAGGACCTCGAGGCGCTGGGCCCGTTCCTGCCCCTGGCGCGCGACCTCGGCCGTATCGCCAGCACGATCGCCGAGCGCCCGTCGGTCGACGCCGTGGAGGTGGAGTACCTCGGCCGCATCGCCGAGCGCGACACCCGGCTCCTGACCGTGCAGGTGCTGCGCGGCGTGCTCGAGGGGCACACCGAGGAGGAGGTCAACGAGGTGAACGCGCCGGCGATCGCGGAGGAGCGCGGTATCGCGGTCACCGAGACGAGCAGCTCGCACGCGCGCGACTTCACCGACCTCGTGCGGGTGGCCGTGGTGAGCGGCGGCGAGCGCACGCGCGTGACCGGGACGACGCTCGGCCAGCTCCACCGCCCGCACCTGCTCGAGGCGTGGGGGTCGCGCTTCAACCTCCAGCTCGAGGGCCATCTGGCGATCTTCAGCTACGAGGACCGGCCCGGGATGCTCGGCCGCGTGGGCACCGAGCTCGGCGACCGCGGCATCAACATCATCTCCGCCGCCGTGGGGCGCCAGCCCGAGGACAGCCCGGCGGCGGCGCGGTGATGATCGTCACGGCCGACAACCCCGTGCCGCGCGAGGTGGTGGACGGCATCGTCGCGGGCGACGGCTTCCACGCCGGCCGCGCCGTCAGCCTCTAGCCGAGCGCCTGCGCAGGTCGTCCACGAGGTCCTCGGCCGCCTCGACGCCGCAGGAGAGCCGCACCAGGTCGGGGGGCACGGCGGCGTCCGAGTCCTCGACGGACTGGTGGGTCATCGCCTGCGGCACCTCGATCAGGGACTCGACCCCGCCGAGCGACTCGGCCAGCGAGAAGATCTCCGTGGCGGCGGCGATCCGGGTCGCGTCGGGGTGGCGGAACGAAACCATGCCGCCGAAGCCCGGCCAGCGCACGTCCTCGACCCCGGGCGCGCCGCCCAGGAACTCGCTCACCGCGCGGCCGTTCTCGGTGTGGGCCGCCACGCGCAGGTGGAGCGTCCGCAGCCCGCGGTGGACGAGGAAGCAGTCGAACGGCCCGGGCACCGCGCCGACCGCGTTCTGGACGAAGCGGACGCGCTCGTGGAGCTCCTCGTCGGCCACCACGACGGCCCCGCCGACCACGTCCGAGTGGCCGCCGAGGTACTTCGTGGCCGAGTGCACGACCGCGTCGGCGCCGAGCTCGAGCGGGCGCTGCACGATCGGTGTCGCGAACGTGTTGTCCACGGCCACGATCGCGTCCCCTTCCGCGCGACCACGCCGGCGACGTCCACCACGTTCAGCAGCGGGTTCGTGGGCGTCTCGACCCAGATCAGCCGCGTCTCCGGCCGGAGCGCGCGCGCGAGCGCGTCGAGGTCGGTCTGGTCGACCATGTCGTAGTCGAGCCCGAAGCGCTTCAGCACCTTGTCCACCAGCCGGTAGGTGCCGCCGTAGAGGTCGTGCGGCAGGATCACGTGGTCGCCGGCGCCGCAGTGGGCGGTGATCAGCGCGTGCGTGGCGGCCATGCCGCTCGAGAAGGCGCGAGCCGAGGCCGCCCTCGAGCTCGCCGAGCGCGCGCTCGAGCGCGGCGCGGGTGGGGTTCGCCGAGCGCGCGTAGTCGTAGTCCTCGACGAACTCGCCCGGGCGCCGGCTGCACGTAGGTCGAGGTCTGGTGGATCGGCGGGATCACCGACCCGTAGGCCGGGTCGGGGTCGAGCCCGCGTGCACGACGCGCGTGGCGAGCGCGTTGCCCGTCACCGCGCGAGCGACTCGAGCAGGTCGGCGCGCGTCACGATCCCGGCGGCGCGCCCGTCCATGTTCACGAGCAGGGCCTCGCGCCGGTCGGCGAGCAGCTCCACGGCCTCGCGCACGCTGTCGTCCGCGGCCACGGCCGGGAAGGGGGCCTCCATCACCTCGACGATCGCGGCGGAGAGGAGCGCCGGATCGTCCATCGCGTGCCGCAGCAGGCCGCGCTCGCTGACCGAGCCGACGACGGTGTGGGGGTCGTGCGCGGAGACCACGGGGAGCTGCGAGACGCGGTGCTCGTGGAGCAGCGCGACCGCGTCGCGCACCTTCGCCTGCGTCTCCACGGTGAGCAGCGGCGGGATCTCGCCCTCGGCGTGCTTCTGGCGCAGCACGTCGGCCACGGTGAGCTCCGCGTCCCGCTCCAGGAAGCCGTACTGGCGCATCCAGGCGTCGTTGAAGACCTTCGAGAGGTAGGAGCGCCCGCCGTCGGGGAGGATCACCGCCACCATCGCGGACGGGTCGTCGAGCTCGCGGGCCACCTGGTAGGCGGCGTACAGGGCGAGGCCGCCCGAGCCGCCGGCGAGGATCCCCTCCTCCTCGGCGAGCCGGCGCGTCCAGAGGAAGGAGTCGCGGTCCGAGACCGTGATGTAGCGGTCGACGACCGAGGGGTCGTAGGTGTCCGGCCAGAAGTCCTCGCCCACGCCCTCGACGAGGTAGGGCTTCACGCCCTCCTCGCCGCCGGAGAAGATCGAGCCCACCGGGTCGGCGCCGATGATCTGGATGTCCGGCTTCTGCTCGCGGAGGTAGCGGCCGACGCCCGTGATCGTGCCGCCCGTGCCCACGCCCGGCCACGAAGTGCGTGATCTGCCCGCCCGACTGGCGCCACAGCTCGGGGCCGGTCGTGCGGTAGTGCGCCTCGGGGTTCGCCTGGTTCTTGTACTGGTTCGGCTGGAAGGCGCCCGGGATCTCCTCGGTGAGCCGGTCGGCGACGCGGTAGTACGACTCCGGCGACTCGGGCGGCACCTCGGTGGGGGCCACGACCACCTCGGCGCCGTAGGCGCGCAGCAGGTCGATCTTCTCCTTCGACATCTTGTCCGGCATCACCGCGATCACGCGGTAGCCCTTGAGGGCGGCCGCGATCGCGAGGCCGGTCCCGGTGTTGCCGCTCGTGGGCTCGACGATCGTGCCGCCGGGCTTGAGCTTCCCGTCGCGCTCAGCGGCCTCGACCAGGGCGATCGCGGCCCGGTCCTTGATCGACCCGCCGGGGTTCAGCGCCTCGATCTTCGCCACGAGCTGTGGCCTGAGGTCCCTGCCGAGGCGGCCGAGTCGCACCAGGGGGGTGTTGCCCACCGCGTCGAGGATGGATTCCCTCACGTCGGCGCTCGTGCCGAGGCCGTTCGCATGCCTCTCCCCACGATATATGGTCACCGCCGGATGAAGGCGCTCGTGATCACCGAGCACGGGCCTCCGGACGTCCTGCGCGTGCAGGAGCGGCCCGATCCCGAGCCGGGCCCGGGGGAGGTGCGCATCGCGGTACGCGCGGCCGGCGTCAACTTCGCCGACCTGCTCGGCCGGGTCGGCCTCTACCCCGACGCGCCCAAGCCGCCCTGCGTCGTCGGCTACGAGGTGGCGGGCGACGTGGACGCGCTGGGCGACGGCGTCGAGGGCCTCGAGCTGGGCCAGCGCGTGATGGGCGCCTGCCGCTTCGGCGGCTACGCGCAGCTGGCGGTCGCCCAGGCGGGGACGGTCATCCCGCTGCCGGACGGCTGGAGCTACAGCGAGGGCGCCGCGGTGCCCGTGACCTACGCGACCGCCTATGCGGGCCTCGTCCGCTACGGCGGGCTCCGCGCCGGCGAGCGCGTGCTGATCCAGGCGGCCGCCGGCGGCGTGGGGATCGCCGCCACGCAGGTCGCGAAGCTGATCGGCGCGGAGGTCTACGGCACCGCGAGCCCCGCGAAGCACGACGCGATCCGCGGCTTCGGCGTCGACCATCCGGTCGACTACCGCACCCACGACGTGGTCGACGAGGTGCGCCGGATCGCGGGCGAGAAGCACCCGATCGACCTCGCGTTCGACGCGATCGGCGGCCGCAGCTTCCGGCAGAGCTTCGCGCTGCTCCGCGCGGGCGGCCGGCTGGTGTGCTTCGGGGCGTCCGAGGTCCAGGCCGGCGAGCGCCGCAGCCCGCTGCGGGCGCTGCGGGTGCTCGCCCAGATGCCGCGCTTCAACCCGCTCAAGCTGATGAGCGAGTCGAAGTCCGTGATCGGCCTGAACATGCTCACGCTCTGGGACGAGCACGAGTCGCTCGACGAGCTCGTCGAACCACTCCGAGCCTGGATCGACGAGGGCAGCGTGCGGCCGGTCGTGGCGCAGGAGTTCAGGCTCGACGACGGCGCCGCCGCCCACCGCTTCATGCACGAGCGCAGCAACGTTGGCAAGGTGGTGCTGACGCTCTGAGACGGCGGCGCACGCGAACGCGGACGCCGTCGCGGCGTCATACCCGACCGGCGCGACGTCCTTCTCAGCTGCGAAAGCCGCTGGTACTCTGGCTTCAGTGCTCGCCCCCTCCGGCCTCCGACTTTCGCTCCTTCTCCCCTTCGGGGGATGAATTGCGCGTGGCGGCCGCCTGAAGCCGCAAGCGAAGGGGAGTTGGCCGGGAAGTGAAAGGGAGCGACATGGACCGCAGCGAGAAGGACCGAGTAAAGATCTTCGACACGACTCTCCGTGACGGGGAGCAGTCGCCGGGGATCTCGCTCAACAGGCAGGAGAAGCTCGAGATCGCGCACCAGCTCGCGCGGCTGGGCGTGGACGTGATCGAGGCCGGCTTTCCGATCTCCTCGCCGGGCGACTTCGAGGCGGTCCAGGCGATCGCCCGTGAGGTGCACGGGCCCGTCATCTGCGGGCTCGCGCGCGCGAACGCGCAGGACGTGGACGCGGCCTGGAACGCGGTCAAGGACTCCGAGCGCCCGCGCATCCACACCTTCATCTCGACGAGCGACATCCACATCGAGCACCAGCTCCAGTCGACCCGCGAGGACGTGAAGGGCCAGGCGCGCGCCGCCGTGGCCCAGGCGCGCGAGCGCTGCGAGGACGTGGAGTTCTCGCCGATGGACGCCACGCGCGCCGACCTCGAGTTCACGGCCGAGGTGCTCCAGATCGCCCTCGACGAGGGCGCCACGACGATCAACGTGCCGGACACGGTCGGCTACTCGATGCCGGACGAGTACGCCCACATGTGGCGCGAGCTCTACCGGCTGGTGCCGGGCCTGGCCGGCGTCACGGCCTCGGTCCACTGCCACGACGACCTCGGCGTCGCGGTCGCCAACTCCTTCGCCGGAGTGGTGGCCGGCTGCCGCCAGGTGGAGTGCGCGATCAACGGCATCGGCGAGCGCGCCGGGAACGCGTCGCTCGAGGAGATCGTGATGCTGCTGCACGTGCGCGAGGCGGCCCACGGGCTCTGGAGCGGCGTGGACACGCGCGAGATCGCCCGCACGAGCCGCATGGTGTCGCGCCTGACCGGCTACCAGGTGCCGCCGAACAAGGCGATCGTCGGCCGGAACGCGTTCGCGCACGAGTCGGGCATCCACCAGGACGGCGTGCTGAAGGAGCGCACGACCTACGAGATCATGGACGCCACCACGATCGGGCTCGAGACGAACTCGCTCGTCCTCGGGAAGCACTCCGGGCGGCACGCGCTTCGGAACGCGCTGGAGGAGCTGGGCTTCAAGGTCGACGGCGCGGCGCTCAACACCGCCTTCAAGCGCTTCAAGGAGCTGGCTGACAAGAAGAAGAAGGTCACGGCGCTCGACCTGGAGGCCATCGTCTCCGACGAGATGAAGCAGGCGCCCGCGTCGTTCGAGCTCGTGTCCTTCGACATCGAGGCCTCCTCCGCGCGCTCCCCGCTCGCCCGCGTGAGCGTCCGGATGCCGGACGGCGAGGTGGAGTCGGGCAGCTTCACCGGGCGACGGGCCGGTGGACGCGTTCTTCAGCGCGCTGAACGCCGCGACCGGCCACGAGGCGCGGTTACGCGAGTACCACGTGTCGGCGGTCACCGGTGGGCGGGACGCCCTCGGCGAGGTCACCGTGCTGCTCGAGCTGGGCGGCGAGCTGGCGTCGGGCGTCGGGGTGTCGACCGACATCCTCGAGGCCTCGGGCAAGGCGTACCTCCGCGGCGCTCTCGAACGCGCTGGCGAACGACGTGGCCGCCGAGGCCGAGCGCATGCTCGAGCGCGAGGCGAAGAAGACGCCGACGCCCTAGCTGCGTTATTCGGTTGGCGCCGGGTATGCGGCGCGCATGAAAGGACTCATTCTCGCCGTCCTCTGTGCCCTCGCCCTCCTCGTGCCAGTCACCGCCGCCAACGCGGCGGAAGGCTCGCGCGACAGGGGCAAGGTCACCGTCGACGTGCAAATCAAGCGTTTCGCGGTCGTAGACCGCAACATCGTCGCTCGCGGCGTCCTGACAAGCCGTGTGGAGGGCGCGGGGGAGAGCCAGACCGCTCAGAAGCGGGTCACGTTCGCCGTGGCCGCCCAGCGCGGTCGCTGTCACGTGCTCACGCTCACCCTCGACGACCTCCAGCTGGACCTGCTGGGGCTCCGGGTCGACCTGAGCGAGGTGAACCTGCTCATCTACGCGATTCCTCGCGGTGATGGCAGCGGCGTCCTCGGACGGCTGTTCTGCTCGCTCTCGCGCAGCACGATCCGCCTCGGCCGCGGTGCCGGCACGGCCCAAGCGAAGCAGGTCGTGGCGTCGCTCAACACGCGGCTGAAGGACAAGCCGATGCGGGCGTTCCGCGCCACGGCGAGGCTTGCGGCGCAGGACGGGGCTCAGGCGGCCCAGGCGGCTCCGAGCTGCCGGGTGCTGAACCTGATCCTCGGGCCGCTCGACCTGAACCTCCTCGGCCTCGTGGTCGAGCTGTTCGGGCCGAACCGGCAGTCGCCGGTAACGCTGACGATCACGTCGTTCCCGGGCCAGGGCGTGCTGGGCGACCTGTTCTGCAGCCTCTCCGGAGGTCCGCAGCCCTAAGGCAACAAATACGATCGGCGCCTTGGCCGCCGAGTCCTTCACGATGCGCGACGGTGAGCGCACCATCCGCTTCGCGGAGGGCTCTGCGGCCGAGGCGTCCGATCTGCTCCGGCAGGGCGGCTTCGACGGCTACACCCTGCTGACCACCGAGCGGGCCGCGGGCAGCGTGCGGCTCGACCCGCCGTGCGGCTGGACGTGCCCGCCGGCCTGGTGGACGAGATCTCGGCGGCGCTCCTGCCCGACGCCGGCGAGCGCCCGCTGGTGGCGCTGGGCGGAGGCCGCGTGATCGACACGGCCAAGGCCATCGGCGGCGTCACCGGCGCCGCCCGTGGCCGCCATCCCGACGACGCTGTCCGGCGCCGAGCTCACGCCCTTCCATCGCACCCCGGCCGGGGTGGAGGGCGCGCGCATGGTGCGCCCCTCGCTCGTGATCGCCGATCCGGCGCTGATGGCCTCCCAGCCGGAGCCGGAGCTGTGGGCGAGCGCGATGAACGCGCTGGCGCACGGGATGGAGGCGCTCTACACGCCGCTGGCGAACCCCATCGCCGAGGCGGCCGCACTGCGCGGGGCGGCGCTGATCGCCGCCGGGCAGGTCGCGCTTGGCGCTCTCCTGTGCGGCTGGGCGTCCGGCATGACCGGCTTCGCGGTCCATCACGCGACCTGCCAGCTCATCGTGCGCACCGCCGGCTCGCCGCACGCGCAGACCAACGCGGTGATGCTGCCCCATTTCGCCCGGATGATGAGTGGGCGGCTGCCGACGGTGATGGGTGAGTTCGCGCGCGCCCTCGGCGACCGGGAGGCTGGCCGAGCTGTCCGCCCGCTGTGGCCACACCCGGCTCGCGACGCTCGGCGTGGAGGAGGAGCACCTGCCGCGCGTGGCGGCGGCGGTCATGCGGCACCCCGCGCTCGGGAACACGCCCGAGCCGCCCGACGAGGCCGAGCTGCTCGCGCTACTGCGGAACGCGCTCTAGCTGGCGGGCCGCCGGCGTGGTCGCGTTCGGCCGCAGCTTGGGCGCGGCCTGGACCTTGCGCTGCTCCTGGCGCTCCGGGCTGATCATCACCACGTTCCAGGCGAGGCCGAGGCGGCGCATCGCACGGATCACGAGGCCGCCCAGGTCCACCTCCCACCAGCGCAGCCCGTGCATCGCCGAGCGCGGGAAGGCGTGGTGGTTGTGGTGCCAGGACTCGCCGAACGAGGGCACGGCGAGCCAGGCCACGTTCGTCGACCTGTCGTCGGTCGGGAAGCGCCTGCGTCCGAAGAAGTGGCAGATCGAGTTGATCGAGAAGGTCACGTGGTGGACCAGGAAGATCCGCACGAGCCCGGCCCAGAAGAACGCGGTGAGCGCGCTCTTCAGGTTGCCGCCGACGAGCCAGCCGATGGCCGCCGGGAAGACGAGGCCCAGCGTGACCCAGAGCGGGAAGAGCCTGTGGATGAGGCGCATCCCGCGGTCCTCGACGAGGTCCGGGGCGTACTTCTCGGCGTCGACAGCGGTCGCGTGGTGGAAGAGCCAGCCGACGTGCGCGTGGTAGAGGCCGCGCAGGGCGCCGGGCGTGTCGCCGTGGTGGTCCACGTGCGGGCTGTGCGGGTCGCCCTCCTCGTCGGCGTGCGCGTGGTGCTTGCGGTGGTCCGAGACCCAGCCGATCACCGGGCCCTCGACGGCCAGCGAGCCGAGGATCGCGTAGAGGTACTCGACCGGCTTGTAGGTGGCGAAGGCGCGGTGGGTCAGGAGCCGGTGGTAGCCGACCGTGATCCCGATCGTGGAGACGGCGTAGATCAGCAGGAACAGCCCGAGGTCGAGCGGCCCGACGAGCTCGTTCCAGAGCATCGGTATCGCGAGAGGAATGCGACGAAGGGGAGTACGACGGCGGCGATGTTGATGTTGCGGTGCGCTCTCGTCATCGCTTCTGGAGGCTACGTACCAGAAGCCATGCCCGTTCACTCGTCCTCGCCACGACCGGGAGGCGATTCTTGTAGGTTTCTGACAAGTGGTCGCCGAGCATCCATGGGAAGCGGTGCCGCCTGAGGTGGCCGATGTGCTGCGCCCGGAGCTTCCGGCGCTCGCCGACGAGATCGTCGACGAGCTGAGCCACGGCGTGCCCGACTACGCGCGGCCGCTCGAGGGCCCGTTCGGCCAGGCGCTCCGGCACGGGGTCGAGGAGGCGCTGGGACGCTTCACGACGATCGTCGCGAACCCGGGCTCGGACCCGGACGCCGGCCGCGAGGTGTACGTGAACCTCGGGCGCGGGGAGATGCGGGCCGGGCGCAGCCTCGACGCCCTGCTCGCCGCCTACCGGCTGGGCGCCCGCGTGGCGTGGCGCCGGCTCGCTGCGGCGGGGGAGCGCGGCCGGGCTGCCGCCGCGCACCCTGTACGCGCTCGCCGAGGCGATCTTCGCGTACATCGACGAGCTGTCGGCCGACTCGATCGAGGGCTACGCGCGCGAGCAGGCCGCGGCGGCGGGCGCGCTCCAGCGGCGCCGCCAGCGGCTGGCGGCGCTGCTGGTGCAGGAGCCGCCGGTGGACCCGGCGACACTGGAGGCCGCGGCGGCGGGCGCCGCCTGGCGGCTGCCGCGCAGCCTGGCCGCGCTCGTGGTGGAGGCCGAGGAGACGAGCGGCGAGCAGGCCGACCGGCTCGCCCTGCGCCTGGGGGCCGACGCGCTCGTGGCCCACGTGGCGCCCTTCATCGTCGCGCTCGTCCCCGCGCCCGCCGCCGGCGCGAGCTCGAGCGGGCCGTTCGCGGCCGCCGCGCCGCGCTCGGGCCCGGAGGTCCGTGGCAGGAGGCCGGCGGTGAGCTTCGCGCGCGCTCGCGAGGTGCTTCGCCTCGCGGGGAGGGCGGGATCGACGACGGCGACGCGCTGCTCGTGGCGGAGAGCCACAAGCTCTCGCTGCTGCTCGGCGCCGACCGCCGGCTGGCGCGCGACGTGGCCGAGACCGCGCTCGCCCCGCTCGAGGCGGAGACGGAGCTCTCGCGCGAGCGGCTCGGCTCGACGCTCGACGCCTGGCTGCGGCACCGCGGGCGCACGGAGGCGGTGGCGAGGGCGCTGCACGTGCACCCGCAGACCGTGCGCTACCGGCTCGCGCGCCTGCGCGAGCTGTTCGGGAACCGGCTCGACGACCCCGACGGCCGCTTCGAGCTGGAGCTGGCGCTTCGCGCCCGGCGAATCGCCGGGTAGCATCTGCGCGCATGGCAGGCCCACTGGACGGACGCGTGGCCGTCGTGACGGGCGCCTCCTCGGGCATCGGAGAGGCCACCGTGCGCGCGCTCTCCGCGGCCGGCGCCAGCGTCGCGCTCGGCGCGCGCCGCACCGATCGCCTCCAGGCGCTGGCGGACACGCTCGAGGGCCGCTCGCTCGTCCAGGAGGTGGACGTCTCCGACGAGGAGCAGGCGCGCGGCTTCGTCAAGGCCGCGCACGACGAGCTCGGCGGCCTGCACATCCTCGTGAACAACGCCGGCGTGATGCTGCTCGGCCCGGTCGCCGAAGCGGACACCGAGGAGTGGCGCACGATGATCGGCGTGAACCTGCTGGGGCTCCTCTACTGCACGCACGCGGCGCTGCCGCTGATCGCGGCGAGCGGGGGAGG
This sequence comes from uncultured Thermoleophilaceae bacterium, assembly GCA_963786845.1. Lineage (GTDB taxonomy): Bacteria > Actinomycetota > Thermoleophilia > Solirubrobacterales > Thermoleophilaceae > JACVRW01. The sequence continues at coordinate 108,333 of CAWBAP010000007.1, forward strand.
GGACGTGGTGAACCTCTCCTCGGTGGCCGGGCGCCGAGCCGACGCGGGCGCCGCCGTCTACAACATGACCAAGTTCGGCGTGCACGCGTTCTCCGAGGCGCTTCGCCAGGAGGCGCTCCACGCCGGGATCCGCGTGACGACGTCGCGCCCGGCTTCGTGGAGACGGAGCTCCAGGGCCACAACACGAACCCGCTCGTCCGCACGGCCATGGAGCGCGCACGCGAGCAGATCGGCGAGGTGCTGCGGGCGGAGGACATCGCCGACGCGATCCTGCACACCGTCACGCGCCCGCCGCACGTGTGCGTGAACGAGGTCGTGGTGCGGCCGACGAAGCAGGCCCGCTAGTTATCACGTACAGAAGTATGTGATAGCGTACGCACCGTGTCGTCGGGAAACGGCTCATTCGGCGTGCGGCTCAGGGCCCTGCGTGAGGGAATGGAGCTCTCGCTGCGCGAGCTCGCGGACCGCAGCGGCGTCTCGGCGCCGATGCTCTCGCAGGTCGAGCGGGGCGAGACGAGCCCCACGCTGTCGGTGGCGGAGCGGATCGCCGGCGGCCTCGAGCTGAGCCTCTCCCAGCTGCTGCGGCTCGACGAGGGCGACGGGGTGAGCGTCGTGCGGGCCCGCGAGCGGCGCCGCGGCGGCGGCTCGGCTCACCGCTACGAGGTGCTCACGCCGCCGCTGCCCGGACTGCGCGCGGAGGTGTCGCTCCACTCGCTGTCACCGGGAGCGTCCACGGCGGGCCCGGACGACCCGCCGATGCACGAGGCCGGAAGCCGCGAGACCGCGGTCGTGGAGGCCGGCCCGGTGCGCTTCGTGTGCGGCGGCGCCGCGCACGACCTGGACGACGGCGACACCGTGACCTTCGACGCGGACCTTCCGCACCACTTCGAGAATCCCGGCGACGAGGAGGCCCGCTTCTACGCGGTCGTCGCCGCCGGCCTGAGGAGGAGCTGATCCCGATGGCGAAGTCACTGTTCGACAAGATCTGGGACGCGCACGAGGTCGCCGAGAGCCTCCTGTACATCGATCTCCACCTCGTTCACGAGGTGACCTCGCCGCAGGCCTTCGAGTCGCTCCGGCTCGCGGACCGGAAGGTGCGCCGCCCCGACCGCACGCTCGCGACGGCGGACCACAACGTCCCCACCGACGGCTCGACCGCCGCCCGGCAGATCCGCGACCAGCTCTCGCGCGTGCAGGTCGAGACGCTCGAGCGGAACGCCGAGGAGTTCGGCGTGCCGATCTACTCGATCGGGTCGCGCCACCAGGGCATCGTCCACGTGATCGGGCCGGAGCTGGGCGTGACGCAGCCGGGCATGACCATCGTCTGCGGCGACTCGCACACCTCCACGCACGGCGCCTTCGGCGCGCTCGCCTTCGGGATCGGCACGAGCGAGGTCGAGCACGTGCTCGCCACCCAGACGCTCCAGCAGCGCAAGCCGCGCTCGATGCTGATCCGCTACGAGGGCGAGCTCGGCCACGGCGTGACCGCCAAGGACCTGATCCTCGCCACGATCGGCCAGATGGGGGTCGAGGGCGGGGTCGGCCACGTGATCGAGTACGCCGGCCCGGCGATCGAGCGGCTCTCCATGGAGGGCCGGATGACCGTCTGCAACATGACGATCGAGGGCGGCGGACGGGCCGGGATGATCGCTCCGGACGACACCACCTTCGAATGGGTCGAGGGCCGCGAGGCCGCGCCCGACCCGCTGCCGCTCGATTCCTGGCGCGAGCTCCGCACCGACGAGGGGGCGAGCTTCGACCGGGAGATCCGTGTGGACGCCGGCCAGGTCTCGCCGCAGGTCACCTGGGGCACGACGCCCGGGATGGTCGTGGGCGTGAGCGGCGCGGTTCCGGAGCCGGCCAGCGAGGGCGACGAGCGCGCGCTCGAGTACATGGCGCTGGCGCCGGGCACGCCCATGTCCGAGATCAGGCTCGACCGCGTGTTCATCGGCTCCTGCACGAACTCGCGCATCGGGGACCTCCGCGAGGCCGCGGAGGTCGTGAAGGGGCGGCGCGTGGCGTCCACGGTGAACGCGATGGTCGTGCCCGGCTCCCAGCAGGTGAAGGCGCAGGCCGAGGCGGAGGGGCTCGACGAGGTGTTCCGCGCCGCCGGCTTCGACTGGCGCTCCGCCGGCTGCTCGATGTGCCTCGGCATGAACCCCGACATCGCGGCGCCGGGGGAGCGCGTGGCCTCGACCTCGAACCGCAACTTCGAGGGGCGCCAGGGCCGCGGCGCGCGCTCGCACCTCGTGAGCCCGAGGATGGCCGCCGCGGCCGCCATCGAGGGCCATTTCGTCGATATCAGGGAGTGGGAATGAGGCAGGTGAGCCTGATCGAGGGCGACGTTTCCGTGCTCGACCGAAACGACGTCGACACCGACCAGATCATCCCCAAGCAGTTCCTGAAGCGGGTCGAGCGGACGGGCTTCGGCGAGTTCCTGTTCTACGACTGGGCGAAGCAGCCCGGCTGGGACCTGCCGAGGAACCCGATCCTCGCGACGGGGCGGAACTTCGGCTGCGGCTCCTCGCGCGAGCACGCTCCCTGGGCGCTCGAGGACTACGGCTTCGAGGCCGTGATCGCCCCGAGCTTCGCGGACATCTTCTATTCGAACTGCACGAAGATCGGGCTGCTTCCCGTGCCGCTGCCGGCGGACGACGTGCGGGCGGTGATGGACGCCGGCCACGCCTCGATCGACCTGGCGACCCAGGCGGTCACGTGGACGGGCGGGCAGGCGTCCTTCGAGATCGACGCCGAGATCAAGCGTCGCCTGCTCGCGGGGCTCGACGACATCGGCGCCACGCTGCTCCAGCAGGACGCGATCGACCGCTTCGAGGCCGGGCGCGAGCGCTCCGGGCCCGTGACAACGGCTCTGACGTGACGCGCGACTGGGACGCGGCCACCTACGACCGCGTCTCGGGTCCGCAGGTCGAGTGGGCGGAGCGGGTCCTCGAGCGACTGCCGCTGCGCGGTGACGAGACCGTGCTCGACGCCGGCTGCGGCTCGGGGCGGGTCACCCGGATGCTGCTCGACCGCCTGCCGCGCGGCCGCGTGGTGGCGGTGGACTCGGCGCCCTCGATGGTCGAGCACGCCCGCGCGGCGCTCGATCCCGCGCGCAGCACGGTGCTCCACGCGAACCTGACCGAGCTGGAGCTGGAGGAGCCCGTGGACGCCGCCTTCTCGAACGCGGTCTTCCACTGGATCGGCGACCACGACGCGCTGTTCGCGCGCATGCACGCGGCGCTCCTGCCGGGCGGCCGTCTCGTGGCGCAGTGCGGGGGCAGGGGCAATGTCGAGCGCTTTCACGCGGCCGCCATGGAGGTCGCCTCCGAGGAGCCGTACGCGGAGCACCTCGCCGGCTGGCGCGGCCCCTGGAACTTCGCCGGGGCGGAGGAGACGGCCGAGCGGCTCGAGCGCGCCGGCTTCACGGAGGTCGAGACCTGGCTGGAGCCCTACCCGGTGGTCCCGGACGACCTCTCCGACTTCATCCGCACGGTGTGCCTCGGCTATCACCTCGAGCGGCTTCCGGAGGAGCTCCACAACCGCTACGTCGAGGCCGTCGGCGACCGCTGCGGGCCCGAGATCGACTACGTCCGGCTCAACATCCGGGCGAAAAAGCCCGCTGATCCCGATAGCGACGGTTACCCATTGACTTCTCGTCTCACCCCGGGTGAGACTGTGCACATGGCAGGGGTGCCTGTTCGCGTATTGATCGCGGACGACCAGGTGTCGGAGGCGGCCGGGACAGCCGCCACACTCGAACGGGGGAACGGGTTCGAGGTGGTCGGCGTGGCCGCGAGCACGGCCGAGGCCTCCGAGCTGGCCGCGGCGACTCAGCCGGACGTCGCGCTCGTGTACGTGAACCTTGCGGGTGGGGGCGAGCTCGCGGTGCACGCGATCCTGGACGCCGCGCCCGACGCGCGCGTGCTCGCTCACGCGGGCGTCCTGGACCACGACGCCGTGCTCGAGATGCTGCGCGCGGGCGCGAGCGGCTACGTCGTGAGGGACGCTCCGGCCGAGCGCCTGACCTCCTCGCTGCGCGGCGCGGTGGCCGGCGACACCGTCTTCGACGACGTCGTGGGTCGCGGCGTGCTCGACGAGCTGATCGAGCAGGTGCATGCGGCCAACCGCGCGCATGAGGATCGCCTGCTGCGGCGCGCGCGCATCCGCACCGTGATGGAGCGCGGCGAGCTCGACATCGTGTTCCAGCCGATCGTGGAGCTCGACAGCCGCCTGGTCGTGGGCTACGAGGCGCTGTCTCGCTTCCCGAGCGAGCCCGAGCGCGGCCCGGAGGCGTGGTTCGCCGAGGCGCACGAGGTCGGCCTCGGCTCAGAGCTCGAGCTGTGGGCCATTCGCGTGGCCTGCGAGCGCTCGCATTCGCTGCCCGAGGAGATGTTCATGGCTGTGAACGTGTCGCCCGCGACCGCCGAGCGCCCGGACCTGCTCGCTCTGCTGGCCGGCGCCCGCGTGAACCACGTCGTGCTCGAGGTGACGGAGCACGCGCGGGTGGAGGACTACCCGCGCTTCCGCGTGGCGATCGACCGCGTGCGCGAGCTGGGCGCGCGCCTCGCCGTCGACGACGCGGGGGCGGGCTTCGCCAGCCTCCGGCACATCCTCGAGCTGGACGCCGAGTTCATCAAGCTGGACGGCTCGCTCACGCGCTCGCTGGAGGCCGACCCGCGCCGCCGCTCGCTCGCCGCGGCCCTGATCGAGTTCGGCCGCGAGAGCGGCGCCTCGGTGCTGGCGGAGCACATCGAGTCAGAGCTCCAGCTGACGGAGCTGCGCCGGCTCGGCGTCCGCTACGGCCAGGGCTACCACCTCGGCCGCCCCGACCCGCTGCCGTCGGCCGCGCCCTAGGTAGCGTCCCGGGCCTGATGGCCCCGGAGATCTCCATCGAGCGGCCCGGCGGCGGCGTCGCCGTGCTCACGCTGAACGCGCCCGAGCGCCGCAATGCGCTCACCGTCGCGATGGCCGGGGAGCTCGTGGCCGCGTGCGAGGAGCTCGACGCCGACATGGCCGTCGGCGCCGTCGTCGTGCGGGGGGAGGGCGGCTTCTTCTGTGCGGGCGGCGACCGCGCGACGCTCGAGGCGGCTGGGCGCGACCCGGCGCATCCGGAGGTCTACGCCGGCCTCGGGGCCGTCTACCGGTCCTTCGCGCGCGTGGGCGAGCTCCAGGCGCCGACCGTCGCGGCGGTGCGGGGCGGCGCGGTGGGCGCCGGCCTCAACCTGATGCTCGCCACCGACCTGCGCATCGTCGCCCGCGACGCCAAGGTCATATCCGGCTTCATCCCGATCGGCCTGCACCCCGGCGGCGGCCACGGCGCGCTGCTCGGCCGCACGGGCGCGCGCGAGGCGGCCGCGGCGATGGCGCTCTTCGGCGAGCGGATCGACGGCGAGCGCGCCGCGGCGCTCGGGCTCGCCTGGATGGCGGTGGACGACGACGAGGTCGAGCGGACGGCGATCGAGCTGGCCGGCCGCGCCGGCGCGGACCCGGAGCTGGCGCGCCGCACGGCCGCCTCGCTGCGCACCGTGCTCGGCCCTCCCGCGATCCCATGGCCGGCCGCGCTCGAGCTGGAGCGCGCGTCGCAGATGTGGTCGATGCGCCGGAAGGCGCTGCGATCGTGAGCCCGCGCATCGTCCTCCTCCCCGGTGACGGCATCGGACCCGAGATCATGGCCGCGGCCAGGGAACTGCTCGCCGAGGTGGGCGACTTCGAGCTGGACGAGCGGCTCGTGGGCGGTGCTTCCATCGACGCCCACGGCACGGCACTCACGGACGAGGTGCTCGACGCGTGCCGCGCCGCGGACGCGGTCCTGCTCGCGGCCGTCGGCGGCCCGAGGTGGGACACGACAGACCCCGGCGCACCGCGTCCCGAGCAGGGCCTGCTCGGCCTCCGCAAGGAGCTCGGGCTGTTCGCCAACCTGCGCCCGGTGCGGCCGAGCCCCGCGCTGCTCGACGCCAGCCCGCTGAAGCGCGAGCGCATCGAGGGCACCGACCTGCTCGTGGTGCGGGAGCTCACCGGGGGCATCTACTTCGGCGACCGCGGCCTCGACGGCGACACGGCGCACGACACCTGCGTCTACAGCGTGGGCGAGATCGAGCGCATCGCACGGGTGGCCTTCCGGCTCGCTCGGAGGAAGGTCACGAGCGTCGACAAGGCGAACATCCTCGAGACCTCGCGCCTGTGGCGGAAGACCGTCGAGCGCGTGGCCGAGGGAGAGGAGATCCCGCTGGAGCACATGCTCGTGGACAACGCCGCGATGCAGCTCGTGTCGCGCCCCGCCGACTTCGACGTCCTGCTGACCGAGAACATGTTCGGCGACATCCTGAGCGACGAGGCCGCGATGCTCACGGGCTCGCTGGGGATGCTGCCGAGTGCGTCGCTCGGGGAGTCCGGACCCGGGCTGTTCGAGCCGGTGCACGGTTCGGCGCCCGACATCGCGGGCACCGGAACGGCCAATCCGCTCGCCATGTTCGGCTCCGTGGCGATGATGCTGCGCCACGGACTCGCTATGGAAGACACCGCGGCTGCCGTAGAATCCGCCGTGGACCTCGCGCTCGGGAAGGGCCTCCGGACTCCGGACCTGGGCGGGGACGCATCGACAGAGGCCGCCACCCGGGCGGTCCTCACGAACCTCTAGGAGCACCCGTACGTGAACACCGCCGACCTCATCTGGCTGAACGGAGAGTTCGTCGCCTGGGAGGACGCGAAGGTACACGTACTCACGCACGCCCTCCACTACGGAACCGGCGTGTTCGAGGGGATCCGCGCCTACGAGACGCCCCAGGGCACGGCGATCTTCCGCAACCAGGACCACCTGGCGCGGCTCGAGGCGTCGTCGAAGCTCTACTACATGGACCTGCCCTATTCCAAGGAGCAGCTCCGCGAGGTCACGCATGAGCTGATCGCGCGCAACGGCTTCAAGAGCTGCTACATCCGCCCGCTCGTGTGGCGGGGCTACGGGCCGATGGGCCTGAACCCGCTCGACAACCCGGTCGAGGCGATGGTGGCGGTCTGGGAGTGGGGCGCCTACCTCGGCGAGGACGGCAAGCGGAACGGCGTGCGGGCGCGCGTGTCGTCCTACCGGCGGATCTCGTCGGAGTCGCTGATCCCGCACTCGAAGGCCTCGGGCCAGTACCTGAACTCGGTGCTCGCGAAGATCGAGTCGGTCAAGGCCGGCTACGAGGAGGCGATCCTGCTCGACGACAGCGGCAACGTCTGCGAGGGCACTGGCGAGAACGTCTTCGTGGTCAAGGACGGCGTGATCAACACGCCCGGCCAGGCCGCGTCGATCCTCGACGGCATCAACCGCAAGTCGTGCATCCAGATCGCGCGCGACCTGGGCTATGAGGTCGTGGAGCGCGACATCGCCCGGGCCGAGCTGGCTCTGGCCGACGAGGTGTTCCTCACGGGCACCGCCGCGGAGCTGACGCCGATGCGCGAGATCGACGACATCGAGATCGGACCGCCCGGGCCGGTCACGCGCGCGATCCAGGGCGTGTTCGAGGACGCCCTGGGCGGCCGCGACGCCCGCTACGCGGACTGGCTCGATCTCGTGCCTGTGCCGTCCCAGGCGTGAAGGTCCTCGTCTATGACACGACGCTGCGCGACGGCATGCAGGGCGAGGGCATGTCGCTGTCCGTCGACGAGAAGGTCCGCGTCGCGCACGCGCTCGACGAGCTCGGCGTACATCTGATCGAGGCCGGCTTTCCGTCCTCCAACCCCAAGGAGCAGGCCCTCTTCGACCTGCTCGCCAAGGAGAGCTTCGGCACCGCTTCGATCGTCGCTTTCGGAATGACGCGCAGGCGAGACAGTGCGGCGGAGGACGACGAGGGCCTCAGGGTGCTCGCCGACAGCTTCGCCCCTGTGTGCACCCTGGTGGGGAAGACGTGGTCGCTCCACCTAGAGAAGGTCACGCACGTGGACCCGGACGAGAACCTGCGCATGATCGCGGAGTCGGTGGGGTTCCTCGCGGGCCGGGGCAAGCGCGTGATCTACGACGCGGAGCACTTCTTCGACGGCTTCCGAGACGACGCCGGATACGCCCTGAGCTGCCTGAAAGCGGCCGCGGAGGCGGGTGCCGAGAACGTGACGCTGTGCGACACGAACGGGTCCTCGCTGCCCGGCGCAGGTGAGCGAGGCCACGGCACACGTCGTGGCGGAGCTCGGCGAGTCGGTCCAGGTGGGCATCCACACGCATGACGATGCCGGCTGCGGCGTGGCCAACGCGCTCGTCGCGGTCGAGGCCGGCGCGCGGCTCGTGCAGGGCACGATGAACGGCTACGGCGAGCGCTGCGGCAACTGCAACCTCGTCTCGGTGCTCCCGGCGCTCGAGCTGAAGCTCGGCCTCGAGTCGATCGGCCGCGAGCGGCTCCTGCGGCTCACGGAGACGGCCCACCTCGTGGACGAGCTCTGCAACGTGACGCCGAACCCGAACCAGCCCTACGTGGGCGCCAACGCCTTCGCGCACAAGGGCGGCATGCACGTGGCGGGCGTGAACCGCGACTCGCGTACCTTCGAGCACGTCGAGCCCGCCGAGGTGGGCGCCGACCGCCGCGTGCTCGTGTCCGAGCTGTCCGGCAAGGGCACGGTCCACGCGCGCGCCGACGTGGACGACCAGACGGCCACGCGCGTGATCGACCGCGTGAAGGAGATGGAGAACCGGGGCTACCAGTTCGAGGCCGCCGACGGCTCGTTCGACCTCCTCATTCGCAAGGAGACCGGCGAGTACGAGCCGCTGTTCCGGCTCGAGTCCTGGCGGGCGATCGTGGAGAAGCGCGAGGACGGCCGCGTCGAGACCGAGGCCACGATCAAGATCTGGGTCGACGGCGAGCGCTACGTGCGCACGGCCGAGGGAAACGGCCCCGTGAACGCGCTCGACAGGGCGCTGCGCGCCGCGATCGGCGAGCGCTACCCGCACCTGCGCGACATCGAGCTCGTGAACTTCAAGGTGCGCATCCTCGACGAGCGCAAGGGCACCGGCGCGGTTACGCGCGTGCTGCTCGACGCCACCGACGGCCAGGACACGTGGGGCGCGATCGGCGTCTCCGAGAACATCATCGAGGCGAGCTGGGAGGCGCTCGTGGACTCCCTCGAGGCGGGAATGCTGCCATCGAGGGTGAGTGCGCCGGCCACGATCCCGTCGTGATCCCACTGGCTCGGCCTTCGATCGGCGAGCGCGAAGAGGAGCTGGTCCTCGACACGCTCCGCTCCGGGCGTCTCGCACTGGGTCCTCGGCTGGCCTCGTTCGAGGCCTCCTTCGCCGCGGCGTCGGGTGCCTCGCACGTCTCGGCCGTGTCCTCGGGCACCGCCGGGCTCCATCTGGCCGTCCGCGCCGCGGGGATCGAGCAGGGCGACGACGTGGTCACGACCCCGTTCAGCTTCGTGGCGTCCGCGAACTGCCTGATCTACGAGGGCGCGAACCCGGTCTTCTGCGACATCGACCCGCGCACCCTCAACATCTCGCCGGAGGCGGCCGGCGATGCGCTCACCGAGCGCACCACCGGGATCCTGCCGGTGCACATCTTCGGCTACCCGGTCGACATGCCGGCCATCGAGCTGCTGTCGCGGGACTGCGGGCTCTGGGTCGTCGAGGACGCGTGCGAGGCGCTCGGGGCGGTGCACGCCGACGGCACGCCGGTGGGAGCGCGCGGGAACCTCAGCGTGTTCGGCTTCTACCCGAACAAGCAGATCACGACGGGGGAGGGAGGAGCCGTCGTGTCCCCGTCCGCCGAGCTGAAGGAGCGCATCGACTCCGAGCGCAACCAGGGCCGCGCCCCTGACATGGGCTGGCTCGACCACGACCGGCTGGGCTACAACTACCGGCTCGACGACCTGTCGTGCGCGCTCGGCCTCGCGCAGCTCGAGCGCCTCGACGAGCTGCTGGCGGCGCGGGCTCGGGTCGCGGGGCGCTACGCGGAGGCGCTCGGCGGCGTTGAGGGCCTCGACCTGCCGTGCGAGGACCGGGACGGCGACCGGCGCAGCTGGTTCGTGTACGTCGTCCAGCTGCCGCGCGGGCTGGATCGCGACGCCGCCGTGGGGGCGATGCGCGAGCGCGGAGTCGACACGAAGCCCTACCTCCCGGCGATCCACCTCATGAGCTTCTACCGCGAGCGCTTCGGCCACCGGGAGGGCGAGTTCCCGGTCTGCGAGGACGTGGCAACGCGCTCGCTCGCGCTGCCGTTCTACCCCGACCTGGGCGACGGGGAGGTCGAGCAGGTCGCGGAGGCGCTCCTCGCCGTCATCGGCCGCTGAGCGCCGTCATAAGCGGCCGCCCGCGCTCAGCCGATGCGGATGAGCTTCTTGTTCACGAACTCGTCGGCACCGTAGGTGCCGAGTTCGCGGCCGAAGCCGGATCGCTTGGTGCCGCCGAACGGCAGCTCGGCTCCGTCGGCTCCGACGATGTTCACGTAGACCATGCCGGCGTCGATCTGGTTGGCCACGCGCTCGGCCTGCTCGGGGTCGGTCGACATCACGTACGAGCCCAGCCCATAGGGCGTGTCGTTCGCGAGCTTGACCGCCTCCTCCTCGGAGGACACGCGGTAGACCTGCGCGACCGGGCCGAACAGCTCCTCGCGGTAAGCGTCGTTGTCGGGGCCGATGTCGGTCAGGACGGTTGGCTCGAAGAAATTGCCCTCGCGCCCCCCGCCGGCGACCACCTTCGCGCCCTGGTCGATCGCACGCTTGACCTGGTCCTCGAGCCGGTCGGCCGCGGCAGTCGACGACAGGGGACCGATCTCGCTGTCAGACGATGTCGGGTCGCCCGGCTTGACGGCCGTCATCGCGGCCGTGAACTTCTCGAGGAACGGCTCGTACAGGTCGTCGACCACGATGAACCGCTTGGCCGCGTTGCACGACTGCCCGGTGTTGTCGAGGCGCGCGGCGGCGGCGTCCTCGACGGTCTTGTCGAGGTCGTCGGTCCCGAGCACTATGAACGGATCGGACCCACCCATCTCGAGCACGACCTTCTTCAGGTTGCGGCCCGCGATCTCCGCCACCGCGGCTCCGGCGCGCTCCGATCCGGTCACTGAGACGCCGCGCACGCGCGGATCGGCGATCACCCACTCGATCTGCTCGTTCGTCGCGTAGACGTTCTCGTACGCGCCTTCAGGGAAGCCGGCCTCGGCGAACAGCTTCTGGATCGCCTCCGCCGACTCCGGGCACTGCGGCGCGTGCTTCAGGACAATCGTGTTCCCGATCACCAGGTTCGGACCGGCGAAGCGGGCCACCTGGTAGTAGGGGAAGTTCCACGGCATGATCCCGAGCAGGACGCCGAACGAGCTGCGACGGACCACCGCGGATCCGTCGCCGGCGAGCAGCTTGATCGGCTCATCCGCCATCAGCTGCTCGGCGTTGTCTGCGTAGAAGCCGTAGATGTCGCCGACGAAGTCGACCTCGCCGAGCGCCTGCTCGATCGGCTTGCCCATCTCGCGGACGATGATCTCGGCCAGCTCCTGGCGCCGCTCGACGTGCAGCTCGCCGACGCGGCGCACCAGGTCGGCGCGCTCGGCGACGGTCGACGAGGCCGACCAGCTCCGGTGGGCTTCGTCGGCACGACCGATCGCGGCGCGAAGATCGTCGTCGCTGATGGTGGGGTATTCCTTGACCTTCTCACCCGTGGCCGGATCGACGACTGCGTACATGCTCATCTGGTCTCTCCCATTGGTATCCGTAGGCCGGCTGAAGCGTATGCTCCTGCGCCGTGGGCCGCTCCGCCCTCATCGTGGTCGATGTCCAGAAGGCCTTCGACGACCCCGCCTGGGGCGCGCGGAACAATCCGGACTGCGAGCGCAACATCGGCGCGCTGGTCGGCACGTGGCGCGAGCGCGGCTTCCCGGTCGTCTTCGTCCGTCACGACGGCCTCGAGGAGGAGTCGCCGTACGACACGCTTGGGCGCGAGCATCCCGGGAACGCCTTCAAGGAGGTGGTCGAGGGCGAGCCCGACCTGCTCGTGACCAAGCACGTGAACTCCGCGTTCCATGGAAGCCCGGACCTGGAGGCCTGGCTGCGAGCGAACGGTGTCGATGCGATCACGGTCTGTGGGATCCAGACGCAGATGTGCTGCGAGACGACCGCGCGCGTGGGCGCCAATCTCGGCTTCGAGATGACCTTCGCGATCGACGCCACCCATACGTTCGATCTTCCTGCCTACGGCGGAGGGACCCTGCGCGCCGACGAGGTGGCGCGTGTCACCGCCTCGAACCTCGATCCCGAGTTCGGGCGCGTTGCCACCACGGCCGAGCTGACCGGCGGCTAGGCGTCAGGGGCCGAGCGGCTTGACCAGGCCCACGAACCCCGGCAGCCCGCGAGCGGCCGGGCGATACGCCACCTCGTCGAAGCCCGCTCGCGCGTAGAGCGCCCGCGCCGCCTCGTTGTTCATCGTCGTGTCGAGCGCCACGGCGCGCAGCCCGTGCGCTCGCGCCTCGTGGTCCGCCTGCTCCAGCAGCGCCCGCGCGGCCCCGCGGCGCCGAAGCGCCGGATCGGTGGCGAGCGCGTCGATGTAGAAGGACTCCTCGCGCGGCTTCGGGCTCGCGCGGCCGCCCACCCAGAAGAGCCGCAGGGCGCCCGTCCAGCGCCAGAGCGGCGTGCCTCGAAGCGTCAGACGGAGGTAGGCGCGCGAGCGGGCCACGGTCTCGTCGACCGGGAAGGCCGCCATGACGGCCGCGATCCTCCCGTCGAGCTCCGCGACCCACACGACCTCCCGGCTCGCAAGGTTGCCCGGCTCCCCGAATGCCCGCTCGAGCGTGGCGAGCCCGCGCTCGCGACCGCCGGAGAAGCGCTCGTACATGTCCGGCGCGCTCTCGAACAACAGTCGCGCCACAACCGCCACGTCATCCTGACGCGCCTCGCGAACCCGCACGACCGAAAGCCTAGACTCCCGGCCCTCATGGGACGCTTCCGCGAACCCCAGGATCCGCTCTTCCAGGCGCTCAACTCGTCGATCCGCTTCGACTACCGGCTGGCGCCGTACGACCTGGAGCAGTCGCGCGCGCACGCGCGCATGCTCGCGCGCAGCGCGATCATCACGGACGAGGACCTCGAGACGATCGAGCGCGGGCTCGACGCGGTGAGCGCCGAGATCGAGGCCGACACCTTCGTCGTCACCGAGGACGACGAGGACATCCACATGGCCATCGAGCGCCGGCTCACCGAGATCGTGGGCCCGGCCGGGGGGAAGCTCCACACCGCGCGCTCGCGGAACGACCAGGTGGCGACCGACGTGGCAATGCTCGTGCGCGCCCACAGCCTGGAGGCGAAGGAGCTGCTCCAGAAGCTGATGGCGACGCTGGTGTCCGTGGCCGAGCGCCACCTCGACTGGCGCCTTCCCGGGTACACCCACCTCCAGCGCGCGCAGCCCGTCTACCTGTCCCACCATCTGCTCGCCTACTTCTGGAAGTTCCGGCGCGACCTCCAGCGCTTCAACTTCTGCATGACCGCCACTGACGACCTGCCGCTCGGCGCCGGCGCGCTCGCGGGCGTCAACTTCGACACGAGCCGCATGTTCGTGGCGCAGGAGCTCGGCTTCGGCGGCATCGCGGAGAACTCGCTCGACGCCGTGTCGAACCGCGACTTCGTGCTCGACTACCTGTCGGCGGCCGCCACCTGCGCCACCCACCTCTCGCAGCTCGGCGGCGAGATAGTGCTGTGGTCGACGGACGAGTTCGGCTTCTGCGAGGTGGCCGACGCCTTCTCGTCGGGCTCGAGCCTGATGCCGCAGAAGAAGAACCCGGACGCCGCGGAGCTGCTGCGCGCGAAGGCGCCCCGCCTGGTGGGACACCTGACGACGCTCCACGGCGTGCTTCACGGCCTGCCGCTGACCTACAACAAGGACCTTCAGGAGGACAAGGAGCCGCTCTTCGACGCGGTCGACACGCTCGAGCTGTGCCTGCGCGTCGCCACCGCGATGCTCGAGACCATCGAGTTCGACCGCGAGCGGATGGCCGCGGCCGCCTCGGACGAGTTCATCGCCGCCACGGATGTGGCCGACCTCCTGGTGCGCGGCGGCGTGCCCTTCCGGGAGGCCCACGGCGTCGTGGGCGGGCTGGTGCGCGCGGCGGTTGAGCGCGGCAAGAAGCTCTCAGAGCTGACCGAGGAGGAGCTGGCCGAGCTGGCGCCGCAGCTCGACGGGCGCTTCTACGAGCTCCTCGACCAGGACTCGGTGCTCGAGTCGAAGGTGTCCGACGGCGGCACGGCGATGGCGCGCGTTCGCGACCAGCTCGCGCAGGCGCGTCAGGTGCTGCGCGGAAGCCGGAGCGTGAGGCTGGGGGAGGACTTCTACGCCCGCTCCGTGCACGACGTGGCGCGCGATCTGGTGGGCTGCGTGGTGCGGCACGGGGAGACCGCGGGCCGCATTGTCGAGACCGAGAGCTACCACATGGAGGAGCCGGCCTGCCACGCGTACGCCGGGGTCACCGAGCGCACGCGGACGCTCTACGGCGAGCCCGGCCTCGCCTACGTCTACTTCTCGTACGGGATCCACTCGCTGCTGAACGCGGTGGCCGAGGAGGAGGGCGTGGGGGCGGCCGTGCTGATCAGGGCGCTCGAGCCCGTCGACGGCGTCGACGTCATGCGCAAGCGGCGCGCCGTGGCCGGCGACGAGGAGCTCTGCTCGGGCCCCGGCAAGCTCACGCAGGCGCTCGGCATCGGCCTGTCCCTGAACGGCACCTCACTCGTGGACGGGCCGCTGGAGGTGCTTGACCGCGAGCCCGGGTCGCGCGAGCCGCGCCTGGTCGTGGGCGAGCGGATCGGGATCACGAAGGCCGCCGAACTGCCGTGGCGCTTCTGCGCCGGCAACCTCTTCACGGTATTCGGTGAGCCCGACATCGACATCAGCAAGTCGAGCGAGGGCTTCGTGGTCGACCTCAAGGGTGTCGACATCTACGACCCGACGACAGGGGAGGTGCGGAGCAACGACACCGGCCGGATTGCTCTCTGGATGATCGACACGGACTACAACGGCGAGTCGTTCTTCGTCCGTCACTGCTACTTCACCGGCGGCAATGATCCGTACAAGCGGCTGAAGACGGCGCTCAAGGCTGACGTCGACGAGGACGCCTGGGAGTCGATGTACCAGACAGTCTCGCGACCGTTCCCGCCGCCGTCCGAGGGCAACAAGATCGCGGTCAAGGTCATCAACGACTATGGCGACGAGGTCATGAAGGTGTTCGACGCATGAAGCTCACGCACGCTCGAATCAAGGACTTCCGGAGCTTTGTCGGTGAGCACGAGTTTGACCTCTCGCCCGGCGTCAACTACTTCGTAGGTCCCAATAACAGCGGAAAATCGAACATGTTGAGGGCCATCGAGTTGGCCCTCGATCCTGACGTGGACTACGTGGCCGACCGTGATCGGCCGGCCTCCACTGTGGGCGTCGGGCAGCCCCGCGTCACTCGAATCACTCTCACGTTTCACGTCGGGACCACTGCGCCTGAGACGACACTTCTGCGCCGAGCGAAGACGTACGAGCAAGCCGTCAAGAAGGGCAAGGGTGGCAAGACATATGCGGACGATGGCCAGGTGCGGATCGTGGCGTCGTTCGCGGGCGGGGTCAGGCAGACAACGTTCGGAGTTCCCGGTGCAGGCGCAACCTCTCTGCCAGCCGACAGTGTTGAGCATCGAAAGCTGGAAGAGCAGTTCCGGAGCGTAGTCCGTTTCGCCGTCATCCACAGTGGCGAGGATCTAGAGTCACTGCTGAGAGGCAAGTTCCGCGAGATTCTTCAGCTGGTGATCGGCGATCACCTTGGCGAGGCGCTTAGCGCAGCCGAAGTGGCACGTAGCAAGTACCTGGAACACCTGCAGACCAAGCTGCTGGAGCCGCTCAGGCAGCAGGTGCGCGACCGAGTCTCGGTCATCTTTCCCGAGGTTACTCTCGCCGAACTCGTGCCGGATGTCCCGACAGTTGAGCGAACGCTCTCCTCTTGCGACGTTCGGTTGGGCGACGCCATCATGACGGGTCTCTCCGACAAGGGCACGGGCGTACGCGGCGGGGTGCTCGTGGCAATGCTCCAGTACCTCGCGGAACAAAGTAGGCGGTCCCTGGTACTCGCGGTCGAGGAACCGGAGGCGTTCCTGCATCCGGGCGCACAGGAAGCGATTCGCGATGAGTTGGGGGCGCTGGCCAAGCGGATCGACGTCACGCTGCTCGTGACTACGCACTCGCCGTATGTGATCTCCCGCGACCCTGAGTCCCTTGTCACGGAAGTCGGCAAGAACGCCGACGGTGCAACCAGCCGCATCCGTAGCGCTTCCGGCGATAGCAGTCACGCCCACGTGCTCGGGTCCTTGTACCGAGACGCAGGCATGGCGGTCGTGCTCGACCGCTCGCTCGCGATCCCCGGAGACTGCAGGGGAGTGATCATCACGGAGGGTTACACGGATGCAGCATTCATCCGCGCCGCTTGCGCCGCCGCGGGTCGCGCCGAGCTGATGGAGGGCATGCATGTGATCGAGGCAGGAGGAGCGAAGCGGATCATCGTCCAGGCGGTCCTTGCCCGCTCCGCGACTGAGCTCCCGGTCGTTGCCTTGCTCGACTTTGACGACAACGGAAAGCGGGCGCAGAGCCAACTCGAGGACTTCGGCTGGTCAAAGACCCGGGAGATCCTGAGTCTCGGCACGTGGGCGGGCAAGTGTGCCCACGGACACCCGGTGGAGATCGAGGATCTGATTCCCCAGAGCGTGTCAATGAAGATCGTCGCGACGCTCGGCGAATCCGAGGCTGTCACGGCCAAACGAGGGTGTACGGGTTCATGGCACTACGAGTTCAGCGATGCTTGGAAGCAGCGCGCTCTCGAGGAGTTGCCGAAACTCATGAAGGCGGGGGACGCCGACGACCTTGTTTGGCTGGCCGAGCAGTTGATCGATCGACTTGACAAAGTGCAGGCGGCGAAGGAGTCGGCCGCAACGCATCTCGCAGCCAAGGCAGCGAAGTGACCGCCTACACCAGCGCGCAGACAGCAGCAATCGCCTGCCTCGACCAGCCGCTGCAGATCATCGCCTGCGCGGGTCGGGCAAGACGCAGGTCATCTCCCAGCGGATTGCGGCGATCCTGGCGCAGCCAGGCGTCGAGCCGCGCAACGTCATCGCGTTCACGTTCACCGAGAAGGCGGCGGCGGAGCTCAAGGAGCGCGTCCTGTCGATCGTCGAGCGGAAGGCGTCGACGTCACGGGCTTGGCCGAGATGTACATCGGCACGATGCACGGCTACTCCCTCGACCTGCTGCAGCGGCTGGTGCCCGGAGAAGTTCAAGTTCTCCGTGCTGACCGACATCACGGCGCAGGCTGTTCGTCGACCGCTACAGCCGGCAAGTCCGGGCTGACCGAGCTGCCCGACGCACTCGCCGGCACGCCGTCGCTGCGGCGCTACATCAACTCGAAGCTCTACCTGCAGGTCGACGAGCGTGCTGCGCGAGGACACGATCGACGTGGAATCAGGTCCCGGCCGGGGTGATCGAGTCCGTTCGAGGACTACATGACGCTGCTCCACGAGAACGCGCTACTTCGACTACACGGAGATCATCAACCTCGCCGTGCAGCTCCTCGAGGGTGACCCGACGAGGACGACGAGCTGCGGCGCGTCCAGCGATCACATCCGGGACGACATCCGCTACGTCGTCGTCGACGAGTACCAGGACGTCAACCCGCTGCAGGAGCGACTCGTCCGCGGGCTCGTCGCAGTTCGGCGCGAACCTCTGCGTCGTCGGCGACGACGACCAGACGATCTACCAGTGGCGCGGCAGCGAGGTCTCGAACATCGTCACGTTCGCCGACCGGTACGCCGGCGTCCGGCAGGTCACGCTCGACGACAACTTCCGGTCGAGCGAGGGCGTCGTCGAGGTCGGCCGCTCGGTCGCCGAGCGCATCCCCGCCGGCGAGCGGCTGCCGAAGGCGATGGTCGCGGCCGGCCACCAGACGTGGGAGCGCGGCGACCTGCTCGCTCTCGACTTTCGCCGACCCGGACGCGGAGGCGGCGTGGATCTGTCGACCGCATCGAGGCGCATGCGCGGGCTTGCCGTTCCACGGACGGCCCGACGCCGAGCCGCGCGGCCTGTCGTGGTCGGACTGCGCCGTGCTGTTCCGGTCGGTCGCGAAGGACGCGGGCCCGCTCGTCGCCGAGATGCGGCGCCGCGACATCCCGTACATCGTCAAGGGCCTGAACCGGCTCTTCGACAGCCCGGAGATCCAGGCGGTCGTCGGCGTCTTCCGCTACATGGTCAGCGAGATCGACGAGGCGCGCATCTGCGAGCACTGTGGGACGACGCCACGCTGCTCCCGCCGGCGCCGACTGGGCGGCGGCGCTGAGCGTGCTGGACGAGGGCCGCGACTTCGCCGCGGCGAGCGGTGGGGCGTCTACAACATCCAGCGCCTCTACCTGGATTTCCTCGAGGCGCTCGACATGCGCGAGGACACCGTCCCGGGCGACCCGGCACGCGCGCGAACTCGTCTTCTACCAGCTCGGCAAGTTCAGCCAGGTGATCTCGGACTACGAGCAGATCTACTTCACCACCGAGCCGCAGGCAGAAGTACGAGGCGTTCGCCAAGTGGCTCGAGCACCAGGCGCCCGACTACTACGCCGACGCGGACGCCGACGTCGGCTACGCCACGCCGGACGCGGTCACCATCGCGACGGTGCACCAGGCCAAGGGGATGCAGTGGCCGGCGGTGTTCCTGCCGTGCCTGCGCAAGAACCGCTTCCCGTCGCAAGCGGCATGGGCGGGCTCGGCCTCTGCCACGTCATCCCGGACGCCGCGATCGACGACCCCGACCGCTACCGCGGCACGGTCGAGGACGAGACGCGGCTCGTTCTACGTCGCCGTGACCCGCGCCCAGAAGTACCTGTTCGTGACGTTCTCGCCCGTGCCGGGCAACCAGCAGCACGGACAGCGCTCGGAGTTCTTCGACCACTGCGCCGCGCAGCAGTGGTTGTCGACCCGGGACCCGGCGTGCCGGCCGACGCGCCACGGCTGACGCCGCAGGCCGCGCCACGAGACGCCGCAAGGTCACGCTGTCGTTCTCGGAGCTGAAGTACCTGTTCGAGTGCCCGTACCAGTTCAAGCTGCGCTTCCTCTACGGCTTCAACCCGCCGATCCACGAGGCGCTCGGCTACGGGAAGGGGCTGCACGACGCGCTGTCGGAGGTCCACAAGCGGGCGCTCGACGGCGACATCGTCACGAACGACTGCGGCCGAGGATCTCGTCGACCGGCACCTGAACGCGCCGTTCGCGTACCCGGCGCTGCGGGAGACGCTGCGGAGCGGCGGCATCAAAGGCGATCGAGCGCTACTTCGACGACGCACGGCGAGGACGATCGACCGAACCAGTTCTCCGAGAAGCAGATCCAGGTCCACGTCGCGCCCGGGCATCACCGTCGACGGCCGCATCGACCTCATCCGCCGCCTGGACACCGGCGAGGTGGCGATCGTCGACTTCAAGTCCACCGACCGCGCCCAGGCCGAGGACGTCACCCGCGACCAGCTCCACGTCTACGCCGTCGGCTACCAGGAGCTCACCGGCGAGCTCGGCCGACCTGATCGAGGTGCTGAACCTCGACGAGAAGGGCAAGACGACCCGCGAGCAGGTCGAAGATCCGCTCCTCACCGCCGTCCGGGCGCAGATCCGGGACGCGGGCGACGCGCTGCGCGACAACAACCTTCCGCGCCTGCCCGGTATGGGGCGAACAGTGCTGCGAAGTGCGACCTCGCCGAGCTGTGTCGCGACGTGCCAGTTGACCAGCGGACTGCCCGACGTGCCGCCAGTGGACGCTGAACGCTCCAGCGAAGGTGGTCTGACCTCGGTCAAGCGGCGACCGTTGCGCCCAAGTCGTCCAGGTGCTCGAAGAGCTGCGAGTGCGCGAGCCAACCCGCCAGGAATCGGGTCCCGTTCGCCCGGCCACGGTGCCTCGGGCGAGATCGGAGGGTCCTCGAGGTGGCTTCGCAGCCCAGCCCGTCCGACGATTACCGCTGCCCGGCGGTGCCGGCTGAGCCCCACACATAGCCGGCCGAGGTCCAAATTGAACTCGCTGGCCTCCTCGATCCCGGACAGCGGGTGCCACAACACGGCGACCGCGAACTCCAAGCCCTGGGTTTGTTGTAGGTGCGCACCCTGACGTCACGTTGCCCAGCGGCGGCGAGCGCCTGCTCGGCCACGCTGCACTGCGCGTCGGTCGCCACCATCACCCCGACGTCGGCAGGACCGACCGGCCGAGTGCCGTCGCGCTCGCAAGTCGCGGTTGTCCCGCGTGAGAGCACCGAGTCAACGACGCCGGCGAGTCCGGCCGCAGTGTCCGGGTCGGCTGCGTCCAATGGGTCACCGGACAGCTCGAAGTACCCCCAGCCAAGCTGCGCAGCGCGGTCGACGGCCTCGTCAGCGGCACGACCCACCGCCCCGCCGCGGGGCCGCTACCACCCGTAGGTCGCCTCGAGCACCACCTCGGGATACTCACCGGCACTTTCCATCACCGAGTTCAACCGGTCCACTCATTGAGGATCTGGGTCGGTTCCAACACCTCACCGGACTCCGTAGTCCGGTCCACCACACTCCTGCGGCGATGCAAATCGATACCGACGAACCGCCTGCCTGCGTCCCCTGACATGCGGGGCCCTTCGTGGTCGAAGTCGTGTACACCCCCAGCATCCGCTGGGACCGCACAAGGAGCGGAGGCACCGCCCCTTCATCGCATCAGCGACGTTCCTCAAGGAGTTCTCGCACGCGCGGTCGACGGGCCTGCCGGAGGTCTCGCCGGCCGGGTTGCCTCACATTCGACCGAGCACCTCTTGCTGCTTCGCGGCGTATTGCTCAGGCGTGATCAAGCCTTGGTCGAGCATCGCCTTGAGCTGTCCCAGCACGGCGACCGGGTCAGCTGACGCCGGCGTGGCCGGGGCAGTCGGCTGGGTCAGTCCGGACACTGTCCCTCCAATGGCAGCCATGCCCATGGCGAGGCCCATCATCCCCACACCGCCCTCACCGCTCTCGGCCGTGGCCATCGCCGAGTCTGCGATCGTGGTCTGCGTGTAGGCGTTTCCGATGCCGCCTCCGAGCGTTAGGCCCTTGTTGTATTTGTCCATGACCTCGCGCGACGCCTCGTCGTAGTCGACGGAGCTGATTGCTGCAGCGACCACCTCGAGTCCGAAACGCTCAATCCAGGAACCTTGGCGGCCGCCTTCGTTGGTCAGGGCAGCGGCCAACTCCGGGCCGTGCGACGCGAGCGATGCGATGTCGGTCGTGCGGGACAGAGACTGCAGGGCGGCCTGGAACGCTGTGACGAATTCCTGACGCAGTTGGCTGCTGCTGGCCTCGTCCGCGAGGGAGTAGTACTGGGTGTTCGCCGGAAGGAAGTTTCGGAAGAACCGAACGGGTCGACAACCCGTACTGAGTACTGACCTCGAGCCCTGAGGCGGAGCACGGGGGCTTGGCCTGAGCCCTCGGGAACCAGCGAGAAGTCCTTGTATGGCAAGGGCCCGGGCGTGCCGAATCGGAGGTTACGGATCTCGCGAAGGTTGATGTAGTAGATGAGCTGCTGCTTGCTCGGCTGGCCGCCGAACTTGAACCGCTTCCACGACTGCCGAATGAGCGACTCACGCAGGCCGGAGCCGTTGAATATCGACGGTTGACCGTCGTTGCGGAACACGAAGTAGCCAGGCAGTGTCGAGAGACTCGCGATGCCGCCGCCGTCAGTGATGATCACCGCGGTGTTCTCCGGGACGACGACCCGGGATCCATCTGTGATCACGTTGGCGGACGACGACCTGTTGGAGCCCCTGCCCCGGTTGCTCTCCTGGAGGATGCCGGGAGCGACGATGGTCTGCTCGTCGAAGGTGGGAGCAACGAAGAAGTCCCTCCATTGGTCGCGGAGGGTTCCTCCGACTGCGCCGACTGCTGCGCTGACAAGTCCCATAGCGTCCCCGCCTTCATCAGTCCGCTGAGCGTGTGGTGCGCCCACGTCTGAGCGAACCTCGCCCCGCATCGCAGCCTAGGCGAGAGCTTCGACGAGTAGGGTGTTTTCAGCACCAAGGGTTCGCCGCACGCGTCGCATGTTCGCGTAACGCCGACGATCAGCGCGTTGTTGGTGCCGCACGCCCGACACGTCACAACAGTCTTGTACGAGCTCTTCGGGAGATGCTTCCTGCTGACGACCTGCTCGGCTTTGTAGTCGATGTAGAAGTCGTCGATCGTCCCGGAATCGATCATGCGTTGGATGTCGCGATACACCGTGGACGGGCTCAGGTTTGTGATGTGCGCAATCTGCTGAACCTTCCAGACCTCGTCGCCCGTCAAGATGGCGAGGTACTTCTTCTCGGCCGTCCGCCGGCCAGATCGTCTGATCATGAAGCTGACACACAGGACCGCGACGAGGATCAAGCCGAGCCCGACGAGCAGATACACCAGCCTGATCCCCAGCGGAACCTCCGCCGTGGTCGTGGTCGTGTCCTTCCACCACAGGTGGCCCGAAGTTTCGGTATCGGTGCGCTCCGCCTGGAAGAACACGACCAGCAAGGCCGTACCGACAATGGCGAAGACCAGGGCTACCAGCGCGGGCCAACCTCGCTAAGAAAGCCGAGCAGCTGTTCGCGCTCGCCGAGTATCTGTTCGCGCTGGCGGTCCGCGCGGTCGTGCGACTCGGACAGATACTCGAACAGGTTCACGCCTGCATGGTATTCGTCGTCAGGTCAGCTGGTGGGCAGAATGGCACATCCAACAGGTGACGAGCCCCTGCGACCCTGGCCTCAGCCAGACCGCCGAGGCCGTGTCCCGCGTGTTCCCCATCGCTTGTCGCACACGATCCGCGTCGTGCGCTGCGGGAGTTCGATCGGCGGCAAGTCGTCGTCGCGGCGGTTGAACACCTTGTCGGCCAGGCCCCGGTCCGCCTTCTCGGCGTCTCCGGCGGCCTTCTCGGCTTGGATCATGTCGAGCTGGGCGATCTCGTCGTTCGGCGCCGCCGCGTAGGCCGCCTGAGCGGCCCAGAGTGTGGCGTGATCGGCGCGTGGTTTCGAGACGGGCGCTGGAAGCCCCCTCAACCACAGAGTTGCGACCAAACCGCGCTATGGGTGTCGTTTGCTTGTTCCCCGAATGTTCCCAAATCGGAAAGAGGCCCTCGAAAAGGGCCTCTGAGACCTGCGGAAACTCTGTGGGCGATACTGGGTTTGAAGCGTCGTCGCCCTATTGGGCTGACCGCTCCCGCCTGTGTGCGGCTTGATCGTTGGCGAAGGCTCGCGCGGCCGCGGCCTGTTCGGCGTGGTCGCGGCGGTACCAGACCCGCTGCCCTACCCGGGTGTGCGGGATCTTGTCCGTCGGTGGTGAGTCTGCTCAGCGTGTTGAGGGAGATGCCTAGGAGCAGGGCGGTTACGGTGCGGCTGAGCCACACGTGCTCCTCATCGGGCGGACGCTCGCGGCGGCCGGGCTCGTCGCGGCGGCGGCGCTCGTCGCGTCGGCGCGCGGCCGCTGCCTGCCGGTCTCGTCGCTGTTGGACCAGTACGGGCCAGCGTTCCTGGGCGAAGGTCTCTACCGAGGTGCGCCGCAAGGAGGGGGCGTACCGGTCGGCGGCCCGTCGTTCGATCTCGCCTCGTTCGACGGCGCGGGAGACGGCCGTGATGGGACAGCCAATCAGGTCGGCGGCGTCCCTCCAGCTGACCCACTCGGCGGCGTCCGCGGCCCGGGCATTCAGCCATCGGCGTACCGGGCCCTCACGGAACCACAAATGCTGTGCCCGACCACTGGCCGGGAAGAACGCCAAGGGTGGCGAGCTGGCCGACGCGGTGGCGGCCGAGGCCGGAGAGTTCGACGACCTCGTCGGCGTGCAGCCACCCTGTGTCGTCTGGTGGGAGGCGATTGTTCGCGGCGAGGTTTGCCACGGTTCCTGCGCCGCTCGGCGCGGTCGGCCTGGAGGGCCGCGCCAGTGCTCCGCGAACGTCTCAACCGACGCCCGGTCCAAGGTTGGGCGAACACCGGACCTCGGCCGGCGCTTGATGTGTCCCTCGCGTACGTAGTGCTCGATGGTGGAGGCGGGGCATCCCACCAGTGCGGCCGCCTCGGACCAGCTGATCCACACGGTGCCCGGAGAGGGCGCTCTGGCGGGGCTCACGGCCGCTCGGGTTCGTCGGCGCGCCGGATCAGTGGGCGGATCAGGTCTTGGTTGAAGGTCCCGATCCGGTTCTCGCCGGGCTGGACGTTGAACCTGACCCAGCCGCGCCAGGATCCGTCCTGGTGGCGCCACTCGTGGAGAGTGCCGAAGCACCACTCTCCCCGCCAGAGGACCTCGACCTCGGGGGCCTCGAGGTAGTCGTAGCTGCGCACCTGGCCCATGAGTCTGAGCGTAGGCCGTGGGACGGATGGTCGCCGGTCTCGCCGAGGCCTGCCAGGTCCGCTTCGCCGAACGCGACGACCCCGAGCACGCCGAAACCCGTGTCACCGAGCTGGTGAAGTGCCTGTCGGTGCTCGGCACGATCGCCAGCACCGAGCCCACGCGCGCCGCCGCCGGCGCCGACGGGATCGCCACGGAATCTGCCGATGTCACGATGGCGTTCCCGCCGGCGCTGCTGCGCCGGGTCGCCCGCTACCTCGACGTGGCTGCCACCGCGCTGAGACATCGGCCCGAGCAGGCCGTTTGCACATGGCCGAGGAGTAACAGTGTGTATACCGGGAGGCCCGAGATTGATGAGGTTGAAAGACCGTTAAACCGAGCTTCGTGCTGCAGCAGCACCGGCACGACGCTGCCGACGCCAGCGTCGCGTTCGGGTTCCGCACCGAGCTGCCAGCCGAGGTGGTCAGGCCGGCTGCGGCGCCGGAACGTGAGCACGGCCGTGGCGCCGACAGGACCGCTGTGCCCCATTCGTGCCAAAGTCCCGGCACAGCCCGCCGTCCACACCGCCCCTGACCTGCGCAAACGGGTGGACAGGTCGTGTCCTCTCAAGGTGGTAGTTCTGCATCTTCGCCAGCTTGCGGAGTGAGTTGCGCAGCGCGTCTTTCCCGGCGCGGACGTAGTGATCCAGGACAGTGGTGAGCTTGACGCCGAGGTACTGGACGACGACGCCCCATGAATTGCCCAGCTCGTCGTGGAATCACTTTGTCGCGGCATCGTGCCGCAGGTTGCGGTAGACGATCAGGGTCTCGAAGGTGTCCAGAAACAGGCCGGAAACTCCGTCAAAGACTGTCAACGATCGGCAACCCGATCACACTCTATTCCGGTGTTTGCCCAGGTCACAGGGTCATTTGTGGCAATGCTCGTCAAGGAGCGTCAATCGCTTCACGCACAGGGGGCGGCAACGGAGGGTTGTTGGTTCGAGTCCAACCGGGGGAGCGGAGAGGCGGCCTGACCTGCGGATACTCATTCCGGGAGTCAGGCCGCTTCGTCGTGTTACCGGCTTGGTTACCTACTTTGCCCGGGCCGCGTTCGGAGAGCGTCCGCACTGTCGGTGCTCTCGCATACGTTGAGGCCATGGAAACCTTTGAAGTCGCCTCCGGTCAGGAGCGCACAGTTTGGCTGCACTTGCATCAGAGGGGCTATCGGGCGACGACTGGCGACATGCTCAGCGGTGCTCATGTCTCTGTCGAAATCTTGCTCATGCCGACGTGCTGTCGATCATCCGGGAGATCGACCCCACGGCGAGGGTCTGCCCGCACCGGGGCTAGTGGTTGGAGGCGATGCCTCGCTACCTGCCCCCGCAGGGATCGGGTGGGGATAACTACATCGATGTGGTTACGAGCCGGTAGGATGGGGCACGAAGGCACAAACCCCGGTCGAGACAACCTCGTCCGATATGGGTGAGGGTCGTCAGCCGGGGTCTGTGACACCAATCTTGGCTGGTCGGTGTAGTTGCAGGTTACTCGTGCAGCGTAGGGCAGATCGAATCGGCATATGCCGATTCGCGAAGTTCGGCGTGGCGACTGGTTCCGGATTGGAATGACGCGATGAGCAGCAACTTGAAGCCGGGCAACAAGGCCCCGGCGAGCGGACAGTATGAGGAGGTCGGCCCCGTGGCGGTCGCACCGGCCACGAGGTCACCTCGGTCAAGGACAAGGTCCTGCCGCCCACCCAGACGCCCGGGAATGGCTACATCCTGGTGGACCGCTCGAAGAACGATTCAGGCAAAGGCAAGTGAAGCAAGAGGCCCTAGGATGGATAGATGCCTCGATGCGCGCCCTAGGGCCTCGCGCTGTGTCGATGTGGCCATCCAGATTCTGAGCTGGTGCACAGGACCTCGACCCTCATCGCCGAGAACCAGCCGCACAGGTACGCCCAGTGACGGTTGCGAGAGGGGCAACCGCCCGTGAGACTCGACGTGCTCTCCACACGAGAGTGGGCCACAGTGTTGTGGACGGCTGTAACCTTGCATGCCGATTCCTGGCAACTGGATCGGGCCGAGCAGCAGCGACCGGGGTTCTGCGCGCCATGCTCGATTGGAAACTTCTTCTGCCAATCGCCTCGGTTGCCGCTTGGCTAGCCATCCTCGTCGGGGCCGCTGAAGTTGTCGGCGCATGGAACAGAGGGCTCCTCAAAGACACGATCGTCTGGTTCCTCGCGTCCGGGATCACAGTTGGATTCGAGCTGAGAGCAATGCGACCGCCACTTCTCCGCGATGAGGTGCGTGCCCTCGTCGCGCTGAGCGTCTTCATGCAGTTCCTGCTGAACCTCCATACGTTCAACTTCGTCATTGAACTCGTCCTCCAGCCAATGCTGGCGATCCTGCTAGGAATGAGCTTGGTCGCTCAGAGTCGAGACGAGTATGCGCCCGTCAGCGGTTGGCCGAAGGACTCCTGGTCTTGGCTGGGTTCAGCCTGTTCGGGATCGACCATCTGGCAACTGGTGCGCTCTTGGAGCGAGATCGACGGGAAGCAGACCCTACTTTCGTTGGCCTTCTCGATCTGGCTACCACTCTTGATGCTTCCCTGGATCTACCTCATTTCCTTGTGACATGGCTTACGAAACCCTATTACGCACCTGTCCGTCTGGACGGCACATAGGCCGATTGCGATGGGCGCGAAGGTCGCCGTCGTGTTGGGCCTTCGAGGCAATCTGGTTGCAGTGACGGGGCTGAGCCAGAGTTTCACCAAGTCGCGAACGTTGATGGA
>CAWBAP010000008.1:0-51075 GCA_963786845.1 uncultured Thermoleophilaceae bacterium
CTAGAGCGTCTGCTTGCCATGCAGAAGGTCGTGGGTTCGAATCCCATCAGCCGCTCTGAAAAAGATTCGCATTTGTAGGTCTTTTTCCGTTCGGGCAGTCGGCTGGTGCGTCTGCGTCATCGGACAATGATTCGACAATCGTTGCCCGTGGTGGATGTTGAAAGCGGTCGGAAGCTGCTCCCTTGCAGGCGATTCCTAGCGACCAGCACCTGGGACCTTCTGCGTCCCTGCAGAGGATTGAGAGCCTAACCGGCTCGGGCGCCACCGTTACTGCTCCGCGTTGCTAGTTGATGGCAGCGCTCCCCTTGTCGAGAATCAGCACTCCCCCCCGCGCTACTGGTCGTCGTCCAACTCGGGCGTTTCGGACCATGGACTCGGAACGCCCGCGTTGCATGGCAGGGCGATGATGCGGGTGCTTGGACGGTAAGCGGCGATCCGGCTGAACGTGGAGGCGCGCCTATTCAGCTGAGTTCGGCCGCGGGCTCGCGGTTTGCCGCTTCCACACCGTTCCGCGGGAAGGAGGGCGCGCAGCCGTCCGGATAGCGCTGGAAGTAGTCCTGATCTTCGGGCTCGGCCTCCCAGAAGTGACCGGCCTTGCTGATCTCTGTCATGACCTTGCCGGGCCAATGCCCCGAGGCGTCGACGTCGCGGATCGTCGCCTCGGCCACTTTGTGCTGCTCCTCACTCGTATAGAAGATCGCCGAGCGGTAGCCGGAGCCGACGAGACGTTCGCCAAGGTCGGATCGGTGGACCTGGAAGAAGAACTCGAGTAGGTCCCGATAGGAGATCCGGTCCGGGTCGAAGGCGACCTCGACCGATTCGGCGTGACCGGAGTTATTCTGCTCGGTCGGGTTGTCGTTATCGCCGCCGGTCCATCCCACGCGGGTGGAGATGACTCCATCGCGGTCGCGCAGCAGCTGCTGCATGATCCAGAAGCAGCCTCCCGCGAGGACCGCGGTCTCGACGTTGTCGCTCATGGCCTGGTCAGTCCTTCGAAGTACTGTCGAGTCTAAGTTCCGGACGCCCGGCGATCAACATGACCGCCCCGCACGGGCGCGCGCCGCCGCGACCGTGCTCCTTACTTGGGCGTCCGCCACATTGGCCACATGCTCGGGCCGCCGGGAATCTTGATCTCCCCTGCCACCTCGAAGCCGTGGCGGAGATACAGGCTCTTGTTGCCCTCACTCGTCGCCTCGAGGTACGCGGGCATGGCGTCTCGATCGCAGAGCTCGAGCACCGGGCGCATCAGGGCGGAGCCGATGCCCCGGGATTGCCAGTCGGGTCTCGTGCCGAGCAGGAACAGGTAGTAGTGGGGCTGGCGGGGGTGCTTTTCCTCCATACGCTCGAAGATCTCGAAGAGGGTGTGCGCGTACCTGCCCGATATCTCACCGAGAGCGGCGCCCATGTGCTCGTCGTCCTCAACGCCGGGCGGGACCCAGACCGCGCCCGCGACGACGTCGTCGGTTGTGTAGATCTCTCCGTGGGGCAGGGTTGCCTCGGTGACGATCTCAAACCACCGCGGCAGGATCTCCAGTCGCAGTGCGACATCGGCATAGCAATACGAGAACACCGGGTCGTCGAAGAACGCGGCGGCCAGCGTGTGGGAGACGGCACGGATGTCGGCTGAGGTTGCCGGACGCGCTCCGACCGCGTTAGAGCTACCGACCGTTGCCGAGACTGAATCGCTCACTGCGCACCTCCAGGGTTGTCGGACCTGCGCCCCCATCTATCGAGTAGGCGCGCTGATGAAGCGGTGGCCAAACTCGCCACGTGGGATGTCACCACGACGGCCGTTCGATCGGATCCGGCGGGGCCGGCCATCCGGTTCCCCCTCACAGAGTCGTTCACTCCGGACACTCCCCGTTTGTGCGCTCATGGATCGCCCGCGCGCCTGTCGACAGTGGCCCGGCGAAGGGACCGGGGCCCTGGTTACCAAGGACGAGCATGCACCGACCCTGCACCCAATAGACGTTGCCGACGTGCGGCTTGGACGCGGTCCAGCCGCGCGCGGCCGGAATGCCCGCGACCGGGAAGCGCCGGAGGTTCGCGACGGGGCCATGAGCGCGGATCACGTCCGTGCGCAGCTCGTGCGCCAGGCTGTGCTTGGCGCCTTCCGCAGTCGCGTACAGGGTGACGTTCGTGATCCCGGCCGTCCGCGGACCGCGGATTGGCTGGAAGGTGTACGCGATGAACCCTTCGCTGCGCAGTCGCCGCGCGTCGGCCAGCGCCATCGGCATGTCCTTCACGAACGCCTCGACACCCGTGATGGTCCCGCCCGATCGAGGCAGTGCTCCGGGAGCCGCCCCCGGACGGAACCCGGGTTCCTCGTCCTTGCGCATGAGAAACCGATCTAGGTTCTCGGCGCCCGCACGCGCGTGCCCGTTCGCCGCTTCACGCGCCGTGGTCTCGTCACCGTCATCGTCGCCGCAGGCGGCGATGCCGATCGCGAGCGTGGCCAGGGCCACTGCCCCAAATTTCGCTCTCACTGTGCCGCGCATCTCAGAACCTCCGGTCGATTGCTCTTGGCCGAAGCAACTGACTATGGGATGTCGATCTGCGTCTCGCAGTTCACGGCGCTGTCCTTGCCCGTGCCGCCGTCGCAGCGATCGGTGGCCGGGCCACCGTCGATACGGTCGGCACCACCAAGGGTGGAGATGTCGTCGTTTCCGCCGCCGCCCGCTCCGCCGGCGCCCGCGGCCTCATGGTCTCCGTGCACGAAGTCCGGACCTGGGCCGCTGGTGATCGTGTCGTTGCCGCCCGTACCGGCGGTCTCGCCGTTGAACGACTGGTTGTCGCCGACACAGCCGATGCAGCCTCGGATCGTGTCGTCTCCACCGTCACCGGCAGAGAGCCCGCCGCCGAGGTTGTCGGCAGTCGTGCGCTCCGCCTCCGTGATGAAGTCGTCGCCGCCGTTGCCGTACGCGTTCCCGTTGGGCGCGAAGTTGTCGCCCGCCGCCCGATCGCCCCCTGCGCCGCCGATCAGCCTGTCGTTGCCACCATCGCCGGCGGCGTCCCCAGTCGCGGAGAAGAAGTCGCCCCTCACCTGGTCGTTGCCGCTTCCGCCGTCCAGCGTGTCGTCGCCGGCGCCGCCGACGAGGAAGTCCGCGCCGCTATCGCCGCAGACCACGTCGTTGCCACCCTGGCCGTCGAAGAAGTCGTCGCCGGAGAGCAACACGACAACGTCGTTCCCGGGTCCGCCGGTGAGGGTGTCGTCGCCCGCGGTCCCGACGATCGTCGCCGTCTGACCCTGACAGGTCGACGCTGCGCCCGAGCTCGCCTGTGCAAGGACGAGACCAACCGCGAGTGCGATTACGGACAGAATGAGCGTCCAGATCGAGCGTGACCGGCGCATCCAGAGCGCGCGCTTCCAGGTCGGCTCGGTCACGGGATCAGGCGCAGCCGCCTGCGAAGTCCCCGCAAGAACCTCCGCCATCACGACGCCCGCCAAGATCTGACCTGCTTGTGCGCTCATTACCGCTCCTGTTCTAAATCGCTACCGGACACGCCGCGAGCCTCCCCGAGCGGCCCAACAAGCCCCAAAAGTTCCCCTAACGCGGCGCTAAGGCCGTGCTCGGGCTCTCGGCCGGTGTTAGCTTGAATTGAGCGCAATGGAATTCCGGATCCTGGGGCCGGTCGAAGTGTGCGAGGACGGGCATCCCGTCTCGCTGGGAGGCGGGAAGCAACGCGCGGTGCTGGCGCTCCTGCTGCTCAACGCGAACCGGATCGTGTCGAGCGACGGGCTGATCGACCAGCTATGGAACGGGCAACCCCCGGCGACCGCGGGGACCGCGCTGCAGGGCCACATCTCGTCGCTGCGCAAGGCGCTCGGCCCGGACGTGATCGCCACGCGACGGCCCGGATATGTGCTCGAGGTGGATCCCGCGCAGATCGACCTCGCGCGCTTCGAAGAGCTCCGCGGTGAGGCCCGCCGCGCGCTCGAGCACGGCGACGCCGACGCGGGCGCGGACAAGCTCCGCGAGGCGCTCGGGCTCTGGCGCGGCGACGCGCTCGCGGACATCCGCTTCGAGCCCTCGATCCAGGCCGAGGCCGCTCGGCTGGAGGATCTGCGTCTCGCGGCGCTCGAGGATCGCATCGACGCCGAACTGACGGTTGGGCGCAGCGCGGATCTCGTCGACGAGCTGGAGCGCCTTGTCGCGGCAAATCCGCTTCGGGAGCACCTCTGGGCTCAGCTGATGCTGGCCCTCTACCGCTCGGGGCGCCAGGCGGACGCGCTCGACGCCTACCGCCGGGCCCGGAAGACGCTCGTCTCGGAGCTCGGCCTCGAGCCGGGACCGGCGCTGCGAGAGCTCGAACGCCAGGTGCTGGCGCAGGACCCGGCCCTCGATCCAGGACCGCAGCCGGTCGCGCGCGCCAGGCGCCCGGCACAGGTGGGTGGACCGCGGCTGCTCGCGGCGGCGGGGGTGGTGGTCGTGGGCCTTGCGGCACTGGCACTCGTGCTTGCCGGGACCGGGTCCGACTCACTGGCGATTCCGGGCAATGCCGTGGTCGCCATCGACCCCGGGGAGAATGCCGTCGTCAAGGCGATCCGGCTCAACCCCACCCCGGGTCCCGTCGCGGCCGGCGCCGGCGGCGTCTGGGTTCTGAGCGGCGGCAGCTTGACGATCTCGCGCTTAGATCCCAAGGCGAGGCGGCGGACCGGGAGCTTCGGGCTGGGCGAGACCCTGGACAACGTTGCCGCCGCCGGCGAGGTCTGGGTTGCGGACGGCTGCTCGGAAGGCGGGAACCCGGGTACGTTGTTCCACCCGTTCACGAACGCCCAGGGCGGCATCGAGCTCGACGAAGAGATCCCGCTTGAGCGGGCATTCCCTAGCGAGTCGCCTCGGCTGGCGCCCGTCGAGGCGGGAACGAGATGTGGGCTCGCTGCCGACGGGCAGTCCGTGTGGGTGGCGAGCAACGTTCCCCAGGGCATCGTGCGAGTCGACTACGACCGGGGCGCTGCGCAATCCCGAATCGTGAGGTCGGTCGCGCTCCCACGGGCGCCGGCGGCCATGACCGTTGGCTTCGGCTCAGTCTGGGCAACCGACAACGAGCTGAATCTGATCAGGCGAATCGATCCGGGCACCGGCAAGACCACGCGCAGGATCCAGGTCGGGAACGACCCAGTGGCGATCGCCGCGGGCGCCGGCGCGGTGTGGGTCGCGAATCGGGGCGACGGCTCGCTCTCTCGCATCAACCCGGAGACGAACTCGGTCATCAAGGCGATCTCGGTCGGCGAGACCCCGGTGGCCGTGGCGGTCGGCGAAGGGTCCGTGTGGGTGGCAGACAGCGGCGACGATGCGGTCGATCGGATCGATCCGGGCACGAACCAGGTGGCCGAGAGCATCGCCGTCGAGCACCAGCCACAGGGCCTCGCCGTGGCCGGTGGCCTGGTGTGGGTCACCCTCCGAGGCGGCTGAGGAACGGACTACCGCAGCGCGTCCGCGGCGGGTCTACCGGTTGTCGAGGCCGTGAAGAAACAGTTGAGCCGCGCCCTCAATGGGCAGCCGGGTTAGTTCGGCGGAGGCTTCTCCTGATGGTGCAGCAGGAATCGAGCTCCCGGACCCTCGAAGCCGAGGCGGACCCGACAGCGACCCGAGCCCGCGCTCCCACCGAGCGCGAGGGATCGCTCATTGTCCGTTCCTTGTCTAAACCCCCGGTATCTCCGCACAATTCCTGGAACGCAAGCGCGCGGTCTAACCTGTGGGAAGTCGTTCGTTTGCAGGCATTTTGCGGACCCGTGACAGACACCATCCTCTGCTTGCCATGCAGAAGGTCGTGGGTTCGAATCCCATCAGCCGCTTTAGCCTCACCTACCTGGCGCTAGTCAGCCCACCAGTCTCGCCGGCCCTCGACGTCACCGCGCGGATCCTCGCCGAGATTGGGCGCGCCGATGACGAAGATCTCGAGGCCCTCCGGCCCGGCCTCGTAGCCTCGCCAAGTACCGGGCGAGACGCGCACCGCGTCCCATTCCTTGAGCTCGACGATCTCGTCGTCGAGCTTCATCCGCCCGCTCCCGCGCAGGACCACGTACACCTCCTCCTGCGTCTTGTGCGTGTGGCCGTACGGGAAGCGATAGCCGGGCGGGATGCGCTGATAGCCCAGGCCGGACTGCTCGAGCTCGAGCGCCTTGCTTGCGAGGCGGAACTCCAGGTCCGGCGCGCCGTCGAAGTTGGACCCGACGTCCTCCAGATCCTCCTTGAGGTTCCTGAGCGTGAACGGCCTCATAGGTCGACGATGACCTCGAACCCGCCGTAGACCATGCGCTTGTAGTCGGTTATCTCGCCTGCCGGATCCATCAGCGCCTTCATCCGCTCGTCGTTCATCACCTTGGCGTTGACGTCGTCCCGATGCTGGCGTGACTCGTAGGTGATCCAGGCGAAGATCACCGTCTCGTCATCCTCGAGCTTGACGCTGCGCGGAAACGAGGTGACCTCGCCCACCGGTACGTCTTCGGCCAGGCACTCCTTGTAGTCGAGTGCCCCGTGCTCGATCCAGAGCCCGCCCGCCGTTGTCGCGACCTCGCGGTATCTGTCGACGTTGGACTTCGGGAGGGGCATGACAAATCCATCCACATAACCGGCCATCAGGGTCTCCTTCGTTCTTCGGGGTCGTCCATGAGACCGGCTCCGGCGGCGGAACTCATCGCTGAGCTACTGGGCCGGGCGCAGGCTCCACTCGACCCGCGCGGTCGAGCCGTTGTCCCCACCGCCCTGGATGCCCTCGAGGCTGTGGACACCGCCGAGCGTGCCGTCGTCGCGGACGGCCTCGGTGTGGACGCCCGGCCCGAACTCGGACCCCTTCGTGTAGAGCCCACCCGAGAAGTCGAACCAGCCCGGATACAGCTTGTCGATCCCGTGACGCGGCACGCCCATGCAGGTCCAGATCTGCTGCCCGTAGTGGTAGCCGAGGCTCTCGACGTGGTAGCGGATACCGGGGCCGAAGTTGAGCGTGCCGAGCTCGAACACCAGCCGCGCCCAGACCGGGTCAGGCGGGTCGGCCCCGGCGTCCGGGTATTTCGGGCCGATCGCCAGCTGACCCGAGCCTTCATAGCTGCAGCCGGTGCCCGTGTGTGTGCCCGACTCCGTCCAGTTCAGCGTCCCGGGAGCCGTCTGGTACGCGAGCGTCGCCTCGTGAAGCCCTCCCTGGACATTGCCGGTGCCTGGCTTTGCGATCCGCGTGAAGCGCACGGCCGCCGTGAATACCTGCGTGAGCCCCTCGCTCACGTAGGTTGTGGTCACGGTCCCTTCGAGGGCCGCCGGCCCCGTCGGCAGCGGGTAGCAGTTGGTCGTCGGGAGGCCTCTATCGAGCACCGCATCGCGGTCACAGTCCACGCGATAGGTCTGGCGATCACCCTCGCAGCGCAGTCGACCGACCCGCCGCGGCGCGGTCACGACCCGATAGTTCTGGTTCCACTTGAACCGGCCGAGGGAAAGGCGGAAGTAGCCTTCGAGAGGTACCTCACGCTCTTGGCGGTGTCCAGCAGGCGCCGGCCGCTGCCCGTGACCGCGAACACGCGCGCCCGTCGCGCCCCAACGCAACCGATGTTGTGGGAGTAGACGGTGCCGTAAAGCAGGTTCTTCCGATGCCCGAGCTCGATCTTGATCTTGGTGATCTTGCTTCGCCGCTCTCGCGTCCGGGCGCTCCGGCCGGCGGCGCTGCGGGGCCACCCCAGATCGCGAGTCCCGCGAGCAGCGCCCCGCCCAGCGGCACGAGGCTCCGTCGTAGTCTCACCCGGGTTTCTCCCTGACCGCTTCCGTCGCGGCGCCTATCTCTCGGGGCGGCCTCAACACAGATCCGTCGAGAACGAGATTCCTCTGGAGATATCAGCGCTCGGGAAATCGACCGCCAGGCAGCGGATCGCTACGGGTCAACGGCCACTAGCTAGGGATTGCGCGGGGAACATCATCGACCAAGCGCCAGCACTGCATCGGATCACAGGATCACCAGGCGCCTGTAGGTGCCGCCGCCGCTCGCATCGGGGTCAGCGGCGCCCCCGCCCCAAACACGTTGCCGGCCAGCGGATCTGTCACCGAACGATGCCGAAGGCCGATGGGCACGCACCTTCCCGGTCAGCGTAAAGGTATCCGCGAAGTGGGAGGTGCGGCGTTACCAGGAGGTGCGCGTCGGGAGTGCCCTGGCGCTGGACCGTCAGGGCTGAGCAGGTTCCAGCGTTGATGGAGGGGAAGTTCAGGGAGTCTTCCCTTGGGCGAAGAACTCCGCGTCGCGATCGAGCCATTGCTGATCTCATTGCCAGTGACCGCGCCGTCGGGCGATCTGAAGAGAGCCGACCGCGTTGTCGGCGATCGTTGGATTCGGATAGGAACCGGTCAGGTCGCCACCGGCGGCCGCGCCGTTGAACTGGGCGTCGCTGCACGGGCGGCCCCTGCTGCCCCTGCTGCCCTTGTGGCCCCTGCGGCCCAGCCGGGAGCTGTCCTGCACCGAAGTCCTGTGCCAACAGCGAGCGGTCCTTCACCTTCGCCGAGGTAACCGCGCCCTTCTTGATCTTCGGGTGGGTCACGGCGTTCTTCTTGAGCTGCTTCGCCCCGACGCTGCTCTTGGGAATCGTCAGCGCGTAGGCGCCGCCGCCGAGCGCGACGAACAGCGCCATCAGCGATACGACGTTGGCGAACGTCAGATGGAGACCGAACCCTCGGCCAGCATCGGAGCCTCCTCGAGTTCAAGTACCGAGGTCGCGGGCAGCGCTATGGCGTTCCGCGGGCCGGCGTCTCTCTGGACCATCAGGCCGCGTGTCGGCGTCCGCTTCGAGCTCAAACGGGACGAGCGCTGCACGGGGCGGCCATCCTCCAGCACATTGCCAACTGGAAGATCGTCAACCTGCTCGACGAGGTCGAGGACTCGGCTGCCGGACGGCTCGAGGGCCTGGAGGCGCGCATGGGGCGCAAGCAGCTCGACTCCCGCGACCTCGGCGTCAGCCTCTTCCGCTACACGCCGAACCTTCGCAACCCGATGTCGCACACCCATGGGGAGCAGGAGGAGGCCTATGTGGTCGTGGGAGGCTCGGGCCGGATCCGCGTCGACGACGAGATCCACGACCTGCGCCAGTGGGACGTGGTCCGCGTGGCTCCCGAGGTGGTGCGCTCGTTCGAGGCCGGCCCGGACGGCCTCGACCTCGTAGCGGTCGGCGGCCCCAAGCCCGAGGGCGGCGACGGCGCGATATCCGACAGTCCGTGGCCTGACGAGGCCGCTTGAACTAGCCGAGCTCCTTCTCGTACATCACCCAGCCGAGCGCGGGCGCCATCCCGGCGCGCTCGTAGAGGCGGAACGCGCCGGTGTCGCTCGCCGCGTCCACGCCGAGCCCGACGCTGTGCTCGCCGCGCTCCCAGAAGCGCCTGAACGAGTCGGCGAGGAGCGCCGCCCCCACGCCCCGCTTGCGCCACGGGCGACGCGTGAAGAGCGCGGCGACAAAGCCGCCGCCGTACGTGTCGCCCATGCAGATCGTCCCGGCGGCGATCTCGTCCCCGGCGCGGACGACGCACCAGAGCGTCGGGTCGAAGCGCTCGCTCCCGAGGTGGACCTTCGACCACGCCTCGAAGTCGCGCGGCACGTAGTCCCAGGAATCCGCGAACGCCTCCTGGTGCGCGGCGTGGAACTCGAGCGCGTCATGCTCCGGGTCGAAGGGGACGACGCGCAGCCCGTCCGGCCACTCGGGTGCGGGCGGCGGCGCCTCGAGCTCGATGCGCAGCTCGCGGAAGACGCGCACGGCGCCGTACCCGAGCGACTCGAGCAGCCCGCGGGCGGCGGAGTCGGCCTCGAGGACGCCGTTCTGGATCCTGCGCGCGCCGCCGCGGGCCGCGTCCTCCTCGAGCCCGGTGGCGATCAGCCTCCCGATCCCGCGCCCGAGCGCGTCGGGGTGGACGTACCCCTCGACGCGCCAGAGCTCGCCTCGCTCGCGCACCACGCCGTAGCCGACGATGCGGTCGCCGTCGCGGACGACGCGCGCGTCCTGCTCGAGGTCGAGCTCCGACCACTCCTCCTCCAGATCGGCCTGGGAGAACGTGGTCTGGTCGTACAGCGACGACTCGAGCGCCTCGACGACCTCGGTCACCGCCGCCGCGTCGGCGGCGACGGCGGGTGTGGCGAGGGCGCGCACCAAATCAGCCGGGCGAGCTTTCTATGCTCACAATTGCACGCAAGTGCTCCCCATGCCTACCGACGACGAGATCCGAGCCCTGCTGAGCCGCCTGTCGCGGCGCCACCCCTCCGGCGGAACGGTCATCGAGCGCGCCCAGATCATGGCCGAGGCGATCGACTCGGCCGCGGTGGTCAGCTGGATTCTCGACCACGACGGCCAGCCCGAGGCGCCCGTCGGAAGCTCGTCGAAGGGCGGCCTGCACAGCGCCCGGCTCAGCGGTCCGATCGGGTCCGAGCCGCGTCCGCCGGCTCGCTACGTGCTGCCCGCCGGCACGCTCAACTGAAGAGCCGCTCGACCTTGTCGAAGCTCTCCGTCCACCCGCCGCGGTGGAGCTCGAGCCGCTCCTCGGTCTTGAACGGGCCCTGCGTGAGGGCGACCTCCGTCTGGTCCCCCAGGTCCCGGAACGTCAGGCCGGCCTCGGTCTCGACGTCGTCGGGATTGGGCGGCTCCCAGACGAACGTGTAGGCGAGGCGGGCGGGCGGGTCCACCTCGCGGAACTCCCCGGTCAGATGGAAGCGATCGCCCTCCGGCGGCTGCATCTCGATCCGGTAGCTCCCTCCGACGATCGGGTCGAAATCAATGGCTCGGGGCCGTGAAGCCCATCGGCCCCCACCACTTCGCCAACTCGCTCGCGTCGCTGAAGGCCCGGAACACGACCGAACGAGGCGCCGGAAGCACGCGCGTCAGCTCGAGCATGAGGCGGGCGTCCTTCATCGCTCGCCTCTCTCGACCGGCAGGCCGGCGTCGCGCCAGGCCTGGAAGCCGCCCTCCACGTCGGTGGCGTCCACGCCGAGGCGGCGCAGCGTCGCTGCCGCGAGGCTCGACTGGTAGCCCTCGTCGCAGATCAGGATCACGTGCAGCCCCGGCCTGCTGCAGTCGGGGTCGCGGTGCTCTGACGAGGGGTCGAGCCGCCACTCGAGGACGTTGCGGGGGATGTGCCTCGCGCCCGGCACGAGGCCGTCGGTCGCCCGCTGCGAGTCCGAGCGGATGTCGACGAGGACGGCCCCGTCCGCGGCGGCCGTGTCGGCCTCGGCGGGAGTCACGCGCCGGAGCTGAGCTCGCGCCTCCGCAAGCAGGTCGCCGACGGTCGTCCGCGTAAGCGGCGGCATTGACCGATCCTTCACCGCCGCCCCGCGCGCGTCAAGCCAGCTAGGTTGCCGCGCCATGACGAGCGGGCACGACGTGATCGTCGTCGGGGGCGGCCTGGCGGGCCTGGTGGCCACCGCGGAGCTGGCGGACGCCGGCCGGCGGGTCGTGCTCGTCGACCAGGAGCCCGAGGCGTCGCTGGGCGGCCAGGCGTTCTGGTCGTTCGGAGGCCTGTTCCTGGTCGACAGCCCCGAGCAGCGCCGCATGCGGATCCGGGACTCGCGCGAGCTCGCCTGGCAGGACTGGCTCGGCACCGCCGGCTTCGACCGGCCGGACGACGAGTGGCCGCGCCGCTGGGCCGAGGCGTACGTGGACTTCGCCGCAGGCGAGAAGCGCTCCTGGCTGCGGGAGCAGGGCGTGCGGCTCCTGCCCAACGTCGGCTGGGCCGAGCGCGGCGGCTACGGCGCCATCGGCCACGGGAACTCCGTGCCGCGCTTCCACATCGCCTGGGGCACCGGGCCGGGAGTCGTCGAGCCCTTCGTGCGCCGTGTCCGCGACGCCGAGCGCAGGGGCTTGGTCGAGCTTCGCTTCCGGCACCGCGTCGACGCTCTGGAGGTCACCGGCGGGGAGGTCACCGGCGTCAGCGGCAGAGTGCTCGCCCCGGACTCCTGCGCGCGCGGCCAGGCGAGCAACCGTGACGAGACCGGCGACTTCGAGCTTCAGGCCGAGGCGGTGATCGTCACCTCGGGCGGCATCGGCGGCAACCACGAGCTCGTGCGCCGCAACTGGCCGAAGCAGCTCGGCGACCCGCCGGTCCACATGATCTCCGGGGTCCCGCAGCACGTCGACGGGCGCATGATCGAGATCTCCGAGGCCGCCGGCGCCACCGTGATCCACCCCGACCGCATGTGGCACTACACCGAGGGCATCCGCAACTGGGACCCGATCTGGCCCATGCACGGCATCCGCATCCTGCCCGGCCCCTCGTCGCTCTGGCTCGACGCCACGGGCACGCGCCTGCCCGTCCCGCTCTTCCCCGGCTTCGACACGCTCGGGACGCTCGAGCACATCATGGGCACCGGCCACGACCACACCTGGTTCGTGCTCACCCAGAAGATCATCGAGAAGGAGTTCGCGCTCTCGGGATCCGAGCAGAACCCGGACATCACGGGCAGGAGCGTCCGCGAGCTCTTGAAGACCCGCGTGGCGTCGGGCGCGCCCGCCCCCGTCGAGGCGTTCAAGCGCCACGGCGCCGACTTCGTCGTCGAGCGCGACCTGCGCGCGCTGGTCGCCGGCATGAACGCGCTCACCGAGCAGCCGCTGCTCGACTTCGAGCAGGTCGAGCGAGAGGTGGTCGCGCGCGACCGCGAGATGGACAACCCGTACACGAAGGACCTCCAGGTGACCGCGATCCACGGCGCCCGGCGCTACCTGCCCGACCGCATCACGCGCGTCGCCGCGCCGCACAAGCTGCTGGACCCCGACGCGGGGCCGCTGATCGGAGTGAAGCTCCACATCCTCACCCGCAAGACGCTCGGCGGCCTGCAGACCGACCTCCAGGCGCGCGCCCTTCGCGCCGACGGGGAGCCGCTGCCCGGCCTCTACGCCGCCGGCGAGGTCGCCGGCTTCGGTGGCGGCGGCATGCACGGGTACCGCTCCCTGGAGGGCACCTTCCTCGGCGGCTGCCTGTTCTCCGGCCGGACCGCCGGCCGGGCGGCGGCGGCCGCGCTGCGCTGAGCCGTACGGGGCATTTGCGAGACTGACGCGGTGCCGGTCGAGCTTCACCTGCTCCTCCCGTTCCTGGTCGCGTCGGTGCTCGTGACCGTCGTGCCGGGCGCCGACATGGCGCTCGTCACGCGCCAGGTGTTCCTCGGCGGGCCGCGGCTCGCGCGGCGGACGATCGTGGGGAACCTCACCGGCATCTGCGTCCACGGCGCGGCCCTGGCCGTCGGGCTCTCGGCGCTCCTCGTGGCGTCGGCCACGGCCTACACCGTCGTGAAGCTCGCGGGCGCCGCCTATCTCGTCTGGCTCGGCATCCAGACGATCAGGGCGGCGAGGCGCCCGCCCGTCGTCGCCGACGCGGCACCCGGCCTCGCCGGCCCGATGACCGGCCGCCGGGCGTTCGCGCAGGGCCTGATCAGCACCGTGCTCAACCCGAAGCCGGCGCTCTTCTTCCTGACCTTCATCCCGCAGTTCATCGACCGCAACGAGTCGGTGCTGGCACAGACGCTGTTCCTGACCGCCCTGCACGTGATCGTCGGGCTCGTGTGGCTCACCACCTACGCACAGCTCGTCGACCGGGCCCGCCGCGTGCTCACCCGCGACCGCTTCCGGCGCTGGCTCGAGCGCTCTACCGGCGCGGTGCTGATCGCGCTAGGCGTCCGGGTCGCGGTCGAACGCCGCTAGCGCCGGCAGCGGCGCCGCGGGCGGCGGAGGCGGCTTGCAGCCCGTGAGCAACTGATCGATCAGCGTGCACCCTCCCCCGCCCGGCTCGGTCTCCTGTGGCGGCGGCGGCTCGACCTCGATCACCCGCGGCGGGTTCCTCGGCGGCTTGGGCGGCCGGCCGCGCGGCCTCGCCGCGTCCCGGATCAGGCGGCACACGCGGGCGTGCTGGCCTCGCGTGGCCGAATACCCGTAGGGCGTCGCCCTCACCGGGCGGCGGAGCCGCAGGCGGACCGCGCACGAGGCATAGCCGTCGGCGAACCACTCGGACGGCGGCAGCCCGCCGTGGAACCAGCCCGCCCTCCGGATGCCGAGGATGCGCTTGAAGCGGCGTCGCTCGCGAGCGTTCAGCACGAGCAGGTCGAAGGAGTGGCCGAGCTCGTGGTAGAAGATGCGGCGCGGCTCGAAGAGGTTCGGGCTGAGGTAGATCGTGCGTGGACGGGAGAGCACCACGCAGCCCGCGAAGCTCGGTTGCGGCGGGCAGCTCACCCGCCTGATCTGCAGCCGGCCGCGCACCAGCGGGACCTTCGCCTGGTGCATCCAGGTGTGCAGCTTGCCGCGGATGGCGCGCCCCGACTGGTCCACCGGCGCCGGCGGGTGGGCCGCCGCGGGCGCGGCGATCAGCGCCGCCGCGAGCGCGCCGAGCACGACCCGATTGACCCCGATGTGACGCATCTCACAGATCCCCACGCTCTGTGTACCACTCCGGCAGTGGATACTGCGCCGTACATGCACGCGGATCACGTGGACGTTCTCATCGTCGGCGCAGGCCTATCGGGCGTCGGCACCGCCTGCCACCTGATGGCGAACGCGCCGGGGAAGACGTTCACGATCCTCGAGGCGCGCGATGCCATCGGCGGGACCTGGGACCTGTTTCGCTACCCGGGCATCCGCTCGGACTCGGACATGTACACGCTCGGCTACTCGTTCCGCCCGTGGGAGGACGCCAAGGCGATCGCCGACGGCCCCTCGATCCGCAGCTACGTGCGCGACACCGCGAGCGACCACGGTGTCGTGGACAGCATCCGCTTCCACCACCGCGTGGTCAGCGCCGAGTGGTCGTCGGAGGATGCGCGCTGGACCGTCGAGGCCGAGCGCACCGACACCGGCGAGAGCGTCCGGCTCACGTGCTCGTTCCTGTACGGCTGCACCGGCTATTACCGCTATGACGAGGGCTACTCGCCCAAGTTCGAGGGCGTCGAGCGCTTCGGCGGCCCGATCGTGCACCCGCAGCACTGGCCGGAGGACCTCGACTACGCCGGCAAGCGCGTGGTCGTGATCGGCAGCGGCGCGACGGCTGTCACGCTCGTGCCGGCGATGTCCGAGAGCGCCGCGCACGTGACGATGCTCCAGCGCTCGCCCAGCTACGTAGTCACGCTGCCCGCGGAGGACCCGATCGCCAACTTCTTCCGGCGGGTGCTCCCCTCGAAGGCGGCGTACGCGGTGACGCGCTGGAAGAACGTGCTCTTGACCATGGTCAGCTTCCAGCTGAGCCGCCGCCGACCCGAGCTGGCGAAGAAGCTGATCCGCCGGGGCGTCGTGAAGCACCTCCCCGCCGGCTACGAGGTCGACCTGCACTTCAAGCCGAGCTACAACCCCTGGCAGCAGCGGATGTGCCTCGTGCCGGACAGCGACCTCTTCGAGGCGATAGCCGGGGGCGGCGCTTCAATCGTCACGGACAGCATCGAGACCTTCACCGAGACCGGCCTGAAGCTGGCGTCGGGCGCGGAGCTCGAGGCGGACGTGATCGTGACCGCGACTGGGCTGAACATGCTCCTGTTCGGCGGCATCGACGTGACGGTGGACGGAGAGCAGGTCGACTTCTCGAAGACCGTGGCCTACAAGGGGATGATGATCTGCGGGGTGCCCAACCTCGCGATCGCGCTCGGCTACACGAATGCGTCGTGGACGCTCAAGTGCGACCTGACGGCCAAGTACGTATGCCGCCTCCTGAACCACATGGACGAGCACGGCCATTCGATCGCGACGCCGCTGCCGCCCGGCCCCTCGCTCCCCACCGAGCCGTTCATCGACTTCAACTCCGGCTACGTGCTGCGGTCGATCGACGCGCTGCCGAGGCAGGGCGCGACCTCGCCCTGGCGCCTCCACCAGAACTGGTTCCGCGACGTTCAGCTCCTGAAGCGCGGCCCCGTGGACGACTCGATGGACTTCTCCGGCCCGGTGCCGGAGCGTCAGCCGTTCCGGCAGGCCGCGTAGGCCTCCTCCTCGGCGACCACGTTCCCCCGCCGGTCGAACGCCTCCACGCTGAAGGCCGGGCACATCCCCGCCGCGGGCGCGACCCAGAAGCGCTCGTCGCCGCCGGGCGGAATCGGCGTGAAGTGTGTGTCGATGTCCTGCCGACTCCTCCCCTTCGAAGCGGACGCGCACCTTCACGATGCCGGCGCCGGTGCGCCCATAGGCGAACAGCCCGCGGGGCCTCGCCATGAAGCTGGCGGAGCGCACGGCGGTCCGCGCGAGCCTGCGGGCTCCGCAGCCCTCGCCGCTCGGCGACGGTGTTCCGCGCCACAGCGGCCGCGCGGTCAACCCGAAGCACATGCCACCGCGCGCGGGCAATCGCAGGTAGAGCTGCCAGCGTGACCTCGAGGTCACGCCACTCGTCACGATCACCGGCATGCCGCGCCCGCCGCGCCAGATCCTGTAGTCGTCGCGGTCCACACGCTGCCAGCGCCGCGCCGGGCTTCCCTCGGGGTCGAGTGCGACGGCACGGTAGGGCTGTGTCCTCGCGACGAGGCGGACCGCGCTCGCGACGCTCCGGCCGGCAAGCGCCTGGTGGGAGTTCTCCGGCTCACCGCCGTCGACGCCTCCCACGACCAGGTCGCCGCGCAACCGCAGGCGGGTCGGGAAGAACGGGTACCAGGTCCCGTTGTGGCGGACGATCGGCGCGAGGTAGCGGCGCCCGAGCACCATGCGCGTCTCGCCGCAGCCGGCCCAGCCGAGATCGTTGAAGCGGAACCGCCTCGGCGGCTCCGGCGCTTTCGGTCGGCGCCACAGGACCCGCTCGACGCGAGCGGTCACCAGATGGCCCGGCGTCGTCTCCTTGACCCCGCGAACGATCGCCATCGCGTCCGCTGAACGAGCGCAGGTCGTGGAGGGAGTCCGTCGTGTACGTGGACTCGCCGTCGGTGCAGAAGGGCTCCGGCCCGGTGTCGGGAGAGCTCCCGGCGTCCATCAGCACCACGCCGCCTATGGCGGTGGTCGCTACAGCCAAGCCGACCGCTATGCGTGCACGAAGCATCGCTCCGCCCAGCTTAGGCCCCCTTGCCGGTCAGAAGAGCTAGCCTCGAAGCATGTGCCGCAACATCAGAACTCTCCACAACTTCGAGCCGGCCGCGACTGACGAGGAGATCCGCGCGTCGGCGATCCAGTACGTCCGCAAGGTCAGCGGGTTCACCAAGCCCTCGCAGGCGAACGCCGAGGCCTTCGACCGCGCCGTCGACGAGGTGTCCGCGGTGACCACCCGCCTGCTCGGCCAACTCGTGACCAACGCCCCGCCGAAGGACCGCGAGGTCGAGGCCGCCAAGGCCAAGGCGCGAAGCGCCGCCCGCTACGCCGCCTAGACGG
Organism: uncultured Thermoleophilaceae bacterium; assembly: GCA_963786845.1. GTDB lineage: Bacteria > Actinomycetota > Thermoleophilia > Solirubrobacterales > Thermoleophilaceae > JACVRW01. The sequence continues at coordinate 17,264 of CAWBAP010000008.1, forward strand.
CTCGCAGCTCGATCTCGGCAGAGGGCGCCAGCAGCATTGTCAGCCCGTGGCGCGGGTCGCGCGGCGAACGGCGCTGCTCGCGCAGCACAATCGCGCTCCAGGGCGTGCCCGCGTCGAGCTCGGGCGCCAGCTCCGCGGCTAGCTCACGCGGGACCCAGCCGACCTGCGCGCCGCCGGCGAGCACGGCGATCGCGTTCGGGTCGTGCTCGTTGTCCGGGTCGCGGCGCAGCTCGAGGCTGCTGCCCGGCGCCACGGCGTCCGACTCGATCGCCTCGGCGTGGTGGCGGCCCGCGCCGGCCACGCCCACCACGCGCAGGCCGCGTGCGGTCAGCTCCGGCGCGTCGCGAGCCAGATAGCGGCCCGACTCCGGGTCGACGAGCTGGTAGCCCGCGACCCAGACCTCACCGCCGTCGTCGGGGTACCAGTAACGCTCCTCATAGCCGGCGTCGACCCGCACCGGGCGAACTCTGTCAGCTGTTGCGCCCTGCTGTTGATCGGGTACGTGAGGGGTCGTACCCGAGCATCGAGGAGCCCGAAGTGCCCTTCCCAATCGCCGAAGTGCCCGCGCCGAGCCCGCCCGAGCAGCCCGTGCCGACCCCGTCGCCCGCGCCCCAGCCGGACCCGAAGGGCCCGGAGACGCCGGATGACCCGAGCCCGCCCGTGCCGGCGCCCGATCCCGGCGCTCCGCCCGACGAGCCCGTCCCGCAGATCTAGCGGCGCTGCCGCCTGGGGAGCAGGCGGAAGCGCGCGCGGTCCGGCGTCGAGACGTTGCCCGCCGCGTCACGCGCGGTGAGGACCAGCTGGTAGCGGCCCGGCCGGAGGCGCCGCCGCGCCGACAGCCGCCCGGCGAACTTGATCCGCCGTGCTCCCGCCTGCACGGGGCGCGACACCGAGCCGCGCACCGCCAGCATCCGAGTGCAGCGCCGCCGCGAGCGATTGAGCCGCGTCGGCTTCCGGCACCTGCCGCCCACGCGCCGCCCTGGTGCGGCCCGCCTGAAGCGCAGCCTGACCGTCGCCGCCTCGGAGATCGTGAACCGGATCGTGGTCCCCGTCTTGACGGCGGCCACGCTCGGGAGCTCGCTGCCGAGCCGGAAGCGGGTCCTCGAGAGAGCGAGCCCCGTGACGTCCGGGGCGATGTCCGGGGGCGGCGGAGGCGGATTGATGACGGCCGGCTGCGGCAGGTCGACGACCGCGGCGACCAGGCGACGCGTTGTCGCGTCGAGGCCGTCCTGCTGGACGAACGCCGCGGCTGCGTAGGCACCCGACCCGGCGGAGGCGTCGAGTGCGCCCTGCAGATCCCCGAAGGCGGGATTGGACAGCTCGACCTCGGCGCCGAGCCCGCCGAGCGTCGGCCGTCCGCTTGGCCGTATTGGCGCCCGTCCCTGACTTGAACGCGTAGGCGATCAACCCCGAGCCGTTCTCGCCGAGCGCCGGGATCGCCTGGGGGGAGCTGGCGTTGTCGCTCAGGTTCACCAGGCCACCCGGCGTCCAGGTCCCGCCGGCGAGCGACGCCCACTCCAGCGGATTCCCCAAGTTCCCGTGATGGGTGACCAGACCCTGCCCGGGGCCGTTCACGTCGACCTGCTGGAAGTCGCGGCCCACGGTCGGGGCGTCGCCCATGTTGTCCACGACCTGCCCCGCGCCGACCGTCTCGCCCGTGATCGGACGAGCGATCGCGCGGTGGCGAATGGACATCCCGTACTCGAAGTTCTGCCGAAAGACGACCCAGATCGTGCCGGTGCCGTCCATGTCCACGGCGGGCTGGTCGGCAACCTTGCCCGACCCGGCATTGGAGTTCGGCAGCGAACCCGGGGGCAGGCGAGTGCCGAGGGCGTTGCCGGGAGTCGAGCCGGTGAGGCGGCGCACGTACACCTCCACGTCGTCCATCGAACCCCCAATCTCCTCGCCCCAGGCAATCGCGCCGCCCGTGCCGTCCGCGGACGCGGCGACACGAACGAGGCGGTTGCCCGAGCCCGCTTCCTGCGTCTCGTCGACGTTGAGGGCACCGATCCCGACCTCGCTCCAGGTCTCGCCCTCGAGGCGCTCGGCGAGGATGTCGGTCGACGCCTCGACGACGGCGTAGCCGTTGCCGCCCGGGGACAGGTCTACATCGACGTTGCCGGCGCCCGCCTGGATGATGCGCTCGGCGCCGAAGGGCGCCCCGGGAGCCGCGCTGATGCGGGCGACGGCGTCTCCGCCGCGGAGGTAGGCGACGACGACCTTGCCGCCGTTGGCGACGGCGATGCGCGCGTTGGAGGCCGCGACGCCGGAGCCCGTGTCCACGCGCTGCGGAGCACCCCATGCGCCGCCCGTGAAGCGCGACACGAACGGGTGGTTCACTCCGCCGTCGCTCTTCAGGTACACGAGCGCGGCGGAATTGTCCGGTGCGACTTCCACGTCCGGCCGCACGCTGTCGATCAGGTTCGACGGGCCGTCGACGGCCACGCCGGGCAGGATCGCGGCTGCCGCGGGTGCGGCCCCCGCCAGGGCCGCCATCAGGGCCAGAGTCGGTGTGAGCAGTGCGAGCCTACGCAAGGGCTTCATCCAGGGCCTCGTTGACGAGCTCGTCCGCGCGGGCGTTCTGTTCGCGGCGCACCGGGCGGACGGCCCATTTGTGGAAACCCCGTAACTCTCTCATCGTCTCGATGAAGAGGGGCTTCAGGCCGGCGTGCTTGACCTTGTACTCCCCGCCGATCTGGCGGGCCACGAGCTCGGAGTCGTTCACCACCTCGACCTCCTCCGCCCCCAGCTCGCGGGCCAGCTCGAGCCCGAGCAGGACGGCGCGGTACTCCGCCACGTTGTTCGTGGCCTCGCCGATGTAGAGCTTCCGCTCGGCGAGCGGCTCGCCGTCCGCGTCCGTGGCCACGGCGGCCACCGCGGCGGGGCCGGGGTTTCCGCGCGATCCGCCGTCCACGTGGACGACGACCTTCACTAAACGGGCGGGTCGATCGTCGGGAAGGAGCCCGTCGGGCGCTGCCGGCGCCGGTTCTCGAACGCGTCGTGATCGCCCGGCTTCCCGCCCTGAGCGCGCCGGTCGATGATCACCTCGACGTGCGGGTCGTCCCGGTAGTAGTCGGCGAGCTTGTCGTACAGCTCGTCCGCCAGCGCCTGCGGGACCACGCAGTAGATCACTCCTCTGAACCTCCGTCGGTTGCCGCGGGGCCGGCCACGAGGCGGCCATTGTCGTCCAGGCCGGCGTTCCAGGCACGCAGGGACTCGTCGATCTGGTCGATCTCCTCGCCCTTGTCGAGCATCATCACCGGGTCCGCCTCATCCCCAAGGTCCACGCGATAGCGATACCACGAAAGCTCCCATGCGACGAGGACGGACACCGCGCTCGGCTGGGCCGGATCGGGCATGCGCGCTCACCCAGGGCGGTCCCAGCGTCCGCGCGAGGCCGGCGATGGTGCGCTGGTGCCCCGACCCGTTGAAGAGCTCGAGCGCGCGATCGACCTTGACCTGGGCCGTGGTGGGCACCGCGCGCACGTGGCGCGGGCTCTGCGGGCGGGTGCGCGGCCGCGGGGGTGGCGCGACGGGCTCCTCGGCGGGCGCGGGGTCAGGCTTAAGCCTGACCCCGTCCTCGGTCCCGTTGCCCGCGCCGAAGATCGCCTCCTGCTCCGCCGGCCGCGCCTGCGTCCTCCGCGGGCTGAGACGCGGGGCGCCGCCTCCGGAGCCGCCCGAGCACGCCGCCGCGCGGCTCGTTGCGCGGCATCCGCGCGGGCAGGTCGCCGGCGCCCGACTCGCGGATCCAGCCGGGTGCTGGGCGCGCACCGCGCAGAGGTCGCAGACCTGGTGGCGGTGGCCGCCGGGCGCGAGATACCACTCGGCGCGCTCGCCCTTCAGGATCGTTCGTCCACAGACGTCGCAGCTGACGGCATCGTGAACGGGCCTAAGCTCCTTCTTCACGGCCCCCAGGATAGATCAGGCCTTGACGGCCTCTTTCTCCTGCTGCGTCTGCTGCACGACCTGTTGCGCCACGTGGCCCGGGATCTCCTCGTAGCGCGCGAGGTCCATCGAGTACTCGCCCTGCCCGCCGGTGATGGCGCGCAGGTCGGGGGCGTACTCGAGCATCTCGGCCATCGGCACCTCGGCCTTGATCTCGGTCACGGTGCCCGTGGGCTCCATCCCGAGCGGCCGGCCGCGCCGCGAGTTGAGGTCGCCGATCACGTCGCCCACGTACTCCTCGGGCACCGTGACCGTCACGGTCATGATCGGCTCCATCAGCGTCGGGTGGGCGTTCTCCATGGCGTCCTTGAACGCCATCGAGCCGGCGATCTTGAACGCCATCTCCGACGAGTCGACCGAGTGGTGCTGGCCGTCGAAGAGCGTGACGCGCACGTCCTGGACGGATAGCCGGCGACGGTGCCCGCGCGCATCGCCTCGCGCACGCCCTTCTCGACGGCCGGGATGAAGCCGCCCGGGATCACGCCGCCCTTGATGGCGTTGACGAACTCGAAGCCCTCGCCGTCGGCGAGCGGGCTCGATCTCGATGTGGCAGTCGGCGAACTGCCCGCGGCCGCCGGTCTGCTTCTTGTAGCGCGCGTGCGCCTTCGCCGAGCCCTTGATCGCCTCGCGGTAGGGCACGTGCGGCGGGTGCAGCTCGACCTCGGCGCCGAAGCGCTCCTTCATGCGGTCGACGATCACCTCCACGTGGATCTGGGTGATCCCGGCCAGGATCTGCTCGCCGGTCTCCTTGTCGCGGTGGAAGTCGATGGTCGGGTCCTCCTCCTGGAGGCGGCGCAGCGCCTGGCCCATCTTCTCCTCGTCGCCCTTCGCCTTGGCCTCGATCGCGAACGCCATCACGGGGCGCGGCATCGGCGGGCAGCCGCAGCGGGCATCTCCATGTCCTTCGCCGCGAGCACGTCGCCGGCGTGCGTCTCCTTGAGCTTGGCCACCGCGCCGATGTCGCCGGGGCCGAACTCGTCGGCGTGCTCGGTCTCCTTGCCCTGGGGCACGAGCAGCTGGCCGATGCGCTCCTTCACGTGGGCGCGGCAGTTGTGCACGTGCGAGTCGTGCGCCAGCACGCCCTGGTAGACGCGGAAGAGGTTCACGCGCCCGGCGTACGGGTCGGCCAGCGTCTTGAAGACGAAGGCGACCATGTCCTTCGACTCGTCGGGCTCGAGCTCCACGCCGTCGAGGTCGATCGTGCCGCGCTTCGCGGGCGAGGGCAGGTCCTCCACGAGCGCGTCGAGCAGGCGGTTGATGCCGAGGTTGCGCGTGGCCGCGCCGCAGGTGACCGGGAACAGATGGCCCTCGGTCACGCCCTGTCTTCAGCGCCGAGACGGTCTCCTCGTGCGAGATCTCCTCGCCCTCGAGGTAGCGCTCCATGAGCGCCTCCGAGACCTCGGCCACCTCGTCCATCAGCTTCTCGCGGTACTCCTCGGCCTGCGCGCGCAGCTCCTCGGGGATCTCGATCTCCTCGCAGTTGTCGCGCCCCGTCGCCGTCGTAGCGGTAGGCCTTCATGTCGATGAGGTCGATCACGCCCTGGAGCTCGTGCTCCTTGCCGATCGGGATCTCGGTGGCCACGACGTGCTGGCCGAAGGCCTGCTTGAGGGAGTCGAGCGCGCGGAAGAAGTCGGCGCGCTCGCGGTCGAGCATGTTCACGAAGACGATGCGGGCGAGGCCGAGCTCGGAGGCGCGCTCCCAGAGGCGGCTCGTCGTGACCTCGGCGCCCATCACGCCGTTCACGACGAACACGGCGCCCTCGACGACGCGCAGCGCCGCGAGCGCGTCTGCCACGAAGCTCGGCTCGCCGGGCGTGTCGATCAGGTTGATCTTGCGGTCGTCCCAGCGAAACGACGGAGAGGCTCGCCGAGATCGACATCTCGCGCGCCTTCTCGTCGGACGCCGAGTCGGAGACCGTTGTTCCGTCTGCCACCGAGCCGAGCCGGTTGACGGCGCCCGCTTCGAACAGGAGTGCCTCGTTCACGGACGTCTTCCCGCTGCCCCGGTGGCCCACCAAGGCCACATTGCGGATCCTCTTCGGCGACTCGTGCGCCATGCGACTCCCTTCCCTCGTGGTGCGGACGGCCAGCCTACTCGCGAAAGGGCGCGTCTCCAGCGATCTCGTGGATGGGCGCCGCGGTGTGCACCTCGGTCAGCTCGATCACGCGCCTCAGCGGCGACTCGGGCGGCATCACGAGGCGCAGCTCCTGGCGTCGCCGCGCGAGCCGGCGGGACAGGTCGAACAGCACCTCGATGGCCGCCGAATCGAGGTAGCGGCACCCGCTGATGTCGAGCACCAGCGCCAGCGCGTCGTTCGGCATGGACGTCGAGCAGCTGGTCGCGCACGTAGCCGGCGTTCGACATGTCGACCTCGCCGCTGAGGCGCGCGACGACGCTTCCGCCGCGGCGGTCGAGCGACGATCTCCGCCGGCGAGCTCACGCGGCCCTCGCCGCGCTCAGCCTGCGCGCGCATCGTGACCAGGGTGCCGCGCGTCGTCGCGCTCGACTGTTCACCTCGTCCATGAGGCCCTCGATGATGGTGAGGCCGCGCCCGCGCTGCTCGCCGCGCTTCTCGCGCCAGCGCCCGGAGTCGCGCACGCTCGCGATGAGCTCGCCGGCGTCGAAGGCCACCTCCACGTCGAAGCTCGCGTCGCCCGGCCCGTAGGCGTGCTCGATCGCGTTGCCGGCCGCCTCGCAGATGGTGAGCGTGATCTCGTAGCGCTCGATGTCGCGACGCGCCGGCCGCGTGCAGGAAGCGCGCGAGCCGCCGCCGCAGCCGCGCGAGCGACTCCGGCTCGGCGGGCAGCGTGATGCTGATCTGCTCGAGCGCCGCCGGGAGCGGCCGGACCGCCAGGAGCGCCACGTCGTCGCCCGGGTCGCCCTCGCCGAGCACGGCTGGTCAGCACGCGGTCGCAGAGCTCCTCGAGGTCCTCGTCCGGCAGCGCCGGCGGCGGCCGCGAGCTCGTCGAGGCGGTCGTCGAGCGGCGTGTCGCGGCGCTCCACGAGGCCGTCCGTGTAGAGCAGCGAGCGTGGAGCCCGGCGGCAGCACCGCCGTGGCCTCGCGGAAGACGGCCGGGTCGGCGGCTCCGATCGGCACCGAGCGCCCGCCCTCGAGGAAGCGCGCGCCGTCGGGCGAGATCACGAGCGGCGGCGGATGGCCGGCCGCGCTGAAGGCCACCTCGCCGGTCTCGCGGTCGAGCACGAGGTAGAGCACGGTGGCCATCGCCTGCTCCACGCCGCTCATCACGAGCCGGTTGATGCGCGCCATCACCTCGGCGGGCGAGGACTCGACCATCCCGTAGGCGCGGAACGCGTTGCGGAGCTGGCCCATCGAGGCGGCGGCCCGCAGCCCGTGGCCGACCACGTCCCCGACGACCAGCGCCACGCGCCCGTCCGGGCGCTCGAGCACGTCGTACCAGTCGCCGCCGATCGCCGCCCCGCGCGCCGGCCGGCAGGTAGCGCGCGGCGAGCTCGAGGCCCTCGATCGCCGGCAGCCGCTCGGGCAGCAGGCTGCGCTGGAGCGTCTCGGCGATCGTGTGCTCGCGCTCGGTAGACCTCGAGCAGGCGCTCCTCCATCAGCTTGCGCTCGTGGATGTCGATCGCCGTGCCCGACGTAGCCCACGAAGCGGCCGCCCTCGTAGCGCGGCACGCCGCGGTCGTACGATCCAGCGGTACTCGCCGCGAGTGGTGATGCAGCCGGTACTCGTCCTCCCAGCTCGCGCCGCTCGGCGAGCGCGTCGTACCAGCCTGAGAGCAGGTCCTCGGCGTCGTCCGGGTGCACGCCGAGCGCCCAGCTCGCGCCCAGCTCCTCCTCGAGCGTCGTGCCGGTGAAGCGCAGCCAGCCCTCGTTCACGAACGTGACCAGGCCGTCGCGTGTCGGTCGTCCAGATCATCACCGGGGCGGTGTCGGCGAGCTCGCGGAAGCCGGCCTCCGACTCGCGCAGCGCCTCCTCCATCGAGCGGCGCTCGTGGATGTCCGTCGCGGTGCCCACGTAGCCCACGAACTCGCCGCCCGAGAAGCGCGGCGTGCCGACCTCGAGCACCCAGCGGTGGCCGCCGGTGGCAGCGTGTCGCAGCCGGTACTCGAAGCGGAACTCCTCGCGGCGCCGGAAGGCCTCCTCCCAGCGCCCGCCGCGCCTCGTCTCGATCGTCCGGGTGGGCGCTGATCCGCGAACGTCTCGCCGACGTCGCGAGGTGCGGCCGGTGAAGCGCAGCCAGCCCTCGTTCACGAAGGTCACGTCGCCCTCGGCGTCGGTCATCCACATGAGCGCGGGGGTGGTGTCGGCGAGCTCGCGGAAGCTGCGCCTCGCTGTCGCGGACGAGGTCGTCGTGCCCGGCCCGCTCCGCCGCCGCTCCGAGCACGTTCGCCACGGCCTGGAGGAAGTGGGAGTCGTCCTCGCCGAAGTGGGCGCGGCGCCGGGCTGAACGCCTCGATGCACGCCGAAGTCGCGTCCGCGCGACCCGATCCGCGCCGAGATGGAGCTGCGGCTGCCGAGCGCGATCGCGGCCGAGTCGCGACTCGGCGGCTCGACCGGGAGCACCCCGCCCAGCACGCCGTCGGGGAGCCCGACACGCCGCCCGCGCCACGCATCCGCCTGCCCCGTCACGCGTTCGCTCGAGGACTGACCACCTGCGCCGCGTCGAGCTCGCGTGCGCGCAGCCGCGGCGGCCGCGTCGAGCAGGTCGTCGAGCTCCATGCCCGGCGAGAGCCTCGCTGGCCCAGCGCCGCCACCGCGGCCTGCCGGCTCGCGCGGGCCCGCAGCTCCTTCTGGTGGCGGTGCGCGCGGCGGCCGAGCATCTCTGCCTGCGCCGCGCTATTCGGCTTCGCCCAGGGGGTCGCCCTGGAGACGAGACTTCAGCCGCAGCACGGCCTTCGTGTGCAGCTGCGAGACGCGTGACTCGGTGACCCCCAGGACCTCGCCGATCTCGCGCAGGGTCAGGTTCTCGTAGTAGTAGAGGGCCACGACGAGCTTCTCCCGCTCCGGCAGCCGCGCGATCGCGTCCGCCAGCCGGTCCTTCATCTCCGTCGTGTCCATCTCCATCGCGGGGTCGAGCGCCTGCGGGTCCTGGATCGTGTCGAGCAGCGAGACCTGGTCGCCCGAGGCGTCCGAGACCGTCCAGAGCTCGTCGAGCGCGACCACCGAGGAGTTGGAGATCCGTACGAGCGACTCCTGGAACTCCTCGACCGTGACCTCGAGCTGGTCGGCCATCTCCGCGTCGGTCGGGGCGCGGTGCAGCTGGTGCTCGAGCTTCGCGTTCGCCTTCTCGATCTCGCGGGCCTTGGTGCGGACCGAGCGCGGCACCCAGTCCAGCGAGCGGAGCTCGTCGATGATCGAGCCCTTGATGCGCGTGATCGCGAACGTCTCGAACTTGATCTCGCGCTCGGGCTCGAAGCGCTCGATCGCGGAGATCAGGCCGAGCAGGCCATAGGAGATCAGGTCCGCCTCCTCCACGTGGGAGGGCAGACCGCTGGACATCCGGCCGGCTACGTACTTGACGAGCGGGGCATAGGCGAGCACCAGTCGCTCGCGGGCCTTCTCGTCCTTCTCATCCTTGTAGCGGCGCCAGAGGTCCCGGAGCTCGATCGCCTTGAGGTTTGTCTCCATTTGGGTGGTGGGTCACGCACGCGGGTGAGAGCGCGCGTACGCCTTCTTGAGGCGTTTCGACTCTACCCGAGTGTATGTCTGGGTCGTGGAAATGCTCGAATGTCCCAAAAGCTCCTGGATCGTGCGCAGGTCGGCGCCGCCCTCGAGCAGGTGGGTGGCGAAGGAATGGCGGAGCGTGTGCGGGGAGACGCCCGCGAGCCGCGTCTGGAGCCTGAGGCGCCGCCTGACGTCCGACGTGGACAGCCTCCGGCCGCTCTTCGACAGGAACAGCGCCTCGCTCTCGCCGCAGTTGAGGGCCGTCCGGCCGCGGGAGAGATAGCGGTCGAGCGCCCGCCAGGCGTGCTCGCCGACGGGCACCACGCGGGTGCGGCCGCCCTTCCCCTCCACGCGCACCTCCTCGGCATCGGCGTCGAGGCTCCCCACGTCGAGGTTCACGAGCTCCTCCGCCCGCAGCCCGGCGGCGTAGGCGAGCTCGAGGAGCGCGCGGTCGCGCAGGTCGAGCGGGGTCGTGCCCGGGATGCGGTCGAGGAGTGTCGGCCACCTCGTCCGGCTGCAGCACCTTCGGGAGGTAGGAGTCCTTCTTGGGGCTCGCCACGAGGTCGGCGGGGTTCGCCTCCAGCTCGCCGCGCTCGACGAGGTGCCGGTAGAAGGTCCGGATCGCGGCGAGCTTGCGGGCGACGGTGGACTTCATCGCGCCGCGCTCCGAGACGACGCCGGCGAAAAGGCGCAGCTCGCGGTGGGTGACCGCGTGCGGGCCCAGCTCGCGCGCCGACGCCCAGTCCGCGAGCTGGCCCAGGTCCACGCCGTAGGCGCGGCGGGTCTTCTCCCCCATGCCGCGGGCGAGCTGCCAGTCGTCGAAGCGGGCGAGCGCGTCCTGCCAGCTAGCCTCGATCGGAGTGGGTGTCTTCTTCGTCAACACGGAGGACGGGCGGGTGGCTACGCGCACTCAGCTGGTCGACGCCGGGCTCGCGGACGAGCACGACCAGCCGGCCCGGCCCTGGCATCGCGATCCAGGGCCCAAGCGACGCCTCGACGATGTGGTATTCGGTCCTGCGGAAGCGTGAACGCGGCATCTTCATCGGCACGCTCTGCATTCGACACACCGGGCCGCGCAACCCTGCTTGTGGAGCAGGGTCTGGGAAGGAGGTCCCGATCGAGCGCGATATCGGCGTCTAGGCGATGTAGATCGGGGCTCCGACCGGTACCTGGTCGTAGAGCTCGATCACGTCCGGGATCGCCATCCGGATGCAGCCGTGCGAGGCGGCTGAGCCGAGCGAGTAGGTCTGGTCGGTGCCGTGGATGCCGGCGCCGTCGTAGATCCCGAGCCAGCGCTCCTTCAGCGGGTTCTCGGGCACGCCGCCCGGCACGACGGTGCCGGCGAGGTCGCCCGCCCAGTCGCTGTTGGGCACGCTCCAGGCTGGGTCCACCGCCTTGTTCTGGATGTGGTAGAGCCCGGCGGGGGTGTCGAATCCCACCGCGCCCACGGCCACCGTGTACTCCTTCTGGAGCGCGAGGTTCTTGTAGAACCGGAGCTTGAAGTTGTAGCGGTCGGCCACCAGCAGGACCGGGTACTTCTTCGCGAGCTCGGCCTGGGTGACCTTCGGCTTGATGATCCGCACCGGCGCCCTGACGCTCCGCTCCACGCCCGGCACCGTCAGCGCCTGCGCGATCCGCTGCTCGAGCGACGCAGCCCGCACCCTGCGCCCCTTCTGCTCCTTCACCTTCTCGAGCGAGGGGAAGTCGACCTCGGCGTCGCGCGCCGGGCGGTTCAGCTTGCCGCGGACCCGCTTGACCAGATCGCGCACGGCGTCCGTCGAGTAGGTCACGCGCGGCGGCACCTGCGCGTCCTCCTCGCCGCCGGTGATGTCGCGCGCCACGCGGCTGAAGATGCTGCCGTCGCGGCTCGCCTCGAGGGCCTCGTCGACCATGCCGTCCACGTCGGCCTTCACCCCGGCGTCCTCCGCCGAGAGCGTGAAGCGCGTCTTCCCGCGATGCACGGAGATCGGGCGCTCGAGCGGCTCCTGGAGCTCGCGCCGGACCAGGCGGCGTGCCTCGCCGGTGGTCATGCCGCCCACGTCGACGCCCGCGATCGTCACGCCCTCGGCGATCAGGTCATCGCGCGAGCTGTCGTACGCGAACGCGGCGACCGAGCCTCCTATCAGGACCAGTAGGAGGACGGCCACGAGGATGAACCACCGGTGCCTCATGATGCTGGTACGTGCTCAGGGTAGCTTCGGGCGCGGCGACCGACGTCGCTTGACAGCGCGATTGCGCTGATTTGGACGCTCAGACGCGCGAACCGGCCCGCGCCAGGACCGACTCGATCGCGCTGAGCACGCGCGTGCGATTGGCGTGAGCGCGCTCGTATTCGCGCAGCATCTGGAGGTCGCCCTGCTCGAGCGAGGCGAGCAGCGCGATGACCTCCTCCGCGGCGAGGTCGTCGTAGTGCTCCGGGGGCCGGGCCGCCGGCTCGGCCTGCTCGCGCGCACGCTCCTGCGCCTTCCGCACGCGCCGCTCGGCGGATTTCTCGGCCGCCTCCGCCCGGCGCTCGGCCTCGGCCACGCGGTCGGACACGGGATCGGCGTCGAGGTCCATCCCCGCCGTGTCGGCGAAGGTCGTGAGCAGCCGCTGGAGCTCGGCCAGCTGGTCGCGGCTCAGGGCGGAGATCGCCTTGTCGCGCGTGTTCTTCACGTGCGGGCTCCAGCGCAGGAAGTCCTCCACCTCGCGCTCGTAGCGGTACGGCTCCTGGGCGCCTCGCACCACCGGATGCAGCCGCAGGTACTCGCCCAGCTTCAGCACGGCCTCGCGGCTCGTGTGCTGGTAGTGGAACCCCGCGGCCTTGTAGCGGCGGTTGTCCACCCCGCGCCCGAAGCGCATCTGGTTGAGCGCCTCCGGCGGGATCTCGACCCCGATGCGGCGGATCACGGACGTCGCCAGGCCGGTGCCCCACGGGGGCAGCACGGGCGCGTAGGGCTTGCCGAGCAGCCCCGCGACCTCGCTCAGCGCGAGCACGCCGTCGCCGGCCACGTTGTAGACGCCCGGAACCCGGTGCGCCACGGAGTGCTCGAGCGCGTGCACCACGTCGTCCTCGTGCACGAACTGGTAGCGCGGGTCGAAGCCCAGGATCATCGGCACCATCGGCAGCGAGAACAGCTTGATGTGCGAGGTCTCCACGTCCGGGCCGAGCACGTTCGCGAAGCGCAGGATCGACACGGCGGTCTCCGGGTGGCGCTCGGCGAACTCCGTCAGCGACGCCTCCGCCTCCACGATGTCGCGCTCGATGCCGGTGCGCGGCGGGTGCGGGCGGCGCATCGTCTCGTCGAAGAAGGCCGGGTCGTCCTGGTCGCAGCCGTAGTAGTGCGTCGAGGACTTGAAGACGACCTTCTTCACGGGCGAGTCCGAGCCCGTGCAGGCGGCCAGGATGTTCATCGTGCCCATCACGTTGTTCTCGTGGGCCTTCGAGGACGACGTGGTCGCCGAGTCCACGACCAGCCGCGTGTCCACGACCGTGTCGATCTCGGCCGCCTCGACCACCCGGCGCAGCAGCGCGTGCTGCGCGCCGACCTTCACGTACTCGGTGCGCTCGAGCTCGATCTGCGGCTCCTCGTTGTCCACGCCGATCACGGCGTCGACCTCGGGGAAGGCCTCGAGCGCCTGCGCGAGCCGCCCGCCCCAGTAGCGCGAGATGCCGGTGATCAGGATGCGCTTCGAGTCCACGCCGCTACCCGAACCAGACCGACTTGCGCGTGGCGAGCATGTCCCAGAGGTTCTCCTGGATGCGCGCCCGCACCTCGGTGGCCACCGTCTGTACGAGCGACTTGTCCTCGTGCATGCCCTCCTCCTCGAAGTGGATGGGCTCGAGGAAGCGCAGCTTGAACTTGGCCGGCAGGTAGCCCGCCATCCCGAGCAGGCCGAAGTGCGGGAACGTGGGCGTGATCGGGAAGTAGAGGAGCCCGGTCAGCCGCTGCATGAGCCCGAGCTGGGCGAACACCGGAGCGGACTCCTCGGCGCCGACGACGCAGATCGGCACGATCGGCGCCCGCGCCCGCATCGCGGCCTCCACGAACCCGCCACGGCCGAAGCGGCGCAGGCGGTAGCGGTCCTTGTAGAGCTTCTCGGTGGCCTTCCGGCCCTCGGGGAAGACGAGCACGAGCTGATCCTCGTCGTAGAGCAGCCGGTGGACGTTCGCCGGGTGGGCGGGCACGCAGCCGATCTTCGAGACGAGCATGCTGAAGCCCGGATAGCCCTTGAAGAAGTGCTCGACGGTGATGTTGAGCGGCCGCGGATGCGGGTGCTCCTCCTTGATCGCCTTGGCGATCATCGCGGCGTCGGGCGGCAGGGCGCCGGCGTGGTTCGACACGAGCAGCGCGCCGCCGGTGGACGGGATGTTCTCGATCCCCTCGACCTCGGCCCGGAACCAGTAGCGGTAGAAGAAGTCCGCCACGAGCCGGTCGTAGATGCCCTCGATCCGCTCCGAGCGGCCCCAGTCGTTCAGCCGGCGGTCGGGCTCCACCCCGGCAAGGTGCCGCTTCAGCTCCTCCGCGGGAACGAGCGCGGTCTCCGGGGTCTCGCGGTCGCGGATCGAGAGGGTTGTGCGCCTGGGCTCCGCCATGGCGGCCGATTCAAGCAGGCCTCGAGTCGAGGCGTTCCAGCACCGGATCGAGCGCGACCTTCAGCCCCCGCCAGTCGCGGGCGCCGATCACACCGTCGGCCGACACGACCTCCTCGTTCCAGGGATGGATGAGCGTTGCGGCCACGATGCCCTCCGAGCGGGCCCTCTCGATGTTGACCGGGCTGTCGTCCACGAGCACGTGGATGCCCAGCTCGACGCAGCGGGGGACCTTGTCGAAGGAGCAGTGGAGGTCGTCCCAGGGCATGCCGATCGTGTCGAGCCAGGCGGCGGTGGCCTCGTAGGTGCTCCGGCGCCGGTGGCTCGTCACGTGGATCCAGTGGCCCGCGGCGTGCCAGTCGCGCACCGTCTCGACGGCGTCCGGGATAGGGCACGCCGGCCGCGATGTTCTCGTCCGAATGCGTCTCCTCGACGCAGTGGACGATGGCGTCGCGCTCGAGCACGCTGATGCCCCAGTCGCGCTGCTCCTCGTAGGGCAGCTCCACCCCGTAGCGCTCCCGCGCTATCCGCTGGAGCAGGTCCCAGTAGTGGTGCAGCGTCGAGTCGATGTCCAGCGCGATCCTCGCCACGGCTCCGTACAGTAGGGGGCATGGGACGCAGGCTCATGCGCCCCGGCGCCGCTCCGGCAGCGCCGTGGCGATACCGCGACGCTGACGACGACTACGGCGCCACCGCGACGCCCGACTGGCGCGCGACCGACTGGTCGCGGGAGCTGAAGCGCGTGGAGATCGACGGGACGCCGGTCAACTACGTGGACGTCGGGTCGGGCGACGAGGACCCGGTGGTCTTCGTGCACGGCCTCGGCGGCCAGTGGCAGAACTGGCTCGAGAACATCCCGCGGCTCGCTCAGGACCGGCGCGTGCTCGCCCTCGACCTGCCCGGGCACGGCCTCACCCCGATGCCCGACAACGAGAAGATCACGATCTCGGGCTACGGCCGCTGTGTGGATGCCTTCTGCGAGCAGCTGGGCCTTTCCGAGGTGGAGCTCGTCGGGAACTCGATGGGTGGCTTCGTGGCCGCCGAGGTCGCGATCCAGTTCCCGCAGAGGGTCAAGCGCCTGCGTGCTCGTCTCGGCGGCCGGCATAACGAGCGCGGACACGCTCCAGGCGCCGATCCTGACCTTCGGCCGCGTGGCGACCGCGATCGCCACCAACAGCGCCGCTCGCCACCGGCGCCTGGCGTCGCGGCCGCTGGACGCGGCACATGGCCCTGGCGCTGGTGGCGCGCTATCCGGGGCGCCTGAAGGCGGACCTGGCCTACGAGGGCTTCTTCAAGGGCGCAGGCAAGGACGGGTTCGACGACGCCCTGCGGCGCCTGGCTCGAGATACGACTTCCGCGACAGGCTGCCCGAGGTGAAGGTGCCGACGCTGATCGTCTGGGGCGAGAAGGACTCGATCATCCCCGTGCGCGACGCGGACGAGTTCGAGCGCCTGATCGACGACAGCCGCAAGGTCGTGATGAAGGACACCGGCCACATCCCGATGGCCGAGCGCCCGCAGGCGTTCAACGACATGCTGGTGGAGTTCCTGGCCGAGACGGGCGCCGCGGAGGACAAGGAGCCCGTCGACGGCGAGTCGCAGGCGGCCTAGCGGTTCCCGAACGACGGCATTGAGGGGGGTCCTCGTCAGTTGACCGCGTATACCGCGGTTAAGTGACGAAGGACCTAGTCGTCACCGCTCCCTGCGCGGCTGATCCCACCAGCTTCCTGTACTTCCCCAGCACGCCGTTCGTGTACGCCGGCGGCGGGTGCTCGTACGCCGCGATCCGCGCCGCGATCTCGTCCTCCGGGAGCTCCAGGTTCAGCTCGCGGTTGGCCACGTCGAACACGATCGTGTCCCCGTCGTGGACCGCCGCGATCGGGCCGCCGTCCGGCGCCTCGGGCGCCACGTGGCCCGCCATGAAGCCGTGGGTCGCGCCGGAGAAGCGGCCGTCGGTGAGGAGCGCGACGCTGTCGCCGAGGCCCTCCCCCACGAGCGCCGCCGTCACGTGGAGCATCTCGCGCATGCCCGGGCCGCCCTTGGGACCCTCGTTTCGGATCACGACCACGTCGCCGGGCTGGATCGCCTTGGCCATCACGGCGGCGAAGGCGTCCTCCTCGCGCTCGAACACGCGCGCCGGGCCGCGGTGCTCCATCCGGTCGTGCCCGGAGAGCTTCACGACGCAGCCCTCGGGCGCCAGGTTGCCGCGCAGGATCGCGAAGCCGCCGTTCGGCTTGATCGGGTTGTCCACCGCCCTCACCACGTCCTGGCCCTCGGTCTCCTCGGCGGCGTCGGCCACCTCGCCGATCGTCTGGCCGGTCACGGTGAGCTCGTCCTCGTGGAGGGCGCCGAGCTCCTTCAGCCGCCGGATCACGAGCGGCACGCCACCCGCGCGGTAGAGGTCGGTGGCCACGTAGCGGCCGCCCGGCTTGAGGTCGCACAGGAGCGGCGTCTGCCAGGCGATCCGGTCGAAGTCCTCCAGCGTCAGCTCCACCCGCGCCTCGCGCGCCACGGCCAGCAGGTGCAGCACGAGGTTGGTGGAGCCGCCCGACGTGGCGCCGGCCGCGATCGCGTTCTCGAGCGAGCGCTTGGTGATGATCGTGCTCGGGCGGCGGTCCTCGGCGAGCACCTCGAGCACGAGCCGCCCGCACTCCTCGGCGACCTTGCCCTTCTTCCCGTCCTCGGCGGGGACCATCGAGCTGCCCATGGGTGAGATCCCGAGCACCTCGAACGCCATCGCCATGGTGTTCGCGGTGAACTGGCCGCCGCAGGCGCCGGCGCCCGGGGAGGCGTGGTCCTCGAGGTCGGTGAGCTCCTCGTCGGTGAGGTCGCCGGCCGCGTGCGCCCCGATGCCCTCGAACACGTCCTGGATCGTCACGTCCTTCCCGCGCCAGCGGCCGGGGGCGATCGACCCGCCGTAGAGCATCAGGCCGGGCACGTCGAGGCGTGCGAGCGCCATCACGCAGCCGGGGATCGTCTTGTCGCAGCCCGAGAGCGCGATCACGGCGTCGAACATGTGCCCGCGGACCACGAGCTCGATCGAGTCGGCGATCACCTCGCGGCTGACCAGCGAGGTCTTCATCCCCTCGGTGCCCATCGTGATCCCGTCGGAGATCGCGACCGTGTTGAACTCCATCGGCGTGCCGCCCGCGGCGCGCACGCCCTCCTTCACCTTCTCCGCGAGGCGGCGCAGGTGGAAGTTGCAGGGCATCGTCTCGGTCCAGGTGTTGGCGACGCCGATGATCGGGCGCTTCAGAGCGGCGTCGTCGAACCCGATGCCCTTCAGGTATGCGCGCGCCTGTGCGCGGTCCGGGCCGTCAAGGATGACCCGGCTGCGACTGCGGAGGTCGCGGCTCACCGCTGGCTCTGCGGGACCTGCTGGCGGTTGCCGCGCCGGCGCTCCCACTCGGCGAGGCGCCAGAGGTCGCGCCGCACGCGCGCCGGATCGAGCTGGCGGCCCACGAGGTGCATGTTGGCGCGGCGGATCACGCGGTCCTCGTCGGAGGTGAGGGCCATCCACTTCGCCAGCACGTCGTCCGAGGCCGGCAGCCGGTGGCGGCCGCCCGTGCCGTTCAGGTCGGGGAACTCCACGCAGTACTCGGACAGGAGCTGCCCGCTCTCCGGCACGTAGGCCACGATCGGCTTGTGCGGGTACACGAGGTAGGCGTAGGCCGGGCGCGCGCCGCGATCGATCTCGCGCCGGGCGTGGCGGCCGCTGACCCGGATGAAGCCGAGGTCGCGGTACATCGCCCACTCCTCCTCGTTCACGCAGGAGCGCAGGAGCTCGCGGGCGCGCTGCTCCGCACGGCGCTCGCGCCCCGGGTCGTAGAGCTCGAGGTCGAGCTCGCCCGGGGCGGGCCTCGCGGCGCGCTGGCGGCGCCGTTCGCGCCACGCCTCGGCGCGCCCCATCGCGAGCGGCGCGGCCAGCACCACGGTGACCAGGGCAAGTGCGAGCAGCGCGAGCAGCACGGGCGGCGAGCTAGCCGCCCGAGGCGCGCGGGAAGAAGATCACGCGCTCGGAGTCGGGCGGGATGTCGGCGTACTGCTTGACCATCTGAGCCTCGCGGCGCCCGCTGCCCTGATGCGTGACCGGCACCGCGGCCCACATCCCCTCGTCGAGCTGGCGGCGAAACTCCTCGACGAGGCGCTCCTCGTCCTCCTCGACGCGCGGGTCGCCCTCGGCGAGCAGGATCTCCCCGTGCCCGGGCTTCATACGCAGGAACTTCACGAGGCCGATTATGTCACGCACCCGCCGGCGCGCCCGCTCTGTTTCGTCGGCGGTCTAGCGCTCGCGGGCCTCGAGGCCGAAGACGTCGACCGGCCCCGGTCCCTGCCCGATGCTCCGCAGGCCGTCGCGCACGGCCTCTGACGCGATCCTCTTCGCCTCGCGGGCGGCGTCGAGCGGGTCCAGCCCCAGCGCCAGGTGCGCGGCCAGCGCCGACGAGTGCGTGCAGCCCGAGCCGTGCGCGGCGCCGCCCTCATACTGCTCCCCGGGGATCTCGACGAGCCGCTCGCCGTCGAAGAAGAGGTCGGTGGCCTCCTCGCGGTGGCCGCCGGTGAGGACGACGGCGCGGGGGCCCATGGCGTGGATCGCCCTCACGAGGTCCTCGGCGCCCGCTTCCTCCCCACCTTGCGCGAGCACGCGCGCCTCCGGCACGTTCGGCGTCACGACCGCCGCGCGCGGCACCAGCCGCGTCCGGAGCGCCTCCTGAGCGTCCTCGTCGAGCAGCCGCGCGCCGCTCTCGGCGATCATCACCGGGTCGAGGACGACCGGCGCGTCGCCGACCAGGTCGAGCGCCTCGCCGACCGCCTCGATCGTCGCGACCGAGCCGAGCATGCCGATCTTGACCGCGTCCACGCCGATGTCCTCGACCACCGCCCGGACCTGCTCGACGATCACCTCTCCCGGAACCGGATGCACGGCCGTGACCGCCACCGTGTTCTGCGCGGTGATCGCCGTGATCGCCGTCATCCCATGCACCCCACACCGGGCAAACGCCTTCAGATCGGCCTGAATGCCCGCGCCACCCCCCGAATCCGAGCCGGCGATGGAGAGCACGCGAGGTAGGCGATCGGGCGCCACGGGGACCGCAGGATAGGCGGCGTAACGAGGTTGTCACGCACGCGGCCCCACGCGTCGGCCGGCGAGCGCCAGCGTCCGGGTCGGTGCTGGCCGCGGTCGCCACGTTCGCGTTGGAGGGGGTTCGTCCTCAGGAGGTGACCGTCGAGGTCGACGTCCGGCGCGGCCTTCCCGCGTTCACGCTCGTCGGCCTTCCCGATCGCGCCATCCGCGAGTCGCGCGAGCGCGTGCGGGCGGCTCTCCTCAATTCCGGGCTCGAGTTCCCGCAGAAGCGCCTGACGGTGAACCTCGCGCCCGCGCATGTGCGCAAGGCAGGACCGAGCTTCGACCTGGCGATCGCCGTCGGGCTGCTCGTGGCGAGCGGGCAGGTGCCGGCGGAGGGCCTCGAGGAGTGCGCGCTGGCGGGCGAGCTGTCGCTGAGCGGCGAGCTGCGTCCGGTGAGAGGGGCGCTCAACGCGGCGCTCGGCGCGCGGCGGGCCGGCTACCGGCGGCTGCTCGTGCCGGAGCCGAACGCACCGGAGGCGGCGCTCGTCGAGGGCATCGAGGTGAGCGCGATCCCGTCGCTCACCCGCCTGGCGGATCTCCTCCACGGCCGCTGGGAGTCGGAGCCCGCCGTCCCGGCGGTCCCGGATCCGGACGCACCGTCACCCGAGGCGCCCGATCTCACCGACGTTCGCGGCCAGGAGGACGCGAAGCGCGCGCTCGAGATCGCCGCCGCCGGCGGCCACAACCTGCTCATGGTCGGACCGCCCGGTGCCGGCAAGACGATGCTGGCGCGACGCCTCCCGGGCATCCTGCCGGCGCCCAGCTTCGAGGAGGCGCTCGAGATCACGCAGGTGCACAGCGCCGCCGGCATCGGCAACGGGCGGCTCGCGACAGAGCGGCCCTTCCGCGCGCCGCACCACACGATCTCGGCGCAGGGCCTGGTGGGTGGCGGCGCCCGGCCGATGCCCGGCGAGATCACGCTGGCACACCGGGGGGTCCTGTTCCTCGACGAGCTGCCGGAGTTCGCCCGGAGCGCCGTGGACGCGCTCCGCCAGCCGCTGGAGGAGGGTCGCGTCGAGATCACCCGTGGTCAGCGAATGCTCGCGTTTCCGGCGAACGCGATCGTGGTGGCGGCGTGCAACCGGTGCCCCTGCGCGCGCCCACCGGACGGCTGCGCGTGCACGACGATCGAGCTTGCGCGCTATCAGCGGCGTCTGAGCGGCCCGCTCGTCGACCGTATCGACCTCGTCTGCCAGGTGGAGGCCGTCCCGACGGTGCAGCTGGTCGAGGGCTCCAGCGAACGCCGGACGAGCTCCGCGGACGTCCGCGATCGCGTGGCAGCTGCGCGAAGGCGCCAGCTCGCGCGCCTCGCGGGGACCGGGGTGCTCTGCAACGGCGACATGGACGGGCGGCTCACGCGCCTGCAGGTTCCGCTGGACGCGAGCGCCGCGGCGCGGCTCCTTGCGGTCCGCGACCGGATCACGCTCAGCGGGCGAGGGCACGACCGCGTGCTTCGCGTCGCCCGGACGATCGCCGACCTCGAGGGCCGGGAGCTGCTCGCCGAGCGCGACCTGGACGAGGCGCTCTCGTACCGGCTCGACACATGGCAGCGAGTGGCGGCCTGATGTACGAGAGCTGCGACGCCTGCCTGCGACGCGCGCTCCTCGTCGCGTTCCTGGCCCCGCGAATCGCCGGACTGCTGGGTAGCGGCGACCGGCGGGCCCGCGGCTTGCTCGGCCTCGCCGGAGCACGACCTGATCGCGGCGGTGGCGGGGCGGCGCGTCGGCGAGGCGGTCGCGTTCCTCGACTCCCTCGACGTGCGCTCGGAGCACCTTCGCCTATCCGAGGGCGGGGTTCACGTCCTGTGCGCCCACTCGCCCCACTACCCGCCGCTTCTGCGCGACCTGTCGGACCCGCCGGCCGTGCTGTTCGGCGCCGGGCGTGGCGAGGCGCTGGCGATCGTGGCCGAGGAGCCGGCGGTCACGGTCGTCGGCACGCGGCGCGCCAGCCCCTACGGCACCGAGGTCGCCTACGCCCTCGGGCGTGGCCTGGGCGCGTCGGGCGTGCCGGTGGTCAGCGGCCTGGCGCTCGGCATCGACGGCACGGCCCACCGGGGCTGCCTCGACGGCGGAGGCGTTCCCGTGGCGGTCGTGGCGAGCGGGCCGGACGTCGTCTACCCGCGGCGGCACCGCTCGCTCTACGAGCGCGTGCGCGACGCCGGCATCGTCCTGTCGGAGCTCCCGCCCGGCACCGAGCCCTACCGCTGGAGCTTCCCGGCGCGGAACCGGATCATGGCCGGCCTCGCGCGAATGACGCTCGTCGTGGAGGCCGCGGACCCGAGTGGCAGCCTGATCACCGCGGAGTTCGCGAAGGACCTCGGGCGCTGCGTCGCCGCCGTGCCCGGACGGGTCACCTCCACCGTCGCGCGCGGCACGAACAACCTTCTAAAGGACGGCGCCACGCCGATCGGTGGCACCGAGGACATCCTTGACGAGCTGTTCGGCGTCGGGGTGCGCCCACCGGCCGAGGCCCGCCCTGAGGCCCGCGAGCCCAGCAGTCCGATGCTCCGGGAGGTGCTCGAGGCGGCTGACACGCATGAGTCGGTCGAAGCCGTGGCTGACGCCACCGGCCGTGGCATCGCAGAGACGCGGGCGGCCCTCGGACGCCTGGAGGCCGACGGGCACCTCGTCCGTCGCGACCTTGGCGGCTGGGAGCGGGCCGCGCGCTGATGACCGACCCCAGGCGCAGGCTCGGCGCGCGCGGTGAGGAGCTTGCCGCTCGGCATCTCGAGGCGCGGGGGTTCGAGGTGGTCGAGCGGAACTTTCGGACGCGCTATGGGGAGCTCGACATGGTTGCCCGGGACTCGCGCTTTCTCGTCTTCTGCGAGGTCAAGACGCGCATCGTCGGCCGCGCCGCCGGCGTTCAGGACGTCCTCGGCCCGTTCGCGGCCATCGGGCCGCGCAAGCAGCGGCAGGTCAGGGCGATGGCCCGCGAGTGGCTTGCGCAGGGCGCCCTGGGCGGGCACCGCCCGCCCGAGCTCCGCTTCGACGCGATCGGAGTGAGCTTCGACCCGACGGGCCGCCTGCTCACGCTGGAGCACCTCGAGGCGGCGTTCTGACGCTGCCGGTGCCGCCGCATTCGGCAAGGTGGCAGGCGAGCGTTGCGTTTTTCGCTACGTGATGCCTCGCCACCGTGGAAGCCGCCGAGAGGAGCAGCGTGCCTGACCAAGCCGCACTTGCGAAGCGGATCATCGACTCCAACCTGTACATGACCCTCGCCACGGCGGACGGCGAGGGCCGCCCGTGGGCGTCGCCGGTCTGGTTCGCGCACGAGCGCTACTCCACGCTGCCGATGGGCAACGGGCAGGCCGTATACCTCGAAGCCGAGGTCGAGCAGCTCGAGGGGGACAGCACCGAGCGGGCGATTGCGGTGTTCTCGAGCCGCTCGCGCGAGTGCGGCGGACGAGAGTGGACGGCGGCGGACGTGCGACCGCCGGCACGGCTCCGGCTCTATCTCGCCACCGCGTCGGCCCAGTTCGTGCTCGGGCCGAACGACGAGCGCATCGCCGTGAGCCTGGCCTAGCCCTCGAGCATGGCCATCCCAGGGGGGTTGGGGGGCTGCCCTCGGGGCCTAGCCCTCCAGGGCCAGCTGGGTGTAGGCGATCGACTGGAACGACATCCGGTGCAGCGGCGAGACGCCGTTGGCGGCTATCGCCGCGCGGTGCTCGGGTGTCGAGTAGCCCACGTTCGTCTCGAAGTCCCAGCCGGGGTGGCGCTCCGCGGCGCGGCGCATGTAGCGGTCACGGCTGACCTTCGCCAGGACCGAGGCGGCCGCGATCGCCGCGCTGCGGCAGTCGCCGTCGATCACCGCGCGCTGGTCGAAGCCGAACTCGGGCACGTTGAACCCGTCCACGAGGCAGACGGTGCCGGGCAGCGCCACGCCGAGCAGCGCCGTCCGGAGCGCCTCCAGGTTCGTCTTGTGCAGCCCGCGCAGGTCGATCCCGCGCACGCAGCGCGAGACGATCACCGAGCGCGCCGCGGCCCGCATCACGAGCGGGTAGAGCTCCTCGCGCATGTCGGCGGTGTGCTGCTTCGAGTCGTTCAGGCGCGTGAGGGCGCGCCGGTCCGTCAGCGTCAGGCGCTCGAGGTCGAACAGCACCGCGGCGGCCACGAGCGGCCCGGCGAGCGAGCCGCGGCCCGCCTCGTCGGCGCCTGCCACGTAGCGGCAGCCGAGCTCCCTGTCGAACGCGAAGAGCCTTCGGCCGGTGCGAGGCCGCCCCTTCACCCTGCGCGTACGTCTCGGGTGCGACTGCGTGGTGTCGTCGGTTTCCGGCGTCCCCACTGTCGGCGCCCAGCATATGGACGGTGACGGCGGAATCGGGCGGGAGCCGGCGGCACTACGCCTAGAGTAAGCCGATTCGCCCCGGCGGCCAATAGGTCATGAAGGCCTTCCCGATGATCCATTTCTTCGGTACCGGACCCCATTCGCGGCTGTCCGCCGACTCGCCGCGGTTGTCGCCCATCATGTAGTACTGGCCGTCCGGAATCGTGATCTCGCGCGGCAGGTTGCAGGTGGGGCATTCGCGGTCGAGCCGGGCGAACGGCTCGTCCTGGCGCTCACCGTCGATGTAGACGGACCCCTCCACCACCTTGAGACGGTCCCCCGGCACGCCGACGACGCGCTTGATGAAGTTCGTGTCCGAGCGCTCCGGCGTCCCCTCCGGGCAGGGCTGGTCGCTGGCACGCTCAACACCGCAGCGGTTCGGCTGCCCCGAGGGCGGCTTGAAGACGACGATGTCGCCGCGGTCGGGGTCGCCGAAACGGAAGCTCACGCGGTCCACAAGCACCCGCTGGCCGATCTCGAGCGTGGGCACCATCGACTCGCTCGGGATGCGGAACGGCTTGACGAGAAAGGCCTGGATGCCGAGCGCAAGGCCCAGCGCCACCGCAACGATGATGACGAGCTCGACCAGCGAGTTGTGCTGGCGCTTCCCCTTGCCCTTGGCCACGGCCACCCGGGGGGCCCGTCTACGACGCCTGGTCGTCGCTGGGCTGCTCGGCCGGCTCCTGCGCGGGCTCTTCGCCCTTCGCCTCGGAGTCGGCGGCCTCGGCGTCGGCCTCGGGCTCCTCCGCGGCGGTCTGCTCCGCGAGCTCCTCCTCGCCGGGGCGCGGCGCGTCGTCCGCCGGCATAGCGCCCTCCTCGACCAGACCCGGCTCGATCGCCTCGTCCGTCTCCGTCCCGGTCCAGCGGCGCTCGCGCACGCGCGACGCGCGGCCGACCCGGTCGCGCAGGTAGTACAGCTTGGCGCGGCGCACGTCGCCGCGGGCCGCAACCTCGATCCGCTCCACCTTCGGGGAGTGCACCGGGAAGGTCCGCTCCACGCCCACGCCAAACGACTGCTTGCGCACCGTGAAGGTCTCGCGCACGCCGCTCCCCTGGCGCTTGATCACGACGCCCTCGAAGACCTGCGTCCGCCGGCGCGTGCCCTCGACGACCTGGAAGTGCACGCGCACGCGGTCACCCGCCTGGAAGGAGGGGACACGGCGCAGCTGCGCGCGCTCGATGCTGTCGATTACGCCTGACATAGGGCACAAAAAACGCGACCGTGGGACCCGTCGCGCGTGGACGGGCAATGGTAGCGAAGGACCCGAGAGCTACCCGGGGCGCCGCTCGCGGCTCCGCTCGAGCCGCCATTCGCGGATTCGCGCGTGGTCGCCGGACACGAGCACGTCGGGCACCTCGTGCCCGCGCCAGTCAAACGGGCGGGTGTAGTGGGGGTACTCGGGGGCCCCCTCGAGCGCCTCGCTGAACGACTCCTCCACGGCGCTCTCCTCGTGGCCGAGCGCTCCCGGCAGCTTCCGGATGACCGCGTCGGCCACGACCATCGCGGCCAGCTCGCCGCCCGACAGGACGTAGGGGCCGATGGATACGACGTCCGTCGCCAGATGCTCGTTCACGCGCTCGTCGAAGCCCTCGTAGCGGCCGGACAGGAGCGTGAGCGCCGGCTCCGCCGCGAGCTCGCCCGCGAGCGCGTCGTCGAACTGGCGGCCCCCCGCCGACAGAGCGATCGTCCTGTGCGGAGGCGGCGCCGCGCCGTAGCGCGCCTCGAGCGCGGCCTCCACCACGTCCACCCTGATCACCATCCCCGCCCCGCCGCCGTACGGCGTGTCGTCCACCTGCCCGGCCTTGAGCGGGGTGGTCTCGCGCAGGTCGACGAAGTCGAGCTCGTGGCCCAGCGCGAGGACGTTCGTCACGTGGCGCTGGGCCCTGAACCACTCGAACCAGTGCGGGAACAGGGTGAGGACGTCGATCCTCACCCGAGGAAGTCCTTCCTCACCGTGATCTCACGCGCCTCGAGGTCGACCCGCTCGACCGCGTCCGAGATGAATGGGATCAGCGTTCCGTCCTCAAGCTCGAGCACGGAGCATGACGGCGCGTCGATGACCTGGGTCACGGTTCCGAGACCCGGGACCGCGCAGCCAACGAGGTCGGCGGCGAGCCACTCGCCCTCGGCGAGCTCGTCCTCCACGAGGAGCAGCTCGCCGCGCAGCGGACGGGCGTCGGGGACTCCCGCCAGGCGGATCAGCGGCCTCTTGTCGGTGCCCGCGCGGCGGTCGAGCGAGTAGTCGCGCGAGCCGATCGTCACCGTGGCGCCCTCCGGCAGCGCATGGCGGGCCGCCTCCACGTAGAAGCTTCCGTCCAGGCCGTGCGGCTTCCCCACGCGGCCGGCGGTCACGAGTGTCAATCGACGACGTCGACGAGCACGCGTTGACCGTCGCGGACGGCGGCCGCCTTGATCACGGTCCGGAGCGCAGCGACGGTCCGCCCGCCGCGGCCGATCACCTTGCCGGTGTCGTCGTCCCCGACGCGCAGCTCCAGCACGAGGGTGCCGTCATCCTCCTCGAACGCCTCCACGGTCACCTCGTCCGGACTGTCGACGAGCGACCGGGCGAGGTACTCGAGGAGCTCCTCCACTACTCGGTGGCGGCGTCGTCCGCCGGCGCCTCGGCCTCGGGCTCGACGACGGCCTCCGGCTCCGCCTCGGCGACCTCGGGCTCCGGCTCGGCCACCGCGACCGGCGCCTTCGACACGCCCGCGCTGCCGGTCGACGTTCCGCCGGCCACGCCCTTCGCGTGCGCCCTCACAAGCTGCTTCACCGTGTTGGTGGGCTGCGCCCCGCGCGAGACCCAGTGCTGGAAGCGCTCCTCGTCGATCATGATCGTCGAGGGGTCCGTCTGCGGGTTGTAGTGGCCGATCGTCTCGATGAAGCGGCCGTCGCGAGGCGAGCGCTGGTCTGAGACGACCACGCGCCAGATCGGGTTCTTCTTGCTCCCCACGCGGGTGAGGCGGACTCGTACGGACATAGGTCGGGAGAGGTTAGCGACCGCCGGCCAGCTGCTGCAGCGACGGCATCTTGCCGCGCGCGATCTGCTTCATGACCTTTCGCATCTGGGCGAACTGCTTCACGAGCTGGGACACGGCCTGGACCGAGGTGCCCGAGCCGCGCGCGATCCGGCGCCGCCGCGAGCCGTTGATGATCTTCGGGTCCGCCCGCTCCTCCGGGGTCATCGAGCGGATGATCGCCTCCACCCGGTCGAGCTCCTTCTCGTCCACGTCGAGCGAGCCGAGCTGCGAGCCGACCCCCGGCATCATCTTCAAGAGCGAGCCGAGCGGGCCCATGTTCCGCACCTGCTGCATCTGCTCGAGGAAGTCGTCGAGCGTGAACTCCTCCTTGCGGATCTTCCTCTCGAGCTCGGCCGCCTGGCGGTCGTCCATCTGGCGCTCGGCCTTCTCGACGAGCGTCATCACGTCGCCCATGCCGAGGATCCGCTGCGCCATCCGGTCGGGGTGGAAGCGCTCGAAGTCGGCGAGCTTCTCGCCCGTCGATGCGTACAGGATCGGCTTGCCGGTCACGGCCTTGACCGACAGCGCGGCGCCGCCGCGCGAGTCGCCGTCGAGCTTCGACAGGATCACCCCGTCGAAGTTCGCGGTCTCGGCGAACTGCTCGGCCACGTTCACGGCGTCCTGGCCGGTCATCGCGTCGACCACGAGCAGCACGTTGTGCGGCTTCGTGCGCTTCTTGATCTCGGCCAGCTCGCGCATCAGCTCCTCGTCGATGTGGAGCCGCCCGCTCGTGTCGACGATCAGCGCGTCGCGGCGGTCGCGCTTCGCCTGGTCGAGCGCCCACTCGGCGATGTCCACCGGGTCGCGCCCCGTGCCCTGCTCGTACACATGCGCGCCGGCCTGCTGGGCGACCTTGACGAGCTGCTCCACCGCGGCCGGCCGGTAGACGTCGCAGGCGGCCACCGCCACGTCCATCCCGTGCTC
This sequence comes from uncultured Thermoleophilaceae bacterium, assembly GCA_963786845.1. Classification (GTDB taxonomy): domain Bacteria; phylum Actinomycetota; class Thermoleophilia; order Solirubrobacterales; family Thermoleophilaceae; genus JACVRW01. The sequence continues at coordinate 44,817 of CAWBAP010000008.1, forward strand.
CTCGCGCAGGTGGCGCGCCAGCTTCCCGGTGGCGGTGGTCTTGCCCGAGCCCTGGAGCCCCGCCATCAGGATCACCGTGGGGCCGGGCCTCGCCAGGGCGAGGTCGCGGCCGCTGCCGCCCATCAGCGTGGTGAGCTCGTCGGAGACGATCTTCACCACCTGCTGGCCCGGGTTCAGCGAGCCGAGCACGTCCTGCCCGAGCGCCCGCTCCTTGACAGACGCGGTGAACTGTTTGACGACCTTGAAGTTCACGTCGGCCTCTAGCAGCGCCAGGCGCACCTGGCGCATCGCCTGGTTGATGTCGTCCTCGGTCAGCTTGCCGCGCGAGCGGACGTCGTCGAGGGCGGCCTGAAGCCGGTCGGAGAGGGCATCGAACACTGATGAGAGGCTAGCCGGGTGGACAAGCGGCGCATATCGACCTTCCTGTCGGCGAAGCTGCTCAACCCCGTCGTGCGCCTGGCGGCGCGCCTCGGCCTACCGCTTCCGATCGTGGTGATCCTCGAGACCCGCGGCCGGCGCAGCGGTGAGCCACGCCGCGTGCCCGTCGGAAAGGCGCTCCAGGGCGACACGCTCTGGGTGGTGGCCGAGCACGGCCGGAGGGCCGCCTATGTCCGGAACATCGAGGCCGACCCGCGCGTCCGGGTGCGCGTCGGGCGCCGGTGGAGGACGGGCACCGCACACGTTCTGTTGGACGACGACTGGCGCGAGCGTCAGCGCCTGATGCCGGGCCGGCTCAACTCAGCTGTGGTTCGGGCGATGGGGACCGAACCCGTCACCGTACGGGTGGATCTGGATCGGCTTCGCCTTCGGGATGATCGAGCCGATGTTCGCGAGCGCCGACGTGACCTCGCTCGGGATGATCCAGACCTTGTTGGACTCGCCCTGGGCGATCTGCGGCAGCACCTGGAGGTACTGGTAGGCGAGCAGCTTGGGGTCGGCGTCGCCGCGGTGGATGGCCTCGAACACGCGTCTCGATCGCCTTCGACTGGCCCTCGGCCTCGAGGATCTGCGCCTCCCGCCTGCCCTCCGCGCGCAGGATCGCCGACTGCTTCTCGCCCTCCGCGGTCAGGATCTGCGACTGCTTCACGCCCTCCGCCGTGAGGATCGCGGCGCGGCGGTCGCGCTCGGCGCGCATCTGCTTCTCCATAGCCTCCTGGATCGAGGCGGGCGGGTCGACCGCCTTCAGCTCCACGCGGTTCACGCGGATGCCCCACTTGCCGGTCGCCTCGTCCAGCACGTGCCGCAGCGCGGCGCTCACCTTGTCGCGCGAGGTGAGCGTGTCCTCGAGCGTCATGCCGCCGATCACGTTTCGGAGCGTCGTGACCGTGAGCTGCTCGATCCCGGCGATGAAGTCCTGGATCTCGTAGGTAGCCGCCTTGGGATCGGTGACCTGGAAGTAGATGACCGTGTCGATGTTGATCACCAGGTTGTCCTCGGTGATCACCGGCTGCGGCGGGAACGAGACGACCGTCTCGCGCAGGTCGATCAGCGGCTTCACACGGTCCACGTAGGGGATGACGAGCGCCAGGCCCGCGTCAAGCGTCCGCTGGTAGCGGCCGAGCCGCTCGACGATCCCGGCGCGCGCCTGCGGCACGATCCGGATCCCGCGCGAGAGCGTGATCAGCACGACCAGGGCAACGACGATCAGCACGATCAGGGTGGCCATAGGGCTCCTAGTCCTCTCTCATTCCTCGACGAGCGCGGTCGCGCCCTCGATCTTCATGACCTCCACGCGGGTGCCGGGCTCGAAGACCCGGTCCTCGTCGTAGGAGCGTGCGCTCCAGATCTCTCCGGCGAGCTTCACCTCGCCGCCCCGGCCGTCCACCCGCTCGAGCACGATCGCCGGCGAGCCGACCAGCGCGGCGGTGCCGGTGCGGATCTGCGGCGGCGTGCGCAGGTGCCGGCGCGCGATCGGCCGCAGCACCACCAGCGAGCCGAGCGAACCGAGGATGAAGACGATCCACTGCGCTGCGAGCCCCGCACCGGCCAGCGCCACGACGGCCGACAGCACCGCGGCCACGGCGATCGGGCCGAGGAAGAAGCTGACCGTGGCCATCTCGCCCACGGCAAGCAAGCCCGCGGCGATCATCCACAAGACCCACTCGTCCATACCCTCGATCCTAGGTCACGCCGAGCCGTCGAGCGCGCTCTCGACGTCCGCGAGCAGGTCGGCCGTGTCCTCGCAGCCCGCGGAGAAGCGGATGAAGCCCTCCGGCACTGCGTCGCCGCCCCAGCGGGCGCGCCGCTCGGCCATGGAGTGGACGCTCCCGAAGCTGGTCGCGTCCGTGACGAGCCTGGCCGCCGCGAGGAAGCGCTCGGCGCGCTCGTGGCTCCCGAGGTCGAAGGAGACAACCATCGAGTAGCCCGTCATCTGGCGGCGGGCGACCTCGTGGCCGGGATCGTTCGGCAGACCGGGGTAGCGCACACCCTCCACGTCGTCGCGCGCCGCCAGCAGCCGCGCGACCGCCATCGCGTTGTCGCAGGCGCGCTCGAGCCGGAGCGCGAGCGTCGGGAGCGAGCGGTGCGCGAGCCAGGCCTCGAACGGGCCCGGGACGGCCCCGGCGTCGCGTCGCCAGTCCCGGAGCGCCTGGGCGCGCTCCGGGTCGCGCGTGGTCACGTAGCCGAGCAGGAGGTCGGCGTGGCCCGACATCTGCTTCGTGGCGCTCGTGAGCGAATAGGCGGCGCCGAGGTCGAGTGGCCGCTGGAGCAGCGGGCCGGCCGTCGTGTTGTCGACCACCGTCGGCACGCCGAGCTCCGCCAGCGCGGCGATGTCGTAGACCTCGAGCGCCGGGTTCGAGGGGGTCTCGAGCCAGAGCAGGTCGGCGCCGCTTCGCCGCCTCGGCGAGTCCGGCGGGCGGCGCGAAGCGCACCTCCACCCCGCGCGGCTCGAGGTGCTCCTCGGCGAGCCGTCGCACGGCGTGGTAGCAGCCGTCGTCCATCGCCACCACCGAGCCGGGCGCGAGCTGGGTCAGGAGCAGGGCGGACGCCGCGGCCATGCCGGACGAGAACAGGACCGCCTCGGCGTCCTCCAGCGAGCCGACGGCGTCCTCGTAGTGGCGCAGGGTCGGATTGCCGTAGCGGCTGTAGGAGTTCTCGGCCTCGTACGGGTCGCCAGTGAGGTGGAAGGGGGCCGCGAACACGGGTCCCGGCAGGAACGGCTCGCCCTGCTCAGGCTCGGGCAACCCAGCCCGGACGACGCGTGTGCTGGGGCCCGGTTCGCTCACGGCGCGAGTATCGCCGCGGCGAAGTCGTCGGGGTCGAACGGGCGCAGGTCCTCGAGCGCCTCGCCGATGCCGATCAGCTTGACCGGCACGCCCAGCTCCTGCGCTATGGCGAGCGCGATCCCGCCCTTGGCCGTGCCGTCGAGCTTCGTGAGCGCGATGCCCGTCACGTCCACGGCCTCGCGGAACAGCAGCGCCTGGCGGAGCCCGTTCTGGCCCGTGGTGGCGTCGATCGTGAGGAGCGTCTCGTGCGGCGCCCCCGGCATTTGGCGCTCGATCACGTTGCGCACCTTGCGGAGCTCGTCCATCAGGGGCTGCTGCGTGTGGAGGCGGCCCGCGGTGTCCACGATCACCACGTCGTGGCCGCGCGCGCGGCCGGCCTCGATGGCGTCGTAGACGACCGCCGCCGGGTCCGAGCCCGCCTCGCCGCGGACGATCTCGCAGCCTGCTCGCTGCGCCCACAGCTCGAGCTGCTCCGAGGCGGCGGCGCGGAAGGTGTCGCCGGCGGCGAGCAGCACGGAGCGGCCGAGCTCCTTCTGGAGGTGCCAGGCCATCTTCCCGATCGTGGTCGTCTTCCCGCTGCCGTTCACGCCCGTCACGAGGATCACGGTCGGCCGCTCCGTGAGCGGGATCGTGTCGCCGTCCACGCGCGCGGTCTCCGCGAGCAGCTCGCGCAGGCGCGTCGCCAGCGCCTCGCCGCCCTGGAGGTCGCCGCTGTCGGCCTCCAGCTCGAGCCGCTCGACGATCTTGGCGGTCGTGGGCGCGCCCACGTCGGCGTAGATGAGCGTCTCCTCGAGCCGCTCGAAGGCCTCGCCGTCGAGCGACTGGAAGACCGTCGTCTGAAGCTCGGCGCCGATCGCCTCGCGGGTCTTCGACATGTTCTCGCGCAGGCGCTTGAAGAAGCCGCGGCGCTCGGGCTCGCCGTCGCCGGCCGGCGAGGGCGGTGGCGCCTCAGCGCCCGTGTCGAAGAGCTCCTGCCAGGTGCGGGCCACTAGCCCGCGGAGGATAGGGACGCCCGCGCGGCGGCGCGGGCGTCCCATCCAGTGCTTCCGCTAGAGGTCGTCCGGCTGGTCCACCGGCTCTTCGACCGGCGGGTCCGGCTCCTGCTCCTCGACGACCGGGTCGTCGCAGCCGCGGTAGGTCGCCGGGCAGGCGTCGTCGGCCGGCTCGTCACAGGGGCCGTTCATCGACGGGCAGGCAGGCTCCTCGCAGCCGCCGTTGGTCGACGGGCACACCTCGTGGCCGCCACCGGGACGCTTCACCTTCTCGCAGCCGTCCTCGTCGCCGGACTCGGGCACCTCGAGCTCGCCCTCCTCCGGATGCTCCGAGGCATCGACCTCGACTAGGACGACGTCGCCCCTGCCGAGCACGACCACGTCGTAGCCGTCGCCGCAGACGATCTGGTCCTTGTCGCGGCCGTCGCCACCACCGTTCAGGTAGTCGTTGCCGTCGCCGCCGTCCAGGAAGTCGTTGTCCTGGCCGCCGCGAAGGCGGTCCCTGCCGTCGCCGCCGTACAGGGCGTCATCGCCCCGCCCGCCGCGAACGCGGTCGTTGCCCGCACCGCCGTCGACAGAATCGTCACCAGCCCGCGCGAACACACGGTCCCCGCCGCTGGTCATCGTCAGCTCGTCGCCACCCTGAGTGCCCTGCACGACCCGATGTCCACCTGCAACAGCGGTCGCGCTCAACACGCTCAAGACAGCCACAAGCGCAAGAAAAAGCGTCCGTACCTTCATTCCCCCGCACCTCCGGTTGGTCTGGTCCTCCCACCCCAAAAATCGGCCGGAAGTGCGATTTCCTGAAATTTCCGCGCGCCGAAGCCGACACTTGCTACAACGGCGGCACCCAAGAAGTTCGCCCACCGCGTGCACAGTGTGGCTCTCGAGGGCAACTATCCGCATACCGGGATCGTGTTGACCGGCCGTGACGGGCGGCCGATGCCCAGCTTCATCGGAATGCTGGTCTTGACGGAGGTCTTGGAGGCGTGAGCCGCTGCTAGGCGGCTTCTTCGGCCTCTGACAGTGCGTGCTCCTCGGCGGGCCTTCCGGCCAGCTTTCGGGACACCACGCGGGAGATGCCGTCGCCGCCCATGCTCACGCCGTAGAGCGTGTCCGCGGCGTCCATCGTGCGCTTCTGGTGGGTCACCACGATGAACTGGGCGCGGTCGGAGTAGCGCTTCACGAGCTGGAGGAAGCGGTCGATGTTGATGTCGTCGAGCGCGGCCTCGACCTCGTCCAGGATGTAGAACGGGCACGGGCGAGCAAGGAAGACGGCGAACATGAACGCGAGCGCCACCAGCGACTTCTCGCCGCCCGAGAGGAGCGATAGGCGCTTGGTGGACTTGCCGGGCGGCGTGACCTCGATCTCGACGCCCGCCTCGGGCTCCTCGTCCTCGTAGCCGTCGGGCTCGGGCGCCTCGCCCTCGGGCAGCGTCTCGCCGCCCACGACGGGGCGCGGGCCCATCTCCTCGTGCACCAGCCGCAGCGCTCCGCGACCGCCCGGGAACAGGTGCTGCACGACGTCCTCGAAGTTCGCGGCCGCCGCCTCGAAGGTCTGCTCGAACGCCTCGCGGATGCGGCGGTCGGTCTCCTTGATCAGCCCCTCCAGCTCCGCGAGCGCGCTCTCGAGGTCCTCGCGCTGCGTCTCGAGCTCCTCGACGTGCGCCACGGCCTCCTCGTACTCGCGCTTGGCGAGCGGGTTGACCGGGCCGAGCTGCTCGCGGCGGCGCATCAGCCGCTCGACACGCGCCGAGAGCCCCTCGCGCTCCTCTTCCGGCAGCGGCTCCGCCGCCGACTGGGGCTCGAGGCCCAGGCGGCCGGCCAGGTCGTTCAGGTCGCGCTCGGCGTCGGCGGCCGAGTCGCGCACCTGCTGCGCGGCCACCTCGGCGCCGGTCACGGCCTCGCTCGCCTCCTTGAGGCGGCCGTGGAGCTCTGCCTCCTCCTGCGCGCACGCCTTCAGCGCTGCGGCGGTCTCCTCACCGGCGGCCGCCCCGGCCTCGAGCTCGCCCGCGAGCGCGTCGCCGCGGGCGGACACCGCCT
>CAWBAP010000009.1:0-190824 GCA_963786845.1 uncultured Thermoleophilaceae bacterium
GTCGCGGACCTGCAGTCGGTGATCAACGGCTACACGTTGCTGTTCGGCGGCTTCCTGCTGCTGGGCTGTGGCGCGGGCGCCTGCCGGGGATTTAGCCCCGCGTCAGCTCACGCCCAGCGCCCTGGCGAGCAGGGCATCGTGGCCGCGCGCGGGAAGGACCCTCCGGAGGGCGATCTGGGCCCACGCGCCGAGGCCCACGACATACCGGGCGCGCGGTCGTGAGGCGGTCAGCGCCTTCTCGACGGCCCCGGCGGCGTTCTCGACGGGAGCCGCGCGACGGGCGGTGGTCAGCGGGCAGCTTGCCGGTGCCGGTCAGCAGCTATCGGGATTCGCCGGGCGACGACGGGGGCCCGGACGCGGCAGACTGCGGCGCATGACCGCGGACCCGGCTCCCGCGACGTTCGGCGTGACCTCGATGACCGCGCCGCTGCGCCGCGTGCTCGTGCGCAGCCCCGCCACGGGCGGCGACTGGGAGGGCGCGGGCTGGCGGGTGCCCGACGCGGCGCGCTCGCCCGCCAGCACGAGGCGTTCTGCGCGCTGCTCGAGCGAGCTCGGCGCGCAGGTGGAGGTCGCCGGCGCGCTCGACGGGGCAGGTCGATGCGGTCTACATGCACGATCCGCTGCTCGTGACGGCGCGCGGCGGCATCCCGCTGCGGATGCGCAAGCCCGCGCGAGCGCGGGAGCCGGGGCACGCGCGCGAGGAGCTCGAGCGCCTCGGCGTGCCGGTGCTCGGCGAGCTGCCGCCGAAGGCGCCTATGCGGACGGGGGCGACCGGTTCTGGATCGACGAGCGCCTGATGGCGATCGGCCTCGGCTACCGGACGAACCGGGCGGGCGCGGCCGCCGTGGCCGCGCTCGCCGCGCCCGAGGGCGTGGCGGTCGAGACCTACGACATGCCCGCACGACCAGGGTCCCGGCCACGTCCTGCACCTGCAGTCGTTCATCTCCGCCGTCACGCGAGCAGCTGTGCGTGGTCTACGAGCCGCTCGCGCCCGTGCGGCTGCTCGAGGACCTCCGCGAGCGCGGGATGCGCTGGATCGCGATCGACCGCGACAGCTACGACGCGATGGGCTGCAACATCCTCGCCGTCCGCCCGGGCGTCGTCGTCATGGTCGACGGCGTGCCACGGTCCACCGCGAGCTCGAGCGCCGCGGCGTCGAGGTCCACACCTACGACGGCTCCGAGCTGTCGCTCAAGGGCGACGGCGGCCCGACCTGCCTCACCGCGCCGCTGCTGCGCGCTTAGACCGGAGGCGCGACCGGCGCGCTCGACGGCGCGGGCGACCTCCACGCGCGAGGACACGCCGAGCTTGCGGAAGATGTTGCGCAGGTGCGTCTCGACGGTCTTGAGGCTGAGGAAGAGCTCGGCGGCGATCTCGGCGTTGGTCCGGCGGTCGACCACGAGCGCGGCGACCTGCCGCTCGCGCTCGGTCAGCGTGTCGATCCCCGTGCCGTCGGCCGTGCCCGGGCGCGTGCGCCGGTGGGCGCGCCGGCCGAGCTTGCGCAGCTCCCGCTCGGCGGCGTCGCGGTAGCCGCGGCGCGCCGCGGCCGTCGAGCGCGTCCGCCGCCCGCTCGAGCTCGCGCGACCGCCGGGTCGCTCTCGCCGGCCGGCGCCGAGCGCCCGGCCGGCGAGCGTGCGGGACAGCGCGGCCTCGATCGACCGCGCCGGCCCGTCGGCCGCGGCGGCCGAGGCGAGCGCGCGCTCGCGCGGCCGCGGCCGGCATCGCCGCGCGTCCAGCGCCACCGCGGCGGCGGCGCGGTGCGCCCAGGCGCGTCGAGATGCGGCAGGCCGACGGCGCGCGGCCGCCTGCTCGGCGCGGGCGAGCGACGCGCCGCGCCTCGTCGCGCCGCCCGAGCGCGAGCCGGCCGCGGACGAGCAGCCTCAGACCCCAGCCCGCGCCAGCCGGCGGGGATCGGCGTCGAGCTCCTCGCCGCCCGACGAGGCGCGAGAGCTCCGACGGCGCGCGTCGCGGTCGCCCGCCGAGCAGCAGCGCCATGGCGAGCGCGAGGCCCGGACCAGGCGGACATGAAGCGCTGGTCGAGCCCGCGCGTCAGCGCGGCTCTCCTCCGCGCTGGCGAGCGCGTGTCCGAGGTCGCCCGCCGCGATGGCGGTGAACGAGCGGTTGACCAGGGTCCAGGCCAGCGCCTGCGGGATGCCGGAGGCGGGCGCCGCTCGACGGCGACGTCGAGCAGCGCGGCGGCTTCGGCCAGGCGGCCGCGCATGAACTGGGCCGTGACGAGCGTCGGGACGAGCGTCGGCGACGCTGCCCCGTCGCCCGCGCCAGCGCGAGCCCGCGGCCGGCGTGCGCGGCGGCGTCGGCGTAGCGGTCGAGGTAGAGCTCCGCGCCGGCGAGGTAGCCCGCGGCCGTCGAGGCGCGGGGCGAGCTCGTCGTCGGCCAGGTCCTCGACGAGCGCGCCGCCTCGGCGCGGTGGGCCTCGGCCTCCGCGATGGCTCCGGGCACGCCTCCGCGAGCGCCAGCAGGCCGGCGGCCGCGGCGAGCAGGGGCCGGTCGCCGAGCGGCCGCGCGCCGCGAGGGCGCGCGTCGGCCCAATCGCGCATCGCCGCGTAGTCCGGCTCGGAAAGGCTGTCCATGGCCAGCTCGATCATCAGCCCGACCGCCTCGGGCGCGGCCGGGTCCGGGAGCCGCTCCAGCGCGTCCACCAGGCGCGCGTGCGCCTTTCGTGCTCGGCCGAGCAGGTGCTCGATCCCGGCGCAGGCCGAGGTCAGGCTGGTCCGCGGCGCGACGGCCTGCTCCGGGAGCAGGCCGAGGCTCTCGAGCAGGCGCGCCGTGCGGCGTCCAGCGCCCGTCGCGGCGAGCGCGGCGCGCGCGCGGCGAGGAGTAGCTCGACCCGCTGCTCGGCGGGCGCCCTCTCCGGGAGCAGCCGCAGCGCGCCGCCGAACCAGCGGGCGGCGCTCGCGGGCGCCGCGCGGCCGCGGCCTCGCCGGCCTCGCGCAGCACGGCCACCGCGGCTGCGTCGCCGGGGCGGCCGCGTGCTCGACGTGGTGCGCGCGGTCCGCCGCGGGCGCCCCGCGTCGGCGAGCGCCGGGCGCAGCGCTCGTGGGCCCCCAGCCGCCAGCCGCCGGGCGTGGCCTCGTAGACCGCCCGGCGCACGAGCGGGTGCCGGAAGCGGAAGCGGCGGGGCACGTCGGTGACGCGGACGAGGTCGAGGCCCAGCAGGGCGTCGAGGGCGTCCGCGGCGGCGGCCTCGTCGAGGCGCGCCGCGGCTGCCGCGAGCTCGGGCTCGAACGGGTCGCCGGCCACGGCTGCGCCCGCGAGCACGCGCCGCGGCTCGCCGACAGCAGGGCGAGCTCCTCCGTGAGCGAGGCGGCGACCGCCGGCGGGACGTCCAGGCCCGCGAGCGTCGTGCCGCCGCGGCCGGGAGGCGCCGCGCGCCGCGAGCGAGCGTGCGAGCTGCTCGAGGTAGAACGGGTTCCCGCCGGTCTCCTCGTAGAGCGCGTCGGCGATCGCGCCGCCGCGCGCGCGCCGAGCAGCTCCGCCGCCTCCTCGCGCGTCGAGCGCGCGAGCTCGATGCGGACCAGCGTCCCGCCGCGATGCGCGCGCTCGAGCGCGGCGGCCAGGCGCTCCGGCACCTGACGCGGGCCGCGCGCCAGCGCCAGCAGCACCGCGGCGTCGGGCGGCCGCGCAGCAGCGCCGCCGAGCAGCTCGACGGAGGCGGCGTCCGCCCAGTGGACGTCGTCGAGCACGAGCACGAGCGGCGCGGTCGCGGCCAGGCGCTCGAGCAGCTCGCGCACGGCGCGGTGGCTGCGGTAGCGCTCGTCCTGCAGCGCGGCGCCGCGGTCGCGGCAGTCCGACAGCGCGGGGAACACCTGCGCGAGCTCGGCGCGCACGTCGTCGTCGAGCGAGGCGAGGCGGCGCGGGTCCAGGCCGGCGAGGTACTCGTCGAGCGCGTCGACGAAGATCCCGAACGGCAGGTCGGCCTCGAGCTCCGACGCGCTCCCGGCGAGCACGATGCAACCGCGCGCGCCGGCCCGCGCGGCGAGCTCGGCGAGGAGGCGCGACTTCCCGATCCCCGGCTCGCCGGCGAACAGGATCGCGCGCGCTGTCGAGCGCGGTAACGGCGCGCTCGGCGTCGGCGGCCAGCTCGAGGTCGCGCTCGATCCCGGCCCTCAGGGCGGTCAGGGTGCGTGCCCGGTTCTCGCGCTCGCGCTCGATGCGCTCCGCGAGCCGCTGCTCGGCCCGCAGGTCGCCGAGCAGCTCGGCGCGCCGGACCGCCTCGGGGCCGTCCTGCCGCGCCTCGCGACGGCGCGCGATGAGCCACTCGGAGCGGCCCGCGGCCTCCTCGGCCTCGGCGGCCGAGCGCAGCGCGGTGCGCAGCTCGGACTCCGCGGCCTCGCGCGCGCTGTCCGCCTCGACGACGGCGCCCGCCTGGTGCTCGACCGCGGCGCGCGCCTCGGCCTCCTCGCGCGCGGCGGCCTCGGACGCGGCGACCAGCTCGTCGCGGCGGGCCAACTCCTCGAGAAGGCGCTCGGCACCGCCGGCGGGCGCCTGCGTCAGCTCGCCGGTGCGGGCGTCGAAGAGGCGCCCGCCGCGCGTGACGGCGATGCCGCTGAAGGTCTCGGGAAGCGCACCGAGCGACTCCACTACCCAGACGGCGCTCAGCAGCCGCTCGGCCAGCGCCGCCACTCCTGCCTCGGGGCGCACAAGTTGCGCAAGCTGTTGCCCTCCGGGCACTGACGGGGAGGCTGGAACGGCAGATGCGCCGGGTGCCGCGGGTGCCGTCCCCGCTGGGGCCGCGCCGGAGCGCTCGATGAGGGCGCTGCCTCCGTCTCGACCGGAGCCGTCGAGGATGCGCTCGCCCTCGGCCAGGTCGCTCACGACCGCTGCAGTGAGCCGCGGGCCAAGCACGGCCGCAAGGGCGAGCTCGTAGCCCGGCTCCACGTGCAGGCGCTCGGCGAGCGGCTGGGCGTCCCCGTTCGACGCGCCGCTCCCGCGCACGAACTGGTTGACGGCCGCCAGCTCGGCGCCCACGTCCGCCGCTCGGGCGCGCGCGGCCTCGGCGGCCTGCTCGGCATCGCGGCGCGCGTCTCGCGCCTCGTCGGCCGCGCGCTCGGCGGCCTCCAGGGCGCCGCGGCGCTCGGCGGCCGCGACCTCGAGCTCGGCGACCCGCGCACGGGCGCCGGCCAGCTCCTCCTCGAGCCCCGCAAGCTCGGTCGCAAGGCGCTCCTCGCGCCCGGCATCCAGCGCCGCCAGCTCCTGCTCGATCGCCGCGATCCGGTCCTGCGGGCGCTCCTCCTCGCCTGACAGCTCGGCGTCGGCCGCCGCCTGCTGCTCGAGCACCTCCACCTGGCGCAGCCGGCGCTCGCGGCGCTCCGCCGCCGCCTCGGCCTGCTCGCGGACGCGCTCCAGCCGCATCGCGATCCGCTCGCCGGCGGAGCGCGCGGCGTACAGGCGCGCCTGAAGCCGCTCGCGATCGCGCGTCTGGGCGGCGAACGCCTCCTCCGCCTCCTCGCGCCGGCGCGCGACCTCGGCGAGCAGCCGCTCGGCCTCGTCGCGCTCGCCGCGCACGACCCGCGCGCGCTCCTCCGCCTCGGCCAGCGCGAGCCGCGCCGTGCGCGCCGCGTCACGCGACAGCGAGTAGCGCGCCTCCAGCGTCTGGCGCTCCAGCCGCTCGTGCAGCTCCGCGGCCTCGGCCTGCTGCTTCAGCGGCCGCAGCCGCGAGCGCGCCTCGCGCTCCACGTCGAGCGACCGTGAGAGGTTCTCCTCGGTCCGCTCGAGCTTCAGCTGGGCGCGGCGCCGGCGCTTGCGGTGCTTCCCGAGCCCGGCCGCCTCCTCGATCATCAGCCGCCGGTCACGCGGGCGCGAGAGCACGATCTGCTCGACCTTGCCCTGCGAGACGACCGAGTGCATCTCCTTGCCGAGCCCCGAGTCCGACAGGACCTCGACCACGTCCACCAGGCGGCAGCGCGCTCCGTTCAGGCGGTACTCGCCCTCGCCGTCGCGCCCGAGCCTGCGGACGATCGATATTTCGGAGAAGTCGATGTCGAGCGCGCCGTCGTGGTTGTCGATCACGACCTCGACCTCGGCCGCGTTCGAGCCCTGCACGCCGTGCGCGCCGGCGAAGATCACGTCCCGCATCGACTGGCCGCGCACCGCGAGCGGCGACTGCTCCCCGAGCGCCCACAGCACGGCGTCCGTGATGTTCGACTTGCCGGAGCCGTTCGGGCCCACGACCACGGACACGCCCGTGCCGAACTCCAGCTTGGTCCGGTGCGGGAAGGACTTGAAGCCCTTCATCGATATCGAGCGCAGGTGCATTACGAGGCCGCCTGCTCGTCGAGAGCGTCCAGCGCGTGCAGGGCCGCCTCCTGCTCGGCGGCCTTCTTCGTCTTTCCCTCCCCGCGGCCCAGCTCCTGCTCCTCCACCTCGGCGACCGCGATGAAGCTCCGGTCGTGCGCCGGGCCCTCCTCGGAGACCGTCTTGTAGAGGACGACCTCGGCGCGCCGCGCGAGCCGCTCCTGGAGCACGGACTTGTAGTCCACCGGGTTCTCCAGCGCCTGCTCGATCTCGGCCCGGAACGACTCGACCACCGCCGGCGCCGTGCGCTCCAGCCCGAAGCTGAGATAGGCCGCGCCGATGATCGCCTCGCACACGGAGGCCAGGACGCGCTCGGAGTCCACGAGCATGTCCGTCGGGCGGCCGGTGCCTTCGGGCGCCGTGGCACGCAGCTCGTCGGCCACTCCGAGCGCTTGCGCGACGCGCGCGCACGAGGGGCCGCTGACGGCCTGTGCGCGAACCTTGGTGAGACGGCCCGCGCCGTAGCGCTCGAAGCGCGGGTAGAGGTGGTCGGAGACCGCGAGGCTCAGGACCACGTCCCCCAGGAAGGCGAGCCGCTCGTACGCCTCGGCGCGGTGCTCGACCCACGACGAATGCGTGAACGCCTGCCGCCGCACGTCGTCGGGCAGCTGGTCGAGCAGCTCTGCAAGGGACTCAGGTTCCAATCCCGCTGGCATGGGCAGCGACGAAGTCGGCGGCCTGCCCGACCGTGAGGATCCTGGCCGCCTCCTCATCGGGGATGCGGACGCCGTAGCTGTCCTCCAGCTCGACGACGAGCTCGACGAGGTCGAGCGAGTCCGCCTCCAGGTCCTCCCGGAAGCGCGTGGACCCGTCGATGCGGCCCGGATCCACCTCCAACTCGGTGGCCAGGTGCTCGCGGATGCGCTCGAGAACCTCCTCGCGGGTCATCGCTGAGCGACGCTAGCAGCGCTCGCGGACCGCAACGCCCCGGCCGCCTCGAGCGCCGCCGTGGTGCGGCCGACCATGTCCTCATCGACCGCGCGGCGGGCCAGCTTCACGGCGTGCTCGATGCCCGTGGGGCCGAAGCTGCCGTGCGCCACCACCACCGGCTTCCGCAGGCCGAGCAGGATCGCGCCGCCCACCTTCTCGGGGTCGAGGTCGTCGCGGAGCTTTCCGAGCTTGCCGCGGATCAGGAGCCCGCCGAGCGTGGACAACGCGCCCGACCGCACGCGCGTGCGGATCTCGTTCGAGACCGCCCTGATGGTGCCCTCGAGCACCTTGAGCGCCACGTTGCCGGTGAAGCCGTCCGCGACCACCACGTCCGCGCCTGCGCCGGGGATGTCGAAGCCCTCGACGTTCCCCACGAAGTTGAGCCCGCCCGCCTCGGCGATGCGGTCGTGAGCGGCGAGCACGTCCGGCGTGCCCTTGCCGGACTCCTCGCCAACCGACAGCAGACCCACGGACGGGCGCTCGATCCCCACCACGGCCTCCATGAAGCCCGCGCCCATGTAGGCGAACTGAACGAGGTGCTCGGGGCGCACCTCGACGCTCGCGCCCGCGTCGAGCAGCAGCACCGACCGGCCGGGGATCGGCATCAGCACGGCGAGCGCCGGGCGGTAGACGCCCTTGATGCGCTTCACGGCGAGCGTGGCGGCCGCCAGCGTCGGGCCGGTGCTGCCGGCGGAGACGAGCGCCTCGGCGCGCCCGTCGCCGACCGCCGCGGCCGCCTGGACGATCGATGCGTCGCGCTTCGAGCGCACCGCCGCGACCGCCTCCTCGCCCGCCTTGATGGTCTCGGGCGCGTCCACGACCTCGGCGTGCGGGCCCGCAACCGCGCCTATCTCGGCCGCCGGGCCGAACAGGAGGACCGGCAGCCCCGAGCGGGCGACTCCCTCGGCGACCGCGACCGGCCCCTGGTCGGCGCCGTTCGCGTCGACCGCGATCACTCGTCGTCTGTGGCTGTCCCGGGCTGCTGCACGACGACCTCGCGGCCGGCGTAGGTGCCGCAGTTCGGGCACACGCGATGCGGCAGGCGCGGGGCGTTGCAGCGCGGGCAGTGCCGGATGCCCGGCGCGTCGATCTTGTGCTGCGAGCGGCGCTTGTTGGTCCGCGCGTGGGACTGTCTCTGCTTGGGGACCGCCATGAGGGCGGGAAGGATAGCTTGCCTCCGGGGCCCTGCCCGGCTAGCGTCGAGCCATGTACGACTACGTGATCGTCGGCGCCGGCTCTGCCGGCTGCGTGCTGGCCAACCGCCTCACCGAGGACCCGGACGTCTCCGTGCTGCTGCTCGAGGCGGGCGGGCCGGACACGAATGAGCTCGTCCACCTTCCGGCCGCGTTCTCCGCGCTCTATCGCACCGCGCAGGACTGGGACCACTCGACGATCTACGAGCCGTTCGCCAACGACCGCCGCATCTACCTCCCACGCGGCAAGGTGCTGGGCGGCTCCTCCTCGATCAACGCGATGATCTACATCCGCGGGAACCCGCTCGACTACGACGAGTGGGGCCCCGGCTGGACCTGGGACGAGATGCTCCCGTACTTCAAGCGCTCCGAGGACAACGAGCGCGGCGAGAGCGAGCTGCACGGCGCCGGCGGGCCGCTGCCCGTGTCCGAGGGCCGCTCGCGCAACCCGCTCGCTCAGATGTTCCTGGACGCGGCGGCCGCAATCGGGCTGCCGGCGAACGACGACTTCAACGGTCCCGAGCAGGACGGCGTGGGCTGGTACCAGGTCACGCACCGAAACGGCGCTCGCGCCAGCGCGGCGGTCGCGTACCTGCATCCCGTGATGGACCGGCCGAACCTGACCGTGGAGACGCACGTGCACGCCCTCTCGATCCTGTTCGAGGGGGAGCGCGCGGTGGGCGTGGTGGGCGCCCGGCTCAGCGAGATGATGGTGCACCGCGCCGAGCGCGAGGTGATCGTGTGCGGCGGCGCCTACAACTCGCCACAGCTCCTGATGCTGTCCGGCCTGGGGCGGCCCGCGGAGCTCGAGGAGCTCCAGATCGCGGTGGTGGCCGAGCTGCCCGAAGTGGGCCTGAACCTCCACGACCACCCGAACTCGGGCGCCGTCTACGGAATCGACGAGGAGATCTCGCTGTTCGGCGCGCTGAACGAGGAGAACCTCGCGCTGTTCGAGGCCGAGGGACGCGGCCCGCTCACGTCGAACGTGGCCGAGGCGGGCGGGTTCATGCGGACGCGCGACGACCTGGAGGCCCCGGACGTCCAGCTCCACTTCGCGCCCGCGCGCTTCCAGTCGGAGGGACTCGTCCCGGGTGAGGGCCACGGCTTCGCGCTCGGCGCATGCGTGCTGAAGCCGAAGAGCCGCGGCTTCGTGGCGCTCGGCTCGCCGGACCCGACGGCGAAGCCGCTGATCGTCCACAACTACCTTGAGCACCCGGACGACGTGGCCTCGATGATCGCCGGCGTCAAGACCTCCCTCGCGATCTGCGAGACGGGCCGCCTCGGCGAGCTGTCGACGGGGATGCTGATCGGCCCCGACTCGAGCTCCGACGAGGACATCCTCGCCCACGTTCGGGCGCGGGTGCAGACGCTCTACCACCCCGTCGGGACCTGCCGCATGGGCGACGACCCGACCTCGGTGGTGGACCGCGAGCTGAAGGTGCGCGGCGTCGAGGGCCTGCGCGTGGTGGACGCATCGGTGATGCCGACCGTGCCGCGGGGCAACACGAACGCACCGGTGATCGCGCTCGCGGAGCGCGCGGCCGACCTGATCAGGGGCGAGGTGCCCGTGGGCGCGCAGACGGAGCTGTCCGAGAGCTCCCCATCACCCGCGGCCGCGGGTTAGACTCGCCTGGCGTTGAGAAGGGTGATAGGAGCCGTTGTTGTGCTCTGCGCCGGAGGGATTCTTGCGGCCGCGGCGGGCGCGACCCTGGGACAGGGCTCTGCGAGCGACAACCCGCTCCGCGCATGCGTGGACGGGAGGACGGGCGCGCTGAGCTTGGTCCAGGCGGGTCGGCGATGCGGTCGCGGAGACCGAGCCGTCAGCTGGAACATTCGGGGCAAGACCGGCCTGCCTGGAGCCGATGGGGCCCCGGGTGAGCGCGGCGCCACGGGCGCGACCGGCGGCGGCGGGTCGCGGGGAGCTGACGGGAGCTTCGACTTCGATGACTTCGCGGGCATGTCGTGCGATGCCGGGTCAGGACCGGACACCGTGACCGTGACCTACGACTCCGACGGCTTCGCCGCGTTCCAATGCTAGGAGTGCGCTTCGAGCTGGAACCCTCCGAGCCGGGCACCGGTGCGGGCAGCGGCGCCCGGCTGGTCACCGTTGGCGCCGTGGCGGCACTGGCGACGGCGCTGGTGGTGGCCGGAGGCGCGCTCAGCGCCGGATCGAGCGGCTCGAGCACGACGATCACGGCCTGCGTGAAGAAGAGCTCCGGGGCTGCGCGGATCGTCCGCGCCGGCAGCAACTGCCGCTCGAGTGAGCGTCGCGTGAGCTGGAAGCGCATCGGGCCCGCCGGAAAGCGGGGACTGCCAGGCGCGCAGGGAGCGACCGGCGCGCAGGGCGAGCAGGGACAGCCCGGCACGAATGGTGCCCCGGGCCAGCCCGGCATCGACGACTTCAACGACCTCGAGGGGATGCCGTGCACGCGTAGCAACCAGCCCGGCACCGTGGATCTCGTGTTTGGACCAGGCGCCGTCGCTCGCACGCGCTGCGTTCTGCCCGGCGACGGCCCCGTGTGCGGGGACGGGGTGATCGAAGGCGGCGAGGCCTGCGACGACGGCAACGGGGACCCCACCGACGGCTGCACCAACGCATGCCAGGTGGCGACCTGCAGCGACGGCGTCCTCCACCAGGGTACGGAGCAATGCGACACCGGCGGCCAGACCGACATCTGCGATGCCAACTGCACCACGGCGTACTGCGGCGACGGGACGACCAACCCCGCCCGCGGCGAGGTGTGCGACGACGGTGGCTTCACGGACACTTGCGACAACGACTGCACGTTCAACGAGTGCGGCGATGGCATCACCAACCTCCCCGGTGGCGAAGAGTGCGACGACGGCAACCAGATCGATAACGACGACTGCACCAACATGTGCCAGTACGCGCCCTGAGCTAGCCGCCTGAGCTTGCCCTCCAAGGACTCAGAGATCACGATCCGCCTGCGCCGGAGCCACCTCTGGACCGTCGCCGCCCTCCTCGTCGGTATCGGCATCGGCGTGCTGATCGGGCGCGCAACGGCCGACGATCCGCAAACCATCCTGTACGGCCTGCCCGCGACGCCGGGCAATGGGAGCGCGGCAACGTCCGAAGCCGGCCCCGTGCGCGTGGACATCTCCGGGAGCCCCGCCCAGGGCCCGGCGGACGCGAAGGTCACGATGGTCGAGTTCGTGGACTTCGAGTGCCCCTTCTGCGGACGGTATGCGCGCGACACGCTGCCGCAGCTCAGGCGCGAGTACGGCGACCGCATTCGCTACGTGTCGCGCCAGTTCCCGCTCGACATCCACCAGCACGCCGCCCCTGCGGCCCGGAGCGCCGTATGTGCTGATGAGCAGGGTCGCTACTGGGACCTGCACGACATGCTCTTCGCTCACCAGGAGGCGCTCACCAAGCGCGACCTGGCCGGCTACGCCCGCGAGCTGGGCCTCGACATGGGGCGCTACGCGACCTGCCTGCGCGCCCCGGCGACGCAGGCACACGTCGAGCGTGACCTGGCGGATGGCCGGCGCTATGGCGTGACCGGCACCCCGGCCTTCTTCATCAACGGCCGGGTGATCCGCGGTGCCCAGCCGTACGCGCAGTTCAAGTCGCAGCTCGACGCCGCACTCGAGGGTTAGTCCCTTACGCCGTAGCGCAGGCAGACGGTGCCGTTCTCGAAGCGGCGCTCGTCGAGCAGTTCGAGGTCGAGGCGGACACCATCCGGCAGCGCGGGCTTGCCGCCGCCCACGATGACCGGCACCACGAAGAGGTGGCACTCGTCCACCAGTCCCGCCCGGAACGCGTGCGCCGCGAGCTCGGCGCCGCCGATCCCGATGTCGCTCGACGCCGACGCCTTCAGCTCCTGTATTGCGTCGGGGTCGAACTCGCGCTCGATGCGGGTGCGAGCGGTGGTCGCGCTCTCGAGCGTCCTCGAGTAGACGACCTTGTCGGCGGCGCGCCAGATCTCAGCGAAGTCGCGCCCGATGTCGGACCATTCGTCCTCCGGCGGGTCGGTCTCCCAGTAGACCATCGTCTCGTACATCCGGCGGCCTAGTAGGTAGGTCCCCACCGTCCGCTCGAGGTCGTTCACGAAGGCGTGCACCTCGTCGCTCGGCGCGGCCCAGGCAAAGTTGCCGGACTCGTCCTCGATGTAGCCGTCGAGCGACGCGAGCGGGGCGTAGATCAGCTTCGCCACGGGTCGGTCAGTCGAGCTTCAGCTCGCGCAGCGCCGCCCAGCGCGAGTCCGGCTCGCGCTCGTGCGCGTGGTCCGGCGTGCGGTTCAGGTTCTCGCCGCAGACCGCGCAGAGGCCGGCGCAATCCTGGCTGCAGACGATCTTCGTCGGCAGCGCGAGCGCCAGCGCGTCGCGCGCCCAGGCGCGCACGTCGAGGTGGCCCTCGTCGAAGTAGGGCGAGCTGAGCTCGTCGCCGCCGCCGGGCTGGTCGATCTCGCGCGCGTCGACCTCCGCCCTGTGGCCCGCCGGCTCGAGGCAGCGGACGCAGGGTCCGTCGAGCTCGGCGCCGAAGCGCAGGCGGAAGGCGTAGCCGTGCACGGTGTGGGAGACGTCGAGCCGGGTCTCCACCGTGCCGCCCTCGACCTCGTAGCGCTGGCCGCCGAAGCCGAACTCGTCGACCGAGACGGCGAGGTCGAGGCTCCGTCCCTCGCCGGACGAGAGCCCCAGCCGGCCTATGTCGAAAATGTCCGTGAGCTGCGCCATTCCACCGAGGCTAGCGCCCTACGCGGCAGGCCCGATGAGCTCGATCCGGTAGCCGTCGGGGTCGCGCACGAAGGCGATCATCGGCCCCTCGGTGCGACCACCCGGGCGGTACGGCGGCTTCTCCGGCTCGATGCCGTCGCCGGCGAGCTCCTCGAGCGTTCCGTCGAGGTCGTCGACCAGGATCGCGATGTGGTTGTAGCCCGTGCCGAGGTCGTACGAGTCGACGCCGTGGTTGTAGGTCAGCTCGAGCACGGGGTCCTCGCCGGGGAGGCCCATGAAGACGTTGACCGCCTCGGTGCCGATGTCCATCCGGCGCCGCTCCTCGAAGCCGAGCTTCTCGTAGAAGGAGACGGAGCGGTCGATGTCGCCGATGCGGTAGCAGGTGTGGAGGTAGCTCGCCATGGCCTGAATCTATTCGGCCTCGCGCTCATGGCTCGGCACGCGCTCGTCGAGCTCGTAGTAGTCGCCCGCGCTGGCGGCCCAGATCTGGCCCATCGTGCTGATCCCGGTCGGCGCGTCGAGGCAGCCGGCCGCGATGCTGACCTTCTCGCGGCCCGGCGCGTGCCAGAACAGGCTCGAGCCGCACTCACCGCAGAAGCCCCGGCGCGCGTCGTGGGCGCTGTCGGGGCTGTCGATCCACCGGAGTCCGCGATCCTCCGTGAAATCGAGATCCGCCATCCGCGCGGCCGAAGCAGCCCACACGTGCCCCGCCCACCGGCGGCACTCGGTGCAGTGACAAAGAAGCACGTCACGCAACGGCCCATCGACCTCAAACGCAACGGCCCCGCAAATGCAACGCCCGGAACCCATGACGGAAACGCTACCGCCGGCGCTCGGGCAGGGTTGGGCGCTTTCTGTTTCCGTCTCGCAACAGAAAACGCCCCACCCACGCGGCGCGGGCGGTTGTGGCCGGTGCGAGCGGTTGTGGCCGGCGCGCGCGGCGGGCCTTACGGCCCGCGCGCGCCGGAGGGCACGCAAGGAGTACTGACGTAACACCCGCGGGTGCGGGAGGGCCTAGTCGGAGATGCGCGTGCCGACTTCGGCTTCTTCGCGGCCCTGGAGGCGGTCGCGGCCTCGCTGCACGGCCGCGATGAACTTCGTCAGGTTGACCTCGAGGGTGTTCAGGATGTCGTCGGCGTAGTCCTCGGCGCCCAGGCGGATCTCGCGCTCGCGTGCGCGCGCGTCCTCGATGATCTCGTCGGCCTGGCGCTCGGCCTGCTTGACGATCTCCTCCTCGCCGATCAGGCGGATCTGCTCCTCGCGCGCCTCGCGGATGATGCGCTCGGCCTCGCGCTTCGCCTCGGCCAGCATCTCCTGGCGCTCCTTCACGATCCAGCGCGCCTGCTTGATCTCCTCGGGGATGGTCGCGCGCATCTGGTCGAGGATGTCGTAGACCTCCTCCTTGTCGACACGCACCTGGTCCGTCAACGGCACGGGCTTGGCGTTGTGAATCGTGTCGTCCAGCTTGTCGATCAGGACCAGTACATCCATCAGCGCCTCAGTTCCTCACCGCTTCAGTTCTTCCTGCAAGCGAGCCGCCACAGGATCCGGCACAAGGCCGCTCAAATCGCCGCCGAACATCGCCAACTCCTTCACTCCGCTCGAGCTCAGGAAGCTGAACTCTGGCGCAGCCATCATGTACATGCTCTCGATCTCCGGCGCCATTTTTCGGTTCAGCTGGTTCATCTCGAACTCGTACTCGAAGTCCGAGATCGCCCGGAGCCCTTTTACGATCGCCTTGGCGCCGTGCTCCCGGGCGAAATCGACGAGGAGAGTATCAAAGGCTTTTACCTGCACATTGCCGTATTCCGCCACCTCTGACTGGATAAATGCAACGCGTTCCTCGGCGCTGAACACGGTCTTCCCCTTGCGCACCGCCTGGTTCACGACGCCCACTATGACGTTGTCGAACACGTTCGCGACGCGGCCGATGATGTCGATGTGGCCGAAGGTCACCGGGTCGTATGAGCCCGGGACGACCGCCGTCCCACCGTTCTTCGGGGCGTTCACGTGGCCGAGTGGATCGCGATCCGGGTATCGCCGTACGCGCGCTCGACCACCAGCGGGAGCGGCAGGAGCAGCGGGTTGCGCTTGTCTGATTCGGTCACGATGCGTGCGTTCTCTCCGAGCATGGCCGGCAGCGCTTCGGACAGCGCGGCGGCCACACGGGACGCCTCATCATATGGCGGGTCGCAGAACACGAGGTCGAATGTGCCCTCTGGACGGGCGAGGAAACCCTGCACATCCTGGCTTCTCACGTCCGCGTCCGCGCCGACAGCCTCGAGGTTGCGCCGCAGTGCCGTGAGCGCCTGCCGGTCGCGCTCGACGAACAGCGCCGAGCCGGCGCCGCGCGAGAGGGCCTCGATCCCGAGCGCCCCCGACCCCGCGTAGAGGTCCAGCACGCGCGCGCCGGACACGTCGCCGAGCATCGAGAAGAGCGCCTCGCGGACGCGGTCCGCGGTCGGGCGCGTGCGCGGGCCGCGCGGCGCGTGAAGGCGCCGGCCCTTGAACTCGCCGGCCACGACCCTCACGGGGCGCCGGCCGCGCGCCGGCCCTTCTCGATGTCCGCGTACAGCACCATGCGCACCGGGTCGCCGTCCCGAAAGGTCCAGACCTGCGCGTAGGTGAACTCCACCGGGACGCCGCTGGCACGGCCGCGCCCGCGAGTGGTCGTGATCGCGAGCACCGTGTCGGGCCGGGTCTGCTCCAGCTGCCACTGCGAGTCCGGCTCGTCCCACTGATCGATCCAGTCGCGGAAGAAGTCGATGGTCGCGCGTGCGCCGCGGCGCACGGCGCCATCCGGGTGCCCGGGGACGACCCACTCGAAGTCGTCCGACAGGTCGACCATCGCCCCTTCGAGGTCGCGCTCGTGCCACACGAGCGCGTACATGCGGTCGAGCGTTTCGACTATTTCGCTCACGCCGGGATCGGGTCGAGCTCGGAGCCGAAGCGTGCCACGACCGCCTCGCGGAGGAGCGCGTGCTCGGGCTGCTCGAGGCGGGCGTCCTCGACGACGATCTCGTCCGCGCGGTCGCGCGCGCGCACGAGCAGGTCCACGTCCTCGGGGAGCCGCGCGACCTTGAACTCGGGCAGGCCGTGCTGGCGGGTGCCGAGCACGTCGCCGGCGCCGCGGAGCTCGAGGTCGACCTCGGCCAGCTTGAACCCGTCGCGCTCCCGCGCGATCGCCTCGAGTCGCGGCAGCGACGGGTCGCCGAACAGGATGCAGAGCGAGGCGTGCTCGCCGCGCCCCACGCGCCCGCGCAGCTGGTGAAGCTGAGACAGGCCGTAGCGCTCGGCCGCCTCGATCAGCATCACGGTCGCGTTCGGCACGTCGATGCCCACCTCGATGACGCTCGTCGCCACGAGCACGTCGGCGTCCCCGGCCGCGAACTTCTCCATCGCGGCGGCCTTCTGCTTCGAGGGCAGCTGGCCGTGGATGAGCTCCACGCGGAGGTCCACGAACTCGGTGGTGCGCAGGCGCTCGAACTCGGCGGTGGCCGCCTTCGCCTGGAGCGCCTCCGACTCCTCGACGAGCGGGCAGACCACGAAGCACTGGCGCCCGGCGGCGATCTCCTCCCGGATGCGCTCGTACGCGCGCGCCCGCGCGCGTGCGCCGTCCACGACGTGGGTCTCGACCGGCCGGCGCCCGAGCGGCAGCTCGCGCAGCGCGGTCGCGTCGAGGTCGCCGTAGGCGGTGAGCGAGAGCGTGCGCGGGATCGGCGTGGCGGTCATGTGCAGCGCGTGCGGCACGAGGCCCTCCGGCGCCTTGGCGTCGAGCGCGGCGCGCTGGCGCACGCCGAAGCGGTGCTGCTCGTCCACGACCACCACGGCGAGGTCACGGAACTCCACGGCGTCCTCGATCAGCGCGTGCGTGCCCACCACGAGCTGGAGTTGCCCGCTCGCGAGCCGGTCGAGGAGCTCGCGGCGGCGCGCCGCGGGCGTCGACCCGGTCAGGAGCTCCACGGGAAGCGGGCCGCCCATGAGCGAGTCGAGCGTGCGGTGGTGCTGCTCCGCGAGCGTCTCGGTGGGCGCCATCAGCGCCGCCTGGGCGCCGTTCTCGACGGCCCGCAGCATGGCCGCCAGCGCGACCGCCGTCTTCCCGCTCCCCACCTCCCCCATCAGCAGCCGCTGCATCGGCCGCTCCTGTCCGAGGTCGGAGTCGATCTCCTCGATCGCGCGGAGCTGGTCGCCCGTCAGCTCGAAGGGCAGCGACCAGCGCCAGCGGTCCACCACCACCCCGCGAGCCGCCAGCGGCCGCGCGCTGCGGCCCTCGCGCCGGGTCCGCCGGCGCCCCGCGACCGCAAGCTGAAGCAGGAACAGCTCCTCGAACGCGAGCCGCCGGCGCGCGTCGCGCTCCTCGTCCTCGGTCTCGGGGAAGTGCACCGCGCGCAGAGCCGCCGGGCGCTCCGGCAGTCCCTCGTCGATCCGGAGCCGTGCGGGTAGCGGCTCGACGGCGGCGAGCATCAGCGGCCGCACCCTGCTCACCAGCTCGCGCAGCTTCGACGGCGTGATGCCCTGGGTGGCCGGATGCACCGGCACGAGTCCGACGGTGTGAACGGGAGCACTGCCGTTGCCGATCAGCTCGTGCTCGGTGACCCAGAACTGGTTTCGCTGCCGGAGCTTTCCGTGGAGCAGCACGTGCGTTCCCACGCTCAGCTCGCGCGCGATCCACGGTTGGTTGAACCAGACCGCCACCAGCGGTCCGGTGTGGTCGAAGACACGGGCCTCGACGCGCTTCTGACGTCGATTGCGCATCGGCTTCACGGCGACCGTTCGGACCGTGACGGCAACGGTCGCGTCCTGCCCGATGGCCAGCGCGGCGACGTCATGGATCGAGCGGTCGCGGTGCGAGTGCGGGAAATGCTCGATCAGCCCGCCCAGGGTCTCGATGCCCAGCGCGTCGAGCCCCTTCAACGGCGCGGCCAGCACGCTAGGGCGCGGGTAGGAGCGAATGGCCGCCGCGGCGGCGTCGGCTCGGGTCAGCTCGTCGGTCGACGCGAACCGCGAGGGCGTCACTCCGCGCAGAGCAGCCACCACCAGGCGGGCTGTCCGCCCTCGTGGTATTCCAGCTCGACGCCGTCGGGCACGCGCGCCTGGACGTCGTCCTGCCCCAGCGGCGGCGCCTCGCCGGCGATGCAGGTGAGGAGCTCGGCGCCGACCACGAGCTGGTCGAGCGTGGCCGCGAGCGTGGCGGCGGGGTCGCCCCACGCCACGAGCACGCCGCCGGCGTAGCCGACAGCGTCGCCCGCGGCGAACCTGCCCTGCACGTCGTCGCGCGCGGCCGGGGCGACGCCGCCGATGCGAAGCGCCTCCGCGGCGGTCGAGACCGCGGCGGCGTTCGCCTGCGCGGGCCGCGCGTGGTCGAAAGCGAGCAGCGCCGCGAGGCCCTCCTGCGGCGCCGTGGTGGGCACGACCGCGGCCGGCTTCTCGGACAGCTCGCAGGCCCGCTCTGCCGCGAGGATCACGTTCGGGCTGTTCGGGAGCACGAGCACCTCGGCGCCGGGCGCCGCGTGGATCCCGGCGAGCAGCTCGTAGGTGGACGGGTTCATCGTCGGGCCGCCGTCCACGACGAGCACCCCGAGCTCCTCGAACAGGCGCTTCACACCCGTGCCGCTCGCCACGGCGACGACCGCGCAGGTGGCCTTTTCGGCCTGGGGCGCCTCGCCCGAGAGCCGCGCGCTCCGCTCCGCGACCTGCTCGTGCATGTCGGCCACGTCGAAGCGCGACACCTCCCCCACCGGCTCGAAGAGGGCGACCGCGGCGTCGGGGTCGTCTGTGTGCACGTGCACGCGGAGCGTGCGGTCGTCGCCCACCACGAGCACGGAGTCCCCGAGCTGCTCGAGCAGCGGCGTGAAGTGGCGCCCGTCGAGGCTCTCGCCCGTGACCGCGAAGTTGGTGCAGTAGCGGAAGCTCGACGACTCGTGCTCCGGCCGGTGCAGGGCAGCGGGAGCAAACTGGTGCTCGAGCTGCGGCGCGGCCATGCCGCGAAGCGCGGCGAGGCAGCCGGCGATGATCACGGTGAGCCCGTACGCGCCGGCGTCCACGACTCCCGCCTCGCGCAGCACGGCGAGCTGCTCCGGCCCGCGCGTCACGGCCTCCTTGCCGGCCTCGAGCGCGTTCTCGAGCACCTCCGCCAGCAGCGCATCCTGCTCCTCGGGCGTGGCGTCGGCGCCCAGCCGCTGCGTGTCCATGTGCGCGAGGTCGTGAGCCACGCGGCTCGCCATCGCCCGCACCGCCGTGAGCATCGTGCCCTCGGCCGGGTCGCGGACCGATGCGTAGGCGGCGTCGGCCGCGCGGGCGAACGCCGCCGAGACGAGCAGCGGGTCCACCAGCTCGCCCGGCCGCGATGCCAGCTCCTCCGCCGCCCCGCGAACGACCTGCGAGAGGATCACCCCGCTGTTCCCGCGCGCGCCGAGCAGAGCGGCCCGCGCGACCGCGCTCACGATCTCGCCGCGGCCGACCGCGTCCATCGCCGAGTCGTCGAGCGTGTCCAGCTCGTCGAGCACCGCCCGCATCGTCAGCGCCATGTTGTCCCCGGTGTCGCCGTCGGCGACGGGGAACACGTTCAGGTCGTTGACCTCCTCGCGACGTTTCTCGAGCTCGTTGAGAGCGGCCGCGACTACTCGCTTGAAGCGAAGGAGGCTTTCGTCAGGAGGCACTGGCCCTTTCTACAGCACTGGACGGCGCGGGCCGCGCTAGGCGGCCTTCGTGACCTTGCCCGCCTTGAGGCAGCGAGTGCAGACGTACTCGCGCCGGGGAGCGCCCCCGACCGAGATGCGGACCTTCTGGAGGTTCGGGTTGAAGCGCCGCTTGGTGGCCACCATGGAGTGGCTGCGGCTATGCCCGAACGCAGGGCCCTTTCCACACGAGTAACAGACCTTCGCCACGGCGCGTCAGGGTAGCAGTGAGTCGCGCGCCGCCAGGAGCGCCGAGTCGATCGCGTCGCGTGCCACGTCGAGGTGCGTCACGGCCCTCACGCGCCCGTCGGGCGTGCCGCTCAGCTCCACCCCGCGCTCGGCCATCCGCCCGACGAATCCCTCCGGCGCGCTGAAGATCACGATGTTCGTCTCGGGCGCGCACGACGTCGCAGCCCAGCTCGGGAGCCCCTCCGCGAGCACGCGCGCGTTCTCGTGGTCCTCGGCCAGGCGCTCGACGTGATGGTCGAGCGCGTGCAGGCAGCCGGCCGCGACGATGCCCGACTGCCTGAAGGCCCCGCCCCACTGCTGCTTCCAGCGCCACGCCTCGTCGATCAGCTCGCGCGATGCCGCCAGCACGGCGCCGACCGGCGCGCCGAGGCCCTTCGTGAAGTCGAGCCAGGCGGTGTCGAACCCGCCGGCGAACTCGGCGGCGCTGGTGCCTGAGGCCACGACCGCGTTCATCAGCCGCGCGCCGTCCATGTGCGCGCGCAGGCCGTGCGCCCGCGCCACGTCGAGCACCTCCTGCACCCGGCCGAGCGGCCACACGCGGCCGCCGCCCATGTTCGTCGTCTGCTCCACTGACACGACTCGCGAGCGCGGCAGGTAGCGGTTGCCGGGATCGCGGACCGCCGCCTCGACCTGCGCGCCGGTGAAGATCCCGCCGTCGCCGTCGAGCGCGTGGATCATCAGCTGCGCGTTCTGCGCCGGCCCGCCGGCCTCGGCGATGATCGGGTGCGCCGTGCGGTCGAGGATCAGCTCGTCGCCGCCCGGCCGCGCGTGCAGGCGGAACGAGATCTGGTTGCACATCGTGCCCGTCGGGAGGAAGAGCGCCGCCTCCTGGCCGAGCAGCTCCGCGACGCGCTCCTGGAGCAGGTTCGTCGTCGGGTCGGCGAGCCGCTGCTCGTCGGCGACCTCCGCCGAGGCGATCGCCCTGCCGCATCGCCTCGGTCGGGCGCGTCTGCGTGTCGCTGTAGAGGTTGATCACGGGGCGCCGCAGCCTAGCGGCGGCCCGCTCACATCACCTGGTGGTCCTCGACGTCGCCCCTGGGGCTGTCGATGTAGATGTCCAGGAAGTCGCCGCGCTCGAGCGGTGGGTCGGTCGTGATGCCGAAGGAGCGGTCCTCGAACGCCGGGAGGCCGAAGGGGAACACCGCCTTGCCGTCCGCGATCGTGCAGTCGTGGCCCGCTGAGTCGGTGCAGCGGATCGGCGTGTGGTCCGGGATTGCGAAGGTGATCGCGGTCAGCGGCGAGTCGCAGCGAATCGCGATGTTGACGAGCGGCTGGGTCAGGATGTTGCCCTCCCCGTCGGTGGCCGGCCCGATGTAGGACGTGAGGATGTTGCAGCCCGGGCCGGGCGGCGTCGCGCCGAGCGACCTGATGAACTCGTTGTAGGAGCTCTGAATGCCCGTGGTCTCCCCGCACGCGATCCCGTAGGTCGCCTCGAGGATCTCGAGCAGCTCCCTGCGATCGAAGCGCTCCACGTTCGGGTCGTCGAAGTCGATCAGCCGATCCCAGTCGTTGTAGTAGAGGCCGAAGCTCCAGCCGCCTGCCGGCAGCGTGTCCCCCATGAGCAGCGTGAACAGGCCGGTCTCACCGCACGCCGTCGCTGCGTTCGCCTGCTCTCCGGACGCTCGCGCCCGCTCGCGCCGCAGGTCCGCGATCGCGTTTCGCTCCACCGTCACGGAAGCGACCGGTGCATTCACTTCGAGGCGCGCCACCGCCGCGCGCGGAGTGCGAGGCAACTGTGCGCGCCCGCGCCCACGCATCAGCAGAACCGAGCCGACGACCTGCCTGCGGCTGATGCGGAACGATCCGCCGATCACCGCCACGCGGTAGCGCCGCAGCGCCTGGCGTGTGGCCGCCGAGACGAGCCGGAAGCGCGGAAGGCGCTGGGAACGGGCCACGCTGCGCTCGAACTTCACGTGCACGAGGGTGATGTCGCCCGCGCTCGGCAGGGCGGCCTTCAGCGTGCGTGCCTCGGCGGGCAACGGCGTCGCCGCGAGTGCCGCGGCGGCGAGCGCGAGCAGGATGACGCAACGTGTGCGAGTCATCGGCGCACCACCCTGAACGCGACCCGCTCCGCGGGCGACGGGTTGCCGGCCGCGTCCGTGGCGACGAGCACCGCGCGGTGGCGGCCCCGATGCAGCGCGCGGCGGCCGAGCCGGCCGCTGAACGTCACCCGAGTCTCACCGGCCGGCACCCGGCGCGTGAGCGTTCCCACGCGCACCCACCGCGTGCAGCGCGGCCGGCTGCGAAGGCGCTTCGACGGCTTACGGCACCGCCCGCGCAGGCGGCGGCCGGGCCGGGCCCGCTGGATCGTGATGCGTACCGAGGCGGCCTCCGTCACGTTGAAGCGGAACTTCGTGCCGCGCGGCACGCGGCGGCGCTTGGCGGTCAGCGGGGTAGCGCGTGGCCCGACCGCGAAGACGGTGTTCGTCATGTCGAACGAGAGCACACCCGGCGCGAGCGTGTCCGCGATCTTGACCACGCCCGTGCGCGTGGCGGAGTTCCCCTCGGAGTCGGTGGCCGTCAGCGTGGTCGCGAACGCCCCCGCGGCCGCGTACGTGTGGGTGGCCGCCGGGCCACTTACCGCCGCTCCGTCGCCGAAGTCCCACGCCGAGGTGAACGGGCTCCAGACGTCGACGATGTCCGCTCCGAACGCCAGGGACTCTCCCGGCTGCCCGGACGTGGGCGCCGTCGGCGTCATCGACGGCGGTGCGGAGTCGTTGACGATCGCCTTGATCTCGCGAACGCCGCCGCTCATGGCATGGTCGATCACGACCACGGCGTCTCCGAGCGCATCCACGTCCACCGCCTCCCGCGGCACGAGACCTGGGTGCCCGAGCCCAGCTGGTGCGGCGGTCCGAAGGCGCCGCCGGCGCGCGCGAAGCTCGCGTCGGCAGCCGCGATCGGCCTTCGCCACGCCACCACCATGTCGCCCCCGTGCGCCGATCGCCGCCACCGGAGTCGAAGACGTTCCCCGTCGGCCAGTGGCTGCGTCGCGCCCGCACGGTCCCCCCGCGGGGAGTGCGCAGGCCTCGACCGCACGGGTCGCGCCGATGCCACGCTTCCACGCCAGGACACCCGTGCCGGCGGGGTTCATGTCGAACGCCAGCTCGTCGGGCCCGTTGGCCTGATTCACGGGCGTGACCGGGCTGTCACCCGGCAGGAAGGCCCCGCCGGCGGGACGGGAGCGCAGCCGCACCTCCGATCCGCCGCCGTCGTCGTACCTCTGCACGAAGCCGACGGTCAGATTGCCCATGGCGTCCACACCGGACATCCCGTTGCTGAGGACCGGCTCGTTGGTCGCGTTCCCCGACGTCGCCACGGCGCTTGCGACGTTCTCGAGGCCGAAGCTCGCGCCGCCCGGCGGTCGTACGGCGACGTTGACATCACTCGTCGTGGTGGCCGACGCCGTTCGCCGCTTCGTCCAGGTTGCGTAGAAGCCGCCCTGGGCATCGGCGTCCATGTCGACCTGGTCGAACGAAGACGTCGACGCTCATGGTCGACTGCCCCTGGTCGAGCGCGGGCGCGAGCACGAAGTCGCCACCGGGCGCGCGCGTCATGACGCGGATGCGGGTAAGCGTGTCCGGCAGCGCGTCCCCCTCCGACGTGATCCCCACCGCGGCCACCGTGCCGTCAGGAGCCGCGGCCAGGCGCAGCTCGGAAAACGGATGCTCGCTGCCGGGCAGGGTGACGGTGCCCACCGCGCCGAACGCGCTCGCGCCGACCGGCCGCACGGCCCACCGATAGACCGAGCCCTCCTCCCACATGATCAGCGCGTTTCCCTGGGCGTCGATGAGGACCCGCGGGGTGATGCCCCCCGCGCCGGGCGCTGACAGGAGCTGCGCGTCCTCCAGCGTTCCGCCGGGCGGCCGCATCGCCACGTGGATCCGGTTGCTGGCGCCGACCATGCCGTTCCAGGCGACGATCATCCGGCCGTCGGCGCCGACGGCCGCCCCGGGACTGACGACCTGCTGACCCTGTGGGGAGACCGGCAGCGGCGCTAGCCAGCCGGCCTCCGCGGGGGCCGCGAGGATGGCGATCCATGCGACGAGGGCCAGCGCGCCACGGAGCATGCCTTCAGACCGTACGTCCGCTGACGAGCCGGCGCAAGCGGACGGGGCTAACCGCCCAGCTCGCGGCGCAGCTCGGCCATCCTCAGCACCGCGCGGGCGGCGTCCTCGCCCTGGTGGCGCTTCCCGCCGCCCGTCCGCGCGAGCGCCTGCTCCATGTCATCCACGGTCAGCACGCCGAACGAGCACGGCACGCCGGTGTCGAGCGCCACGCGCGCGATGCCGCTCGCGGCCTCGGCGCAGACGAAGTCGTAGTGGTCGGTCTCGCCGCGGATCACCGCGCCCAGGCAGGCCACGCCCGCGTAGCGACCCGACTCGGCGCAGTAGCGCGCGCCGAGCGGCAGCTCGAACGCGCCAGGCACGTCGTGCACCTCCACGGTCGCGCCGGCCTCGCCGAACACGCGCGTGGCGCCGTCCACGAGCCGCTCCGCGAGCTCCTCGTAGAAGCGGCCCACGCAGGCCGCGTAGACGTCAGCCACGCGTTTCGCCGTGCCGGGGGCGGCGCGGCGCCGGACCCTCGCCGTACGGGTCGGTCTCCTCGGCCAGCGCTCGCTCGCGGTCCAGCACGCGCTCCTCGTGGATCATCTCCTCGTCGAGCGCCAGGCCCTGGTGGTGGAGCGCGTGGCCGAGCCGCTCCTTCTTCGCGCGCAGGTAGTCGCGGTTGTGCTCGCCGGGCGCCTGCTCGATCGGCACCTGGTCCGTGACGGTCAGGCCGTAGCCCTCCAGGCCGACGATCTTCCTCGGGTTGTTCGTGAGCAGCCGGATCGAGCTGAGCCCGAGATCCACGAGGATCTGAGCGCCGATCCCGTAGTCGCGCAGGTCGGCCGGCAGCCCCAGCTTCATGTTGGCGTCGACCGTGTCGAGCCCGTCCTCCTGGAGCTTGTAGGCGCGCAGCTTGTTGAGCAGCCCGATGCCGCGCCCCTCCTGGGCCAGGTAGAGCAGGACGCCCTGGCCCTCCCTCTCGATCCGCGCCATGGCGTCTTCCAGCTGTTGCCCGCAGTCGCAGCGGAGCGAGTGGAACACGTCGCCGGTGAGGCACTCGGAGTGCACGCGCACGAGCACGTCCTCCTCGCCCTCGATCTCGCCCTTGATCATCGCCACGTGGTGCTTCTCGTCCACGAGCGAGCGGAAGCCCACGACGCGGAAGTCGCCAAAGGCCGTCGGAAGCGCGGCCTCGGCCACGCGCTCGATCAGCTTGTCGTTGCGCCGCCGGTAGGCGATCAGGTCGGAGACCGTGACCATCTTGAGCCCGTGCTTCGCGCAGTAGCGCTCGAGGTCCGGGACGCGCGCCATGGTGCCGTCGTCGTTCATCACCTCGCAGATCACGCCCGACGGGTTGAGGCCGGCGAGCCGCGCGAGGTCGATCGCGGCCTCCGTCTGGCCGGTGCGCTCGAGCACGCCGCCGGTCTTCGCCTTCAGCGGGAAGATGTGGCCCGGCTGGACGAGGTCCTGGGGGCGCGAGGCCGGGTCGATCGCCACCTGCACCGTGTGCGCGCGGTCGTGCGCGGAGATTCCGGTCGTGATCCCCTCGCGCGCCTCGATCGAGACC
Source organism: uncultured Thermoleophilaceae bacterium (assembly GCA_963786845.1). Classification (GTDB taxonomy): domain Bacteria; phylum Actinomycetota; class Thermoleophilia; order Solirubrobacterales; family Thermoleophilaceae; genus JACVRW01. The sequence continues at coordinate 25,679 of CAWBAP010000009.1, forward strand.
GTGAAGGCGGTCTGGAAGGGCGACTCGTTCTTCGCCGCCATCAGGTCGAGGCCCAGCTCGTCGCAGCGCTCGCCGGTGAGCGCGAGGCAGATCAGGCCGCGGCCGTGCGTGGCCATGAAGTTGATGGCGTCCGGCGTGATGAACTGGGCCGCCATCGTGAGGTCGCCCTCGTTCTCGCGGTCCTCCGCGTCGCAGACGACGACCATCTTGCCGTCGCGGATGTCCTCGATGGCCTCCTCGATCGTGCTGAAGGGGGGATTCGTCATCGTGCGCTCAGCTTCTCCACGTATTTCGCCAGCACGTCCACCTCGAGGTTGACCGTGCGGCCGGGCGCGGCCGCGCCGAGCGTCGTGCGCTCGAGCGTCTCGGGGATCAGCGACACCTCGAATGCCTGGTCGTCCACGGCAGAAACGGTAAGGGACACGCCGTCCACGGCGATCGAGCCCTTGTGGACGACGTAGCGGAGCAGCTCGGCGGGCGCCTCGATCCGGACGACGCGCGAGAGGCCGTCCTCGCGTCACGGACTCGACGGTGCCGGTGCCGTCTACGTGGCCCTGCATGACGTGGCCGCCGAGGCGGTCGCCCGCGCGCAGCGGCAGCTCGAGGTTCACCTCGTCGCCCTCGCCGAGCGGCTCCAGCGAGGTGCGCCGGAGCGTCTCGGGCATCACGTCGGCCGCGAACGAGCCGTTGCCGCGCTCGACCGCCGTCAGGCAGACGCCGTTGACCGCGATCGAGTCGCCCGGGCGCGAGCTCGGCCGCGAGCGGCGTCTCCACCTGCGAGCCGGCCCTCGCCCAGGGCGCGCGACGACCCCCTTGCCGGCTACGAGCCCGGTGAACACCTCACCACTCCTTGAAGCGGGCGACGATCAGCACGTCGTCCTCGATCCGCTCCGTCTCCATGGCGAGGGCGCGCCCGCCGGCCGAGATGTCACCCACCCCGATGCCCTCGATGGCCGTCCTCGCCTTGGCTCCGCCGAGCATGACCGGCGCGACGAACATGCGCGCCTCGTCGATCTCGCCCGCCTCCAGGAAGGCGCCCGCGAGGTGCGGGCCGCCCTCGAGCAGCAGCGACTGGATGTCGCGCGCGCCGAGCTCGTCGAGCGCGCCCTCGATGCGCGCGGCCTCGTTCTCGCCGGTGGCGACGATCACGTCCACTCCCGCGGTCTGGAGCGCCTCCACGGAAGTGCGCGTGGCGGCGCGCGCGCAGACGACGATCAGCGGGAGGTCGGCCACGCCGCGGACGAGCTGGGAGTCGAGCGGCAGGCGCGCCTCGGAGTCGAAGACGACTCGGCGCGGCTGGCGGGCCACGCCCTCCACGCGGGCCGTCAGCTGCGGGTCGTCGTGCAGCGCCGTGCCGATCCCCACGGCGACCGCGTCCGACTCGGCGCGCCAGCGGTGGGCGCGGGCGCGGCTGGCCTCGCCGGAGATCCACTGCGAGTCGCCGGTGCGGCTCGCGACCTTGCCGTCGAGCGTCATCGCCGACTTCAGGATCACCAGCGGGCGGCCGGTGCGGGCGTGCTTGCGGAAGGGCTGGTTCAGCATGCGCGCGGCGGCGCCGATGTCGCCGTCCACGTAATCCACCCTCACGCCCTCGTCGCGCAGGATGCCCGGGCCGCGCCCGGCCGCCTTCGGCGTCGGGTCGTCGGACGCGATGACCACGCGCGCGATGCCCGCCGAGAGGATCGCGTCCGTGCACGGCGGCGTGCGCCCCTCGTGGCAGCACGGCTCGAGCGAGACGTACATGGTCGCGCCCGCCGTCTGGCCTGACGCGGCGTCGATGGCCATGACCTCGGCGTGCTCCTGGCCGGGCGGCTGCGTGATGCCCTCTCCGATGACGCGCTCGTCCTTCACCAGGACCGCGCCGACCATGGGGTTCGGGCTCGTCTGCCCGCGCGAGCGACCCGCGAGCTCAATGGCCCGCAGAAGATGACGCGCATCGCGTTCCGTCGCGGTGGTCTCGGGCATCCAAAAGACCGTACCAGTGGCCGGTTTTCGGCCCGACCCGGCTGGGCGGTGGCTAACGTGCCGCCGCGTGCACCGCCTCGTGCTCGTGCTGATCCTCGTCGCCGGGCTCGCCCTGCGTCTGTGGAACATCGACTACGGGCTCCCGTTCGTCTACTCGATCGACGAGGGGTCCCATTTCACCTCGCGCGCGGTCGAGATGTTCTGGCAGGACCTCGACCCCGGCTACTACCAGAACCCCTCGGCGTACACGTACCTCGTCTACGCGCTGCTGCGGGTCATGTACGGCCCGCTCGGGTTCGTGTTCGACCTCCAGTTCGGCAACGTCACGGACCAGTTCGACAAGGACCCGACCCAGATCTGGGTGGCCGCACGCACGCTCGCGGCGGTGCTCTGCATGGCGGGCGTGGCGGCCACCTACTGGGCCGCTCGGCGGCTCTGGGGAGTGCGCGAGGGACTGGTGGCAGCGGCGGTGCTCGCGTTCGCGTTCCTGCCCGTGGCCTACTCCCGGGTGGCCGTGACGGACGTGGGAGCGCTGATCGGGATGTCGCTGTCGATCGCGTTCGCCGTGCTGGCGTACGAGCGCGGCCGGACGCGCGACTACGCGCTCGCCGGCGCGGCCGCCGGCCTCGCGGTCGCGTTCAAGTACACGGCGGGCCTCGCGCTGCTGCCGCTCGCGATCGCCGTGCTCGCGCGCCTGCGGGCGGACGGCGTGCGCGCGGCCGGCGGCGCCGCGCTCGGAGCCGCCCTGGCCGCGCTTGTCTTCGTCGTCCTCAACCCGTACCTGTTCGGCTCGCTCGACGCGTGGTGGAGCGACCTGCGCGACCAGGCCGAGGTGGCCGCCGACCAGCCCAAGCCGGGCCAGGAGTCGGGCGGCGTCTCGTACTACCTCGACAGCCTCACCTGGGGGCTCGGCTGGGCGGCGGCGCTCGCCGCGCTGGCCGGCGCGCTGCTCGAGCTTCGTCGCGATCTCGTCCGCGGGCTGATGCTCGCCGCGGTGCCGGTCGCGCTGTTCGTCTACCTGAGCGTGCAGTCGCGCTACTTCGGGCGCTGGCTGCTGCCGGCCTACCCCGCGCTCGCGATGCTGGCCGCGGCCGCCCTCACTCAGTTGAGCGCGCTCGTTCCGAAGCCGAGCTGGAGAGGTCCGGTGCTCGCGGGGGTCGCCGCGCTCGTGCTGCTCCAGCCGCTCGCCGCCGACATCCGCACGGCGCAGGTCCTCGGCCGCGACGACACGCGCCAGCAGGCGCGCGACTGGATCGAGGCGCGGCGCGTGCCGGGGCTCCGGGTCTCGGTCGAGCCCGCGGTGCCGGGGCGCTGGTTCCGCTCGAACCCGGAGGGCGACCCGCCGAGCTGGCTGTCGCGCTGCGAGCGCCGTGACGGCTGGACCGAGCCGGGCTGGTCCTACGTCCCGCGCGGAGGCTCGCGCGTGTGCGTGCAGTACAAGCCCGGCCTCGTCGCCCGGCCCGACGGCGGCGTCCGCGCCTCGGCCTACCACGCCGTGCTCGACTCGGGAGTCGTCGACGACTACCGCCTGTACGGCTACTGCCTCGTCATGACCGTCGACGTCGTGCGCGACCGTGCGCTACAGACGGGCGACCCGACGCGCGCGAGTACTACGCGCGCCTCGACCGCGAGTCGCGCGTGGTGCGCACCTTCAGCCCGTACGACGAGGGCGCCGAGCCCGTCCCCTTCCACTTCGACCTCTCCTTCAACTACTACCCGCCCGAGTACCACCGGCCGGGGCCGACGATCAGGATCCACCGGCTCGACGACTGCGATCAGGCCACCGGCCCGCCGATCATCCGGATCCCGCGTGCGCGGGAGCCCGCCCCCTTCGGCCACGGGCGGACCCGGGGCTAGTTGAACGCGCCGAGCGCGCGCAGCGAGTAGCGCTTGAAGTGGCCGTGCACGGTGCCCTTGGGCGGGGCCTCCCAGTCGGTCGCGTACTGGGCGTACATCAGGCCGCGCTCGGGCCACCAGGTGCCCACCGGGAGCGGGCCGCCGTTGCACGATCCGGCTGAGTAGCCGGGCCGGTTGATGTACATGTACGCGTCCACCAGCGGGTGCGACGTGGCGGTGGTCGGAGCCGGGCCGAGGCCGCGGAGGCCGGGGTGGCACCACACGTTGATCCGGCGCCACTTGTGCTGCGCCTTGTTGATCCACTTCCTGTAGTGCAGCGGCCCGCGGCCGTTGTAGGACGTGCTGATGATGAAGTGCTTGCCGCCCACCATCCGGGAGATCTGCGAGCCCGTGCTGGATGTTGTTGCGCGTCCAGTCGTGGTGGGTCACGTTGAGCATGAAGCCGCGCACCTTGTGGATGCCGATGTAGCGCAGCTGGTTCGCGGTGCGCGTGGCGGCCTCCCAGTCGGAGGCGCCGGCCTCGAGGTAGATGGTCGCGTTCGGGAGCTTTGAGAGCCGGTCGACGCCGTAGCGCAGCACGTCCAGGCGGTCCTGGCGGCGGTCGCGCGCCAGGCAGTCGACGGTCCCGAGCGAGTCGGGCTCGAAGCCGATCACGACGCGGGCGTCGCCGACCGAGTCCGCGAAGTCGTCGTACCACTGCATGGTGCGGCGGTCCTCGGCCTCTCCGCCGGCGCGGTAGGTGCCGCTGCAGCCCTTGCCCTGGTGGCGCATGACCACCATCAGCGGGACGGTGCCGGGCTGGTCGCACTGCACGCGGTCGAGGAAGCCCTTGATCTTCTTCTGCATCCGCGGGCTCGTGAACTTGCCGAACCAGCGGAAGCGCGGCTCGCGGGCGAGCTTCCAGATCGTGTTGGCCTTGGTCTCGTCGCCTGCGCGCTTCCACCTCGCCCACTGCATGTAGGCGGACTCCATGCGGTCGGTGAAGTAGCGCTGGCCGAGCAGGGGGTTGGGAAGCGACGGGTCGACGCCCCTCGGGTCGATGCCGGCGGGCGCCGTCGGCCACACGGGCTGCGTCTCCGCCACGCACTTCGCCCAGTCCTCCGGATACTCGCCGACCGGCGCCGCGCGGGACCGTCTCGGGCGGCTCGACCATCGCCGGGTCGACGAGCCGGCCGGGCGCATAGTCCTGCGCGCCCGCGGCAGCGGGCAGCGCGGCGACGAGCGCCAAGGTGAGTAGCACGAGGAGAATCACGGCCCATCCGACATTCTCATCGGCACATTCACGCCCGGAATTGAGTACCTCACGGCGCTAATGGCGCCCCGCTACTCTCTCGCCGCGTGGATACGCGCCTGAGTCGCCGGCGACTGCTGCAGGCCGGCGCGGCGGGTGCCGCCGGGGCCGCGGTCCTGCCCGCCGTGGGCTGCAGCTCGGACGACGACGCCTCGGCCGAGGGCGGTCAGCTGAACGTCCTGCTGCTGATCATCGACAGCCTGCGCGCCGACCACGTGGGCGCTTACGGCGCGCCGCAGGTCCAGACGCCCAACGTCGACGCGCTCGCAAACCGCGGGCGTGCGCTTCACCCGCGCCTTCCCGGAGGCCATGGTCACCGTGCCGGCCCGGCGCTCGATCTTCGGCAGCCGCCGGATCTTCCCGTACAGGGACTGGACGCCGAACAAGGAGATCGGCACCAGCCCGGGCTGGCTCCCGATCGACGACCCCCAGAAGACGTTCACCACCGCGCTGCGCGACCGCGGCTACTGGAACGCGCAGGTGAGCGACAACCCGTTCCTGGCCTTCATGAAGGCCTTCGAGCCGTTCCGCAAGACCTTCCACGAGTGGCAGACCATCGTGGGCCAGTCCGGCTTCCGCAACCCGCCGGAGAACGTGCCGATCGAGACCGTCCACCACTGGCTGCCGCCCTTCCTGCGCGACGAGCGCTACGTGCCCGGGATGCGCAAGTACCTCGCCAACACCGGCGAGGGACGGGACGAGGAGGAGACCTGCGCGGCACGGGTGTTCATGAAGGCGAGGGACGTCCTCGACGACGCCCGCCGCCGCGAGCCCTTCGTGCTGACCGTCGACTGCTTCGACCCGCACGAGCCGTGGAGCACGCCGAAGAAGTACCTCGACATGTACGGCGACCCCGGCTACGAGGGGCCAGAGGTGGGCGTGACGCCGTACGGCTTCGCGCAGAACTTCACGCCGGAGCTGCTGCGCCGCCTCCACGCCGCCTACGCCGGCGAGGTCACGATGATGGACCACTGGCTCGGCCACTTCATGGAGCGCTTCCACGAGCTGGGCCTCCACCGGAACACCGTCGTCGTGCTCCTGGCGGACCACGGCTTCCTGCTCGGCGAGCGCGGCTTCACCGGCAAGGTGCCCTCCCAGCTGCATCCCGAGCTCGCGCAGGTGCCGTTCGTGATCGTGCACCCGGACGGCCGCGCCGCCGGGGACGGTGAGCCACTACTTCGCCTCCACCCACGACGTGGGCCCGACGATCCTGTCGATGGCCGGCATCGACCCGCCGGAGTGGATGGGCGGCGCCGACCTCTCGCCCACGCTCGACGGGGAGCAGCCCGACGAGAAGCGCGACTTCCACTACGGCGGCATGTACAACCGCTTCTACATCCGCACCGACGACTGGGTCCTGATCGGCGACAACCAGGGCAACGAGCGCACGCTCTGCGACCTGAAGCTCGACCCGCGCGAGAACGAGAACGTGGTCAAGGCGAACCCCGCGGTGAGCAGGGAGCTGTACGACACGGTGCTCGACGCTGCGGGCGGCCCGCTGCCGTATTACGAGTAGGGCGCGCTAGCCGCTCAGCGCGATCGCCGCAACCCCCGCGGCCACCGCCGCCGCGCCGGCGAGCCTTCGCGCGTCCACTCCTTCGTGGAGCACGGCGGCGGCGAGGATGGCGGCGATCACGACGCTGCTCTCTCTCACGGCGGCCACCGGCGCGGTCGGCGCCAGCCGGAACGCCGCGAGCACCATGAGGAACGCGCCGAACGTGGCCGACGCCGTCAGCGCGGTCCTCGCGCTCAGGTCCGGCCGCGTCTTCGTTACGAGCGGGTAAACGAGTGCGCACGGCGCAACCACGAGCGCGAGGTACGCGATCGGATCGGCCCGCTCGACGCCCTCGGAGTCGACGAGCGTGTACGCCGCGATGACAGCCCCGATCGCGAGCCCAAACCACACATCCCGAAGGGGTTGGGCGCTTTCCGTTGCGAAACGGAAACGGAAAGCGCCCAACCCAACGAGGAGGACGCCCAAGGCGACGGCGAGCACGCCGGCGACGGCGCCGGCAGGCACGCCCTCACTCAAAGCAATCGCCCCGACCACGAGCACCACGACGGGGGCCGACCCGCGAGCGATGGGATACACCACCGACACCTCACCGCCGTCGTACGCCCGCGCAAGCAGAACGAAGTAACAGAGCTCGAGAACGGCGGAGCCGGCGATGTACGGGAATCGCCTCGAGGAAACGCCGCCCGGTGAGCACGCGCCGGCACGCGCGAGCAGCGCGACACCCCAGACGAGGAGGCCGGCGGTGGAGGCCCGCGTATCCCGCGACCCCGCCAGCAGCACGTTCCACCCCGCGTGAAGAAACGCGGCACCGAGAGCGAGCGCTACGGCGGAGAGCGGCACGCGCGGAAGCTACGCGAAACTTCGGCGCCGCAAAGGTTTAACGTGGCATCGTGATCAGGCTCGCCGCCGTGATCGCCGTGCTCAGCTCAGTGCTCGCCGTCGCCGTGGCGGCCACCGCCGCCGAGCGCCCCGGGAGCCTCGACACGCGCATCGCCTACGTGCTCGGCGAGAAGATCCACGCGCTCGCGGTCACGCCGGAGGGCCGTATCCTCATGGCAGGCGGAGACCAGTTCTCCCCGAGCAGCATCACCGCCCGACTGCCGGACGGCAGCCTCGACAGCGCCTTCGGCGCTGGGGGCACGGCCCCCCTCGACCCCGGTGCGGCCCAGGTGGCGGCGATGCACGTCGAGCCGGACGGGCAGATCCTGGTCGGCTTCGGCGGCAACGCTCAGAAGCTCCAACGTCTGAACGGCGACGGGAGCCCCGACTCGACCTTCGGCACCGGCGGAACGCTCGACATCGGGTTCCCGGGGGAGTTCGACCTCCTCAGCGACGTCCTGCTTCAGCCCGACGGGCGCATCCTGGTCGTGGGCGCGCCGTTCAGCGAGGTCACGCCGGAGAAGGTCCTGCACCTGAAGCGCTACCTCCCGACGGGTGCGCCGGACCCGTCCTTCGGCACCGGCGGCGGGCTCGAGCTTCCGACCGGCGACCCCTACGCGCAGGACGCGAAGCTCCTGCTCCAGCCCGACGGCCGGATCGTGCTGGTGGTGCGGACTTTCAGGGAGCGCCGCGTGAAGGTCGCGCGCCTGTCGGCGGACGGGGCACTCGACCCCGACTTCGGTAGCGGCGGGGTGGCGAACGCGCGCTTCGGCGATGCGCGCCAGGACCGTCGCACGTTCACGAACAATCGCTCCGACTGGCACCCGGTCGCGCTGCCGGACGGGCGCATCCGCATCCCGCTCGGGCTCGACGTGCCGCGCGAGCGCCCTGACCGGGTCGCGCTGCTCGGGCTCACGCCGGATGGTCAGCCGGACCTGCGCTTCGGACGGCGCGGGCTGGCCGTGGGGCCGCGCCCCGAGCTGCCCGGCGGCGAGCTGCCCGGGACGGCGATCGCCGACGGGCGAGGCGGGGTCCTCGTGACCGCGAGCCTCTCGAGCGGCGCGGAGCTCACCGGTGACGAGGCGGGCCTCGTGCGTCGCTTCCGGCGGGACGGCAGGCCGGATCGCTCCTTCGGTCGCGGCGGCGCCGCGCGCGGCGCGGTGCCTGGAGGCGGCTACTCGGTGATCGAGCAGCGGCTCGCGTTCCTCGACGCCGACACGCTCGTGGCCGCCGAGCACAGCTGGGACGGCAAGTACGGCCTCTGGGGCCCGGCCGCGGTGCGCACACTGAACGCCGGCTACGACCTCGCGAGGCCCTCGATCTCGATCGAGACGGCCTGCGACGCGATCACCGTCAGGATCACGGACGTCTCACGGATGGCCGGGGTGCTCGTGCGCGCCGACGGCGAGGTCGTCCGGCGGACGATCCGCAAGCGCTTCCGCGCCCGCGTGCCCGAGAATGCCGACCGAGTCTTGGTGCGCGCCACCGACCTGGCCGGGAACAGCTCAGCCGAGAGGGCCCGCCTCCCGCGCTGCTAGGAGTGCAGCGGCTCCTTCATCGACTCCGTCTCCGGGAGCTTCGATGTAGGGCTGCTTGTCCTCGCTGTCCTTGCCCTCCTCGTGGTACACCGACTCGGCGTTCACCGCCCAGATGTCGTGGTCGTCGCCGTCCACGAGGTTGTCCACGGCGCGCATGGCCGTGAGCATCGAGTGGTCCGAGTTGTTGTACCTGTGCAGCCCGTTGCGGCCGACCTGGATGTAGTTGTCGAGGCCGTCGAGCCATGAGCGGATCGTCGAGACGCGCTTGTCGTACTCGGCGTCGTACATCGGGTAGGCCTTCGGGACGCGCTCGACGAAGCCGAACTCGAGCTGGCTGACCTTGGCGAGCCCGAGCTTCTCGAGCTCGCTCATCCCGAGCTGGACAAGCTCCTCGTCGTCGGTCTCCCACAGCTCGTCGCCGGCGAAGCAGAAGAACTCGAGCCCGACGCACGCCTTCGACGGGTCCGGCACCATCCACGGGCTCCAGGAGCGGAAGTTCTGGATCCGCCCGACGTTCACGTTCGGGTCGTGGATGTAGATCCAGTTGTCCGGGAAGAGGTCGTCCCCGTTCAGCACGACCGCGACCGTGAGGAAGTCGCGGTAGCGCATCCCCTTCGCGGCCGCGATCACCTCCTGGCGCGGGTGCGGGCTCGCCATGCCCACCGCGTTGCGCAGCGGCAGCGACGAGATCACGGCCGACGGCTCGAACACCTTGTCGCCCACGTGCACGCGCACGCAGCGATCGTCCTCGAAGTCGAGCTGCGTGACCTTGTGGTTCAGGAGCACCTGGCCGCCGAGCTCCTCGATGTCGTCGGTCATCGTCTCCCACATCTGGCCGGGGCCGTAGCGGGGGTAGTTGAACTTCGAGATCAGGCTCGTGACCTTGTTGTCCTTGTTGCCGAAGAAGGCGGACCAGGCGGCGCGGAAGAACGAGAGGTTCTTGATCCGCTGAGCGGCCCAGTCGGCGCGGATCTCGGACGTCGGGACGCCCCAGACCTTCTCGGTGTAGGACTTGAAGAACTGGTTGAAGAGCCAGCGGCCGAAGCGGTTGGCCACCCACTCCTCGTAGGTGTCCTCCTTGCCCTTCGGCTTGATCGCCGCCCACAGGTAGGAGAAGAGCGCCTTGGTCAGGTCCACGGGGCCGAGCTTCTTCATGACGTCCGGGCCGCGCAGCGGGTAGTCGAGGAACTTCGCGCGCCCCTTGCGGTCCCGCCAGTAGATGCGCGACATCCGCGGGCGCTCGAGGAACTCCTCGCGCATGATCTCGTGCCAGAGGTCGTCGACCTCCTTCACCTTCGTGAAGAAGCGGTGGCCGCCGAGGTCGAAGCGGTAGCCGTCGCGCACCGCGGTCTTCGCGATGCCGCCCACCTGGTCCTCGGCCTCCAGGACGACCACCGGGAGGCCCTTCTTCGAGAGCAGGTAACCCGCGGTCAGGCCGGCGGGTCCCGCGCCGAGGATCACCGTCGGCTTCTCGGCCATGTCTGGCCGAGCGAGGTTGGCTGGGGGCTGTGGCTTCGTGTTCTTCTCGTTCATCCGGTCTTCTCGTAGATCACGCCGCGCACTCCGATGCGTGTGGCGCGGCGATAGCGGATCGGCACGACCTTGACGAGCTCGAGCCGCGAATCGTTCGCGAGCGCCGCGCCCCACTGGGCCGCCCGGCGCCTGACGAGCTCGGTCCAGGGCGCGTCCCAGTCGTCTGCGCGTGAGGTCACGGGGTGCACGATAAGGACCCGCCCGCCGCGCGGCAGACTAGCAATCAGCGGCTCGAGATTCGCCGATGGGGTGGCGTCCTTCAGCTTGTCGTACCCGTCGGTCCAGTCCATGATCATGTCGTTCTCGACCGCGCCCATCGGGTTGCCGAAGCGGAGCTCCGGCGCGCCGCCGAGGTTCTCGAGGTGGTAGGCGAGCAGCGGCCCCTGCTCCGGCTGCATCGACAGCACGAGGTCGCCCTGGCGCAGCTCCGGCACCGAGTCCTTGCGCAGGTCGGACGCGTTCGACTTGTTCTCGAGGCCGTAGCTCTTCGGGATCGCCCAGATCACCAGGATGATCGCGAGCGCCACCACGCCGAGGTTGCCCGCCCGCGCGAGGCCGAGCGCGCCGATCAGCAGCATCGGGCCGAGGAGCACGCCCAGGTACCGCGTGGTCCAGGCGGGCGACACCTGCGAGACGATCCACGCGACCGCGAGCGTGCCCAGCACGATCACGGCGCCCGATATGAGCGCGGTGCGCTCCTTGTCCTCCACGCGGCGCGCCAGGATCGCCGCGATCCCGGTTCCGCCGGCGAGGATGAGCGAGACCGTCGGCGTGCCACCGCCGAGTAGCGACTTCGAGATCTGCACGGGGGCACCGAAGTTCGGCGGGTTGAGCCAGGGCGCGCCCGTGTGCTGGATCTGGTGGAACAGCGTCGGAAGCCAGGGCAGGTAGAGGAGGCCGACCGCGCCGAAGCCGATCAGCGCGTCCTTCCAGAAGCTCGAGCGGACCTCCGAGACGTACCAGCACGGGATCAGTCCCAGCGCCAGGCCAGCACCGAGGAAGAGCCCCCAGTTGTGGGTGTAGAGCATCCCGGCGAGCAGGATCATGAAGAGCGGCAGGTAGCGCCGGCGGCCGAAGGCGAACACGTGCAGGAAGGCCGCCGTGGCGAGCAGGGACATGACCAGCATGAGCGCGTACATGCGGGTCTCCTGCGCGTAGGCCGTGAGGAACGGGTTGACCGCGCAGAGCGCGGCGCAGTAGAGGCCGGCGCGGCGGCCGAAGAGGCTCCAGCCCGCCCAGAGCCCGCCCGGGATCGCGACCAGCGAGATCGCGGCCGAAAGCGCCTGCGTCGCGGCCGGCCCGTCCCCGACCACGTCCATCCAGACCGACAGCAGCATGTAGTAGAGCGGCGGCGAGCCGTCCATCCGCAGGATCCCGGGGATGTCGAACAGCGGCTGCGAGGCGATTCCGATCGACAGCCCCTCGTCCATCCAGAGCGACTCGCCGAGCGAGTTCGTGCGCAGGTACGCCGACACCGCGAGCAGCCCGAGCAGCAGCAGCGCGGGGAACACGAAGCTGTTCGGAAGGGAGCCGAGCCGCGGCAGGGCTCGTGGACGGGAAGCGACGCTTGCCACCGGGCGATCCTAGTTAGTCATTTCCCGATGACCTCCACCTTGCGCTGGCCGGGCCCGGATTCCTCGGGGGGCGGCGTGGTCGGCGCGCCCGGCCCAGAGGCCGGGCAGCCGTCGCGCCGGTTGCCCTCCGGGAGCGCGGTCAGCAGGCGCCACTTGCCCTGCTGGTCGACGAGCCGGAAGCGGTTGTCGGTCGGCTTCGTGACGAGCGGGCCGTCCGGCACCGTTCGCGTGCGGAACGCCACCCCGGGGGCCGGCGTGACCTTCCAGCCCACGTTGATCCCGTGGATTCCGAGCTCGTAGGCCACCATCTGAGTCTGGAACGGCCCGCTGAACACGCCGCCGCAGGCGAGCAGGCGGTCCTGGCCGCCGTTCGCGTCGATCAGCGCCTTGAGGTCGTGCCACAGGAACGCCTCGTGCTCGATGCCTCCCTGCACGCGGCCGGTGTTGTCGGCCTTGGCGATGATCGTCGGCGAGGCGATGGCGATCCCGGCCAGAAACGCGACCGCCGCGGCCCGCGCGCCCGCGCGGCGGCTGCCGAGCCAGCGCTCCCCGAGCAGCGCGACGCCCTGGAGGACGCGCACCGCGCCCACGCCGCCGAGCACCGAGACCGCCGCCGTCGTGACCATGAGGTAGCGCTGGTTGCCCGCAAAGCCGGCCTCGGTCATCACGGCCACGAGGGCGAACCAGGAGAAGCCGAGCGCGGCGAGCGCGAGCACCGCGCCCTGCGCCCGTCTTCGGAACCACGCCACCACCGCGACGCCCACGGCCACGAGCGTGCCCGCCTCGACGGGCGCGACGGTGCTCTCCGCGAAGCGCTTGAACAGCTCGAATGCCGGGTGTGCCGCGAACGCCGCGCTCCCCGGGTTCGGCGCGTTGGCGCGCGAGCCCGCGCGCAATGGGTCGCCCGCCCCCCACCACTCCGGCAGGATCCAGCACGCGGGCACGAACACCGCGAACGCCACCAGGCGCGTCCGCAGCGCGGGCTCGAAGACCCACAGCCAGAGCCCGTAGAGCGCGAGGAACGGCCACGCCTCCGGGCGCAGCAGCGCGGCGGCCACGCCGAGGTAGAGCGCGTGGTCGCGGCGCCCGTCAAGGTGGCGCTCGAAGGCCCAGAGGACCACGGCCGCGAGGATCGGCTCCGAGTTGCCGAGCGCGGCGTCGCGCACGTACTTGTTCGACGAGAGCAGCGCGGCGAACGCGGACAGCCCCGCGAGCCCCCCGTAGACGTTCCGTCCGGCGAGCCGGTACGCCATCCGGTACGCCATCACGCACCCGAACAGCCCGCCGGCGCGCGCGACCCAGAGCCACAGGTAGGGAGCGAGGTCCTGGCCGAGGAACGAGAACGGGACCGTGAAGAAGATCGGGAACGGCTTCCACGAGGGGCCGCCCTCGGTCACGAGGTCGAGGTGCGCGATCTCGTGTCCCCACAGGATCCAGGCCCAGGGGTCGTAGGTGGGCGTGGACGGATACAGCAGCGAGAGCGCGGACACGACGAGACAGCCCACGATGATCAGGACCATCTGGGTGCCGTGGCGCTCGAGCGCTGCCGACGGCGGTCTTACGCGCGCGAAGCTTCGAGCCGGGTGGCGGACCGTAGCCGTGACCAGCCTCCGTAACGAGTGACCAGCACCACCAGGCCCACGACCGTGATCGGCACGTAGAGCACGAAGCGGATCAGGATCACGTAGGAGACCGCGATCGAGCCGGTCGCGCCGAGCCTGTGGGCGCCCCACGCGACGGCCGCGTCGAAGGTCCCGAGCGAACCCGGCGCCGCCGGCAGCGCCGCGACGAAGTTCGTCAGAGCGACGAGGTAGAGCGCGCCGCTCATGCTGATGTCCATCTCGACCGCCCTGGCCACCGTCCAGTAGACCGACGCCTCGATCGTCCAGAGCACGAACGTCGCCGCAAGGAGCGCCAGCCCCCAGCGCGACACCAGCGCGCGCGGCGAGTCGGCGAGCGGGCGCAGCCAGTCGCGGACGCGCTCGAAGAAGGGATGGCGGCGCAGGACCCAGATCGCCACGGCGCCCGCCAGCAGCAGCATGATCCCGATCCCCGTGACGAGCAGGGGCCTGTCGGTCGGCAGCACCTCCGAGGTGCTGAGCACGCCGTAGACCGTGACGATGAAGATCGTCAGCAGGGCGATCACGTCGAGCACGCGCTCACCCACGATCGAGCTGATCACCGTCCGCTTGCTCGCGTCGCAGCGGGGCGCCAGCAGGACGACGCGGAGCGCCTCACCAGCCCGCGCGGGGAGCACGTTGTTGCCCATGTAGCCGACCGTCGTGAGCGCGTAGCAGTCCACGCGCTTCGCGCGCACGCCCGTGTGCTCGAGGATCTGGTGCCAGCGCTCAGCGCGCACGAGCGTGGCGACCACGTACAGACCGACGCCCGCGGCGATCCAGGCGAGCGCGTCCCCGCCCGTGGGGATGTGCGGAGACTCCTGCTTGGTCGCCCACCAGACGACGGCCGCGAGAGCGACGATCGATACCAGTGCTTGGATGAGCGCGAGACGACGGTTCATGGCGAAGGACGGCGGTGGCGGACCGTGTCGGACCGTAGCAATGCAATTACCCGCCGGGCGGCGTCTTGATACGCCGCTACCCTCCCCCGCTTGGCCAAGCGAGCGCTAGTGATCCTATTGGCTGTCTGGGCCTTCTGCCCAGCTCGCGGCCCACGCGCAGGGAGGCGGTGAGGCGCCCCCGGGCGGCACCCCGACGCCACCGCCGCCGCCGGCTCCGGAGCTGCGCGTCGAAGAGCCCGGCGGCAAGCCGCTGATACGCGAGGGCCAGGTGAACCGCGAGCTGCTCGGCGGCACCTGGTACTTCCGCCAGGACGACACCTTCGTGGGCGAGGACGAGCGCTGGTTCGAGCAGGACGACCTGACCGGCTGGACCGAGGTCGCCGTCCCCCACAACTGGAACGCCACGGACACCACCGAGAACCGGCCAAGCGTGGGCTGGTACCGCAAGGAGTTCACGCTGCCGCGCTCGCCGAAGCGGGCCAAGCACTTCTGGAAGGTCCGCTTCGAGGGCAACAACTACAGGACCGAGGTGTGGCTGAACGGCAAGCAGCTCACGTTCTTCACCGGCTACTTCCCGTTCGAGGTGCTGCTCGACGAACCTGAAGAGGGGCGCAACACGCTGGTCGTGAAGGTCTCGTCGCTTCGGAGCAACTCCGACCTCACCCACTGGCGGCCGGCCGCCTACAACGGCTTCGGCACCGGTGGCTGGTGGAACTTCGGCGGGATCCTCCGCGAGGTCTACGTCAGGCGCGTGGACACGGTCGACGTCGAGGACGTCCAGGTGCTCCCGCGGCTGCGGCGCGTGGGCGGGCCCGCGAAGGTCGAGGTGCGCACTGTGCTGCGCAACTTCACGAAGCGCGACGCGGACGTTGCCCTCGACATGCGCGTGGACGGGCGCCGCATCCGGCTCGACCCCGAGACCGTGCCGGCGCTCGGCCGGCGCGAGCTCAGCACCGAGTTCACCATCAAGCGCCCGCGGCTATGGGCGCCGCGGACCCCGGAGCTCTACGACATCAGCGTCGGCGCGCTCACGGGCCGCACGCTGCGCAGCACCTACCGGGCCAGCTTCGGCGTGCGCAAGATCGACCCGCGCCCGGGCGGGGTGATCCTGCTGAACGGCAAGCGCCTCAACCTGCGCGGCGCGAGCGTCCACGAGGACGACCGCAACGAGGGCGGGCGCGCTCTCACAGCGCACGCGGACGCTGCTGATCAACCGGCTCGAGAACCTCGGCGCGACGATCACGCGCTCGCACTACCCGCTGCACCCGGCCTTCATCGAGGCGCTCGACCGCGCCGGGATCATGTACTGGGTCGACGCGCCCGTGTACCAGGTGCCGACCTCCATGTGGGTCCGCGCGCGGAGTGCGGTCGCTCGCCACGCGCGCGGCCACGCTCACGGTCAAGCAGAATCTCAACCACCCGTCGATCCTCACGTGGTCGCTCGCCAACGAGCCATCCGAGGCCGGCGCGAACCTCGGCGCCTACGGCCCCGCGCTCGTCCGCTACATCCGCGAGGCCTCGCACGCCGTGCGTGAGATCGACGACACGCGGCTCGTCGGGCTCGACCGCCAGTCGCGCGTCGGGGAGCCGCTCACCACCGAGGCGCACCAGTACCTGGACGTGCTCGGCGTGAACGAGTACTTCGGCTGGTACCGCTCCGTGATCGAGGACCAGCCCGACCTGCCCGCCACGACCACCGCCGACCTGAGCGCCTTCCTCGACCAGCTCCACGCGGCGAACCCGGACCTGCCGCTCGTGATCACCGAGTTCGGCGCGGAGGCCACGCGCTCGGGCCCGGTCGAGCAGAAGGGCACGTTCGAGTTCCAGCGCAAGTTCGCGACGGACCATGTCGCAATCCACGGGTCGAAGCGCTTCGTGAACGGCTCGATCTACTGGGCGCTGCGCGACTTCCGCGTGCACCAGACCTGGCAGGGCGGTGCGCCCGACGAGTACGCCATCCCGCCGTGGCACAACAAGAGCCTGATCGAGGAGACGAACGCCCGAAAGCCGGCCTTCCTCGACCTCGCGCGGCTGTTCCGGCGCACCAAGCCGCTCCGCTAGCCTGCTCCGCCCGTGAAGCGCCCGCTCCTCGCTCTGCCTCTCGTGCTGCTCGCTGCCGCGGGCTGCGGCTCGAGCGACGCGGCGCCGAAGGTGGACGAGTCGGACACGCCCGGGACCGCGCTCGCGTGCCTCGAGGCCAGCGACATCGCCGCGACCCGCGACGGCGAGACCGGAAACGAGCTCGTGCTCGAGGCCGGCCCGCGCATCAAGTTCTACCTCACGGCCGCGGAGGCCGAGGCCGCCCAGTTCCAGGGCAACGGGCGAGGGCGCCGAGCAGATCGGGAGCGCGCTCCTGTTCGTCGATCCCGAGAGCGACTCCGAGACCGACGACCTGCTGCACGACGTCGAGCTCTGCCTAGCCGACCTCTAGGACCTCGACCTCGTTCCGCCCCTTGCGGAACGAGGACTCGGGGACCATCACGGACACGAGCTCGCCCTCGTCGCCGACCGCGAGCGTGAAGGTGTTGCCCACCGCGCGGATCGTGCCGTTCACGGCCACCGCTATGTCGCGCGGATGGCGGTCGGGGCCGTTCACGCGGGCGACCACGTTCACCGGGACGTATCCCGATGCCGGGTCGACCCGCTCGTACTCGCCCGCGTTCGTGAGCTCGACGTCGAGCGGCGGCCCCGCCGCCGACGCCGGCTGGCCGATCAGCTCCGGGTTGGGCCCGATCTCGAAGATCCGGCCGGGGCCGTCGGCGCCCGACCCGAACAGGCGGTTGTTGCGGTCGATGATCTCCTGGCGCTCGCGCTCGAAGTCCTCCGCCGGGATCCTCAGCACCTCGAACGTGTTGCGGATCAGGAAGCGCAGCTCGTCGCGGCTCTGCACCTCCTCGCTGAACGCGGACCTGCCGTCCATCTTCACGCGCGGGTCGAGGTTCAGCAGGTCGAAGATCGTCGGCAGGATGTCGATCGTCTCGACCCAGGCGTCGTCGACCTTCCCCTTCTTCTGGTCGGGCGCCTTGATGAAGAGCGGGATCGGCGCGATCTCGCGCGCGCGTCTCGCGGCTCAGGCGCCGGCGCTGGCGCGCCTGCGGGAACGCCACGCCGTGGTCGGCCGCGACGACGATCAGCGACTCGTCCCAGAGCCCCTCGCCTTGAGCCGCTTCCAGAGCTGCTGGAGCTCGTAGTCGGCGAAGCCGGTCTGGAGGAAGTGGCGCTGGAGCAGCACGTCGAGCTGCCCCTGGTCCTCGTAGGACTGGTTCGAGAGGCCCGGGACCGGGTCGTTCGGCCCTGCGCCGGTAGCGCGGCCCGAGGGCAGGTACTGCCAGGGCACGTGCGGCATCAGCGAGTGCTTGAAGTTGAGGCCGGGCCGCTGTCCGGGCTCGATGCGGTCGACCCAGGCCTGGAAGCGCGCGGGCCGGCCGCTCTGGAGGTTCGCCAGCACGTTCGTCTGTCTCGCTCGCTCTCGTCCGCGGCGCGCATCGGTCTCGTCGCCGCCGCCGAAGTTGCCCCAGTTCTCGGACACGCTCGCCAGGTCGTTCTCGATGTCGGGCGGGGAGACCACGTGCAGCCACACGAGCCCGAGGTCCTCGGCCATCGACGAGATGCGGCTCCCGTACGACTCGTCGTCGAGCGAGTCCGTGCAGATGTCGCGCGAGCAGACGTTGGTGGCCTCCTCGTCCACGTTCATCCGGTGCGTCTTCGCGAACAGCGAGAAGATGCTGTTCGGGTGGTCCGAGGAGATCGGCTGCTTGTCCTGCTCGGGGAGGTTGCCGTCCATGATCGCCGGCTGCGCGCGCTCGGTGGAGTCGTAGACGGTGTAGGCGTTCTTGAACCAGGTGGCGTTCCGCGCCAGCTCGCCGAAGCCGGGGAAGCGCTTCGCGTCGAGCCGGTCGTTCTCGTCGACGAGCGTGTTCGAGGGCAGCTCGTCGAGCAGCACCACCACGATCGGCGCCCGCGCGACGCCTCCGATCGTGCGCGCCTTCGCCTCGCTCGGGAAGGCCAGCTCGGAGATCTGGCCGCTGAGCAGGAACAGGAGCAGGAACACGAGCGGCACCGGCGACAGCACGTTCAGGAAGGAGCGGACGGGCTCGGCGCGCGCCCAGAGCACGGCGATGCCGGCGCCCACGGCCACCGCCAGCGCGATCAGCACGAGGTCGGAGGCGTCGAACGACTTCTTGAGCGCCTGCGCGGCGATCAGCGCGGCGAGCGCGCCGAGGAACGCGATGTGCGCGCCCTTGCGGACGTCCTCGCCGATCAGCCCCAGCAGCAGCTCGATCGCCAGCAGCAGCGCCGGCGGCAGCACCACCAGCAGCACCGAGAAGCTGACGATGTCGAACCCGGAGGAGCCGCGCGCGGCGAAGAACTCGGGGTTGTCCTTAAGCAGGTCGAAGAGCGGCTGGGCGACCGCGAAGGTCCAGAGGACCGCGAGGTTGAGGTACGCCCAGCCGGCGGCCTTCGCTGCGTCTCTGCTCATCCCCTTGGGACGGGCGTAGTAGAGCACCCGCGTGCCGGACTCGAGGCGCTCGCTGCGCTCGACCTCGAAGGCGTCCTTCAGCGTGCGCTCGAAGAAGTCCGAGCTCGTAGTCCGGGTGCAGCCCGTCGCGCTTGGGCGCGAGCAGCTGCTTCACCATCGGGTCCTCACGCGTGGGGAACTCGATCACGAGCGCGCTGCCGAGCGACGCCAGCCAGTCGACGAACTCCTTGACCGGGCACGTTCGCGCTGATGGCGACGTGGTGGACGAGCGCGAGCGCGAGCACGAGGTCCGGCTTGCCGCGGTCGGGCAGCGACCTTCGCTCGAGCCCGCGCCAGCCGAGCCCCGGCGACGGGTCGGCGAGGTTCATCGTCAGCGTGAGGATCTGCTCGTTGCCCTCGTCGCGCAGGTCGCGGTAGAGCAGCTCGACCGGGCCCTGGTCGGCGTCGACGGCGACGACCGTCTTCGCGCCCTCGGCGGCGATGCGCGAGTAGCGGCCGTTGTTGGCGCCGATGTCCCAGACGAGGTTCCAATCGCGGCTCGTCGCCACCTCGCGCACGAACTCGTCCTTGCGCCGGGCGTCGTCGTCCGTGTAGCTGTTGCGCTCGCCGTAGGCGGTCCAGACGCCCTCGGGCGGGTTCCACGTCGAGGCGCTCGACGAGCTTGCGCATCTTGCGCACGTTCGCGACGAACAGCTCCTTCTTGAAGACGCGCTTCACCTCGTCCTTCACCTGCTGCGGCTTGTCCGCGTAGCGCTGCTCGAGCTTCGCGTGCAGGAAGACGTTCGTGAACACGCCCTTGCGGAAGCGGTCGCGGAAGGACATCAGCGGCGCGCATCTCGGCGGGCGTGATCCCGTCGATCGAGCCGCGCAGCCAGGGGTGGAACGGCACGCCCTTCGCCGACTGGAGCAGCAGCGGATACAGGTAGAGCATGCAGAACTGGCGGTAGCCGACCCACGGCTCGCCCTCGCGGATCCGCTCGAACGAGCCGACGTCCACGAACGTCGGGCGCGCGCCCTTGAACTGGACGTTGTAGGGCGTCGAGTCCTTCAGCACCATGTCGTGCTCGAGCGCCGCCAGCAGCAGGTCGAGCTGCAGCAGCGCGGCGTCCTTCAGCATCGAGAAGGTCCACTCGTACGGGTACGAGACGAACGGGATGCGCTCGTGGCGCAGGACCGCGGCGGGCTCGTGCACGAGCAGGCCCTCCAGGGCGGGCGCGCTCGTCGGCGCGCTCCGTGCGCACGACGCGCTCGTCGTCGAGCAGGCCGGTGGCCTCGAGCGCCTCGAAGTCGCTCAGGCCGTCGGCCGAGAGGGCGCGGAAGACGTCGTCGCCCGCGTAGAAGACGCGGCTCTCGGGATCGCGGAAGGAGCCCGGCTCGAGGCCGGCGGGCGCCGACGCGGTGGCATCGGCGGAACAGTAGGCTAGGCGGCGTCTGTGCCGCTCGCGGCGTCCGGGCTCTCGGCTCGGCGGTCTCCGGCTCATCCTTGCGGATGCGGAGGAAGCGGAGGATGCGGTTCCAGTACAGCTTGGCCGTGACGGCCACGGCGGCGAGGCCACCAGCGATGATCTGCAGGATCATGCTCCCGCTGCCGGGATCCAGATATGCGAGAACGGTGGTCATGGTGTGGAGTGGCTCCGTACGTCTCGGGATTGCGAGGGCAGCGCAGGCTAGCAGAGCAAACGCTTGTGAATCCTGTGAAAGGCTAGCATGCGCCTACGCGGGCCCTACAACTACCCTACCCGCGCACATGAAGCTGATCATCCAGATCCCCTGCTTCAACGAGGAGGCGACTCTTCCTGGCACGCTGGCCGACCTTCCGCGCGAGGTCGAGGGGATCGACGACGGTCGAATGGCTCGTCATCGACGACGGCTCGACCGACCGCACGGTCGAGGTCGCGCGCGAGAACGGCGTGCGACCACATCGTGCGGCTCACGAACAACAAGGGACTCGCCGCGGCCTTCCAGGCGGGGCTCGACGCCTCGCTGAAGCTCGGCGCCGACATCATCGTCAACACCGACGCCGACAACCAGTACTACGGCGGCGACATCCCCAAGCTGGTCGCGCCGATCCTCGCCGGCAACGCCGACATGGTGATCGGCGACCGCAAGACCGACCAGATCGATCACTTCTCGCCGCTGAAGAAGCGGCTCCAGCGCCTCGGCAGCGCGGTCGTCCGCCGCGCGTCGGGCACCGACGTCCCCGACACCACCTCCGGGTTCCGCGCCTACAACCGCGAGGCCGGGCTGCAGATACAGGTGGTCTCGAAGTTCACCTACACGCTCGAGTCGATCATCCAGGCGGGCAAGATGCTCGTGGCGGTCGACCACGTCCCGATACGGACGAACGAGCAGACGCGCGAGTCGCGCCTGTTCCCGTCGATGTGGGCATACGTGCGGCGCAACACGCGTCTCGATCTTCCGCGTCTACGCGCTCTACGAGCCGCTGCGCGTGTTCATGGCCGCGGCCGCCGTCGTCGCGCTCGTCGGCGTGGTGATCTGGGCGCGCTTCCTCTACTTCTTCTTCTTCTCGGACGACGCCCGGCGGGCACATCCAGTCGCTCATCCTGGGATCGACGCTGTTCATCGTCGCCGTCCAGCTCGCCGCGCTCGGCGTGGTGGGCGACATCCTGGCCGGCACGCGCGTGCTCCAGCAGCGCGCGCTCGAGCGGGTCAGGCGGATGGAGCTGCACCTCGGCGTCGAGCCCTCGCACTACGAGCCGGGCGCCGCCGAGACCGGGCAGCCGGCCACCACCGGCGCGGGCGCCGGCCGCGCCACCGGCAAGACCGAGGACCGCGAGGCGCTGAAGCTGTGAGCGGCGCCGCGGCAACCGAGGTCCCCACCGGCAACACGTTCGACAAGTACGGCTCCGCCAATCCCGTCGTGAAGCGGCTGATGGCGGGCTTCCACGAGACGCTCGACGAGCTCTGGCGGAAGGCCGCGCCGGCGTCGGTGCTCGACGTCGGCTGCGGCGAGGGCGTGCTCACGGTCGAGTGGGCGGAGCGGCTCGGCGACCGGCGGATCGTGGGGATCGACCTCGACGACCCGAAGCTGCGCGCCGAGTGGGAGAAGCGCGAGCGGCCCGAATCTCGAGTTCCGCGCCGAGGAGGCCACGCACCTGTCCTTCGCGGACGACGAGTTCGACCTCGCCGCCGCGATCGAGGTGCTGGAGCACGTGCCCGAGCCGGAGGCGACGCTCGCCGAGATGGCGCGCGTGGCGCGCGGCCACCTGCTCGTGTCGGTGCCGCGCGAGCCGCTCTGGCGCGGGCTCAACATGGCGCGCGGCGCGTACTGGCGCTCGCTCGGCAACACGCCCGGGCACGTGAACCACTGGTCCAAGCGCGGGTTCGTCTCGCTGCTCTCGCGCTACGGCGCGGTGGAGGAGGCCCGCTCGCCCTTCCCCTGGACCATGCTGCTTGTCCGGCGTCTAGCCGGTCGTCCTACGGCCGCGGCGCGGCGGTCCTGTCGGTGGGGATCGGCGCCACCGGCCTGATCACGTTCGCCTACTTCTCGCTCGCGAGCCATTCGCTGCCCGAGGACGAGTACGGCCGCATCACGCTCCTGTGGTCGGCGATGTTCATCACCGTGTCGGTGCTCTACCGGCCGGTGGAGCAGCTCCTGTCGCGGACGATCGCCGACCACGACGCGCGCGGCGTGATCGGCAGCGAGCACTGCGGATCGCCGCGACGATCCAGCTCGCGCTGGGCGTCGCGTTCGCGGTCGTGGCGCTCGTCCTCCGCGGCCCGATCGAGGACGACCTCTTCGCGGGCTCGTCGACGCTCTACTGGGTGCTCGTCGTGGGCGTGCTCGCCTACGCGGCGAGCTACTTCGCGCGCGGCTACCTCGCGGGCCACCACCTGTTCCCGCTCTACGGCGGGCTGGTCCTCATGGAGGCCAGCTCGCGCTGCCTGTTCGCGCTCGCGGTGGCGATCGGGATCGCCGAGGGCCAGTCGGCGGTCGCGCTCGGAATGGTGGCGGCGCCGATCGTCTCGCTGGCCGTGGTGCCGCCGGCGCTGGCGAGGAGGATCCGCCCCCGGCCCGAGGCGGCCCCCGCGGAGCCCGCCTCCGAGGCGCCCCCGCCGAGCCCGCCTCCGAGCCGGCGGAGGAAGGCCAGTTCACGCTCGCCCGCGGCACCGGCTTCGCCGCGGCGGTGCTCCTGATCATGCTCTGCGAGCAGACCTTCCTGAACGCGGGACCGCTGCTGGTGAAGGCGACCGCGGACTCGGGCGGCGCCGCGCTCGCCGGCTTCACGTTCAACGTCCTGCTGATCGCGCGCGCGCCGCTTCAGCTCTTCCAGGCGGTCCAGACCTCGATCCTCCCCCACCTCACGCGGCTGCGCGCGGGCGGCGAGACCGACCCGTTCGCGCGCAGCGTGAACCTCACGCTCATGGCGATCGCGGGCTTCGCGGGCGCGGTGGCGCTCGTGATGCTGGCCGCGGGGCCGCAGCTGATGGACCTGCTCTTCGGAGGCGACTTCGGCTACGACCGCGGCGGGCTCGTGCTGGTGTCGGTCGGGATGGGCCTCTACCTGGCGGCGGCGACGCTGAACCAGGCGCTCCTGGCCCACGCGCACGGCGGACGCTCGGCCGCCTGCTGGGCCACCACGGCGGTCGCGTTCGTGCTCTTCCTCCTGCTGGTCGAGCTCGACGACCGCGTGCTCCAGGTCGAGATCGCGTTCGTCGGCGCGGCGGCCATCCTGTCCGCCTCGCTGTACGCGCTGCACCGGCGCGCCTGACATCCTCCCGGGGGTGAGCAGGCATGCGAACGTCGGCGACCCGGCTCCGGAGTTCGAGCTCGACGGGACCGATGGCCGCTTCCGGTTGTCGGATCACCGCGGCGAGCGCGTGGTCCTGCTCTTCTACCCCGGGGACAACACGCCGGTCTGCACGCGCCAGTTCTGCTCGTACCGCGACAGCGCCGGCGACTTCGACTCGCTCGGGGCGACGGTTGTGGGAATCTCGTCGCAGAGCGTGGACTCGCACGAGGCCTTCACGGCCGAGCACGGCCTGAACGTGCCTCTGCTCGCGGACGAGGACGGATCGGTGGCGAAGGCCTACGGGGCGCACACGCCGGTGATCGGGACGAGGCGGGCGGCGATCATCGTCGACGAGGAGGGCATCGTCCGCTACCGGCACGACCACCGGCTCGGCCTCGACTTCCAGACCGTGGACGACCTCCGCGACGCGCTTGACTCCATCGGCGTGCGTGGGTAGCGAGCTCACAATCCCCGCGCGGTTCAACGGGCCGCCCACATCGGCGAACGGCGGCTACACCTGCGGGCGGGTGGCCGAGCTGGTGGGCGGCGAGGTCGTGGAGGTGTCGCTCCGCAGCCCGCCGCCGCTCGACACGGCGCTGGCGGTGGTCCGCGACGGCGACCGAGTGGAGCTGCGCGACGGCGACACGCTCGTGGCCGAGGGAGGCCCGAGCGAGCTCTTGCTCGACATGCCCGACGCGGTGCCGGCGAGCGAGGTGGCGGCGGCGCAAGAGGAGGGGCGCACGCTCTGGGCACGCGGGCACCCCTTCCCCACCTGCGTCGTCTGCGGGCCGGCGCGCGAGGACGGGCTCGGGATCTTTCCGTCGCCGCTGCCGGGACGCGACGGCCTCTTCGGCGCCTGCTGGACGCCGGACGCCTCGGCGGGTGACTGGGTGCCGATCGAGCTCGTGTGGGGTGCGCTCGACTGCCCGACGAGCGCGCCCGTCGCGAACTTCGGCGAGGGCCCGGCGATGGTGCTGGCGAGCCTGACCGCGCGGCTCGGCTGCCCGATCCGTCCGGGCGAGCCGCACACGATCCTCTCCTGGCCCCTGGACGAGGACGGGCGCAAGCACTGGGCCGCCGCGGCGCTGTACGACTCGGAGGGCGTGCTCACGTGCGCGTCGCGCGCGCTCTGGATCGAGCTGCGGGAGTAGGGTCCCGCGCATGGCCACTTACTTCCGGACCTGTCCCTTCTGCGAAGCGACGTGCGGCCTTGAGATCGAGACCGAGGGCTCCGAGGTGGTCTCGGTGCGCGGCGACGAGGAGGACGTCTTCAGCCGCGGGTTCATCTGCCCGAAGGCCTACGGGATCAAGCAGCTCCACGAGGACCCCGACCGCCTGACGACGCCCCTCGTGCGGCGCGACGGCGAGCTCGTGGAGGCAAGCTGGGACGAGGCCTTCGAGGAGATCGACCGGCGCCTGTCGCCGATCCTGGCCGAGCACGGCAAGAACGCGGTCGCCGTCTACGTCGGCAACCCGAACGCGCACAACCTCTCCTCGATCACCCACCTCCCGGCCTGGCTGCGCGTGCTCGGCACGCAGAACATCTACTCGGCCTCGACGGTCGACCAGATGCCGAAGCAGGTCTCGGCGGGGCACATGTTCGGCACGATGCTGTCGGTCCCGATCCCGGACGTGGACCGCTGCGACCACCTCCTGCTGCTCGGCGCGAACCCGCTGGTCTCGAACGGAAGCCTCCTGACCGCGCCGAACATGCGCGGGCGGCTGCGCGGCATCCGCGACCGCGGCGGCAAGGTCGTGGTGATCGACCCGCGGCGCACGCGCACCGCCTCCGAGGCGGACGAGCACCACTTCATCCGCCCGGGCACGGACGCGCTCCTGCTCGCCGCGATGGCGTGCACGCTCGTGGAGGAGGGGCTCGACGACCCGGGCCCGCTCGCGGAGCACGTGAACGGGCTCGACGAGATCCGCGCGCTTGTGAGGGAGTTCCCGCCTGAGTCCGTGGCGGAGGCGTGCGGCATCCCCGCCGGCGAGATCAGGCGCATGGCGCGCGAGCTGGCGGCCGCCGAGCGGGCGGCGGTCTACGCGCGCATCGGCACCTGCACGCAGGAGTTCGGCACGCACGCGAGCTGGCTCGTCGACGTGCTGAACGTGCTCACGGGCAACCTCGACAGCGAGGGCGGCGCGATGTTCACGCGCGCGGCCGCCGGCCAGCGCAACTCTTCCGGTGCCCGCGGCAGCGGCCGTGGCGTGCGCTTCGGCCGCTGGACCAGCCGTGTGCGCGGCCTGTCCGAGTACTACGGCGAGCTGCCGGCGTCCGTGCTCGCCGAGGAGATCGACACGCCCGGCGAGGGCCAGGTGCGGGCGCTGATCACGGTCGCGGGCAACCCGCTCGTCTCGACTCCGAACAGCGGGCGGCTCGGGGATGCCGTGGAGGGCCTCGACTTCATGCTCTCGGTCGACATCTACGTGAACGAGACGACGCGCCACGCCGACGTGATCCTGCCGGCACCCGAGCCGCTCGAGAAGTCGCACTACGACCTGGCCCTCTACCAGCTGGCCGCGCGCAACGTCGCGAACTTCTCGCCGGCCATTCTCGACCGCGAGGGCCCGGCGGAGTGGGAGGTCTTCATGCGGCTCGCGGGGATCGTCGCGGGACAGGGGCCGAACGGCGACGTCGCGGCCTTCGACGACATGGTCATCCAGACCCTGATCCAGCGCGAGGTCGGCGCGGACGAGTCGCCGGTCGCCGGCCGCGACCCGGCCGAGCTGCTCGAGGCGCTCGAGCCGCGCCGCGGGCCCGAGCGAGTGCTCGACTTCCTCGTGCGGGTCGGCCCCTACGGCGACGGCTTCGGCTCCGAGCCGGACGGGCTCACCCTCGACGTGCTGGAGCAGAACCCGCACGGGATCGACCTCGGCCCGCTCGCGCCGAGGCTGCCGGAGGTGCTGCGCACGCCCTCCGGAAAGATCGAGCTGGCGCCGGAGCCGATCATGGCCGACATCGGCCGCCTGCGCGCCGTGCTCGGGCGCGAGCGGAACGGCGGGCTCGTGCTGATCGGCCGCCGTCAGCTGCGCTCGAACAACTCGTGGATGCACAACCTCCCCGCGCTCGTGAAGGGCAAGGAGAGCTGCACGCTCCACATCCATCCCGACGACGCCGAGCGGCTCGGTCTCGGTGACGGCGGCCAGGTCGTGGTGCGCTCGGTGGCGGGCTCGCTCGAGGCGCCCGTCGAGGTCACGGAGGACATCATGCCGGGGGTCGTGTCGATCCCGCACGGCTGGGGCCACGACGCCGAGGGTGTGCGGATGGGCGTGGCGTCGGCGCACGCGGGCGTGAACAGCAACCTGCTGGCGGACGAGTCGCTCGTGGAGCCGCTGTCCGGGAACGCCGTCCTGAACGGGATCCCGGTGGAGCTCAGCCGGCTAGATGGCCTGGAGCATGGATCCGCCGCAGTTGCGGCAGATCACGTTGGCGGTGTCTGACATCCGGGCGATCGTCGAGTGCGCCCCGCAGTGCGGGCACTCCGAGCGGAGCTCGAAGCGGTGGAGGCAGTACAGGCAGCGGTAGCGTCCCGGGAGGTTCGTGCCGCGCAGCCACGGCTCCCCGCAGGAAGGGCAGTCCGGTCCCGTCTGCGTGCTCTCTTCGCTCTCAGTGGACAAAGAATCCTCTTTGATGAAGCCATGCGAACGCTAGCGGCTCACCCATTCAGACGTTCGCCGTAGCCCCGAATCCAGGCCTCGGCATCCATGGGCCGCTTGCCGGCGGGGTGCACCTCACAGAGCTCGAGCGCGCCGCTCGAGGCGCCGTAGAGCAGCCGACCGTCGCTCACGGCGAGCTCGCCCGGCGGCGGGCCGTCGCCCGCCGCCAGCGCCGCGCGCGTCACTCCGAGCCGCTCGTCCCGGGGCAGCTCGACGTACGAGCCCACGTGCGGGCGGAGCGCTCGCACGCGCCGTGCGAGGAGGTCGGCGGTGAGAGTCGGATCGAGCCGGCGGTCCTCCGGGCCGATCTTCTCCGCGTAGGTCACGCCGGTGTCCGGCTGCTCGCGGAACGAGGGCCGGAGGTCGAGCGCCTCGACCAGCAGCTCGCCGCCCAGCGCCGCGAGGCGTGAGGAGAGCGAGCCGTAGTCGTCGTCGGAGCGGATCGCCTCGGCGCGCTGGGCGGCGATCGGCCCGGCGTCGAACTCCGCCGTGGGCCGCATGATCGTCACGCCGGTCTCCTCGTCGCCGGCCTCGATCGCGCGCTCGATCGGCGCGGCGCCGCGCCAGCGGGGCAGCAGCGACGGGTGCACGTTCAGCAGCTCGTGCTCGGACAGCAGCGGCTCCTTGATGAGCGCGCCGTACGCGCAGATCGCGACCGCGTCCGGCGCGGCGTCGGCTATCCGGGCGCGCGCCTCGTCGCCGTTCACGTCGTCGGGCTGGTGGACCTCGATGCCGAGGAGCGCGGCCCGCTCGGCGACCGGCGGCGGCGCGAGCTTGCGGCCTCGGCCGCGCGGCGCGTCCGGGCGCGTGACCACGAGCTGTGGCCGGTGCGCGCTCGCGGCCAGCCGGTCCAGGACCGTGGCGGCGAACTCGGAGGTGCCGAGGTAGACGGTGCGCATCAGGACGCGACGACCACGACATGCAGCACGCGCGGGCCGTGCACGCCCTCCACGCGATCGAGCTCGATGTCTGAGGTTGCCGATGGCCCGGATACGAATGTGAGCGGCCGCCCGGTCCGCACCGCCTCCTCGAGCCGCCCGACCGCCTCCGGAACGAGTCCCACGACCTGATTCTCCCGGACGACGCAGATGTGAAGGTCCGGCACCAGCGTGAGCGCCCGCCTCCCCTGGGCCGCCCCCGCGTCGAGCACGAACGTCCCGGTCTCGGCAATCGCGACCGCGCAACCCGTGAGCGCGCCGTGGAGCTCGTCCAACTGCTGCACTGAGAGGGAGGAGTCCTCGACGAGCTCGATGTCCCCCGGCCCGGCCGCCCCGCCGCCCTCGCCGCCCTCGCCGCCCGCCTGCCCAGCTCCCCGTGCCGGCTCCCCTCCCCCCGGACCAGGTTGCACTTTCCGGCCTATATGGCCGGTTTCGACAACCGGGCCGCTCGCGGGCCGCCATTCCGGGGGCAGATCGGCCGGGATCCCGATCCTCGCTGCCCCGGCCTCCGCCGCGATCCGCGCCACCGTCCCTCCCACCTCGCCCGCGCGCACCCGGTGCACCGTCGCCCGGTACTCCGCGACGCGCTCGGCGAACAGCGTCACGATCTCGTCACGCTCCCGTGCGTCCTCGGTGCGGTAGTCGCGCGGAATGTCGGCCGGCGCGGCGTCGCGAAGGGCCGCACGGATGCGGTGAAGGACGTCGGCGCGAGCGTCGGGCCCGGCATCGGCCGCTTGGCCGGCCCCGCCATCCGGGGCCCCGGCGCCCAGATCAGAGACGGCGTTGCGGTTCGGCATGTAATGCATGCCGAAGTGCAACGGCGCGCCGGTCGCGGCGGCTCCGCGGGTGCGGCGCCACCATTCGCGGAAAGTCTCCGCGGCCGGCGCCGGTAGGTCGCGGGACCGGGTCCAGGCGGAGAGCGGGCCGGGGACCCGCGAGATCGAGCGGCCGCCGGGCATCCCCTCATTGCTTCGCGCCAGCGGGCGCGCCGCGCTACGGGCCAGCCTCTGCGCTGCCTCGTAACGCCGGCGTGAGGAAAACACGTGGAAGAGAGCCCGCATCGTGAGCCGCTCGGGGTCGAGGCGGCGGCGGGACGCGACCTCGCGGGCGCGCAGGTGGGTCAGGAGCCGCGGGATCTCGATCTTGACCGGGCAGACCTCCGCGCACGCCCCACAGAGCGAGGACGCGTAGGGCAGCGACGCAGCGTGCTCGCGCGAGGACGCGGCCTGCCCTGCAAGCGAGTCGGCGCCGGGCGCGTGGGATCCGTTTCCCTCGATGCCCACCAGCTGCGGCGTCAGGATCGCTCCGATCGGGCCGGGATACACCGATCCGTACGCGTGCCCGCCGACCCTCGAGTACACCGGGCACACGTTCAGGCACGCGCTGCAGCGAATGCAGCGGAGCGCCTGGCGGCCGACCTCGTCGGCGAGCGTCTGCACGCGCCCGTTGTCGAGCAACACGAGATGGAACTCGCGCGGCCCATCTTCAGAGCTTGCCGTGCCCGCGCCGCCAACACCGCTCCACACCGACGTGTACGGGTTCATCCGCTCCCCCGTCGAGGAGCGCGGCAGCAGCTGAAGGAACACCTCCATGTCGCGCCAGCTCGGGATCACCTTCTCGATCCCCATCACGGTCACGAGCACCTCGGGCAGCGTCGTGCACATCCGGCCGTTGCCCTCCGACTCGAACACGCACACGCTGCCGGTCTCGGCCACCCCGAAGTTCGCTCCGCTCACGCCCATCCGGGCCGAGAGGAACTTCGCCCGCAGGTGCAGCCGCGCCGCCTCCGCCAGCGCCGCCGGCTCGTCGGTGAGGTCGTCGAGGCCCAGCTCGCGCCGGAAGATGTCCCGGATCTCCGCGCGGTTGCGGTGGATCGCGGGCACGAGGATGTGCGACGGGAAGTCGTCGTCCAGCTGGATGATCAGCTCGGCGAGGTCCGTCTCGACGGCGAGGATCCCCTCGGAGGCGAGCCGCTCGTTCAGGCCGATCTCGTCCGTGGCGATCGACTTCACCTTCACGACCTCGTCCACCCCGTGCGACCGCGCAACGGCGGCAACGATTGAGCACGCCTCATTGCCGTCCCTGGCCCAGTGGACCGCTGCCCCCGGCGGCGACCACCGCCGACTCGAGTCGCGAAAGCTGTGCATCGAGATCGAGCAGCGCCGCGTCCTTGATCGCCGCGCCGGCGGCCCGCAGCTCCTCCCAATCGGACAGCTCGTCCACCACCCGCGCCGCGCTTGTCGCGGATCGTCGAGGTGGCGCGGGCGAGGTTCGCCCGCAGCTGGCTGTCGCCGAGCGACCGGCGCGCGGCGGCGGGGAAGCCGCTCAGGGCCACGGTGACTCCTCGGTCGAGGCGAGGATCTCCGCGAGGTGCACCGTGCGCACGCCGGTCCGTCCGCGCGCCAGCCCGCCGCCGATGTGCATGAGGCAGGAGGAGTCGACCGCGCACAGCGACCTCGGCGCGCGTGGCGAACATGTCCCGGACCTTGTCGGACAGCATCGCGGTCGAGACGTCCGCGTTCTTGACCGCGAAGGTCCCGCCGAACCCGCAGCACTCGAGCGCGTCAGGCAGCTCGACCAGGTCGAGCCCGCGCACCGAGGAGAGCAGACGCCGAGGGCGGTCGCCGACGCGCAGCATGCGAACCGAGTGGCAGGTCGGGTGGTAGGTGACGCGGTGCGGGTAGTACGCGCCCACGTCGTCCACGTCCAGCACGTCCACGAGGAACTCGGACAGCTCGTAGACCGGCGGCGCGTCCGCGCCGAGCTGCTCGCGCAGCATTCCCGCGCACGACGCCGACGGCGTCACGACCGCCTCATAGCCCTCGAAGACGGCGGCGAGGCGGCGCGCCAGGGCCAGGCCCTCGTCCGCGTAGCCGCTGTTCAGGTGCATCTGCCCGCAGCAGGTCTGCTCCTCCGGGAACTCGACCTCCACGCCCAGCCGCTCGAGGAGCCGCACGAGCGCCTGTCCGGTCGACGGAAACAGCGTGTCCGAGAGGCAGGTGACGAACAGGCCGGCGCGCACCGTTGTGGAGTTTCCCCATGCGGGCCACGGGCAAGCCCCAGTGAGGCAAACGAGGGAGGATTCGGTGTACACGCAGGACTTCAACCCGGTCTCGGACTCGCTCGGCCTGACAGCGATCTTCGCTGCCCTGCCGCATCCTGGCGCTGTTCGTGCTACTCGGCGGCCTGAAGATGAAGGCGCAGTGGGCCGCGCTGATCGCCCTCGGCATCGCGATGGCGCGTGGCGATGATCGTCTACGGCATGCCGGTCGACCAGACGGGCCTGTCGGCGCTCGAGGGGGCCGCGTTCGGCCTCTTCCCGATCATGTGGATCGTCGTGATGGCCATCTGGGTCTACAACATGACCGTCGAGACCGGCCACTTCGCCGTGCTGCGCAGATCCTTCGGCCGGATCTCGGAGGACCAGCGCATCCAGGCGGTGATCATCGCCTTCTGCTTCGGCGCGCTGCTCGAGGCGCTCGCCGGCTTCGGGACCCCCGTCGCGATCACCGCGGTGATGATGATCGCCGTCGGCTTCAAGCCGATCAAGGCCGCCTCCATCGCCCTCGTCGCCAACACCGCGCCGGTCGCCTTCGGCGCGATCGCCACGCCGATCATCACGCTCGCCGAGATCACGAGCCTCGACAAGGGCGACCTCGGCGCCATGGTCGGCCGCCAGACGCCCTTCCTCGCCCTGATCGTGCCGCTGATCCTGATCGGCATGGTCGACGGGCGCCGCGGCATCAGGCAGACCTGGCCGATCGCCGTGATCGGCGGCCTAACCTTTGCCGTCGGCCAGTTCGCCTGCTCGAACTACATCTCGGTCGAGCTCACGGACATCGTGGCGGCGCTGCTCTCCACAGCCTCGATCGTCGCCTTCCTGCGCATCTGGTCGCCGGGCGAGCCGTTGCGCGCCGAGGTCTCAACCGGTGGCCGCTTCACGCGACCGGCCGCCGCGGGCGGCTCGGTGCACGACCCGGTGATGGAGCGCGAGGTCAACCGCCGCGACGACACCCGCAAGGACCCGGCAGCGGACGTCATCCGCGCGTACTCGCCGTACATGATCATCATCGCCGTCTTCTCCATCGCGCAGATACCGGCCGTGAAGGACTGGCTGGCGGAGAAGCCGTGGACCACGACGTTCCAGTGGCCGGGCCTCGACGTGCGCAGTCCGGACGGAGAGGCGCTCAGCAGCCTGACGTTCAACTTCAACTGGCTGCCCGCCACCGGCACCCTGATGCTCATCGCAGGCCTCATCACGATGGTCTCGATCGGGCTCACGCCCAGGGCGCTCGGTGGGCGTGCTCGGCCGTACGCTCGACCAGCTCAAGTGGGCGATCGTCACGGTCGCCGCGGTGCTGGCGCTGGCGTACGTGATGAACCAGGCCGGGCTGACGATCACGCTCGGGCTCTGGGCCGCCGGCGCGGGCTCCTTCTTCGCGTTCCTGTCGGCCATGATCGGCTGGCTGGGCGTGGCGGTGACCGGCTCGGACACCTCGTCGAACGCCCTGTTCGGGGCGCTTCAGGTGACCGCCGCGAACGACGCGGGCCTGTCGCCGACGCTGCTCGCCGCGGCGAACAGCTCGGGTGGCGTGCTCGGGAAGATGATCTCGCCTCAGAACCTGGCGATCGGCGCGGCCGCCGTCGGCCTTGCCGGCCAGGAGGGTGACCTCTTCCGTAAGGTGCTCGGCTGGAGCCTCCTGCTGATGATTCTGATGTGCGGCATCGTGTACCTGCAATCCACGGCGGTGTTGGACTGGATGGTCGTGAAGTGACGAATGGCTCGCTCGCCGAGCGGCTGAGAGGCGTCGTCGGGAGCGAGCACGTCGTCACACACGAGAGGCAGCTCGCCACGTACGCGTCGGACGGGCTGCTCCAGTACGCGGTCATGCCGGCGGTGGTGGTGCTGCCCGGCACGGCCGAGGAGGTGGCCGCGGTCGTGCGCGCATGCCACGAGGCCGAGGTGCCGTGGGTCGCGCGCGGCGCCGGGTCCGGCCTGTCCGGCGGCGCGCTCCCCGTCGAGGAGGGCGTGCTGATCGCGCTCTCGCGGCTCAGGCGCATCCTCGAGGTGGACATCCCGAACGGGCGCGTGCTCGTGGAGCCGGGCGTGACGAACATCGCGGTGTCCCAGGCGGTGGCGCCCACGCATTTCTTCCCGCCCGACCCCTCCAGCCAGATCGTCTGCACGATCGGCGGCAACGTGGCCGAGAACTCGGGCGGTGCGCACTGCTTCAAGTACGGCTTCACGACGAACTACGTGAGCGGCCTCGAGGTCGTGCTTCCCGACGGCTCCGAGGTCACACTCGGCGGGCCCGAGCTCGACCACCCCGGCTACGACCTCGTGGGCGCGTTCGTCGGCTCGGAGGGCACGCTCGGGATCGCCACGCGGATCTGGCTGCGGGTGATCCCGAAGCCGGAGGCGGTGCGCACGCTGGTGGCGTTCTTCGGCTCGACGGTCGAGGCGGGCGAGGTCGTGTCGACGATCGTCTCGGAGGGGATCGTGCCGGGCGCGATCGAGATGATGGACAACCTCTCGATCCGCGCGGCGGAGGGCGCCACGAACGCGGGCTACCCGATCGACGCGGGCGCCGCCCTCGTGGTCGAGCTGGACGGCTCCGAGGCCGAGTGCGAGACGCGCTTCGAGCATGTGATCGAGATGTGCCAGGGCGCGGACAGCGTGCGCGTGGCGCAGGACGAGGCCGAGCGCGAGCTGATCTGGCGCACCCGCAAGGCGGCCTTCGCCGCGATGGGCCGCATCGCGCCGAACTACTACGTGCAGGACAGCGTGATCCCGCGGACATGCCTGACCGAGGTGCTCGGCAAGATCGAGGAGCTTGCGAAGGAGCACGACCTCCAGGTGGCCAACGTCTTCCACGCCGGCGACGGCAACCTGCATCCGCTCGTCTGCTACGACGGCGCGAAGCCCGGCGAGGCGGAGCGCGCGGAGGAGCTGGCCGGGCTGATCGTGAAGGCGTGCGTGGACGCGGGCGGCTCGATCACCGGCGAGCACGGCGTGGGCGTCGACAAGAAGCGCTACATGCCCTCGATGTTCGACGAGCCGGACCTGGCCACGTTCCAGCGGCTCCGCTGCGCGTTCGACCCGCACGGCCGCGCCAACCCCGGCAAGGTGATGCCCACCCCGCGCCTGTGCGGCGAGGTCCCGGGCCCCTACCGGCAGCACCCGCTGGAGCAGGCCGGGCTGGCGGAGCGGTTCTGATGCACGTGGCTCAGGCGCCGGCCACGCGCGAGGAGCTCGCGTCCGCGCTCGCGGCGGCCGCCGAGGCGGGCACGCCCGTGAGGTTCCGCGGCGGGGGCACGAAGCTGGGCTGGCCGCCGCCGGCGCCCGCCGGGGCGCTCGAGCTCTCGACCGCAGGGCTCACCGAGATCGTGGAGCACAACGCGGGCGACCTCACCGCCGTGCTCGGCGCGGGCGTTCCACTCGCGGAGGCGCAGGCGCTGTTCGCCAAGGAGAACCAGCGGCTGGCGCTCGACCCGCCCGACGGCGGCGCCACGATCGGCGGCGTCGTGGCGAGCGGCGACACCGGCCCGCTCCGCGGCCGCTACGGCGGCCCGCGCGACCTCGTGGTCGGGATGCGCGTCGCCCTCTCCGACGGCACGCTCGCGAAGAGCGGCGGCAAGGTCATCAAGAACGTCGCCGGCTACGACATAGCGAAGCTGTTCGCGGGCTCGTTCGGCGGCCTCGGCGCGATCGTCGAGCTGTCCGTGCGCCTGCATCCCGTGGCGCCCGATACGGCGACGGCGCTGGGCGAGGCAGGCGACCCCGGCGAGCTCGCGCGCGGCGCGGCGGCGATCGGCCAGTCTCCGCTAGAGCACCACGGCATCGACGTCCGCTGGCAGGGCGGCCGCGGAGCCGTGCTGGCGCGGTTCGCCGGCGCCGCGCCGCGCCCGCAGGCCGAGGCGGCCCTGAGGCTGCTCCAGGCCGAGGGTCTCGCGAGCGAGATCGTCGACGACGACGAGTCGCTCTGGGACCGGCAGCGTGCCGCCCAGCGCGGCCCGCTCGTGGTCAAGGTCTCGAGCCTCCCCACACGGCTTCCCGCCCTGCTTCGCGCTGTGGACGAGCTCGGCGGGTCGCTGGCCGGCCGGGCCGCGCTCGGACTGTCCTGGGTGCGCTTCGAGGAGCCCTCCGCGGCGGCGGTCGAGCGCCTGCGGCGTGAGTTCGTCGCCGCGGTGCAGGACCGGCCGGCCGACCTGGACGTGGATCCGGTCGGCCCGATCGACCCCGCGGTGCGCTCGCTCATGCAGCGCGTGAAGGAGCGCTTCGACCCGGCCGGGGTGTGCGTGTGAGCGGCTACGACGACACGCGCGCGCCCGAGCTCGATCTGATCGCGGACTGCGTGCACTGCGGCTTCTGCCTCCCCACCTGCCCGACCTACGTGCTCTGGGGCGAGGAGATGGACTCGCCGCGCGGGCGGATCGTGCTGATGAAGGAGGGGCACGAGGAGATCTCGGCGCCGATGGTCACCCACCTGGACCGCTGCCTCGGCTGCATGGCGTGCGTCACGGCCTGCCCGTCGGGCGTCCAGTACGACAAGCTGATCGAGGACGCGCGCCCGCAGATCGAGCGCAACTTCGAGCGCCCGCCGCTGGAGCGCGCGCACCGGCGCATGATCTTCGAGCTGTTCACGCGGCCGGGCCGGCTGCGCGCCCTGGCGCCGGCGGCGGCGGCCGCGCAGAAGCTCGGGCTCCCGCGGCTCGCGAGGCGGCCGCGGGTGCGCCGGCTCGTCCCCCGGCTCGCCGCGATGACCGCGATGACGCCCGATGCGCCGCTCAGGCGCTCCCTGTCGCGCCTGCCCGAGCGCTTCGAAGCGGTCGGCGAGCGGCGCGGGACCGTCGCGCTCCTCCAGGGCTGCGTACAGCGCGTGTTCTTCGCGCACGTGAACGAGGCCACCGCCCGCGTGCTGGCCGCGGAGGGCTTCGAGGTGCACCTGCCGCGGCTGCCGCGCTGCTGCGGCGCGCTCGCGCTCCACGCGGGCGAGGACCCCCAGGCGCGCACGCTCGCCAAGGCCACGATCGAGGCGTTCGACGGATTCGACACGGTCGTCGTGAACGCCGCGGGCTGCGGCTCCGCGATGAAGGACTACGGGCACGTGCTGCGCGACGAGCCGGCCTGGGCGGAGCGCGCCGCCGCCTTCGCGGGACGGGTGCGGGACGTGTCCGAGCTCCTGGCCGACGCCGGGCCGCGCGCGGAGCGCCGCCCCGTCGAGATGACGGTCGCCTACCACGACGCCTGCCACCTCGCGCACGCGCAGGGCGTTCGCGCGCAGCCGCGCGAGCTCCTGCGCGGCATCCCGGGCCTGAGGCTGGTCGAACCCGGCGAGTGGGAGCTCTGCTGCGGGTCCGCCGGGATCTACAACCTGGTCGAGCCCGAGCCCGCCGCCGAGCTGGGCGAGCGCAAGGCGCGCAACCTGCTCGACACCGGCGCGGAGGCGATAGCCGCCGGGAACCCGGGCTGCGCCCTCCAGATCAGCGCGCACACCGAGCGGCTGGGGCGCCGCGCTGCCGGTACTCCACCCGATGGAGCTGCTCGCGCGCTCGATCGCCCGCTCCATCGGGTGAGCCAGTGTCCTCGCCGAACAGCCTGGACTTCTACGACGCCGAGCTGCGCGCTCACCACGAGCACCTTCGCGCCGCCTACGGGATCAGCCCCGGTGACGAGGTAGTCGACATCGGGTGCGGAACCGGGCTGACGACTCGCGAGGCGGCGCGCGCCGCGGCGCCGGGCCGCGTTGTCGGCGTCGACGTGTCCGAGCGCATGCTCGAGCGCGCCCGTCAGGTGACGGCGGCCGAACGGCTCGACAACGTCCGGTACGAGCTGGGCGACGCCCAGGTGCATCGCTTCGACCCCGCCGGCTTCGACGTGGCGATCAGCCGCTTCGGGACGATGTTCTTCTCCGATCCGGCCGCCGCGTTCGCCAACATCGCCGCCGCCCTTCGACCCGAGGCGCGCCTGGTGCTGCTCGTCTGGCAGCGACACGAGCACAACGAATGGGCGCGGGCGATCGACGCCGCGCTGGGCGACGCGGCGCAGCCACCGCAGCCGGGCGCGGACCCGTTCTCGCTCGGCGATGCCGAAGCCACCGCGGGCATCCTCGAGGGCGCCGGCTTCGACGGCGTGCGCTTCGAGGACGTCCACGAGCCGGTCCTCTACGGACACGACCTCGACGCCGCGCTCGCGTTCGTCCGGGGGTTTCAGGACACGAGCGCGGCCCTCGCGAGCCTGAGCGACGGCGAGGCGGCTCGTACCGTCGAGCGCCTGCGCGAGATGCTCGCGGCGCACTACAGCGACGAGCGCGGCGTGGTCCTCGATTCGCGTTCCTGGTTGATCACGGCCCGGCGACGCCGCTAAGAAAGCAGAAGCCGACTCAGCAGCGCTGTGGGCGCGTCGCGTTCGGCGGCAGGCAGAGCACCCGCGAACGGGGCAGCTTCGTTCGCCGGATCGTGAAGCGCACGACCTTCCCGATCGAAGCCGGCGCCAGGACGCGCACCTCGAGCACGGCCCTGGGCCGCAACCTGGCCCTGCGCAGGAACCTTCGGCGCAGGTCCACTGACCTGGCGGCCCTGCGTACCCTGACCTGCTTGACGCGCTTGAAGCAGCCCCTGCCCCTGCAGCGCAGTTGGATCGTCACCCCAGCGGGCACGCGCAGGACCTTGAGACGCGTGACGCGTGTAAAGCGGGGAAAGAGCAAAAAACGGCTGCGGATGGGTGTGTTGACTCGCGGGTAAGGCGGAGTGATCAGCGTGGCGTCGGAGCCGATCGTCGTCCCGATCGCGCTCGTGGCCACCACACGGAAGTGGACGGTCGACCGCGGCGTCAGTCCGGTGAGCTCTCCGGGCACGGCAACGTCGGTGCTGCCTGCTGCCAGCGCCACCGGTGCCGACGAGCTCCCGTACGCCGCCGAGGGCCCGTAGTCGAACCTGACCGTCGTGGGATAGTCGAGCGGGTTCACGGTGGCGGTCACGCTCGCCGAGTCGGGCCGGATCGAGGTCGCCCCGCCCGTGACCGCGGTCGGAGGCTCCAGAGTGACGATGCCGAGCCGGTGACCGTTGTACTGCGCGAACCAGATGCGGCCGTCTGGTCCCGTGGTGATGCCGATCGGCGATCCGTTGGCCGTGATGCCCTGCGTGAAGAGCGTGATGGTGCCGTCGGGCGTGATGCGCCCCACGCGATCGTCGTTGAACTGGGTGAACCAGAGATTGCCGTCAGGCCCGGCGCTGATCTGGACGACGGGTCGTCATTTGGTGCGAGCGAGAACTCGGTCACCGTCCCGGCGGGGGTGATGCGCCCGATGCCCGCGGCTTCGGTGAACCAGATGTTTCCGTCCGGCCCGAGCGCGATCGAGTTCGGCGCCGCGCCCGGCGAGATTCCGGCGGTGAAGTCGGGCAGCAGGGTGCCGGCGGGCGTGATTCGGCCGATCGCACCGGATCCCTTGGTGAACCACAGGTTGCCGTCGGGCCCAGCGACGATGTCGCGCGGCCCTCCGGTGGTCGCAACCTCCTGGAAGTTGTTGTCGCTGAGCCGCAGGCGCCCGACCATGTCAGGCCCCGATTCCACGATCCAGATGTTGCCGTCGGGGCCGGCGGCGATCCCGCGCGGATTGCCGGAGGTCGTTCCAGCTGGGAACAGCACAATCCCGCCCATCGGCGTGACCTTGGCGACCTTCCTGTGAGTGAACTCGGCGACCCAGAGGTTGCCGTCCGGGCCCGCGGTGATGGCGACAGGATCGGCGCCGGGAAGAAGCGCGAACTGACCGATGACTCCACCGTCCGGGCGAACCCTGTCGACGCGGTCGGCACCGTCCTCGGTGACGAAGAGGTTCCCATCCGAACCCGTGGCGAGATCGTTAGGCCCGCTGCCCGGCTCGAGCGGCACCTCGCCGATCCGCACCGCGCCCGCGTTGGGAATGAGGACCAGCGGGGTTGAGAGCGCTATTGCCCAGGCGACGAGGAACGACCGGGTTCCCACGACAGGGACAGCTAACACTACGGTCCATCCGAACGCAACCGGGCCAGGGCGAGGGCGGAGCGGGCAGAAGCCGGCGCTACGGCAACGGCCACTCGTGCACGGGCTCGTTCGCGTGCATGTGCTCGCGGTAGAGCACGGTCATCCGCCGCAGCGCCTCGGCGCGGTCCAGCTTCTGGTCCTCGTAGAGGCGGTGGAAGGTGGCGGCCTGCCAGGCGGCGCCGTTCTGCATCGTCACGCAGCGGCGCTCGATGATGCCGAGCAGGCGGTCGCGGTCGGCGGCGGCGACGCCGGCGTCCTCGAGTCCGGCGTGCGCGGCGGGCAGCAGGCGGCGCAGCACCAGCTCGGCCACCGGCACCTCCCCGACGCCGGGCCAGTAGACCCGCGCCTCGATCCCGTCGCGCGCGCCGGTGTGGAAGTTCTCCTCGGCGGCCGAGAACGACATCTGCGACCAGAGCGGGCGCTCCTCCGCCACGAGCGTCCGGATCAGCCCGTAGTAGAAGGCGGCGTTCGCGCAGATGTCGACCATGGTCGGGCCGGCGGGCAGGAGCCGGTTCTCCACGCGCAGGTGCGGGCGGTCGCCGCACGGTGTCGTAGATGGGCCGGTTCCAGCGGTAGATCGTGCCGTTGTGGAGGCGCAGCTCGTGCAGCTCGGGCGTGTCGCCGCGCTCGAGCACCTCGACCGGGTTCTCGCTCTCGCAGACCGGCAGCAGCGCCGGGAAGAAGCGCACGTTCTCCTCGAACAGGTCGAAGATCGAGGTGATCCAGCGCTCGCCGAACCAGACGCGCGGGCGCACGCCCTGCGCCTTCAGCTCCTCGGGGCGGGTGTCGGTGGCCTGCTCGAACAGCGCGATGCGCGTCTCGCGCCAGAGCTCGCGGCCGAAGAAGAACGGCGAGTTGGCCGCCACCGCGACCTGCGGGCCGGCGATCGCCTGGGCCGCGTTCCAGTGGCTCGCGAAGCCCTCGGGGTCGACCTGGAGGTGCAGCTGGACGCTCGTGCAGGCCGCCTCGGGCGCGATCGTGTCGGCGAAGGTGGAGAGGCGCTCGACGCCCGCGATCGAGATCTCGAGGTCCTCCCCGCGAGCGGCGAAGATCTGCTCGTTCAGCTGCTGGTAGCGCGGGCTGGGGCTGAACGCCTCGGCCGTCAGGTGCTGCTCCGCCGACGGTCGGCAGGATGCCGATGATCATCATGTGCGCGCCCACCGTTCGCGCGCGCTCCTCGGCGCGGTTGAGGCTGCCGCCGGACAGCCTCCTCGAGCTCGGTGAAGACGTCGCCCTCGAGCAGCCGCGGCGGCACGTTGATCTCGACGTTGAACTGGCCGATCTCGGTCTGGAAGTCGGAGTCCGCGATCGCCTCGAGCGCGCGGGCGTTGGCCATGCCGGGTCGCCGGCCTCGTCGGTCAGGTTCAGCTCGATCTCGAGCCCGAAGGAGCGCCGGTCGGAGTCGAAGCGCGCCTCGCTGAGCATGCGAGCGAACACGTCGAGGCACGTCCGGACCTTCTGCCGATAGCGCTGGCGGTCCTCGCGCGAGTAGACCGCCGCCGGAGACCTCCTGTCCCACGTCCTGACTCTATCCTCGACCGCTCATGTCCACGCAATACATCTTCACGATGTACAAGCTGTCGCGCGTCCACCCGCCTGACAAGAAGGTGCTGGAGGACATCTCGCTGAGCTTCCTGCCCGGGCGCCAAGATCGGCGTGCTCGGCCCGAACGGCGTCCGGCAAGTCGACCCTGCTGCGGATCATGGCCGGCCAGGACACGGACTTCCGCGGCGACGCCCAGCTCGCGCCCGGCGCGACCGTCGGCCTGCTGGAGCAGGAGCCGCAGCTCGACCCGGCCAAGGACGTGCGCGGCAACGTCGAGGACGGCGTGCGCGAGACTGCGCGACATGCTCGACCGCTTCAACGAGCTGGCCGCCAACTACTCGGACGAGACCGCCGCCGAGTTCGCGCGGCTCCAGGACGCGATCGACGCGGCGGACGCCTGGAACCTCGACACCACGCTCGAGATCGCCATGGACGCGCTGCGGCTGCCGCCGGGCGACGCCGACGTGGAGACGCTGTCCGGCGGCGAGCGCCGCCGCGTGGCGCTCTGCCGCCTGCTCCTCAGCGCGCCCGACCTCCTGCTGCTCGACGAGCCGACGAACCACCTCGACGCCGAGTCGGTGGCGTGGCTCGAGACGCACCTCGAGGAGTACAAGGGGACCGTGGTGGCGGTGACCCACGACCGCTACTTCCTCGACAACGTGGCCGGCTGGATCCTCGAGCTCGACCGCGGCCGCGGGCTGCCCTTCAAGGGCAACTACACGGCCTGGCTCGAGCAGAAGCAGGAGCGGCTCGCCCACGAGGAGCGGCGCGACAACGCGCGGCAGCGCACGATCGCGCGCGAGCTCGAGTGGGTGCGCGAGTCGCCGAAGGGCAGGCGCACGAAGGCGCGCGCCCGCCTGAAGCGCTACGAGGCGCTGCTCGCCGAGGACAAGAGCGTGAAGCTCGACCAGGTGCAGATCCACATCCCGGCGGGTCCGCGCCTGGGCAGCGTGGTGCTCGAGGCCGACGCCGTGCGCAAGGGCTTCGGCGACCGCCTGCTGATGGAGGAGCTGTCCTTCTCGCTGCCGCCGGCGGGGATCGTCGGCGTGATCGGCCCGAACGGGGCCGGCAAGACGACCCTGTTCCGGATGATCGTCGGCGAGGAGGAGCCGGACGGCGGCGACCTGCGCCTCGGCGACTCCGTCGAGCTCGCCTACGTGGACCAGTCGCGCGACGCGCTCGACCCCGACAAGAGCGTCTGGGAGGAGATCTCGGACGGCTACGACCAGATCAAGGTCGGCGAGCGCGAGATGAACTCGCGCGCCTACGCCGCCGGCTTCAACTTCAAGGGCTCCGACCAGCAGCGGAAGGTCGGCGCGCTGTCGGGCGGCGAGCGCAACCGCGTGCACCTCGCGAAGCTGCTGCGCCGCGGCGGCAACCTGCTGCTCCTCGACGAGCCGACGAACGACCTCGACGTCGACACGCTGCGCGCGCTCGAGGAGGCGCTGCTCGTCGTTCGCGGGCTGCGCGGTGATCATCTCGCACGACCGCTGGTTCCTCGACCGCGTGGCCACGCACGTGCTGGCCTTCGAGGGCGACTCCCAGGTCACCTGGTTCGAGGGCAATTTCGAGGCATATGAGGAGAACCGGCGCGCTCGCCTGGGTACAGAGGCAGACAGACCGCACCGGATCACCTACAAGAAGCTGACGCGCACTGATGAACATCGAAGCCCCCGACGAGCAGGAAACGCTCACAGACGAAGCCCTGGCCCTCGTGGGCCGGCTGCACGAGGAACTGGACGATCGCCGCCGCGAGCTGCTCGACGCGCGCCAGGAGCTCCAGGCGCGCCTCGACGCCGGCGAGACCCTCGATTTCGTAGGGGCACCCGAGGACTTCCAGGTCGCCCCCGTGCCGGACGCGCTGCAGGACCGGCGCGTGGAGATCACGGGGCCGACGAGTCGCAAGATGGTGATCAATGCCCTCAACTCGGGCGCGCGCGGCTTCATGGCGGACTTCGAGGACTCGAACTCGCCCAACTGGCGCAACATGATCGAGGGCCAGGTCAATCTGACGGACGCGATCAACGGCAGCATCGAGCACGACGAGAAGGGCAAGCACTACGAGCTCGAGACGGACCCCGCGGTGCTTCACGTCCGCCCCCGCGGCCTGCACCTGCCCGAGGCGCATCTCCGGATCGACGATGCGCCGGTCGCGGGCGCCTTCATGGACTTCGGCCTGTACGTGCACCGCAACGCCGAGGCGCTGCTCGAGCGCGGCTGGGGCCCGTACTTCTACATCCCGAAGCTCGAGTCGCAGCACGAGGCGGCGCTCTGGCGCGACGCGTTCCTGATCGCCGAGGAGGCGCTCGGCCTCGACCGCGGCACGATCAAGGCGACCGTCCTGATCGAGACGATCCCGGCCGCGTTCTGCATGGACGCGATCCTCTACGAGCTGCGCGACCACGCCGCGGGCCTGAACGCCGGCCGCTGGGACTACATCTTCTCGATGATCAAGCGCTTCCGCTCGCGGCCGGAGTTCGTGACCCCGGACCGCTCCGAGGTCACGATGACGGTCCCGTTCATGAAGGACTACAGCGACCTCGTCGTGAAGACCTGCCACGCGCGCGGCGCCCACGCGATGGGCGGGATGGCGGCCGTGATCCCCTCCCGCACCGACGAGGAGGCGAACCGCAAGGCGTTCGAGTCGGTGAAGGCGGACAAGGAGCGCGAGGCGGGCGCCGGCTTCGACGGCACATGGGTCGCCCACCCGGACTCCGTCTCCGTCGCGACGGAGGCGTTCGACGAGGTGCTGGGCGAGCGGCCGAACCAGGTCGAGAGGCAGCGCGACGACGTGACCCCCTCGGCTCAGGCGTTGCTCGACGTGCCGTCGACCCCCGGGCAGCGCACCGAGGAGGGGCTGCGCTCCAACGTGAACGTCGGCATCCAGTACATCTCGTCGTGGCTGCGCGGGAACGGCGCGGCCGGGATCTACGGGCTGATGGAGGACGCCGCCACCGCCGAGATCGCACGCGGCCAGGTGTGGCAGTGGATCCGCCACGGCGCGACCCTGGACGACGGCCGCACGGTCACCCCGGAGCTCGTCCGCGAGCTCGCCGGCTCCGAGCTCGAGCGCATACGGTCCGAGATCGGAGACGACGAGTGGTTCGAGAGGGAGGGCAGGCCCGAGCTGTCACGCGCCCTCTTCGAACGCGTCGCGCTGAGCGACGACTTCGTGGAGTTCCTGACGCTGCCGGCCTACGAGGAGCTGCTCCGGCTGGAAGCGGGACAGGCTTAAGCCTGTCCCCCTTAGGCCGCTTCCTCGCCGGCCTGCTCGGCCTCCCGCAGCTCCCGCAGCGCGCGCTTGCGCTCGTCGCGGGTCGTCCTGTCGAGAATGAGCACCCCGTCGAGGTGGTCCATCTCGTGCTGGATCACCCGGGCCTCGAGGCCCGACGCCTCCACCACGCGTGTGCCGCCGTCCTCGTCGATGGCGCGCACGCGCACGTGGACCGGGCGCTCCACGTCGACCGTGATGCCCGGTATCGAGAGGCAGCCCTCGTAGAGGATCTCCTGGTCGTCGCTCGCCCACTCGAGCTCCGGGTTCGCCAGCGCGACCAGCTGCGCGTCCGGGCCGATCCGGTAGACGAGCAGGCGCTGCGAGAGCCCGAGCTGCGGCGCGGCGAGTCCCACGCCGAACGCGTCGCCCATGATCCCCGCCATGCGGCTGACCTGCTTTCGGAGCGAGTC
The DNA here is from genome assembly GCA_963786845.1 of uncultured Thermoleophilaceae bacterium. GTDB lineage: Bacteria > Actinomycetota > Thermoleophilia > Solirubrobacterales > Thermoleophilaceae > JACVRW01. Next base: position 70,434 of record CAWBAP010000009.1, read on the forward strand.
GTCGAAGCGGTCGACCGGCGTGGCGCTCGACTTCAGCACCGGGTCGCCGAGGCGGCGGATGAAGGACATCGCGGCGACGCGCCGGGCCTCGGCCTCGGGATCGAGCGCCGGGGCGGCTTCTTCAGCGCCCTCGACCTCCTCGAGATCCTCGACCTCGGTGATCTCCGGCTCGGTGCTCTCCCGCTCTACCTCCATCGGGGATCGAGTGTAACGCGGGGCGGCGCGGGCGTTTACTGCGGGTCCACGTCGACCGCGAAGCTGGCGCTCGCGTGCTCGCGCGTCGCGGCGACCTCCTCGACGGCTTCGCGCACGGCGGTGATCGCCCCGGCCCTCTCGGGTGAGCGGATCACGAGCTGGGCCCGGTGGCGGGCCTGGCGCCGGAACAGCGGCGCCGGGCCGAGCGCGGGCACGCCGGCGGCGGTCACGAGCCTGCCGATCGCCGCGGCGGCCTCGACCTCCGGCCCCGGCTCCACGGACGAGCACACGATCCGGATCAGGTGCCCGTGCGGCGGGTAGCCGAGCAGCTCGCGGCGGCGCAGCTCGGCCTCGAGGAAGCCGTCGGCGTCGTGGCTCGCGGCGAAGCGGAGCGCCTCGGCGGCGGGGTCGAGCGCCTGCACGACCACGCGGCCGCCGCGCTCGCCGCGGCCGCTCCGGCCCGCGAGCTGCGCCACGAGCGCGAATGTGCGCTCCTCGGCGCGGAAGTCGGGGAAGCGCAGCGTGGCGTCGGCATCCAGGACCACGCCGAGCGTTACCTCCGGGAAGTCGTGGCCCTTAGCCACCATCTGCGTGCCCACGAGCACCCCCGCGGGCGCCTCGTCGAAGCGCCTGAGCACGGTCGCAACCCCTGCCGCGGCGGCGACGTCCGAGTCGAGCCGGAAGACCGGCAGCGGCGCCACCAGCTCCTCGAGCTCGCGCTCGAGCTGCTCCGTGCCGGCGCCGTGCCGGGCGACCGACACCGACCCGCAGTCGGGGCACATTCGCGGCACGGGCTCGCGGTGCCCGCAGTGATGGCAGGCCACCTCGTCCAGCCCTCGGTGGAGGACGAGTGTGACGTCGCAGTTCGGGCACTCCCAGACGCGCGCACACGCTCGGCAGGACAGGAAGTTCGACCAGCCGCGCCGGTTCAGCAGCACGATCGCCTTCTCCTCGCGCCGCCGCACCTCGTCGAGCGCCTGGCGCGTGCGCTCGTGCAGCGGGCCCGCCGTGCCGGCCATGCCCACGAGCTCGACCGGCGGAAGCCGGCGGCCGTCCACGCGTGAGGGGAGCCGGATCCGCTCGCAGCGCAGCATGCTCTCCGGGCGCGGCGTCGCGGTCCCGGCCACCAGCACGGCCCCCTCCTCGGCGGCGCGCCGCTCCGCCACGGTGCGCGCGTCGTAGCGAGGGTCGCTCTCCTGCTTGTAGGAGCCGTCGTGCTCCTCGTCCACCACGATCAGGCCGAGGTCGTCGAACGGCGCGAACACCGCGGAGCGCGGGCCCACGCACACGCGCGCCTCGCCGCGCCGCATGCGCCACCACTCGTCATAGCGCTCGCGCGGGGAGAGCCGCGAGTGCATCACGGCCACCTGCTCGCCGAAGCGCTCCACGAAGCGGCCCGCCGTCTGCGGCGTGAGCGCGATCTCCGGCACGAGCACGATCGCCGACCGGCCGCGTTCGAGCGCGGCTGCCACGGAGCGCAGGTAGATCTCTGTCTTGCCGCTGCCGGTGACGCCGTGGAGGAGCAGCGGGCGCCGCTCGTCCCCGGCGCTGCCCGGATCGGCCAGCCTCGCCTCGATCGCCGCGAAGGCCGCGCGCTGGTCCGCCGTGAGCGACACCTCGCCGGACTGCGCGCCCACGCGCTCGACGACCACGCGACGCGGCGCGTCGGCCGCGCTCTCGAGCCGGATCAGCCCGCGCCGCTCGAGGCTGCGGAGCGTGGAGTGGGTGCAGCTCGTGCGGCGCGCCAGCGCCGCGGCTCCGAGCGGCGCGCTCGCGAGCTCCTCGAGGGCGCCGCGCTGGCGCGCGCCCATGCGCGCGCCCTCGCTCAGCGCCGCCTCTCCGGCCGGGGTGATCGCGGCCCGCAGCGAGCGCTTCGGGCGCAACGGCCGCCCGGCCCCCGTGCCGGTGCCCGGCGGGAGCACGAGCGCCAGCCCGCGCGCAGGCGTGGAGACGTACTCGCGAGCGACCCACAGCCCCAGTGCGACCAGCGACTGCGGCACGTCCGCCTCGAGCGCCGCGATCGGCTCGGCGAGCCGCTCCGGCGGAAGCTCGCTCTCCGAGGACACGTCCACGACGACGCCGAGCAGGCGCCGCCGCCCGAACGGCACGACCAGCATGCTCCCCACGCCCACGTCCTCGAGCGCCCCGGCGAGGAGGTAGTCGAACGGCCCACGCAGGCTGCGCGCAGGGGTCAGCGGCTCGACCTTGGCGATCACGCCTCCAAGGTATGGGGCGAGGCGGACGGGGATGCCCTTAAGGCACCATGTGCCGGGTGGGAATCGACTTCGAGGCGGAGGGACTCCTAGACGGCGCGGACGACCGCGACGCCCGGCTCGAGCTGCTCCGCGTGCTGGAGAGCGAGGGCTTCACGCTCGACGAGCTGCGCGAGGCGGCCGCGAACGACCGCCTGGCGCTGCTTCCGGTGGAGCGCATCCTCGCCGGCGACGGCCCGCGCTACACGCAGGAGGAGCTGGCCGAGAAGACCGGGCTGCCGATCGAGTTCCTGAACGAGGCCGCTCGCGCGCTCGGTGTCCCCGTGCGCGAGCCGGGCGAGCGGACGATCACCGAGGAGGAGCTCGAGCTGTCGCACAGCGCCAAGCTGCTGCTCGACGCGGGCCTCCCCGAGGAGGCGTTCCTGGAGCTGACCACCGTGATGAGCCGCTCGATGGCGAACATCGCCGCGACCTTCGTCTCGGTGTTCGGCGACGCGCTGCTCCAACCGGGCGACACGGAGCGCGACCTCGGCCTCCGCTACGCCGAGACGATGCGCAACCTCGGGCCGCTCGCGGCGCCGACGCTCGAGCAGATGTTCAACCTACGCCTGCGCGAGCGGATGCGCGAGGCCGTGATCGGCCGGGCCGAGCTCGAGAGCGGCCGTCTCGCCGGCTCGCAGACCGTGACGGTGGGCTTCGTGGACATCGTCGGGTTCACCAAGCTCGGAGAGGACGTCGGGCCGGACGACGTGGGCACGGTGGTCCGGCGCTTCGAGCGCGCGGTCTCGGAGGCCGTCGAGCCGCCCGTCCGGCTGGTGAAGACGATCGGCGACGCGGCGATGCTGGTGGCGCCGGAGCCCGCGCCGGTGGTCGAGGCGGTCCTGTGCCTCGTCGAGCGCTCGCAGGAGGAGGCGCCGCTCCTGCGGGGCGGCGTTGCCCTGGGCGAGGGGCTCCCGCGCGCGGGCGACTGGTACGGCCGCCCCGTGAACCTCGCCTCGCGGATCACCTCGTTCGCCCGCCGCGGCAGCGTCCTGACCTCGAAGGAGGTCCGCGACGCCGTCGGCGACGGCTACAGCTGGTCGGCCGCGGGCAGCCAGCGCTTCAAGGGCGTGAAGGGGTCGGTGGACGTGTTCCGCGTCCGGCGGCCCGGCGGCGACGCCTAGACGGTCGCGGCGTCGCGCTCGCCGAGGCCCGCCGCGTCGCGCAGCGTCTCGGCCTTGTCCGTCTTCTCCCACGTGAAGTCGTGGTCCTCGCGGCCGAAGTGGCCGTAGGCCGCCGTCTTCCGGTAGATCGGACGGTGCAGGTCGAGGTAGTTGCGGAACGCGCCCGGGCGCAGGTCGAAGTGCTCCTCGACGAGCTCGAGGATCTGCCCGCGCGACACGCGCTCGGTGCCGAACGTCTCCACCATCACCGAGACCGGGTGGGCCACGCCGATCGCGTACGCCACCTGCACCTCGCAGCGCTCCGCGAGGCCGGCCGCCACCACGTTCTTCGCCACGTAGCGCGCCGCGTAGGCGGCAGAGCGGTCCACCTTCGAGGGGTCCTTCCCCGAGAACGCGCCACCGCCGTGCCGCGCCATCCCGCCGTAGGTGTCGACGATGATCTTGCGGCCCGTCAGGCCCGCGTCGCCGACCGGGCCGCCGATCACGAACTTGCCGGTCGGGTTGACGAGGAAGTTGTGGGCGCCCGAGTCGAGCAGCTTCTTCTCGTGGTAGAGCTCCGCCGGCAGCACCGGGTGCACCACGTGCTCCCACAGGTCCGGCTTGATCAGCGTCTCGGCGTCCACGCCCTCCTTGTGCTGCGTCGAGATCAGGATGCGCTCGATCTCGATCGGGCGGCCGTTCTCGTAGCGCACGGTCACCTGGGTCTTGCCGTCCGGCCCGAGGTAGGGCATCAGCTCCGCGCGGCGCACCTCCGCCAGCCGATGGGCCAGCTTGTGCGCCAGCGAGATCGGCAGCGGCATCAGCTCCTTCGTCTCGCGCGTGGCGTAGCCGAACATCATGCCCTGGTCGCCCGCGCCCGCCACGTCGAGCTCGTCGTCGTCGGCCGGGTCGGTACGCGCCTCGTAGGCCTGGTCCACGCCCTGCGCGATGTCCGGCGACTGCTCGTCGATCGCGGTGATCACCGCGCAGCTGTCGCAGTCGAACCCGTAGCGGCCGCCGCTGTAGCCGATCTTGCGGATCGTCTCGCGCGCGATCTTCGGAATGTCCACGTACACGTCGGTCGTGATCTCACCCGAGACCACCACCAGCCCGGTGTTCACGAGCGTCTCGCATGCCACCCGACCCTGCGGGTCCTCCGCCATCACGGCGTCCAGCACGCCATCCGAGATCTGGTCGGCCATCTTGTCCGGATGACCCTCGGTGACCGACTCGGAGGTGAACAGGAACTCGTTGTCTGAGAGGCGCTGCGTCGTCATGAGGCGGGGAAGGGTACACATGGCACGTGGACTATCAGTGGAGAACCATCATCGAGCCGTTCCGCATCCACTCCGTCGAGCCGGTCGCGATGACCACGTTCGAGGAGCGCGAGGAGGAGCTCGCGCGGGCCGGGCACAACCTCTTCAACGTGCCGGCACCGCGCGTGCTGGTGGACCTGCTCACGGATTCCGGGACCGGCGCGATGTCGTCGGAGCAGTGGGCCGGCCTCCAGCGCGGCGACGAGAGCTACGCCGGCTCGGCCTCGTGGACGCGCTTCCGCGAGGCCGTCGCCGAGCTGTTCCCGTTCGAGCACCTGATCCCGACGCACCAGGGCCGCGCGGCGGAGAAGATCCTGTTCAGCGCGCTCGGCGGGCCCGGCAAGACGATCCCGAACAACACGCACTTCGACACCACGCGCGCCAACGTCGAGTTCACCGGGGCCGAGGCGCTCGACCTCCCCGTCGCCGAGGCGCTCGTGCCGGCGTCGCGCCATCCGTTCAAGGGGAACATGGACGTCGAGGCGCTCCGGGGGGTGCTCGCCGAGCGCGACGTGCCCGTCGTGTTCATGACCCTCACCAACAACTCCGGCGGCGGGCAGCCCGTGTCGATGGAGAACCTGCGGGCCGTGCGCGAGGCATGCGGCGAGGTGCCGCTCTACCTCGACGCGTGCCGCTTCGCCGAGAACGCGTGGTTCGTCAAGCTGCGCGAGGACGGATACGCGGACACGCCGGTGCCCGACATCGTGCGCGAGGCGGCCTCGCTGGCGGACGGCATGACGATGTCCGCCAAGAAGGACCCGCTCGCCAACATCGGCGGCTGGCTGGCCATGAACGATGCGGAGGTCGCCGAGCAGTGCCGCAACCTGCTGATCCTGACGGAGGGCTTCCCGACCTACGGCGGGATGGCCGGGCGCGACATGGAGGCGATCGCGCAGGGCCTCCGTGAGGCGGTCGACGAGGACTACCTGCGCTACCGCGTGCGCTCGACGGAATACCTGGGCGAGGCCCTCGACCGCCTCGGCATCCCGGTCGTGCTGCCCGTGGGAGGGCACGCCGTCTACATCGACGCTCGCGCCTTCCTGCCGCAGATCCCGCCGCTCGAATATCCGGGCCAGGCGCTCGCGGTCGCGCTCTACCGCGAGGGCGGCATCCGCGGCTGTGAGATCGGCACCGTGATGTTCGGCCGCCAGCCCGACGGCTCAGAGCAGCCCGCGCCCATGGACCTCGTGCGGCTGGCGATCCCGCGGCGTACCTACACGCAGTCGCACGTGGACTACGTCATCGAGGTCTGCGAGCGCGTCGTCCAGCGGGCCGGCGAGCTCCGCGGCCTCCGGATCGTGGAGGAGCCGGCCACGCTGCGGCACTTCACGGCCCGCTTCCAGCCGCTCTGACGCCGCGATTACCACAAAAATCCCTCAAATCGGGGACACAGATGCCGATACGGGGCATAGGGTTGCGGCCCGAATCTGCCCATGGCACTCGACACACCGAATCTGGTTGTCCTGCTCTCGCTGGCGCTGCTGGCGCTCCTCGGCATGCTCGTGCTCGCCAAGCGGGTGCTCCGCGACGGCGCGGAGCGGCGCTCACGCCGGAGGCGCCTTCGCTGGGTCACGGCCCTCGGGAGCGGACCCGTGGAGAACATGCGCCACGGCGCGCTGCGCGCGCTCGCCCAGCACGCCGCGCGAAGCGCCGCCGGCCAGGAGGATCTGCTCGCGGCGCTGGCCGCCGGGGACGTGCCCCCGCGCGACGCCCGCCGTGAGCCGTTCGAGCGAACGCTCCGGGTGTCCGGCCTCCGCAGGGCGTTCCGCAAGGCCTTCAGGGGCCATAGCCCCGCCTCACGGGGCCGCGCGGCGCTCCTGTGGGCGCGCCTGGGGCTGCCGGACGCCGAGCAGGCGATCGCGCCGCTGATGTCCGATCCCGACCCGGACGTGCGTGCCGCGGCCACCCAGGCGCTCGCCACCTGCGCGTCCAAGGACGCGGCCTGGACGCTCCTCCATGCCCTGCGCGACGGGCTCGTGGAGCCGGAGCGCGTCGTCGAGCGCCTCAACGGCCCCTGGGCGGCGGCCCCGCTGCTCGCCGCGCTCCGCGCGGACGGCTTCGACCATGTCTCGTCGTGGCTCGCGGAGGCGCTCGGCCTCACGGGCGACCCGCGCGCTGAGGGGCCGCTCGGGCGCCTCGTCGCGGCCGGCGACGAGGAGCAGCGCATCCGCGCCTGCCGCGCGCTCGGCCGCCTTGGCCGCCGTAGCTCCGCATCGGTGCTGATCGCGGCGCTGGCCGACCCCTCCCCCGCCGTGCGCGCCCAGGCGGCGCGCGGCCTCGCGGAGATGCGCGAGGTGCGGAGCGTGGACGCGCTCGTCGTGCTGATGAGCGACTCCGCCTGGTGGGTGCGCGCACGCGCCGCCGAAGCGCTTCGCTCGCTCGGCGACGCCGGGCTCGCGGCACTCCGCGAGTGCGCGCATGCGCATCCCGACGCCTTCGCGCGCGAGCGCGCCGCGGAGGCGCTCGCGATGGAGCACGACATCCCGGTCGCGGTGGCCGCGTGACCGGGCTGCTGCACGACGCCATCATCGGCTTCAACGCCTTCGTGATCGTCTACATGATCGCCCAGGGTGCGAACCAGCTCATCCTCACCGGGTTCGGCTGGCGGGAGATCTCCGAGTACGTCAAGCGCCGCTCGCTCCGCGACTACGCGACGATCGCGACGTCCGAGCTGAGCGTGCCGGTCTCGCTGATCATCCCTGCCTACAACGAGGAGGAGGTCATCCTCGAGTCGGTTCAGTCGCTCCTGAACAGCCACTACCGCACCTTCGAGGTGATCGTGGTGAACGACGGCTCGAAGGACGCCACGCTCGAGCGCCTGACCGAGGAGTACAACCTCGTCGAGGATTTGCGCGTGCCGCGCGCGAAGCTCGACTCGCGGCCCATCATCGCGACATACCGCAGCCTGCGCGACGAGCGGCTGATCGTGATCGACAAGGAGAACGGCGGCTGCCGCGCGGACGCCATGAACGCGGGCCTCCGCTACGCGCGCTTTCCGCTGTTCGTGGCCGTGGACGCCGACACCCTCCTCGACGTGGACGCCCTCCCGCGCCTGGTGCGCGAGTTCCAGGTGCGGCCCGAGACCGTCGGCCTTGGGGGGATCGTCCGAATCGCGAACGGCTCCACCGTCGAGGCCGGGCGGGTGACCGAGGCGCGCACCCCGCGCCAGATGCTGGTCAACCTCCAGATCATCGAGTACCTCCGCGCGTTCCTCGTCGGGCGCACGGGCTGGTCCCGGATCGGCGCGCTCCTCATCGTCTCCGGGGCATTCGGCATCTTCCGCCGCGAGGACGTGATCGAGGCGGGCGGGTACGACTCCGAGAGCCTGGCCGAGGACGCCGAGCTCGTCCTCCGCCTGCACAAGCTCTGCCGCGAGCGCGGCCGGCCCTACCGGATCGGGTTCATCGCCGACCCGGTCTGCTGGACCGAGGCGCCCTCGTCGCTGGCCACGCTGGCGACGCAGCGCGACCGCTGGCAGCGCGGCCTGCTGCAGATGCTCTGGGACTACCGCGGAATGGTCGGCCGCAGGCGCTACGGCGCGGTCGGGATGTTCGGCCTGCCGTACTTCGTCGTCTTCGAGGCGCTCGGCCCGGTGATCGAGGTGGCCGGCTACTTCGTGGTAACCGTGTCGCTGATCTTCGGCTGGATACCCCCGGCGATGGCCATCGTCTTCTTCGGGGTCTCCGTGGCGCTCGGCATCGCGTTCTCGTTCGGCGCTTTGCTGGTGGAGGAGCGGGCCTTCCAGCGCTACAGGGACTGGCGCTGCTTCGGCCGCCTGGTGCTGGCGGCCGGGCTCGAGAACCTCGGCTACCGGCAGTGGTACGCGCTCGTCCGCGTGCGCGCGTCCTGGTCGCACCTCCGGCGCAAGCCCACGTCGTGGGGCGAGATGACGCGCTCGGGGTTCACTCCCGCGAGCGCCCCCTCGAAGTCTTGAAGTCGATCACCAGCGGCACGCCCTCGAGCCGGTAGCGCTCGCGCAGCCGGTTCTCCAGGAAGTAGGCGTAGTCGCGCACCACGCGCCCGCGGTTGTTCACCTGGATCGCGAAGCGCGGCGGCTTGGCCTCATACTGGCTCATGTAGTAGATGCGGAGCCGCTTCCCCCCCACGGCCGGCGGCTCGCGGATCGCCTGAAGGTCGCCCACGAAGCGGTTCAGCTCGGGGGTGGGGATCCACTGAGCCGAGCGGTCGGCCAGCCAGATCGCCTCGGCCATGAGCCGCTTCATGCCTCGTCCCGTCGTGGCCGAGACCGCCATCACCTGGGGGCGCTGGCGCAGCTTCCGGGCGACCCTCGCCTTGGTGTGCTCCAGGTCCGTCGTCGTGATGTCCCACTTGTTCAGGGCCAGCACGGTCGCGCACTTCTGCTTCATCGCCAGCTCCGCCACGCGCAGGTCCTCGCTCGTGACGCCCTCGCTCGAGTCGCACACGACGATCGCCACGTCGGCGCGCCCGGCGGCCTGCTCAGAGCGGAGCTGCGCGTAGTAGTCGACCGTGCCCGCGACCTTCGTGCGCCGGCGCAGCCCGGCCGTGTCGACGAGCACGACCTCGCGGCCCTCGAAGTCGATGCGCGTGTCGATCGAGTCGCGCGTGGTGCCCGCCACGTCGGTCACGATCACGCGCTCCTCGCCCAGCAGCCGGTTCACGAGCGAGGACTTCCCGACGTTCGGGCGACCGATCAGCGCGACCCGCGTGGCCTCGTCTCGCTCCGCCACGATCCGCGGCAGCCGCTCGACGATCTTGTCGAGGAGGTCGCCGGTGCCCAGGCCCTGTGTCGCGGACACCGGCATGGGATCGCCCAGACCGAGCCCGTAGAACTCGGTGGCGAGGGCCGCCTGGCGCGCGTCGTCGACCTTGTTCGCGGCCACGATCACGGGCACGGGGCCGCCGCGGAGCTGGCTCGCCAGCTCGGCGTCGCCGGGCCGCAGCCCGGCACGGGCGTCCACCACGAGCACGGCGAGGTCGGCCTCCTGGAGCGCGATGAGCGCCTGGCGGCGGATCTCCTCCGCCATCTCGTGCTCGCCGGCGAAGTCCACGCCGCCCGTGTCCACCAGGGTGAAGCCCACACCGTTCCAGTCGGCGTCGATCTCCTTGCGGTCGCGCGTGACGCCCGCCTGCTCGTGGACGACCGCCTCGCGCGTCTCGGAGAGCCGGTTCACGAGCGTGGACTTGCCCACGTTCGGGTAGCCGACGACGGCGACGGTCGGGCGTTTCACTTCTTCTGCTCGACCAGCTGGACGATCCGCTCGACCACCTCGTCCACGCTCAGGCCGCTCGCGTCGAGCTCCACGGCGCCGGGGGCGCGCATCAGCGGCGAGTGCTCGCGGTCCATGTCCTGGGCGTCGCGCAGCGCCTGGTCGCGCATCACGGTCTCGGCGTCGGCGCCCAGTTCGGCCGCGCGCCGCCTGGCGCGCTCCTCGGGCGACGCCGTGAGGTACACCTTCACCGCGGCATCCGGCGCCACGACCGTGCCGATGTCGCGCCCCTCCGCCACCCAGTCGCCCTCCGAGAGCAGCTCGCGCTGCTTCTTCACGAGCGCCTCGCGTACCCCCGGGTCCGTGGCCACCTTTGAGGCCGCCTCGGACACCTCCGGCGCGCGGATCGCGTCGGTGACGTCCTCGCCGTTCGCGGTCACGCGCTCGCCGAGCCCGATCCGGAGCTCCTCGGCGCGCTCCGCGGCGGGGCCGCCGTGACGGTTCGTCATCAGCCCGACGGCGCGGTACATCGCCCCCGAGTCGAGGTACGTGAAGCCGAGCGCGCGGGCGGCTGCGCGCGCAACGGTGCTCTTGCCCGCTCCCGCGGGCCCGTCGATGGCCACGACCATGGCGAGACAGGCTACGTGGGCTTGGTGGACATGGCCCAGATCGCCACGACGTAGGCGATCAGGGTGATGCCCACGAGCACGAGCGTGGCTGTCCGAAGGCCTCCGCCCCGCTCGCGCCGCGCCGCCATCCCGGCGCAGACCGTCGCCGCGATGAGCAGCAAAAGGCTGCCCTCTGAGGTGATGAAGCCGATGTCGACCCATGCCGGTAGCGGGTCCAGGTCGTCGAGGCCCTGCTCGGAGAGCACCCACTGAGCCGCCAGGCGCATCGCGATCCAGCTCGGGAGCACCGCGATCAGCAGGGTGCGGTAGCCGAGCCGCAGGTTGTCCGAGGCGAGCGCGGTGACCACGAGCACGAGCGATCCCACGAGCACCATCGCCGACAGACACGTGGACGAACAGCGCGAGGTTCATGCGCCCGGCTTCCAGATCATCAGGACGAGCAGGCCCACGATCGTGAGCGTGCGGAGCCAGTGCATGGTCCTGACCGCGCCCGGCGCAACGGGGCTCGGCTCGCCGTCCGCGAGCTGCCTGCGCACGCTCTCGCCGAGACCGGTGGCGACGAACCAGAGCACGATCGCGCCGATGATCCAGCCGTCGAAGAAGCCGTACTGGTCGAGGTGCAGCGCGAGCCAGATGCCGAGCACGATCGTGCCGAGCCCGCCCACGTCCCAGCAGCGGTCGGCCACGAACAGCATGCGGCCGGACGCGGTCGCACCGAGCGCGACGGCGCTGTACATGACCACGGTCACGGCCAGCAGGAACGCGGCGAGGATGTGGAAGAAGAGGAGCCAGTCGTACACGCGGGCGGCAAGCTACATGAGCGACCGGAGGTCCTGCTCGAAGCCGGGATAGGACACCGACGAGGCCTCCATCCCGACCACCTCGACGCCCTCGGTCGACGCAAGCCCGGCCACAGCCCCGAGCATCGCCATCCGGTGGTCGCCCTTCGCGTCGATCGTGCCGCCGCGAAGCGGCGAGCCGCCGCCGCGCACCGCGAAGCCGTCCGCTGTCGCCTCGATGTCCGCTCCCAGGCCGCGCAGGCCCTCCACCACGCCGGTGATCCGGTCGGACTCCTTGAGCCGCAGCTCCTCCGCGCCGCGGACCACGGTCTCCCCCTCGGCGTGAGCCCCCAGGAGCGCCACCAGCGTCAGCTCGTCGATCGCGAGCGGCACCTCGCCCGGTTCCACGACGGTCGCCTCGAGCGACCCGGAGGCCACGTCGAGCTCGCCCACGGGCTCCTCGGCCGACTCCGTGCCGGGCTGCTCCAGGTCGCCCACGATCACCGCGCCCATGCGCTCGGCGATCCTGAAGAACCCGGTGCGGGTCCAGTTGAGCCCCACGTCCTTCACCACCACGCGCGACCCGCTCACGAGGATCGCCGCGGCGACCACGAACGCCGCCGAGGAGGGGTCGCCCGGCACCACGATGTCGTCGAGCTCCAGCTCGTCCACCTGGGCGACGGTCATGCGCCCGCCCTCGCGCTCGAACGGCACTCGCGCGCGGCTGAGGAAGCGCTCGGTGTGGTCGCGGCTCGGCCCCGGCTCGGTGAGCGTCGTGGACCCGGAGGCGGACATCCCCGCGATCAGCACGCACGACTTCACCTGCGCGCTCGGCACCGGGAGCTCGTACTCGATGCCGTTGAGCGAGGCCCCGCGGACCGTCAACGGGGGAAAGCGCCCGTCGCGCGCGTCGATGGTGGCTCCCATCATGCGCAGCGGCTCCGCCACGCGGTCCACCGGCCGGCGCCGGATCGTCTCGTCGCCGTCGAGCGTCCAGACGCCGCCCGGCTGCCCCGCGAGCCAGCCCGGCAGGAGGCGCATGAGCGTCCCGGCGTTCCCCACGTTGAGGAGGCCCCCGGTGGCCTCGAGCGGCGCGTGGAGACCCACGCCGCGGACGACGACGGCCCCGTCGCCCTCCTCCTCCACCCCCGCGCCGAGGGCCATCACGGCGGACAGCGTCGAGCGCGTGTCCTCCGAGTCCAGGTAGTTCCGCACGGTCACCGGCTCGTCGCACATCGCGCCGAACAGCGCGGCCCGGTGCGAGATCGACTTGTCCGCCGGCGGCGTGTAGTCGCCCCGGAGCGGACCTGCAGGCCGGAAGACGGCGGTGGTCACTCCGCGCCGACTGGGAAGCCCAGCCCGCTGATGAGCTCGCGGGCGCGCGCCGCCTGGGCGTCGCCCGCGATCCAGAGGCTCATCGCGCCGGTCCGCATGTCGGACGCGGGCGCGAGGGCCATGTCGAGGATGTTCACTCCTGCCCTGCCCAGCTCGAGCGCCACCTGCGCGACGATACCGGGGCGGTTCGGCACGGTGAGGCGAAGCTCGTGCACCGGCCCCTCCGCGGCGCCGGCCTCGAGCAGCGCCCGCCGGTCCTCGCGTGCGCGGTCGTTCCAGTCCTCGACCTCGCCGGCCTCGAGGCGGCGCTCCACCTCGTCGAGCTCGCGGCGAAAGCCGCGGATCTCCTCGACGATCGCCGCCCGGTTCGAGCGGTAGATGTCGCTCCAGATCGACGTGTTCGCGCCCGCGACGCGGGTCATGTCGCGGAAGCTCGGCCCGACCTGCCTGAGCGCCTCGCCGTGCTCCGAGAGCCGCGCCGCGGCCTGGGACGCGAGCACGTTGGCGAGCACGTGCGGCAGGTGGCTGAACACGGCCACGAGCCGGTCGTGCGTCTCCGCGTCCACGGCCACCGGGCGCGCGCCGACGTCCACAACGAAGCGGTGCAGGCGCTCGTACAGCAGGCCGCCGGACTGCTCGTGCGGCGTCAGGTACCAGACCGCGCCCTGGAAGAGGTCGGCGCGGGCGTGCTCCACGCCCGCGGTCTCGGCGCCGGCGATCGGGTGGCCGCCCACGAAGCGCGGGTCGGCGACGCGGCTGACGAGGTCGTGCTTCGTCGAGCCCACGTCGGTGACGAGCGTGTCGTCGCCGGACGCGTCGAGCGCCGCGCGCACGAGCCCCGGAAGCGCGCCGACGGGCGCGCAGACGAAGCACAGCTCGGCGCCCTCGACCGCCTCCTCGAGCGAGCCCGCCGCGCGGTTGATCGCGCCGCGCTCGAGCGCGCTCCGCAGGCGCTCGGGGTCGCGGCCGAAGCCCACGACCTCCGCGCCCTCGACGTGCTCCCGCGCCGCCAGGCCGATCGAGCCGCCCATCAGGCCCACGCCGAGGACGGCTATGCGCATGTCACACCGTCGTGAAGACCTTGCCGGCCAGCTCCGCCGCCGCCTCGAGCTTGCGCAGGTAGGCGGCGAAGTCGTCCGCGTAGAGCGCCTGCGGGCCGTCGCAGACGGCCTCCTCGGGGCACGGGTGGACCTCGACGATGATGCCGTCGGCGCCGGCCGCGGCCGCCGCGAGCGAGAGCGGCTCGACCAGCGAGCGCTTTCCGGCCGCGTGGCTCGGGTCGATCACGATCGGCAGGTGGGTCAGCTCGCGCAGCACCGGCACGGCCATCAGGTCGAGCGTGAAGCGGTAGCTCGGCTCGTAGGTGCGGATGCCGCGCTCGCAGAGCATCACCTGCTCGTTGCCCTCCTTCAGCACGTACTCGGCGGCCATCAGGAGCTCCTCGAGCGTCGCCGAGAGCCCCCGCTTGAGGAGCACGGGCTTGCCCGCGCGGCCCACCTCGGTGAGCAGCGTGTAGTTCTGCATGTTGCGCGCGCCCAGCTGCACGACGTCGGCCACCTCGAGCACCGGCTCGAGGTCGCGCACGTCCAGCAGCTCGGTGACGATCGGCAGGCCGGTCTCGGCCTTCGCCTCCGCGAGCAGGCGCAGACCGGCCTCGCCCAGTCCCTGGAACGAGTACGGCGACGTGCGCGGCTTGTACGCGCCTCCTCGCAGGAACTGGGCGCCCGCGTCCCTGACGGTGCGGGCGGTGTCGAGGAGCACCTCGCGCGACTCCACGGTGCACGGCCCCGCGATCGTCGCGAAGTGCTCGCCGCCGATCCGCCGCCCGTCGATCTCGAGCACCGTGCGCTGCTCGCGCCGGTACTGGAGCGAGGCCAGCTTGTACGGCTTGAGGATCGGCACCAGGTGGTCGACGCCCGGTGCGCCCTCGAGCCCGAGGTTGGCCACGTGCTCGCGGTCGCCGATCGCGCCGATCACGGTCACCAGCTCGCCGGCCGAGATGTGGGCATGCGCGCCGACCGACTCAACGCGCTTTACGACGGCGTCGATCTCCGCCTTCGACGCCCCCTCTTTCATCACGATCATCATCTGTCCCTAAAGCCTCTCAAAGTTGGATGGTGGTGCTGCTGCGATATGTGGCGCGGCGTCGAAACGACGCCCTGCGCCTAGCTAAATCGCGGATACCAGCGGTGAGAGAGCTCACGCCGAAGCGTGGACAGGCAAGTCACTGCAGATGGTTGTACCAGGGTCAGAGCAGCTCGTCCAGCGCCGCGAGGAAGCGATCGTTCTCCGAACGCGTCCCGTAGGTGACCCGCATCCAGCCCCCCTGGCCGAGCGCGCGGCCCGCGCGCACGATCACGCCGAGCCTCGCGAGGCCGTCCACGACCTCGTCCTCGTCGCGGTCGCCGAGCGACACCCAGGAGAAGTTCGCCTGGCTGTCCGTGGTCTCGAGGCCGCGCTCCTGGAGCTCGGTCTCCACGTGCATGCGCTCGATCGCCGTCGCCTCGACGCGGCGCTCCACCTCGTCCTGATGGCCGATCGCCTCGGTCGCCGCTGCCTGCGCGAGGGCATTGACGGAGAACGGCTGCCTGACGCGATCCACCGCGAGGCGGAACTCCTCCGAGCCGAGGGCGTAGCCCACGCGGAGGCCGCAGAGCCCGTAGACCTTCGAGAACGTGCGCAGCACGATGAGGTTGGGGTGCTTCTTCAGCAGCTCGAGCGACTCGTCGGGGTCCTGGAGGGCGCTGAATTCGACGTATGCCTCGTCGAGTAACACCGCGACGTCGCGTGGGATGGCTTTGAGGAAATCGTCGATCGCCGCCGGGGGCAGCCCGGTCGCCGTCGGGTTGTTCGGATTGCAGACGATCGCCATCCGGGTGGCGGCCGTGACCTCCTTCGCCATCGCGTCGAGGTCGTGCTCGCCGGCGTCGTTCAGCGCGACGGTGACCGCGCGGGCGCCGGACATCGCGGCCAGGTGCGGGTAGATCGAGAACGAGGGCCAGGCGTAGACCACCTCGGCGCCGGGCTCGAGCATGGCCTCCGCGCCGGCCAGGAGCAGCTCGCAGGAGCCGTTGCCGATCGAGATCCTTTCCGGCGCCACGCCGGTGCGGTCGGAAATACTGCGGCGAAGGGCGGATCTGGTCGGGTCCGGATAGCGGTTCAGGGTGCGCAGCTGCGCCTCGATGGCCTCGAGCACCTGCGGGTGCGGGGAGAACGGGGTCTCGTTCGAGGCGAGCTTCACGAGCTGGCCGTCGAACGCGTAGGTCGACGCCGCCGGGTAGACCGGGATCTCCCTCACCCGCGAGTTGAACTCGAGGCCCGTCACTGGGCGCCCTGGAGGTCGCGGCGCAGTTTTTCCGCATCGCGAAGGTAGACGTGGCGCGGTTCGCTCTCCGGGTCCGTATAGCAATGAAGGAGGAGCCGGATGACTCTCGGGAGCGCGCCCGGCACGTCGATCTCCCTTGCGCACAGGAGCGGCACGGCCGAGAGGCCCATGTCGCGCGCCGCCACCGCCGGGAACTCCGCGTCGAGGTCGTTCGTGCAGGTGAAGATGCAGCTGACCATCTGCTCCGGGTCGAGCGCGTTGCGCTCCATCACCGCACGCACGAGCTCCTGCGTCGCGGACAGGATCGCGTGGGGCTCGTTGGCATCGACCGAGATGGCGCCTCGCAGCGCGCGCAGCTTCATGCGCGGCGATTGTGGCAGCCGACGAACGACAGCACCGAAGACGGCCTCATCGTCAGGTGGCAGGCCAGCGTTGCGTTTTCCGCTACGTACGCCTGCCACCCGGGCCGGAGACCCGCCGCAGCCGCTCCACCTCGGCCTTCGTCAACCGCCTGCTCTTCCCCGGCTCGAGCCCTCGCAGGCCGAGCGGGCCGAACGCCACCCGCTCAAGCTCGATCACCCGATGGCCCACGGCCTCGAGCATCCGCCGGACCTGGCGCTTCTTGCCCTCGCGGATCGTGATCTCGACCACCCCCGTGCCCTGCTGGCGCACCTGCGCCGGAGCCGTGCGCCCGTCCTCGAGCTCCACTCCCTCCTTCAATGCCCGAAGTGCCCGCGGAGAGAGCGCGCCCAGGGCGAATCCGCGCCCGGTAGACCTTCTTCACCCCGTAGCGCGGGTGCGTGAGGCGCTCGGCGAGCTCGCCGTCGTTGGTGAGCAGGATCAGCCCCGTGGTGTCCGCGTCGAGGCGCCCGACCGGGTAGAGCCTGCGGCGCGAGCGCACCAGCTGCACCACGGTCGGCCGGCCGTGCGTGTCGCGCGCGGTGGACACCACGCCCGCCGGCTTGTTCAGCGCGTGCACCTCGTGCGGCTCGGGCTCGACCCGGCGGCCGTCGAGCTCGACGAGGGTGGACTCGTCGACGTCGCGCGCCGGATCCGTGACAACGGCGCCGTCGACGGTCACACGGCCGTCGGCCACGATCACCTCCGCGGCCCGCCGCGAGGCAACGCCCGCGTGGGCGAGGAACTTGCCGAGGCGCATGGCCGCAGGCTACGGCTACTCGACCGAGCGCAGGTGCCGCGCCTGCTTGCCCGCCGCGCCCTTGTCGGCGTACATCGCGTCGTCGGCGCGCGAGAGGACCTCGTCGCTCGTCGTCGCCTCGTCGAAGATCGCGTAGCCCACGCTCGCGTAGAGCGGGCCGGCGGGGGTCGGCACCTCGCGGTGCACCGCCGCGGTGAGCAGCTCGGCCAGCTCCGCGGCCTCGGTCTCGCCGCCCACCGGCATCAGCACCGCGAACTCGTCGCCCCCGAAGCGCGCCACGACGTCGGTCTCGCGCAGCCGCGAGTCGAGCACGTCGGCCACCGCCGTCAGCACCGTGTCGCCCGCCTTGTGGCCGTATCCGTCGTTCACTTCCTTGAAGTCGTCCAGGTCGAGCATGAGCAGCGCTCCGCTGATCCCGTAGCGGCGGCCCAGCGCGATGTGGCGCTCGAGCTCCTCCTCGAAGCGCCGCCGGTTGAACAGCCCGGTGAGCGCGTCGTGGTCGGCGATGTGGCGAAGGCGCTCCTCCGTCGCGACACGCTCCTCGTCCCAGCGCCGCTCGTCGGTCACGTCGACGCCGGTCGCGACGATGTGGCTCACGCTGCCGTCCTGCCCGGTCAGCGCCGTAGCCGACCACTCGATCAGTCGCAGCGAGCCATCCCGTGTGCGCCAGTTGAACTCGGCCTGCACGGGCGACTCGCCGGCCAGCACCTCGCGCGCGGCCGCAATGGCGGGGGCGCGCTCGGCCGCGGGGATCAGGTCCAGCACGACGCCGGGCGCCGCGAGCTCCTCTGCGGAGTATCCGAGGAGCTGCTCGCAGGCGCGGTTCCAGCGCACGAGCCGGAGCTCGGCGTCGAGCACCATGATGAGCGAGGCGGCGCCGTCCAAAATCGCGTCGAGGAGTTGCCGGTCCCCAGAGACCGCGATCGTGTCTCGCCCCGACGTTGCCACCGATCGGCGTATTGCCCAGTTCGGCGAATCCGCATGCCCGGTCCGTCAAACTTTTTTCCGCATGGACCTGCTTTTGCTCGAGGAGCGCCTCGCGTCGGGCGACGAACCGGGCTTCCGCGCGCGCCAGGTGTGGGAGTGGGCGGCCCGCGGCGCGGGCTCCTACGACGAGATGACGAACGTGCCGCGCGAGCTCCGCGCGCAGCTCGCCGACGAGGTCCCGTTCTCGTCGCTGCGGCCGGTCGACGAGGCGCTCGCGGCCGACGGGACCGAGAAGGCGCTCTTCGAGACCCACGACGGCCGCCCGGTCGAGGCCGTGCTCATGCGCTACCGCGACGGCCGCCGCTCGCTGTGCGTCTCGAGCCAGTCCGGCTGTCCGCTGACGTGCACGTTCTGCGCCACCGGGACGATGCGCTTCGGGCGCAACCTGACGGCGTCGGAGATCCTCGACCAGGCGCTTCACTTCCGCCGCAAGGAGCCGGTGAACCACGCGGTCTTCATGGGCATGGGCGAGCCCCTGATGAACCTCGACAGCGTGCTCGCGGCCTGCGAGCGCCTGCCGGACGTGGGGATCGCCCATTCGAACACCGGCGTCTCGACGGTCGGCTGGATCCCGGGGATAGAGCGGATGGCCGAGGAGGGGCCGCCGGTGCGCCTGGCGCTCTCACTCCACGCCGCCGACGAGGCGCTCCGCTCCGAGCTCATGCCCGTGAACGACCGCTACCCGCTCCGCGACGTGCTCGACTCGTGCCTGCGCTGGCACGAGCGGCGGCGGCGCACCGTGTTCGTCGAGTACCTGATGCTCGAGGGCGTGAACGACCGCTACGAGCAGGCCGTGGCGCTGGCGGGGCTGCTCGAGCCGCGCCGTGCCTTCAAGGTGAACCTGATCCCCTACAACCCGACGGACTCCGGCTACCGCGGCTCAGGCCGCGACGCGATCGCCGTCTTCCGGGCCGCCCTCGAGGAACGCGGCGTCCGCACCACCGTGCGGCTCACACGTGGACGCGACATCGCGGCGGCGTGCGGGCAGCTCGCCGCCCGCCGCTAGCCAGGACCCGCCCAGGATCAGCACGAGCCCGGCCGCCGTCGCGGCGGTGAAGCTCTCGTCGAGGAGCGTGACTCCGTAGAAGACCGAGAAGCCCGGCGCGACGTACCCGACGAGCGACGCCGTGGCCGGTCCCTCGGTGGCCACCAGCGAGTGGAAGAACACGAACGCGATGCCGGTGCAGACGATGCCGAGCACGGCGATCGAGGCGATCGCGTCGGCGCTCGGGACCGACTCCGGTATGTGCGCCAGCCCGAGCGGCAGCGTGGCCAGCGCCGCGACCACCTGCGTCCCGGCGACCGTGGCCACGGGCTCGCCGCCGGCGAGGTTCCGCTTCAGGTACCAGGCGCCGACCGCGTAGCCGAACGCCGCGAGGATGATCATCAGGCCGCCGACGAGGGCCTCTGAGCCGCCGCCGGCGTCCACCCCGAGCAGCAGCGCCACGCCCACGATCCCGATCGCGACGCCCGCCAGGCTCCTCCGGCTCGCCCGCTCGGCGCCGGTGAGCGCGAAGGCGAGCAGGAACGTGAAGATCGGCGCCGTGGAGACGAGGATGCCCGTGAGCGACGACGAGATCCGCTCCTCGCCGAGCGCGATCAGCGTGAGCGGCGCGGCGGCCTGCACGATGCCCAGCACGGCCACCGGGCCGAGCCGGCCCCGCAGCCTCCCGAGCACCCCGAGGTGGAGCGCGAGCGGCACCAGGACCAGTGCCGCGAGCGCGGTGCGGGCCGAGACGATCGCCCACGGCGCCACGCCGTCGTCCAGCGCGACCTTGATGAAGAGGTACGACGCGCCCCAGAACGCGCTCAGCAGGAGGAACATTGCGAGCGACCGGCGCGACATCCGCCAGAGCTTCGCAGGTGGCCTCAGCCGGTCAGGTTCTTCGCGCGCTGCTCGCCGGCGCGCAGGAGGCGCTCGCGAATGTCGCCCTCGTCCTCGGGCGTGGGGTCGAACGCCGCGGGATCGGGAAGCGCGTCGAGGCCGGACAGCCCGAAGAGCTTCTCGAACAGCTCGGTGGTGCGGTACATCACCGCGCCGAAGCGGGAGCGGCCCGACTCCTCGATCAGCCCGCGCTCCAGCAGCGTGCCCACCGCCGACTCGGACGCCACGCCGCGGATGCGGGCGACCTCGGGCCGCGAGACCGGCTGGAGGTAGGCCACGATCGCGAGGCACTCGGCCTGAGCCTGGGTGAGCGGGGGGGTGCGCGGGCGCGCGAGCAGGCGGCGCGCGGCGCGCTCGGCCACCGGGTCGGTGGCGAGCGTGAAGCCGCCGGCCACCTCGCGCAGCACCACGCCGCGGAAGCCCTCGGCGTAGTGCTCACGGAGGCGTGCCAGCGCCTCGACGATCTCGCCCTCGCCGACCTCGCAGGCATCTGCCAGCCGCTCGACGGACACCGGCTCGGGCGACAGGAACAGGAGCGCCTCGACCGTGCGGGCGAGATCGTTCACGAGGACGGCACCACCGTGATCGGCCCGAACGGGACCTCCTGCTCCCACTTCGCCTCCCCCGCCTTGTAGAGCTCCAGCAGCGCGAACAGCGTGACGGCCTCGGTGAGCCGGTCCGCGCCCTCCACGGCCTCGTCGAAGGAGAAGCGGCTGCGGCGCGCGAGCAGGTCGCGGAGGTGGCGAAGCCGCTGCTCGACCGACACGGCGGGACGGCGGACGTGGCGCAGGTCGAGCGGCGGCGGCACGGTGAGGAGCTCGCCGAGCGCCTCGGCGAGCCGCGTCGGGTCGTAGGCGGACTCGGCGACCTCGACGGAGATGCGGCGCAGCTCCGGCGGCAGCGGCGCGCTGCGGTAGCGGTAGCCGTGCTCGGCGTCGAGCCGCGCGCGCAGGTGCTCCGCCGCCTGGCGGTAGCGGTGGTACTCGAGCATGCGCGCGAGCAGCTCCTCCGCCGCCTCGACGGGCTCCAGGTCGAGGCCCTCCTCCTCGTCCGCGGGCAGCATGAGCCGCGACTTCAGCTCCAGCAGGGCCGCGATCAGGACGAGGAACTCGGTGGCGGCCTCGAGGTCGAGCTCACCCGCGCGCTCGAGGTACTCGACGTACGCGAGCACGACCTCGGCGAGGTCGACCTCGAGGAGGTCGATCTCCTCGTTCAGGACCAGCGTCAGGAGCAGGTCGAAGGGACCGTTGAAGACCTCGAGGTCAAGGTCGAGCGCGGCGATGGACATCGCCGGAGAGAGTAGACGCGGGCCCGGTCAGAGGTTCACGCCGAAGTCCGTCACCCAGATCGTCCACACGAACGCGGCGAGGAAGACGATGAGGAGCGGCCGGACCAGAGGGCGGTCGAGCGCCTTCATGTTCCTTGTGATCGGAATCACAAGGCATTTCTTTAACGCCTGAGTCGGACGGCAGTGCGCGAGGCCGCGGGCATGCCCGCGGCGGAGCGTTGCTATTTCTGCTGCGGGCCCAGTCCCATCACGGAATGCACCTCCGCCATCACCGGGACGGCGATCTCGCGGGCGCGGTCCGCGCCCCGCTGGAGCGCCCGCTCGAGCTCGGGCTCGTCGGCGCGCAGCTCGCGGTAGCGCTCGCGTATCGGGGCGAGCAGCTCGGCTGTCGCCTCCCCCACCGCCTGCTTGAAGGCCCCGTAGCCCTCACCGGCGAACTCGCGCTCCACCTCGGCCGGCGCCACCCCGCGCGCCACGGAGTAGATGTCGATCAGGTTCGTGATCCCCTGCTTGTCGGGGGCGCGGACGATCTCGCTGCCCGAGTCGGTCTGCGCGCGCTTGACCTTCTTCACGATCGCGTCGGCCTCGTCGTCGATGTAGATCAGGCCGCTGTCCGAGCCGTAGGTCGTGGACATCTTCGAGTCCGGGTCCTGGAGGTCCATGATGCGCGCCCCGACCTGCGGGATCACCGCCTCCGGCTCGACCAGCACCTCGCCGTAGGTGGTGTTGAAGCGGCGCGCGATCTCGCGCGCGAGCTCGACGTGCTGGCGCTGGTCATCGCCCACCGGGACCTGGTCGGTCCGGTAGAGCAGGATGTCGGCGGCCATGAGCACGGGATACATGAACAGGCTGGTGCGGACCAGCTGCTGCTCGCGCTCCGACTTGTCCTTGAACTGGGTCATCCGCTGGAGGTCGCCGTACGGGGTGACCGAGGCCAGGAGCCAGCAGAGCTCCGAGTGCTCGTGCACGTCGGACTGCCGGAACAGGATGCAGCGCTCGGGGTCGAGCCCCGCGGCCATGAGCATCGCCGTGGTGTCGAGCACGTAGCCGGGGAGCGCCGACGGGTCGTAGGCGACGCCCGTGGCATGCAGGTCGACGATGCAGTAGATCGCCGGGTCGCCGCGCTCCTGGCCGTCGAGGTAGCCGCGGATGGCTCCGATGTAGTTGCCGAGGTGCTTGCGCCCGGTCGGCTGGATTCCGCTGAAGATGCGCACGGGGCGGCCAGTCTACGAAGGCGTCGCCACGACGACCGTGATCCGCTCGACCGCGTTGTTCGCGTAGCCCTTCAGGTTCCAGGGCGGCTCGAGCGGCTGGGTGTTGCCGGCGGTGTCGGTGGCGCGGCTCGAGATGACGTGCTCGCCGGGGGTCGCGGTCCAGTCGAAGCGCCAGCCGCGCCAGGCGTTGGGGCCTTGCGGCGGGTCCAGAACGGCCGCATCGAAGGTGGCGCCGCCGTCGGTCGAGACCTCCACCTCTCTATGCCGCCGTGGCCGGACCAGGCGCGGCCGGTCAGGGTCGTGGGGCCGGCTTCGACGTGGCGGGCGCGGGTCATGAAGTCGGGCACGCCCGGCGGCACCGTCAGCGAGCGCGGCAGCATGCGGGTCAGCGGCTCGCCCGGCTCGCCGTCGGCGTCGTACATCCGGTAGGCGACGGAGTTCTGGAAGCCCGTGTACGGCTCCTCGAGCACCGTGATGCGGGTGAGCCACTTCACGTTCTGCATGCCGTACCAGCCCGGCACCACGAGCCGCAGCGGGAAGCCGTGCTGCGGCGGGAGCGGGTCGCCGTTCATCTCGTAGGCGAGCAGCGCGTCGCTCGGCCTCGGCGATCGGGAGCGCGCGCTCGTAGGTCTGGCGCTCGCCGCCCTCGACGCCGTGGTCGAGGGCGGTGAAGAGGAGCTCGACCGCGCCCGGCTTCGGCCCGGCCTCCTCGAGCAGCGGGCGCCAGGGGCGTGCCGCCCCACTCGGCGGTTCCGACCGCCTCGGTGAGCCAGGGCTGGCTGATCGGCCGCGGCTCGAGCAGGGCGCGGCCGTTGCCGGCGCACTCGAAGGTGATCGGGCTCCGCGATGCGCTCCCGGCTCTTCAGGGCATCGAGGGAGAGCGACATCGGCTGCTCCACCGCCCCGGTTATCTCCAGGCGGAACTCGCTCGGGTCGACTGACGGGATGTCGTAGTGGATCAGCAGGTAGTGGAGGCCCGCGGGCGTGATCGGCTCGCGGAGCGCCTCCAGCGGGAGCCCGTGGTTGCGCGCGGCGAGCCGCAGCTCCTCGGGTGTGATGCCCTCGTTCGCGACCGTGCCGGCCGGCGCGCCGTCCATGCGGCGACTCTAGCCCTGGAAGATCCCGCCGTCGAAGTCGGTGAGCCCGAAGATCACGGACACGAGACCGATCAGGACGACGGCGAGCGCGACCCAGAACGCCACCCGCGCCCCGGACACGTGCGCGTACCCCGCGGCGACCAGCCCGAGGACGAGCCCCAGCGGGAAGAAGATGAGCATGCCGATCGCTGCCGTCGCGGCGAGCACCGCAGACGCCTGGCGATCGCGCCGCCGCGAGAGGTCGCGCTCCTGCGGGGCGATGCCGCCGAGGCCGCTCATGTTGTCCGCTTGCCCCGCGCCGCTGTGGACGAAACGACGGGCATTGAAGGGGTCCGACGTCAGTTGACCGCGTAATACGCGGTCAAGTGACCGAACACCCCCGGAGCCGCCACCCCTTCACCGCTGCCGTTAACACTCGCGCCCGCAGCTACCGCCGGCGGACAACCCGGAACCCGGCGCGCGCCAGCTTCGACCGGTTGCCCGCACGGTCCACCGCGCGCGCGACGAGCCGATACCGGCCGCGGCGCAGCGCGCTGCGCCGCACGCGGCCGCTGAAGCGGAAGCGGTTCGCGCCCGGCGTGCCCGCGTGCGTGAAGCTCCCGCGCACCTTCACGAAGCGCACGCAGCGCCGGCGCGAGAGGTTGCGCCGCGTCGTCTTCACGCAGCGGCGCCCGACGCGCCGCCCGGTCGTGCGCCTCTGCACCGAGAACCGCACGCGCGCCGTCTCGCTGAGCGTGTAGCGGACCGTCGCCCCGCGCGAGCGCTGGCCGGCGATGCTGTTGCCGCGCGGGAGTGGCGCGAAGGCCTGCGGCACGATCCGCAGTCCACGGAGTCCGGGTGGGAGGTCGGTGACCGTGACCGTCCTCGTGGCGGTCGCCGTCGCGCCGTCCTCGTCGCGGACGGTAAGCGTGACCGTGTACGTCCCGGCCGCCGCGTAGGTGTGGCTGCTGGTCGCGCCGGTGCTGGAGGTGCCGTCGCCGTGGTCCCACTCGTGCGCCACGATCGCGCCGTCGGGATCGACACTGCCCGCAGCGTCGAGCGCAACCGTTAGCGGGACGTCTCCGGAGCCGGGTGACACCGTGGCCGACGCAGCCGGAGGCAGGTTCAGAGCCACGAACACGTCGAGGGCGCCGTTCCCGTCGGCGGGCGACGACACGAGGTCTGTCGCCCCGCTGTTGAACGCCGCGATTCGCCCGTCGCCGCTGAGCGAGACCTCGCCGCTCCGGCCGCTCCCGGTGGTCACGACCCCGCCCACCGTATGGCTCACCAGCCGCATGACCCCGAGCACGGTGTCCCGCACGAGCGCGTCCGCGTCGCCGTTCTCGTCCTGCTGGCCGGCGACCAGGTTCGTCGCCGGCGACTCCAGCGCGACATAGCGGCCGTCCGCGCTCATCGCGCTGGGGTCGCTGAAGCCGTTCCCCGTCTGGAGGGGGTTCCCCGGCACGGCGCTCTGGAGCGTGACCGCACCGCTGCCGCGGTTGAACGTGAACGCGTCGCTGTCCTCATTCGTGTCGACCTGCCCGGGCACGAGGTCGTCAGCCGACGAGACGAACAGGGCGGTGTTGCCGTCCTGACTGATCGCCACGGCGCTGGCGCCCCCACTGGCGCCGTCTGCCGGCCCCGCGGGGCCGTGGCTTGCGAGCAGCGTGGTGTTCGAGTCCACTGCGGCGACGTAGACGTCGGTAACCACGCCGTTGTTGTTGTCGAAGCCCGGCACGAGCGTCGTCGCGCTGGACGGGAACAGAACCCACTGGCCGTCACCGCTGATCAGTGGCCCGAACGAGTCGCCGTCCGCGCTGTTGGCCGGATTGCTCGCGTTGCGGCTCACGCGCCGGATCGTTCCGTCGCCCCGGTCGAACACGTAGACCGAGCGAGTCGCTGTGCTCGTCCCGGTGGTGAGGTCGCCGGCGGTCGATTGGAACGCCACGCGACCGCCGTCGTCGCTGATGGTCGCCCTGCGGCTGTCGTCGCCGCCGGTGCGTCGTGGGACTCGCCGGCGAGTGGCTGACGAGCCGGTTGGCCCCGGTGGCGACGTCGTACAGGAACACGTCGTCGTCGGGCAGCGCCGTCGGTCTGCCCGGTCACGATGTCGCTGCCGACCGACTCGTAGGCCACGAATCGGCCGTCGGCGCTGATGTCGGGGAGGAAGCTCTCGTCGTTCGCGTACGTGCTCCCGCTGCTTGCGGCGTGCGAGACGAGCACGTTGGCGCCCGTGGTCCGGTCGAAGAGGAAGACGTTGGTGCCGGTGGGTGCGTTCGTGACCGGCCCGACGATGTCCGCCGCATCGCTTACGTACGCGACGAAGCGGCCGTCCGCGCTCATGCTGGGCTGCTCGCCGATCCTCGCCGCACCCGGATCGCCCACGTCGTGCGAGACGAGCGTGGTCTGGCCCGTGGAGAGCTCGCGCAGGAAGAGCGCGGGGTCCGGCCCTCCGCTCTGACCTGGCACGAGGTCGGTCGCGCTCGACGTGAACAGCACGAAGCGTCCGTCGCCCGAGACGATCGGGTCGAAGCTCTCCTGATCGCCGAACGCGCCGCCCGGCGTCAGGCTGAGGGCACGGAGCTCACCGAAGCCCGCATGCGCGGGCACGGCGGGCACCAGCAGGCCGATCGCGACCCCGGCGATCACTGCCGTCTGTCGAGTCCACACGCGGCGGATGACTCACTTTACATCCACCCAGCGGACCACGGGGCGCTTTGCGGCCCCCGCCTCGTCGAGGCGGCGGACCGGCGTGGTGTGGGGCGCGGTCCGGGCCACCTCGGGGTCCTCCTTCGCCTCCTCGAGGATCGAGCGGACCACCTCGGCGAAGTGGTCGAGGCGCTCCTTCGTCTCGGTCTCGGTCGGCTCGATCATCAGCGCCTCGTCCACGAGCAGCGGGAAGTAGACCGTCGGCGGGTGCACGTCGTGGTCGAGCATGCGCTTGGCGATGTCGAGCGTCCTGATGCCGAGCTGCTCCTTGGCACCGCTGCCCGACAGGACGAACTCGTGCATGCAGGTGCGGTCGAACGCGATCGGGAGGTACTCCGCGATGCCGGGCTCGGCCATCAGCGCCTTCAGGTAGTTCGCGTTCAGCACCGCGACCTCGGACACGTCCTTGAGGCCGTCCCTGCCCAGCGAGCAGATGTAGGCGTACGAGCGCACGAAGACGCCGAAGTTGCCCTGGAAGCCGCGCAGCTTTCCGATGGACTTCGGGCGCTCGTGGTCCAGATCGAAGCGCTCTCCACGGCGGATGACCTGAGGGATCGGCAGGTACGGCTCGATCCGGTCCGAGCACGCGATCGGCCCCGCGCCCGGGCCGCCGCCGCCGTGCGGCTGCGTGAACGTCTTGTGCAGGTTGAAGTGGACGATGTCGAAGCCCATGTCGCCGGGCCGCGCGATGCCCATCACCGCGTTCAGGTTCGCGCCGTCGTAGTAGAGCGTCGCCCCCGCGTCGTGCACGATCCGGGCGATCTCCTCGATGTTGCGGTCGAACAGCCCGAGCGTGTTCGGGTTCGTGAGCATCAGGCAGGCCACGTCGTCGCCGGCCTTCGCGCGCAGGTCGTCGACGTCCACGCCGCCGTCGTCGGCGGTGCCGACCTTCACGACCTCGTAGCCGGCCATCGTCACCGTCGCCGGGTTCGTGCCGTGCGCCGTGTCGGGGGTGAGCACCTTCGTGCGCTGCTCGCCGCGGTCCTCGTGGTAGGCGCGCGTGAGCAGCAGCCCCGCCAGCTCGCCGTGCGACCCGGCGCTCGGCTGGAGCGACACGTGCGGCAGCCCCGCGATCTCGCCGAGCGCTCCCTGGAGCCGCCACATCAGCTCGAGCGCGCCCTGCGCGTACTCGGGGTCCTGGAGCGGGTGGAGGCGCGCGTGCCCGGGCAGCGCCGCCACGCGCTCGTGGAGCTTCGGGTTGTGCTTCATCGTGCAGGAGCCGAGCGGGTAGAAGCCCTCGTCCAGGTGGAAGTTCTTCGACGAGAGCGTCGTGTAGTGGCGCACCAGCTCAGGCTCCGAGATCTCGGGCAGCTCGGCCGGGCGCTCGCGGATCGCGCCCGCGGGAAGCAGGTCCTCGACCGGCACCTCGGGCACGTCCAGCTCCGGTGCGGTGAACGCCCGGCGGCCGGGCCGCGAGCGCTCGAAGACGGTGACTGTGTCTTCGCTCATACGCCCACGCCTGCGCGTGCCGGCGCACCGACCAGCTCCGCGAGCCGGTCGATGTGCTCTTTGGTGCGCCGTTCCGTGACGGCAACGAGAAGCCCGTCCGGAAACTCGGGGTAGTCGCGGCCGAGCCGATAGCCCGGGTTGACTCCCGCGGCGCGAGCGCGCGCGAACAGCGCCGTCGAGGTCCGGCACCCGCACGGCGAACTCGCGGACGACCGGCCCGGGGTTGATCGCCTCGAGCCCCAGCGCCTCGCGCGCGTAGTGCGTGCGCCGCAGGAGCAGCTCGGCCAGCTCCACGAACCCGCGCTTCCCGAGCCAGGACAGGTAGACGACCCCCGCGAGCGCGTTCAGCGCCTGCGCCGTGCAGATGTTGTGCGTGGCCTTCTCGCGCCGGATGTGCTGCTCGCGCGTCTGGAGCGTCAGGACGAACCCGCGCCGGCCGTCCACGTCGCGCGTCTCGCCCGCGATCCGTCCCGGCATCTTGCGGATGAAGCGGTCGCTCGCCGCGAAGAAGCCGAACGAGGGCCCGCCGAAGTCGAGCCGGTTGCCGAGCGTCTGGCCCTCGCCCACGCACAGGTCCGCCCCCAGCTCGCCGGGCGGCTTCAGCACCCCGAGCGGGATCGGGTCGGCGGCGCACACGAGCAGAGCGCCGGTGCGCTTGCCGGCCTCGGCGAGCGCGCCCACGTCCTCAACGGTGCCCAGGAAGTTCGGCTGCTGCACGAACACGGCGGCGGTGTCGTCGTCGACGGCCGCCGCGAGCGCCTCGACGTCGGTCTCGCAGTCGTCGTCGAGCGGCACCTCCACGACCTCCATCCCGTACCCCGCCGCGTGCGTGGCCAGCGCCGCGCGCGAGTGCGGGTGGAGCCCGCGGCTCGCCACCAGCTTCGTCCGCTTCGTCTCGAGCTTCGCCAGGTAGCCGGCGGCGGCCACCGCGCTCGGCCCCTCGTACACCGAGGCGTTCGACACCGGCAGGCCCGTGAGCTCCGAGATGGCGGTCTGGAACTCGAACATCACCTGGAGCCCGCCCTGTGAGATCTCCGGCTGGTAGGGCGTGTAGGGCGTGAGGAACTCCGAGCGCGACAGCAGCGTGTCGATCAGCGCCGGCACGTAGTGGTCGTACATGCCGGCCCCGACGAAGGTGACCTCCTCCTCCGTGCTGCGGTTGCGGCCGGCGAGCGCGGCGAGGTGCTCGTAGACCTCCTGCTCGGAGCGGCCGGGCGGGAGGTCGAGCTCGCGGCCGAGCCGGACCGGCTCCGGGATGTCGGCGAACAGATCCTCGAGCGAGTCGGCGCCGATCGCGCCGAGCATCGCCTGAAGGTCCTCGTCTGTGACTCCCGTGTAGCGGCTCATCTTCGCCTCTACGAACCTAGCTACCCGCTTGGAGAAGCTCCTTGTACGCGCCTACGTCCATGAGCTGGTCCACCTCCGAGGGGTCTGAGAGCTTCACCTTGACCATCCAGCCCTCTCCGTAGGGGTCCTGGTTGACCTTCTCGGGGCTCTCGGCGAGCGCCTCGTTCACCTCGACGATCTCGCCGGACAGCGGCGCGAACACGTCGGTGACCGCCTTAACGGACTCGACCTCGGCATAGGCGTCGTCCTTGGACACCGAGGTGCCGACCTCGGGCGGGTCGAAGAACACGACCTCGCCGAGGGCGTCCTGCGCGTACCAGGTGATCCCGAACGTGGCCTGGTCGCCCTCGATGCGCGCCCAGTCGTGCTCGGCGTGGTACTTCAGGTCCTCGGGGTAGGTGGCCTCAGCCACTGGTCTCCTTCCGGTAGAGCGGTTTCTCCCTCACCTCTGCGGCGCGCCGCTTGCCGCGCACGTCCACCTCGATCTCCGTGCCCGGCACGGCCGCCGCCACCGGCACGTACGCCATCCCGATCCCCACCTCGAGGCAGGGCGAGAGCGAGCCGCTCGTGACGACGCCCTCGCCGTGCTCACGTGTGCACGGAGTTGCCCTGGCGCGGTATGCCGGGGCCGGTGAACGCGAACGTGGCGAGCGCCTCGTCCGGCTCGAGCCCGCGGAGGGCGTCCGCGCCGATGAAGCTCGTGTCGAGCTTGCAGCACCACGACAGCCCGGCCTCGATCGGGTTGCGGTCCTCCGAGAGGTCGTTGCCGTAGAGGTGGAACGAGACCTCGAGCCGCAGCGTGTCGCGGGCGCCCAGGCCGGCGGGGCTCACGCCCTGCTCCAGGAGCGCGTCCCAGACCGCCGCGGCGCCGTCCGGCGGGATCAGGATCTCCACGCCGTCCTCGCCGGTGTAGCCCGTGCCGCATACGAGGCAGTCCGCGCCGGCGACCGCCAGCTCCGCGGTGCGCATCCGCGCCGGCAGCTCGCCGTCCGCGATCCGCCCGGCCGCGGCGCGCGCCTCGGGCCCCTGCACGGCGAGCATCGCCCAGCGCTCGTGCGCGTCCGACACCTCCACGTCGAAGTCGCCCGCGTGGTCGAGGAACCAGGCCAGGTCCCTCTCGTGGTTGGAGGCGTTCGTGACGGTCAGGAAGCGCCCGTCGCCGAGGCGGTAGGTGAACAGGTCGTCCAGCACGCCGCCGTCCTCGCGGCAGAGCACCGAGTACTGAGCGCCGCGCTCGGCGACCTGCGTGACGTCGTTCGAGAGGACGCGCTGGAGGAAGTCCTCGGCCTGCGGCCCGCTCGTCTCGATCTCGCCCATGTGCGAGACGTCGAACATGCCCGCGCGCGTGCGCACGGCCACGTGCTCCTGGCGGATCCCCTCGTACTGAACCGGCATCTCCCAGCCGGCGAACGGGACCAACCGGGCGCCGGCTTGCCTGTGACGCTCGAACAGCGGCGTTCGGAGAAGGGTGTCGGCTGCAGACGGCAACGCCGCCCGCAGGTTACCCCCTGTCCGGCCCGGCGGAGTCCTCCTCCGCCGCCCGGCGGCACTGGTCCACCGCCTGGGCGAGGCCGAGCCATCCCGAGAAGGGAAGATCCGGCGTATGCTGCGCGCGGAGGACGCCGCGGACGCCGTCCGGCTCGAGCTCGAGCTCCACCTGTGCCTTCACGGGTTCGGCAGTCGACATGCTCCAATGTTCGCGCCGATGGGGCTCGCTCGCATCAGGGGCACCCCCGACGCCCACCCAGATTCTTAGCCATGGACCCAAACCTGCTCGAACGCGACGCTGAGCTTCAGGCCCTCGACGAGGCGCTCGCCGCCGCCGTCGAGGGGCGCGGGAGCGTCGTCGCGGTCGAGGGTCCGCCCGGAATAGGCAAGTCCAGCCTGGTCGCGGCCGGCCTGGAGCTGGCGCGGGCGCGCGACATGTACACGGTGTCGGTCCGTGCCACGGAGCTCGAGCGGAGCTATCCGTACGGCATCGTGCGCCAGTCGGCGGACTCGGTGTCGCTCGACAAGTCCCAGGAGGAGCGAGCCGCCCTCTTCACGGGAGCCGCGAAGCTCGCACTGCCGATCCTCGACCCCGGCAGCGCTCGAGGAGGCCGACAACCCGGAGCTCATGTACCAGCGCCTGCATGGGCTGTACTGGCTCACCGCGAACCTGGCGCGCGAGCGCCCGCTCCTGATCACCATCGACGACGCCCAGTGGGCCGACGAGGCGTCGATGGCGGCCGAGCGCTTCCTCAGCCTGCGCATCGCCGACCTCCCGATGGTGCTGCTGCTGGCCGCCCGGACCGCGGACGTGGGGCAGCTCGGCGTGCCCCTGGCCGAGATCCTCGCCGACCCCGCCACCGTGCAGATCCGTCCCGGCCCCCTCTCGCAGGGCGGCGCGGAGCGCCGCATCGAGGCGCTGCTCGGGTCGTCCGACCCGGCCTTCGCGGCCGCCTGCCACCACGCGACGGGCGGCAACCCGTTCCTGCTGGAGCAGCTCGTGAGCGAGGTGCGGGCCGAGGGAATCGAGCCCACGGAGGCGAGCGCGGAGCGGGTGGCGTCGCTCGGCCCTGACACCGTGCGGGCGTCCGTGCTCCTGCGCCTCGAGCGGCTTCCCAGCGCCGGCGGTCCCGTCGCGCGCGCGCTGGCGATCCTGGGCGAGCACGACGTGTCGCTGAGAGACGTGGCCACGCTCGCCGAGGTGCCCGAGGACAGCGCCGCGGAGGCGCTCGCCGAGCTGGAGCGCGCGGGGCTCGTGACCGGCGCGCCGCACCTGCGCTTCACGCACCCGATCCTGCGCGCCTCGATCGAGGACGACATGCCCGCGGTCGACCGCTCCCGCGCGCACGAACTGGCCGCCCGGATGCTCGCGGACCGCGACGCCGACCCGGTCGCCGTGGCGGCGCACCTGCTCGTCTCCGATCCGGGCCAGGGCGAGCTGGGCGATCGCGGCGCTGCGGGCCGCGGCGCGCCGTGCCGAGGCGCTCGGCGACCCGTCGGCCGCCGTGCGCTACCTCGAGCGCGCCGTGACCGAGCGCCCGGAGGCCGCCGTGCTCGGCGAGGTGCTCTTCGAGCTCGGCCTGGCGGCCGCTCACGCCGGCGATCCCGACGCGGCCGACCACCTCGAGCGCGCGGGCGAGGCCGGCGGCCCCACGCGCCTCAGGGCGCTCCACTGGACGGCGGTGCTGCATCTGATGGCCGGCCGCGCCGTGAAGGCCGCGGACGTGCTCGAGGGCGCGCTCGCGGACGTGCACGAGGAGGACGAGGCGGCGAAGCCGCTGCTCGAGACGCTGATCGCGGTCGGACTCGAGAGCGCGACGGTACGCGGGCGGCTCGGCGACCTCTTCGACCACATCGAGGAGCCGCGCGGCGCCCCGCAGACCGACTTCGAGCGCTTCGCGCTGATCACGCACGCGTTCGTGTCCGTGGTGGAGCGGCCGGACGCGGAGCGAGCGGCCGACCTCATCCACCGGGCGATCGCGATCGAGGAGCACGGCTACTACGAGTCCGTAATGCGAGCAAGCGTCGGCCGGCCGATGACGGCGTTCGTACTCACCCTCCTGGAGCGCTTCGACGAGTCCCGCGCGATCCTCGACGGGCTCGTGCGCGCGGCGCGCGACTACGGCGACCGCTCGGCTGCCGGCGTCTTCCTCGCGGAGCGCTCGTGGACGCGCTACCGCGCGGGCAATGCGGAGGGCGCCGAGGCCGACGCCT
Organism: uncultured Thermoleophilaceae bacterium; assembly: GCA_963786845.1. Taxonomy (GTDB): domain Bacteria; phylum Actinomycetota; class Thermoleophilia; order Solirubrobacterales; family Thermoleophilaceae; genus JACVRW01. Next base: position 103,373 of record CAWBAP010000009.1, read on the forward strand.
CAGAGGCTCTCCGGATCGCACGCGACGCCACGCGCGCCCGGGGCCACGCCCCGATTGCGGCGGCTGTCTCCCTCCTCGCGGGCATGGAGCGGGAGCGTCCGTTCGAGGAGCTCGAGGCCATCGTGGCCGCCCTGCCGCCGGCCGGCGACCCGGACACGGTGGTCCAGGACGACCTCGCGCTCGCACGCGCCTGGCTGCGGCTCGCTCAGGGCGACGCTCGCGGCGCCGCCGACACCGCGCTCGAGCTGGACCGCGCGGACTCCTGGGGTTGCGGGTCGCCGACGCTTCTTCCGTGGCGCTCCGTGGCGTCGGTCGCTCTCACACAGCTCGGCGAGGAGGAGCGGGGGCTCGCCCTTGCCCAGGAGGAGCTGCGGCTGGCGGAGCAGCTGGGCACGCCGCGCGCGGTGGGCATCGCGCAGCGCGCGGTCGCGCTGGCGGGGCCGGCCGACCAGCGCATACCGATGCTGGAGGCCGCTGTCGCGACGTTCGAGCGGGGCTCCGCGCGGCTCGAGCTGGCGCGCGTGACCTGTGAGCTGGGAGCCGAGCTGCGCCGTCGCGGCGAGCGCTCCACCGCGCGCGAGGTGCTGCGCCGCGCCTACGCGATCGCGTCCGAATGCGGCGGCACCGCGCTCGCGAACCGGGCGCGCGACGAGCTGTCGCGCTCGGGCGCGCGGCTCATCAGGGAGCCCGCGAGCGGCGTCGAGGCACTCACGCCGAGCGAGATCCGCGTGGCCGAGCTGGCCGCCGAGGGCCTCACCAACCGCGAGGTCGCCCAGGCGCTGTTCGTCTCCGAGAAGACGGTCGAGACGCACCTCGGCCGCGTCTACCGCAAGCTCGGCATCAAGTCGCGCCACGCGCTGCCCGGCGCGCTCGCGGACCGCCAGACCGCCGAGCCGGTGGCCTAGCCGCCCTGGGGGACGTCGAGCAGCGCGGCGGTCACCGCCAGCGCCACCTCCGCGCGGCCGTGGAACGACTCCGCGCTGACCCACTCGTCCGGCGTGTGCGCGCCTCCGCCGAGCGGGCCGAGCCCGTCGATCGTGAGCTCGATGCCGCCCGCGGCCATATGGCTCGCGTCGCTCGCTCCCCCGCGCTCGGAGCCCACGATCCGCCGCCCGAGCCGCTCGCTCGCGCGCTCGAGCACCGGCGCGGTGGTCGCGCGCGAGTCCAGACCCGGCCAGGCGCGCACCATGTCGAGCTCGAGGCGCACCTCGTCGTGCTCGGTCGGCAGCGCGTCCAGCACGGGGGCGAACGCCTCCAGGCGGTCTGCGCGCAGGTCGCAGAGCAGCTCACCGGTCGCGGGCACCACGTTGAACGCCTCCCCCGAACGGAGGATGGTCGGGACCGCCGTGAGCCGGTCCGGGCCGCCGGGATCGCTGTGGGCATCCACGAGCCGCGCCACGGCGGCCAGGGCGAGCAGGGCACTGCGTCCGTGCTCTGGCGCCGATCCGGAGTGCGAGGAGCGCCCGTGGGCCTCCACGCGCAGCGTGGCGGCGGCCTTGCGCTTCACGATCACGCCCTCGTCGCCGGCCTCCGTTCGCTCGCCGCCCTCGAAGCACAGGCACGCGTCGAAGTGCGCGAAGCGCGGCGCGTGCGCGAACGGCGCCGTTCGCCATTCCTCGTCGTTCACGAGCAGGACGGCCACCTCGGCGAACAGCTCGGTCCGCTCCGAGAGCTCTCGCATCAGCGCCAGCGAGAGCGCCACGCCGCCCTTCATGTCCACGCTGCCCGAGCCGGTGAGCCGGTCGCCGTCGCGGGCGAGCGGCCGGTGCGCACCGTGGTGCACCACCGTGTCGAGGTGCCCCAGCAGCACCAGCCGCCTGTGCCCGCTCCCGCGCAGGGTGCCCACGAGGTCGCGGGCGTGGTCGGGGGTCGAGCACTCGATCCGCTCCACCTCGGCCTCGGTCGGCAGGACGGCGGCGGCCAGCGCCACGCACTCCTCCGCCCCCTCGACGTCGCCCGACGGCGACGACACGGCGACGAGCGCCTCCAGCTCGCGCTCCGCCGCGAGCGCCATGCGGGAGGCCGACTCGATCATTCGAGCGGCGCCTGGAAGTGATGGGCGCTTATGCGGAGGCCGGTGTTGAAGTAGAGCCGGTGCGCGTCCTCGCGCTCGGGTCCCACGCCGGAGTCGAGGTGGAACTGCGTGCAGCCCTGGCGGCGCCCCTCCTCCTTGCACCACTCGAGCAGCGCGCGCCCGTGCCCGCGGCCGCGAGCCTCGGGGAGCGTCGAGAGGTCGTCCACATAGAGCGCGTCGTCCCAGGGCAGGTTGTGGATCACGCGGAAGCCGGCAACGGCGACGCAGCGGTCGTCCTCGAACGCGCCCACCAGCCGGTAGCCCTGCAGGCGCTGGACGTCGTCCACGCGCCGCACGAACTCGGCCTCGTCGGTGTAATGCGTCCGGAGCGCGCGCATGGCCTCGAAGGCCAGCGCCGTGTCCGGCGGGAGGAGCTCTCTCAGTCCTTCAGGAATGACGGGACGTCGATGTCGTCGTCCGAGATCTCCAGGGACGCGCGCTGGCGATCGTCGAGCTTCACGTCGCGGCGCCGCGGCTCGCGCCGGCGGCCGGTGGAGTCCTCCTCGAACAGCGGCGTGCGGCTCGCACGCTCGAAGCCGGTGGCGATCACCGTGACTCGCACGGAGTCGGCCAGCGTGTCGTCGACCACCGCGCCGAAGATGATGTTCGAGTTCTGGTCCGCCGCGCTCTGGATGATCTCGGCGGCCTCGTTCACCTCGAAGAGCCCGAGGTCGGTGCCGCCGGTGATGTTCAGGAGGATGCCGGTGGCGCCTTCGACCGACTGCTCGAGCAGCGGGCTCGACACAGCGTTCTTCGCGGCCTCGGCGGCGCGGTTCTCCCCGGACGCCTCACCGATGCCCATGAGGGCGGAGCCGGCGTCCTGCATGATCGTGCGCACGTCCGCGAAGTCGAGGTTGATGAGGCCGGGCGTCGTGATCAGGTCGGTGATGCCCTGGACGCCCTGGCCGAGCACGGCGTCGGCCTCGCGGAAGGCGTCGAGGATGCTCGTGCGGCGCTCGACCACGGCGAGCAGCTTCTCGTTCGGGATCACGATCATCGTGTCCACCTGCTCGCGCAGGCGGTCGATGCCCTCCACGGCCTGGCGCATCCGCTGCGTGCCCTCGAAGTCGAACGGCTTCGTGACCACGCCGACGGTGAGCGCGCCGACCTCCTGCTTCGAGACCTCGGCGATCACCGGCGCGGCGCCCGTGCCCGTGCCACCGCCCTCGCCGGCGGTCACGAACACCATGTCCGCGCCCTTGAGCGCTTCCTTGATCTCGTCGCGGCTCTCGTTCGCCGCGCCGTAGCCGACGTCCGGGTTCGCGCCCGCGCCGAGCCCGCGCGTGAGCTGGTCGCCGATCTGGAGCTTGATGTCGGCGTCGCACATCTGGAGCGCCTGCGCGTCCGTGTTGACGGCGATGAACTCGACGCCCTTGAGGCCCTGGTCGACCATGCGGTTTACGGCATTGGTACCGCCGCCGCCGATGCCGACGACCTTTATGACAGCCAGGTAGCTACCCGTGTCCATGTGAAGGTGGTGCCTCTCTACCGTCCGAAGCTCAAGCAAGAGTGGAGGGTTTCCCGCTCCTCCAAAGCCCAGACTCTAGGCGGAGTTCGCGGGAAGTGTCAATCGTCCTCGCAAGAAATTGTGCAAGCAAACACTCCAGCAATGCTGGAGGGTTGGGGTAAAGCTCACGTAACGGTTGAGGCTTACTCGACCGGCGACGAGACGCCGCCAGCGCCCGTCGAGTCCGTTGGCGCGGGGGTCGCCGGGGCGGGTGCCGGAGCCTCCTGCGGTGCCACCTGAGGCTCCGCGGCGGGAGGCGCGAGCTGCTCGGTCGCGGGGTCGACCACGGCCTCGGGAGGGAGCGCGGACGCCGGGGGCGCGGCAAGCTCGGGCGCCACGGGCGCCACGGGCGTCGCGGCGGCCAGGCCGCCGGCCGCCGGACGGCCCGGCAGCCTCACGTCGATGTAGGTGGCGCCGGCCGCCTCGGGGTCCGCGAGCACGCGCGTGGCGGCAAGCCACTTCGCGCGGACCTGCGTCGCGTCGCCGAAGATCAGCTCGGGCCCGTCGCGCACCTCCACCACGATCCCGTCGCCGCTTTGCAGCTCCACCCGCTCGAGCCGCGGGCGCAGGGCGGCGGGCGCGCCGCCGGCGACGCGGGCGGCATGGAGCGCCGCGGCGTCGCTGAGGCGGTTGCCGTGCAGGTTGCCGCGCGACTCGATCGTCGGCAGCTTCCCCTCGACCGGAAGGCCACGGAGGATGGTGCCGTCGCCGGCCACCGGCACCCCGTCGACCATGGCGGCCGGACGATGCTCGATCACGTGGATCGCGAGCCCGTGCGGGAAGTCGGTGCGCACCTCGATCGCCCGGACGACCGGATAGGCCTCGATCGCGCTCCTCAGCTCGTCCTCCTCCACGTGCAGCGTGGTCATGCTGTGCGCCGCCGAGGAGAGGGCGATGCGGACACGCGAGGCGTCCTTGGTCGTGAGCCCCGTGACGGACACGTCCTCGACCGCCACGAGCGTCGAGTCGCGCAGCCAGAACTGGTATCCGGCCGCGAGCACGAGGCAGACGGCGAGGACGATCAGCAGCCGCCTGCGGGCCCTCGCGGGCAGCATCCCCAGCGCTCGAATGGGTAGCCCAACGCCCTGCCGGGCGACGTACGTCGCAGCGCTCACGGCTCGCCCCAGAGCGGCGTGGTGTCGACCTCGCCGAGGAACTGGACCTCGGGCTCGAGCTCGACGCCGAAGCGCTCGCGCACCCTGCGGCGGCCCTCGCCCATCAGGGCGATCACGTCGGCCGTCGTGGCGTCGCCCATGTTCTCGACGAAGTTGGCGTGCTTCTCTGAGAAGCGGGCGCCGCCGACAGTGAGCCCGCGACAGCCGGCCTCGTCGAGCAGCACGCCGGCGCTGCGGCCCTCCGCGCGCGGGTCGTCGGGGTTCTTGAATGTGGACCCGAACGTCTTGATGCCCGACGGCTGCGCCGCCTTCCGGGCCGCGCGCATGTCCGCGAGCGTGGCCTTCACCGAGTCGGGCTCGGCCTTGCTGAGCGCGAAGGAGGCGCGCGCCACGATCTCGCCGGGGCCGAGGTTCGACCTGCGGTAGCTGAAGCCGAGCTCGCCCGGCGCGCGCCGGGAGGTGCCCGACGGGGTCGTGACGTCCACCCACTCGAGCACGCGCGCGAGGTCGCCCCCGTACGCGTTCGCGTTCATCTTCACGGCGCCGCCAACGGTGCCCGGGATGTTCACGCCGAACTCGAGGCCGCTCAGGCCGGCCCGCGCCGCGAAGGCGGCCGCCTGCGGAAGCCGGGCGCCCCCGCCGCAGAGCAGGCGCTGCCCGTCCTGCTCGATTTTGGCAAGCGAGCCGTCCAGCTTCATCACGAGTCCTCGGAACCCTTCATCCGCTATCAGCAGGTTCGAGCCGGACCCGACCACTCCTACCTCGATGCCCTCGGCGCTCGCCCAGGCCAGCACCTCGGCGAGCACCGCCGCGGTGTGCGGCCGGACGAAGTAGTCCCCGTGGCCGCCGGTGCGAATCGTCGTGAGCCGCGCCAGGGGATAGCCCGTTGCGACATCGCGAGGAGGGCCCGACGGGCTCATGCCGCCAGCCTCCGGGCGAGCTCGTCCACGTCGCCCGCGCCGATGGTCACGAGCAGGTCGCCCTCGCCGAGCTCGCCGCGCAGCTGCGCCTCCGCGTCGTCGAGCCGCGGCAGCCACCACACCGGGCGGCCCCCGGCGGCGTCGGCCGCCGACTCGGCAACCAGGTAACCGCTCACCCCCGGGAAGTCCTCGGGGCGCTCGCGGGCGCGGTACACGTCGAGCACCACGATCAGGTCCGCGAGCGCGAGCGCGCGGCCGAACTCGCGCGCGAGCATCCGCGTGCGCGAGTAGAGGTGCGGCTGGAAGCAGGCCACGAGCCGGCGCGGCTCGAGCGTCCGGGCGCCGGCCAGCGCGGCTCGCACCTCGGTCGGGTGGTGGGCGTAGTCGTCGTAGACCTCCGCCCCGCTCTCGGCCCGTCCGTGGGACTCGAAGCGCCGGCCCGCGCCGCTGAAGCTCGCGAGCGCCGGCGCGGCCTCCTCCAGCGGCACTCCCGCGGCCCGGAGAGCGGCAAGCGCCGCGAGGGCGTTCAGGACGTTGTGCTCGCCGGGCACGTTCAGCTCGACGTCGACGCTTTCGGCCGCCCCGTGCCCGCCCTCCACCCGAAACCGCGAGCTTCCCCGACCGAGCGTTACGTCACACGCACGAAACGCGCCGTCGTCGATCCCGAACGTGACGGCCTCGCCCTCGCCGGGCAGCTCGACTCCCGGGCCGAGCACGCGCACGCTCGCCGGCGCGGCGAACTCCGCGAAGGCGTCCTCCAGGTCCGAAAGGCCCGCGTAGGTCGCGTGGTGGTCGAGCTCGATGTTGGTCACGACCGCGACGTCACGCGCGAGCTTCAGAAAGGAGCGGTCGGACTCGTCCGCCTCGATCACGGCCCACTCGCCTCCACCCCAGGCGGCGTTCGTACCCGCGGCCCGCAGCTCGCCACCGATCAGGAACGCCGGATCGCGGCCGGTCTCAATCAGGGCGAGCGCCGCCATCGAGGCTGTCGTCGTCTTCCCGTGCGTGCCGCTCACCGCGATCGTCCGCTTCATCCGCGAAAGCTCCGCAAGAAGGTCACCGCGATGCATGACCGGTGCGCCTGCGGCGAGCTCCGGGTTGTCCTCCGGGATCGCGGTCGAGACGACCACCTCCGCACCCTCCGGCACGTTCGCGGCATCGTGCCCGATGACCGGCTCGATCCCGGCCTCGCGCAGCCGCGCGCAGTAGGCCGACTCGGCCTGATCCGAGCCGGTCACGCTCGCGCCGAGCTGCCGCGCGACGAGCGCGAGCCCGCTCATCCCCGCGCCGCCGATGCCCACGAAATGCAGCCGCCGGCCGTCGAACTGGCCGGTCATAGGAGCGCGAGCACCGCCTCGGCCACCCGCTCGGCCGCGTCCGGCCTCGCCACCGCCTCCGCGGCGTTCGCCATCTCGGCCATGCGCTGGGGGGCCCCGAGCAGGCCACCCACCTCGCGCGCCAGCCGCGGCCCGTCGAGCTCGGCGTCGGGGATCACGATCGCCGCGCCGGCCTCCTCCATGAAGCGCGCGTTCGCCTCCTGATGGTTCCCGGTCGCGTGCGGGTAGGGCACGAGGATGGAGGGCAGCCCGGCGGCGGCGAGCTCGAAGACCGATCCGCCGGCGCGCGCGGCCGCGAGGTCGGCGGAGGCGAGCGCGTCGGCGAAAGGCTCGACGTACGCGAACAGCCGGTAGTGCTCCGGCGTGCCCGAGCTCGTCGAGCCGCGCTCGCAGCGAGTCGTGGTCGCGCCGGCCCGACGGCGTGCAGCACCGTGCACGGGCGCCGCGCCGCCGAAAGCCTCGACCGCCGCCTCGTTCAGCCGCCGTGCCCCCAGCGAGCCGCCGAACACCAGCAGGCAGGGCTCCTCGGCCGCGATGCCGAGCCGCGCCCGCGCCGCCTCGCGGTCGGCGCTGCCGGTGCCGGCCGGGACCGGCCGCCCGGTGACGAGCCACTTCGACCCCGTCCGCCCGGGCAGCGGAAACGCCAGGCACACGCGCGAGGCAAGCGGCGCGAGCAGCCGGTTCGTCACGCCGAGGTGGCTGTCCGCCTCTGTCAGCACGAGCGGCAGCCGGAGCGTGCGCGCCGCCAACCCGACCGGGCCCGCCACGTAGCCGCCGCCGCCGAGCACCGCGTCGGCTCCGATCCGCTTCAGCAGCCGCCGCGCCCGGCCGCTGGCGCGAGCGGCAAGCAGCACCGCGCGCGCGGCGCGCAGCGGGTTCTGGCGGTCGATCCCGGACACGCGGAGGCTGTGGAGCGGGTAGCCCGCGGCGGGCACGAGCTCAGCCTCCGCCCGCTCGCCTCCGATGAACTCGACCCGGGCGCCCCGCGAGCGGAGGGCGTCAGCTACCGCGAGCGCCGGCACGACGTGTCCCGCCGTCCCGCCGGCGGCGATCACGATCGCTTGGCACTTCCACCTCCGTCGATGGCGCGCAGCTCGGGCCGCTGCGGCGCGCTCCGCGCGACCGCCCCGTGGCGGCCACGTTCAGGAGCAGCCCCATCGCGCCCAGCAGCACCACGAGGTTGCTCGACCCGTACGAGATGAACGGCAGCGGCACGCCGGTGAGCGGCATCAGCCCGAGCACGGCGAAGAAGTTCAGCGTGGCCTGGCACAGGATCAGCGAGGTGATGCCCGCGGCGAGCAGCTTCGAGTGGCGGTCGCGGGCGAGCTTCGCTACCCGCAGCCCCGCGTAGCCGATCATCCCGTAGAGCCCGATCAGGCCGAGGATCCCGAACAGGCCGAGCTCCTCGCCGATGATCGCCAGGATCATGTCCGTGTGCGCCTCGGGCAGGTAGAAGATCTTCTGCACCGACTCGCCCAGGCCCGACTCCGAAGAACCCGCCCGAGCCGATCGCGGTGAGCGCCTGGACCGCCTGGAAGCCGGTGTCGCCGGCGTCGGCGAACGGGTCGAGGAAGGAGAACAGCCGCTCGCGCCTGTACGGCTCGGCGATCGCCAGCACCGTCGCCAGGAAGATCAGCGTGCCGCCGATCAGCGCGAGGTTGCGCATCGGCGTCCCGGCGGCCACGAGCAGCGCGCCGATGGCGAAGCAGATCACCATCGTGGTGCCCATGTCGGGCTGCTTCATGAGCAGGGCGCAGGCCGCGGCCACGACCAGCAGCAGCGGCTTCGCCATCGTCCCGATCGTGCGCACCGAATGCGGCCGCGCCGCGAGCAGCTGCGCGGCGTAGAGCACCAGCGAGACCTTCAGGAGCTCGGACGGCTGGAACTGGAGGATCGCCGGCGCCCAGCCAGCGCGTGGCGCCGTTCACCGTGACGCCGATGCCCGGGAGCATCACCGCGAACGTGAGCGCGAAGGAGGTGACCAGGAGGATCGGCGTGAGCGCGCGCACGACCTTCAGCCCGTGCCGCGAGGCGAGGTGGAGCAGCACCAGCCCGGCCAGTCCGAACAGCACGTAGCGCTTCAGGTAGTAGGACGGGTCGCCCGAGCCCCGACGAGCAGCGACTCGGCCGAGCTCGCGGAGTAGACCATCACTGCGCCGCCCGCCAGCAGGCAGAGCGTGGCGGTGTAGAGGATCGAGTACTCGACCGGGCGCTTCCGCGGCATCGAGACCGTGTTCTACGGCGGCGCCCGGATTCATCCCCGCGGGACGAGCGACCTGAAGACCGAGCCGCGCTCCTCGTAGTCGCGAAACTGGTCGAAGCTGGCGCACGCCGGCGACAGCAGCACCACCTCGCCGGGCCGCGCCGCAGCCGCCGCGTCGCTGACCGCGGTCGCGTCAGATCGCCCGACCGGTGCAGCGGAACGGTGCCCGCGAGGTCGGCCTCCAGCCGGTCGGCCGCCTCGCCGATCAGGTACGCCGCCGACGGCCCGCGAGGCGAGCGCGTCGCGAAGGCCCTCGAAGCCGCCGCCCTTGAGGCTGCCGCCCAGGATGGCGTGAACGCCGCCGTCGAAGGCCTCGATGCCGCGGACCGCCGAGGCGACGTTCGTGGCCTTCGAGTCGTTCACGTAGAGGACGCCGTTCGCGGAGCCGACCTCCTCCAGCCGGTGCGGCACGCCGGCGAAGGTGCGGAGCGCGGCCGCCACGGCCTCCTCGGGCACGCCCGACGCGAGCGCGACGGCGGACGCGCCCCTCGCGTTCTCGAGGTTGTGCTCGCCGCGCAGCCGGATCTCCCCGGCGGGCAGCGGCAGCGCGCCGAGCTCCACCCGCCTCCCCTCGCCCGGCACCTCGACGCCGGGGGGCACCACCGCGACCTGGTCCGGCGTCTGGTTCCGGAACAGGCGCAGCTTCGCCTCGCGGTACGCCTCGAACGTCCCGTGGCGGTCGAGGTGGTCCTCCTCGACGTTCAGCAGGAGGGCGGTGTCCGGTGCCAGCGCCTCCGAGTCCTCCGCCTGGAAGCTCGACACCTCGCAGACGATCGTCGCCTCGGGGGCCACCTGCCCGACGAGCGCCGACAGCGGAGTGCCGACGTTCCCGGCCAGCGCCACGGGCAGCCCCGCCTCGCGCCAGATCGCGCCGAGCAGCTCTGTGGTGGTGGTCTTGCCGTTCGTGCCCGTCACCGCCACGAAGCCGTTCGGCAGCAGCCGCCAGGCGAGCTCGAGCTCGCCGAGCACCGGGACGCCGCGCTCGCGCGCGGCCGCGATCACCGGCGCCTCGTTCGGCACGCCCGGGCTCTTCACCACGCACGCCCACCCCGTCGAGCAGCTCCACGCCGTCCACGCCCACGTGCGCCTCGATGTCGTCCGGCAGCTCCGGCGTGCCCGAGTCCACGGCCACCACGTCGCCGTGCTCGCGCAGCATGCGCACGGCCGCCGACGCCGGAGCGCGCCAGCCCCACGACGAGGTACGGGCCCGCCGGAAGGGCCGGCCTCATGACCCCAGGATCGACGCCTGGTAGAGCGTGAACCCGATCGCCGCGCAGATCGCCGCGACGATCCAGAAGCGCAGGATGATCTTCGTCTCCGACCAGCCGGCCAGCTCGAAGTGGTGATGGATCGGCGCCATCAGGAACACGCGCCTGCGGAAGCGCTGGAACGCGAACACCTGGATCGCGACCGAGAGCGCCTCGATCACGAAGATGCCGCCGATCACGATCAGGAGGATCTCGGTCTTCGTCACGACCGCCAGCGCCGCGATGGCGCCGCCGAGGCCGAGCGACCCGGTGTCGCCCATGAACACCGACGCCGGGAAGGAGTTGAACCAGAGGAAGCCGACGCAGGCGCCGACGAGGCAGGCGCTCAGCAGGGCGAGGTCCTGCTGCCCGCTGGTGATGAACGTCATCACCGTGTAGGTGAGCAGCACGATCGCGGCGCAGCCGGCCGCAAGGCCGTCGAGGCCGTCGGTGAGGTTCACGCCGTTCGTGGCGCCCGCGAGCACGAGGAAGATCAGGATCGGATAGGCGACGCCCAGCTCCACGGACGCGTCGAAGGGGCGCAGGTCGAGCGTGTCGTTCAGGCCGACGGACTCCGTCACGAACACCCACAGCGCGATCGCCGTGAGCGCCTGGATCGCGAGCTTCGTCTTGCCGGAGACCCCCAGCGAGCGCCGTCGCCGCAGCTTGATGATGTCGTCCACGAAGCCGAGCGCGGCCATCGCGAGCGCGGTGGCGAGCACCGCGAGGCTCGCCGTCCGGTACTCCGAGAGGATCAGGAACGGCACCGCGATCGCGATGAAGATCGCGAGCCCGCCCATGGTCGGCGTGCCGGCCTTGCCGTGGTGCCCCGCGGGGCCCTCCTCGCGGATCTGCTGGCCGAACTCCTTGAGGCGCAGGTAGTCGATGAAGCGCGGCCCCAGGAACATGCAGATGAGGAGCGAGGCGGAGCCGCCCATGACGATCTCGCCGAGCATCAGCCGGCCACCCGCGCGCGCAGTGCCTCGCGCGCCACCGTCTTGTCGTCGAACGGCTCCTTGCGGCCGTTCTCGAACTCCTGGCCCTGCTCGTGGCCCTTGCCGGCGATCACGACGACGTCGCCCGGCTCGGCGTCCGCGATGGCCGTGGCGATCGCGCGCCGGCGGTCCGCGTCTCGCTCGGCCTCCGGGCCGGCGCCCTCCATCACCTCGTCGATGATCGCCTCGGGGGGCTCGCTGCGCGGGTTGTCGGAGGTCACGAGCACGCGGTCGGCGAGCTCGCGGGCCGCCTCGCCCATGAGCGGCCGCTTCGTGTGGTCGCGGTCGCCGCCGGCGCCGAAGACCACGTGCAGCCGCCCGCGCGTGAGCTCGCGCGCCGTGCGCAGCACGTTCTCGAGCGAGTCGGGCGTGTGCGCGTAGTCCACGAGCACGCCGAAGTCCTGGCCCTCGTCCACCGGCTCGAAGCGTCCCGGCACGTGCTCGAAGCCCTCGAGCGAGATCTCCTCGACCCCGAGTGAGCGCACCGCGGCGACGGCGCCGATCACGTTCAGCACGTTGAAGAGGCCCGGGAGCGGCGACTCGACCTCGACGCTCCCGTCGGGCGTCTCGAGCGTGAAGCGCGATCCGGCGAAGTCGAACTCGATGTCGCGCGCCCGGTAGTCGGCGTCGTTCTCGATCCCGAAGCTGACGGCGCCGTGGTCGGCGGCGATCCGCCGCCCGTGCTCGTCGTCCACGTTCACGACCGAGACGCCCGGGCTCCTCGAACAGCCTCAGCTTGGAGGCGAAGTACGCCTCCATCGTCCCGTGGAAGTCGAGGTGGTCCTGGGTCAGGTTGGTGAAGACGCGGCAGGCGAAGCGGATTCCGGCCACCCGGCCGAGCTCGAGCGCGTGCGAGGAGACCTCCATGGCGACGGCGCGGTCGCCGGAGTCGAGCATCCGCCGGAAGGTGGCCTGGAGGTCGATCGCCTCGGGCGTCGTCCGCTCCACGTCCTCCTCCACACCGCCCACGACGCGCTTGACGGTCCCCAATAGGCCGGTCTGGCGCCCGGCCGCCTCGAGCAGGTGGCGGACGAGGAAGGCCGTGGTGGTCTTGCCGTTCGTGCCTGTGATGCCGACCACGTCGAGCTCTCCGTCGGGTTGTCATAAAAGCGCGCCGCGGCGGGGCCCATCGCGGCGCGCACGTCGTCCACGACCAGCTCCGGCACGCCGAGGTCGAGCTGGCGCTCCGTTATCAGCGCGGCGGCCCCCCGCTCCACCGCATCTGGAGCGAAATCGTGGCCGTCCTTCGTGAACCCCGGCACGCAAAAAAACAGCGCCCCGGGAATGACGCTGTCGCTGGAGTACGCCAGAGCCGAGACCTCGACCTCGGGCGCCTCGCTGCCCATCAGGTCGCGAAGGGTCATGCGCGGGGGCAGGATAGCCCGTCACCCCTCATACTTTTGTCCAGGGAGCCGATACAGGTTCGGTGAGCGGCACCGTCCTGAGCGCGCTCGCTCGCCTCGCAGAACGGCGGTTCACAAGCTTTTCCGAGGCGGCCGACACTGTTCTCGACCTCCTGGAGGCCGAGCTTCCGCCTGGCTCGATACTGCTTGGCCGCGTGGACTGGGATGAGGGTGAGCTGCGCCTGATCGATGTGCGCGGCGCGGCCGCGTCGGAGCTCGGCGCCGGCTCGACGGTCCCGCTCGCCCCCGGGGCGAGCGGCGGCAGCCGCGGCTTCCTCGATCCTCAGGCGCTTCAGCGCCTCTCCGTGCGCTCATATCTCGCCCTTCCGCTCGACTCGAGCTCCGGCGCCGGCGCGCTCACGCTGTGCGCCCTCGCGCCCGGCACCGACGTCTTCACCCAGGAGCATCTCGAGGTGCTCGCGGTCGCGGGCCGTCTCCTCACATACGAGTGGGAGAGCGTCAAGTGGCGCGCGGACCTGCGCCGGCTCAGCGAGCGGCTGCGCGACCCGGAGCGGACGGACTCGCTCACCGGGCTGCTGAACCGGCTCGCATTCGTCGAGGCCGCGGAGCGCGAGTGGCGCCTTGCGGAACGTGGGACCCTTGAGACCTACGTGCTCGCATTCCGGGTCTCGAACCTCGATCGCATCGCCACGCTGCACGGTGCAGCCGTCGAGAGACCTGATGCTGAAGGACGCCGCCGACGTCATGCAGACCGCCGTGCGCCGAACCGACCACGCCGGCCGGCTCGCCGATGACTCCTTCGGCGCGGTGCTCGTGGGCTGCAAGGGCCTCGAGGGAGCGGCCGCGTTCATCGGCCGCTACGGCCAGTCGCTCACCCGCGTGACGCAGGAGCGGCCGGCGCAGCTCGACATCGCGTACGCGATCTGCTCGCTCGGCGACGCCGAGTCGCCGGAGGCCGCGCTGAGCCGCATCGAGGCCGAGGCCGGCAGCAGCGCCGTCACTCTCGCCGGGGAGGCCGCGTGAGCCCCGAGGCGAGCACCGCCGCACCGCCGCCGCCGAAGGGCGTAATCCCGCCCTCCGAGCCGGGCGGCCGCTCGGGCTTCCTGAGCGACGTGATCGTGGAGCTGGGCTTCGCCAGCGCGGATGAGGTCGAGGAGGCCGTCCGCGAGGCGCGCAGCGGCAGCACGGTCGCGCAGGTACTGGTGGAGAACGGCACGATCACCGAGGAGCAGCTCGGACGCGCGACCGCCGAGCGCTACGGGCTCGCGTACATCGACCTGGAGGACTTCGAGGTGGATCCCGGCGCGGCCGCGATGATCCGGCCGTCCGCCGCCAAGCGCTACCAGGCCGTGCCGGTCGGATTCGTCGGCGGGGCCCTGCTGGTCGCGATGACGGACCCGGCCGACACCCTCGCGGTGAACGACATCGCCGTGATGACGAAGCTCGAGGTGCACCCGGCCGCGACCACGCGCTCGGGCCTGAACGCGCTGCTGGCCGAGCTGGCCGCGAGCGCCGAGGCGGAGGAGGAGGCTCCCGCGAAGCAGTCGGCATCGTCGGCCGTGTTCTGGCAGGCGGGCGAGGTCGACGCCGACGGCGGCGAGGAGACGCTGCCCGCCGAGGACGCCGCCGCGAGCACCTACGCCGGAGCCGAGGAGGCCGCGCGCGAGCTCGACGAGCTGCGTCGCAAGCTGGCCGGAGCCGAGACCGAGCTTGTGAAGGCGCGCGCGGAGCTGGACGCATCCCAGACCGAGCTGGCCGCCACCCGCGACGCCGCCGGCGGCGCGACCGCCGAGCACCAGCAGCTGATCACCGACCTGACGGCCGCCCGCGAGGCCAGCGAGCACGCGAACGCCGAGGTGGAGCAGCTGCGCGCACAGGTCGCCTCGGTCGAGACCGAGCTGGCAGAGCTGCGCGACGGTGCGCCCGACGCCGCCACCCTGGAGGCGGCGCGCGAAGCCGCCGCAGCCGAGCTCGCCGCCCGCGAGGCCGCCACCGCCGAGCGCGACGCCGCCGCCGAGCGGCTCGAGGCTGCGCAGGCCGAGCTTGCCGCCGCGCGCGAGAACGCCGGCGCGCCCCACGCCGAGGTCGAGGCGCTTCGCGAGCAGGTCGCCGCGGCCGGCACCGAGCTCGAGTCCGCCCGTAACCGCAGCGCCGAGCTGGAGACTCAGCTCCAGGCCGCGGACGAGAAGGGGCACACGCTCGCCGAGACCGTCGAGAGGGCCCACGCCCGGGTGGAGGAGCTCGAGCGCCAGCTCGACGGCTACCGGAACGAGGGCGAGGGCGCCGAGGCCAGGGTCCGCGAAGCACTCGCGATCGCCGAGCGCCACGAGACCGCACTAGCCGAGGCCCGTGCGGCAGCCGAGCAGGCCGAGTCCGACCTCGCGGAGGCGCGCACCCGGAGCGAGCAGCTCGAGCAGGAGCTCGCCGAGTCGCGCGCCAGCGGAGAGGGACACGGGGCGAAGCTCGCCGAGGCCACCGCCGCCGTCGAACGGCTCGAGGGCGAGCTCACCCGCGCGCTGGCCGAGAACGAGAGCTTCGGCTCGCAGCTTCGCGAGGCCGTCGCGGCTTCCGACGGCCACGAGGCGGAGCTGGACGCCGCACGCGGCGAGATCGAGCGGGTCAGCACCGAGCTCGGAAACGCGCGCGAGGAGAGCAGGGCGCTCGCCGCACAGCTCGCCGAGACGCGCAGCGAGTCAGAGGGGGCCGACGCCAGGCTCGCCGAGGCCCGTGCAGAGACCGAGGCGCTCGACGCCCAGCTCGCCGAGCTGCGCTCTTCCATGGACCGCCTCGAGGGCGCGCGCCAGGAGGCAGTCGCGGCGAAGACGTCGGTCGAGGCCGAGCTCGCGGACGCTCGCTCCAAGCTCGAGAGCGTCGAGGCCGAGCTCCAGGAGGCGCGCTCGACCGGAACCGGCAGCGGCGCCGAGCTGGACGAGGCGCTCGCCGCGCGCGACGCGCTCGCCGCCGAGCTGGAGCAGTCGAAGGCGCGCCGCGACGAGCTCGAGACCGAACTGGCGAGCACCCGCACACGGCTCGAGAGCGCCGAGAACGAGCTGGACAAGGCCCGCACGACCGTCACCGAAGCCGAGAAGGGACGCGCCGCAGCTCTCACTGAGCGCGACGAGGCGCTCGCCGACCGCGACGAGATCGTCGCCGCGCGTGATGAGGCTGTCGCCGCTCGGGACGAGCTCGACGCTCAGCTCGCCTCCTCGCGCACGGAGCTGGAAGCGCTCGAGACGGAGCTGTCGCAGGCGCGCGGGGCCAGCGACGGCCTGGTCGCCCAGCTCAGCGGCGCGCGGGCGAAGAACGAGGGGCTCATCGTCGAGCTGCGCGAGGCACGCGCGCTCGCGGAGCTCGCCGAGGAGCGGGTCACGGATGCCACCGCGGCACTCGAGGGCCAGCTGGCCGAGGAGCGCGCCGCGAAGGACGAGCTCGCCGCCAAGCTCGGCGAGGCGGAGGCCGCCCTCGCCGCCAAGCTCGCCGAGGCGGAGGCCGCGGCTGGCAAGGAGCTCGATCAGCTCCGCACCCAGGTCAGCGAGCACGAGGCGGAGGTCGCGAAGCTGCGCGTCGAGCTGGGCGCCATGGACGCCGTGCGCGGTGAGCTCGACCAGGCTCGCGCGGAGATCAAGGAGCATCAGGACGAGCTCGTCCTCACCCGCAAGGCGCTCGACCGCGCCGGCGCGCAGGCCGCCGAGCTGCGCACCGAGCTCGCTCAGACCCAGACCGACCTCGACCGCGCGCGGCTCGAGGCGCGGGACATCGAAGCCCTCCGCGCGAAGCTCGAGGACGCCGAGCTCGTGCTCCAGGAGGCGCACCAGTCGCACGCGCAGACGCGCGAGCGCGTCGAGCGCCTCGAGGCCCAGCTCTCCGCCGCCCAGGGCGCGGCATTCGCGTCAGAGCGCGCCGCCGACCAGCTGCGCCAGGCGCAGGAGCGGATGCGCGACGCGCTGGCGCCGCTCGACGAAGCGAACGACGCCGACCCGGCCGATCCCGCCTAGCCGGGCGGGATCTTCAGGTACGGCAGCGCGAACTCCACGATCCGCTCGAAGGCGGGCGCGGCCACCGTGCCGCCGTAGATGTCGCCGCGCGGCGTGTCCACCATGACGGCCACCAGCAGCCGCGGGTCCTTCGCCGGCGCGTATCCGATGAAGGAAGCGATGAAGTCGGTCTTCGAGTAGCCGCCCTTGATCGCCTTCTCGGCGGTGCCGGTCTTCCCGGCGAGCGTGTAGCCCTCGACCTGGGCCTCCTCGGCGGTCCCGCCGGCGGCGAACACGCCCTCGAGCATGTGCGACACCTGGTCGGCCGTCGCCCGCGTGAGCACCCGCTTCGGCGCGGGCGCCTCGCCCTTCAGGATGTACGGCCGCCGCATCACCCCGTGGTTCGCGATGGCCGTGTAGGCGCTCGCCATCTGCATCGGCGTGACAGCGATGCCCTGCCCGATCGGCATGTTCCCCATCGAGGAGCCGGAGTAGTGCTCGGGGCGCAGGACGATGCCGGACTGCTCGCCGGGCAGGCGGACTCCGGTCAGCCGTCCGAACCCGAAGCGCCGCACCCACTTGTCGAAGCGCTTCGCGCCCAGCGTCAGCCCGATCATCACCGAGCCGACGTTGGACGACTCCTTGAGGATCTGCGCCACGCTCTTGATGCCCCCGCCGCCGTCGTGCGCCTCGCCCACCGTCCGGTCCGCGACCTGGATCTCAGGCGGCACCTCCAGGGTGGTCTCCGGCTCGACGAGCTTCTCCTCCATCGCACCCGAGACCGTGAACGCCTTGAAGGTCGATCCCGGCTCGTAGTTCTCCTCGACCGCGTGGTTGTGGCGGGCGGAGTCGGGCGCGCCGTCCACGTTGTTCGCGTCCACGCGCGGCCAGTTCGCGAGCGCGAGCACCTCACCGCTCCGCGGGTCCATCACGACGGCCGTGGCGCTCTGCGGCGTGTAGGTCTGGCCGACCTCGGACAGCACCGCCTCGGCGCGCTCCTGGATGCGCGCGTCGAGGGTGAGCTCCAGGTTCTCTCCGGGCTGCGAGCGCTCGGTCTCGACGAGGCTCACGGGCTCGCCGAGCGCGTCCTTCACGAGGCGGCGCTCGCCGTCCTCGCCGGCGAGCGTGTCGTCCTGCGAGTACTCGAGCCCCGAGAGCCCGACGTTGTCGGTGCCCACGTAGCCGAGCACCTGCGACGCCAGGTAGCCCTGCGGATAGACGCGCTTCGGCTCGGTGACCGTGCCGATCCCCTCGATGCCCAGGTTCTTGATCTGCTCGCCCGCCGAGGCGTCCATCTTGCGGCGCAGGTAGACGAAGGTGGTGTCGCGGTCGGACAGCGCGCGGAGGAGGTCGTCCTCGGTGCGCCCGACCAGCGGCGCGAGCCTCGCGGCGACCTTGACCGGGTCCTCGATCAGGAACGGATGCGCGAAGACCGTGGTCGAGTCCTCGGACACCGCCAGCTCCACGCCGTTCCGGTCGAAGATCGTCCCGCGCCGCGCCGGGTCCTCGATGTCCTCGATCTGCTGGCTCACGGCGCGATCGGACAGCGGGCCCGACCTGACGGTGCCGAGCCAGGTGGCGCGCAGGGCGGCGAGCGACAGCATCAGCAGGAAGACGGCGAACAGCAGGCCGATGCGCCGCTCGACGAGGCGCGTCGGCGGGCGGCCCGGCCCGCGCCTTGGGGCACGGGTTGGCGGGCGGCGCTGGGTGGCCGGCATGGCTAGCCCGCCGGGGCGGTCGGCGTCGTGGGCGCGGGCGCGGCGACCGGGTCCGTGGCGGCGGGATCGGCGGCCGCCGGATCCGTGACGGTGGGATCCGTGGCGGCAGGGTCCGTGACCGCGGGATCGGTGGGAGCGAACACCGGCTCAGGCGCCGGTTCGACCGGCGCGGGGGCCACGTAGGCGAGGCTCGGGGCGGTGATCCGCTTGGCGGCCAGGCCCGCGTCGCGGCCCGGGCGCGCCTTCAGATAGCGGACCTCGCCGGCGGCGGGCCGCACGAGGCCGAGCTGCGCGGCCGAGTCCTGGATCCGCTCGCTGGAGGCGAGCCGCGCCGCGTCGAGCCGGTTGCGGGCGATCTCGCGCTTGAGCGTCGAGATCTTCTCCGCGTTCCCGGCGATCTCGCGGTTCATCTGAAGCAGGTCGACGTTCAGGAAGACGATCCCGGCGAGCAGGACGAAGACGAGCGCGATCCAGCCGCGACCGGAGAGGAGCGCGTCGAGCACCCCGCTGGTGCGGCGCCGAGCGGCGCGCGCGAACGGCGCGTTGATGACGCGCACCGGGAGCGCGACGGCGGGCGCTCCGGCGCCGGACACACGCCGGGTCGAGGGCGCGCGCCGGGGAGCGGTCGCATGACCGCGGGTCGCGCGCCGGGCGCGGGCGCGGCTGCCGCGCGCGCGGACTTCGCGCGGGCGGGCGCCGCACCGCTGCGCGCGGACTTCGCTCGGGCGGGCGCCGCCGCCGCGCGCGCCGTCCTGGCGCGGGGCGCCGCCGCTGCCGCGGACCGGGCCATCAGGCAGCCGCCTCCGTGCGCAGCTTGCGCGCCGAGCGCAGCCGGGCCGACTTTGAGCGCGGGTTGTCCGCGACCTCGCCGGCGCTCGGAACGACCGAGCGGCCCGTGATCAGCTCGGCCTCGGGCTCGCGCCCGCACACGCAGACCGGGAAGTCGGGCGGGCACACGCAGCCGCGGGCGCGCTCGGCCAGGAAGCGCTTCACGCGCCGGTCCTCGAGCGAGTGGAACGAGATCGCGGCCAGGCGGCCGCCGTTCCGCAACAGCTCCCACGCGAGCGGGAGGGCGCGGTCGAGCGAGTCGAGCTCCGAGTTCACCGCGATGCGGATCGCCTGGAAGACGCGCTTCGCGGGGCTGCCGCCGCCGAAGCTCCGGCGGACAGCCGCCGGGAGCGCCGCCTCGATCGCAGTCACGAGCTCGCCGGTCGTCTCGATCGGCGATCTGTCCCGCCGCCGGACGAGCTCACGCGCGATCCGCCCGGCGTTCGGGTCCTCGCCGAGCCGCCGGAACAGCTGGGCGAGCCGCCGCTCGTCCCAGGTGTTCACGATCTCGCGCGCGTCGAGCTCCTGGCCGGGGTCCATGCGCATGTCGAGCGGCGCGTCGTAGGAGTAGGAGAAGCCGCGCTCGCGCGCGTCCACCTGCATCGAGGAGATCCCGAGGTCGAGGTAGACGACGTCGGCCGCGAGGCGCTCCTCGTTCAGCAGCTCCAGGCCCTCCGCGTAGTCCATGCGGAGGAAGCGCGTCTCACATGCAACCTCGCGGGCGAGCTCCTCGAAGTGCTCCTCGGCGAGCGGGTCGCGGTCGATGCAAACGAGCGTGCCGGTGGAGCCGATCCGGTCGGCGATCAGGCGCGCGTGGCCGCCCGCACCGAAGGTGCAGTCCACCACCGTCTCCCCCGCGGCCGGCGCGGTCAGCTCGATCAGCTCGCCGGCCAGGACGGGTACGTGCGCGCGCGTCATGTCAAGAAGGATTGCCAAGGCGCTCCGTCACCTCCCCGATCTCCGCGTCCAGAGCGTCCTGCTGCTCCAGCCAGCGCTCCCTCGCCCAGACCTCGAGGTGGTCGCCCACGCCCACCACCACGACCTCCTTCTCGATGCCCGTGTGCGACATCAGCGGCGGCGGCACGGTCACGCGCCCGCTCGCGTCGAGCTCGATCTCGAACGAGTTGCCCTGGTAGAAGCGCGAGAGCTTGCGGTACTCCGACCCCATCGGGTTCAGGCCGCCGAGCGCGCGCTCGATGATCGCCTCGTGCGTGTCGGGAGTCCACACCGCCACGCAGGGCTCCGGGTCCTTGGCGAGAACCGTTCCACTGGAGAAGGCCGCGCGGAACCGGGCCGGAATGCTGAGCCGGTTCTTCGCGTCCAGCGAGTGCTCGAAGTGGCCACGAAACGCCAACGGTCATATCCCCGGGAGAGAGTTCAGACCGGAGTGGCGGAGTGGGAGGAGCCCCGCCACTCCGGTCGATTGCTTGGCCACCGTACCCCACTCTCTCCCACTCTGCAACACGATTCCCCACTTTTCCGTCCGATGGTGATGGCACACGACCGCGGAACACGCCGCTATCGGCTCTGCAGAGCGGAAAAACAGCGGTGGAGGCGGGTGGGATGATCGGCCCATCCAGGCGCTTTTTCGGCTGCACAACGCGCTTCTGAACGCAATCCTGCGTGCAGATCGGCCGTTTGGTGGGTTGTGTGCAGGCGGCCGCAACCGCGGCGGGGGTCCTCTGTTGGGGGTCGTATGAACCGACCAAGGACACCATCACCCGCTCTGGTCATCGCCTGCATCGCGCTCTTCGTGGCGCTGGGCGGCGTCGCGTACGCCGCGGCGACGATCGGCTCGGAGGACATCATCGACGGCTCGATCCGCAACCGCGACTTCAAGGACGGCACCCTGCGCGGCAACGAGGCCAAGCCAAACGGATTCGGCGGAGGAGCGATCAAGGAGAGCTCGCTCGACGCCGGCCAGCTCAACGCCACCAGGATCGGCAAGGTGAACAACGCCGGCGTGGCGGACGGCCTCGCCCGGCACGGCGTGATCTCGAACCTGGGCGCGCTGGTCCGTGGCCGCGGCATCACATCCGCGAGCAAGACCGGCGACGGCCAGTACCTGGCGATCCTCGACGCCGACGTTCGCAACTGCACGTACTCCGCGACGCTCGGTGATGAGTCCGCCTCCGGTCCGGGCACCGGCCAGATCGCGGTGACCTCCGCGTCGAGCAACGTGAACGGCGTGCGCGTGGTTACCCGCAACAGCACCGGGGAGCTGGCCGACCGCTCGTTCCACCTGCTCGTCTCGTGCTGACGGCGGTCTAGAGCGGCAGGGCATCGGCGCTGCCGTCGAGCAGCGCCGATGCCAGCGCCGCCGCCACGAGCAGCAGGACGGACGGCACGAGGAGCAGCGCCACTACGAGCTGGATCTTCGGCCCGGCGCGGGCGGCGTCCTCGCGGATCCTGCGGGCGAGCCCGAAGCGAGCCGCGCGGGCCTGGCCGGCGAGCGTCTCCGAGAGCGGGGCGCCGTGCGTCGCGGCCCGGTGGAGCGCAGACACGAACGCGCGGACCTCGGGCTGAGGCAATCGCGTCGCGAGAGCGTCGAGCGCCTGGCCCAGCGGGACGCCCAGGGCGACCTCGCGGGCCACGGCCCTCCACTCGCCCGCGAGCGGGCCGCCGGCGCGCTCCCCCACCGCCCGCAGCGCCGAGGCGAGCGAGCCGCCGGCCTCGATGGAGATGCGGAGGATGTCGAGGAGCGCGGGGAGCTCGCGCCTGACTCGCCGAGCCCGCTCCGCGGCGAGCCGGGCGAGCCAGACGTCGGGCGCGAGGAAGCCCGCGACCGGGCCACCGGCCACGACCACGATGCCGAGCCGCCCGGGAGCGAGCGCCGCGAGCGGCAGAGCGACGGCGGCGGCGAGCAGCGAGGCCGCCACCTTCGCGGCCATCAGCTCTCGGACACCGAGGCCGGCGGGCCGCCCGGCGGCCTCGATGCGGGCGGTCAGATCAGTGGGCGCGTGGCGCGCGCGAAGGCGCCGGCCGAAGAACGACAGCATTGAAAGGACACGAGCCGCCGCGGAAATCCGACCATCCTGCACTTTCCGGCCTATATGGCCGGTTTCGACAACATGCTCGCCCTTTACCGCTGTCGTGACGTCAGAAGCACGAGCACGCCCGCGGAGGCCGACGCCGCGGAAACGAAGGCGAGCACGGAGATCAGCACCGCACGCGCCCCAGCCTCCGCATCAGCACGGCCGCCAGCGCCTGAAGCACCAGCGCGATCCCGACCAGCCACGCGGTCAGGAACGAGCTCCGGAGCCCGGCGAACCAGCCCGGGCTCGCCAGCTCGGCCAGAAGCGCGCCGCCCAGCGGGAGCAGCACGACGAGCAGGGCGGTGAAGCGAGCCTGGGCGGTCGCGGCACGCACCTCGTCCTCCAGCCGAGCCTGGTCCTCGAGCGCGCGGGCGCTGTCGCGCAGCAGCCGCGCGAGGTCGCCGCCGGCGCGGCGCTGGAGCATGCACGCGGTCACGAGCGCGTCCATCCCGGGCGAGCGCGTGCGCCGCCGCATCGCCTCCAGGGCGTCGTCGGTGCGCGCGCCCGCCAGCAGCTCCGCCGCGGTGCGGCGCAGCTCGTGCCCGGCGGCCCCGCCCACGCCCGGCGCGGCCTCGCCGAGCGCGGTGCGCAGCGAGCAGCCTCCGGCGAGCGCGTCCGCGATCGCCACGGCCATCTCCGGCACGCCCGCCTCGACCGCCGAGCGGTAGCGCCGCCTCCGGGCGGCGAGCACGCGCGCGACCCCGGTCGGCCCCGCGGCGGCCATCCCGACGCCCGCGAGCGGGCCGAGCGTGACGAAGCCCGCCACGAAAGCCACACCCGCGCCGGCGGCGAGCAACCTGCGTCGCTCGACCGCACCGGGTCGCGGCCCTCGCGCCCCGCCCGCACCAGCGCATCGACCAGCCCGGCGGCCGCCCGCAGCCAGCGAGGGCCGCGCGCAACAAGAGCCGCAGACACGGCGGCACCGAGCTCGCACAGCGCAAGCCCCGCGGCGGCTCCCGCGACAAAGCCAGCGAGGACGCCGCTCACCCGGTCGCCTCCGCCGCCGCCACGCGGGCGCCTCCTCCGCGGAGCGCCTCCAGGCGGCTCGCCAGCTCGCCGGGGCCCGGTTGGTGGAGGGTGGCTCCGGGCGTCCAGAGCTCGCGGGTGCCCGCTCCGCCGGCCACGCGGAGCACCTCGCTCACCGACTGCACCGCGCGCGAGCCGTCCGGCAGGCGCGCCTGGTGCACCACGATGTCGAGGGCGCTCGCGACCTGGTCCCGGACCGCTGCGTGCGGCAGCCCGACCCCCGCCATCAGCGCGAGCGTCTCCACTCGCCGCAGCGCGTCCGCCGGCGAGTTCGCGTGCACGGTGGTCAACGAGCCGTCGTGGCCGGTGTTCAGCGCCTGGAGCATGTCGAGCGCCTCCGGGCCGCGCACCTCCCCCACCACGATCCGGTCGGGCCGCATCCGCAGGGCATTCACCACGAGCTGCCTGATCGTCACCTCGCCGCGGCCCTCGAGGTTGGCCGGCCGCGCCTCCAGCCGCACCACGTGGCGCTGCCGCAGCCGCAGCTCCGCCGCGTCCTCGATCGTCACGATCCGCTCCTCGCCGGGGATCGCGCCGGACAGCGCGTTCAGCGTCGTGGTCTTCCCCGACCCCGTCCCGCCGCTCACGAGCACGGACGCCCGCGCCGCGACGCACAGCGCCAGGAACTCCGCGAGCCGGCCCGGCAGCGTCCCGCCCGCCACGAGCTGGCGCAGCGAGAAGCCCTCGTGCCGGAAGCGCCGCACCGTGAGGCACGGCCCGGAGAGCGACAGCGGCGGGATCACCACGTTCACGCGCGACCCGTCCGGGAGCCGCGCGTCGCACAGCGGCGAGGCCTCGTCGACCCTCCGCCCGAGCGGCGCCAGCACTCGCTCGATCGCGTGCATCAGCTCGGGCTCGCCCGCGAACTCGACTCCGGTCCGCTCGATGCGCCCGCGCCGCTCCACGTAGACCTCGCCCGGCCCGTTCACCATCACCTCGTCCACCGACGGGTCCGACAGGAGCGGCTCGAGCGGCCCGAGCCCGGTCGCGAGGAGGAGCACGCGCCGGCAGAGCCCCTCGCGCTCCGCCTCCGGCAGCGAGCCGGCCTCGCGCTCGACCAGCGAGCGCACCTCCGCGTCGAGCCCAGCGCCGCCGCTCTCCCCCGAGCGAGCCCGCTCGATCAGCCGCGCCCGCAGCGCCACGGCCAGGTCGTCAAGCGCCTCCATGGAACGAGAAGCCGCCGGCGCGACCGGTTCGCCCCGCGGGACAAAAAGAGCAGCCTGATTAAGGCTGTGGCCTTTACAAAGCGAAGTTAAGGCCAGAAGCTTACAACGACACGCCCATTGCGGTCAGGGTCGCCGCCATAGATTAAGGCCCAGGCCTTTACATTTCGATATTAAGGTTGTAGCCTTAACAGGCATGGCGCTCGTAATCACCCTCGACCAGCGCGGCAGCCGCGATGCGACCGACCGCGTGGCCCAGTGGGCCGACGCGCTGAACGCCGCTCACGGCGCCCAGATGCTGCTCCCCTTCGTCCGCTCCGCCGGCGATGAGCTCCAGGGGGTGCTGCGCGATCCGGAGGCGCTGGCCGACATCGTGGCCGACTCGGTCGCGGACGGCGACTGGTGGCTGGGCATCGGCGCCGGCGCCATCGAGCGGCTGGGCGAGACGGCACGCGACTCGCAGGGCCCGGCCTTCTGGCACGCTCGCCAGGCCGTGGACGGGGCCAAGAAGCGGTCGCATCCCCAGCCGGTCGCGGTCGCCGGGGAGCCGGAGGAGCACGCCCGGGCGCTTGCCGACGCGCTCGCCGCCCTGGCCTTCCTCACGCTGCGGCGCAGCCCGGAGCAGCGCGAGAGCGTTCGCCTCCTCCGGCGCGGAATGAAGAACAAGGACATCGCGGCCGCCCTCCAGGTCTCGCCCGCCGCGATCAGCCAGCGACTTCGGGGCGCCGGGGCCGATGAGGAGGCGGGTCTGCGGCGGCTCGTCAGCGCCATCGCCGGCCGGCTGGTGGACGAATGAGCGGCGAGCTCCTCCGCGCCGCGATCGCCGCGCCCGTCGTGGTCCTCCTCCCCCTCGCCGCGCCGGTTCCTCCAGCGCGCCCTGTTCGTGCGCTGATCGCGGCCCTCCTCATGCTCGCCGCGCTGGCCCCGTATCTGGACGAGCCCGAGACCTGGGCGATCGTCGCAGCGGCCGTCGCCGCCGCGGCGGCGCCCGCCAGGCCCTCGCTCGACCGTCCACTCCTCCCGCTGGCGCTCGCGGCGGCCGCGCTCGCGGTGGCGATCGGCGTCACGGACCCGTCGGAGGCGTGGGATGCCGTCGAAGACGTGGGCAGCTCCCGCGATGTGGTGCTCGTCGTGGCCGGTGCGCTGGTGGCAGTGTTCCTGGCGGGCGCCGTCATCGGCCGCATCCTGCATCCGTTCGCCGAGCGGGTGCGCGGCGACCGCGACACCCCGGGGATGGAGAACGCCGGGCGCTACATCGGGTGGCTCGAGCGGAGCCTTCTCTACGGGCTGGTGCTGCTCGGCTCGCCGGACGCGGCCGCGCTCGTCGTCGCGGCGAAGTCGATCGCCCGCTTCCCCTCCTTCAGCCAGGAGAAGTTCGCCGAGTACTACCTGATCGGCACGCTCCTGAGCCTCCTGATCGCGGCCGCCGCGGGCTTCGGCGTGCGGGCCGCCATGGGGCTAGATCCCCTCCCCTGACTCGAACCCGCCAGACTCGGGGTCATGGACCTGACGCTCATCAACCTCGAATCGCCCACCGAGACGCGCGCGTTCGACCGCGGCCGCTTCGAGCTCTACTCGGTCGGCCCGATGACGATCGGCCGCGCGACCTACGAGCCCGGCTGGAAGTGGTCGGAGCACGTGGGAGAGCCAGCGGGTGCGAGCTCGTGCATGGTCGAGCACGTCGGGCTCGTGATCAGCGGCCGCGCGGCGGTGAAGATGGACGACGGCGAGGAGCGGGTGATGGAGCCCGGCGACCTCTTCTACGTGCCGCCGGGACACGACAGCTGGGTCGTCGGCAACGAGCCGTACATATCTCTCCACGTCATGGGCAGCGAGAATTACGCGACGTGACGCGGCGCCTGATCAAGTCGTGGCTGATGGACATGGACGGCGTGCTCGTGCGCGAGCAGGACGCGATCCCGGGCGCGCAGGAGTTCCTGACGCGGCTGCGGGAGCTCGAGCGGCCGTTCCTCGTCCTGACGAACAACTCGATGTACACGCGGCGTGACCTCGCCGCCCGCCTCAGGCGAACCGGCATCGACGTACCGGAGGAGTCCATCTGGACCTCTGCCCTCGCCACCGCGCAGTTCCTGGAGGACCAGCGCCCGAGCGGGACGGCCTTCGTGGTCGGCGAGTCGGGGCTCACCACCGCGTTGCACGACGTGGGCTACACGATGAGCGAGCGCGACCCCGACTACGTCGTGCTCGGCGAGACGCGCACCTACAGCTTCGAGCGCATCACGGAGGCAATCCGTCTCGTGGCCGCCGGCTCGCGCTTCATCGCGACGAACCCGGACAACGTGGGCCCGACGCCGGACGGGCCGCTTCCGGCAACCGGCTCCGTGGCGGCGCTCGTGAGTCGAGCGACCGGCGTCGAGCCCTACTACGTCGGGAAGCCGAACCCGCTGATGATGCGCTCGGCGCTGAACGCGATCGAGGCGCACTCGGAGACGACAGCCATGATCGGCGACCGCATGGACACCGACATCGTTTCCGGCCTCGAGGCGGGGCTGGAGACGATTCTCGTGATGACCGGCGTGACGGAGCCGGGAGAGGCCGAGCGTTACTCGTACCGGCCCTCCCGGATCGTGCAATCCGTGGCCGAGCTGATCGAGGAGCTCGAATGACTCCGCTCGACGGCAAGGTCGCGCTCGTGACCGGCGCGAGCGGCGGGATCGGCGCCGCGGTGGCCCGCTCGCTGCACGACGCGGGCGCCTCGGTCGGGCTGATCTCGCGCCGCGGCGAGGACCTCGGCCTCGAGCGCGCGCTCGGAATCGCGTGCGACGTGCGCGACCGCGAGGCGGTCGAGCGCGCCACCGGCGAGCTGGTCGAGCGCTTCGGCCGCCTCGACATCGCCGTCGCCAACGCCGGCGTGGGCTCCTACGGCCCCTTCCTCGAGCTCGACCCCGGCGACCTCGAGGCCATGATCGACGTGAACCTCAAGGGCACGCTCTACACCGCGGCGGCCACGCTGCCGCACCTGATCGCCTCCGGCGCGGGCGACTTCGTCTCGCTCGCCAGCGTGGCCGGGGTGCGCGCCTTCCCGGGCGAGGCCGTCTACAACGCGTCGAAGTTCGGCCAGGTGGGCTTCACGCGCGCGCTCGACCACGAGCTGCGCGAGCAGGGCGTGCGTGCGACGAACATCGCGCCGGGCGGCGTGAACACCGAGTTCGCGATCGGCACGGGCCGCGAGCACGGAGACCCCGGCCTCGAGCAGATGATGAGCGCCGAGGACGTCGCCGAGGTCGTCCTGTTCGCGGTGACCCGGCCGCGCAACCTACGCATCCTCACCACCACCTTCAGGCCGATGAGCGAGGGCTCCTCCGGCTGACCCGAGCGCCTCGCGCGCCTCGTCCGCGAGCGCCCGCACGAGCTCGGCGGCCGGCAGCTCCGTCGCCAGCGCGTGGGCCTGGCCCGCCCATAGGTGGAAGCCGTCGGCGTCCCCGCGCTCGCGTGCCGCGGCCCGCACCGGCGCCGTGAGGTTGTGGATCTCCGGGTAGGCGAGCGGCGCCTCGTGTTCGTGCTCGCGCATGAAGCGGTTCTCGATGCCCCGCGCCCTGCGGCCGGTGAACGCGCGCGTCAGCGCGGTGGGCCCGCCGCGCCGCAGCGCGTCGCGATGCGCCGGCGAGGTGGCCGCCTCGGGCGTGAGCATGAACGCCGTGCCGATCTGCGCGGCGGCCGCGCCCGCGGCGAGCACGGCTGCCACCCCGCGCCCCGTGGCGATGCCGCCGGTGGCCACCAGCGGCAGGTCGGTCACGGAGCGCACCAGCTGCAGCAGCGCGAGCAAACCGACGTCGGCGGCCGCGCCGGGCTCGTGCGAGCCGCGGTGGCCGCCGGCCTCGAAGCCCTGCACCACGAGCGCGTCGGCACCGGCGCTCGCGGCGGCGGCCGCCTCGGCCGCGCTCGTGGCGGTGACCCAGGTCTCGCAGCCGGCCTCGCGAAGCGACTGGAGCACGCCGTGGTCCGGGCAGCCGAACGTGAACGAGACGACCGGCACGCGCTCTTCGCGCGCGAGCGCCAGCTTGCCCTTCCAGTGGTCGTCGTCGTAGCGCGGCTCGCCGAGCTCGACTCCCACGCGCTCGGCCTCGGCGCCAAGGGCCTCCGCGTAGCGCGCAAGGCCGGCGCGATCGCGGCTCGGAGCGCCGGGCACGAACAGGTTCAGGCCGTAGGGCCGCGTCGTCAGCCGCCGGAGCTCGTCGAGCGCGGATCGGACGGCATCGGGGGTCCGATAGCCCGCCGCAAGGAAGCCCAGCCCGCCGGCCTCGCAGACGGCGGCCGCGAGCGCGGGCGTGGAGGGCCCGCCGCTCAGGGGTGCCTGCACGATCGGATGCTCGAGTTGTGCAAGGGCGGCGCTCACCCCTCACAAGCTAGCTCCGTGGGTAATCTCGGCGCGGTGAGCGCCACCACCGACGAGAAGCTGGAAGCGGCGAGCTGGGAGCTCGAGCCGCTCGTCGACGGCCGCGGGCCCGAGGCTGTCGAGACGATGCTGGGCGAGGCGCGCGATCGCGCCGAGGCGTTCGCCGGCCGCTACCGCGGCCGCGTCGCCGAGGTGGAGCCGGCCGAGCTCGCCGAGGCGATGCAGGAGCTCGGCGCGATCCACGACCTCGCCGGCCGCGCCGGGTCCTACGGAGTCCTGAGCTACTCGCTCGACACGGCCGACCCGGAGCGCGGCGCGCTGATGCAGAAGGCGCGCGAGCTCGCGGCGGCGATCGAGACGCAGCTGCTCTTCTTCGACCTGGAGTGGAACCTCGTGCCGGACGAGCGTGCCGAGGAGCTGCTCGCGGATCCCGGGCTCGACTTCTGCGCCCACCACCTGCGCACGCTGCGCCGCTACCGGCCGCACCAGCTCACCGAGCCCGAGGAGCGCGTGCTCACCGAGACGAACGTGACCGGCGGCTCGGCCTTCCAGCGCCTCTTCACCGAGCAGACCTCGGCGCTCGAGGTCCCGCTGCCGGACCGCGACGAGCCCGCTTCGCTCGAGGAGGGCCTCTCGCGCCTCCAGGATCCCGACCGCGAGCGCCGCCGCGAGGCCGCGGAGGCGGTGACGGCGTCGCTCCGCCCGGATCTCCGCTCGCGCGCATTCGTCTTCAACACGCTGCTCCAGGACAAGGCGACGAAGGACCGCCTGCGCGGCTACCCGCACTGGCTCGCATCGCGGAACCTCGCCAACGAGGCGAGCGACGAGTCGGTCCAGGCGCTGATCGACGCCGTGCAGGGGCGCTACGACCTGGCGCGGCGCTGGTACGCCCTCAAGGCGCGCCTCCTCGGCCTCGACAGGCTGGCCGCGTACGACCGCATGGCGCCGGTCTCCGACAGCGACGACCGCATCCCCTACGGCGAGGCCGAGGAGATCGTGCTCGACTGCTACCGCACCTTCTCGCCCGAGCTGGGCGAGACGGCACAGGAGTTCTTCACGGGTGGCTACATGGACGGGCCGCCTCGCCCGGGCAAGCGCGGCGGCGCGTTCTGCGCGTACACCGTGCCCTCGGCGCACCCGTACGTGATGCTGAACTACACGTCGCGGCCGCACGACGTGCTCGTCATGGCGCACGAGCTGGGCCACGGCGTGCACGCCGCCCTCGCGCGCCCGCAGGGGATCTTCCACTTCTCCACGCCGCTGACGCTCGCGGAGACCGCGTCGATCTTCGGCGAGAACATCGTGCTCGAGCGGCTGCTCGAGCGGGCGCCGGGCGCGGCCGAGCGGCTCGACCTGCTCGCCGGGGCGCTCGACGGCGCCGTGGCCGCGGTGTTCCGCCAGATCGCGATGAACCGCTTCGAGGACGCGATCCACACCGAGCGCCGCGAGGCCGGCGAGCTGTCGGTGGAGCGCTTCGCCGAGCTCTGGCTCGGAACGCAGGCCGACCTGCTCGGCGACAGCGTCGAGCTGGACGACGACTACGGCATCTGGTGGTCGTACATCTGGCACTTCATCGACGCGCCCGGCTACGTCTACGCGTACGCCTACGGCCACCTGCTCGCGCTGTCGGTCTACCGCAAGTACGAGGAGCAGGGCGACGGATTCGTGTCGTCCTACCTGGACCTGCTGCGCGCGGGCGGCTCGCGCCCGCCCGAGGAGCTCGGCGCGATCGTCGGCGTGGACCTCTCCGACCCCGGGTTCTGGAGCGCCGGCCTCGAGCTGGTGGAGCGCCAGCTCGACGCTGCAGAGGCGGCCGCCCGCGAGGCCGGGCGGATCGAGTGACCGCTTGATCGCCGAGCGGATCGCGCTGCCGGGCGGCGACGTCGAGCTGATGCGCCCGCCCGACGCCGAGGCGCTGATCACCGAGGAGGCGTTCGAGCACGAGGAGTTCCTCCCCTACTGGGCGGAGCTGTGGTCTAGTGCGGTGGCGCTTGCGCACGACGTCTCGCTCCGCTCGCTGCGCGGCAGGCCGACGCTCGAGCTGGGCTGCGGGCTCGGGCTGCCGAGCATCGCCGCCGCCCGGGCCGGCGGTCGCGTGCTCGCCACGGACTGGTCGCCGGAGGCGGTGCAGGCCACCGCCGCCAACGCCGAGCGCAACGACCTGGAGGTCGAGACGCTGCTCTGCTCCTGGGCGGAGCCGGACGCCATCGTCGAGCGCGGGCCGTGGCCGCTCGTGCTCGCGAGCGACGTGCTCTACGAGGCCCGTAACGTGGAGCTGCTGCTGGGGCTGCTGCCGCGGCTCGTGGACCGCACCGGGCTGGTGCTGCTCGCCGATCCGGGGCGCGTGCCGGCCGAGCGCTTCCTCGCCGCCGCCGGGGACGCGGGCTGGAGCATCCGCAGCGTGGCGAGCCCGCGCGCGGGGCGGGTGCTCATCCACCGCCTGCGGCGGGGAACGAGCTAGACAACCTGGAAGTCGCTGCCGCCGCGGTCGCCGATCTCGTCGGCGGCCTGAAGCGCGGCTTGGAGCAGTGCCGCCGGGCGGCGCTGTCCCGAGGGCGCGCAGGTGGCGCCCACGCTCGGGACGATCGGGATCCCGCCGGCGCCCATCGGGCGCCCGGCCACCTCGAGGATCCGCTCGGCGATGCGGGCGATCGTGGTGCCGTCGTGCACGCCCGCGCAGACAGCCGCGAGCCGCACCTCGTCGAGCTGGCCGACGAGGTCGAGCGGGCGGAGCGCGGAGCTGATGTGGCGGCCGATCTCGCGCAGGACGACGCTCGTGGCCGGCCGGCCGCGATCCTCGACTATGCGCTCGAGGCCGTCGATGCGGATGACGACGACGCCCGCGGCGCCGGAGCCGGCCGGATGGAGCGCCCAGGCGAGGCGGTCAAGAAGGGAGAAGCGAGTGGGCAGGCCCGTGGCGGGGTCGATCTCGGCCGCCGTCTGGGGCGCCGCGCCCACGAGATCCTGCCGGCGGGTGAGCCACTGAACCTCGGCCTCGTCGCCGGCCACGAAGGTCGTCTCGACGGGGCACCAGCCGCCGCCGGCGGCGAGCAGCCGATACTCGACGGTCTCTGCGCCCGGGCCGCGCATCCAGCCGCGGTGGAGCGACATGACGCGCTCGCCGTCGTCCGGGTGGATCAGCGCCTGCACGGGGCTGTTCATGAGCGTGTCGCGCGGCACGCCCGTGAGCTCGGAGACGAGCGGCGATGCGTAGAGGTAGGAACCGGCGGCGTCGTGGACCGACACGAGCGCGCGCACGCTGCCCGCCAGCAGCCGGAAGCGCTGCTCCCACGGGTCGAGCACGGCGCCGGTGCCGTCTACAGCCTTGAGATGCCGCCTTGGGACGCCCACGCTCGTTTTATCGGCGCTGGGGCGCGGACCCTTAGCGTGGCAAATCGGCCAACGCGCGGTACAGCTCGCGCGCGGTCAGCTCGCCGAGCCGGAGGCTCTCGAGCCGGTAGCTCTCGTTCGGCGCGTGGAAGGCGTCCGCGCCGAGGGCGAAGCCGCTCACGATCGTGGGCACCTCCTGCTCCGCGAGCACCGCCAGGAGCGGCAGCGTGCCGCCCAGCCGCACGAATGCGGGCGGCGCGCCGCACGCGCGCTCGAAGGCCTCCCCCGCGAGCTGGAGCGCCGGCTCGTTCGGGTCGAAGAGCGCCGGATCGGACAGGTCGAGGTCCACGGCGAGCTCGGCGCCGTCGGGCAGCGCGGCCCGCAGGAGGCGCTCCACCACGGGAGCGATCTCGGCCGCGCTCTGGCCGGGAGCGAGCCGCACGCTGAGCTGAGCCCTCGCCACCGAGGGGATCACCGTGCGCGGCTCGCCGGCGGACAGCATGTTCACGTCGACCGACGGCTCGGCGCCCGTGCGCTCCCAGAACTCTCCTGCCGCGCCCTCGGTGACCTCCGCCGCGCCGGCCTCGCCGATCATGTCGGCGCCGCTCGGCAGCCGCGCCCAGGACTCGCGCTCGGAGTCGCCCGTCGCGGCGACGCCGGCGCGCAGCTCCTCGCGAACGCGGCCGTCGGGGCCGGGCAGCACCTCGCGGAGCACCTCCATCAGCACGTGGGTCGCGTTCAGCACCGCGCCGCCGTAGAGGCCGGAGTGGAGGTCACGCCCGGCCGTCCGCACCTCCACCGGCCCCTGCACGAGCCCGCGAGCGCCGGTGTTGATGGCGGGCGTCCGCTCGTCCGCCATCAGCGAGTCGAAGACGATCGCGCAGTCCACCTCCGGCGGCTGCTCGCGCAGGTGGCGCAGCACGGCGTCGCTCCCCACCTCCTCCTCCCCCTCGACCAGGAAGCGCACGTTCACGGGAAGCTCGCCCGCGCTCGCCAGCTCGCACGCCACGTGGAGCAGCGGCAGGAAGTTGCCCTTGTCGTCGGCCGCGCCGCGCGCGTAGAGGCGGCCGTCGCGCTCGGTGGGCTCGAACGGCGGCGACTCCCACGCATCGAGCGGCCCCGGGTCCTGCACGTCGTAGTGGCCGTAGGAGAGGACCGTCGGCGCGTCCGGCGCGCTCGCGCGCAGCTCGCCGGTCGCCATCGGATGGCTGCCGTCGACCGTGACGCTCTCAGCCGACCCGCCCGCGCCCTCGATCCGCTCGAGCACCCAGTCGCACGCCCGCGCGAGCGCCTCGGCATCGCCTCCGCCGGTCGAGACCGACGGGATGCGCAGCCAGTCCTCGAGCTCTTCGCGGATGGTCGGCACGACTCCCGTAGCATCGTATGGATGCGCCGGCTGTTCTGGCTCGTGGCCGCGGTGGTGCTCGTGGACACCATGTTCTTCGCCGCGGTCGCCCCCCTGCTCCCGCATTACTCCGACGAGTTCGACCTCTCGAAGACCGGCGCGGGCGTCCTCACGGCCGCCTATCCGGCGGGCACCTTCATCGGCGCGCTTCCCTCGGGCTGGCTCGCGACGCGCTGGGGTGTGAAGCCCACCCTCCTCACCGGTCTCGCGCTGCTCGGGCTCGCGAGCCTCGGCTTCGCGTTCGCCCACACCGTCGTGCTGCTCGACACCGCCCGCTTCATCCAGGGGGTCGGCGGATCGTGCATGTGGGCGGCCGGCATGGCGTGGCTGACCACCGCGGCGCCCCCCGAACGGCGGGGCGAGCTGATCGGAGCGGCGCTCAGCGCCGCCATCGTCGGCGTGCTGCTCGGCCCCGTCCTCGGCGGCGCGGCGACGGTGCTGAGCCCGGAGGCCGTGTTCAGCTCGGTCGCGGTGGTCGCCGCCGGGCTCGCCGCCTGGACCTGGACGATGCCGGGAGTCGAGCCCGAGGAGAGCCCCGGCATCCGCGCCATGATGCGCTCGCTGGCGCGCCCGGCGGTGCTGCTCGGCTTCTGGATCTTCACGATCCCCGCGCTGTTCAGCGGGGTGATCGAGGTGCTCGTGCCGCTCCGGCTGGACGACCTGGGCGTGGCCGGCGCGACGATCGGCGCCGTCTTCCTCGTGAGCGCCGCGGTCGAGGCGGTGATCAGCCCGCTCGCCGGCCGCGCGTCGGACCGCGCGGGGCGAATGGCCCCGATCCGCGCCGGGCTGATCGGCGCCACGGTGATGGCGATCCTGCTGCCCCTCCCGAACACCGCGCTGCTCGTCGGGGTGGCCGTCGTGTTCTCCTTCGTCGCGCTCGCCACCTTCTGGGCGCCCGGGATGGCGATGCTCTCGGACGCCGCCGAGGCGAGCGGTCTCGACCTCGCCCTGGCGTTCGCGATCTCCAACCTCGCCTGGGCGCTTGGACACATCTTCGGCGCGGGCGTGGGCGGCGCCGTGGCGGACGCGACGACCGACTCGGTGCCCTACACCGCGCTCGCCGTGCTGTGCGCAGTCACGCTGGTCGGGCTAACGGCGAGCCGGCGCCGGCGAGAGGCGCTGAGCGCCTAGCCGCAGTTCGGCCAGGGAGCCGTGCCGCTCTGGCGGTACAGCTTGAGCGCCAGCTTGTCCTGGAGCCACTCCGGCGCCGCGGCGGGGTCGCCGCTGCCACCGAGGCCGCGCCAGGTCGCGCGGCTGAACTGGTACTTGCCGCGGTACTGGCCGCCGGGCGAGACGGCGCGCGGGTTGCCGCCGGACTCGCACTCCGCGATGCGCCTGAGGATCCTGGGCACGCGCACGCTGCGGTCGCTCGTCCGGCGCAGCGAGCGGGCGCTGAAGGGCCGGAGGCCGAGCGCGCCGCGCGTGAGCGGTCCGACGATGCCGTCCGGCACGAGGTCGTGCCTGCGCTGGAAGCGCTTGACGGCGCGCTCCGTCATCGGGCCGAAGACGCCGTCCGCCGTGAGTCCGAGCTCGCGCTGGATGCTGCGCACGGCGTCGCCGCGATCGCCGCGCTTGACGATGACCTCGCTCGACGCGGCAGCGCCACCCGAGCCGCTCGCCCCGGGGTCCGCGAGCGCGGGCACCGCCGCCGCCGCGAGCAGCGCGGCGGCCACGAGCAGGCTCGCGAAACGCGGCCCACGCACGGCATCGAAGATCCTTGCGACCAACAGTTCCCCTTTCCAGTGCCTACGAGGTGAGCTGACGGGCTCGCGCCGGAAAGTGGCGCTACGCGACGTTGTCGTCGCGATTCGCCCCAGCGGCCGTGCTGGCCGCAATTGGGTCCCCCGTTCCTCGCCGTTCGGGACGGCGAGAACTCGGCAATTCGAATCAGAAGGCGTGTATCCAAGCACATCGGCCCGTCGATTGTTGCGCTTGATCACCCATATGGGGTACGAGGCTCGATAGATTGCTCGCCAATGGACCTCGGCCTTGACGGGAAGGTCGCGCTCGTAACGGGCGCGTCACAGGGCATCGGCTACGGGATCGCCAAGGAGCTTGCGAGCGAGGGCGCCCGCGTGGCGGTCAGCTCGCGCACCAAGGAGAAGATCGAGGCGGCCGCCGGTGAGATCGGCGCCCGCGCGTACGTCCACGACACGCTCGACCTCGACTCGGCGCCCGCGCTGATCGAGGCGGTCGAGCGCGACCTGGGCCCCATCGACATCCTCGTCGCCAACACCGGCGGGCCGCCCGGCGGCGATCCGCTCGAGTTCACGCGCGAGCAGTGGGAGGCCGCTCACCGCGAGCTCGTGGTCGCCCCGATCGAGATGATCGAGCTGGTGGCTCCCGGCATGCGCGAGCGCGGCTTCGGCCGGGTCGTGAGCGTGTCGTCGTCCGCGGCGCGCGAGCCGATCCCCAGCCTGCTGCTCTCGAGCGCCCACCGGCCGGGACTGCTCGGCGCCTTCAAGGTGCTCGCCCAGAAGCTCGCCGCCGACGGGATCACGCTCAACACGATCCTGCCGGGCCGGATCGCGACCGACCGGATCAGCCATCTCCACGGCTCGATCGAGAAGGCCCAGGAGGTGGCCCGCGAGCAGATACCGGCGGGGCGGCTCGGCACCGCGGAGGAGATCGCCGCGGCGGCGGCGTTCCTCTGCTCGGAGCGAGCCGGCTACATCACCGGGCAGGCGCTGCTCGTGGACGGCGGGCTGACGGGGAGCCTGTGACCGTGGCGCCGGACCGCACCTCAGAGCTCGTCGCCGACGCCCCCGGCGTCGCCTTCGAGGTGGAGCGCTTCGAGTGGACGGCGCCGGACCGGCTGGAGGTCGCCGGGCGCTGGTCCGGGCTGCGCGGGCATCGCTTCCTGCGGCCGACGCTCGATCTCGAGGTGTCCGGCAAGCGCAAGCGGATGCTCGCGATCCTGGAGCACAAGCCGTGGGCGGCCGAGGAGGGCGAGCAGTGGATCGCGGCGTTCGCCTGGACCGGTGCGCAGGCCGGGATCGAGACCGCCGAGCTCACCGTGAGCCCCGACCTGGCGGTGCAGCTCCCGCTCCCGGAGGCCTCCGAGGACGATCCCGGTGCCGAGGCGGCAGCCCCGGCCGCCGAGCGGCGCCCGGCGCGGCGACCGCGCACCGCCGTCCTCGAGGACGAGCTCGCGGCCGCGCGGGCGGAGCTGGCGCGGCGGGACGAGGAGCTGGCCCGGGTGCGTGAGACCCACTCGGAGACCGCGCGCGAGCTGCGCGAGCGGGCGCGCACGGCGCAGGAGTCCGCACGGCAGCTCGAGGGCGAGCTGACGCGGGCGCGCGACGAGATCGCCGCGGCCGAGTCGCGTGCCGGCAATCAGCTCGAGCAGCTGGGCGCGGAGCGGGACGCCGCGGTGGCCGCGCGCGACCGTGCCGGCACCGAGGCGGCGGAGGCGCGAGCGGAGCGCGATGCCGCACGGAAGAAGCTCGCGGCCGCCGAGAGCGAACGGGACGCGCTGGTCGAGTCTCGGGACAGGGTGCGGCAGGAGCGCAACGCGTGGATGTCGCGGGCGCGAGCGGCCGCGGCAGCCGGCCGGCCCTCGGCGCGGCTCGCCGAACGCGTCGCGCCGCCTGTCGAACCCGCGGAGCCGCCCGCCGGAGCGGCCGAACCGCCGGCCGAACCCGCCCGGCCGGACGCCGAGCTCGGCGAGCCGCCCACGGAGGTCGCCGAGCCGGACGCCGGGACCGCCGTCCTGCCGGCGCCCGGCGAGCGCCGGACGATCCAGATCGGCGAGCGGCCGGGCCCGCTGCGGCCGGCGCCCCCTGCGGACGCCGGCCTCGGGCGGTCCCGGGCCCTGTGGACCCCACGGCTCGTCGCCGTGGTGGCCCTCGTCCTGTTCGCTCTCGTCGCGGTGGTCCTGCTGCTGCTCGCGTCCTAGGCCGCGAGCGCGGCGGCCGGAGCCGGCTCGAGCGCCAGCTCCAGCACCTCGTCGATCGTCATGACCGGGTGGAAGGTCATCGCCTCGCGGACCTCCTCCGGCACGTCGTCGAGGTCGGCGCGGTTGCGCTCGGGCAGGATCACGTCGGTGAGCCCCGCCGCGTGCGCGGCCAGCACCTTCTGCTTCAGCCCGCCGATCGGCAGCACGCGGCCCTGGAGCGTGACCTCGCCGGTCATGCCGACCGTGTGCCTCACCGGGCGGCCGCTCAGGAGCGACGCCAGCGCCGTCGTCATCGTGATGCCCGCGCTCGGGCCGTCCTTCGGGATCGCCCCGGCCGGCACGTGGACGTGGAACTCGCGGCCGTCGAAGGCCTCCTCGTCGATGCCGAGCGCGTCGGCGTGCCCGCGCACGTAGGAGAGCGCGATCCGCGCCGACTCCTTCATCACGTCGCCGAGCTGGCCGGTGAGGACGAGGACGTCCTTGGGCGGGCGGGCCGGCATCGACGTGGCCTCGATGAAGAGGACGTCGCCGCCCGCGCCGGTCACCGACAGGCCGGTGGCCACGCCCGGGGATCGCCGTGCGCTCGGCCGACTCCTGGAAGAAGCGCTGGCGCCCGAGGGCGTCGCGCAACTCGTCCAGGCCGATCTCGACCGGGGCCGCGGCCTCGCCGGCGGCGATCTTCGTCGCGGTCTTCCGCAGCAGCGTCCCGAGCTCGCGCTCGAGGTTCCGGACGCCCGCCTCGCGGGTGTACTCGGTCACCACGGAGCGCAGCACCTCGTCGCCGATCTCCACCTCGTCCTCGCGCAGGCCGTTGCGGTCGCGCTGGCGTGGCCAGAGGTAGCCGCGCGCGATCGCGACCTTCTCCTCGGTCGTGTAGCCGTCGAAGCGCACGACCTCCATGCGGTCGAGCAGCGGCGCGGGGATCGTCTCCGCCATGTTGGCGGTGGCGATGAACACGACCTCCGAGAGGTCGAGCTCCACGTCGAGGTAGTGGTCGCGGAACGAGTGGTTCTGCGCCGGGTCGAGCACCTCGAGCAGGGCCGCGCTCGGGTCGCCGCGCCAGTCGGCGCCGACCTTGTCGACCTCGTCCAGCATGATCACCGGGTTCATCGTCCCGGCGTCGCGCAGGGCGCGGACGAGCCGGCCCGGCAGCGCGCCGATGTACGTGCGCCGGTGGCCGCGGATCTCGGCCTCGTCGCGCACGCCGCCGAGCGACATGCGCACGAACTCGCGCCCCGTGGCACGGGCGATCGACTCGCCGATGGAGGTCTTGCCCGTGCCGGGCGGCCCGATCAGCGTGAGGATGGCGCCGGACTTCTTGTCCTCGGCGATGCCGCGCTCCTGGCGCAGCTTCCGCACGGCGATGTACTCGACGATGCGGTCCTTCACGTCCTCGAGGCCGGCGTGGTCGGCGTCCAGCACCTCGCGCGCGTGCACGGGCTCGAGCCGCTCGTCGGAGCGCTTCGACCACGGCACGGCGATCAGCCAGTCGAGGTAGGAGCGGATCATCGAGCTCTCGCCCGACTGCTCGCCCATGCGCTCGAAGCGGGCCAGCTCGCGCTCGGCCTGCTCGCGCACCTCGTCCGGCATGCCGGCCTCGGCGATCTTCGTGCGGTACTCCTCGATCACGGAGCCGTCGTCGTCGCCGAGCTCCTTCTGGATCGACTCCATCTGCTTGCGCAGGAAGTACTCGCGCTGCTGCTTCTCGGCGCCGGACTGCACGTCGTCGCGGATCTGGCGGCGCACCTGCATCTCGGTGAGGCGCTCGCGCTGGAGCTCGAGCGCGCGGGCGAGCCGCTCGGTCACGTCGAGGGTCTCGAGCAGCTCGATCTTCTGGTCGTAGGTGAGGTCGGGCGAGTAGCCGGCGGTGTCGGCGAGCGCGCCCGGCTCGATGATCGAGCGGACGAAGGCCGCGATGCGGCCGTCGTCCCCGCGCAGCTCGAGCAGCTCCTCGACGACGGCGCGGTACTCGCGCTCGAGGTCGCGCGTCTTGCCGTCGACCGGCTCGTCGTCGGGATGCGCCTCGACCTCGACGCGCAGGTTGCCGTCGGGGCCCGTGCTCGCGGCGCCG
The DNA here is from genome assembly GCA_963786845.1 of uncultured Thermoleophilaceae bacterium. Lineage (GTDB taxonomy): Bacteria > Actinomycetota > Thermoleophilia > Solirubrobacterales > Thermoleophilaceae > JACVRW01. The sequence continues at coordinate 143,000 of CAWBAP010000009.1, forward strand.
ATGCGGCCGCGGTGGAGGCCCTCGAGCGTCACGGCCCGGCCGCCGCCGGGCAGGCGCACGCGGTCGGCGACCTCGGCCACCGTGCCGACGGAGGCGAACTCGTCGCCCTTGCGCGGCACGAGCACGACGCGCTCCTCGGTGCCCACGTCGATCGCCAGCGTCACGGTCATGGTCGGGAAGACGACCGAGTCGTCGACCGGGACCAGCAGCATGGTCTCAAGTTGCTTACTCATAATAAGTGAGTATAGGGACAGTAAGTGCGACCGAGGGACGTGCGAACCTGCCTCCCGTGGAAGCTCGCGAAGCCGCCGCCTCCGCTGCCGCAGCGCTCGTTTCTCCCGGCGCCACCATCGGCCTCGGCTCGGGGCGCGCGGTCTGGGCGACGGTCGCGCGGCTGCCTGCCGGCACTCGGGCGGTCGTTGCCTCCGAGCGGACGCGCGAGGTGGCTCAAACTGCGGGCATCGAGGTGGTGGAGCTGGACGGCTCCTTCGAGCTCGACCTTGCCCTGGACGGCGCCGACGAGGTCGATCCCTCGCTCGGGCTGATCAAGGGCGGCGGCGGCGCGCTGCTGCGCGAGAAGATCGTGATCTCCGCCGCGCGCCGCTTCGTGGTGGTGGCGGAGACGTCGAAGAAGGTGGAGCGGCTCGGCGAGGGGTTCCGCCTGCCCGTCGAGGTGGTGCGCTTCGGATGGCGCGACACGCGTCGCCGGCTTGTTCCGTGGCTGCCAGACGCGGAACTACGGGGCACCGAGGGTGGGTCTGAGCCGTACCTCACCGATGAGGGCCACTACATCCTCGACTGCGCCATCCCCGCCGAAGCCGACCCGCGCACGCTGGCGGCCGCCCTGAACGCCGTGCCGGGCGTCGTGGAGCACGGCCTCTTCCTCGACATGGCCGACCTGGCCCTCCTGGGCCGCCCGGACGGCACCGTGGAGCGCCTCGAGCGGGCCTGAAGACCGAGCATGTTGCAGAAACCGGCCATATAGGCCGGAAACTGCAATCCGCGCCCAGCCCGGCACCCTTCAGAGCTGCCGTTGGTCGAAGGAAACACCCGCCCTCGAGCGATCACCCCGCGGGCGCTCCAGCAGCCGTATCTCTCGCGCGAAGTTGTCGGCGGCGGTGAGGTAGATGGCCTGGCGGACAGTTACGCGGAGGGTTGCGAGCGCGGTCGGGCCGGTCGATGCGGACGCCGCGGCGTCCGGGTCGGCGTATCCGCCTCCCGTCTCACCGAGTCGCAGAAGCTCCGCGCCGGCCAGGGCCATGACCGTACGGCCGGCGCCCGCGCCCGTCTCGGTCGAGACGAGCACGTCCACGCTCATCCCGGAGGCGAGGCCGCCGGCAGCGCTGCGGCCGGCGAGGTCGGCGATCGCGCTGCCGCCCGCGACCTCCACCGTCACCGCCCGCTCACCCCGACCGACGCCATCCTCGGCACCACCCTCCTCACCGCCTCCGAAAAGGCCGGCACTGAGGTAACTGCCCGCACTGACCGGCACAGCGAGCCGCGCCCCCACCACTCCGGTTGCCGAGGCCAGCGCATCCGGCGGAACGAAGCGCGCCGGCACCGCCCGGACCGCGACCGCGCCGCGCACGACGCGGCCACCCGCCGGAAGGTCCCGCGCGGCCACCAGGACGTCGACAGGCGGACCGATCTGCTCGGCGGCCCTCCGCTCCCGCTCGTGCACCTGCGACGCCGCCAGCCCCCCGCTCGCCAGCGCGACCGACAGCAGCAGCAACCCGCGCCGCCGCCGCGCGGTCACGCCGCCGGCAGATCGAGCGTCGCCACGGCCGTGTCGTCCACGATCTCGAAGCTCAGCGTGCCGCCGAGCTCCTCGGCCGCGTCCGAGGCGATGCGAAGGCCCCTCCCCCGGTTGCGGACCTGCAGCTGGACGCCGCCGCTGTGTGCACGCCCGGTCACGCGGATGTCGCCGGACCCGTGCTCGGCGGCGTTTGCGAGCACGTTGCCGAGCGCCTTCGCGAAGCGGCGCCGGTCGAGGCTTGCCGGGACCGGGCCGCCCTCCCACTCGAACTCCGTTCCCCATGGCTTCGACGCCGCGCGGGCCAGCGCCGAGAGCTCGACCGGTTCGGGCGCTCCGGCGGCCCCGCAAATGGCCCGAGCGCGCCGCCTCGAGATCCGCCAAGCCCCGCGCGCAGCCGGTCGAGCTGAGCATCGATCACCGCCGCATGGCCGCCCGCCGCCGGATCGCGCCTCAACGCCTCGCACGCCAGCGCCAACGCGGTTGCAGCACCGCGCAGCTCGTGCTCCGCGCGGGCGGCCAGGTCGGGGTCGGTCACACCGCCTCCGTCAGCTTGTAGCCCACACCTCGCACGTTCACCACCCACGGGCGTGACGAGGGGCGCAGCTTCTTTCGGAGCCGGCACGCGTGCGCGTCCAGCGTGCGCGTCTTCCCGAGGCTCTGGAAGCCCCAGACGTCGCGCAGCAGCTCGTTCTTGCCGTACACGCGCGTGGGCTCCTCGGCCAGCGCGTGCAGCAGCGCGAACTCCTTCGCCGCCAGCTCGACCTTCCGGCCGGAGAGCCGGACGGCACGGGTGCTCGGGTCGACGGTGAGCTCCCCCACCCGGAGCAGCCCCTGCCGCCGCCGACCCTCCGCGCGCCGCAGTACCGCGCGCACCCGACCGAGCAGCTCCGCGTAAAGGAAGGGCTTGCAGACGTAGTCGTCGGCTCCCCGAGCGAAGCCGCGGACGCGATCGGCCTCTCCAGCGCGGCCGGTGAGGACGATCACGGGCAGGTCCGGGTCGAGGCGCGAGGCCAGCCCGTCGGCTGAGCGCAGGCGGTCGAGCAGGTCGAGTCCGCTGCTGTCCTCAAGGGCGAGGTCGAGCACGACGAGGTTCGGCCGACGCACCTCGATCGCCCGTAGGCCCTCCCCCGCGCTGTCGCCCCAGCCACCCGAAAGCCGTCGGCGGCGAGGTTGTCGACCAGGAACATCCGAGTGGCCTCGTCGTCCTCTACAACCAGGATCAGCCGCTGTTCGTCCATGGCGAGCTAAGCCCGCTCACCAAATTTCTACGCCCGGTTCAGCGCTTCACGCGGGAATCAGCGCACTCGGATGAGGCCCCCCGGCACCGGCCCCTGGACCTGGCCGGTGTCGTCGCTGGCGCCGATGGCGAGCACGACGTTCGGCCGAGCCGAGCGCGGCAGGACGACGCGGAAACGCAGCCGCACGCTGCGTCCCCTCGGCCCCGACCCCTTGACCGCATCCTTGGCCAGCAGCACCTTCACGCGGCCCGCGACGAGCCTCCCGGCCCTTCCGGCCGGTAGCGACCGCCCCCTGGCGCGCGAGCGTCTGGCGAGCGTCAGCCCTGTCGGCGTCCTGGTCGAAGCGGAGCGTCGCCAGCGAGCCGATCCGAACGGTCACCTCGTGCAGCGACCGCCACCGCGACGGGTGCCGCCAGCGCAACTCGACCTTCACGGGCCTGCCGGCGCGCGCGCCGAAGCACCTCGCGGGCGAGCGCGAGCCGGCCGATCGGCAGGTCCTCCGGGCACGAGGGCTGGAACGTCTGCACCGGGCCCTCGAAGCCGGGCGTGTCGGGTCCCAGCGCGGGATCGAACCGCACCGGGCTCGTGGAGCAGGCCGGGCCCCTGATGGCCAGCTTGATCTTCTGCAGCTCGAAGAACAGCCCCGAGAACGGCTCCTGGCCGTTCTGGGCCTGCCTCTCGATCTCTGCGGTGAACGCCGAGCAGCGATCGCGGTCGTTGCAGGCCTTGACGGACACGAGATAGGGCACGCCCGTGGCCAGGTCCTTGATCACCGTGCTGGTGAAGCGGCCCTCGACGGTCCGAGTCTGGACGACGCTCCCGTTGTCCTTGCGTCGCACGCGCACGACGCTGCGGCGGGTGTCGTGCAGGGCGAACTGGTCGGCGTGCTCCCAGCTGACGCTGAACCCGGGCGTGGGCATGACGGCGGCGGGCGCGTCGCCCGCGACGACCGCGAGGTTCACGGGACGGGCCGGGACGAAGGTGCTGACGCGCAGCTCGGAGCTGACGGGCCCGCAGCCCTTGGTGGCGTCGCGCGACAGCGGGCCGCAGGCCACGGCGGTGACGAAGTAGCGCCCGGTGCGGGGGTAGTCGATCGACGCGCGTCCCGTAGCCGAGCTCGCGCAGCCGGTCGGCCCCAGTGACGTTCGTGATCGTCCCGTCGGCGTTCAACTGACGCAGCTTGACGCGGTGCCAGTAGCCGGAGCGCAGCGCGGTCAGGTTGTCGTCGCCCACCGTCACGCCGAAGCCGGTGGCGCTCGACAGGGTCGTCACCCGCGGGGCGGCGTCCGGGGTGTAGCGGTCCATGATGAAGGGGCGCATCCGCGCGTACAGCGCGGCGCCGATGGCGGCGAACCCGCTCCGGTTGGGGTGTCCGATCCCGCCGCTCACGGCGATCGGCAGGTTCTCGGTCTCGTCGAGCTCGCCCTGCTTGCGCAGCGCCTGGAGGTTGGTGTTGATCCAGTTGTCCGCCGCGCACAGCCCGTGGCCGAAGAACTTGTCGACGTGACTCGTGACCAGGTTCCAGCCATGCTGGTTGGCCTCGGTCTGGAAGCGCGTGTTGAGCGGGACCAGGACGTTGGCCTCCAGCCACTGCGACTCGGCCGCGATGAGGTTCTCCTCGTAGTTGCCCGCCGGCTGGCGGTCGCAGAAGCTGGTGGCGGTCGCGCGCAGCGGGTTCGGGCCGGCGGTCAGGAAGACGTCGGCGGGCCGGTAGTCGAGCCCGGGATCGCCGCTGCCGGTCGCCGGGGCGTCGTTGAGCGAAGCGGCCAGGCGGTTGAAGCGGCCGTTGAGCACCCCGAGCTTGGCCGAGAGGAACGTCGCCACCTCCGTATCGGTGTGGCAGTCCCCGGCGGGGATGATGTTGTAGCACTTGGCAATGAGCTCGGCGAAGCCCGCGTCGTTGCCGCCGAGGTTCATCACGAGGGCGTTGATGCGCTTCGTCGGGCCCGCCGGCCGCGCGTCGAGAATGGTGTTGAGCTGACTCGAGCTGAGGCGGGAAGACGTCCGGGCTGAGCTGGTCGCTCGGGATCCCTCGCCTACTGAGGTTCTCGGCGCCGTCGTAGCCACGCAGGACGCCGCCCTTGTCCGGCGGCACGTTGCCGTCGAGCTTTGCGGTCTGCACTATCGAGGCGCCGCCGCAGGCCACCGACTTCCAGTTGAACACGATGTCGGGAAACTCGTCGGCGAAGAGCTGGCGGGCCACCGCGCTCGTCGACGTGCGCCCGCTGCGGTGGCAGCGGGTCGTGTCCTGCTTGAGCCCCGGGTCGGCGGGCGAGCCCGTGATCCGGTTGTCCCAGTCCTCCACCGCGCCGGTGAGGTCGCCGTCGTCGTTGTACTGCCCGTCGGTGTCCGGCGCGCCCTCGCCCGAGGCAAAGGAGTCCCCGATCGTGAAGATCTCGTACGGGTCACGCTGCGACTGGGGCGGTCCAGGAACGACCGCGGACGCCACGGGCGCGCACGCCACGAGGATCAGGAGGGCGACGATGAGGGAGCGAGACATCGCGCGATCCTTGCCGCGATCCCGAGCCGCGTCAAGCCCGCAGGTGCAACCCGTGTTGCACTCGCCGCGGCCCAGGAGGAATGGGGCTTATGATCGCGACGCCGCGGGCCGATCCCCCGTGGAAGGTCAAATGGACACCGCGCGGAGAGGCAATTACGAGTCGGGCTCGGACTACGTTCTCGAGTACGGCGAGCTGAGGTTCACGTTCAACGAGCGTGATTTCACCGAGCGCGTGGAGCAGGCCGCCTGCAAGCTCGGCTTCGTCGACGGCCCGCTCGGCGACGACGAGCGCGAGGACCTCGTGAACCTCGCGGTGAACGGCGAGGTCGCCGATCCCCACTCGGACCTCGGCGAGCACATCAACGAGTGCTGGTCGGACCTCAACGGCCCCTCGGAGCGCTCGCTCGTCCACTGGATCCGCCGGCTCGTGTTCCGCGGCGCCTGGCTCGACCAGCGCGTCATGGAGGGCGAGCTCGAGGTCGTCTTCGAGGAGACGACCAGCTCCTTCGGCTACGCCCAGCCGGACCGGAACTTCGAGCTCATCGAGCTCTCGCCCGAGCCGAGCTGGCGCCGGGTCGCGTACCGCCGCTGAGCAGCGAGCGCCGCGCCTACGACAGCGCGTCGGGGCGCACGGTGCCGCTGTCGGCGACTGACACCTTGCCGTCCGGGCCGAGCACCACGCGGGAGGTCGCCCAGCGGAGTGCCTCCGGGTCGCGACCCACGGTGGCGACCAGGGTGAGGGTGCCGCCCTCCTCGGTGGCGCGGCCCGCTCCGAAGATGCGGCGCCGCGCTCCGGCGGGCAGCGACTCCAGCGAGTCGATCAGCACTACGGCGTGGCCGCCGCGCTCCACGCGCCGCTTCGCGCGCTCCACGGCCAGCTCGGCCGCCTGCGCCTGAGCGTCGGGGGAGCGGTCGAAGCTTCCTCCGGAGACGGCCAGGCCCTCGCGCCTGCGCCACTCCGTGACCTCCTCGGGCAGCGCGCCCACGAGCACCACCTGGAGGCCGAGCTCGTCGTCTCCCGACAGCTCGTCCGCCAGCTCGCGCAGCAGCGTCGTCGCCTCGGCCCCGGGCGGTCCCGAGATCGCGACGCGCGACCCGCGCCCGAGCTGCACGTCCTTCAAGGACTTGGGCGCCTTCAGCTTCTGCGACGGGAAGACGGGAGTCAGGTCGCCGAACCACGGCCGCGCCTCGGCGGGCTCGGCCGCCGAGCCGTTCACGGTCTCGACGTGCACGAGCGACGGATGGCGCTCGTTGCGCCGCGGCCGCCGCGCCGGGCCACTCACCTCGTCGCCGGCGCGCATCTCGCAGCGGCGGATCTGCGCCGGCGAGACGTACACGTCGCCGCGCGACTGCCCCTCCGCATCCACGCGCACGAAGCCGCTGCCGTTGGCGAGGACGTCGAGCACGCCGGTCGCGATCTCGTCGTCGGAGACCTCGTCCTCCACGACCTCGGGCTCCTCCTCCGCGACCTTGGCCTCCTCCTTCTCCTCCGCGGCCGGGGCCCGCCGCCCGCGACCGCCGCGACCCCCGCGGCGCCCGCGACGGGCGGGCCGATCGAGCGCCTCCTCGGCGGGCACCTCGTCGGGCTCGTCGTCGGGCTCGTCCTCGGACGTGCCCTCGGACGTGTCTTCCGACGTTCCCTCCGAGGTGTCCTCGGAGGTCCCCTCGGAGGTGTCGTCCGCCTCCTCCTCGGCGGCCGCTGGCTCAGGCTCCGGCTCGTCCTCGCCGCCGGTCACCTTCAGGATCGCGCCGATGAGGTCGTCCTTTCGCATCGCGCGGTAGCCCTCCACACCAAGCTCGGAGGCGATCTGGTGGAGGTCGGCCAGCGGGCTGTCCGACAGCTCTTTCCTATTCAGCACCGACATAGCGGCGCCGTACCCTAGCGGTCGTGCGCTAGCTCTTGACCGCGGCGCTCTCGTCCACGAGACCGCGCAGCCACTCGCCGAACTCGGGCCTGCTCTTCCAGTCGTCGGAGAAGCGCAGGATCCCCGACTCCGTGAGCGGGTGGGCCAGCATCGCCTTCAGCACCTTGCCCGGGATGGTCGCCACCTCGCAGCCGAGCTTCGCGGCGATCACCGCGTGCATCGGATGGCGGATGGAGGCCGCGAGCACCTGGGCCTCGCGATGCGGGCCGAGCGCGTCGACGATCTCGCCGACAACGGACTCGGAGTCGATCGAGATGTCATCGAGCCGGCCCATGAAGCAGGACACGTAGCTCGCCCCCGCCTCGGCGGTGAGCAGCGCCTGCGCCGCGGAGAACACCAGCGTCATGTTCACCGGGATGCCATCCGAGACCAGCTCGCGTGTGGCGGTGAGGCCCTCCGACGAGAAGGGCACCTTGACCACGACCCGGTCGTCGAGCCCTGCCAGCGCCCGCCCCTCGGCCACCATGGCGCGCGCGTCCTCGGAGACGACCTCGCCGGATACCGGGCCGTCGACCAGCTCGCAGATGCGGCGGATGCTGTCGCCGGGCTCGCCGTCCTCCTTCGCGAGCAGCGACGGGTTGGTGGTCGCGCCCGAGAGCACACCCCAGGCCGCGATCTCCTCGACCTCGGCTACCGATCCGGTGTCTATGAACAGCTTCATTGCGCCTCCTGGACGGCATCGAGCACGAGCTGCATCAGCTGCGCAAGCGTGTCGTCGACGTTTTCGTTGTCTATTACCGCGACCCCCTCGGACCGCGCCCGCTCCCAGAGGTGATCCTGGAGGCGGCGTATGGCTTCGAAGCTAGCGATGTAACGCTCGGCCGGCCGGGTGCCGGGCCGGTGCGAGAAGTGCCCGCGGTGGAGATCCTGGTCCTCGACCACCACGAGCGCCTCCACCAGCACGCACTGCTCGCGGGTGCGCGGGTGCACGCCGCCCGGCACCACGTGCACTCCTTCGACCACCACCGGCTTCGCCTCGTTGGCCGCCCGGTCCACGATCGCGGTGATCCCCGTGCCCACGCGCTCGGCCTGATCGCGGTAGCCGGCGATGCCGCCCGCCTCGAAGGCCGAGTAGTGCACGGTCGGCATCGCCTCATGGGTGAAGAACGCCCGGAGGACCTGCCGGATCACATCCGTCGCTATCACGCGATTGACGCCCAGGCGCCCCGCGAGCATCGAGGCGATCGTGGACTTGCCCACGCCCGTCGTGCCGCCGATCAGGACCACGAGCGGGCGATCGAGGCGGTCGAGACGCCGCCAGCTCGCGTAGCGACGCGCGGTCGTCTCGTCCTGCTCCGTGCGCAGCACGTCCTCGGCGAGCGCGTGCAGGTCGGCCGTGCGGATCTTGCCGCCGTCGAGCCGGTCCTCGATCACGCGGGCGAGCTCGAAGGCCCGCCCCGGCGACAGCCCGGTCGCCGAGATCGCCTGCGCCATCAGCCCCTTGGAGTAAGGGAGGCCGTGGCCCTTGTGGACGATGATGGTCTCGCGCGAGGGGGCGGGCGTGCCCGCACCGGAGCGTTCATTTCCTGCCGGCATCGCGGTACAGCTTGACGAGTGCGTCGTCGATTCCGATTGGCCGGTTGCGGATGAAGACGACCCGCGCGCCCTCGGCGCGCGCGCGGAGCGCGACCGTGTCGATTGCCGCGGCCTTCAGCTCGGTGAGGTAGACGTCGCAGCGCTCGGCGGCCGCGCGGTCGAGCTCCTCGGCGAGCGCCGAGCGCCGCGCCAGGCTCGTCGAGGCCAGCACGGGCTCGGGTACCCCCTCCACCCGGGTGCCGCCCGTGGTGAAGACGGCCACGCGCGCGCCCTCCGGCAGCTCCTCGACCGGCTCTGCCCGGAGCGAGAACGGGATCGCGCCGGCCGGCGGGTCCGGCGCACCCTCCGCCGCCAGCACCAGGTCCGCCCGCGCGAGCCGGTACTCCGCGAACGGCTCAGGCCGCCCGGCGCCGAGGATGCAGACGGTGCGGTCCGTCTCGACGGGCGGGATGCACGCGCCCGAGCCCTCGAACACGATCGCGCCCGGGTCGAGCGAGGCCGCGAGCGCCGCCCCCGCCGGCACGTTCGACTCGAAGGGCGCGCCGGCGAAGCCGCCGCCCACGCGCCGGCAGCCGATGGTCCGGACGCCCGCGATCACCGCGTCCTCCAGGTAGTCGGACGCCGCGTGGGCCCCGCCGTCCGCGATCGCGATCAGCTCGTCGAGCGTGGGCGCCGCCTCCGCCACGCGCGGCTCGGCCGGCCCGCCGCGGCCCATGCAGACGATCACGGGGTCGACGCCCTCGTCGCGGAGCAGCGCCGCCCAGTGCCCGGCCACGGCGGTCTTGCCGGTGCGCTTCCCGGTCGCGATCACGGCGAGCTTCGGGCCGTCGAACCCGACCGGCTCGTAGCGAGGCGGCTCGAGCCGCGCGCCGGGCGCCTCGTAGGCGAGGCCGAGGCTCAGCGCGAGCGCGGCCAGCCGGAGCTTGCCCGATGCCGGCAGCACCGGCTCGTCGGCGAGGTCCACGACGGTGTCGGCGAGCGGCGCGAGCCGGCGAAGCGCCTCCTCGGGATCGGCCTCGACCGGCATGCCGTAGTGCTCGTCGAGCGAGCCCGGCCCGAGCTTCTCCTCGCCGCCGCAGAACACGAGCCCGGCGAGGTCGAGGCCCGCGAGCGCGTCGCGGACGGCGGACGGGTGGTGCTCCCCGTCGATGAGGGCGATCACCGGCACGGCGTGCATTCTTGCCGGACTGCTGGTTCTAGCGGCGTCTGCGCAGCACGCGGAAGCGGATCTGCTCGACGCGCGAGACGTTCCCCGCGCTGTCGGTGATCACGAGCAGGGCCCGGTAGCGGCCGGCGCGCAGCGCGCGGCCGGCGATGCGACCGTTGAAGACGATCGTGTTCTGCCCGGGCGTCACGGCCTGCTGGATGCGGCCGATGCGCTTGTAGGCCCTGCAGCGGCGCTGGCGCAGCAGACGCCGGAAGGCGGCCTGGCTGCCGGCGCTCCTCCGAAGAGCTCGGAGGCGCCGCCTCGTCTGCGGCACGCAGCTGCGCCTGGTGCTGCCGCGCACCCTCACCTTCAGGCCCTTCACCTGCTTCTGGACCGTCAGCGTGGCGAGGCCGGCCTCGCTCGAGGTGAAGGTGAACGACGTGCCCTGTCCGGGGGTGAGCGTCGAGTCGCCGATGCCCAGATCGCCCGCGACCGGGCGCGTGGTGTCCGGACCGCCCGGGCCTCCCGGTCCGCCCGGCGCCGGCCGACTCGGGCTGCGGATCGATCGCGCACGACGCGGATCATCGCTGCCGCTGCGCCAGACGACGAAGCCGGTCCCGTCCGGTCCTGCCTCGACCATCGGGTCGTCGAAGCTCTCGCGCGCCGCTAGGGTCGCGGCGGTGGTGAACGTCGCACCGCCGTCGTCCGACCGCGTGTAGCGCAGGCGGCTGACCGTCGTACAGCGAGCGCCACACGCACGTGGAACCGACCTGAAGCGTCCTGCGAGTGCATCGACTCGCCGATGCCATTGTCCTCGATGGGGTCGGGGCCCTCGACCGACGTGGGAGCACCGAAGGCGTTCGGTGGCGGAGTCGAACTGGCGCACGCCGGATGCTGGGTGTTGCCCGGCTCGCCGTGTCGGTACGACAGGAGAGATCCCGTTTGGGCCGGAGCTCGAGCCTGGTCTCGTTGTTGTTGCCCTCCTGCGCCGAGAGGCAGAGAACTCGGTCCAATTGGTGGGGACTCCCAGTCATGTTCGCGTTGAGCTCGGCCGCGGTGATGCTGCCCGTGGCGTGGGGCTCGGGTCCGTGAAGACGCGGTACTGCGACGTTGTCGAGGTCCCTCGTTCACCGCATAGACGGCCTCTGACGCCGCCCTGGCCCGACGGCGGTCGACGCGCCGACGACTGGCCCCGCTCGAGCCGAGCGTCAGCTCCGTGGTCGGATCCCGGAGTTGGACCGTCCTGACCCTGGAAGACCGACGCCCGAGACCGCAGAGCGACAGATCGCCCGTGTTGATGTAGGCGGCCTGCCGATGAGCTGGAAGATCTTCCGACCTGCGTGCCGGGGTATCCGAAACTGACTCCGTTGTTCGTCGCCGAGATGAAGCGGTAGGTCTGTGGTTGGTGTTGCCGTCCGGGCACTGCGGTGCAGCGGGACGCAGGATCACGACCTTGTTCGGCGCCGGTGCGAAGACCTGCGCGTGAGCCGACTGCAGCTTGCCGCGCTCGGGGCTGACGCCCGGGAACGAGGATGGATCCGACTCGAGTCGCACGCGGCGCCACCGGCGGGCACGCGGCAGTAATGAATCGCTGTCGGGGCGAGCCTCATCCTGGAGCCACACCACGTGGCCCGTGCCGTCGCTGCCCACCGCCACGTCGTGGCCGTGCCCGTCCCCGCCGTGAACGGCGTGGCGGCCTCAGCCGCAGGCGCCAGCGCCAGTACGGCCCCTGCCATCAGTGCCAAAAGCGGGGTGCGAGTCCGCATTCGGGCGTAATCGTCTCACGAAAAGGTCAACCGTGCGAGGTCTCGCCGAGCAGTCCCTGGTCCTTCTCGTAGTCGTAGGTGCGCGGGTCGAACGACAGGATCGCGTCCTGCTCGTGGAACGGGTACTTCCGGAACACGGTGACCCGCTCGGGCCTCGCCTGGATCACGTTGTAACAGGGCTTCGTCTTGCCGCGCAGCCGGGTCGTGGACACCGTGCCGGCGTTCACCACGAACAGGTTCTCGAGCCGCCACGCGTAGGGCACGTGCTTGTGGCCCGAGAGCACCAGGTGGGCGTCGGCGCGCTGGAGGCACTCGAGCGTGTCGCCGGCGTCGTGGACGATGTTGCGCTCGCGGCCCGTGCCCGGCACCGGCAGCAGGTGGTGGTGGAGCACGAAGATCCGCAGGAAGGCGTCGTGCGAGCCGAAGCGCTCCTCGATCCACTCGTAGCGGCCGCGGCCGATCAGGCCGTTGTCGAGGTCGGGCTCGGTCGAGTCCACCGCGAGGATCGACACGCCGTTCATGTGGAGCTCGGAGCGCCGCTCGCCGAACAGCTCCTCGAAGTGCACGTAGCCCACGTTGCGCGAGTCGTGGTTCCCCGGGATCACGATCATCCGCTCGCAGTCGATCTTGTCGAGGTACTCGCGCGCCAGCTCGTACTCGCCGCGGAAGCCGTCGCCGGTGAGGTCGCCCGAGACGATCACCACGTCGGGCCGCAGCTCGTTCACCTCGGCGATCGCCTGGTCGAGCAGGCTCGGCACGAAGTGCGGCGACCCGCAGTGGAGGTCGGACAGCTGGGCGATCGTCAGTCCCTCGCTCACACGACCTCCCGTCGCAGCTCCGGCGCGAGCTCGAGCGCGCCGTCGGCGCCGTTCGCAAGCGCGTCGTGCACGCGCAGATAGTCGCGCGCCGCCGGCCACGTCGTGCACGCGGACGATGCTCGCGCCGCCCCGCACCGCGGCGCCCACGGCGGCCAGCGTGCCGGCGTCGCGCGCGGCGGGCGGGCGCTCGGTGAGCGCGCCCACGAAGTCCTTGCGCGACACGGCCAGGAGCAGCGGCCGGCCGAGCTCGGCCAGCTCCGGCAGCCGGCGCAGCACCTCGACCGACTCCGCGGGGCGTCTTCGCGATGTCGATGCCGGGGTCGAGGACGATGCGGTCCTCGTCCACCCCGGCCGCGCGCGCGGCGGCCATGCGCTCGGCGAGGAAGTCGCGCACCTCGGCCACCACGTCGTCGTAGTGAGGGAACACCTTCGTCTTCGGCGGCGCCTGCGTGTGCGTGATCACGAGCGCGGCGCCGCTCTCGGCGCAGGCGGCGGCCACCGACTCGTCGCTCAGCCCGCTCACGTCGTTGATCATCGCGGCACCGGCGGCGAGCGCGGCGCGCGCCACGGGGCCGCGCCAGGTGTCCACCGAGACGAGCACGCCCTCGGCGGCCAGCCGCTCGACGACGGGACGCACGCGCGCGATCTCCTCCTCCACGGGCACCGCCTCCGTGTCCGTGCGGCCGGACTCGCCGCCCACGTCGACGATGGCGGCGCCGTCCTCGACCAGCCGCGTGGGCCAGCTCGGCGAGCTCGCCCGGGTCCTTCGGGCCCTGGCGGTCGGAGAACGAGTCGGGCGTCGCGTTCACGATCCCCATCAGCACGGGCAGCGGACAGGTCGAGCTCCTGCTCGCGAAGCCTGAGGATCACGCGGCCTCCTCGGGTGCGGCGCCCGGGGCGATCGGCGAGGGCTCCTCCGCGGGGGCCGCCGCCGGGGAGCGGCCGCCGGGCCCTCCGGCACGAGCCCCTCCGCGCGCGCGACCTCGTACCAGGCCTCCACCTCGCGCTCCACGCGCGCGTCGTCCCAGTCGAGCTGGCCGCCCATCGCGCGGGCGACCACGCGCGGGCCCTCGGCGTCCGGCTCGCACAGCCCGCGGGCGTCGAGCAGCCCGAGCCGGGTGCGGCGCAGCAGCACGTCGGCGACGGTGTGCGCCTGCTCGTGGTCGACCGCGAAGGCGGCCTCGGCCGCGATGTCGGGCAGGTCGGGGCTGATCCTCCTCGCGAGCGAGGGCTCCGCGGCGGCCAGCCTCATCACCAGGTTCGCGGCGTGCCCGTAGCGGCCCGCCAGGTGCTCGCGGGTCTCCTCGTCGACACCCGGCGCCTCGGGGAGCGAGCCGGCGTCGATCGGCATCCCGAGCTGGATCTCGTCGCGTGCGGCAGGGCGCCTCGCGGCCCTCGCGCTCCACCACCCGGTCCACCGCGAGCTTCGCCATCCGGCGCCAGGTGGTGAGCTTCCCGCCGGTGATCGTCACGAGGCCCGAGCTCGTCTCGTACAGCTCGGCCTTGCGCGAGATGTCCACGGACTTCTTCGGGTCGCCGGTCGAGATCAGCGGCCGCACGCCCGCGTACGCGCCGCTGAGGTCGTCGCGCCCGAGCTCCGTTCCGAAGAACGCGTTCACGGCGTCCAGCAGGTAGGTCACGTCCTCGTCCCCCGGCGGCACGTGCTCGACCGAGCCCTCGTAGTCGTTGTCGGTCGTGCCGACGAGGGTGCGGCCCAGCCAGGGGAGCACGAACACGGTCCGCCCGCCGCCCGCCGGCACGATCGCGCCGGCGCGCACGTCGAGGCGCTCGCGCGGCAGCGTCACGTGCGTGCCGCGGCTCGGGCGGATCACCGGCACCTCCTCCTCCTCGTAGAGCTCCTGCGGCCGCAGGCGATCCGCCCACACCCCGGTGGCGTTCACGACGTTGTCCGCGGCGAGCTCGAACTCGCCGCCGTCACCGAGCGTGTCGCGCACGAGCACGCCCGCCGCGCGCCCGGCGCGCTCCACGAGGCCGGTCACCTCGCAGCGGTTCGCGATCACCGCGCCGAAGCGCTCGGCCTCGCCGAGCACGGTGAGCACGAGGCGGGCGTCGTCGGTCTGGCAGTCGTAGAAGAGGTAGCCGGCGGTCGGCTCGCGGCCGGCGAGCGCCGGGACCAGCTCGAGCACCTCGCTCCCCTCGATCGTGCGGTGGCGCTCCGGGCTCCACTCCTCGCCCTCGTCGCGGCCGCGCCCGCGGCGCCACGACATCACGTCGTACATGTTGAGGCCCACCCCGAGCAGCCGGTCCGGGCGCTTGCCCTCGAAGGTCGGCACGACGAACGGCAGCGGCTTCACGAGGTGAGGCGCCAGCTTCGCGAGCAGCGAGCGCTCGAGCAGCGCCTCGCGCACGAGCCCGAGGTCGAAGTTCTGCAGGTAGCGGAGGCCTCCGTGGATGAGCTTCGACGACCGGCTCGACGTGCCCGCCGCGAAGTCCGTCTTCTCCACGAGGGCGACGCTGTACCCGCGCGAGGCGGCGTCCAGCGCGACCCCCGCGCCGGTGATCCCGCCGCCGACGACGACCATGTCGAAGCTGTCCCGCTCCAGTGATGCGAGAGCGTCTGCTCGCGGGATCACGGCAGGTACGTTACGAACTCTCCGGGCGCCGCCCGCTCGGGAGGCTCCTTCTCCTGCCTGAGCGGGCCCAGGTGGAGCAGTCCGACGGCGCGCTCGCCGTCCGGCACGCCGGCAGCCGAGCAGCCCCCGGGCGTGCGCAGCACCTCGGGCGTGCGCCAGTAGCCCGGCGAGCCCGCGCGCGTGTGCCGCGAGCAGCACGATGTAGGCGGCCACGGCGGTCGCCGCGTAGTCCTCCTCGTCCTGGATCGGGTCGCCGGTCTGCACGACGGACACGACCACGAGCGTCGGCGCGCGGTCGAGCTTGGCCGCGGCCTCCTCGCCGGCCGCCTCCTTCAAGGTCGCGAGCGACTCCGGCCCCAGCACGCGGAAGCGCCACGGGTTCGTGAGGTTGTGGTTCGGCGCCCAGCGAGCCAGCTCGAACAGCTCGTCGAGCGTCTCGCGCGCGACCGGCTCGGCCCCGTAGACCTTGTGCGTCCGCCGCGTCCTGATCGCCTGCTCCACGTCCACGCCGGGCGACGCTAGCGAATAGGCTCCCCGCGCCATGGCCTCCGGAACCGTGCTGGTGACAGGCGCTTCGACCGGCATCGGCGAGGCGACCGTGCTCCACCTGACCGCGCTCGGCTTCGATGCCGTGGGCGCCGTCCGCAAGGACGAGGACGCCGAGCGCCTCGAGGGCCGTGGCGTGCGCACTGTGCGGATCGACGTGACCGACGCCGGCGCAGATCGCCTCCGCGCGCGACGCGCTCGGAGGGCACGCCGCTCACCGGCCTCGTGAACAACGCCGGGATCGCGGTGGCCGCGCCGCTCGAGTTCCTCCCCATGGACAAGCTGCGCCAGCAGCTCGAGATCAACCTGATCGGCCAGGCCGCGGTGACCCAGGCGTTCCTCCCCGCGCTGCGCGGCACGCGCGGGCGGATCGTGAACGTGAGCTCGATCGGCGGGCGCGTGGCGCTGCCGCTCGTGGGCGCGTACAACGCGTCGAAGTTCGGCCTCGAGGGGCTGAGCGACTCGCTGCGGCGCGAGCTGCGCCCGCACGGCGTGGACGTGATCCTGATCGAGCCCGGCGGGGTGAAGACGCCGATCTGGAAGAAGGGCGAGCAGCTCGCCGACGAGATGCTCGAGGACATGCCGCCCGAGGGCGAGCGGCTGTACGGGAAGATGGTCGCGACGCTGCGCTCGGAGACCAAGAAGATCGAGCAGGAGCGCGGCATCGAGCCGCGCGAGGTGGCGGAGGCGATCGGCACGGCGCTCACGGCCGAGCGGCCTCGCACGCGCTACCTCGTGGGCAGCGACGCGAAGCTCCGCGCCCGGATGGTGAAGGTGCTGCCCGACCGCGTGATGGACCGCCTGATCGGCCGCGCACTCGGCGGCTGAGCCGGTCGCGGGCTACGCGAGCCGCTTTGCGAGCGCCTCGCGCTCGCGCTCCTCGACCTGCTCCAGCGTCAGCTCCGGGTTGCGCTGGTGGGCGAGCGTCACCTCCGCCGAGGTCGGGAAGCGTCGCGGGGTCGGGCCAGCTGTCCGGGTGCCACAGCTTCGAGCGCACGAACGCCTTCGGGCAGTGCGTGTAGACCTCCTCGGCCTCCACGACGATCGCCGTCTTCGGGGGCTTGCCGACGGGCGTCAGCCGCTCGAGCACGTCGGGGGCCGCGGTCACGGCGGCGCGCCCGTTCACCCTGAGCGTCGTGTCGCGGCCCGGGATGAGGAAGATCAGCGCCAGCCGCTCGCTCGACACGACGTTCTCCAGCGTGTCGAGGCGCCGGTTGCCGGTGGCGTCCGGGATCGCCAGGTGCCGGTCGTCGAGCACCGTGACGAAGCCGGGCGGGCCGCCCCGCGGGCTCACGTCGGCGCGGCCGTCCTCGGCGTGGGTGGCCACGAACAGCATCGGCGCGGCGGCGATCAGGCGGCGGCAGAGGTCGTCGATGTGGCCGATGTCCTTGCGGAGCGCCGCGGTCATCGGTGCGTCGTAGAAGTCGCGCAGCTGCTCCGGGCTTGTGAAAGCGCCGGCGAACGGGTCGGGCTCGGCCATGCGCTGACTATCCCACGTCGGCGCGGCGCGGCAGCACGTAGCGGTGGAGCAGCCAGAGCAGGCCGAGCAGGACCACCGCCGCGAGGATCCCGGCCCAGACGGGCACGGGCTCGGGCCTCCCGGTGGCGCTGCTGCTCGCGGCCTCCTGCGCGAGCGTCGCGGCCGTGGTGCCCTCGGGCTCGGCCGCCTGCTCCCCCGTGGCCGCGGCGCCGCCCGCCGCTCCCACGCCCGGCTCGCCGGCGGCGCCCGGAACGACGCCGGCCGCCGCGCCTCCGCCGCCCTTCGCGCCGCCCGCCTTGCTCTTGCCGGCGCCGCCGGCCTCGGCGCCACCGTTGCCGTCCGCGCCGCTCGCTTCGGCGCGGCGGCGCTTCTTACGCGGCACCGTGGCGAGCGGGAGCGGCTTGCCCTCGAGCGCCATCAGAGCCTGCGCGGTCACCCAGACCGGCGTCTGTGCCGAGGACGACGAGTAGGCGATGCTTCCGTCGCCCCGCTGGCGGCCCGCGAGATAGCTCTGGGCGCGCGAGACCGCGCCGCCGCCCTTGCCGACGGCGAGCAGCCCCTGGACCGCGTACGAGGTCGACTGGACGTTCGACGAGCGGCCCTTGAACTGGCCGAAGCCGCCGTCGCCGTTCTGGTTGTCGACGAGCCACTCGACCGCGCGCTGCGCGGAGGGGCGCCCGCCCCGCCCGACCGTCGCGAGCGCCTGGAGGGCGGCGCCGGTCATGTCGGCGTCGCTGGCCGACGAGCGGGCGACACCGAAGCCCCCGTCCGAGTTCTGCGAGCTCACAAGCCACTGGGCGGTGGAGCCACCGGCCGATGCGCCGCCGGCCCGCAGCGCCATCACGCCGAACGCCGTGTAGCTCACGAAGCCGGAGATCGAGCCGTCCGAGCGGCGCCGGCTCTCGATCTCCGCCAGGAGGTTGCGCCCGCCGAAGCTGCGCGGGTTGAGGCCGGCGACCTTCGCGAGCAGCGCCGTGCGCTCGATCTCGCCGATGTCGCGCAGCGAGCCGCTGCCGCGGATCACGAAGCGGGCCAGGGAGCGCCCGCCCGGGCGCTTCACGTCAAGCGGGTTGCGGTCCGACGAGCCGAGCGCGAGCCCCGCCCAGCCGCTGTAGAGCGGGCTCGAGCCGCTGCCCTTCGTGGCGCCGAAGCCGCCGTCTTGGTTCTGGGCATTGAGGAGGTAGCGCTCCGCCTTCTGAGCGGGCGTCGCGGCGACGGCGGCCGCGGGAATCATCAGGATCAGGGCGACGGCCATTGCGCCGATGGCCACGGGCGTGGGTGAGCGCTCCCAGCGCACCTCGAAGCGGCGCCTGTAGCGCGCGAGCCCGCGCAGGAACGCCGGCCCGATCAGGAGACAGAAGACGACGTTGCCGGCCGCGTGGGCGAGGTTGTAGGGGAGCGAGGTGCCTGCCACAGCCACATATGTATCGAGATCCTGTCTCGCGGCGAGTGTCCATTGATACACGTCCATCCAGGCGCCGAACGCGAGACCGGCCACGCCGCAGACCGCGGCGAGCATGAAGCGGTTGGGCTCGCGACCGCGCAGAGCGCGCGCCAGCAGCGCGCCCGCGACCCCGACGGCGCCCCAGCCGGCCATCTGCCAGACGGTCCACGGCCCGTGCGAGAGGAAGATGTTGGACACGATCGCGGTGACGGCTCCCACGGCGAACCCGGGTATCGCGCCGAGCGCATAGCCGGCGAACAGGACGATGTCCGTGGTGGGCTTCACGTTGGGGATCGCGGCGAAGGCGAGCCGCCCGACGACCGCCAGTGCGGCGAGTGCCGCCACCACGGCCACGACGCGCGCGGGCGGCTTCTCGCGCTCGTACCAGGCGAAGCCGCCCGCGAGGGCGAGGCCGAGGAGGACGAGCGAGGCGGCCTGCCAGCTCATCGAGCCACCTCCACCCGCCGGAGTAGCTCTGCTCCCTGCTCTGCAAGCAGGGCGGCGCCGTTGGTGATCCGGGCCACCTCGGTCGAGAAGTGGCGGCCGCCGGCCAGCACTTCCTCGGGGGGGCCGTCCGCGATGACGACGCCCTGACCAAGGAGCACGATCCGGTCGGCCAGCTTCGCGGCGAACTCGGTGTCGTGTGTGGCGACCATGACCGCGGCGCCCTGGGCCGCGAGCTCGCGCGTACGGGCAGCGAGGGAGTCTTTGTGCAAACGGTCCATTCCTCTTGTGGGTTCGTCCAGCAGCACGGCCGCGCTCGGATCGCCTGCGAGCACGACCTCCAGGGCCAGGCGCTGGCGCTCGCCGCCGGACAGGTCGCGCGGGTTCGCCTCCTCGCGGCCGGCCAGTCCGGCCGCGGCCACGCCGGCCACGCCCGCGTCCTCCACGGCGTGGCCGTGCACGAGGTAGTCGCCCGGGTTCTGGAGCAGCAGCGCGACCTCGCCGGCCCGTTCGACGCGCCCGCGCGTGGGCTCGACCAGCCCCTTGGCGAGCCGCAGGAGCGTGCTCTTGCCCGCGCCGTTGCGCCCCATGAGCGCGACCCGCTCGCCGGGGTTGAGCGTCAGGTCGATGCCGCGCAGGATGGTGGGGCCGTCCTCTACCTCGAACCAGAGGTCCTTGAGAGCGAGCGCCGGGTCCGGGCCGCCATTGCGGTGAGGGAGCCAGGAGCGCCGTCGGCGTGGCGCTCCGTCCGGACGCGGTTGAGCTTTGGCATGTATTTCATGCCCAACCGCAACCGCATCGCCGGCCCCGGGCAATTGCGCCGCGCGCAGCCCGGCGTGGGCGTCCTTCACCGATGCCGGCAAGGGCCTCAGCCCGGCGAGCGAGAAGAGCCGGGCGCCGGGGGTCGCGAGCGCGGGCCGCGCCTCCACCGCCCATTCCAGGAACTCCCGCGGGCGCGGCGTCGCAGGCAACCGCTCCGTCCACCATCGCGATCACGCGGTCCGCGGCCGGGAGGCAGCGCTCCAGCCGATGCTCAGCCACGACCACCGCCGTGCCCCAGTCCTCGTTCAGCCGGCGGAGCTGCCAGACGAGCTCGTCGCCGGCGACGGGGTCGAGCTGGGAGGTGGGCTCGTCGAGCACGAGGAGCGGCGGGTCGTGCACCATCGCCGCCGCGATCGCCACGCGCTGGAGCTCGCCGCCCGAGAGCGTGTCGGTCCGGCGGTCGAGCAGGTGCGCCACCCCGAGCGCCAGCGCGGTCTCTTCGACGGCCCGCGCCACCGACCCCGCGGGCTCGCCGCGGTGCTCGAGCGGGAGCTCGAGCTCGGCGCGGACGCCGCCCATCACCACCTGCGTCTCGGGGTCCTGGAAGACGGTCCCGCAGACGGCCGCCAGCTCGCCGGGGCCGTGCTCGCGCACGTCGAGGCCGCCGACGCTCAGCTCGCCCGTCGCCTCCCCGCCGTGGAAGTGCGGCACGAGGCCCGAGAAAGCCCGCAGCAAAGTGGACTTGCCCGACCCCGAGACACCCGCGAGCACCGTGAAGGTCCCAGGCTCGATCCTCAAGGAAATGTCCCGGAGCGACGAACGACCCGCCTCCGGATAGCGGTAGCCAAACCCCTCCGCCACGACGAGCGGCTCACGCATGCGCCACCCCCATCCGCGCCGCACGACCCGCGAACGGCACCAGCGCCGAAGCCAACACGAGCGCACTGAGCACCACCTCAATGCCCCCGGTCTCGACCTGAAGCGACGGATACGGCTCAACGGACCCGACGCCCGCAATCGCGCCCGCGACGGAAAGGAGCCCAATCGCCAGCGCCGCGCCCGCCACGCGCCAGTCGTGCCGCGACCACGGCCGCGTCCGGCGGGCGGTGCGGCCGCCGAGCGCGTAGCCGCGCACCTCGAGGGCGGCCGCGACGTCGACCGCCCGGTCGAGCGAGCCGGCGAGCGCGGCGCGGGCCAGCGCGAGCCGTCCCGGCGGGTGCGGGCGGCAGCGGGCGGCGTCGCTCATCCGCGTGGCGTCGCGCGCGAGCACGGGGACCAGCCGCGTGGCGAGCGTCGCCGTGAGTGCCGAGCGGTACGAGACGCGCCGGAACATGCGCAGGAGCTCGTCGGGGTCGACGGCTGCCGACAGGAGCCCGAACGCGGTCACGATCACCACGACGCGCAGACCGTTCAGCACGCCGGCGGCCGTCGCCTCGAGCGTGATGTCGATCTGGCGCCCGAGGATCTCGCCGCCGCGGAACAGGAGCGTGTCGCCCTCCGGATAGACGAGCGGGTTGATCACGGCGATCAGCAGGGCGAACGGCAGCGCGAAGCGGAGCGAGCGGGCGATCTCGCGTCCCACTCCCGCGAGCGCGCCGGCGAGCACGATCGCCGCGAGCGCCGCCGACAGGATGAGCGGGTGGAGGTAGAGCGCGCCCGTCAGCGCGAGGGCCCCGCACAGAGCCGCGCCGGCGCCCGCGCGCGACGCGTGGAGCGCGCTCGGGCGGCTGCGGTAGACCGGGATCAGGCTCATTCGCCCACCAGTGGAAGCTTCTCGACGCTCCCCCCGGTCGCCGCGACGGCGAACGCGTCGCGCAGCTTGCTCTCGTCGAGGGCGCGCACGCCGGCATCGAGCCCCTTCTCGTCGAGCGCGGTCACGATCCAGACCAGCTCCTCGGCGCGCGGCTGGAGCGCGAGCACGAGCCCCACGCCGTCGCCGCGGCGCACGCGGCGAACCGGATCGCCGTGCTCGTCCAGCAGCTCGAGCGTCTCGCCGTCCGTCGCTGAAGCGCGCGAACACGCCGGTCGACTCGGGTCCGTCCTCCAGTTCGGAGGCGCCGCGCACGGTGCGCGCCCGCGGCCAGCGGGCGACCACGAGCCGGGTCACCTCCTCGGTGCCCGGCGCGCCGAGCGACGAGCCGGACGTGGGCACGCCCTCGCGCCGGAGGCGCTCGCGGGCATCGGTGCAGACGGGCGCGTCCGCGTCCTCGCACTCCACGCGCACCGGGCGGCGCTTCCCGCCCAGTCCGCTCGCGAACGGCTCCGGGTACGCGCCCACGATCGCCGGCACGCGCATGGCCGCGCTCCAGTCGCGGCGGTCCCACTGGATGTGGTCGCCGGGCTCCACCTCCCACTCCGCGGCGCCCCTGTCCGCGTCCACGCCGTTCACCCAGAAGAACCAGTCCACCTGGCCGCCGCCCTCACCGGCGAGGCCGTCGATCGACTGCACGAAGCGGCCGCCGAAGCGGGTCGTCACGTCGAACTCCGAGCGCAGCATGCGCATGACGGTCTGGCCCTCGCGCACCTTGTCGATGCGCACCGAGCCAAGCGACTCGTGGCCGAAGTCCCGCGTGACCCGCAGGGTGGCGCCGCCGCCGGCGCGCTCCTCGCCCTCGCCGAAGCCGCAGCCCGCCGCCGCCGGCGCGAGGGCCGCGGCGACGAGGGCTGCGACGAGCGCCCGGGCACGTCTCACGGCACCTCGACCCGCTCGGTGAACGACCGCACGAGCCCATCCTTGCGGGCCACCAGCCGGTGCGTCCCCGACGGGAGCGCGAGCTGCACGCGGCCGTCGGCAGCGGTCAGGCCGGTCACCCCTGCGGCGGTGACGCTCGCACCCTCCACCGGCAGGCCGTCGCCGGCGTCGTCGTAGCCGCGCACGGTCGCGACGATGCCGCCGCTCGCGGGCGTCGCGCGCAGCTCGAGCGTGCGCTGGCAGTCGCCGGCCCGGACGCAGTAGAACCAGGTGACCCGCTGTCCCCGGCGGAGCCGGCCGCGGCCGAACGGCCCGCTCGGGTCACCGGCGCCCGCGGTCGCGGCGCGGCGGCCGACCTTGTAGACCCACCCGCGCTGGCCGCGGTTGCGGTCGGCGCCGATGCCGGTCACGAGCAGACCGGCGGCGTCGGCAGTCCGCGCCGAGCAGGCGCCGAAGTCGCGCAGTCTCAGGCCTCCGGCCCGGCTCCGCGCGAGCGCGGCGAGCGCCGTGCCGTCACCGACAGCACAGCGCCCGCCGCCCACTCGCACGCTCGTCGCGGCGCTCGACACCTGCTTCGCGCGCGCGTGGCCGTCGCGGAACACGACCATCTGCCGGACCTTCGGCGCCGCGGCGCTCGCCACAGGCGCCGCGGCGCCCGCCGCCGCGAGGGCGGCGAGCACGACGGTCAGCAGCCTGCGGCTCGGGCTCACTGCCTACCGCGTCGGCTCACGTTCTCGCAGTCGGCCGCGACCCGGTCGCGCCGGCCGGCGCGCACCGTGTCGTTGCCGCCTCCGCAGCGCACCTTGTCCACCGATCCGCGGCGCACCCTGACCGTGTCGTTGCCGTCGCCGGCGAGCACCGAGTCGCTGCCCGCCGTGCCGGCGATCGAGTCGTCTCGGCGGCTCCCCCAGATGCGGGTCCCACGCGCGCCGGCGCACTTCGACAGGACCGCGTTCACGCACACCTTCGTCGGAGCCGACGGGATGTTCGGGTCAAGCGTCGCCCGCAGCGTTCGCGTGCCGCGCCGGTTCAGCGTGAGGTGTGCCACGCCGGATGCGTCCGTGGTGGCGCTCGCGCCGCCTCCGGTGACTGTCGCGCCCTCCACCGGGCGCTTCACCCCGGCGAAGTCATACGCAGACACCGTCGCATCGAACTGCTGCCCCGGCTGCACCCGTGGAGGTGCACCGAGCTCGAGCTCGTCGCCGCTGTTGCGCGCGCCGGCGCTGAAATACCAGAGGACATCGTCGCTCGGCTTGACCGCGAACTGGTCGGCGCCTACCTCAGGGGCCACGTGATTCACCTTGTAGAGCCAGAAGCTGGTGCTGCCGGCCGCGTTGTCGCCACCGATTCCGCACACCAGGAGACCGAAGCTGAACTCGTCGCTGACGAGCAGCGGGTCGAGCCTCCGGTTGACGAGCGAGCCGTCGACGAGGGCGCCGAGCGCCGTCGTGCCGTTCACCTTCTTGTTCTTGCCGGTGCCGTTGCAGCTCGGCGGCTGCTTCGTGGTCTTGATCCTGGTGCTGTCGGTCATGTAGCGGTCGGCCGTCAGCGCGCGGCCGTTGGCGCCCTCGACCCGAAGGTCGACGGGGATGGATGCGGCAGCGGCCGGACCGGCCACGACGAACAGACAGCACACCGTGGCGGCTGCGGAGAGAACAGGTCTCATGTGAGAGACACCCTTTCCTCGAGGGTCGTTATGGGCTCGGCCGGAGGCAGGTCTCCTGACTTCGAGCTCCGCGCCGCGCCTTCCCGGAGAGCCGTCGGCTGCCCAGTGGCTACATGCGACGCATCAGCGCCCGTTCACAGTGGCGGGACCGCGCGGGATTCACACCCGACTTCCCTAACCACCGACCGTAGAACGCGAGCAGCATACCCCACGGCGTCGCGGTCCCGAACGGCCGCTAGAATCGCTCGCCGCTACTCGCCGCCATCGTCTAGGGGACTAGGACGCCGCCCTCTCACGGCGGAAACCGGGGTTCGAATCCCCGTGGCGGTACTCGGGGGACTCCGCTCAAGAGGCGGGGGTTGCGCTGAGCGCCGCTTGGCTACAGACTGAACCCATTCGGGGTTCGGGACTCGCTTGGAGGTATGCCCGTAGGTTGACCGCGCTGGCGGCCGCGGTCGGACTCGCGGTCGCGTTCCTCCAGCCGGTGGACAGGGGTGCTACGCCTGCGCCGGTCGTGTTCGGGGAACTGGTGAGCTCGGTCTCGAGCGTCACGGTCGAGCATTCGGCACCGTCCCCGGGGGCGGGCGCGCGGACGCGCTATGTGGTCGAGTTCGATGCGACGACTACTTTGCCGAGCACCGGCAACATCTCGGTCTCGTTCCCGCCCGGGACCGGGTTCGGCGGCTATGTGAGCGGCCAGGTCGTCGACACGACCAGCGGCAGCGCGACGATCGGCAGCTGCGGCAACCCGGTCAGCGGCACGATCCAGTGCGGGCTCTTCACCGGCCAGACGATCGCCGCCGGCGACCACGTGCGCGTCACCTTCAACGGCATCACCAACCCGTCCACACCCGGCGACTACACCGTCGACGTCTCGACCAGCTCCGACGTCGACCCGGGCACCTCGTCGAACTTTTTCGTCGCGGGGGCCAACCAGCTCAGCGCGCTGACGCTGGCGAATGCAACGCCGTCGCCCGGGGCGGGCGCACGCACCCGCTATATAGCTGAGTTCGACGTCTCGGCGACCGGCGGCATGTCTGGCGCGGCCAACAGCAACATCACGGTCTCGTTCCCGCCCGGGACGGGCTTCGGGGGCTATGTCAGCGGCCAGGTGGTCGACACGACGGCCAGCGGCAGCCCGACGGTCGGCAGCTGCGGCAACCCGGTCAGCGGCACGATCCAGTGCGGGCTGTTCAGCAGCGCGACGGTCGCCGCCGGCGACCACGTGCGCGTCACCTTCAACGGCATCACCAACCCCTCGACGCCGGGCAACTACACCGTCAACGTCGCGACCACCTCCGACACCAGCGCGGTCACCTCGCCGACCTTCAACGTCGCAACCGCCAACCAGCTCAACACGCTGACACTGGCGAACGCCTCGCCGTCGCCGGGGGCGGGCGCGCGCACGCGCTATCAGGCCGACTTCAACGTCTCCTCGACCGGCGGCCTGTCGGGCGCGGCCAACAGCAACATCACGGTCACGTTCCCGTCCGGCACCGGCTTCGGCGGCTATGTCAGCGGCCAGGTCGTCGACACGACCGCCAGCGGCAGCCCGACGGTCGGCAGCTGCGGCAACCCGACCGGCCTGACGATCGTGTGCGGGCTCTTCAGCAGCTCGACCGTCGCCGCCGGCGACCACGTGCGCGTCACCTTCAACGGCATCACCAACCCCTCGACGCCGGGCAACTACACCGTCAACGTGGCCACGACCTCCGACACCAGCGCGGTCACCTCCTCGACCTTCAACGTCGCGGCCGCCAACCAGCTCAACACGCTGGGGCTGGTGAATGCCTCGCCGTCGCCGGGGGCGGGCGCGCGCACCCGCTATCAGGCCGACTTCAACGTCTCGGCGACGGGCGGCATGTCGGGCGCGGCCAACAGCAACGTCACGGTCACGTTCCCGTCCGGAACGACCTTCGGAGGCTACGTCAGCGGCCAGGTGGTCGACACGACCGCCAGCGGCAGCCCGACGGTCGGCAGCTGCGGCAACCCGACCGGCCTGACGATCGTGTGCGGGCTCTTCAGCAGCTCGACCGTCGCCGCCGGCGACCACGTGCGCGTCACCTTCAACGGCATCACCAACACCGCCACGCCCGGCAACTACACCGTCAACGTCTTCACCACCTCCGACACCGCGGCGGTCACCTCAGGGACCTTCAACGTCGCGGCCGCCAACCAGCTCAACACGCTGACATTGGCTCTCGACTCGCAGGCGCCCGGCGCCACGACGAAGTGGGTCGCGGACTTCAACGCGTCGGCGACGGGCGGCATGTCGGGGGCAGCCAACAGCAACATCTCGGTCGTGTTCCCGTCCGGCACCGGGTTTGGGAGCTATTCCAGCGGCCAGGTGCTCGACACCACCACGAGCCAGACGGTGGGCAGCTGCGGCAACGAGACCGGCTTGACGATCGTGTGCGCGCTGTTCAGCAGCGCGACGGTCGCCGCCGGCGACCACGTGCGCGTCACCTTCAACGGCATCACCAATCCCTCCAGCGCCGGGCCATACACGGTCGATGTCTCGACCACCTCCGACACCACGCCGGTGACGTCCGGCGACAGCCAGGGACCGCCGCCGGACACCACGCCCCCCGACACGACGATCACCGCCGGCCCGTCGGGGCCCACCGACGACTCCTCACCGACGTTCGAGTTCGGCGCGAGCGAGGCGGGCTCGACCTTCGAATGCAGCGTCGACGGCGGGGCATTCGCCGCCTGCGCCTCGCCCTTCACGGTGCCGACGCTGCCCGCCGGCCCGCACACCTTCGCGGTCCGTGCGCGCGACGGCGCGGGCAACCTCGGTCCGGCGACGACGGTCTCGTTCACGGTGGCCGCCCAGACGCTCGAGGACCTGCCGGTGCCGGACGTCGGCGAGGAGGTCAACGTCGGGCCCGTGCCGGGAAGCGGCCCGGTGCTGATCGGAGTCCGCTCCGGGACGACAGCGGGCCGGGCGCGAGCGAGCCAGAAGGGGCTCACGTTCGTGCCGCTCACCGAGGCGCGCCAGATCCCGGTCGGCTCCTTCCTCGACACCAGTGACGGCACGGTCCAGCTCGTGAGCGCCACCGGCACGGGTCAGAAGACCCAGTCGGGCAAGTTCTCCGCCGGTTTGTTCCAGGTGCTTCAGTCGCGCGCCCGTAGCGCGCGCGGCCTCACCGAGCTGCGACTCAAGGGCGGGAGCTTCAAGCGCTGCGGTACACCGCGCGGCCGCTCTGCCTCGGCCGCCCTCTCCCGGCGCACGGTACGCCGCCTGCGCTCCACCGCCACGGGGCGCTTCCGAACCAGCGGCCGCAATTCGACCGCCACCGTGCGCGGCACCGTCTGGACCACCACCGACCGCTGCGACGGCACGCTTACGCAGGTCAGGCGAGGCCGGGTCGTGGTCCGCGACCTGCGCCGCAGGCGCAACGTCGTCGTCCGCGCCGGCAAGAGCTACCTGGCGCGAGCCCCGGGCTGACGCGATCAGGGGCCGCGCCGTCGTCACAGCGGCCGCAGGGCGACCGCGTCCCCGCTCGTCACGATCTCGAACACGCGCGCCTCCATGGCTCCTCGGCGGAAGACGCTCTCCGGGACGATCAGCTCGAAGTTCTCGGCCGTCGAGCCCTCGAGCGAGAAGGTGCTGCCGGTCGCCGCGATCGTCCCGTCGAGAGCGAGGGCTATGGGGCGCCCTCCCCCGGGCCGGCCGTTCGGCAGCTCGCCGGTGATCTCGCCGGGCAGGAAGCCGGAAGCCAGGTCCAGGTTGCGCAGCTCCTCGGACTGGTGGAAGCTCGCGGCGGGCGAACCGCCCAACTGCGGAATCCCGGCCACGGCTCGCCCCACGAGCTCGGGGTGCGGGCCGATCCGGTAGAGCGGCTCCGGGTCGCGCCCGCTCCCGAACAGCGCCAGCTTGCGGCGGACCGCGGCGTCGCGGCGCCGCGTCACCTCGGCCGGGTCGAAGGTGTACGTGCCGCCGATCGTGTTGAGCTCGATTCCGACCCGGTGGTAGATCGTCACCCGGCGCGCCTGCGCCGCGTTCGGGCGGAGCAGCGAGCGGCCGTCCATCGTCCGGATCGCCCGCACCCGCGCGACGTCGAGGATCGTCGGCAGCACGTCGATCGTCTCGACATGCTCGTCGGCGATGCGGCCGCGGCGCTGGTCGGGCAGCTTCACGAACAGCGGAACCGGCGCCAGGTCCTCAACGTTGTCCTGCGTGACGGTGCGGCGCTCGACGCCGACGCGGAAGCCGATGCCGTGGTCGGCGACGACCACGACGAGCGCGTCGTCGAACAGGCCGAGCCGGCGCACTCGCGCGAGCAGCTCGCCGAGCAGGCGGTCCGTCAGCCCGAGCTGCAACAGGTGGCGCTGGTAGGACACCTTCACGAGCCACGGGTCCCCGAATCCCAGCTCCCCGTTGAGCCCGTCGATGGGCTCGGGCGCATGGCGCCGGTACTTGCGCCCCGAGGGGTAGAACTGCCACGGCACGTGCGGCAGCAGCGCGTGCTTGAACCAGAGCGTCGGGTGGTCGCGGGGCTCGATCGACTGCACGAACTCGCGGAAGCGGCGGACCTTCCCGCCGCCGAGGTGGCTCGAGGCGGTGCCCGGGAGCGGCTCGCAGAGGCTGGTCGGGCAGAGCCCCGTGGCCTCCTCGGAGGCGTTCACCTCGTACTTCTCCTCCAGCAGCGTGAAGAGGTTGGCCGGATGCGAGTAGACGTCGGAGCGAAGGCCCCGGCGGGGATAGCGCCCGTCGAGCATCGCGGGAACCGCCAGCGCCGTGCTGTCGTGCACCGCGGTGGCCCCGCGGTACCAGGTGGACGTGCCCGCGAGCGCGGCAAAGTTCGGGTAGCGCCCGGCATCGATCCTGCCGTCGGGACCCATGAGCGACGTGAGCGGCAGCTCGTCGAGCACCAGCATCACGATCGTCGGCGGGCGCGCCGCGCGATCGGGTTGCGCCCGAACGGGCGGGTGGGCGGCGCGCTCAGCGGTGCGCGAGGGCTCCGGCTCGACCAGGGCGAGCCCGGCGACGATCGCAGCGGCCATTACGGCCGCGACGAGCACCACGCGGACAACCAAGCGCCTCTGCACGAAAGCCCAGCGTAGACAGGATTTCGACGTCCCGGCGCTAGCGGTCGAGCTCGCTCACCAGCTCCTCGACTCGCCTCGCGATCTCGTCCCGCGTCGCGCGGACCTCCTCGACCGGCCGGCCCTTGGGGTCGGCAAGGTCCCAGTCGAGGTAGCGCTTGCCGGGGATGTACGGGCACTCGTCCCCGCAGCCCATCGTCACGACCACGTCCGCCTGCTCCGCAAGCTCGCGTGTCAGCCCGCGAGGCCGGCGGTCGGATAGGTCGATGCCGAGCTCGGACATGACCTCGATCACCTCGGGGTGAAGCGCATCGCCGGGCGTGGTCCCCGCCGACATCGCCGTGTGGCGGCCACCCGCGGCGCGCTCGAAAAGCGCCTGGCTCATCTGCGAGCGGCCGGCGTTGTGCAGGCAGACGAACAGGGCGGTCGCCATCTCAGATCTCGACGCCGACGATCTTCAGGCGCCGGTTCAGCCCGGTGAGCGCGAACTCGCGGATCTCGTCGCCGCTCGCGCCCAGCGCCTCGAAGTCGAGGCCCTCGCTCTCGGGCGGGGCGAGCGCGGCCGCCACCGCCGGCAGCAGCTCGTGGAGCTTGGCGCGGATCGCCGCGGCGAGGTCGGCGTCGCGCGCGGCGGCCTCGCGCAGGAACCAGATCCCGTAGCCGATGTGGCGCTGCTCGTCGTGGTGGATGCGGGTGTAGCCCTCCACGAAGCCCGGGAGCAGGCCCTGGTCCGACAGGTAGCGGGTGATGAACTCGAACGCCGTCAGGCCGAGCGTTGCCTCGATCACGAGGTGGTAGGTCGTGACGAACTCGACCTTGGCGACGGCGTCGCGCGGCTGGGCGACGAGACGGTCGTGGGCCTGCACCAGCGCCTCGTCGAAGATCACCCGGAAGGAGTCGCCGAGCTGCTCGCGCGAGCGCGCGACATGCGCGGCGATCGCCTCCGGGGCGGCCACCACCTCGTTCTGGAAGCGCGCGTAGAACTGCATGTGCCGCGCCTCGTCGACCTGCTGGGTGGCGAGGAAGGTCGTCTCCTCCTCGCTGTCGCCGGCCATCACGAGCCCCGCGAACTTCGTGGTGATCCGCTCCTCGGCGACCATCAGCGACGACAGCGCCCAGTAGACGAGCGCCTTGTCCTGCTCGCCGAGCCGCTCTTGCCAGTCGGCCCGGTCCGCGGCGAGCTCGATCTCCCACGGGCTCCACTGCTGCTCCTCCCAGTGCCGGTAGAGCGTCTGGGGGTCGTGGAGGTGGACCGCCTGGGTCATCCCGCGGGCTTGCGGGCGCGGACGATCGCGGAGCCGGCGTGCTCGTGCACGCGGTGAGTCTCCGGATCTCGATCTCGGTCAGGCCCGCGCCCGACAGCGCGTCGCGAAAGTCGTCCTCGGTGAGCGCGCCCGCGATGCAGCCCGTCCACTGCTGCATGTCGGCCTTCGTGGCCTCATCCATGTCCTGGTCGGCGATCACGTCGGAGACCGCGAAGCGGCCGCCCGGCCGCAGCACACGCGCCACCTCGCCGATCACCTTGCGCTTGTCGGCGGACAGGTTGATGACGCAGTTCGAGATCACCACGTCCACCGAGGCGTCCGGCAAGCGGGATCTCCTCGATGTAGCCCTTTACGAACTCGACGTTCTCGACGCCCGCCTCGCGCGCGTTCGCGCGCGCGAGCTCGAGCATCTCGTCGGTCATGTCGAGCCCGATCGCCCTGCCGTCGGGGCCGACGCGCGCGGCGCAGATCAGGACGTCGGCGCCCGCGCCCGAGCCGAGGTCGAGCACGGTCTCGCCCTCGTGCAGGTCGGCGACCGCGGTGGGGACCCCGCAGCCGAGCGAGGCCTCGACCGCCGCTCTCGGAGCCGCGTCGCCCTCCTCGTCGTAGAGAACAAGTCCGAAGACCTCGTTGCCGTGCTTGTCGGTCGAGGCGATGTCCGGGCCGCAGCCCGCGATCGCGCCCGGGGCTCCGCAGCAGCCGGAGCCGGTGCTCTCAGCGACCGCAGTAGCGGCGGCGGCGTAGCGCTCGCGCACCCTGTCGCGAATGTCGGTGTCGGTCAGCTCAGCCATGCGGACAGTTCCTCCATTGCTTCCGGGTTGACGTAGTAGAAGGCCCACAGCCCGCGCCGCTCGACGCCGACGATGCCGGCGTCGCGGAGCTTCTTCAGGTGCTCGCGAGAGCGTGGACTGCTTGATGTCGAACAGCGGCTGGAGCTCGCAGACGCAGACCTCGCCGGCGTGCTTGCGCAGCACGTCGACCAGCTGAAGGCGCGTCGGGTCGCCGAGTGCCTTGGCGATCGTCGCCAGCCGCGCCGCGGCGTCGCGGTCCACGTCCGGGGTGACGAGCGCCTCGCAGCACGGCTCGCCGACGGGACGCTTGGTCTTGGGAGCGAGCTCCAGTTCGACGGCCATGCTGCGACCGTAGCAGATTGCATCGGCGTTTACCGATTTAGTGGTCCAGCCGGCGGTCGATTACGCTGCGCCGACGGCCACGGCGGACTTCCTCGACCACTTCGACGGCTCCGACCTCGACACGCAGGTCTGGGTGCCTCATTACCTGCCGCAGTGGAGCTCTCGGGCCGAGAGCGCCGCCACCTACGAGGTGGCCGCCTCAGAGCTGCGTCTCACCATCCCGCGGGAGCAGGGGATCTGGTGCGCCGCCGACCACGAGCCCCCGCTGCGGGTCTCCGGCATCCAGTCCGGGGTCTTCTCGGGCGAGGTGGGGAGCACGGTCGGGCAGCAGCCGTTCAAGGAGGGCGCGATCGTGCGCGAGCATCAGCCGACGCAGTGGGGCTGGACGCCGGAGTACGGAGTGCTCGAGATTCGCGCCCGCATGGACCTCAGCCCGCGCTCCATGGCCGCCGTGTGGATGGTCGGGCTCGAGGAGGAGCCCGAGCGGTCCGCCGAGATCTGCGTCTTCGAGGTGTTCGGCGACGCGCTCGGCGCCGAGGAGGGCCGGCAGACTGCCGCGGTTGGCATGGGCGTGCACCCCTTCCGCGATCCGGCGATCACCGACGAGTGGGACGCCGCGCGAGTCGCGCTCGACGTGGCCGACTTCCACGTCTACGCCGCCGACTGGGGTCCCGGACGCGTGGACTTCTTCATCGACGGCGAGCAGGTGAAGACGGTCGGCCAGGCGCCCGCCTACGCGATGCAGATGATGGTGGCCGTGTTCGACTTCCCGGACAAGGCCGCCTCGACCCCGGATCCGGGACACGTGCCGGAGCTGGCGGTGGACTACGTGCTCGGCCGCACGCCGAACTAGCGCGGCGAGCGCAGGATCCAGCGGCTCACGGGGTCGAGCGCCGACAGCATTGGGGGCAGCGGCAGCGCCGTGAGGCGGAGCAGCCTCGCGACGAGGCCGCCGCGGCGGCGGCGCGCCAGCCGCGGTCCGATCTCGGTGAGGAAGGTCGCGACGCCCGACATCGGACGGCCGAGGACGGTGATCTCGCGGACCCTGCCGTCGGCGTCGAGTCGGACGCGGTCCGCGCCCGAGACGAAGCGGCCGCCCATCCGGCCCTCCCAGAAGAAGGCGTGCGTGTCGCCGCTCTCGAACTCGTCGACGATCCGGATCTCCTCGAACGCCTCGAGGACGCTTCGGTAGGTGTCGGCGACGACCTCGCGGCCCTCGAACGGCGCATTCGTGACCGCCGAGTGGAGGACCACGCCGGGCGCCAGCGTCTCGATCAGCGCCTCCGGGTCGCTCGCCGCGATGGCTGCGGTGAACGGATGGCTCATGCCCTGACCCTTCCCGGGTCGAGCGAATACGGACCGGCTCCGTGACGCATCTCACGCTCTAACCTGCCGCGCGTGAGCGCGGATCACGCGGAATCCACCGCTTCCTCCACACGCGTCGTCACGTGCACACCCATGCCGGCCATGCCGGCGGGAATCAGCGTGGGCCGGCGCGCACACCCACACGTCGGCGCCGAGCTTGGTCAGCGCAGAGGTTCGAGCGCGACGCGGCTGTGCAGCAGGTCGCCGACGATGGCGACCTTCAGCCCCTTGAGGCGGCCCTTGCGCTCGCGGATCGTGGACGCGTCGAGGAGCGCCTGGGTCGGGTGCTCGTGCTGCCGTCGCCGGCGTTGATGACGGCGCAATTCACTCCGCGACAGCAGGCGGCACCCGCCGAACGAGGTGCCGCAGCACGATCAGCTCGGCGAACATCGCCTCGAGGTTGTCGGCGGTATCGAGCAGCGTCTCGCTTTGACACGTCGAGACGCGGCCGCGAAATTGATCATCTCCGCCGACAGCCGCTTCGCCGCGATCTCGAACGACGTGCGCGTGCGCGTGTCGTCTCGAAGAACATGTTAATCACCGTCCGGCCGCGCAGCGACGTCAGCTTCTTGATGGTCGCCGGCGCCGACTTCCTTCAACGCGTCTGCGGTGTCCAGCACGAGCAGGATCTCGTCGGCCCTGAGTTCTTCCATTCCGAGCAGATGCTTATCGCGTAACGCAGTGAGCGGCGGCGCGGCGACGTTATCCTGCGACATGCGGTCTGGGCGACGTCCACGGCTCATCTTCCCCTCAACAGCATTTCGTCCATCCCATCCATCTCACTGTAGCCGCACCTTCATGCTATCACCGCGCGACGTCTGCGCGTCATGCCGGCGTAGTCCGCCTTGATCGGCAGCTCCCGACCGCCGCGATCGACCAGGACGGCCAGCCGAATCGACCTGGGACGGCCGAAGTCGGTCAGCGCGTCCAGCGCGGCGCGCCGAGCGCCCCGTGAACAGCACGTCGTCGACCAGCACCATCGGCGGCCGTCGATCGCAAGGGGATCTCGGTCTTCCGGACCATCGGCGCGATGCCGACCGCCGCGCCCATCAGGTCGTCGCGATACAGCGTGATGTCGAGCGCGCCGACGGCGACGTCTTCGCCGGTGATTTTTTTGAAGGTCCTCGGCGATGCGCTGCGCGATCGGCACACCGCGGCTGCGGACGCCGACCAGCGCCAGATCGGAAAGGCCGCGATTGTGTTCGAGGATTTCGTGCGAGATTCGCGTGAGCGCGCTGGATGCGCTCCGCATCCATGACGACAGGCATTTTTCCTCTTTGCGGACTCTCGGGTCCGCGTTTAAAGAGACTGGCCGAATTATATCAGGAACGCCGTGTCGACTGCTTGAGGAGGACTTTTCGCTTCGCTTTGGGAATCGAGCGGCGGCTTCTTGCGCATTTTCGCGCTTCGGCCATGAGGGCCTCCACTGCCGGCCAGGGAGTTTGGGGCGCGGACCCTGGCCAGCACGGCCTTGGTCAGCTTCGCCATGTCCGGCGGCCGCGCATCGATGATCGCGGTCAGCTGCGCGTTGGTGAGTGTTGGTGCCGCCTGCGTCATCACGTCATGCCTCCGGCGCGGGGTGGCGGGCTCCGACATTCGTGGCTTGTTCAAATGTGTACGCCATCTTCAGGACGCTCAGGTCGTCGCGATATGGCCGACGATCTGCACACCCACGGGCAGCCCATCGTCGGTGAAGCCCGCCGGCACTGAAATGGCCGGGCGGCACGTGGTGGAAATCCAGTACGCGGACTTCATCCACGAGATGTAGTTCTCCATCGGCACGCCCTCGATCGCGCGCGGCCATGGTTCAGCCGCGTCGAAGGGCGGCACCTGGTTGACCGCGCACACCAGGAACTTGATAGCGCTGCTCGAACTGTCGCATGCGCTCGAGCAGCTCTCCCTGCTGCATCAGCGCGCGCGCCACGTCCTCGAGCTCGTCATCCTGCTGCCCGCACTCTTCGCGGTCATGTTCCTCGGGATGCAGGCCGCGCTCTACTACCACGCGCGGACGGTCGCGATCGCGGCCGCGCAGGAGGGCGCCCGAGCCGCCGGCGCCGAGCAGGGCGCGAGTCCGACGGCGTCGGCGCGGCCAACGACTTCCTCGACGAGGCCGGCGGCGACGACGTACTCACCGGACACCTCGACCAGCGCGAACCGGACCGCGACCACGGCCACCGTGACCGTCAGCGGGTTCAGCCTGAGCGTCATCCCCGGGTGGAAGGTCCGGATCACGCAGAGCGCGACCGTGCCCGTCGAGCGACTCACGGTCCCACCGCAGCGGACGCCATGATCCGGCGGGACGAGCGCGGTTCGGCGGCGATCGAGGCCGCGATCGGCGTACCCGCCTTCGCGCTGTTCGTCGGCCTGATCATCTTCGGCGGGCGTACGGCGACCACCCACGAGGCGCTCCAGTCCGCAGCCGCCGACGCCGCCCGGTCGGCCTCGCTCGCGCGCGACGCGCAGACCGCACGCGCCGACGCGCGCGAGGCAGCGACGGCGAGCATCACCAACCAGCAGATCGGCTGCTCGGACGTCGACGTCGCCGTCGACACGACCGACTTCAACAAGCAGCCCGGCGTGCCCGGCTCGGTCGACGTCACCGTCTCCTGCCGCCTCGACCTGTCCGATCTGGCCGTGCCCGGCGTCCCCGGATCACGCGTCATGCGCGCGCACCATGTCCAGCCCGATCGACACCTGGCGGGAACGATGAGCCGCCGGCACGACGAGCGCGGCTCCATCACCGTCTGGCTGGCCCTGTCCAGCTTCGTGATGATCTTCCTCGTCGGCCTCGCCGTCGACCTCGGCGGCCAGGTGCACGCCCAGGAGCGAGCCCACGACCTCGCGGCCCAAGCCGCCCGGGCCGGCGGCGAGGAGGTCGAGGGCGGCTCCGCCATCCAAGGGCGCGACCTCGCGATCAACCCCGCCGCCGCCCGAGCCGCGGCCCAGCACTACCTCGACGCCGCCGGCGTCAACGGCACGGTCGCGATCACCAACGGCGACACCATCACCGTGACCGTCCACGACTCCTACGACCCACAGTTCCTCGGCCTGATCGGCATCAACCGCCTCGACGTCACCGGCACCGCGACCGCCCGACTGGTCCGCACCCTCGGAGGTAGCGAGCAATGAGCACTCTCGACTCCCGCCTGCGA
The DNA here is from genome assembly GCA_963786845.1 of uncultured Thermoleophilaceae bacterium. Taxonomy (GTDB): domain Bacteria; phylum Actinomycetota; class Thermoleophilia; order Solirubrobacterales; family Thermoleophilaceae; genus JACVRW01. The sequence goes on from CAWBAP010000009.1 coordinate 179,281, forward strand.
GGCCTGGCGGCCACGCTCGCCCTCGTCGGCATTCGTGGTCGGCGTGCCCGCCGTGCTGCTCGCGATCGACGCGGTCCCCGACCCGACGCGCGTTCTCGTGGTCGCGGCTGACCGCCCGGACGACGGCACGCTCGCGGTGCGAGGTCATCACCGCCGTCTGCTGGATCGCGTGGGCGGTCTTCACCTGCCAGCTGCGTCGCCTCGATCGTGTCGCAGGTCCGCGGCATCCGCACACCGCGGCTGCCCGGCCTCGCCGTGCCCCAGCTCGCCGCCGACCGCCTCGTCGCCGCCGCGGCGCTGCTGTTCGTCGCGGTGCCGGCCGCGACCGCGTTCCTGCCCCAGCCGCGAGGCCGAGGCAGCCGTGACCGCCACTCCCCTGCCCGAGGCCGCCCGACGTCGCAGCTCGACGCCGTGCCGCCGTCGGACCCGAGCAGCACGAGCGCGTCGAGGCGAAGATGGAGCCGGAGACCGAGCGCTACACGGTCAAGCGCGGCGACAGCCTCTGGAAGATCGCCGAGGAGCGGCTCGGTGACGGCACGCGGTACGTCGAACTCGTCGACCTCAACGAGGCCGTCCTCGACGGGCGTCCCGACTTCCTGCTGCCCGGCACCGTCCTCAGGGTCCCGATCGCCGAGACGCGCACCGGACGGCGCGTACGTCGTGCAGCCGGGCGACACCCTCTCCGAGATCGCCGAGGACGAACTCGGCGACGCCGACGCCTACCCGTCGATCTTCGAGGCATCGCGCGACACCGTTCAGGCCGAACGGCGCCCACCTCACCGACCCGGACCTGATCCTGCCCGGCTGGAAGCTCACCATCCCGGGACAGCCGGATCCGGCCGAGCCGCACGAAGCCGAAGCACGTCCAGGAGCCCACCAGTCCACGAGACGACTCCCCCCGACGGAGGTCACACCTCCCGCTCCCGAAGTAGCCGATCCGGCGCCTGAGCAGGCCGAGCCCGAAGCTGCCGAGGACGAGATCGCCCCGAGCTGGCTGCTCCCTGGACTGGCCGGCGCGGGAGCGCTCCTGGCCGGCTCGCTCTGGCTGGTGCTGCGGCAGCACCGGCGGACCCAACTGCGCTATCGCCGGCCCGGCACGGATCATCGCGCCGCCACCAGAGGAACTGCGCGCGGTCGAGAAGTCGGTGCAGGTGACGGGCTCGGCGACCGCCCACCCGATCGAGGAACTCGATGCGGCACTCCGAGGCCTCAACCCTGCACCGCGCCTGGTCTCCGTCCGACTCTCGCCGAGCCGGATCGTGCTGACGCTCGCGGAGCCGGCTGAACTCCCCGGGCCATGGACTGGGGAAGGCGATGCATGGCAGATCGCGGTCGACGAGGTACCGGCTCCTCCCCCAGATGCGCTGTCGCCGTACCCGATGCTGGTCAGCGTCGGGCAGGCCGACGACGGCGCGCTCGTCCTGCTCAACCTCGAGGAGCTCCGTGCGGTCGCGGTCACCGGTGACGCCGATCGCAGCGCCGCACTGGCTCGCCATCTCGTGGCTGAACTGGTCGTCAACCCGTGGGCCTCGCCGGTGCACATCGAAGCACTCGGCATCGGCGGAGAGCTCGCCGCGATCAACCGCGACTTCGTCCACGTCCACGACCCCGGAGACGCCGCGTTCCTCGACGCCCTGGCCGACGACCTCGGGTCCGCCAGTCCGACCGGCGAGCCAGACGAGTTCCACGCCGCGATCATCGCGGGCGGCGACAGCGGTCCGGACCTGACGCGCTTGGCCGGAGCCATCGTCGGATTCCCGGGACGCTCCGGCATGGCTCTCGTGACCGTCGGAACGAGAGCCGTCCCCGCCGTACGTCGACATCAACCTGTCTCGCCGAGGGCCGTCTCCGGATCCCGTCCCTCGACCTCGATCTCGCTGCCTCGGGGCTCACCGCTACCGAGGCGGAGGCCTGCGCCGCGCTCATCGACCTCACCACGGAGGCCGAGGTCGTGCCGATCCCGCGTCCCGCCGACGACGGGACCGTGTCGGACTGCGCTGGTGCGCTCGTCGACGAGCTGACCGAGCCGCGCCCTGAGGCCGAACCGGCGGGCAGCCTCGTCGCTTCTGCCGCTCGACACCCACGTGTACGCCGACCGGGCGGCCACGACCGTCGAGGACGTCGAGGCTCTCGCCCCCAACGCGACCCCGGAAGCCGCGCCGGCAGTGCAAGCCGCCGACCCGGACCTGGACGAGGACCTTGCCCGCTGGGATTCCCCGGTTCCCGTCGCGCCGAAGGTCACGCTGCTCGGGCCGGTCACGGTCAGGACGCTGGGCGACGCGACGGCGACCGCCCACCGGCGGCCCTACTACGTCGAGTTCCTTGCCTACCTCGCGCTCCACCCGAACGGAGTCACCGCCGAGAAGCTCGCCGAGGACCTCTGCATCCGCCCTCAGAAGGCGCGCTCCGACCTGAGCATCATCCGGAAGTGGCTCGGGCAGAGCCGCGCAGGCAAGCCGTACCTCCCGCGGGCGCAGCAGACCCACCAGGACGGCGTCCCGGCGACCTACGCCCTCGACGGGGTCCTCTGCGATCTCGACCTGTTCCGGCGTCTCCGCGCTCGCGGCCAGAGCCGCGGCGCCGAGGGGATGGCCGACCTCGTCTCCGCGCTGCACCTCGTCAGCGGCGAGCCGTTCACCGACCTCCGCAAGGACGGCTGGGGCTGGCTCCTCGAAGGCGACCGCCTCGACCACATCATGACCGCCGCGATCGTCGACGTCGGGCACATCGTCACCACCCATGCGCTGGCTGTCGGCGACCTCGACCTGGCCGACTTCGCGTCGCAACGTCGCCCTCGCCGCGTCGCCGTACGACGAGATCGCGAACCCTCGACCGCGCCGCGGTCGAGCGAGCCATGGGGGACGTCGAAGGAGCCGACGCGCGGCTGCGGAACGACGTCTTCAACCGCAGCGACGACGAACTACGGGCCGATCCAACTGCCGCCTCGAACCGCAGAAGTCGTCGAACGAAAGCGTCCCTCCACGACGGGCCGACGCCGCACCGGCTGATTCCACGCGAGGAGGCGCGGTCGTGCGCCACACTTCGGTCGTGCGATGTCGAGATGTAGCGAGCATTGGCACTCATTGACAATGTCAAGATCTACCCATTGAGGAAGACATTGCCTGGCTAGCTGAGCGCTTCGCACGGAGTTCGAGCTGTTCCAGAAGCGGATCGGCAAACGGTGACGAAGGCGGCCGTCGGATCCAGCTGACCCACCGCCCGCGCCCTGCCGCCGTAAGTCGATGGTCTTGAGGTGGCCCTCGCCCATGTAGACCTTCAGCTGGTCCAGCCACAGGCGTTCGGTGGCCTTGGCGTTGGTCCGAGCGGTCTGCACCAGGTCGCGAACGTCGTCCCAACGACCAGTGCCCAACGGGCACGCCGCCCACATCGGCGGGCAAGACCTCCCGTGCTCACCGCTCGGTGGAGTCCGACGGCGCCGTGCGGGCCTGACGTCAGCCTCCGAGCTCGGTGAAGAACGACCGGAGGTCGTCGGCCACCAGCTGCGGCGCCTCTGCGGCGGCGAAATGGCCGCCTCGCGGCATCCGCGTGTAGCGGCGCACGTCGTAGAGCCGCTCGACCCACTCGCGCGGCGGAGTGCCCTCGAAGGCGTGCATGTGGTCAAAGACCGCCAGGGCCGTCGGGACCGCGGCGTACTCCTCGGGCCCGATCGGCGGGTTGGACCAGCGGTTGTCAAGGTAGTCGCGCATCGAGGACCCGATCGTGCCGGTCAGCCAATAGGTGGTCAGCACCGTCAGCAGGACTTCGCGCGGGAGGCGGGCGAGGTCGCCGCCGGAGTCGGACCACCGCACCCACTTCTCGATGACCCAGGCCGCCAGGCCGGCCGGTGAGTCGGTCAGCCCGTAGGCGACCGTCAGCGGCCGCGTCGACTGGATGGCGCTGTAGCCGCGCTCGACCTCGTCCCACGCCGCGACGTCGCGCTGGTAGGAGCGCTCGGCCTCGCTGAGCGGCCGGTGAGCGAGGTGGGGCGTGTTGTCGAGGTTGGTCAGGTGGAGACCGGTCATCCGGTCGGGCTCCTGGATCGCCATGAACGTCGACACCGCGGCCCCGAAGTCGGTGCCGTGCGCGCCGTACCTCTCATAGCCGAGGCCCTGCATCAAGCGGTGCCACAGCCGGGCGGTGTCTCGCGTCGTGTGCGGACCGCTCGGAGCGTCGGAGAAGCCGTAGCCGGGCAGTGAGGGGATCACCAGGTCGAAGCCGTCCAGCAGCGGGACCAGCGGCAGCATCTCGGCGAACGTGCTTGGCCAGCCGTGGGTGAGGATCAACGGCGCGCCGCCGCGCCGGACGTGGACGAAGTGGACGCCGAGGCCGTCCAGGTCGGCGCGGAAGTGGGAGAGCGCGGCGAGTTCCGGCGGAGGCCAGGAGAACCGCGCCCAGTCATCGAGGAGCGCTCGCAACGCACCGAGCTCGGTGCCGTGGGACCACGGGTCGCCTGGCGCCGGCTCGGGGAAGCGCGTGCGGGCGATCCGCTCCCGTAGGTCGGCGATGCCCATCTCGTCGGAGTCGATGTACAGCGGCTCGATATCCACCCCAGCAGGGTAGTGATCGGCACCGACAGTAGTGCCGCGCGTCAGAAGTTCCTCGGGCCCTTGCGTTGTCGTCGCTCGCAGGAGCCCAACTACAGCCGTCGCTGCTCCGCCTCGCGGTGCACGCACCCTGAGGACGCCCAAAGGCATCCGGGGACGGCCGGTGCCTGCAAAGCGGTCGCCCGGAGGGCATCGCGTCGCCGCATGGGGATCCGCTTGCGGAACATGTCGAAGAACGACCGGGACCCGCGTCACTCCGCCAGGGACCACCTCACACCCTTCATAGACCGAGATCTCGGCTCGTGGTGGTCATCATCGCCTCGGCGGGGCGGATGTAGTGATTGACGAGGGTCCCCAGGTCGCGGTGGCGGGTCTGTGCGGCGATGCGGTCGATCGATGCGCCGTTGACGGCCGCGGTCGTGGCATGTCCGGCGCGAAGGGAGTGGCCGGACACCGGGATGCCGTCGAAACCGGCGGAGCTTGCACGCTCCTGGACGGTCCGGCTGATCGCTCGGGGTCCGATGCGCTCGGCCGTGGGGTGGTTGCGCCAGTAGACGCGTGTGAAGAGCGGTCCTGCTCCGGACGGTCGGATCCTGAGCCACTCATCGAGCGCCCAGATCGGGTCGGTGAGCCGCTTCTCCCCGCGGGCAACACCGACGAGTTGGCCGCGGGCGTCCCGGTCGTGAACCGGCGGATGTTGATCAGGATGCCGGTCGGCTTGCGAAGGATGTCTTCGACGTTGAGTGCGGAGACTTCGCCGGGTCTCATCGCGGAGGCGTAGCCAACGAGCAGAATGGCGCGGTCGCGAATACCGATGGCAGTGTCGCAGTCGATCGATGAGACGATCGCGCCGAGCTCCGCCGCCGTGAGCGGGTGTGCCTGGTGTCGGGGCGCGACACCCATGATCCGGCGGAGTCCGCGGCGCACCCGTCGTACGACGACGGAAGCGGTCGGGTCCGGGAGGCCCTCCTGGTGGTGGCGGTGGGCGATGCCGGAGCAATAGCCGTCGAGGGTGCCGAAGGTGAGTCCGGCCTCGGCGCGCTCGGCCAGGAACGCGGCCAACGCCTCTGGTGGCGCCGGGAGGGGGGTTCATGCCCTCCCCTGACACCAACGGTCCCACTGACGCCACGCGCAGTCGTAGGTCGCCCGGGTCGACGCCGCGAGTTCGGCCTCGATCGCGGTGGCGATCCGTTCGGCATCGCTGGCTGTCAGCGACGCGCGGGCGCGGGACAAGGGCAGTTGCTCAGGCGCGGTGGGTGGGTTCGTCATGGCCCACTCTCGGCGGCGTGCCCGGGCCCGCGCGAAGGGCGGCTGGGGCTGCGCGAACTTACCTCCCGCAAAGGAGGGTTTGTGGAGGGTGGATCAAGTTCTTACGCTTTCAGGCCCGGAGATCGCAGACCTCCGAGCCTGAATTCGGTCGGGCTGACAGGATTGGAACCTGCGACCCCTTGTCCTCAGCCTGGCGCCATCACGGTTTTGCGTATTCTTGCGAATTGAGGCCCTGACCTGCAGGAACACTCCCGCTACCCACTCCCCCACTAGCTCTTCCTCGCCGTGATTTGCGCTCTTGCGATCGAATACTTCGGGAATAAGTGGGGCACGCTTCGAGTCCGGCGAACGCGCGCACACCCCAGCAAATGTTCCGGAATACCGGTCGGTCGTCGTGCCCCCAAGGGGCGGTACCTGCCGACGATCACAGAGTACGCCTAAGGGTACGTCAGAGAGCAGATCACGCGGGGGGTTGGTCGGGGACGATCGTTCCGAGACATGCGTCTTTTCGGCCCACTATGACGCGCCCCATCTGCCCGAGACGCGCACCTACTTCAGAGCTTTCACTCGTGGCTCAGAACAGGGCGTGATCCATGCCGGAATTCGTGAACTGAGGGGCTGATTCTCACGTCGTCGCGTCGTCGATGAGTCCATACGGCGGCTGTTCGGAGTCGCCGCTGTACCGAACAACGACGTGCATGTCCTGGTCAGCTGGAGGCTGGTTGTCGACGATGATGATCTGCGCGTCGGTGTGGCGTGAGAGCCACGAGTTGATGTGGGCGTAGATGCGGTCGACGATCTGCCGCGAGTCGCGCAGGATCTGCGCGCCGACCTCACCGTCGCTCGCTTCGGATTCGTCCTGGCTGGTCAGCTGATCGGCAGTCGCGGGATCCGGTCCGTCGGTGGTTCCTGAGCCACCCAGACCACAAGCGCGCAGCAGGAACTGGGATACCGAGTCCGGTCCGTTCGGGTCTGTTGAGGTTGGATGAGGGTGGCGGCGCCGGCGCACTCCGCCCCGGACAAGACGGCGTACGTCGGGGTCAGTCACCTACCGCCTCGCGTGCGCACTCATCTGTCTCAGAGAACGCTCAACTGTCGGAGAACGGAGTGGCTCTGGCACCTGGTCGCGCCTATCCGTCGAGGCACGATAGCAGCGCGGACAGGCTGTGAGGCGCATCACGCGGGCGTTTGAGAGACAGCGCGGGGGGCACCAGTTCGTGACGCCCAGTCGGGGCCGCCTGCACCGACATCACAGGTGCCGCCAACACAGCCCAGTTATTCCCAAGGAGCACTCATGTCCACCACGGACGCAACCACAGACCGTAACCATGCGAACAGCGACCACCGTCCCGACGTGCACCCCGCACGCCGCGTGAGCACGGAGACGAAGTCGTCGTACAAGACCACCGAGCTCATCGCCTACGTGTTCGGCGTGTCGGAGTCCTGATCGCCTCCGCGATGGTCGACTCCAGCGACTTCGGCGCCCAGGAGGCCTGGTTCTACGTCACCCTCCTGACCATCGGCTACATGATCAGCCGCGGCCTCGCCAAGTCCGGCAGCCGCGACTTCTACGACGACAACAACCGGTAACGGCAAGTCCGCACCCGCCCAGAGCATGAACGCCGCCCCGTTTAAGGTCGGCGTTCATGCTCTCGGCACACGCACCCCGGCCGACCGGCTAACACCACCCCGGAGGGTTCATGTTCTTCCTCTTCAGCAACCGCCTCGGATGCGGAGGCTCGATCCTGCTCTCCCTCGCGATCACAGCGGTGCTGCTCATGATTTTCGCCCGCTAACCCATCGCCGGACGCGCGCCTTGCCCGAGCCTCGTGAAGCGTGCGGATCCCACACGTCGAGCGAGGTCCACGGTAGTCAAGCGCAGTCCAACTAGCAGACGACCTGCAGCCAGAGTCGTACCAGGCACCAACCCCAATCCGCCGCCCCTACGTCCGCAGCCGCGCTCCGGGCTTTCGCAGACCTGCGTCCTTCCGGCGCCTGTGACTGCCACGAACTCATGCGGTAATGCACGCAGAACCGCTCCTGAACTGCGGCACCGCGCTCCCCCCTCTCCCCCTGTTGGTCACGACCGACTCTCTGCCCCAATCAAACATTGGGAGCGTGCACGTTCCCGCCCGGAAGGCCCACTTACGGACCGCGGAGCTCGCCGGACAACATGCAATTGGGGAAGATTATGGCCGTGGTGCCAGGGCACTGCGCGACGGCGGCCGAGAGGGTCACGGTGTCGAAGACTTGCGATGGGGCGCCGGGACTGATCGGAGCCTTCAGCTCAGTGCGGCATCCCCCTCTAGCGGCCTGACCGCGATCCAGAGCCGCCGGGCGTCCTTGCACCTGCCGGTCCCAGGCCACAGGACCGGTTTCACGGACATGCCGATGTGCGGGCGCAAGTGCTGACGGGTTCGTCGCAACACGCACAACTCGCTCACGCCCCATAGGGATGACGAACAGAGTGGAGTTCGCCTCATTCGAGAGCGAGGACTCTGCACTCCATTGGAGCGAGAGAACCTCGCCACTCCGCCCCCAAAGGGCGACGGGGAGCCTCAAGTCAAGGGCTCCTCGGTATTGGACTCGACGGGCGGACCGATGGCCGCTGCAAGCGCACGACGCCGTCCAGCGAACACAATCCGATCCTCAACGTCACGAAGTGCAGCCAAAAGCTCCTCGGCAGTCGCGCTCAGAGGCCCAGTCTCTTTGTCCCGGTCACCCATTGATGCGATCGAGACGTCCGGCCACTTGTAGTGCACAAAGGCATTGCGACTCTCCGCCAATGCCGTGATCCCGCGCGCAAGGTCCTCCGGTAGTGGATCGTGGAAAAGCAGTTGCCAGAGCCATCCCGTCTTTGCCCTCAACTGGGTCTCACGAATCACCGTGCGCCTGTACGGCTCGTCGAAGCCACGCCGCTCCAGCGCCCAGGCGATCATGCCATTTAGCCAATGCTCGACGCGTGTGGCGTGCAGCAAGATGGCAATGTCGAAGTGGCCAGCTTCGTGATAGCGAGCCGCTTCCGACTCAAGCGTTTCTTGATAGTCACGGCGGAGCTTCGGAGCATCTTCGCTATTCCACGCGGCATCGCCGTCGATCAACTGCGCGAAGTAGGCATGTACGTCCGAGTGGATCTCCTCGGCACTCTTTCCCTCGAGGAGCAAAGTTCCCTCTCGTACGGCCCCTTCCGCGAGTGCCAGCAGCATCTGCCGGCTGAACTCTGCGTCGTCATGGGTGGTTGTCATGCACACATCCTTCATCACGCCCTCTGACGACGTGATGCGCACATCTGCCGCTGTCCGCGCAGACCGAGCGGAGGACGGTCGAGCGCGTCAATCGCGCTGAGAGTCGCCTGCGCGTTCGCGTATCGCTATTTCGACGGCGGTTGCGATGAACGCGACTAGCAGGAGGACCATGCCAAGGCCGGTGCCTCCAAGGGTGAGCCAAAACAGTGTGGTGTGGGAGAGGTCGGAGTCGTAGGCGTCGGAAGTCCACACGACGAAGAATCCGAAGAAGCCGGTGACGACAAGTCCTGTCCAGAAGTAGAACGCGACGTTCCACATCGCCTTCCAGTGTCTCAGTCACTCACATGCTGGCACCGCGGGACGGTGGCAGCGCTGGACGTCCCCATCTGCCGCGATGGGTGCCTGGGCGAGTCCGAATGACGGTGTGAACCCACCTCGCGAAAGTGCCTATACGACGTTGCGCACGGCCTCGCGCTCGACGGCTGTCAGCCACGTGCGGAGTTGCTTCCTACAGGATGCGGCGGCCAAGTCGACGCGTTAGGCGCCCGGCTTGGACAGTCACGGTCCAGCGGAGCAGCGTGCCGTCGGCGGTCGGTGACATCTCCGCTCGTTGCTCGCCTTGCACCTTTCCCGGCGGGAGACCTCTCCCACCCACCGGACACCGGGCTCGGCGTCCACGACGACGTACTTCAAGCGAATCTTCGCCGCCGCACTCGCCCGGACCGCCAGCACATAGTCCGACGGGATCTGACCCGCCGGTCCTGCCGTCGACTCCAAACGACAGCGCGGATCCAGCCGCTCGTGCATCACGGGGTCCGAGACGACGGACCAGACCGCGGAGGGACTGGCGGCGATAAGCCGCTCTTCCGTGACGGAAACCGGAGCGCGCATGGGCGGCAGGGTGCCAGTGCAGGCAGACGTCCGGATCTGCCGCCGTTAGTGAAAAGGGTGGATCCGCGGATCTGGTCTCGAGCGTTCTCCTCGCGCACGCCAAGTCCGAAGCCGAATGACTCCCCATGACCCGCCCGACCTGCACCAACGGGCGGCGGGAACCTCGTGGCCCCCTTCGCCGTACGGTCAGAGCCCTCTGGCGCAGGCTGGGCAACGCCATCTTGGCCGTGCGCCGCACACACCCCGGCGGAGTGTGCCTCGCCAGGCTGCGGTTGCTCTCAGCGATCTGTCCGGGACGCGTTTGCCTTCATCCATCGTGGATGAGGCGCGGAGTGGTTTCGCGGGCTAGGACTGAGGTCGAACGAAACCATGGCCCACCTCTGCAGTGATCTGAACAAGATCGGTCAACGCGGGACGTCCCTGGTCGATGCGCACCGGTTCCAGGTCGGTCGTACGACCAGACGACGTAGTCGCTTGGACCAGGGATCGACCAGTGACAGTGACAGGCGCGACGCGGAGACGGGTCGACCGGATCGTCTTACGGAACGCGTACGCCTCTACGAAAAGAACAGCGGTGAACGTCAACGCAAGGGAGCAGCAATGTCAGGCCTCACGGACCAGATCAGGCACAGCGTCAACAACCCCCTCACCTCTACTGACTTCGACTTCACCGCAGTCCTCGACGACGTGCTGAGCACTGTCGGTCTCAGCGTCACGGACGCTGGTGGGAACGTGCGCTTCTACGGCGGAGCCGACCCGTTGATCGCCAGTCCGTTCCTTTTCGCGTCTGCGTCTGCGGTAGCGCTCGGCGCCAAGGGTGTTGCTGCTTCAGCGATCTGGCGCGAACGCGGCGGCGGCGACCAGGACATCGCCATCGACATTCGGAGGGCGTTCCAGCGGTTCTCCGGATTCGGGACGGGCGCTGGGAACAGGTCAACGGACGGCCGCCGTCGCTCAAGTGGAACAAGTACAACCCGTTCGTCGAAGTGCCGTTCTTCCGCGCTACCCGAGACGGGCGGCATGTGGTTGCGCTCAATGTCTACCCGGGGCTGCACCAGAAGGCCCTGACGTTCCTGGACTGTGCGGACAACCACAAGTCGATCAACGAGGCCATCGCGAGGCGGGACGCCGATGAGCTCGAGGAGGCGGCCGCTGATGCCGGCATCGTCATCGCCAAGGTGCGATCGACCGAGGAGTTCTTCCAGGAACAGCAGTACCAGCAGGTGCTGCAGCACATGCCACTCATCTCCGTCGAGAAGATCGCTGACGGCGACCCGCAGCCGCTGACAGCCGGTGCGTCAACGCCGCTGGAAGGCATCCGGGCCTTAGGAATGGGGCATGTCATTGCCGGCGCCGGGATCGGCCGGGACCTGGCATCGTTCGGGGCCGACGTCCTGAACGTGTGGCGCCCCGACGACAGCGAGGTCGAGGCGATGTACTGGGACACGCAGGTGGGCATGCGATCGGCGTACCTGTCCGATGCCGGTGATGATCGTGCCAAGCTGAACGAACTCTTGCGGGCAACGGATGTCTTTTTCTCCAACCGTCACCCGGGCTACCTGGAGCAGGTCGGCCTAGCAATACGATGCTTGAGC
>CAWBAP010000010.1:0-105434 GCA_963786845.1 uncultured Thermoleophilaceae bacterium
CCTACCTGCTCGAGCGCCAGGAGGACTTCCCGGGGGTCGAGGCCGAGCGCGAGTCGCTCCGCGAGTACCCGCACGGTCAGGTCGGCGCCCACCTGTTCGGACAGGTCGGCGAGGTGAGCCCCGAGGAGCTGAAGGACGAGCGCTTCAACGGCGTGTCGATGGGCGACCGCATCGGCAAGGCGGGGATCGAGTCCGAGTACGACCGCTTCCTCCGCGGCCGCAACGGCGCCGCGCGCGTGGAGGTGGACGCGCACGGCAACCTCACCGACACGCTCGACCAGAGGGAGGCCATCCAGGGTAAGCAGCTCCGGCTGTCGCTGGACCTCGAGGTCCAGCGCGTGGCTCAGGAGGCGCTCGCCGGCGGCACCGGAAAGGGCGCGTTCGCCGTGATGAACGTCGACAACGGCGAGATCCTGGCGCTCGGCTCGCAGCCCTCCTTCGACCCGAACGTGTTCACCAAGCCGATCACCAAGCGGCAGCTCGACGCGCTGACCTCCAAGGACCTTGGCGAGCCCCTGCTGAACCGCGCAATCCAGGCCGGCTATCCCACGGGGTCGACGTTCAAGCTCGTCACGGCCGTCGCCGCCCTCGAGAGCGGGCACATCACGCCGTCCACGCCGCTGAGCGACCCCGGGGTGATCACGATCGGCGACCTGGAGTTCGAGAACGCCGGTCGCGTCGCGCACGGCGTCGTTTCGCTGGTCCCGGCGCTCACCGTGTCAAGCGACGTCTTCTTCTACCAGCTCGGACGTGACATGGACGAGAAGGGGATGCCGCTGCAGGAGTGGGGCCGCCGTCTCGGGATCGGGCGGAAGACCGGCATCGACCTCCCCGCGGAGGAGCCGGGTCGCCTGCCCACGCCGCGATGGCGCGACCGCTGGTACAAGCAGAAGCTGACCGAGCGCCCGTGGTCCGTCGGCGACAACGTCAACCTCTCGGTCGGCCAGGGCGACCTGCTCTCCAACCCGCTCCAGATGGCGGTCGCCTATGCCGCGATCGCGAACGGCGGCAAGGTGCTCCGGCCGCGCCTCGGGCTGCGGATCGAGGACGCGAGCGGCCGCGCGCTCCAGCAGCTCGACGCGCCGACGGCCCGGCGCGTGGACATCTCGGAGGAGAACCGGCAGGCGATCCTCGAGGGCCTCTACGGCGCGGCCAACGCGCCCGGCGGTACCTCGACGCCCGTGTTCGAGGGCTTCCCGATCCCGATCGCCGGCAAGACCGGCACCGCGGAGTGGGTCGGCAGGCCGGACCAGTCCTGGTACGTGGCGCTCGCGCCGTATCCGAACCCCAAGTACGTCGTCGCCGTGACGGACGAGGCCGGCGGCTTCGGCGCGGACACCGCCGCGCCGATGGCGCGCCTGATCCTCGCCGAGCTGCTCGACGTCAAGGAGACCGGCCTCGTGCAGGGCGGAGGAGCGCCGGACTGATGCAGGCCGCAACCACACCCGTCAAGGACTTCCGTGAGGCGAGCAGGCGTGTCCTGCGCATCGACCCGCTCATGCTGCTGGCGACGATCGGCCTGATGGCGGCGAGCATCTACATCGTGGGCACCGCGACGCAGGACGATCGTGCGGGCGACCCCAACTACTTCACCTACCGGCAGGCCGCGTACATGGGCGTCGGCTTCGTGCTGATGCTGCTGATGACGCGCTTCGACTACTCGCGCCTGCGGGAGTGGAAGCTCGGCATCTACGCGGCTCATGATCGTCTCGATCCTCCTCGTCTATGCCGTGGGCGTCTCGGCCCGCGGCTCGCAGCGCGCGATCTCGCTGCCGTTCTTCAGCTTCCAGGCGTCGGAGCTCGGCAAGGTGCTCCTCATCGTGGCGCTGTCGGCCTTCATGGTCGACCGCATCAGGCGCCTGACCGATCGCGAGACCACCAGCAGGATGGTGCTGCTGGCGGTGATCCCGGCGATGCTCGTCATCGCCCAGCCGGACCTCGGCTCCGGGCTCGTCTACCTGGCCATCCTCGCGGCGGTGATGTTCATCGCCGGCACGCCGTGGACGCACTTCGCGGCGCTCGGCGCTCTCGCGGCAGTGGCGATCGTCGTCGTGCTCGTCGCGGCGCCCGCGGTGGGCGTCGAGGCGCTCAAGCCATACCAGAAGGACCGCCTCACGGCCTTCCTCAACCCCGGCGAGAACCAGGGGACGGAGGCGTACCAGATCAACCAGTCGCTGACCGCGATCGGCTCCGGGGGGAAGACCGGCCGCGGCGACGAAGCAACCCAGACAAAGCTCGACTTCCTGCCCGAGCACCACACGGACTTCGTGTTCTCGGTGATCGGAGAGGAGTTCGGTTTCGTGGGCGCGGCGCTCGTCCTGTCGCTGTTCGCCCTGCTGATTTGGAGGGCACTGCGTACTCTTACGATGGCGAAGAACTTTTACGGCGCACTTGTCGCCGGTGGCATCACAGCGATGCTCATGTTCCAAGTCTTCGTCAACGTGGGCATGACAATCGGAATCATGCCCATCACCGGCATCCCCCTGCCGCTCGTCAGTTACGGCGGCTCGTCGGTAATCACAACACTTATGGCAATAGGCCTACTGCAATCGATCCACGCGCAGGCGCGCGAGACGGCCGCGGTGAAGCGCCTATGACTTTTATGAAGGGAATACTTCTTGAGAAAGCAGTTGCTCGTCTCGGTGGACCGAGGCGAAACACGAGTCGCCATCCTGGAATCGGAGGGCAGCCCCTCCGGAGCTAAGCGACAGAAGCAGCAGGCCGACGACTGGCGCGTTGCCGAGCTCTACATCGAGCGCAAGGGCAACCGGTCGATCGTCGGAAACGTCTACAAGGGCAAGGTCGACAACGTCCTCGCCGGCCTCGAGGCCGCATTCGTGGACATCGGAGTCGACAAGAACGGCTTCCTCCACGCGGACGACGTCGTCTTCCCCGGCGTGGAGGTCGCCCGGCGTGGCCGCGGCGGCCGCGGCGACGGGAAGGGCAAGCGCATCTCGGAGCTCCTGAAGCCCAACCAGGAGGTCCTGGTCCAGGCGATCAAGGATCCGCTGAAGACCAAGGGGCCGCGCCTCTCGATGCAGCTCTCGATCGCGGGCCGCTACCTCGTCTACGTGCCGCAGGGCGAGGGGGTCGGCGTGTCGCGCCGGCTCGACGACAAGGAGCGCGACCGCCTGCGCAGGGCCGCTCAGAAGATCGACTTCGGCGAGGGCGGGGTGATCATCCGCACCGCGGCCCAGGGCGCCACGCGCGAGGACTTCGAGCGCGAGATCAAGTACCTGCACAAGCTCCACGACGTGCTCCAGCAGCGCGGCAAGGAGACGACCGCGCCCGCGATGGTGTTCCAGGAGGCGGACCTGTCGGTCCGCGTGGCGCGCGACATCTTCTCGGGCGAGTTCGAGAAGGCGATCGTCGACGACGAGAAGCAGCATCACCGCCTCCAGTCGTTCTTCACCCGCACCGCGCCCGAGCTGCTCGAGCGGCTCGAGCGCCATGACGACAAGGACGAGCCGCTGTTCGAGAAGTACGGCGTGGAGGACGCGATCCAGTCGGTGCTGAAGCGCCGGGTGGACCTGCCGAGCGGCGGCTACCTGATGATCGACTACGCCGAGGCGATGACGGTCATCGACGTGAACTCCGGCTCGTTCACCGGGCGCGGCAAGGGCGCGAAGCTCGAGGACACGATCACGAGGACGAACCTCGAGGCCGCCGGCGGAGGTCGTGAGCCAGCTGCGGCTGCGCGACATCGGCGGGATCATCGTCATCGACTTCATCGACATGGCGCGGGCGCGCAACCGCGACGCGGTGCTGAAGACGCTCCGCAAGTCGCTCGACGAGGACCGCACGAAGACCTACGTGGTCGAGATCTCGCCGCTGGGACTCGTCGAGATGACGCGCCAGAACGTCACCGACGGCGTGCGCGAGATCATGACCAAGCCCTGCCCTGTCTGCGAGGGCGAGGGAGTCGTGCTGTCCGAGGAGACCGTCGCGATCGAGGTGGACCGCTGGCTGCGCGACCTGGTCGTCGAGCGGGACAAGGCCCCGGCGTTCCTGATCCGGGTGCACCCGAAGGTCGCGTCGATCCTGGTCGGCGGCCACGGCGTCGAGGGCCCGATCCACGAGATCGAGCAGGAGACCGGCCGCCACTTCCACTTCGAGGGCACCGAGGCGCTCCCGATCGACCACTTCGAGGTCGTGCTGGAGGGCACCCCGGACGAGATCGAGGAGCGCGCGCTTCCGTTCCGCGAGGGCGAGGAGGTGCTCGTCCACATCGAGGAGCCGCACATGTACAACGAGGACGACGCCGTCGCGAAGCTGGACGGCTACGTCGTCTCCGTCTTCGGCGCGGCGCCGCTCGTGGGCGAGAAGACGCTCGTGCGGATCGAGAAGGTGGGCCGAAGCGCGGCCCAGGCCGCGCTGGTCAACCCGCCCGAAGGAACGCGCTCACCGGGCTCCTCGGACCCCGCGTCCTCCGGTCGGCGACGGAGGCCCGAACGGCCGCCGCCGCAGGCGCGGCAGGCGCGGAGGCCGCGGTCGCCGGAAGCCGGCGGAGAGCGGAAGCTCGTCCTCCTCATAACGGATTAGGCCCACGGCCGCGGGCTCTGACGCCGCGGCCGCGGGGCCTGTCTCCGGCGGCGGCTTTCGGCGTTCAAGGCGCAAGCGCCTTGCCCGCGAAAACCGCCGCCGTCACCACCCGCGGGTGGGAGTCAGGCAGCTCTTCGTCGTAGGCCCGCGTCGTCGAAGGCCGCTTCGATGAGCGGGTCGTAGTGGCCTGCTGCCAGGTCGCCCAGCGGGTCGCGGCTGTGGCGGGCCAGGTCGGTTGCCGGCAGGGAGAACGCTGCTCTCATCGCCACCAGGCGGCGGCGCTCCTCGGATGAGGTGTCCAGCAGGCGCTCGGTCGCGTTCAGCTCGCGGACCTGCCTGATCCGGCCCGGCAGCGTCGCCACCAGCAGGATCGAGGCGGGGATCGCGAAGAAGAGGAAGCCGAGCAGGTCGGCGAGGTCGTGCACGCGCTCCTCGCCGTCCGTGCCGGCCTGCGCGACCTCGCCTCCGGTGCCCTCTCCGGCGTCGCGCAGCGCGTCGGCGACCTCGCCGCCCACCACCGGTATCCCGCTGGCGGCCTCGCCGGCCCGCTCGAAGCCGGTCTGGACGACCTCGCCGCTCTCGCGGACGCCGGTGCCGAGCACCGCGAGCTCGTCCACGGCGTCGTGGACCTTCAGCGCGAGCCAGGCGAGCACGAAGAGCGTGAGGAGGGTGAGGGCGTCGCGCGCGACTGCGCGGCCGCGGTCGTCTGCTGTGTCGGGATAGAGGCGCATGGCGCCCGCTTACCCCGCATCACGGCCTGAGGAAGCTCCTGCACCTCCTCGTCGAAGCGCTCCGGCGCCTCGAGGTTGACCACGTGCCCGGGCCGGGGATCACGACGAGCCTCGACTCCGGCGATCCGCGCGTGCAGGTCCTCGCCGACGGAGACGGGGGAGCGCATGTCGGCGTCGCCGTACAGAAGCAGGGTCGGGACGTCGACGAGCGGGAGCACGTCGCGCAGGTCGGCGTCCGCGAGCGCGTTGGCCATGGCGCGCAGCCCGGCGGGACGGGAATCCCGCATCACCTCGACGACCTCGTCGACGACGTCGCGCGGCGACCGACTCGGTGAAGAGCGTCGCGGCGAAGTCGCGGGACGACCTCGTCGGTCGGCCGCTCGGCATCGCGCAGGCAATGGGCTCGCGGCGCTGCTCCGCCACCTCGCGCCCCAGCGAGCCCGGCCCAGCCCGGCGTAGGCCGAGGCCAGCAGAGGCTCCGCGGCAGCCCGGATGGCGGCGGAAGAGCTCGAGGGCCAGGCCGGACCCGAACGACAGGCCGAGCACGTGCGGCCGCTCGAGCCCGAGCGCCTCGACGAACGCCGCGAGGCAGTCGGCGAAGCCGTCGAGGCCGAAGTCCGGCGGCGGGTCGAACGACCCGCCGCACCCCGGCGCGTCCCAGGCGACGACCGTGAACGCGTCGGAGAGCGAGTCGAGCTGCGGCCGCCACTCGCGTGAGTCGCCCATGGCGCCGTGCAGGAGCAGGAGCGGCGGGCCGTCGCCGCGCCGCCGGAACGCGACCCTTCCCGCCTCCAGCTCGACGGACTCGACGGTCAGGCGCTCGCCGGTGCCGTTGCCGTGACGATCCAGGTCGAGGCCGGCGCCCACACGCTGCCGTCCTCGCGCACGAACTCCGACATGCCCTCGCGGAGCGCCGCGTCGACCTTGGGCATCAGGTGGGCGGCGCGGTCTCCCTGCAGGCGGAGGATCTCGCCGGCCGGGCCGATCGACATCACGAGGTCCAGCGCCTCGTCGATGTTCGTGCCGCCCATGATCGGGAGGTCGCAGCGGCGCAGCGAGATGTCCTCCCAGCCCGCGTGCGACATGACGTCGGACACGGTGTCGGCGTTGGCCATCGAGAACGGCCCCGGACCGCAGGTGGGCTCCTCGGACTCCTCGGGCTTCTCGACGATCTCCTCGACGATCTGCTGCGCGCGGTACAGCCAGAGGTTGTCCTCGCGGCGCCGCCACACGGCCATCGCCAGCCTTGCCGCCCGGCACGAGCGACTCGCGCACGTTGCGGAGCGCGGCCACCGGGCTGATGAAGAACATCGTGCCCATGCGCGAGAACGCCATGTCGTAGGGGCCGCCGAGCGGGTCGGTCTGGACGTCGGCCGCGAAGAAGCGCGCGTTCTCGATCCCGGCCTCCGCCGTCTCCGCGGTGGCGGTCTCGATGAAGTTCTCCGCGGCGTCCACGCCGACGGCCTCGCCCTTCGGGCCGACGAGGGCGGCGATCTGGTGGGTCGTGTCACCCAGGCCGCAGCCGATGTCGAGCACCCGCTGCCCCTCCTGCGGCGGCACGAGGCTGAGCGCGACGTCGCCGTGCGCGGCGAGCCCGGCCGTGACGATGTGACGGAACTTGACCCAGCGGTCGAAGAGGGGGCCGTCCCAGGCCTGGATCGCCTCGGCGTTCTCGCCGGAGCCCCAGCGAGTCTCTGTGGTGTTCATGTGCAGACCTTAAGGGGTAACCAGTGGGGCAGCCATGCTCCGCCGCCTAGTCGTGATGTCGCTCGCGCTGTCCGTCGCCCTGCTGCCCGCGGCCGCGGACGGCGCCACGCGCAAGAGGCCGCCGGTGACGCGCGACGTCCTCTTCGTCGGCAACAACTGGGACGGGACCGCCGACGTGATCCAGCCGCGCAGGTTCGGGCGGCTGGCGCGCATCAACATCATCCCGGACATCGACGAGCGGATGGCGGAGATCCAGTCCGACCCGGAGCGGCTCGGCTACTTCCTCGCGATCCGCGAGCAGGTGGGCGAGGGGCACGACCAGTTCGTCGACGACATGTTCTCGTCGCACAACGGGCGCGTCCTGTACGTCTCGCGGCCGAGCCTCGCCGACGTCGTGGCCATCAACCTGCGCACGCGGAAGATCATCTGGCGCACGAAGGTCGACGGGAACCGCGCCGACCACATGGCGATCTCGCCCGACGGCAGGCACGTGCTCGTGTCGGCCTCCACGGCCAAGGTCGTGGACGTGATCGACACGAGGACCGGCGCGATCGTGGCGCGCATCCCGAGCGGCGACCAGCCGCACGAGAACAACTTCTCGAAGGACGGCAAGCTCGTCTACCACGCCAGCATCGGGACCGTGTTCACGCCGCTCGACGACCCGGCCTTCGACGCCACGAAGGGCGAGCGCGTCTTCGAGATCATCGACGCGAGCAACTGGCAGGTGCTCCGCAAGATCGACATGGGCAAGAAGCTGGACGAGTTCGGCGAGCCCGACATGAGCGGCGCGGTGCGGCCGATGGCGCTGACGCCCGACGAGCGCCTCGTGTACTTCCAGGTCTCGTTCTTCCACGGCTTCGTGGAGTACGACCTCCAGCAGGACCGCGTGCTGCGGCTCGCGCACCTGCCCTTGAGCGACGAGGCGAAGCAGAAGAGCCGGCAGGACTACCTGCTCGACTCCGCGCACCACGGGCTCGCGATGAACCCGTCCGGCACGAAGCTGTGCGCCGCCGGGACGATGTCGGACTACGCGGCGATCGTGACCCGCTCACTCGTTCGCCTACAAGATCATCAACGTCGGGCCGAAGCCCTACTGGGCCACCAACAGCAAGCGCGGCAGCTACTGCTTCGTGTCGGTGAGCGGCGACGACGCGGTCTCGGTCATCTCCTACCGCAAGGCCAAGCAGATCGCCCGCATCAACGTGGGCGACCACCCGCAGCGCATGCGCATGGGCAAGGTCCGCGCGGGCCTGCTCGGGACGAAGAAGCCTCGGCGCCGGCGCTAGTCCCGCGCCGGCGGGATACTGGGCGGGCGATGTCTGAGGAGAACCTGGTGCTCGCCAGGAACGCGGTCGCCGCCTTCAACCGCCGCGACGTGCCGGCCCTGGTCGAGCTGACCACGGACGACTTTCAATGGGTGACGTGGACCGGGACGGTGGAGCCCACCGTCTACGAAGGGGCCGACGGGCTCGCCGCCTACTTCCAGGACGCCGACGTCTGGGAGGTCCTCAACCTGGATGTCGAGGAGTTCCGCGACCTCGGCGACGAGGTGCTCGTGGTCGGAACCTTCCATGCACGCGGCGGTGGGAGCGGCGTCGAGGTCCGGGCTCCGTACTACTCCGCGTTCTCCATGAGTGAGGGAAAGCTGGCGCGGGTGCTCAGCTTCCGGACGGAGGAGGAGGCCCTGGACGCCGTGGGGCTGTCGGAGTAGATACAAGCTCGATTGTGTGACATGGAGAGGCGAGCGCGGCGTCGATAGCCTCGGTCGGCGTGAGTCGCGCGCTGGTCTTCGGGTTGTACGGGATGCTCGTGGTCATCTGGAGCAGCACCTGGGTGGCCATCAAGATCGGGCTCGAGGACTGTCCGCCGCTGCTCGGGGCGGGGGTGAGGTTCGCGCTCGCCGGGCTCGTGCTGCTGGCCATCGCGGCCATGCAGCGGCGGCCGCTGCGAACCGACTGGCTGTTGGCGGGCGTCCTGGCGCTCGCGCCGTTCGCGTTCGCCTACGGGCTCGTGTACTGGGGCGAGCAGTACGTGCCCTCGGGGCTCGCCGCGGTCCTGTTCGGGATCCTCCCGCTGTACATGGCGGTGCTGGGAGCGATGCTCCTCCCGAACGAGCCGCTCCGCGCGCCGCTCGTGCTGGGCGTGACGATCGGGATCGGCGGTCTCGCGCTCGCGTTCCTCGAGAGCGTCGAGCTGGGCGCGGCCGAGAAGGCGGCGCTGGGGGCGTCCGCGCTGGCGCTCGCCCCCGTCGGCGCCGCGGTCGGGAACATCGCCCAGAAGCGGCGCGCGGCGGAGCTGGACGCGGTGGTGCTGAACGGGTGGGCGATGCTGGTCGGCGGGCTGCTGCTCCTGCCGGCGTCGGCGGTCTCGGAGGACTGGGGCGACTTCGTCTGGAGCGCCGAGTCGGTCGGCTCGATCGCGTATTTGGCGCTGTTCGGCTCAGCGATCGCGTTCGTGACGCTCACGGTGCTGCTGCGCCACATCAGCGCCATGGCCATGTCGTTCCTGGCCATGGTCCTGCCGTTCGGCGCGCTTCTCTTCGGCGCTGCGCTCTACGACGAGGCGATCACGGCGCGGGCGCTCGCGGGGGCGGCCCTGGTGGCAACGGGGCTGCTGATCGCGCAGTGGTCGCGGCGCTCGCGGGCCGAGCCGGCTGTTGCGGGCGCGTGAACTACTTGCACTGAGGGGGTCCCGCCCGCCAGGTGGCAGTCCAGCGTTGCGTTTTCCGCAACGTTCGCCTGCCACCTGCGTGCCAGGCCGGCGGGCCGGACCCGATTCCTCAGTGCTTGACTTTTTGGAGACTTGGTTTTAATCTAGGCCAAATGAATTGGCTGGGACTCAAATGAAAACCAAGAAGAAGCCCTACAGCATGGAGCTGCGCGCCGCCGCGGCCGAGGCCACGCACGAGCGCATCCTCACCGGCGCGGCCGACGCGTTCCTCGAGGGCTGGTACGACGACGTGACGATCGCGGTCATAGCCAAGCGCGCCGGGGTCTCGGGCCAGACCGTGCTGAACCACTTCGGCAGCAAGGAGGCGCTCGCGGCCGCCGCGCACAAGCGATTCGGCGAGCAGATCGAGAGCCTTCGCTACACGCCCGAGCCCGGCGACGTGCCGGCGCTGGTCGAGGCCACGGTGGACGACTACGAGCGGACGGGCGACGCCGTGATCCGCATGCTGGCGCTGGAGGAGAGGGTTCCGGCGCTCCAGCCGCTGCTCGAGCTCGGTCGCCAGAGCCACAGGCGCTGGGTCGAGAGCATGTTCCGCGCGCCCGACCTCGTGCCCGAGCTCATGGTGGCGACCGACGTCTATGCCTGGAAGCACCTGCGCCGCGACCAGCGGCTCAGTCGTGAGGACACGCTCGCCGCGATGCGGCGGATGGTGGAAGCTCTACTCGAACGGAGGACTCGATGACGACCCCCAAGCGCTACCTGTTCGCGATCATCGACGGCGGCGGCACCGTGCCTGCGGACACATCGGTGATCCGCGCGATGGTCGAGCGCGGGCACGACGTCCGCGTGCTGGCGGACCGCGTGCTCGCGCCAGACATCGAGACCACCGGGGCCGAGCACGTGCCGTGGGACCGCGCTCCCCAGCGGCCCAACCTCGACCCGCAGAGCGTGATCATGCGCGACTGGGACACGAAGACGCCCTTCGAGGCCTTCGGCCGCGTCCGCGACGGAGCGATGACCGGCCCGGCGGGGCTATTCGCGGCGGACGTCCGCGACGAGCTCCGGCGCCGCCCCGCCGACGTGGTCGTGGGGAACTTCTTCGTCTTCGGCGCGCAGATCGCGGCGGAGGCCGAGGGCGTGCCGTTCGCTTTCCTCGTGTCCAACCTGCTGTCGTTCCCCGGCAGCGGAACGCCTCCGCTGGGCCCAGGCCTGAAGCCCGCACGAGGCCCGCTCGGCCGCGCGCGCGACGCGGCGATCAACCGGACGATGGCCCGTCTGTTCGACAAGGGGCTCGACGAGCTCAACGACGCCAGGCGCGCCAACGGGCTCGAGCCGATCGGCTCCGTGCTCCAGAACTTCGAGCGCGCCGAGCGCCTGCTGCTGCTCACCAGCCGCGCGTTCGAGTACGAGAGCTTCTCCCCGCCGCCGAACGTCCGCGTCGTGGGCCCCCGCCTGGACGACCCGGCATGGGCGGGCGACTGGAGCCCGCCCGCGGGCGACGACCCGCTCGTGCTCGTGGGGATGAGCTCCACCTACATGGACCATGCGGACGCGCTCCAGAGCGCCGCAACGGCGCTCGGTGAGCTGCCCGTGCGCGGCCTCGTCACGACCGGCCCGTCCATCCCGGTCGACTCGATCGACGCGCCGCCGAATGTGACAGTCGTCGAGCGCGCGCCCCACCGCGACGTGCTCCGGCACGCCTCCGCGGTCGTGACCCACGCCGGGCACGGCACGGTGCTCAAGGCACTCGCCGCGGGCGTGCCGGTGGTGGCGATCCCGCTCGGCCGCGACCAGCTGGACAACGCGGCACGGGTCGCGCATCACGGCGCCGGCCTGCGGCTGAACCCGAAGAAGGCGACGCCGGGGGCGATCGCGGAGGCCACGCGCCGCGTCATCGACGAGCCGTCCTTCCGCGCGAACGCGGAGCGGCTCGCGGCCGCCATCGCCGTGGAGACGGCCGAGGATCGGGCGGCGGAGGAGCTCGAGGCGCTGGCGGCGGCTCAGGGGTCTGACCCCGTGGTGCTCGAAGGCGCACGCTAGGGCGATGCGGGGTCAGACCCCTTCGCTACACTCGCCAGCTGCCGTGAGCTACGCGATCGTGAAAGTGGGCGGGAAGCAGTACCGGGTCGAGGAGGGCGCCTCGATCCTCGTCGACCGCATGCGTGCCGACGAGGGCGACAAGGTCGATCTCGAGCCCCTGCTCTACGCCGACGGCGACAAGTCGGTGCTCGACGCGGGCGATCTCGGCCGGGTGAAGATCCAGGCGATCGTGACCGGCCACGAGAAGGGCAAGAAGATCCACGGCCTGAAGTTCAAGCCGAAGCGCGGCTACAAGCGGCGCTACGGCGCCCGCGCTCACCTGACCCGCCTCGAGATCAGCTCGATCAAGGCCGGCGCGCGGAAGCCCGCGTCGAAGGCCGCGAAGGAGAAGGACGACGATGGCTCATAAGAAGGGCCTCGGCTCCAGCCGCAACGGCCGCGACTCGAACGCCAACCGCCTCGGGGTGAAGGTCTTCGCGGGCCAGGCCGTCACGGGCGGCGAGATCATCGTGCGCCAGCGCGGCACCCGCTTCCACCCCGGTGAGGGCGTCGGCATCGGCAAGGACGACACCATCTTCGCCACGAGGCCGGGCACCGTTCAGTTCGTGAGCGGCCGCCGCGGGCGCGTGATCTCCGTGGAGCCCGCGGCCGACGTAGCTGAGTAGCCTCTCCGGTCTGACCTACTCGATCGTCGCAAGAGACCCGTCGAGCGGGGAGCTCGGCGCGGCCGTGCAGTCCCACTTCTTCAGCGTCGGCTCGCTCGTCACCTGGGCCGAGGCGGGCGTGGGCGCGGTGGCCACGCAGTCCGTCGTCGAGCCTGCCTACGGCCCGCGCGGCCTCACGCTGATGCGCGACGGCAAGAGCGCCCCGGCGGCGCTTCACCAGCTGCTCGCCGACGACCCGCAGGAGGCCGCCCGCCAGGTGGCGATGGTCGACCGCGGCGGGAGGGTTGCGGTGCACACGGGCACGCGCTGCATCGCACACGCCGGCCACGCCGTGGGCGAGCAGGTGAGCGCGCAGGCGAACATCATGGAGCGCGGCACGGTCCCCGCGGCGATGGTGCGGGCCTACTCCGCGGCGGCGGGCGCCGACCTCTCCGAGCGCCTGCTCGCCGCGCTGGACGCGGCGCAGGCGGAGGGCGGCGACCTGCGCGGGCGCCAGTCGGCCGCGATCGTGGTGGTCTCGGCGCGCGCCACCGGCAACCCGACCGAGGACCGGCCCGTGGACCTGCGCGTGGAGGACCACGACGACCCGCTGCCCGAGCTGCGCAGGCTCGTCGAGCTGCGCCGCGCCTACGAGCGGGTTGACGTCGGCGACCAGCTCGCGGCGGCGGGCGACGTGGACGGGGCGCTCGCCGAGTACGAGGCGGCCCACCGCTCGCAGCCGGACAACGCCGAGCTCGCGTTCTGGCACGGCGTGGCGCTCGCCGCGAACGGGCGCGAGGAGGAGGCGGCGGCAATCCTCAGGCGCGCCTTCGAGGCACACTCCGGCTGGGTCGAGCTGCTGAAGCGGCTGCCGGCCGCCGGCCTCTTCCCGGACGACGGTCGAGCTGATCGCCCGGCTGGCCGGGACCAGGGCTGTCTCGATGCCCGCCGAGCCGGCGCCCGGGCCACCGGCGCTCTAGCCGTGTTCCACGACCGCGCGCGCATCCACGTGCGGGGCGGTGCCGGCGGGAACGGCGTGGTGTCGTTCCGGCGCGAGGCGCACGTCCCGAAGGGCGGCCCGGATGGCGGCGACGGCGGCCGCGGCGGCGACGTCGTTCTAGTGGTGGACGCTTCGCTCCGCGACCTGTCGAGCTTTCGCCGCGGGGCTCACTTCAGGGCCCAGCGCGGCGGTCACGGCCAGGGCGCGAACAAGCATGGCGCGACGCCCGGGCCACTGCAGGTGCGCGTCGCGCCCGGGACCCTCGTGGAGGACGTGGAGTCCGGCGACCGCTGGGAGCTGCTGAGCCACGGCGAGCGCGCCGTCGTGGCGAACGGCGGCGGCGGCGGACGCGGCAACAAGCAGTTCGCCACCGCCACGCGCCAGTCGCCGCGCTTCGCCGAGCGCGGGCTGCCGGGCGAGGAGCGCACGCTCGAGCTGAAGCTGCGGCTGAAGGCGGACGCGGGCCTCGTCGGGCTCCCGAATGCCGGCAAGTCGTCGCTGCTCGCTCGGCTCACCCGCGCCCAGCCGAAGGTCGCGGACTACCCGTTCACCACGATCGAGCCGGTGCTCGGCACGCTCGAGCGGGACGACCGCCAGCTCGTGATCGCCGACATCCCCGGCCTGATCGAGGGAGCCAGCGCCGGCGCCGGGCTCGGGCACGAGTTCCTGGCCCACGTGGAGCGCTGCCGCCTGCTCGTGCACGTGCTCGACCTGAAGCCGCTCGACGGGTCCGACCCGGCGGAGAACTTCGAGACCGTCGAGGCCGAGCTGCGCGAGCACGGGCACGGCCTCGCCGGGCTGCCCCGCCTGCTCGCGCTCTCGAAGGCCGACCTCGTGCCCCGCGAGGAGGCGGAGCGGGCGGCCGAGCACTGGCGCGAGCGGCTCGGGGTCGAGGTGCTCACGACCTCGGCGGCCACCGGGGACGGGCTGGACGAGCTCGCGAACGCGATCCTGGGGCACGTTCCCCCGCCCGAGCGGACCGAGGAGCCGCCGGAGACGCCCGCGGCGCACAGGGTCTACCGGCCCGGCCGCGGCGACTCCTACAGCGTGCGCCGCACGGGCCCGGGCGCGTTTCGGGTGGAGGGCGAGCGGGTCGAGCGGCTGATCGCCCGCCACGACGTGGACAACGACGAGGCGCTCCGCTACGTGGAGGAGCGCCTCCGCGCACTCGGGGTGGTCAGGGCGCTCGAGTCGGCGGGCTTCGAGCCGGGCGACGACGTGGAGATAGGCGGGATCGTCTTCGAGCTCGATCCCGGCTGATAGAAGTCCTCCCGTGCCCCTGCTCGCCGCCCTCATCTGCCTGCTCGCGGTGATGTCCGGTTGCGGTGGCGGCGACGACGAGAAGGACGCCGAGCAGACCGTCCGCGACTTCGTGACCGCGGTGAACGAGCGCGACGCCGACACCTACTGCGACGAGCTGATCACCGAGGAGTTCCGCGAGAAGACCACCTTCGCGACGGGCGACGAGGCGGCCGAGAGCTGCAAGCGCCAGTTCAAGGCGATCAGCGGCCTCAAGATCGAGCTCGAGCGCATCGCTCGCACGAAGGTCGACGGCGACAAGGCGACCGTGACCGCCGTCCTGCGGCGCCAGGGCCAGCGCACGCGGCAGGTGTACGAGCTCGCGAAGGATGGCGGCGACTGGAAGCTGAGCGGCGCGAGGTAGATGCCGGCGGTCGTCGTCAAGCTCGGGTCGAGCATCGTCGCGGACGAAGCGGGGGAGCTCCGCACCGACGTGCTCGGCGTCCTCTGCGACGAGGTGGCCGCACGGCACGCCGCCGGCGACGATGTCGTGATCGTCACCTCCGGCGCGATCGCGCGCGGCATGCGCCTGATGGAGCTGCCGATGCGCCCGACGGCGATGGAGGAGCTCCAGGCGGCCTCCGCGGTCGGCCAGGGCAAGCTCTACCGCACCTACGACGAGCTGCTCCAGCAGCGCGGCGTGCCGTCGGCGCAGGTCCTGCTCACGTTCTTCGACATGTCGGCGCGCACCCACTACCTGAACGCGCGTCACACGCTCCAGACGCTGCTTCGCTGGCGGGTCCTGCCGGTCATCAACGAGAACGACACCACCACCACGGACGAGATCTCGTTCGGCGACAACGACTTCCTCGCGGCGCAGGTGGCGATCCTGATCGGGGCCGACCGGCTGGTGCTGCTCACCGACACGGGCGGGCTCTACAGCGCCGACCCGCGCGAGGACCCCGGCGCGCGGCTCGTGGAGGAGGTGACCGCGGTCGAGGAGCTCGAGGGGTACGACATCGGGTTGTCGAGCTCGCCGCTCGGGTCAGGCGGCATGCGCTCGAAGGTCGTGGCGGCCGAGATGGCGACTGCCGCCGGTATCCCGGTCACGATCGCCAGCGGTGTCGAGCGCGAGGCGATCGCGGCCGCGCTCGCGGGCGCGCCGTCGGGGACGCGCTTCCAGCCCCAGGAGGGGCGCGTGTCCAGCTTCAAGCTGTGGCTGAAGTATGCGAAGCCCACCCACGGGCGGCTCGTGATCGACGAGGGCGCCGAGCTCGCGCTGCGCGAGCGCGGCACGAGCCTCCTGCCGGTGGGGATCGTCGAGGTGGAGGGCGAGTTCGAGGCCGGCGACGCGGTTGAGGTGCGCTGCGACGGGCGCGCCGTCGGCAAGGGGATCGTGAACTACTCGGCCGCCGAGCTGCGGCGAGTCAAGGGCCTGAAGACGGACGCGGTCCGCGAGATCCTGCCTCGCGCGGGCGAGGAGGCGGTGCACCGGGACTACTTCGTCCTCGAGTAGTGAAGCTCCGCTCGCAGTACGACAGAGAGATCCTGCACCTCGCGGTCCCCGCGCTCGGCGCGCTGGCCGCCGAGCCGCTCTACCTCCTCGTCGACACGGCGATGGTCGGCCACCTCGGCACCGACGAGCTCGCGGCCCTGGCGATCGCCGCCACGCTGCTCGCCGGGACCTTCACGCTCTTCAACTTCCTGACCTACGGCACGACCGCGCAGGTGGCGCGCTACCACGGCGCGGGGGAGGAGCTCGTGGCGGGGCGGCTGGCGGCGCAGGCGCTCTGGCTCTCAGCGGGGATCGGCGTGGCGCTGACCGCGGTGCTGGCCGGGCTGGCAGTGCCGCTCGTGGAGCTGATGGGAGGCGACGGTCGCGTCGGCGATCTCGCGGTCGAGTACCTGCGGATCGGGGCCCTGGGGCTGCCGTTCGCGCTTATCGCGCTCGCCGGCCAGGGCTTCCTGCGCGGCGTCTCGGACCTGCGGACGCCGCTCGTGATCGTGGTGGTGGCGAATGCCGCGAACGTGGTGCTGAACGTCGTGTTCATCTACGGGCTCGACTGGGGCCTCGCGGGCTCCGCGGCGGCGACGGTGGTGGCGCAGGCAGGGATGGGGGCCGCCTTCGTGCGGGCACTCCTGTCGGCGCCGGCCGACTCGCGCCGGCCGTCGCTCGCCCGGATGCGCCCGCTGGCGCGAATCGGGCGTGAGATCTTCGTGCGCACAGCGGCGCTGTACGGGTCGTTCGTCGTGGCGAGCGCGGTGCTCGCGCGGGTCGGCTCGGACTCGCTCGGCGCCCATCAGATCGCCTTCCAGCTGTTCGTCTTCCTTGCCCTCGTGCTCGATGCGATCGCGATCGCGGGGCAGGTGATCGTCGGCCGCACGCTCGGCGCGGGCGACCCCGAGGCGGCCCACGCCGCGGCGCGGCGGATGATCGAGTGGGCGGTGGTGGCCGGCACGCTCTTCGGGCTGGTGATGCTCGCGCTGATCGACGTGCTGCCGCGGGCCTTTACCGGGGACGAGGAGGTGATCGAGCGGGCGAAGGAGATCTGGCCGCTGTTCGCGCTGATGCAGCCGGTCAACGGCGCGGTCTTCGCGCTGGACGGAATCCTGATCGGCGCGGGCGACACGCGCTTCCTGATGTACGGGATGCTGGCGGCGGCGCTGGGCGTGTTCGTTCCGGTGGCGCTGCTCTCGCTGGCGCTCGACCTCGGCATCGTGGGCGTGTGGGTGGGGCTCGTCGGCCTGATCGCGGTGCGGCTCGTGACCTGCGCGTGGCGCTTCTCCAGCCGGCGCTGGGCGCTCGTGGGGGCGCCCAGGCGTGAGCCCCGACTTCATTCGCACGCGAGATTGCCCGATACCCTGTCTGCATGGCCACGACCGCCCAGTCGGTAGCTGAGGTCTGCGCGCAGGCGAAGGCCGCCGCGCGCGAGCTCGCCACGCTCGACACGGCGACGAAGAACGCCGCGCTCGAGGCGATGGCCGACGCGCTGATGCAGCGCGCGCACGAGATCCTCGAGGCGAACGCGCGCGACATGGACGCGGGTCAGGAGGCCGGGCTGCACTCCGGGCTGCTCGACAGGCTGAAGCTCACCGAGGAGCGGCTCGCCGGGATCGCGGCGGACGTGCGCACGATCGCCGCGCTGCCCGATCCCGTGGGCGAGACGATCGATGGCCACCGGCTCGAGAACGGCCTCGACGTCCGCCGCGTGCGCGTGCCGCTCGGAGTCGTGGCGGTCGTCTACGAGGCGCGCCCGAACGTGACGATCGACTGCTCGGCGCTGTGCCTCAAGTCGGGCAACGCGATCGTGCTGCGCGGCTCGTCGACGGCGGCGCACTCGAACGCCGGTGCTGGCGCAGGTGGCGGCGGGCGCGGTGCAGTGGGCGGGGCTGCCCGACGGCGCGATCTCGATCGTCAGCGGCGGTGATCGCGACGAGCTGCGCGAGCTCGCGACCCAGGACGGCGTGGTCGACCTCGTGATCCCGCGCGGGGGCGAGGGCCTGAAGAACGCGCTGAAGGAGCACGCGACCGTGCCGGTGCTGTACGCGTCGGCGGGCGTCTGCCACGTGCTCGTGGACGCGACCGCCGACATCGACGACGCGGTCGCGATCACCCTGAACGCGAAGGTCCAGCGGCCCTCGGTCTGCAACGCCATCGAGACGCTGCTGGTGCACTCCGACGTCGCGCCGGACTTCCTGCCGCGCGCGCTCCACGAGCTGCGCGAGTCGGGCGTGGAGCTGCGCGTCGACGCGCGCACGCGAACGCTCGCCGGCGACATCGGCGACTCGCTCGCGGAGGCGACCGAGGAGGACTGGGCGACCGAGTACCACGCGCTGATCCTGTCGGTGAAGGTGGTCGACTCGGTCGAGGAGGGAATCGAGCACGTGAACCGCTACGGCAGCGGGCATTCGGAGGCGATCGTCACCGGGTCCACCCGCTCCGCGCAGGCCTTCACGAGCGGCGTCGACGCCGCCGCCGTCTACGTGAACGCCTCCACGCGCTTCACCGACGGCGCGGTGTTCGGCATGGGCGCCGAGATCGGCAACTCGACCCAGAAGCTGCACGCGCGCGGTCCGATCGGCGCTGCGCGAGCTCACCACCTACAAGTTCGTGGTCGAGGGCTCCGGGCAGGTCCGCGAGTAGCCGGTTTGCGCGTAGGAATCCTCGGAGGAGCGTTCAACCCGCCGCACATCGGTCACCTGGTGTGCGCGCAGGAGGCGCTGATCCAGCTGGAGCTCGACCGCGTGGTGTTCGTTCCGGTCGGGCGTGCCGCCGCACCGGGAGATCGAGGCGCGACCCGGGCGCGGAGGCCCGGCTCGAGATGGTCGAGCTGGCCATGGCGGACGACGAGCGCTTCTCGGCGTCGCGGATCGAGCTGGACCGCGAGGGCCCGTCGTACACGGCCGACACGCTGGAGCAGCTGCGCGGCGAGTCGCCGGACGACGAGCTGTTCCTGATCCTGGGCGGCGACCAGGCCGCGTGCGCTCGCGACCTGGCACGAGCCGGAGAAGGTGCTCGAGCGGGCCACCCTGGCCGTGTTCGAGCGCGCGACCTGGAGCCGGAACGCGATCGGCATCAGGATCGGCGGGCTGCCCGGCGCGCGGCAGGTGCGCTACCTCGACATGCCGCGGATCCAGGTGTCGTCGTCGACGATCCGGCGCCGGGTGCGTGAGGGCGCGCCGATCCGGTACCTGGTGCCGGACAAGGTGGCCGAGTACATCAGCGCCCACCGGCTGTACGCCGCCGAGCGCGCCGAGGAGGCTGTCACCTCGTGACCGCGGTCGAGGCCACACCCGACGCGGCCGAGCTGGCCGAGCGCATCGCCGCGATCGCCTCCGACAAGAAGGCGATCGACATCCGCGTGATCGACCTGCGCGGGATCGTCTCGTACACGGACTTCTTCGTGATCTGCTCGGGCAACACGGAGCGCCAGGCGAAGGCGATCCACGACTCGATCTACGAGGAGCTGAAGAAGGGCGACGACGAGCGCCTGCTGCCCCGCCGCACCGAGGGCGCCCGCGAGGCCCGCTGGATCCTGCTCGACTACTGGGACGTGATCGTGCACATCTTCACGCCCGAAGCACGCGAGTACTACCGCCTGGAACACCTCTGGGGCGAAGCCCCGGCCCGCTCCGTCGGCTGACCGATCCCCGGCTAGAATGCGGCTCCTCGGGGCTGTAGCTCAGCTGGAAGAGCGACGCGCTGGCAGCGCGTAGGTCAGGGGTTCGAGTCCCCTCAGCTCCATACCGGACAAACGTCCAGTCAAGCGGGGCACCTTTTGGCCCGACAAGGGATGTGTGCGGGTACGGCTCATCATCGCCTCGATGTCGGTCCTGGCCTTCGTCGGCGGGCTGGCGGCGCTTCCGGCTGCCGCCCACTCCCCGACGGTCACGGAGTACCAGACCGGGCTGACCGCGCCCGCGGGCCCGTGGGGCATCGTCGACGCGGAGGACGGCAAGCTCTGGTTCAGCCTCGACGGCACGAGCGCCTTCGGCTCCATCACGGCCGGCGACGGCCTGATCGCCGAGTTCCCGGGCCTGATGCCGCTCGCCGGCTCGCCGAAGGGCATGACGCAGGGCCCCGACGGCAACCTCTGGATCGCGGAGTCGAGCTTCGACGGCGCCATCGCGCGGGTGACCAAGGAGGGTGTGGTCACGGAGTTCACCGCCGGACTGACGCCGAGCGATCCCTGGGACATCACGGCCGGCCCCGACGGAAACCTCTGGTTCGTCAGCAGGTCGCCCGCCTTCATCGGCCGGATCACCCCTGACGGCGCCATCACGGAGTTCAGCACCGGCCTCACCGCGGGCAGCGAGCCGACGGCCATCACGGCCGGGCCCGACGACAACCTCTGGTTCACCGAGTCCGCGAACCCGGGCCGCATCGGTCGCATCACCACCCAGGGCGAGATCACCGAGAACAGCATCGGCCTGCCCCCGAACATGGTCCCGACGGACATCACCACCGGGCCCGACGAGAACATCTGGTTCACCCTCGCCGGCGACCCCGGCGCGATCGGCCGCATCTCCACCGAGGGCGTCTTCAAGCTCTTCAAGCACGGGCTGAGCGACAACGCCAGCCCGACCGGCATCGCGCGCGGCACCGACGGCGCGCTCTGGTTCACCGAGTCCGCCAGCCCCGGCCGCATCGGCCGCATCACGACCTCCGGCGACATCACCGAGTACAGCGACGGCCTCACGCCGGATCGCGCGCCCTGGATGATCACCGCCGGGCCCGACGGCAACATGTGGTTCACGGAGAACGCGGGCCCGGGCGCGATCGCCCGCATCAGCCTTCCGCCGATGGCCCGCACCCGCGACGTGGGCGCTGCCTTCAGCGACAACTCCGCGCGCCTCCCGGCCAAGATCCGGCCGAACGCGCAGCCGACCGAGTTCTACTTCGAATACAGCCACGGCGAGAGCCTGAAGTTCAAGAGCGCCGTGGGCTCCGCCGGCGACGGCTGGGACCCGGTCGAGGTGAGCATGCGCGTCGCGAACCTGAAGCCGGAGAAGAAGTACCACTACCGCGTGGTCGCCACGAACGACTCGGGTACGACCGTCAGCGACGAGCGCTACTTCACGACCGCCGCGCTCGAGCCCGAGCTCGGCGAGGTCGTGGTCGCGGAGCCGACCGGCCCCGTGCGCTTCAAGCGCCCGGGCGAGCGCTGGCGCCCGCTGGTCGGGTTCGGCGCCGAGCTGCCCGTGGGTACCGCGCTCGACACCCGCCGCGGAAAGATCCGCCTCACGACGGTCTCCGGCGACGGCGCCAGGCAGACCGGCACCTTCGGCGGCGGCGTGGTGAAGGTGCGCCAGCCTCGCCGCGCGCGGGGGCGCGTGGACCTGTACCTGCGCGGCGGCAACTTCCGCTCCTGCAGGCGCGCTGCGGCTCACCACAGCGCCGCCCGCGGCGCGGTGCTCGCCGGCGCCTCCCGTCACAGGCGCGTCCGGCGCCTCTGGGGCAGCGACAGCGGGGGCCGCTTCCGTACGCACGGCCGCCACAGCCACGCCACCGTTCGCGGCACGCGCTGGCTCACCGAGGACCGCTGTGACGGCACGCTCACGCGCGTCACAGAGGGTGCCGTCGTCGTCCGCGACCTCGCGCGCCGGCGCAGGGTGCTCGTCCGGGCCGGCCACTCCTACCTCGCACGCAAGCGCGCATACAGCGCGCGCAACCGGCGCTAGGCCATGAGCCAGGTCGCCGCCCCCGCGCCCATGACAGGCCGCCGGCGGCTCGCCGCCCTCGGCGCCGTGGCCCTCGTGGCCTGTGGCATCGGCCTGGCGACGCGCGAGTCGGGTGCCCTCGAGCCGCTCGAGCGCGAGGCGCTCAAGGCGCGCTTCGACGTGCGCGGCACCCAGCCGGTGGACGGCCTGCTCGTCGTCGGCATCGACGAGAAGACCTTCAACGACCTCAACATGAGGTGGCCCTTCCCGCGCTCGCTCCACGGCCGCCTCGTCCGCCGCCTGCACGCCGCGGGCGCCGGCACGATCGTCTACGACGTCCAGTTCACCGAGAAGACCAAGCTGCGCGAGGACCTCGCGCTCTACAACGCGCTCGGCGACGCCGGCGGCGCGGTGCTCGCCACGAGCGCCAGCGACAACGGCAGGACGAACGTCCTCGGAGGCGACGACAACCTGCGCACCATCGACTCCCGCGCGGCCGCGTCGGACCTCCGCAACGACACGAGCGGGGCGATCGCGAGCTTCCCGCGCGACGTGGCCACTCTCGAGAGCATCGCGGTCGCGACCACCGAGCGGATCACCGGGAAGACGCCGGACCGCGCCGGATTCAGCGGCGGCAAGGCGTGGATCGACTTCCGCGGCCCGCCCGGCACGATCCCGACCGTCTCGTTCTCGGACGTCCTCGCGCGGAACGTCCCCGAGCACCTGATCCGCGGCCGCACCGTGGTCGTGGGCGGCACGGCGCCGACGCTCCGCGACGTGCACTCGACGCCGGTGGGCGGCGAGCAGCTCATGGCCGGGGCGGAGGTTCAGGCGAATGCCATCTGGACCGCGCTCGACGGCCTCCCGCTGCGCTCGGGCGCTCCCGTTATCAACCTGCTGATCCTGATCGCGCTGGCCATGCTCGCCCCGCTCGCCCGCTGGCGCCTCCCGCTCGGCGCGGTCGGCGCGGTGACGCTGCTCGCCGGCGCCGCCTTCCTGGCGGCCGCTCAGCTGGCCTTCCAGTCCGGCACGATCCTGGACGTGGCCGCGCCGCTGGTGGCGCTCGTCGTCGGCTGCTTCGGCGCGATCGCCTGGAGCGAGTTCGCCGAGCGCCGCGTGCGCACGCGCGTGACGCGCGACAACGAGCTGCTCGAGCAGCGCGTGCGCGAGCGCACCGCCGACCTCGCCGACGCCGAGCGCGAGATCGCATACCGCCTCGGCGTGGCGGTGGAATGGCGCGACGCCGAGACGGGCGTGCACATCGAGCGCATGGGCCGCATGTGCGAGCGCCTGGCCCGCGAGGTCGGGATGAGCATCGTCGAGGCCGATCTGCTCCGCCACGCGAGCGCGCTGCACGACGTCGGCAAGGTCGGCATCCCCGACGAGATCCTGCTGAAGCCGGGCAAGCTCGACCCGGCCGAGTGGGCGCGGATGAAGACGCATACGACGATCGGCGCGAGTATCCTGTCCGGGTCGAAGTCAGCACTCGTGCGGATGGCCGAGGAGATCGCGCTGAACCATCACGAGCGCTGGGACGGCAGCGGCTATCCGGCGGGCCTCGCGGGCGACGCGATCCCGCTCGCCGCGCGGATCTGCGCCGTCTGCGACGTGTTCGACGCGCTCCTCTCGCCGCGCCCCTACAAGGACGCCTGGCCACTGCCGGAGGTGATGCGCGAGCTCGCGACGCTGCGCGGCGACCACCTGGACCCGAAGCTCGTCGACGCCTTCCTGCCGCTCGCGACGGACCTCCACGCCGAGTGCTTCGGCGAGGAGGCCGCAGCCACCCCGCACGCGTCGCCGGGCGCGGCCGCCGCCTAGTCCGCGGCCTGCCGGATGCGCCGCCGGGCCTCGGCGTAGCGGATCGTCTCGTACGCGATCACCGCCGACGTCAGCCCCGCGGCCGCCGCGAGCGCGACGAGGGCGTCCACCTCCGCCGCGAGCGGGATCAGCGCGAGGCAGCCGAGCAGCGCCACGAGCCGGGGACGGTTCACCGAGCCCACGTTCCGTAGCCGGAAGCCCAGGTGCCCGGCGTAGTAGAGGGCGATCCCGCCGAAGAGCGCCACCGCCGGGATCGTCTTCAGCGGCTCCTCGACACCCGCGAGCGTCTTCTTCACGCCGAGCGCGACCAGCACGATCCCGGCGATCATCGGCAGGTGCAGGTAGCTGTACGAGTCGCGCGCGATGCGCAGCCTGTGCTCGCCCCGGGAGTCTCGGAAGTGCCGCTCGGAGACGATCGCCACGACGTCGAAGTACGCCCACCAGAGCGCGAAGGCGACCACGAGCCCCAGCAGCGCGGCGCCCACCGTGCCCGCGTCGAGCTCGCCCTCCAGCCCGGTGCCGATCGCGACGATCGACTCGCCGAGGGCGATGATCACGATCAGGGCAAACCGCTCCGCGAAGTGCCCGGGTGAGACGCGGAAGCCGCGCACCCCGAACACGAACGGGCCGGCGAAGTCGATCGCAAGCGCGAGCGTCCAGAGCACCGTTTGCGCGTCGCGGTCGAGGAACGCGCCCACGATCAGGAGCGCGGGGGCGGGCAGGGCCGTCCGAGCCAGTCGCCGGATCGCCTCGCCCGCGTCCAGGTCGTCGTTCGCCTCGGCGAAGATGAAGATGTGGAGCCAGCGCGCGACGGCGTACGCGATCGCGAACACGAGCGCGTCGTCGCCGAAGGCCTCCGGAACGGCGAGCGCGGCGACCAGGAAGGCGCCCATGACCGCGAGCATCAGCAGCCGCTCGCGGTCCTCCTCGGCCGCGACGTAGTTCGTGAGCCAGGCGTACGCGGCCCAGGCCCACCAGAGCAGCGCGAGCACGAGCATCCCGCGGCCGAGCCCGGCCCAGCTCGGGTCCTCCGCCATCAGCGCGGTCACCTGCGTCAGCGCGAACACGAAGACCAGGTCGAAGAACAGCTCGAGCGGCGCTACCCGCTTCTCCTCAGCGTCGGCCATGGCGCGCAAGGATCACAGCGGACGAACGTTCCATCAAGCCGCGCGCTCTGCTGTCGACACAGGGCAGGTGCGCCTACGGACGGGCATCTGCGCGGGGCTGGCCGCGTTCTTCGCCGCCTTCGGGACCGGGACGGCCACGGCCCATGAGCCGTGGGTGACCGAGTTCAACGACGGCGTGCTGCTGAACGTCGGCGCGTGGGACATCGCGCCCGCGGCCGACGGCAACCTCTGGTTCACGCAGGACGTGCTGAACACGTTCGGGCGGATCACCCCGTCGGCGGTGGTCACGGACTTCCCGGGCGGGCTTCTCGGCGGCGCGCCGCGCGGCATCACCGCCGGACCGGACGGCAACGTCTGGGTGGCACTGGCGGGCGGCGACGGCGCGATCGCCCGCGTGTCGCCCGGGGGCCTCGGCACCGAGTTCGACGTGGGCCTGACCCCCGGCGACCCGTGGGACATCACCGCCGGCCCGGACGGAAACCTCTGGTTCGTGGGCAGGAGCCCCGCGGTCATCGGGCGGATCACGACCGACGGGGTGATCACCGAGTTCACCAACGGCCTCAGCTCGGACAGCGAGCCCAGCGCGATCACCGCCGGGCCGGACGGCGCGCTCTGGTTCACCGAGACGGACAGCGGGAGGATCGGCCGCGTCACCACGGACGGCGTGATCACGGAGTTCAGCTCGGGCCTCTCCGGCTCCGATCAGCCCACCGACATCACCGCCGGGCCCGACGGGGCGCTCTGGTTCACGCTCAACGCCGACCCGGGCGGGATCGGCCGCATCACGAAGGCAGGCGACGTAACGGTGTTCACGGACGGGCTGACGGCCAACTCGCGCCCGGTGGGCATCGCCAAGGGCCCCGACGGCGCGCTCTGGTTCACCGAGTCGGCGAGCCCGGGGCGGATCGGCCGGATCACCACCGCGGGGGAGATCACCGAGTACACCGGCGGGCTCACCGCCGGCGCCGTCGCCGTGGTTCATCGCACCCGGCCCGGACGGGAACATGTGGTTCACCGAGAACGCGCTGCTCGGCCGCGTGGCGCGGATCACGCTGCCGCCGGTGCTGCGGCCGCTCAGCGCGAGCGACGTCGGAACGACCTCCGCCTTGCTCCGCGCACGCGTGCGGCCGAACTCCCAGGCCACCGACTACCACTTCGAGTACGGCGAGACGACGAGCTATGGCCGGGAGACCGAGCGCGAGTACGTCGGGAACGGCTATGACCTGGAGCTCGTGGAGAAGCTCGTCGAGGACCTCGAGCCGGAGACCGCCTACCACTTCCGCGTGGTCGCGGACAACGACTCCGGCACGAGCTATGGGCCGGACAGGGTGCTCAAGACGCTGCCGCTGCCGGTGCTCGAGCCCGTGAAGATCGAGCCGGAGCCGGACCCCGAGCCGAAGCCCGAGGCAACCCCCGAGTTCGGTGAGACGGTCGTCGCCGAGCCGGACGGGACCGTGCGTGTGAAGGCGCCGGGCGGCGCCTGGCAGACGCTGGAGCCGGACGCCGAGCTGCCGGTGGGAGCGAGCTTCGACACGCGTCGCGGCGCGGTCAGCGTCACGAGCGCGGGCTGCGGCGGCGTCCGCCAGACCGGCAGATTCGGTGGCGGCCTCTTCACGCTCCAGCAGCCGCGCCGGGCGTGCGGGCGGGTCGACGTCTATCTGCGCGGCGGGAGCTTCGCCTCCTGCCGTCGCGCCGGCCACCGTCCCTCGGGACGCCGCGCCGCGGCCTCGCGTTCCCGTCGCGTCCGCCGGCTCTGGGGCCGCGACGACGGCGGCCGCTTCAGGACCCATGGCCGCCACAGCCAGGCAACGGTGCGCGGCACCCGCTGGCTTACGGTGGACCGCTGTGACGGCACGTTCACGCGGGTGACCGACGGCGCCGTCTCGGTCCGCGACCGCGGGCGGCACCGGACCGTGCTCGTCCGCGCGGGCCACTCGTACCTCGCGAGGTCGCGTTAGCCGCTGCGGACGACACGCCGTAAGCCGTGGACATCTTCGTGCCCTACGAGAGCGCCGGCGACGGGATCAAGTTCGGCCAGCTGGTGGCAGCAGAGGGGCGTGAGCCGGTTTTTTCCTCGGGCGCTTCCTAGGGCGCCGTTCAACGGCGGCATTGAGGGGTAGGGCGCACGCGTTCGCGTTGCACTTGGGCATGCATTACATGCCAAAGCGCAACCGCATCCGTTCGTGTTGCACTTAGCCGCATATATCGCGGCAAACCGCAACGGCGTCCCCCGCCGCCGCGTCAGAACAGCTTCGTCT
Organism: uncultured Thermoleophilaceae bacterium; assembly: GCA_963786845.1. Taxonomy (GTDB): domain Bacteria; phylum Actinomycetota; class Thermoleophilia; order Solirubrobacterales; family Thermoleophilaceae; genus JACVRW01. The sequence goes on from CAWBAP010000010.1 coordinate 26,938, forward strand.
GGGCCGGGGCGCGTGGCGGGCGGCGGGCGGGCATCGTGATCGGATCGCGCTCCGGACCCGATCCCCTCATTGCCCGGGTATCGCGGCGCCGGCCCCGGCGCAGCAGTGCCTGGATGCGCTCGCGCTCCTCCTTGCCGACGTACGCGCCGCGGGGGTAGAGCTGCTCGTAGCGCGGGATCAGGTCCGGGCGGACCATTGCCTATGCAATGCTTAGGCAATGGCGAAGGACGAGGGGCTGCTGCTGGGTGACGCCGCGCGCGCGATCGGCGTGAGCGCCGACACGCTGAGGCGCTGGGAGCGGGCGGGGAAGCTCCGCACGCGCCGCGACGGGGCGAACCGGCGCCGCGTGCCGCTAAGCGAGATCGAGCGCGTGGCCGGACACCCGGAGCGCCACCGGGCCGGCGACAGCCTGTCCGCGCGAAACCGCTTCCAGGGCGTCGTGACCTCGGTCCAGGCGGACGGGGTCATGGCGCTCGTCGAGATCGAGGCCGGGCCGCACCGGATCACCGCCGCGATCACCCGCGACGCGGTCGAGGAGCTCGGGCTGGCGCCGGGCGTGCCGGCCACGGCGGCGGTGAAGGCCACCTCCGTGATGGTGGAGCGCGGGTGAGGCGGGCGGCGATCTTGGCGGCCGGCCTGCTCGCCCTCGCGGGGTGTGGCGGCGACGACGACGACGGCGAGCCGCGCCTGGTGGTGTCGGCGGCTTCGTCGATGACGCAAGCGCTCACGGACTGCGGGCCCGACTTCGACGGCGCCACCGTCCGCTACTCGTTCGCGGGCTCCGACGAGCTGGCCGCGCAGATCCGGCAGGGGGTGAAGCCGGACGTGTACGCCGCGGCGAACACCGCGATACCGGAAGAGCTGCACGCCGACGGCCTGCTCTCGGCGCCCGTCGAGTTCGCCACGAACGAGCTCGTGATCGGTGTGGCGGACCTCTCGAGCATCCAGGGGCTCGCGGACCTGACCCGCCCGGGCACGAAGGTCGCCATCGGATCGGAGTCGGTGCCGATCGGCTCGTACACGCGCGAGCTGCTCTCACGGCTTCCGGGCGACGCGGGCGAGTCCATCCTCGCGAACGTCCGCTCGAACGAGCCCGACGTGAAGGGCATCGTCGGGAAGCTCGTGCAGGGTGCGGCGGACGCGGGCTTCGTCTATGCGACCGATGTCGAGGCGGCGGCCGGCAAGCTGACGGCCGTCGAGCTGCCGCCCGCGCTCGAGCCGGACGTGACCTACGCGGCGGGCGTCGTCGAGGGTGCGAAGCAGCCCGAGCTGGCGCGGGAGTTCGTGGAGGGGCTGCGCGAGGGCGGCTGCGCCGACGCGCTCGCCGCTGCCGGCTTCGGCAAGCTGTGACGGTCTTCAGGCTGAGCCTCGGCGTGGCCCTCGCGGTCGTGCTCCTGTTCCTCACCCTTCCGGTCGTGGCGATCTTCGTCGACTCGAGCCCGGCGGAGCTGATCGGCAGCCTGGACGAGCCGGGCGCGCTCGACGCGCTCTGGCTCAGCCTGCGCGCGACCGCGGCGGCGCTCGCCCTGATCCTGATCGTGGGCACGCCCGCGGCCTACCTGCTCGCGACGCGCTCCTTCCGCGGCAAGGCGCTGGTCATCACGCTGGTCGAGCTGCCGCTCGTGCTCCCGCCCGCGGTTGCGGGCATCGCGCTGCTCGCGGCCGTCGGCCCCGAGGGCATCCTCGGCGGGGCGGTGGAGGCGGCCGGGGTCGAGCTCGCGCTCCAGACCGCGGGCGTCGTCGTGGCGCTCACGTTCGTGGCGTCGCCGTTCTACATCCGCCAGGCGATCGCGGCGTTCGCCTCCGTCGACCGCACGCTGATGGACGCCTCGCGCACGCTCGGCGCCTCCGAGGCGCGCGGCCTCTTCCGCGTGATGATCCCCACGGCGCTTCCCGGCCTCGCGGCGGGCACCGCCCTGGCGATCGGCCGCGCGCTCGGCGAGTTCGGCGCCACGCTCATGTTCGCGGGCTCGTTCCAGGGGATCACCCAGACCGTCCCGCTCGCGATCTACGACCGCTTCTCGACCGACTTCGAGTCCGCGCTCGCGCTGTCGGCGGTGCTCGTGGCCGTCTCGGCCGCGATCCTGCTGTCGGTGAAGCTCGCGCAGGGCAGCGAGGCGCTCGGCGTTGCTCCGCGTTGAGGCCCGCCACCGGCTCGGCGAGCTGGCGCTCGACGTGTCCCTCACCGTGCGGCCGGGGGAGTGCCTCGCGCTCGCCGGTCCGTCGGGGGCGGGGAAGACGAGCGTGCTGCGCGTGGCCGCCGGCCTGCTGCGGCCCGAGAGCGGGCTGGTGCGGGCCGGGGAGGAGACGTGGCTCGACACCGGACGCGGCGTCGAGGTCCCTCCCGAGCGGCGGCGCTGCGGCTACATGTTCCAGGAGTACGCGCTCTTCCCGCACCTGACCGCGTGGCAGAACGTGGCCTATCCGCTGCACGGGGTGGCCCGCGGCGAGCGGCGCGAGCGGGCGCTGGCGCTGCTCGAGCGCTTCGGCATGCGCGAGCTCGCCGACGCGCGCCCGCGCACGCTGTCGGGTGGCGAGCGCCAGCGCGTGGCCCTGGCGCGGGTGCTCGCGCGCGACCCGGGCGTCCTGCTGCTCGACGAGCCGCTCTCGGCGCTCGACGCGCGCACGCGCGCCGGCGCGGCGCGCGAGCTGGCCGAGGTGCTGCGCGAGGTGGAGGTCCCGGCTCTGCTCGTGACGCACGACTTCGCAGAGGCCGCGCACCTCGGCGACCGCGTCGGTGTGATCGACGCCGGCCGCGTCGTCCAGGAGGGCACGCCCACGGAGCTCGCGGCCGAGCCGCAGTCCGCCTTCGTCGCCGATTTCACCGGCGCGGTGGTGCTAACGGGCAGCGCGCGGCCCGGCCCGGGGGGCCTGACCGCGGTCGCGCTGGACGGCGGCGGGGAGGTCACGACCGTCGACCCGGGCACGGGCGAGGTGGCGGTAAGCGTCTATCCATGGGAGATTGCGATCGAGCCGGTGGGTGCGGAGGCGGCCCCCGGCTCGACTCAAAACCACCTGGAGGCCGAGATCGTCTCGATCACGACGCTCGGCAACCGCGTGCGACTCGGGCTGGCGGGCCCGCAGCCGCTGACGGCGGAGATCACGACCGCCTCGGCGGACAGCCTCGGCCTGCGCGCCGGCACGCGCGTGACCGCGAGCTGGAAGGCCGCCGCGACGCGCGTCGTCGCCCTCTAGTCGCCGCCGGGCGCCGATACCCTTGCCGACCGTGGACCGCTACGACCCGAAGGCGATCGAGCCCAAGTGGCAGAAGGTCTGGGCGGACGAGGGCGCCTGGGAGGTGCCGAACGAGCCCGGCGACAAGCCGATGGCCTACGTGCTCGAGATGCTCCCGTACACCAGCGGCGAGCCTCACATCGGCCACCTGAAGAACTACGCCGTGGGCGATGCGGTCGCGCACTTCCACCGGCGCAACGGCGCCAGCGTCCTGCATCCGATCGGCTACGACGCGTTCGGCCTGCCCGCGGAGAACCACGCGATCAAGACGGGCCTCCACCCACGCCAGGCGACGGACGAGTCGATCGCGGCATTCCGGCAGCAGTTCCGCGAATGGGGCGTCTCCTTCGACTGGACGCGCGAGGTCAGCTCGCACCAGCCGGAGTACTACCGCTGGACGCAGTGGATCTTCCTGCGGCTGTTCGAGCGCGGCCTGGCGTACCGCAAGGAGGCCGCGGTGAAGTGGTGCCCCGTCGACCAGACGGTGCTCGCCAACGAGCAGGTGATCGACGGCCGCTGCGAGCGCTGCGGCAGCGAGGTCGAGGCCAAGCAGCTCGAGCAGTGGTTCTTCAAGATCACCGACTACGCCGACCGGCTGCTCGCGGACATGCAGACGATCGAGTGGCCCCGGCACGTCGTCACGATGCAGGAGAACTGGATCGGCCGCTCGGAGGGCGCCGAGGTCGTCTTCCGCTGCGAGGAGCTCGGAATCGACTACCCGGTCTTCACCACGAGGCCGGACACGCTGTTCGGCGCGACCTTCTTCGTGCTGGCTCCCGAGCACCCCGACATCCTGCGGCTGAACGACTCCCAGGAGGTCCGCGACTACGTGAACCACGCGCTCACGGAGTCGGTGGAGGAGCGCGGGTCAGAGCACAAGACGAAGACGGGCGTGGCGCTCGGCCGGACGGTCACCAACCCGGCCACCGGCGAGGAGATCCCGATGTTCGTGGCCGACTACGTGCTGCTCGAGTACGGCACCGGCGCGGTCATGGGCGTTCCCGCCCACGACGCGCGCGACTTCGAGTTCGCCACGGCGTTCGGCCTGGAGATCCGCCGCGTGATCGAGTGCGGCGAGCTGCCCTGCACCGACGACGGCCCGATGGTGAACTCGGGCCGCTTCGACGGCCTGGGCAACCGCGAGGCGTACGAGCAGATCATCGACTGGCTCGCAGCGGAGGGCAACGGCGAGCGCTCGGTGAGCTACCGGCTGCGCGACTGGCTCCTGTCGCGCCAGCGCTACTGGGGCTGCCCGATCCCGATGATCCACTGCGAGACCGACGGGCTGGTGGCCGTGCCGGACGACCAGCTGCCGGTGGAGCTGCCCGACGTCGAGGACTACTCGCCGAAGGGGAAGTCGCCGCTCGCGACCGCCGAGGACTGGGTGAACACGACCTGCCCGAAGTGCGGCGGCCCGGCGCTTCGCGAGACGGACACGATGGACACGTTCGTCGACTCGTCGTGGTACTTCCTGCGCTACTGCGACCCGCATAACGACGAGGCGCCGTGGGACCGCGAGATCCTGAAGCGCTGGATGCCGGTGGACCAGTACATCGGCGGAGTCGAGCACGCGATCCTGCACCTCATGTACGCGCGCTTCTTCGTGAAGGCGCTGGCGGACATGGACCTGCTCGACGTGCAGGAGCCGTTCGCGCGGCTCTTCACGCAGGGGATGATCACGGCCGACGGGGCGAAGATGTCCAAGTCGAAGGGCAACGCGGTGTCGCCGCGGGAGCTGATCGACCGCTACGGCGCGGACACGGCGCGCTCGTACATCCTGTTCATCGGCCCGCCTTCGATGGACGCGGACTGGCAGGAGGCCGGCGTCGGCGGCGTGCACCGCTTCCTGTCGCGGCTCTGGACCGCTGCAGCGGAGGCGCACTCGAGCGAGGACGAGCCGAGCGGTTCGAGCGAATTGCTCCGCAAGGCCCACTGGGCTATTGACAAGGTCACCCGAGACATGCAGGCCGACTTCGCGTTCAACACCGCGATCGCGGCGGTCATGGAGCTGACGAACGAGATCTACAGGCAGCGCGAGTCGGCGCCTCCCGGCGATGTGCGCTTCGCGATCGCCACGGCGGGCTCGCTGGTCTTCCCGTTCGCCCCGCACCTCGGGTGCGAGGTGTACGAGCTGATGACCGGCCGGAGGGTCTGGGAGGAGCCGTGGCCGGAGGCCGATCCCGCGCTCCTCGAGAAGGACGAGATCCAGCTCGTGGTCCAGGTGAACGGCAAGCTGATCGACCGGCTGCCCGCGCCCTCGACCGCCACGCAGGACGAGCTCGAGGAGCTGGCGCGCGGCTCCGACAAGCTCGCCGGGCGTTTGGACGGCGGGGAAATCGTGAAGACTGTTGTCGTGCCCGGCAAACTCGTGAACTTCGTCGTGCGATGAGGGAGACGCAGATACCCATAGGCGCCCTCGTTGCGGCGATCGGCGGCCTGCTGCTGATCGTGAGCCTGGCGCTGGACTGGTACGGGCCGCTCTCCGGGTTCAACAGCTTCGAGTTCCTCGATCTGCTGCTCGTGGTGCTCGCCCTGGCGACCCTGGCGACGCTCGCGGCGGCGCTCGGGCTGCTGCACACGCCGCTGAGGCCGGGCACGCCGCTCGTGGTCGGCATAGCCGCCCTCGTGATCGTGGCCAGCCAGCTCGCCAACCATCCGCCGGTCGGAATCGACGTGGATCCCGAGACCGGCGCCTGGCTCGGCCTCGCGGGCGCCGCGCTGATGGTGGCGGGCGCGATCCTGTCCACGGCGCGGATCGCGATCGCCGTGGAGCCGCGCAGCCGTGCCACCCCCGCGGCGCCGGCCGCCCCGGCGCCGCCCCGCGCCGACGAGGAGCCGACGGTTCGCGACGAGCCTCCGCCGCGGCCCTGACCTACGTCGCGGTAGTCGGCCCCGGCGACGGCGGCGACCTCGGCGCCGCGGAGCAGGTCGGCCGTGAGCTCGGCAGGCGCGGCGCGGTGCTCGTCTGCGGTGGCCTCGGCGGAGTGATGGAGGCCGCATGCCGCGGAGCCAAGGGCGCGGGAGCGATGACGGTCGGAATCCTCCCGGGCAGCGACCGCGGGGCAGCGAACGAGTTCGTGGACGTCGCGATCGCGACCGGCCTCGGCGAGGCGCGCAACGCCCTCGTCGTGCGCTCCGCGGACGCGGTCGTGGCGGTCGGCGGCGGCTACGGGACGCTGTCGGAGATCGCGCTCGCGCTGAGGGCGGGCAAGCGGGTCGTCGGGCTCGGCACGTGGGACGTGGAGGGCGTCGAGGCGGTGGACTCGCCCGAGGCCGCCGTGGAGTCCGTTCTCCGCGACCTCACCACCTAGACTCGCGCCCACTTGGCCGGCCAGGAAGACACCCCCTATCTCGATGCCCTGCGCGCGTATGCCGCGCGCAACCCGGGCCGCTTCCACGTGCCGGGGCACAAGGGCGGGCTGGGCGCCGACCCCGGCCTCGTGGACGCGATCGGGGAGCGAGTCCTGAGCCTGGACATCCCCGCGCTGACCTACGGGATCGACGTGGGCGAGGAGCCCACGCCGTTCGCCGAGTCCGAGCGGCTGGCCGCCGAGGCCTGGGGCGCCCGGCGCACGTGGTGGCTCGTGAACGGGGCCTCGCAGGGGAACCATGTCGCCCTGCTGGCGCTCGCCCACAGCGGGCAATCCGTGGTGACGCAGCGCAACGCGCACTCGAGCACGATCGACGCCCTGGTCATGTCGGGGCTGCGGCCGACGTTCGTCTCGCCGGAGCTGGACCCGGAGCTGCACATCGCGCACTGCATGACGCCCGACGCCCTCGACACCGCGCTGCGGGAGACGCCGGAGGCGGCCGGCGCCACCGTGGTCTCGCCGACCTACTTCGGGGCGGTGGCTGACATCGCGGGGCTCGCGGAGGTGGCCCACTCGCACGGCGTCCCGCTCGTGGTGGACGAGGCCTGGGGCGCTCACCTGGCGTTCCACGAGGAGCTCCCCGCGCCCGCCCTCAGCCTGGGCGCCGACCTCGTGATCTCGAGCATCCACAAGGTGGTCGGGAGCCTGACCCAGTCGGCCATGATCCATCTCGGCCACGGCGACCTGATCGAGGAGGACGTCGTCGGACGCTGCGTGACGCTGATGGAGTCGACGAGCCCCAACGCGCTCCTCTTCGCATCGCTCGACACGGCCCGGCGCAGCGCCGCTACGCGCGGCCGGGAGCTCGTCGGCGAGACGCTCCGTGCCCTTGCGGCGGCGCGCGAGGGAATCCGCGCGATCCCGGGCCTGGACGTGCTGGACGAGCGGCTCGCCGGCGCGCCCGGAGTGTTCGACTATGACCCGCTGCGGCTGGCCATCGACGTGCGCGGCACGCGCATGAGCGGCTACGAGCTGGCGCGGCGCCTGCGCGAGGAGTACGACGTGCTCATGGAGCTCGCGGGCGAGAACGTGATGGTCGCGGTGTACGGGATGGGCGAGGACGCGGGAGCGAGCAGCGAGCGGCTGCTCGCCGGGCTGCGCGCGGTCGTCGAGAGCGCGAGCGTGGCCGAGCAGGACGCCGAGGCCGTCCAGTTCGCGCCGCCGCCGCCGTGGGGCGAGCTCGTGATGACGCCGCGCGAGGCGTTCCTCGGCCCGCAGGAGGTCGTGCCGGCGCGCGAGGCGGTGGGGCGGGTGTCCTCCGAGTCGCTCGCGGCGTACCCGCCGGGGATCCCGAACGTGCTGCCCGGCGAGCGGCTCACGGCCGAGACGCTCGACTACATCCAGGAGACGATCGCGCACGGAGGCAGCCTGCGCGGCGCGAGCGACCGCGAGCTGCGGACGCTGCGCGTGGCCCTCGAGGACTAGCTAGGCCACGCGCTCGCGGCGGATCGCCTGCATCAGGCAGTGCGCCCCGCCGCCGCCGAGCGTGAATGCGGCGAGCTCGGGGTCGTAGACCGTCAGCCCCAGCGCGCGCAGGCGCTCGTTCAGGTCCTTCGACTCGGCGCTCGTGAGCACCCGGTCGCCGCCCAGGCAGACGCCGTTGACGCCCAGCTTCAGCGAGTCTGCGAGCGAGACGGGCACGATCTCCACGCCCTTCTCCTCGAGCCAGCGCACGAAGCCGGTGCCCACCTGCTCGACGCACACCGCGGCGAGCCTCTCGCCGAGCATCGCCGCCAGCACGTCGATGTGGAGGAAGTGCGGCGGGATCCGCTCGACGCGGACCTCCCAGCCGTCGGCCTCGAGCCAGCCGGCCAGCTGCCTCGCGGCCGGCTCCTGCGTGCGCTCCTCGCCGTTCCCGATCACGGCGACGCCCGGCTCCACGACCATGAAGTCGCCGCCCTCGAGCGCGGCGGCGGTGATCATCCGGTGGATCGGGATGTCGTTCTGCTGGTAGAAGCGGATCACGGGCGCGTACTCGCCGCGGCGCCACCACTGGTGGCACTGCGTGACGATCGGGCCCTGCGGGACGTTGATGCTCGAGTCGCGCGCGAACACCTGGTACGGGAGCGCCGGGTCGGGCTCGAGGAAGTGCACGCGCACGCCGGCCTCCTCGTAGACGCTGACCATCTCGGCGTGCTGGCGCCTCGCGTCGTCGCTGCTGAACGAGATCCCGCTCTCGAGCGTTGCGCGGGCGATCGCGCTGGCGGGGAGCCAGTGGAAGTTGTCGGGCGGGCAGAGCAGGACGTCGAGGAGGCGTCCATACTCCGAGTCGACGCCCCAGGGCGTCGTGGTTGGCTCCGCTTTCGTCAATGCGCGCACGATTCTATGAGTGAGCCCGTTCGCAGCCGAGTCGTGGTGCACGGCCACGTGCAGGGCGTGTTCTTTCGCGACAGCGCTCGTCGCGAGGCGGACTCGCGCGGCGTGGCCGGCTGGATCGCGAACCGGCCCGACGGCGCCGTCGAGGCGGTCTTCGAGGGCGACGCCGATGCGGTGCGAGCGCTGGTGGACTGGTGCCGCAGCGGCCCGCGCGGCGCGGACGTGTCGTCGGTCGACGAGACGAGCGAGGCGCCGGAGGGCGCGTCGGGCTTTCGAATCCGCTGATCGTTACGCGCCCGTCACCCCGGTCGCACACGAGTAACCGGCCGGCTCGTACGTTCGGCTGGTGCAGGCGGTCTCGCGCTCGACAATCGCGATCTGGGCCGTAGCGGGCGCGCTCGCGCTGGTCGCGGCCGTGCGCCTGCTGGGCGGCGGCGGAGGCGAAGCGCTGCCGGTGAGGGTCGACGGTGCGCCGGGCGGTGCGTCGGCCGCCCCCGGTGGCGGAGCCGCGGCGCACGGGCACGGCTGAGCTGTACGTGCACGTGGCCGGCGCGGTGAGGCGGCCGGGCCTGATCCGCGTCGCGCCGGGCACGCGGGTGGCGACCGCGCTGGAGCGGGCGGGCGGCCCCGTCCGCCGCGCGGACCTCACGCTCGTGAACCTGGCCGCCCGGCTTCAGGACGGGCAGCAGATCGTGGTGCCGCTCGCGGGAGCGCCCGCCGGGGCCGGGGGCGGCTCGCCGGCGAGCGGCGCGGCCGCGGGCGGCGCCATGCCGGCCGCGAAGATCCACCTCTCGACGGCCACCGCGGAGCAGCTCGAGGAGGTCGACGGGATCGGCCCCACGCTCGCCGAGCGGATCATCGAATACCGCGACGCCCACGGCGGCCTCCGCTCGCTCGACGAGCTCTCCGAGGTCGACGGCATCGGCGAACAACGACTCTCCACGCTCCGCGACGCGCTGCAACCGTGAGCACGCCCGGCAGGCCGGCGCTCGGGGCGCTCGTTGCCGCTCGGCCGTTCCATGTCGGTGTCGGGTCGCTTGCCGCGGGGCTCTGTGCCTCGCCCGGGTCGCCGCTCCTGGCGCTCGGGGCCGCGGCCGGCGTGGCGCTGCTCCTCGGGGCCTGTCGCGCGTGCACGCTCGGGGCCCTCGCTGCCGTGCTCGTCCTCGCCGGCGCGGCCGCCGGCGACGCCCGCCTCGCTGCCCTCGACGCGCCTGCCGCCCGCGTCCGCGACGGGCCGGTGGAGCGGCTGCGCGTCTTCCTCGCCACGCCGCCGCGCGCATCCGCGTTCGGCTCCTCGGCGGAGGCCGTGGTGGCCGGCGGCGCGCTGAGCGGCACGCGGCTGCTCGTGCGCGTCCCGCGCTGGACGCGCCTCCCGCCGGACGCCGAGGTCGGAAGCGAGCTGGTTGTCGACGGGCGGCTTGGGCGGCTGCGCTCCGGCGGCGACGCCGCCTTCGACTTGACGGCGCACCTTCGCACGCGCGGAGTCGACGCCGAGCTGCTGCTCGACCGCGCCGCGGCGACGGGAGGACGGCGTGAGGGGGTGGCCGGCGCGCTCGATCGGATGCGCCGGCGCGCCGAGCGCGCGGTGGCGGCCGGGCTGCCGCCTCCGGAGGCGGCGCTCGCTCGCGGGATGGTGCTCGGCCAGGACGAGCAGATCGACGACTCGACGCGGCAGGACTGGCGCGACTCCGGGCTCGCCCACCTCCTCGCGGTGAGCGGCCAGAACGTGATGCTGCTGGTGGCGCTCGCGCTTCCGCTCCTGGCGCTCGCCCGGCTCGGCCCATACGCGCGCGGGGTGGCGCTGCTCGCGCTCGTGGTCCTCTACGTGCCGCTCGCCGGCGCGGGCCCGTCGCTCCAGCGTGCGGGCATCATGGGCGTGGCCGGCATCGCGGCGGTGATGCTGTCGCGGCCGGCATCGCGTTGGTACGCGCTGCTTCTGGCGGCCGCCCTGACGCTCGCGCTCAACCCGCGCGCGAGCGCCGACCCCGGCTGGCAGCTCTCCTTCGTCGCCGTCGCCGGGATCCTGGCGCTCGGCAGGCCGCTCGCGGCCGCGCTTGCTCGAAGCGGCGGCGAGCTGCTGCGGGAGCCCGCGGGACCGGTCTCGCGTGCGCTCGTGCGCGGCCTCGCCGACGGCATCGCGATCACCGTTGCAGCAACGCTTGCAACCGCGCCGCTGGTCGCATTTCACTTCGGCTCCGTGCCACTCGCCGGACTCGTAGCCAACCTGCTCGCGCTCCCCGCCGTGGCCCCGGCGATGTGGCTCGGGATGCTTAAGGCCGGGCTCGGCCTGCTGGCCGCGCCCCTCCCACCGGCCGGCGCGCTCGCCGCGCTGCTCGGGCCCGCCGGCCCGGCTGCCGCTCGCGTACCTCGAGCGGCTGGCGGAGCGCTGCGCCGACCTGCCCGGCGGCCGGCTCGAGCTGCCGCTGCAGTCGCCGGCGGCCGTCGTGCGTCGCCTACGCCGTGTTGGGTCTGGCGGTCCTCGTGGCGGTGCGGGTCGCACGATCGGGTGGACGGCGCTCGGCCGCCCTCCGTGCGGGTTCCGGGCTGGAGGGTGGGGGCATTGAGGGGTGGGCTCCGGCCGATCTCGCCGAGCGCGGCGCGCGTTCGACCGGCTTCGCCGAGCGGGCCGCCTCTTGGCGGCGCGCTCCGCGCTCGCTCCGGATCGCGGTGGTCGCGCTCGTGGTCGCCGGCCTCCTGCTCGCGACCGCGACCGGGCTCGGCGCGCCCGCGCCTCCGGGGGACCTCACGGTCCGCTTTCTCGACGTCGGGCAGGGCGACGCCACGCTCGTCCAGCACCCGGACGGCACCGCCGTGCTCTTCGACGGCGGCCCGCCGGAGGGCGGGGTCACGCGGCTGCTGCGTCGCGCGGGCGTCAGGCGGCTCGCCGTCGTGGTGGCCACGCACGCCTCACGCGACCATCACGGCGGCCTCGCCGAGGTGCTCGGCCGCCTACCCCGTCGGTCTGCTCCTCGACGGCGGTGACGGCAATCCCGACCCCGCCCTCCGCGCGGTCCGGGACGAGGCCGATCGCCGCGGCGTGCGGATCGTGCCGGCGCTCGCGCCCATGACCCTCCGCGCCGGCGGGCTGGCGATCCACGTGCTGTCGCCGCCTCCGCGCTCGCCCGGCCCGCCACCGGAGGATCCGAACCCGAGGGCCGTGGTCGCGATCGTCAGCTCGGGCGCCTTCGACCTGCTCCTGTCGGCGGACGCCGAGAGCGAGGCGCTCCTCCCGCTCGGCCTCCCGGACGTCGAGGCGATGAAGGTGCCGCACCACGGCAGCTCGGATCCGGGCCTGCCCGCCGTGCTCGACCGCGTGCGCCCGCAGGTCGCCGCGATCGAGGTCGGGCCGAACACCTACGGGCATCCAACGCCCTCGACCCTGAGCGCGCTCGACCACGCGGGCGTGACCACATACCGAACGGACCGCGACGGGACCGTGACGCTGACCGTGAAGCACGGCCGGATGCGGGTGACGACCGAGCATTGAGGACCGCCCGCCGCGCAGGTGGCAGTGAAACGTTGCGTTTTCCGCAACGTTGGCCTGCCACCGGGCTCGGGGGAGCCGCGGGTGGTCGAGCTGGCTGGGCTCGGTCGTAGACTCGGGAGCTGTGGCCGAGCTGAAGCCCGCCTATCTCGTCTGCGGAGACGACGACGCCAAGATCGACGCCTGGCGCGCGCGCCTGCGCCGGCGGGCCGAGGAGGAGCGCGGCCCCGGGGGGCTCGAGGGATTCGACGCGCGGCAGAGCGATCCGGGCGAGGTGGCGGGGTCGCTCGCGATGCTGAGCTTCGATCCGGGGACCCGCTACCTGCTGGTCGACGACGTGAGCGCCTGGAAGGCGAACCAGCTCGGCCCGCTCGAGAACGCCCTCGCCGAGATGCCGCCCGAAACCGTGCTGGTCCTCATTGCAAGAGGCAAGGCGACCAAGCAACTCTCCAAAGCGGTGGAAAAGGCGGGCGGCGAGACCCGTGAGTACGCCGCGCCCAAGCCGTGGGAGCTGCCCAGGTGGTCCGTGGGGCACGCACGCGAGCTCGGTCTTCAGCTCGACCAGGAGGCGGCGAAGGAGCTCGTCGGGCGGGTGGGCACGAGCCAGCAGCGCCTGGCGCGTGAGCTGGAGAAGATCGGGCTCGCCCTCCATCCCTCGGTGAACGTGACCGCGAGCGACGTGGAGCGCCTCGCCGCATCCGACACGGCTCCCGGCGCCTACGACCTCGCGGACGCGCTCGTTGCCGGCGACCTCAAGAGCACGCTAGCCCTCGCCGAGCAGCTCGACGAGCACGGCGAGCGGCCGGGGCGGCTGATCTTCCCGCTGGTGCGCCGCCTCCGAGAGGTGCACCAGGCGGCGTCGCTACTCGCCGCCGGCATGCCCGACGCGAAGGTCGGCGAGGCGCTGAAGGGCCCGCCCTGGGCGGCCAAGAAGGCGATCGCCAAGGCCAAGAAGGCCGACGTGGGGAAGCTCGAGCGCGCGATCTGCGTGTTCGCGGACCTGGAGGTGGAGCTCCGCGGGGGCGGCGAGGTCCGGGTGGACGAGGACGCCGCGTTCTCGGTGGCCCTGGCCCGAGCGGCGGGCTAGACCCCGCGCGGGCGAGGCGAGGCCGCCCTCAATGCCGTAGTTCAGGCGCCCGCACCGGAGGGCGGCGCGGAGTCCGAAGGCCCATACGGGTACCACCACTCCTTCGGCTCGATCTTCGTCTCCATGTGCACGTGCTTCGTGTCCTGGAACGCCTCCAGGCCCTCCTGGCCGAGCTCGCGGCCGAGGCCGGACTGCTTCATCCCGCCGAAGGGCCCCGCGTCGTTGTCGGTGAGCGGGTCGTTGATCCAGACCGTCCCCGCGCGGATCTCGCGCATGCAGCGGACCGCCGTCTCGAGATCGCGCGTGTAGACGTTCGCGCCCAGCCCGAAGCGGGTGGCGTTCGCGAGCCGGATCGCCTCGTCCAGCGAGTCCACCGGCACGATCGGCGCCACCGGCCCGAAGGTCTCCTCGCGGAGCAGGTCGGTCGAGTCGGGCGCTCCGGTCACGACGGCGGGGGCGAGGAAGTGCCCACGCGAGAAGCCGCCGCGGTCACCGCCGACCAGCACCTCGGCGCCGGCATCCACGGCCGCCGACAGCTGCGCCTCCACCTTCGCCCGCTGGGGGCCGGACACCATCGGGCCCACGTCCGTCGATGCCTCCAACGGATCGCCGACGCGCAACGAGCTCGTATACGACACGAACTCGGAGACGAACTCGTCGTACACCTCGCGCGCCACGTAGAAGCGCTCCGCCGAAGTGCACACCTGGCCGGCGTTCAGGTAGGCGGCCCACGCGCCGCCGCGAGCGGCCACCTGCACGTCGCCCGCCACGTCCGCGCACACGATGAACGGGTCCTTGCCGCCCATCTCGAGGTTCATGCGCGCCACCCGTTTCGCGCACGCCGCGGCGACCTTCTTGCCGGTCTCGACCGAGCCGGTGAATGCCACCCCCTCGATGCGCGGGTCGTCGACGAGGCTCGAGCCCACGTCGCCGGCCCCGGCGACCACGTTGACCACGCCGGGCGGCAGCACGTCGAGGCAGTCCGCCAGCATCAGCGTCGAGAGCGGCGTCAGCTCCGACGGCTTCGCCACGACGGTGTTCCCGGCCGCGATCGCCGGTGCGACCTTCCAGGCGAGCAGCAGCAGCGGGTAGTTCCACGGCACGATGCACGCCCACGGGCCGATCGGCTCCTTCACCACCAGAGCGAGCTGGGTCGACTCGATCGGCGGGATCACGCGACCGGCGAAGTTGCGGCCCATCTCGGCGTAGTAGTCGAAGGCCGCGGCGGTCCAGCCCACCTCGTCCGAGTTCTCGACGAGCGGCTTGCCGCCCTCCAGCGTCATCACGCGGGCGAGCTCGTCGGTGTGCGCGCGCATGCGGGCGGCCACCTCGTGCAGGAGGTCGGCACGCTCGACCGCCGGCATGGCGGCCCAGGCCGGGTACGCCTCCTCGGCCGCCGCAACGGCGGCGTCGCGCTGCTCCGCGCTCGGCAGCCCGACCGACGCGATCGTCTCCTCGGTCGCGGGGTTCTCGACCGCGAGCTCCCCGCCGTCGCCCGCGACCTGCTCGCCGCGGATGAGGAGCCGGGTCTCCAATTACGTGAGGCGGCTGCGAATGCGCGCCGCGCGCGCCTTCTTGCGAGCGCCGCTGTTGCGGTGCAGCGCGCCCGACTTCACGGCCCTGTCGATTCGCGACACGAGCGCGCGCTGCTCGTCGTCCGCGCGCGTGGCGTCACCGTCGCCGACGGCGGTCTCGAGGCGGCGGAACCAGGTCTTGACCTGGGAGGTGCGGCGCCGGTTCTCGAGGCGCTCGCGCTCCGCCCGATGAATCCGCTTTTCTTGTGAGGCGATGTTGGCCATTGAACCGACGCGAGTGTAGCGGGCGCACTCCCGTGTCGACCGACGCATCCGGGCGTCCCGGCCAAGCGCGCCGCATTGCGCGCAACACCGCGTTCTTCAGCTTCGCGACCGGTCTGTCCCGCCTGCTCGGCCTCGCCCGCGAGGTGGTCGCGGCGCGCTACTTCGGCGTGACCGGCGCCATGTCCGCGTTCACGATCGCCTTCCAGGTGCCGAATCTCGTGCGCGCGCTGTTCGCCGACTCGGCGCTCCAGGGCGCCTTCGTGCCCGTGTTCAGCGAGCTGCTGGAGAAGGGGGAGCGAAAGGAGGCGTTCCGGGTCGCCTCGAGCCTCTTCTTCCTGATCTGCCTGCTCCTCGGGGCCGTCACGGTGCTGTTCGTCCTGCTCGCCGAGCCGCTGATGAGCGTGTTCGCCCCCGGCTTCGACGACAACCCGGCGCTCGCCGACCTCACCGTGAACCTCGCGCGGCTGATGTTCCCGATCGTCGTGCTGCTGGCCCTCTCCGGGCTCGTGGTCGGGATGCTCAACTCGTTCGAGCACTTCGCAGTGCCGGCGCTGGCGCCGGTGGCGTGGAACCTCGTGATCATCGCCGCGCTCGTGGCGTTCGTCCCCGGGCTCCCGGAGGACGACAAGATCTACGCGTACGCGATCGGGATCCTCGCCGGCACGGTCGTCCAGTTCCTGCTGCCGCTGCCGTGGCTGCGGGGCCGCGGCGGCGGGCTCACGCTGCGGATCAACTGGCGCGACGAGCGCGTGCGACGCGTGCTCAAGCTGATGCTGCCGGTGACGATCGCACTCGGCCTGATCAACCTGAGCCTGCTGATCAACTCGCTCTTCGGCACGCTCGTCTCGCCCGAGGCGCCCGCGGCGATCGACAAGGCGTTCCGCATCTACCAGCTGCCCCAGGGCCTGTTCAGCATCGCCGTGGCAACGATCCTGTTCCCGACGATGTCGCGCTTCGCGGCCCGCGGCGCCCGCGACGACCTGCGCCGCACGATGGGCACCGGCGTCCGCCAGATCTGCCTGCTCCTGATCCCCAGTGCCGTGCTGATGGCGGTGCTCGCGGAGCCGATCACGCGGCTCGTCTACGAGCGCGGCGCATTCGGCGCCGAGGCCACCGAGCTCACCTCCACCGCGATGGTCTGGTGGTCGATCTCGCTGCCGTTCCAGGGCGTGAGCCTGCTGTTCTCGCGCACCTTCTTCAGCCTCCAGCGGCCCTGGGCCACGACCGCGCTGGCCGGCGTGAACCTGGTCGTGAACGCCGGGCTCGCCGCCGCCCTCTACGGCCCGTTCGAGATCGCCGGGATCGTGCTCGGCACCGTCGTGGGCACGGTCGTGATGTGCATCGCGCAGGGGCTCATCCTGCGGCGCGAGCTCGCCGGGATCGAGGGACGGCGGATGCTCTCCGGGGCCGTCCGGATGCTCGCCGCGGCGGCGCTCCTGGCGGCGGTCGCCTACTTCGTCTGGAAGGGCCTCGACGACGCGCTCGGGCGCTCGCTCGCGGGGCAGATCGGCTCGGTGTTCGCCGGCATCGCGGCCGGCGGGGGCGTCTACGCCGCCGCCGTCTGGGTGCTCGGCGTCCCGGAGGCCCGCCAGATCCCGCGGCTGCTCGTTAGGCGCGAGCCCGACGAGGGGTAGAAGGCGCGCATGGCCGACGAGACGATGGATGTCGAGAAGCAGGTCGAGTGCCTCAACGCGGCGCTCCGCCTCCAGCACCGCTCGGTGCTGCACTACTCGCTCGTGGCGGGGAGCGTGATCGGGCTCGAGTTCCAGGCGCACGCGGCGAAGATGCGCGAGCACTCGCTCTCCGAGCTCGAGGACGCCACGCGACTCGTCGAGAAGGTCACCGCGCTCGGCGGCGAGCCGACCACCGACGTTGCGCCGATCAGCTTCGCGGCCGATCCCGCCGAGGCGCTCGACCGGCTGATCGAGTGCGAGTCGGAGACGCTCGAGGCGCTTCAGGCCGCGATCGAGCCGACCGGGCGCGAGGCCGCGTCGGAGGCCGTCGAGCACCGGCTCGAGCACATCATCATGCGAAAGCAGGAGCAGGTGGACTACCTGTTGCGGGCGCGCCGCCGGCCTTAGGCGGCGCACAAGCCGGAACGGCTAGAGCTCGTCGCTCTCGAGCGCTGCGATCGCGTCCGCCGCGGACGCGTACACGCGGATGTAGGCGACCTTGCCGTCGCGGACCCGCCAGATCCAGCCGGTGGAGCCGGACACCGTGCGGCTGCTCGAGCGTGCCGAGACCTTGCCGGTCACGAGGATCAGGGCGCCCTCCTCGCGGAACTCGCGCGGCGTGAGCCGCAGCTCCTCCCAGACCGCCGCGACGTCGCGAAAGTACTGGCGCAAGCCGTCGTGCCCCCGGTAGGGGTCGGTGCGCCCGGCCTGGTCGCCGGTCACGGCCGTGAGCTCTATGTCCGGGGCGGCGAGGGCCAGAACCGCCTGGAGGTCACGCGCCGCGAAGGCAGCGAACGTTGCCTTTACGACTTCGATGTCCGTTGCGATCACGAGTCCGGTCGAGACTATGAAGCATCGCCATACTCGTACGCCGCAGTGGCATCGCCCGCACAGAACATCCGCAACTTCTCGATCATCGCCCACATCGATCACGGGAAGTCCACGCTGGCCGACCGGATCCTCGAGATCACCGGCGCGGTCGACGCGCGCGATCACCGGCCCCAGATGCTCGATTCGATGGACCTCGAGCGCGAGCGCGGGATCACTATCAAGGCCCAGGCCGTGCGCGTGGAGTACACCGCGACGGACGGCCAGCTCTACCGGCTGCACCTGATCGACACGCCCGGTCACGTGGACTTCACCTACGAGGTGTCGCGCTCGCTGGCGGCCTCCGACGGCGCGCTGCTGCTCGTGGACGCCTCCCAGGGCGTCGAGGCCCAGACGGTCGCGAACACCTACCTCGCGGTCGACTCCGGGCTCGAGCTGATCCCCGCGATGAACAAGATCGACCTGCCGGGGGCGGAGCCGGAGCGGGTGGCGTCGGAGATCAGCGAGCTGATCGGCAACGACCCGGAGGGCGTGATCCGGCTGTCCGCGAAGACGGGCGAGGGCGTGACCGACGTGCTCGAGGCGCTGGTGGCGCAGATCCCGCCCCCGCAGGGCGACCCGGACGCCCCCGCGCGGGCGCTGATCTTCGACTCGGAGTTCGACCAGTACCGCGGCGTGATCGCCTACGTCCGCGTGGTCGACGGCACGCTGCGCCGCGACGACGCGATCGTGGCGATGCAGGCCGGCACCCACGCGGAGATCGACGAGATCGGCTTCTTCGGCCCGGAGATGACGCCGGTCGATGCGCTGCACGCGGGCGAGGTCGGCTACGTCATCACCGGCATCAAGGACGTGTCGCATCTGCGCGTCGGCGACACGCTCACGACCGGGGTGCGCCCGGCCGCCGACCCGCTGCCCGGCTACCGCGAGATCAAGCCGATGGTCTTCTGCGGCCTCTTCCCGGTGGAGACCAACCAGTTCCCAGACCTGCGCGACGCGCTCGAGAAGCTGGAGCTGAACGATGCCGCGCTCACCTGGGAGCCCGAGACCAGCGAGGCGCTCGGCTTCGGCTTTCGCTGCGGCTTCCTGGGCCTCCTGCACATGGACATCGTTCGGGAGCGCCTCGAGCGCGAGTACGACCTCGAGCTGCTCGCCACCACGCCGACCGTCGAGTACGACGTGCACCTCACCGACGGCAGCGAGGTCGTCGTGCACTCGCCGTCCGACATGCCTGACCGCGCCGAGATCGCCGCGATCGAGGAGCCCTACATCCGCGCCACCATCCTCACGCCGAAGGAGCACGTGGGCGCCGTGATGGAGCTCTGCCAGGAGCGCCGCGGCGCGCACGTGGACATGACCTTCCTGTCGCAGGAGCGCGTGCAGCTGCACTACGACCTGCCGCTCGCGGAGATCGTGCTCGACTTCTTCGACCAGCTGAAGTCGCGGACGAAGGGCTACGCCTCGCTCGACTACGAGCTGATCGGAATGCGCGAGGGCGACCTCGTGAAGCTCGACATCCTGCTCGCCGGCGAGAAGGTGGACGCGCTCTCGATGGTCGTGCACCGCGACAAGGCGTATCCGGCGGGGCGCGTGCTCACAGAGCGTCTCCGAAAGCAGATTCCCCGCCAGCAGTTCGAGGTGGCGATCCAGGCCGCCATCGGCGCCAAGATCATCGCGCGCGAGTCGGTGAAGCCGATGCGCAAGGACGTGATCGCCAAGTGCTACGGCGGCGACGTCAGCCGCAAGCGCAAGCTCCTCGAGAAGCAGAAGGAGGGGAAGAAGCGCATGAAGCAGGTCGGGCGCGTGGAGGTGCCCCAGGAGGCGTTCCTGGCAGTGCTCGAGCTGAATGAGTCGTAGGACCGTCCTGGTGCACGCCGGGATCGCCGATCCCGGGATGTGGGACGCGTTCGAGCTGCCGGGCGAGCTGCGGCGGCACCATCTCGAGGATGACCTTGCGGACAGCTTCGGCGGCGAGCCGGCTGCGCTGGTCGGAGCGTCCTACGGCGGCCTCGTGTCGCTCGACTTCGCCGCCCGGCACGGGGAGCTCGTCTCCGCTCTCGTCGTACTCGACGCGCCGCTCCCCGACCACGACTGGTCCGACCCGGACTTTCTCGCCTACGCCGAGGAGGAGGAGCGCCTGTTCGAGGCGGGCGACCTCGACGCCGTGACCGAGCTGGACCTGTCCTACTGGGCGCCAGGGCTGGCGGACCGGCTCCGGCCGATGGCGCGCCGGGCGGTCGAGTTCGACGTCCCGGAAGTCGAGGCGGTGGACCTCGCGGCGGTGCGCATGCCGGCACTGGTGCTGGTCGGCGAGCACGACAAGCCCGATTTCCGCGCGATCGCCGAGCGGCTGGCCCGGGATCTGCCGAACGCGGAGCTCGTGGTGATCGAGGGCGCGGGCCACCTGCCGTCGATGGAGCGCCCCGGCGAGACCGCCGCGCTCGTCCGCCGCTTTCTCAGCGCCCCGTGACGCCGTCCTTCACGACCTTCGCCGGTATTCCCATGACCTGAACCCGGTCGGGCACGTCGCGCGTCACGACGGAGCCCGCCGCCACCACCGCATGGGCACCCACGCTCAGGTTGTCGAGCACGACCGCGCTCATGCCGACGAATGCCGCCTTGCCCACACGGCAGTTGCCGGCGATGTTCGCGCCCGGCATCAGGCTCGCGTGTGCGCCGACCTCGGTGTGATGCCCGACGAGCACCCCTCGGTTCAGCAGGGCGTGCGCCCCCACGCGAGTGTGGGCGCCGACGACCACGCCGGCGCTCGCGATCGTCCCCGGCGCGAGCGTGGCGGTGGGTGAGATGCGCGCGCTGGGGTGCACCACGGTCGCCGCGCCGACTCCGAGCTCCTCGACCTGGCGCGTGAAGCGGCTCCGGTGGGTCGTGGCCAGCGCGCACACCGCCCGGTGCGTCTTGGCGAGCGGCGCGATGTCGTCGACCCAGTGGACGGGGAGGCCCTCGAACGGCTCGGCGCAGCGCGCGCGATCCATGTTCTCGACGAACCCGGTGAGCTCGAGCTCGGGGATCTCGCTCACGAGATCCGCCACCTCGGCCGCGAAGCTGCGCGTGCCGCAGATGAGCAGCAGCTGAGCCACTTAGAACGCGGTCAGGGCGGAGACGACGCGCTCGACATCGACGTCCGTCATGCGCGGATGAAGCGGCAGGTTCAGCCCCTCGTCCGCGAGCCGGGAGGTCGCGGGCAGCGACGCCGGGGTCGCGTATGGGCCGATCCGGTGAAGCGGGCTGTAGCGGAGGGTCGTGTAGATGCCCTGGTCGAGCAGTGTCCCGGCCAGCTCGTCCCTGCGGCCGTCGAGCGCGCGCACGAGGTAGGTGAACCAGGAGTGGCGCTCGTCGGCCGCCGGCCCGGGTGGCAGCGCGAGCCAGCCGAGCTGTCCGAGCTCCGCCGAGTAGGCGTCCCAGATCTGGCGTCGCCGCTCCTGCATGGCGTCCAGCTTCTCGAGCTGGACGAGGCCGATCCCGGCGCTCACGTCGTTCGGTAGCAGCTTGGGGAAGGCACGCTCGATGTCGTGCTCCCACCAGCGGCCCTCGCCGCGGCGCTCGAACCCAGGTCGCCCGATCCCGCAATGGCGGAGACGCCGGGCCCGCTCCGCGAGCTCAGGCTCGGCGGTTACCACGGCCCCGCCGTCGGGCGTCGCGAGGTTCTTGACGCTGTCGAAGCTGAGCACGCCGACCCGCCCGATGGCGCCGCAGCGCCGGCCGCGCAAGGCGGAGTCGACCGCGTGCGCCGCGTCCTCGATCATGGGCAGCTCGAGCTCGGCCAGCTCGTCGAGCCGCGCCGGCTTGCCCGCGTAGTGCACCGGCATCACCGCCGCCGTCCGGGCGCCCAGCACCGGCTCGACGTTCGCCGCGGTGAGGTTCGCGGACTCGAGCTCCACGTCGGCGAAGACGGGCGTGTGCCCCGCCAGCGCGACCGCGTGGGCGCAACCGACCCACGTGAACGAGGGGAGGACGACCTCGGATCCGGCGGGCAGCTCCAGCAGCTCGACGGCCAGCTGGAGGGCGCTTGTGCCGCTGTTGACCATCACGACCTCGGCGCCGAGCCGCTCGCCGAGCGCTTCCTCGAAGAGCGCGACCTGAGGGCCCATCCCGATCCAGCCGCGCTCGAGCGAGTCCCGCACCGCCTCCATCTCGCGCTCGTCGAAGCTCGACCCGAACACCTGGAGGAGCTCGTCCCTGACGTGTGCCACGGCGGGGAACGCTACCGGCGGCCGGCGAGCCGCCCGAGCTCGCGCCGCAGCCGCACGCGCACCTGGCGCTTCGGGCCGGGGATGCGCGGGTGGCGGAGCGCGAAGCCGAGCCAGAGCTGTAGCTCCGCGAGCTCGACCCGCCGCCGCGCGGAGCTCTTGCTGGCCGCGGCGGGCCAGCGATAGTGCGCGAGCTGCCGGTGCACGTAGGCGAAGCGCCAGCCGGCGGCCACGAGCTTCGCGTAGAGGTGATAGTCGGTTGCGGTCCAGAGCAGGCGGGAGTAGCCGCCCACGGCGCGCACGGATGCGGTGCGCATGGTCGCGGTCGGGGCGGGAACGGGGCAAGCGTCGGCGAACTTGGGGAAGCGGTCGAGTGGATGGACGGAGGGATCGCCGATGTAGTCGTCGAGGCCGTCGGGGTGGCCGATGATGTGGGCGTTCGAATAGGCGAGGCCGACCTCGGGGTCCTCGAACAGGGGCAGGATGGTCTCGAGATAGTCGGGCTCCCAGAGGTCGTCAGCGTCGAGCTGGGACACGAGCGGCGCCCTGGCGGCCGCCAGCGCGGTGTTCCGGGACGCGGCGGTGTTCCGGTTGCGGGAGTGGCGGAGCACACGCAGCCGGGGATCACGCAGGCCGGCCAGCACCTCGGACACCGGGATCGGCGACGCGTCGTCCACGACGATCAGCTCCAGCCGGCCCTCGGTCTGGGCGAGCACGCTCTCGGCCGAGGCCCGGATCGTGCCTTCCGACACAAAGGCCGGCATTAGGACGGACGTGAGCGGGTGCACCGTGGTTTTCGTCTCCTCCCTAGCTTTAGGTGCGCCTTAGGGCGCGGTCATAGCTTCTCGCCGCGATGAGCACGGATACCCTCACGCAGCCGGCGCCCGACCCGACGCTGGACTCGCTCCAGCAGTTCCTCGACGGGATCGCGAAGACGCCGCTACTCACCGCCGACCAGGAGATCTCGCTCGCGAAGCGGATCGAGCGAGGCGACCTCGTCGCGAAGGACCACATGACGCGCGCGAACCTGCGCCTGGTCGTCTCGATCGCGAAGCGCTACCGCAACCAGGGTCTCCCGTTCCTGGACCTGATCCAGGAGGGGACGATCGGGCTGGTGCGCGCGGTCGAGAAGTTCGACTACCGCAAGGGCTACAAGTTCTCGACCTACGCGACCTGGTGGATCCGCCAGGCGATCTCCCGCGCGATCGCGGACAAGGGCCGGACGATCCGGATCCCGATCCACATCGACAACATCCTCAAGAAGCTCGACGGCGCCCAGCGCAAGCTGGAGGCCCAGGGCGACCGCGAGATCACGATCGAGGAGATCGCGGACATGGCCGGTGTCGACCCGGGCGAGGCGGACGTGATCATGCGGGCCGCCCAGCAGCTCGTGTCGCTCGACAAGCCGGTCGGAGACGACTCGGACGCCGCGCAGTTCGGCGACCTGATCCCGGACGAGTCGGCGGCCTCGCCGTTCGACCAGGCGGTCGAGTCGATGCGCGACGAGCGCCTCCAGGCCTGCCTCGACAACCTGCCCTACCGCGACAAGCGGATCATCGAGCTTCGCTTCGGGCTCGCCGGCGAGCAGCCGCAGACGCTCGACAAGGTGGCGAAGCTGTTCCAGCTCACGCGCGAGCGCACCCGCCAGATCGAAGAGGGCGCGCTCCGCAAGCTCGGGACGCTGGCCGAGGCGCAGGCGCTCCGCGAGTCCGTCGCGGCCTAGGCCGCCGCGCGAGGCGGCCGCAGCGCGCCGCCGGCGAGCGCGACCAGCAGGCCGCCGCCGCAGCGATAGCGAGGCGCTCGCGAGCGCCCACTCCACGCTCGCCTGCTCCGACGAGCAGGCCGGCGAGCGAACGATCCGGCCGCCGCGCCGGTCACGTTGGCGACGATCTGCCAGGAGTAGGCCTCGGTCACGCGTCCCCGCGGGCGCGAGCGCGCCGACCAGCGCGTACTCGGTGGCCGCGAGCGGCGCCAGCGCGAGGCCCGTCACGAGCAGGAACGCCGCCATCGCGATCGCGAGTCGCGAACGGGAGCGGCGCCGCGCCGAGGCCGAGCAGCGCCGATCAGGACCAGGAGGCGCCGTGCGGGCGGCGTGCGCCAGCTGCGCGCGCCGTACGGCGAGGCCGCCCATCGACGAGCCGAGCGCCCACACCGTGATCGAGCGGGCCGACCGCGCCGCGCGAGCCCTCCTCCTCGGCGAACGCGGTCAGCGCCACCTCGAGCGCGCCGAACGAGATCGCCGTGACGCTCGCGGTAGCAGGACGAGCGTGCGCATCCCGGGGGACCGAAGCGCCCCGGCGCGGGTGCGCGCGCACGCTGCTCTGCCGGTCGCCGGCGCGCGACGGCCGGCGCCCGACGCGAACCCCACGGCCGCACCGCGTAGAGCCCCGCGCACAGGAGCATGCCCGCCGCGCGGCTGTCCGGCGGTGGCAAGCCCCGCGGCGATCAGCGGCCCGACGACGAAGACGAGCTCGAGCTGCGATCGCGTCGAAGGCGTAGGCGGCCTCGAGGCGTCTCCTCGGGCACCAGGCTTGCCCAGAGCGAGCGCATCGACGCCGAGATCGGCGGGATGCTGGCGCCCTGCACGCCGCGAGCGCCACGAGCAGGCCGGCGGCGCGCCTGAGAGGATCGCGCCGCGTCGGCGCAGAGCGCGAGTGCGGTGACGCGCTCCGCGTCGTGAGCAGCACCGGCGTCATGGCCGATGCGGTCGACGAGCCTGCCGACGAACGCCGCGGTCACGCCCACAGCGAGCGCCTCGGCCCCGAGCACCGCGCCGATCTGCGCCGTAGTCGTAGTCCTCCTGGCGCATCAGGAGGACGATCGAGAGCGGGAGCGACGCGAACGGCAGCCGGCCGATGCGCGCGAACACGACCAGCCTCGCCGACGCCGGGCGTGCGGAGCAGTTGGAGATAGCGGCCGAGCCTCATCGGTCACATAGACTGCCGCGCCGTGCCGGTGAAGACCGAAGCCATCGGAAAGAGCTACCCCTCGTTCGAGTACGAGGTGGGCAAGGAGAAGATCGCGCGAGTACGCGCGCGCGGTGGGCGAGGAGAACCCCGTCTACTTCGACCGTGCGGCCGCCAGGGAGGCCGGTTTTCGCGACGTCGTCGGCGCCTCCGATGTTCGCCGTCATCTACTCCTGGGGCGCCGTCGCGCTCCCCGCCGTGGACCCGGACGTCGACCTGAACTTCGCGATGCTCGTGCACGGCGGCCAGGAGTTCGAATGGGGCGAGCCGGTCTGCTCGGGCGACGTGATCACCACGGTCGCGAGCGTCAAGGACATCTCCGAGAAGGGCGGGATGGGCTTCTACGTCTTCGAGACGGTCTCCACGAACCAGGACGGCCAGGAGGTCGTGCGCGGCACCTGGACGAACATCGTAAGGGGGGTGTCGTGAACGTCGAGCTGAAGGTCACGCCGGACAGGTACCTGCCGCACCGCTACGCCGGCGCGTCGGGCGACTTCAACCCGATCCACATCGACGTGGACTTCGCCAAGCAGGTGGGACTCCCGTCGAACATCCTGCACGGGCTCTGGACGATGGCGCAGGTGGCGCGCGCGAACGTGAACGCCGCGGGCGGCGACCCGCGCAGCCTGCGGCGGCTAAGGTCCAGTTCCGCGGGATGGGCTTCCCGGAGCAGGAGATCACGGTCACGGGCTCGGCGAGGACGAGCGCGACGGCCGCGTGGTGATCGCCACCGAGGCGGAGCAGGGCGGCAACCGGATCATCCGGAATGCCGAGGCCGAGCTCGAAGTGGATTAGCTCCGCCACAATAGGGGCGTGGAGATCACCTCCAGACAGCGCTTCCTGCTGCGCAAGCTCGTCGAGGCACACCGCGAGCTGGGCCAGCCCGTGGGCTCGAAGTGGATCGCCGACCAGGACGACGTGCCCTGGGGGCCGTCGACCGTGCGAGCCGAGCTTGCGAACCTCGAGGAGGTCGGGCTCCTCGAGCATCCGCACACGTCGGCCGGCCGCGTGCCCACCGACCGCGGCTACCGCGTCTACGTGGACGAGATCCTCCAGGGCGGGACGCTGCCGGTGCCGACGCAAGCCGCTCGAGCTCACGACGATGCGGCGCGAGGTCGACGAGGCGATGCGCACCACGAGCGAGCAGCTCTCGCAGGTGACGAACCTGCTGGCGCTCGTCACGGCTCCGCCGATCGAGACGGCCACGATCCGGCGCGTCGAGGTGCTGCTGCTGCAGCCGCAGGTCGCCATGGTCGTGGTGATCACCTCGACGGGCGGCGTCACGAAGCGGGTCATCTCCTACGACAGCCCGGTCGATCCCGGCCTCGTCGAGTGGGCGAGCAGCTACCTGAACGAGGCGCTCGGCGGCCTCGACGTGGGCTCGCGCGTGCTCCAGGCGCGTCTGGCGGGGCCGGACGGCGGCGCGCGAGAGCGAGTTCCTGACCACGCTCGCGCCCGGCCTTCACCGAGCTCGAGGACACCGCGGAGAGCACGCTCTTCATGGACGGCGCGGCGCGCCTCCTCTCGGAGCACCGCTGGCAGGAGCTCTCGCAGATCGGCGCGCTGATGGAGGTGCTCGAGCACCGTCGCGCGCTCCTCGGCGTGCTGCGCCAGTCGCTCGCGGAGCCGAGCGTCTACCTGCGGATCGGCAGCGAGAACGATGGCGCCCGAGCTGCGCTCGCTGAGCCTCGTGGCGGCGAACTACGGCCTCGCGCGGCGCAATCTCGGCGCCGTGTCGGTGATCGGGCCGCTGCGCATGGACTATCCCGGGGCGATCATCGCGGTCAGGCAGGCCGCGAGCGAGCTGTCGCGCTTCGTCGCCGAGGTGTACGACGAATGAGGCGCGACCCCTACGAGGTGCTCGGCGTCGACCCGCGACGCGGACGACGGCGAGATCAAGAAGACGTTCCGCCGCCTCGCGCGCGAGCTCCACCCGGACGTGAACAGCCACGACCCGGAGGCGGAGGAGAAGTTCAAGGAGGCCGCGGAGGCCTACGAGATCCTCTCGGACGCCGAGCGCCGCGCGACCTACGACCGCTACGGGTTCGAGGGGCTCGACTCGCGCGGCTACGCCTCGCAGGCGCACGGCTTCGGCTCGTTCGCGGACATCTTCGACGCGTTCTTCGGCGGCGACCCGTTCGGCGGCGCCTTCGGCCGCGGCGGCGGCGGCCGCGTCCAGGGCGGCGACATCGCGGTGGAGGTGGAGGTCTCGCTCGCCGAGGCGGCGACCGGCAGGAACGGTCGAGGTGGCCTACGAGCTCGTGGACACCTGCGAGCACTGCCACGGGAACGGCGCCGAGCCCGGCACGCCGATCGAGACCTGCCCGACCTGCGGCGGCGCCGGCCGGGTGCGCGCGGTCACCCGCACCGCCTTCGGCCAGCTCGTGCGCGAGCAGGCCTGCGACGACGTGCGGCGGCGACGGGCGCATCCCGTCCGAGCCGTGCGCGGAGTGCGGGGGGCGCGGCCGGCGGGCGATGCGGAAGACGCTCCAGGTGGACATCCCGCCCGGCATCGCCGACGACCAGCGCATCCGGCTCAGCGGGCGCGGCCACGCCGGCGAGCGCGGCGGCCCGCCGGGCGACCTCTACGTGCTGGTGCGGGTGGCCGAGGACGAGCGCTTCCTGCGGGACGGCAGCGACCTCGTGACGGTCGTGGACGTGCCGGCGCCGGCCGCGGCGCTCGGCACGACCGTGACCGTGCCGACGCTCGACGGCGACGAGGAGATCGACGTGCCCGCGGGCACCCAGCCCGGCACGGTCGTGACGCTGCGCGGGCGCGGCATGCCGACGATCGGCCGCGGCCGCCGAGGCGACCAGCAGGTCGTCCTGAACGTCGTGATCCCGCGCAACCTGAGCGCGCGCCAGCGCGAGCTGCTCGACGAGCTGCGCGACTCGCTCACGCCGCGAGAACCTCGCGAGCAGGCCGACGAGTCGCTGCTCTCGAAGGTGCGGCGGGCGCTCCGCTGATCCGCCTCGCAATCCGGGCTCCGGCGGAGCACGCGGAGGTGGTGCTGGCCGAGCTGATCGAGCTGGCGCCGGGCGGGTTCGAGCAGGTGGACGGCGACGGGTATGTGGAGTTCGCGCTCTACGGCGCCCCCGGCGAGCTGCCGGAGCTGCCGCCTGGCCCGGCCGAGCATCGCGGGCACGCGGTCGAGGTGTCCGGCGACGGAGATCGGCGACGACTGGGCCGACCGGTGGCGGGAATTCCACAGACCCGCGCAGGTCGGTCGACATCCATGTCCGAGCGCCGTGGACCGAGGCCGCGAACGACGGCATCGACATCGTCATCGACCCCGGCGCAGGCCTTCGGCACCGGCGCACATCCGACGACGCGACTGTGCCTGGAGCTGCTCTAGGAAGCTGCCCGCCGGCGTCCGCTCGCCGACCTCGGCTGCGGCTCGGGCGTGCTCGCCATCGCGGCGGCCAAGCTCGGCTTCTCCCCGGTCACCGCGTTCGATCACGAGACGGCGGCGGTGCGAGGCGACGATCGAGAACGCGCGCGCCAACGGCGTGACGCTCGAGCGCGTGGAGCGGCTCGACCTGCGCGCGGAGCCTGCTCCGGTCGAGCGCGTGACCGTCGCCAACCTCGTCAGGCCGCTGCTGCTGCGGGTGGCGGAGCTGTTGCCCGAGCAGCCCGAGACGCTGATCGTCTCGGGGCTGCTCGAAGGCGAGGAAGAAGAGGTGGCGGCGGCGTTCGCGCCCTTGCGCGAACGCCGCCGCCTACGACTACAGGAGTGGAGCGCCCTCCTGCTGACCCGGCCCTAGACGTTGCCCCCGTAGCTAGGGCTTGCAGGCGTTTCTCCTCCGCAGTCAGCACCCGTATCGGCACTCGCCGGGCGCGCCTACCTCGTACATACGTCCAGCCGCTCGCGGGCGGATACGCTGCCGCGCGTGCGACTCGTGGACCTCTCGGCACCCATCCGCCAGAGCCCGCACGAGGTGCCCGAGGTGCTCCGCACCGACATCGAGTTCAGCGGACCACGCCGAGGGGGCGGCGCAGATCGAGGCGCTGCTCGGCGTGCCCGCGCGCCTGCTGCGCGACGAGGAGGGCTGGGCGGTCGAGACGTTCACGCGCTTCGGCACCCACAACGCCACCCACGTCGACGCGCCCTGGCACTACAACTCGCGCGTCGCGGGGCGAGCGCGCGCAGACGATCGACGAGCTGCCGCTCGACTGGTTCTTCGGCCCGGGCGTCGTGCTCGACATGACCGCCAAGGACGAGGGCGAGACGATCGACGTGGCCGACGTCGAGGCCGAGCTCGCGCGCATCGGGCACGAGCTCGGGCGAGCGCGACATCGTGCTCGTGCGCACCGGCCGCGACGCCTTCGTCGAGGAGCCCGGCTACATGGCGCTCGGGGCCCGGCGTGACCGCCGCGGCCACGCTGCTGGCTGTACGAGCGCGGCGTTCGCGTGATGGGCATCGACGCCTGGGGCTGGGACGGCCCGCTCCACCTCCAGGCCCAGGAGGCGCTGGAGCGCGACGAGCCCGGGATCTTCTGGGCCGCCCACCAGGCGGACATCCCCTACTCGCAGATCGAGCGGCTCGTGAACCTCGGGGAGCTGCCGGCCACCGGGTTCAACGTCGCCTGCTTCCCGCTGAAGATCGTGGGCGCGGGCGCGGCGCCGGCGCGCGTGGTCGGCATCGTCAGGACTGAGAACTACGGGCATTGAAGGGGCCGGGTCCGACCTGGTTGCAGAAACCGGCCAAATAGGCCGGAAACTGCAACATGCTCCGGAATCGGTCCTTTAATGCTGCCGTTCGCCGGCGTCGCCGGCCCCGCCACCCTGGAAGCGGCCACAGGTCATTCCACTCGTGGTCCGGCCGCTCCGGGCCCGGCGGGCTCGCGGCGGTTGACCCAGGCGGTGCGCATCCCGTGGCGCTGCGCGGCGGCGAGGTCGTACTTGAAGCCGAACGCGACGTGGAGGATCTCGTCCGGGCGTCGGCGCCGATCTCCCGCAGCGCGTGCTCGAACGGGGCATCGGCCGGCTTGTAGGCGCGGCAGTCCTCGGCGACGGTCACGCCGTCGAACTCGACCTCCAGGTGCCGGAGCGAGTGGTCCATGATCGCGCGGTCCGTGTTCGAGATGATCCAGAGCCGCAGGCCGGCCTCCTTCGCCGCGCGGAGCGCCGGCACGGTGTCGGGGAACGGCTGCCAGCTCTCCATCGAGAGCGCGAACGCCTCGCCGTCGTGGTCGTTCCAGCGGTAGCCGCGCTCCCCGGCCCACTCGGCGAGGCTCGTCCGCGAGCATGTCGCGGTAGGCGCGGTAGTCCTGCTGGAGGCGCTGGAACTGGAGCTCCTCCCAGCGCGCCCGCAGCACGCGGCCGGGCGGCGGGTCTCGCGCTCGAAGCCGGCGGGCGATCGTCGTAGAGGAACGACGCCGCGCCGCCCTCCCAGTCGATGAGCGTTCCGTAGCAGTCGAAGGTCGCGACTTTGACCTCCATACCTACACTTGACTCCAGATGTCGGTGCTGGACCAGGTGCAGGATGACGTGAAGACCGCGCTCAAGGCGGGCGACCGCGAGCGCGTCCATGCGCTGCGCCTGATCGCGGACGCGCTCCAGAAGGCCGAGAAGGACAACGGCGGCGATCCCGTCGAGGTGCTCCAGCGCGAGCGCAAGCGCCGTCTCGAGGCCGCCGAGGCCTACCGCGACGGCGGCCGCACGGCGACGCCGCCGAGGCGGAGCAGCGCGAGGCCGAGCTGATCGCGTCGTACCTGCCCGAGCAGCTCTCCGACGAGGAGCTGCAGCGCAGATCGTCGGCGACGCGGTCGCGGAGTCGGGCGCCTCCTCGCCGCAGGAGATGGGCAAGGTGATGGCGCTCGTGATGCCGCACGTGAAGGGCCGCGCCGACGGGAAGCGCGTGAGCGCGGCGGTGAAGGAGATGCTGACGCCCTGAGGACCCAGCTCGAGCTCCCCAACGAGGTCGCCGCCGAGCTCGCCGGGCCGGGCGACGTGGTGATGAAGACGCTCGAGGAGCACCTCGACTGCGAGGTCTTCCTGCGAGGCAACGTGCTCACGCTGGACGGCGACGACGACGCGGTGGCCGATGGCCCGCACCGTCGTGCGCGAGATGACGCGACCTGGTGCGCCAGGGCCACGAGATCGCGCCGGGGACGATCGAGGCGATCGCGGGCGCGCTCGACCGCCACGAGAGCCCGAGCCGGATCCTCGAGGACGTCGTCTGGCGCCACCGCGGCCTGCGGGTCGCGCCGAAGACGGTCAACCAGAAGCGCTACGTGGACGCGATCCGCCGCGTCGACGATCACGGTCGGGGTCGGCCCGGCCGGCACCGGCAAGTCGTTCCTCGCCGTGGCGATGGCCGTGGCGGCGCTGTCGCGGCGCGAGGTGAACCGCATCGTGCTCACGCGCCCGGCGGTCGAGGCCGGCGAGCGGCTCGGCTTCCTGCCCGGCGACATCGCCGCCAAGGTCGACCCCTACCTGCGCCCGCTCTTCGACGCCCTCTACGACATGCTCGAGCCGGAGAAGGTGAACCAGCACCTGGAGCGCGGCGTGATCGAGGTGGCGCCCGCTCGCCTTCATGCGCGGCCGGACGCTGAACGACTCGTTCATCATCCTCGACGAGGCGCAGAACACGAGCCCCGAGCAGATCAAGATGTTCCTCACGCGGCTCGGCTTCAACTCGAAGATGGTCGTGACGGGCGACATCACCCAGATCGACCTGCCGCGCGAGCAGCGCTCCGGCCTCGTCGTGATCGGCGAGATCCTCGAGGAGGTCGAGGGCATCGAGTTCGTGCGCTTCGGCGGCGAGGACGTGGTCCGCCACAAGCTCGTGCAGCGGATCGTCGCCGCCTACAACGAGTACGCCGAGAAGCAGGCCCCGCCGCTCGCCAGGCTCAGGCCCGGCGCCAGCAGGGCTAGAGCCTGATCGAGATCGACCTCATCGAGGTGCCGGACGAGCTGCGCGAGGCCGCGCTCGCGGCGCTCGCCGCGGCCGGCGTGGAGGACGGCCACCTGGCGATCGAGTTCGTGGACGCCGGCCGCATCCAGGAGCTGAACCGCGAGCACCGCGGCATCGACGGCCCGACGGACGTGCTGTCCTTCCCGGTGGACGAGGGCGGCCCGTCGGCGGGCCCGCGCGAGCTCGGAGACGTCGTGATCAGCCCGGAGCACACGGAGGACCTGACCGAGGCCGTGGTCCACGGCGTGCTCCACCTGTGCGGCTACGACCACGAGACGGACGACGGCGAGATGCTCGCGCTCCAGCGGCGCGTGCTGGAGGAGCTGTGACCAGGTCCGGCTTCGTCGCGCTCGCCGGGCGGCCGAACGCCGGCAAGTCGACGCTCGTGAACCAGATCGTGGGAGGCAAGGTCGCGATCGTCTCCGACAAGCCGCAGACGACGCGGCGCGAGATCCGCGGCGTCGCGACCGGCGACGGACTGGCAGCTCGTGCTCGTGGACCTTCCCGGCGTGCAGAGGCCACGCGACGCGCTCACCGAGCGGATGCAGCGCCAGGTGGAGCGCTCGCTCGCCGACGCCGACGCCGCCCTGTTCGTGCTGAACGGCGAGCAGGAGATCGGCGCCGGCGACCGCTTCATCGCGGAGGCCCTGAAGCGCGCCGGCGTGCCCACGGTGACGCGTGCTGAACAAGGTCGACCGGCTCGACCGCGCCGCGCACGCGTCAAGGCGCTGTCCGACGCCGCCGAGCTGGGCGTGCAGGGCGAGCTGTTCCCGATCAGCGCCAAGAGCGGCGACGGCGTCGGCGCCGGTCGTCGAGCAGCTCGTCACGCTCGATGCCCGGAGGGCCCGTTCATGTACCCGCCGGACGAGCGCTCGGACCAGTCGCTCGAGATCCAGCTCGCCGAGCTCGTGCGCGAGCAGGTGCTGCTGCGCACGCGCGAGGAGCTGCCGCACGCGGTGGAGGTCGAGGTCGACGAGATCGAGGAGCGCGAGGACGGCCTGCTCGTCGTGCGGGCGCGCGTGTGGGCGGAGACCGAGTCGCAGAAGGGCATCCTCGTCGGCGCCGGCGGCCGGATGGTGCGGGCGGTCGGGACCGCGGCGCGCAAGGAGATCGAGGGCCTGCTCGACCGCCGCGTGCACCTCGAGCTGAACGTGCGCGTGCGCAAGGGCTGGCGCCGCGACGAGGGCCTGCTGGACCGCCTGGGGATCGAGTGATCGAGCGGATCCACGCCTTCTTCCGGTACGCCGAGGAGGGCGTCTGCGACGAGGCTGGCGAGGACGCCGCACGGCACCGCGCTGCTCACGCCGAGCCTGCCGCTCGTGTGGCAGGTGAACGCGATCCGCGTCGAGGACCGGGACGCGGATGTCGCCCGAGCTGATCGCGGAGGCCGACGAGGTGCAGGCCGCGTTCGGGCACCGCAAGCTCGTCGTCCACGACGAGGAGCTCGGTGCGCGGCTCGCGCCCGGGTTCACGGAGGCCGGCTGGAACGTCTTCCGCGTGCTGATCATGTTGCGCCGTCCGGCCTCCCGATCGGCCCCCGAGCCGGGGGCCGGCGGCGAGGTGCCGCGCGCGGTCGGCGCGGCCGCGCTGGAGGCCTTCCGGCGCGAGCAGCCGTTCGGGTGGCAGGACGAGGCCGTGCGCCAGCTCGCCGAGATGGACGCCCGCTACGACAGCGTCCTGGCCGCGCGCGACTTCGCCTCGCCGCCCGACGAGCCCGCCTGCGCCTGCCGGCTGTACGTGCATGACGGCCTGGCGCAGGTGGACGAGGTGGGCACCGTCGAGGCGCGCCGCAGGCGCGGTCACGCGCGCGCGGCGGTGGCGGCGGCGGCCGACGCGGCGGCGGCCGAGGGCTGCGAGCACGTCTTCATGGTCACGGACGCCGCCGACTGGCCCCAGGAGCTCTACAGGAGCCTCGGCTTCGACGAGATCGGCGCGACCTACGAGTTCCTGAAGGTGCCGGTCACCAGCCGTCCATAATCGTCAGCGTGGAACTGCTCCCATGCATCGTCCAGGACGCCCGCACCGGCGAGGTGCTGACGCTCGCGTACATGAACGACGAGGCGCTCGAGCGCACCCGCGCGACCGGCGAGATGTGGTTCTGGTCGCGCTCGCGCCAGGAGCTGTGGCACAAGGGCGAGACCTCCGGGAACGTCCAGCGGCTCAAGGAGCTCCGCTTCGACTGCGACGACGACGCGATCCTCGCGCTCGTGGAGCCGGCGGGCCCGGCGTGCCACACGGGCGAGCGCACCTGCTTCCACAAGGGCGAGCTCGAGCCGGTGGCGGCCGAGGCGCTCGCCGTGCTCGGCGCGGACGATCGCCGAGCGCCGGGAGGGCGCGCCTGCGGGGAGCTACACGGCGGAGCTGCTCGCGGACCCCGAGCTCGCGGGCAGCAAGGTCGCGGAGGAGGCCGAGGAGGTCGTGCGCGCGGCGCGCGACGAGTCCGACGAGCGCGTGGCGGAGGAGGCGGCGGACGTGCTCTACCACCTCGCCGTGCTGCTCGCCGCGCGCGGCGTGGCGCTGCCCGACGTGTACGAGGTCCTCAATGGCCGTCGCCGTTGACCTGAGCATGACGCCGTCGCTCGAGGAGGTGCGCGAGCTGGCGCGCGATCACTCGCTCGTCCCGCTTGCGGCACACCTTCATCGCCGACTGCGAGACGCCGGTCTCCGCCTACCTCAAGCTGCGCGGCGAGGGCCCGTCGTTCCTGCTCGAGTCGGCGGAGCAGGGCCAGCAGGTCGGGCGCTGGTCGTTCCTCGGCTTCCGCCCGCGCGCGGTGATCCGGCTCGGCGCGGGGCGAGCACCCGGACCCCTACCGGCTCGTGGACGAGGAGCTGGCGCGCTACCGGATCGCGCCGCTCGAGGGGCTGCCGCCGTTCGCCGGCGGGGCGGTCGGGATGTTCGGCTACGACCTCGCCCGCAGCGCCGAGCCGACCATCGGCGAGCCGAACCCGGACGAGACCGGCGTGCCCGACCTCGCGGTGATGGTCACCGACGTCCTGCTGGCGTTCGACCACCTGCGCCACGAGGTGACGGTGCTGGCGAACGTGGTGGCGGGAACATCGCTCCGGTGCGGGCACGGCCCCCCTCGCGACGACGACCTCGAGCGCGCCTACGAGGAGGCGGCGGCGGCGATCGCCGACGTGCGCGAGCGGCTGCGCGGCCCCGTGCCGCAGGCGCCGGCGGGCAGCCGCGAGCCGCCCGAGTACAGCGTCGAACATGGGGCCGAACGGATACGCCGAGGCGGTCGAGCGCGCGAAGGAGTACATCCGCGCCGGCGACATCTACCAGGTGGTGCCGAGCCAGCGCTGGAGCGCCGACTGCCCGGTCGACGCCTTCTCGATCTACCGCGGCCTGCGCGCGATCAACCCGAGCCCGTACATGTACTTCCTCGACTTCGAGGACTTCGAGATCGCGGGGGCTTCGCCGGAGACGCTCGTGACTGGTCACCGGCCGCAGCGGTGCGCCAGCGGCCGATCGCCGGCACGCGCCCGCGGGCCGACTCGGTGGAGCATGACCTGGAGCGCGCGCGCGAGCTGCTCGCCGACCCCAAGGAGCGCGCCGAGCACGTGATGCTCGTCGACCTGGGCCGCAACGACCTCGGGCGCGTGTGCGAGTACGGCTCGGTGGCGGTCGACGAGCTGATGGCCGTGGAGACCTACTCGCACGTGATGCACATCGTCTCCGCAGGTCTCCGGGACGCTGCGCGCCGGGATCACCCCGATGGACGCGCTGCGCGCCTCGCTGCCCGTGGGCACGCTCTCGGGGGCGCCGAAGATCCGCGCGATGCAGATCATCGACGAGCTCGAGCCGGTGGGCCGCGGGCCGTACGGGGGCGGCGTCGGCTACCTCTCCTACACCGGCGACCTCGACACCTGCATCTACATCCGCTCGGCGTTCGTCAAGGACGGTCGCGTCCACATCCAGGCCGGCGGCGGGATCGTGGCCGACTCCGAGCCCGGCTACGAGGTGCGCGAGACCGAGGCGAAGGCGGGCGCGGTGATGGACGCGATCCGGCTCGCCTGCGGGCAGGGGGACTGGTCGTGAGCTCGGTGCTCGTCGTCGACAACTACGACTCGTTCACCTACAACCTCGTCCAGTACCTGGGCGAGCTGGGCGCCGAGGTCGAGGTGGTCCGCAACGACCTGCCGGAGCTGCTCGAGAAGCGAGCCCGACCGCGTGATCGTCTCGCCGGGGCCGTGCACGCCCGAGGAGGCGGGGCTGTCGAAGGAGGCCATCCGCCGCTACGCCGAGGCCGGGGTGCCGGTGCTCGGCGTGTGCCTCGGGCACCAGGCGCTCGCCGCCGCGTACGGCGGGCGGGTCGTGCGCGGCGAGCCGGTGCACGGCAAGACGGCCGAGGCCGAGCACGACGGCAGGACGATCTTCGAAGGCCTCGAATCACCGCTCGTGGTGGGCCGCTACCACTCGCTCGTCGTGGATCCCGAGCTGCCGGAGGAGCTCGAGGTCTCGGCGCGCTCGGGCGACGTGATCATGGGCCTGCGCCACCGCGACCTTCCGCTCGAGGGCGTGCAGTTCCACCCCGAGTCGGTGCTGACCCCGCACGGCAAGGAACTGCTCCGGAACTTCCTCGCCGATGCCTAACCCGATCCTCACGGAGGCCATCGACCGGGTCGCCGGCGGCGAGGACCTCGACGCCGCGGATGCCGCCGCGGTGCTCGCGGAGATCGTCGACGGCAACGCCTCGGAGGCGCAGGCGGCCGCGTTCCTCATCGCGCTGCGGACGAAGGGCGAGACGGTCGACGAGATCGCGGGGCTCGCCGCGGTGCTGCGCGAGCGCTCGGTCAAGGTCGACGCCGGCGACGGCCTCGTCGACACCGCCGGCACCGGCGGCGGGCGGCCGACCTTCAACGTCTCCACTACCGCCGCCTTCATCGCCGCGGGCGCCGGCTGCCGGGTCGCGAAGCACGGCAACCGCTCCGCCACGAGCCAGTGCGGCTCGGCGGACGTGCTCGAGGCTCTCGGCGGACGGATCGACGTGGACGCCGGCGTGGTCGCGGCGTGCATCCGCGAGATCGGCTTCGGCTTCATGTTCGCCCCGCTCCACCACCCGGCGTTCAAGCACATCGTGCCCGGTGCGCAGGGAGCTGGCCGTCCGCACGATCTTCAACTTCCTCGGGCCCGCTCACGAACCCGGCCGGCGCGCGGCGCCAGGTGGTCGGCGTGTCCGACCCGGGCAAGCTCGAGACGATGGCGGCCGCCCTCGGGCAGCTGGGGGCCGAGAGGGCCCTGGTAGTGTCGAGCGCCGATGGCCTGGACGAGTTCTCGGTCTCAGGCGCGACCCGGGTGGTCGAGCTGAGAGACGGCGCGGCTCTCCACCTACGACGTGACGCCCGAGCAGGTGGAGCTGGAGCCGGCTTCGGACGGCGCCGTCGGCGCCGGCACGCCCGAGCAGAACGCGCTGGTGCTGCGCGAGGTGCTCGCCGGGAACCCGGGCACCGAGCGATCGCTCGCCGTGCTGAACGCCGGCGCGGCGATCTACGTGGGCGGCGCTGCGGAGACGCTCGGCGAGGGCGTGCGCGCCGCCGAGCGCGCTGTGGACTCGGGCGCGGCCGCGAGCGTGCTCGAGCGCTGGGTGGAGGCCACCTCCGCGTGATCCCGCGGCTCGACGAGCTCGTGGAGGCGACGCGCGACGCCGTCAGGCGCCGCCAGCGCGAGCGCCCGCTCTCCGACCTCGCCGCCGAGGTCGAGACCGGCGCGGAGGGCCGCCCCTTCGCGGAGGCGCTCTGGCGGCCGGGCACCTCGGTGGTCGCGGAGCACAAGCGCCGCTCGCCGTCGGCAGGCACGATCCGGGAGGGCGCCAGCTGCGCGGAGATCGTGACGGCCTACGAGCGCGGCGGAGCCGCCGCGATCTCGATCCTCACGGAGGAGGCGCACTTCGGCGGCTCGCTGGCCGACCTCCGCGAGGCGCGCGCCGCGACCGAGCTGCCGATTCTCCGCAAGGACTTCACGATCGACCCGTACCAGCTCTACGAGGCCAAGGTCGCCGGCGCGGACGGCGTGCTGCTGGTCGTCGGGTCGCTCGAGCAATCCGAGCTCGCCGCGCTCTACTCCAGGCGCGCGAGCTCGACCTGGACGCGCTCGTCGAGATCCACGACGACGAGGAGCTGGAGCGCGCGCTCGAGCTCGACTGCGACGTGATCGGGATCAACAACCGCAACCTCGAGGACTTCAGCGTCGACATCCAGCGGACGTTCGACCTGCTCGCCGACGTGCCCGCGGGGAAGGTCGTCGGTCCGAGTCGGGCATCCACCACCGCGAGCAGATCGAGGAGCTGGAGCAGGTGGGCGTGGACGCCGTTCTGATAGGCGAGGCGCTGATGCGAGCGCCCGACGCGGAGGCCGCGGTTCGCGAGCTGACCGATCGCGATGAGTCCATTCCGGCCTGAGGCGCGTACTCCCTACCATGGTGGTGCATGGCGACCGTCCCTGAGCTCGACCCGCCGCAGGTAGCCGAGCTCGGCGCGCGCCTCCGGGACAACATCGCGCGAGCGGTGAAGGCCCCGGAGGGAGTGATCCGGGACGTACTGGTCGCGCTCTTCGCCGAGGGCCACGTGCTGATCGAGGACTACCCGGGCGTCGGCAAGACGGCCCTGGCCCGGGCCCTCGCGCGCTCGGTCGACGCCGAGTACGCGCGCATCCAGTGCACCGCCGACCTGCTGCCGGCCGACGTGGTCGGCACGAACGTCTACGACCAGCGCGAGAACCGCTTCGAGTTCCGGCCCGGCCCGGTGTTCGCGAACGTCGTGCTGGTGGACGAGGTGAACCGCGCCTCGCCGAAGACCCAGTCCGGCCTGCTCGAGTGCATGCAGGAGGGGCACGTGACGGTCGACCGGCACACGCACGAGCTGGCGCGCCCGTTCATCGTCGTCGCGACGCAGAACCCGGTCGAGTACGAGGGCACATACCCGCTTCCCGAGGCGCAGCTGGACCGGTTCATGGTCCGCGTTTCGCTCGGCTATCCGTCGGCCGACCAGGAGAGCCAGATGCTGCACGACCACGCGGCCAGTGACCGCGTGCTCGACCTCGAGCACGTGGCGGACGTCGGTGACGTGCTCGCCGCGCAGGGCGCGGCGGGTGCCGTGCACGGGAGCGAAGCGCTGCGCCGCTACATCGTCTCGATCCTCGACGCCACGCGCGCCGACCCGCGCGTGGACCTGGGCGCGAGCCCGCGCGCGGGCCTGATGCTGTTCCGGGCCGCCAAGGCGCTCGCCGCCCTCGACGCCCGCGACCACGCCCTTCCCGACGACGTGCAGCAGATGGCCGGCGCCGTGCTCACCCACCGCCTGCTGCTGGCCCCCGGCAGCGGTACGGACGAGCGCGCCGCCGTCGTGCGCGACGCGCTGGAGCGAGTCCCCGCCCTCTGACCGGCTGATGGCCCGCCCAGTCCTCACAGCGCTGCTCGGACTGGCGCTGTGCCTGGCCGGCGGGACTGTCGACACGGCCTCGCTGTACGTGCCGGGCGTGGCGCTGATCGTGCTCGCAGTGGGCTCGGTCGTGTGGGTGCGGCTCGCCGCTCGCGGCGCGAGCGTGGGCCGGGTGCCGGGGCCGAGCACGGTCGTGGAGGAGGAGCCGTATCCGCTCAGGATCGAGGTGCGGAGCGGCGTGCTGCCGCCGCCGGGCGGCGAGCTGTTCGAGCCGCTGCTCGGATGGCCTGTGCCGATCGCCGGGCGCTGGTCGCGGCGGCTTAGGATCAACGTGCGGTTCTCGCGCCGCGGGCGGCGCGTGCTCGAGCCGGAGCTGCTCGTGATCCGCGACCCGCTTCGCCTCTACTCGCGCGAGGTGCACGGCGAGGGCCGCGACGAGGTGCTCGTGCTGCCGCGCGTGGAGCCCGTGACCGCGCCGGGCAGCGGCGGCGCGGGTGCCGGGGCCGACGCCGGGCTCGGCGCGGCGCCGAGCCTGTCCGGCCGGCGGCTCGACGCGTCGGCGGCAGAGCTCGAGATAGACGGGCTGCGGCAGTACCGCGAGGGCGCACCGGCCTCGCGCATCCACTGGCCGTCGGTGGCACGTCACGGGGAGATGCTGGAACGGCGGCTGGTCGCCGAGCTCGACTCGGCGCCGCTCGTGGTGATGGACCCGTCGAATCCGGCCTCGGAGGAGGCACTCGACATGGCCGTGCGGGCGGCCGCCTCGCTGTGCGTCTGGCTCGCGCGGAAGGAGGGCTGCGCGGTGCTCCTGCCGGGCGACCGCCGGCCGATCGACATCGGGCACGACATGGGCGCGTGGCCGGGCGTGCACGCGCGGCTCGCCCTCGTGGAGGAGGGCCCGGCGCCGGCAGGCGGCGTCCTCGGACCGCGCGGCGGAGCGGTGATCTGGGTAACCGGCGCGGACCTGCGGGCAACTCCGCGGGCGCTCGAGCGGCTCCCGGCCGGCTCCCGCTACGTGGTCGCGCCCGGCTCTCTTCCCGGGATCCGCGCCGCCTTCGAGGTCGCGGGCTGCACGGGCTGCCTGGTGGAGCGGGTGCGGCGCGGAGTGGCGGCATGAGCGCGCTCCTCGGGCGCGCGCCCGCGCCGGCGGGCGCCGGCGCTCCAGTGACGGTCACGGCCGGCGAGTCCGCCGAGCCCGCCGTGGCGGCGACCGCCGACTCGCTCGTCATGAGGCTCGTGGCGTTCGCCGCCCTCGCCGGCTTCGGCGCGGCGCACTGGGCCACGCTCGTGGAGAGCCCCTCGACCGGCCGGACTCTGCTCGTGGTGCTCGTGGCCACGGGCGGCGCGGCGGCGCTGGGGCTGGTCGGGCGCGCGCCCCTGCCTCGCGCCGGGGTCCTGACGCTCGCCGCGCTCATCGGATTCGTGACGCTCCTGCTGGGGCTGATGGCCGCCGGCCTGCCCGGCCGGCTGCTCCTGCCGGCGCACTGGAGCGAGCTCGCGCGACGGGCTCGATCGCGGGCTCGCCGGGGTGGAGGGCGTCGAGTGGCCCTACGCCGGGCCGGAGCTGTGGATCCGCCGGACGGTCCTGCTGGGGGCGCCCGCACTCCTCGCGATCGGCGCGCTGCTCGCCTTCTGGCCCGCCCGCCGCGCCGCCACCGCGCTGCGTGCCGCGGGGCTGGTCACGCTGCTCCTGCTCTATGGAAGCGCCGTCGCCGAGCACGACCCCGGCCGGCCGGCGCTGCGAGGGCTCCTGCTCCTCATGCTCGTGGGCGCGTGGCTGTGGCTTCCGCGCCTGCCGCGCCGGGAGGCGGGGATCGCGGCCGCGGTCGTGGCGAGCGTGGGCATCCTGTCGGTTCCCGTCGCCACGGCCCTGGACGCCGAGAACCCCTGGTGGGACTACCGCGGCTGGAACCTGTTCGGCGGCGGCGAGGTGATCAGGTTCGACTGGACCCACTCCTACGGGCCACTCGACTGGTCGCGCGAAGGCGCGACGATCATGAACGTCAAGTCGGACCGGCCGCACTACTGGAAGGCCGAGACGCTCGACACGTTCGACGGCCTCCGCTGGGAACGCTCCACCGATCTCGACGACATCCGCTACGGCACGCAGGTGGCGTACACGGAGGAGCGGGTCGAGGGCCGTTGGGACTACTTCGAGTACAACCTCGACTGGGACGAGCGGATCCGCTTCACCGTCCGCTCGCTCTCGAGCGAGTTCGTCATCGGGGCGGGTGTGGTCCTGGACGTCGACGACGTTAAGGCGCGGTACTCGTCGGACGGCACCACGCGGCTCGCGGAGGGCGAGCGGCTCGAGGAGGGCGACGCGTACTCGGTGCGGGCCTACGCGCCCAACCCCACGAGGGAGCAGATGCGGGGTGTGTACCCGGGGTACGACGACAACCTCGTCCGCTACACGGCGCTCCAGCTCCCGAATCCCGGCGACTCGGCCATCGACGATGCCGGCGCTCCCGCCTTCGTCGATCCCGGGGTCGGCGCGCGAGCGGCTGTTCGTGCCGCTGCGCGGCAGCGGGCCGTCGGCCGCGGGGCGGCTCGCGGACCGGAGCATCCGCAACTCGCCGTACCTCCCCATGTACCAGCAGGCGCGAGAGCTCACCGACAACGCGCCGACCGCGTACGACGCCGTCAAGAACGTGGAGCGGTGGCTGCAGGACAGCTTCAGGTACGCGGAGCGCGTGCCGTCGCACGACATACCCCTGATGGGCTTCATCGAGGAGGACAAGCGCGGCTATTGCCAGCAGTTCTCGGGTGCGATGGCGCTGATGCTCCGCATGTCCGGAATCCCGGCGCGCGTGGCCGCCGGGTTCGCACCGGGCTCGTACAACAGGGACACCCGCGAGTACCGAGTGCGCGACCTCGACGCGCACTCGTGGGTCGAGGTCTGGTTCACGGGCATCGGCTGGGTGCCCTTCGATCCCACGCCAGAGCGCTCTCCGGCGCAGTCGCAGTCGAGCGCGCTCGCCACGAGCGCGGCGGCCGCGGACGCGGGTGAGGTGCGGGCGATC
Organism: uncultured Thermoleophilaceae bacterium; assembly: GCA_963786845.1. GTDB lineage: Bacteria > Actinomycetota > Thermoleophilia > Solirubrobacterales > Thermoleophilaceae > JACVRW01. The sequence goes on from CAWBAP010000010.1 coordinate 69,227, forward strand.
CGCGACGGGGCCACCGCCTCCGATGGTGCCGACGCGTCGGGCTCGGGGATCGGCTCCGATTCCGGGGGCGGACGGGTAGTGCCCGCGCTGATCGCGCTGCTGCTCGTGGCTCCGCTGGGCGTCGCGGCGGCGCTGCTCGCCCGCCGCGCACGCCGCGTCCGCACGCTGGCCGCCGGGTGCCGTCGCGGACGCGCAGCTGTCCGAGCTCCGCCGCGCGCTCGTCCGGCTCGGCTGGGACCTGCCGCAGTCGACGACCCTGCTGGCGCTCGAGCGGCGGCTCGGGCGCTTCGCCGGGCCGGCCTCTGAGGCATACGCCGGCGCACTGCGGGCGAGCCGCTACGACCCGCGCGCGCCGTCCGGGCCCGAGCCTGGGCGAGCGGCGCGCGCTGCGCCGCGAGCTCACGCGCGGCAGCGTCCGCGACCGCCTATGGGCTTCCTGGCCATACCGCCCGGCGCGCCAAGGTCCTAGGCCGACCTTTATCGAAGCCTAAGGTCGGAGGTCCATCCTTTCCGTCATGACCACGAAGCGCTCGCTGTCACACATCGTCTCCGGAGTCCTGGGCGGCCTGATCGTGCTGGTAATCGGCGCGGTCCTGATCTCGACGGACGTGATCGACACCGGTGACACCACGACCGTGGTGCGCCAGTCGTCCACGACGCAGCCGACGGCCGACTCGACCGGCAGCGAGGGCCGCAGCGTCCGCGACATCTACAAGCAGGAGGGTCGCGGCGTGGCGTTCATCTCGGCGGAGGGGCGTCTCGAGCGACGAGGACTCGCCGTTCGGCCTTCCGCAGGAGGGCACGGCGACCGGATCGGGCTTCGTCGTCGACGACGAGGGCCACATCATGACGAACGCGCACGTCGTCGAGGGCGCGGACAGCGTCACGGTGAGCTTCGACGAGGACGGCGACGCCGTGCAGGCCGAGGTCAGGGGCGTCGACACCTCCACCGACGTCGCGGTGCTCAAGGTCGACCCCTCCGAGGTCGCCGAACCTGACCCCGCTCCCGCTGGGCGACTCATCGAAGCTCGAGGTCGGCGAGCCCGGTCATCGCGATCGGCAACCCCTTCGGCACAGGTGCAGGACGGTCACGACCGGCATCGTGTCGGGTCTCCAGCGCCAGATCGAGGCCCCGAACGGCTTCACGATCCCGGACGTGGTCCAGACCGACGCGTCGATCAACCCCGGCAACTCGGGCGGGCCGCTGCTCGACGCGAACGGTCGCGTGATCGGCATCAACTCGCAGATCGCGACCGGCGGCGCGGGCCAGGGCTCGGTGGGCATCGGCTTCGCGGTCCCGATCAACACCGCCAAGGAGCTGCTGCCCAAGCTGAAGGCCGGCGAGACGATCGAGCGCGCCTACCTCGGCGTGCAGATGCAGGGCGTGACGGAGCAGGTCGCGGAGGACCTGGACCTCGCCGCGGACCACGGCGCGCTCATCGTCGAGGTCACGCCCGACAGCCCGGCCGACGAGGCCGGCCTGCGCGGCAGGCGGCACCGAGACGGCCGACGGGCAACGCCGCCGGCGGCGACCTGATCGTCGCCATCAACGGCAAGCAGATGCGCGACGAGGACGACGTGGCGGACGCGATCGCCGCGCACCGCCCGGCGACGAGGTCGAGGTCGAGTACTACCGCGGCGACGACAAGAGGACCGTGACCGTGGAGCTCACGAAGCGCCCGGCGTCGGCCGACGCAAGCAGCGACGAGGACGGCGACGGCGGCGGCGGTCTCATCCCGTAAGGACCGGCCTCTGCGACCATAGGCGGGCATGACCCGCGTCAAGATCTGCGGCATCACGGACCTCGAGGACGCCCACCAGGCGGTGGAGCTGGGCGCGTGGGCGCTCGGGATGATCTTCTGGCCGCAGAGCGCCAGGGCCTGCCCGCTGGAGCAGGCGGAGGCGATCGGCGCCCAGCTCCACCGGCGCGTCGAGCTGGCCGGGGTGTTCGTGAACGCGACGCTGGACGAGGTCGCGACGACCGCCGACGTGTGCCGCTTCACGCTGCTCCAGCTCCACGGCGACGAGGGGCCGGCCTACTGCCAGGAGGCGGCGCGCCGCACCGGCTGCCGCGTCATCAAGGCCGCGCGCGTGCGCGACGCCGCGCACGTGCAGGCGCTGCGCGCGTACATGACCGACTTCCACCTGCTCGACGCGCGCTCGCCGAAGGCGCCCGGCGGGACCGGCGAGAGCTTCGACTGGGAGCTGGCGCGGCTGCACCCGCGCACGCCGCCGGTGATCCTCTCGGGCGGCCTGACGCCCGAGCAACGTCGGCGAGGCGATCGCGGTGGCCGCGCCCGTTCGCCGTGGACTCCGCGAGCGGCACCGAGGCCGAGCCCGGCCGCAAGGACCCCGCGAAGGTGACCGCGTTCTTCCAGGCGGTCGAGGCCGCCGGACTACGCGGCGGCCGGAGCCACCGCGTGACGAGCGCGCCGCCGCTCGAGCGGCGCTTCGGCCCCTACGGCGGCCGCTACGTGCCCGAGACGCTGATCCCGGCGCTCGACGAGCTCGAGTCGGCCTGGTCGGCGGCGCGCGCCGACCCGGCCTTCACCGCCGAGCTGGACGAGCTGCTGCGCGACTACGTCGGCCGGCCGACCCCGCTCTACCACGCCCACAGGCTCTCGGAGCTGGCCGGCGGCGCGGTCTGGCTGAAGCGCGAGGACCTGACGCACACGGGCTCGCACAAGATCAACAACGCGCTCGGCCAGGCGCTGCTCGCCCGGCGGATGGGGAAGCCGCGCGTGATCGCCGAGACCGGCGCCGGCCAGCACGGCGTGGCGGCCGCCACCGCGTGCGCGCTGCTCGGGCTCGAGTGCGTCGTCTACATGGGCACGGAGGACATGCGCCGCCAGGAGCCGAACGTGCAGCGCATGCGGCTGCTCGGCGCGGAGGTGCGAGGCGTGGACGCCGGCGCGCGCACGCTGAAGGAGGCGGTGTCGGCGGCGATCCGGGACTGGGTCGCGAACGTGGCGTCGACCCACTACGTGATCGGCTCGTGCGTCGGGCCGGCGCCCTATCCGGCGCTCGTGCGGGACCTCCAGCGCCGGATCGGCGACGAGGCGCGCGCCCAGCTCCTCGACCAGGCCGGCCGGCTGCCGGATCGCGCGATCGCGTGCGTGGGCGGCGGGTCGAACGCGATCGGCACCTTCATCCCGTTCGTGGACGACGAGGAGGTCGAGCTGATCGGCGTGGAGGCCGCGGGGGAGGGGCTCTCGACGCAGCGTCACTCGGCGCCTCTCACCACGGGCGCGCGCGGCGTGCTGCACGGCGCGCTCACCGGCGTGATCCAGGACGAGGCGGGCCAGATCCTCGAGGCGCACTCGATCTCGGCCGGGCTCGACTATCCGGGCGTCGGGCCCGAGCACGCGTGGCTGCGCGACTCGGGCCGGGTGCGCTACGAGGCCGTCGAGGACGGCGCCGCGCTCGCCGCGTTCCACCGGGTGGCGCAGCTCGAGGGGATCCTGCCGGCGCTCGAGTCCTCGCACGCGATCGCCTGGGTGCTGGCGAACCCAGCGCCCGGGCTCAGCCTCGATCACGCTCTCGGGACGCGGCGACAAGGACCTGGCCGAGGTGCTCGTCGCTGGCATGAGCATCGCCGGAGGCCTTCGGCGCGCACGGGAAGCGCGCCGCTCTCATGCCGTACCTGATGGGCGGCTTCCCGAGCCATCGAGGACTCGATCGCCTGCCGGGCTGGCGGCCGCGGCGACGCCGGGCGCCGACCTGCTCGAGCTCGGAATCCCGTTCTCCGATCCGCTCGCCGACGGGCCGGTGATCCACGCGGCGGGCACGGCCGCGCTGGCCGCCGGGCGCCACGCCGCACGCGGTGCTGCGGCGTCTGCGAGCAGCTCGCGGCGAGGGTGCCGGTCGTGCTGATGGTCTACGCCAACATCGTGCTGACCGCCGGCGCGGAGGCTTTCGCGCTGAGGGCGGCGGCGGCCGGCGCCTCCGGGCTGATCGTGCCCGACCTGCCGCACGACGAGGCGGACGAGCTGCGAGCCGCCTGCGACGCGGAGGGGCTCGCGCTGGTGCCGCTCGTGGCGCCGACGACGACGCCGGAGCGGATCGCGGCGATCGGCGCCGAGGCGCGCGGGTTCGTCTACACGGTGTCGCTCACGGGGACGACCGGCGAGCGCGCCGAGCTGCCCGAGGGCCTGCCGAAGACCGTGGAGCGCGTGCGGGCGCCACGGACGTCCCGGTGGCGGTCGGCTTCGGCATCTCGACGCCCGAGCAGGCGCGCGCGGTGGCGGAGGTCGCGGACGGCGTGATCGTCGGCAGCCGGGTCGTGCGAGCCGCGCGCGAGGGCGGCGCCGAGGCGGTGGGCTCGCTCGTGGCCGACTTGGCTGCCGCGATGTAGGCTGGCGCGCATGGCCCAGACCAAGACAGCGGAGCAAGCCGGCGACCAGGCCACGGCCGAGGTCAAGGCGAACGGAAAGCCACAGCGTAAGCGAATCACTCGGCGCAAAGCGGTAGAGCAGACGCTCCGCTCCTACTTCGAGGCGATCGACAATCGCGACCCGGACGCGATCGTCGCGCACTGGCGCGAGGACGGCGTCGACGACATCGTGCCCGTCAGCATGCTGCGCGGGCGCGACGAGATGCGCGGCTACTTCGAGACGCTGTTCGCCGGCGGTGCCGGACTCGCGCACGACGATCACCCGCCTCGTCGCGGGCGAGCAGAGCTGCGCCGTCGAGTGGCGGATCGAGGGCACCTTCGACGGCGCTCCCTACATCGGTATCGAGCCCACCGGCAGGCACGTCGAGATGCGCGGCTTCGACCTCTTCGAGCTCGAGGACGGCGAGCTCGTGAGCTACACCGGCTACTTCGACGGCGCCAGCTTCGCGCGCCAGATCGGGATGCTGCCCGCCGACGGCTCCGGGGCGGACCGCGCCATGAAGAGCGCCTTCAACGCCGATGACGAAGCTGCGCCGCGCGGTAGCCGAGCGGAGACACGCTGAGTGGCGGTGCTCGTCGCCCTGACGGTGGGGCTCGTCTGGTGGATCAGCGCCTGGGCCTTCGGGATCAAGGCCTTCGACGCCTTCCTGCTCACCGCCGCGCTCGTCGTCGGCGCGGCGGCGTTCCAGATGATGAAGCCCTTCGTCGACCAGCTGCTCGGGCGCGAGGTCGCGGAGCCCGAGGAGCAGGGCGCCGGCTTCTAGGCGCTCTCCCCGCCCGCTAGCCGAAGAAGGTCTGCGCCGCCTCGTAGTCCTCGACGGGCACGGTGCGCAGGCCGGCGACCGCCTCCGAGAGCTCCACCAGCTCGATGCGCGTGCCGCGCAGCGCGGGCATGACGCCCCAGCGGCTCTCGTTCGCGGCGTCTGCCGCGGCCAGCCCGAGGCGCGTGGCGAGCACGCGGTCGAACGCGGTCGGCGTGCCGCCGCGCTGGATGTGGCCGAGCACCGTGGCGCGCGACTCGATGCCGGTCCGCTCCTCGATCTCGCGCTCGAGCCGCTGCCCGATCCCGCCGAGGCGCGCGTGGCCGAACTCGTCCTCGCCCGAGGTGACGAGCTCCATCGTGCCCTCCTGCGGCATCGCGCCCTCGGCCACCACCACGATCGAGAAGTAGCGCCCGCGCGAGTGCCTGCGCTGGATCAGCCGGCAGACCTCCTCGATGTCGAAGGGCCGCTCCGGGATCAGGATCACGTCGGCGCCGCCCGCGAGCCCGGAGTGGAGCGCGATCCAGCCGGCGTGCCGCCCCATGACCTCCACGATCATCACGCGGTTGTGCGACTCGGCGGTGGTGTGGAGCCGGTCGATCGCGTCGGTCGCGATCTGCACCGCGGTGTCGAAGCCGAACGTCATGTCCGTGCCGGCCAGGTCGTTGTCGATCGTCTTCGGGACGCCGATCACGGGCAGCCCGTGCTCGCCGTGGAGGCGCGCGGCCGCGCCGAGCGTGTCCTCGCCGCCGATCGCGATCAGGCCCTCGAGCGCGCAGCGAGTCGAGCGTCGCGCGGATCAGGTCGGGCCCGTCGTCGCGCTTGAACGGGTTGGTGCGCGACGAGCGCAGGATCGTGCCGCCGCGAGGAAGGATTCCGCGCGTCGACTCGACGCGTGAGCTCCTCGTGCTCGCCCTCGAGCGGTCCGCGCCAGCCGTCGCGGAAGCCCACGATCTCGGGCCGTGGCCGTCGATTCCGCGGCGCACGATCGCGCGGATCACCGCGTTCAGGCCGGGGCAGTCGCCGCCTCCCGTGAGTAGGCCGATCCGCACGCCCGCCACGATACCCGCGCTCGTCAGAATGGCCCGCCCGTGGCACGCGCGTTCACGGCTCCGGGGGCTCCTCCCGATCGTTCTGCGCCTGCGCGCTCGCTCTCGGCGGCTGCCTCGGGGACGACGGCGGCGACGAGCCACACCGAATCAAGGGCAGACGTCGCGACCGTGTACTCGAGCGAGCCCCGCCACGGCAGTCTCGGCGGCGGCTGGCCCGGCAGGTGCTCGCCGGCGAACGGCGCGCGCTGGCGGAGCGGCGCGGGCGCGCGGGCGGGCTGCGCATCCGGCTGCGGCAGCTCCCCGCGACGGACGAGCGCCGAGCGCCCGTGGGACCCGGCGCTCGTCGCCGAGAACGCCGGCCGCGCGGCCGACGACCCGACCGCGATCGCCTACCTCGGCGAGCTCGACTACGGCGCCACCGCGGTGTCGCTGCCGATCACGAACAACGCGGGGCTGCTCCAGGTCTCGCCGGGCGACGGCCTCACGAGCCTCACGCGAGCGCGCGCCGGGGCGCCCGCGGGCGGGCCCCGAGCGCTACTACCCCACGGAGAGGCGCAGCTTCGTGCGCATCGGGCCGACCGACCTGCGCGAGGCCGAGGCGCTCGTGGAGCGGCTTGCGCGCGCTCGGAGCCACGCGCTTCGCGCTCGTCTTCGACCGCGAGATCTACGGCCGCGAGCTGGCGGCGCAGGTGGTCGGACGCTCGCGCGGCGTGCCGGGCTCAGGCCGGTGGCGTCCGAGGAGTACCGCGGGCAGGTCCCGAGCAGGTACCGGATATCGCCCGCGCGCTCGCCGAGAGCCGCCCCGACGCGGTCGTGCAGCTCGGCGTGGCGGGCCGCGGCCACGATCCCGATGCTGGCGCGCATCGACGACGCAGCTCCCCGGCGTGCCGCTGCTCGCCGCCGAGCGGGATGCTGGCGAGTCCGCGGGCTGGCGCTCCCTCCCGGCCCGGCGCGGATCGAGGCGGTCGGCCCGGCGCTGCCGCCCGGAGCGCGCCGGGCTACGAGGCGATGCGGCTCGTGCTCGACGCGGTGGACGAGGGCGGCCGCGACCGCCGCCGGCGTGATCGCCGCCGGCCTGCGGCTGCGGCCGCCGATGGCCGGCGAGCCGCTCGCCGTCTACCGGCCCGGCGCCGACGGCCGCTTCGAGCGCGCCGGGACGGCGCCCTGACCGGCTTCGAGCGCCATCCGGGCGCGCGGCTAGCCCTGGCCGCGGCGACGGCCGCCGCGCTCTTCTCCCTGAACGGCAGCATGGCGCGCTACCTGCTCGACGACGGAGTGGATGCCGCGCGGCTCTCGCAGCTGCCGCTCCGCCGGTGCCGCCCTGATCCTGCTCGTTGCTCTCGGGCTCGCGCGGCCCGGCGCTCCTGCGGGTCGAGCGCAGGGAGCTGCCCGGCCTCGCGATGCTCGGCATCCTCGGCCTCGCGGCGGTGCACGCCACCTTCTTCGTCTCGATCGACCGGCTCGAGATCGGCCCGGCCGTGACGATCCAGTACCTCGCGCCGCTCGCGCTGCTCGTCTGGCTCGCGGTCTTCCACGGCCGCCGGCTCGCACCGCCAGCCTCTGGGGCGCCGTGCTGCTGTCGCTCGTGGGCTGCTTCTTCGTCGTGCGCGCCTACGACGCCGGCGACCTGGACCCGGTCGGCGTGCGTCGCCGCCTTCGCGGCGATGCTCACGTTCGCGATCTACATGGTCGGCTCGGAGCGCCAGGGCCGCAGGCACGAGCCCGTGACGACGCTGTTCTGGGCGTTCACGTTCGCGAGCCTGTTCTGGGCGCTCGTGGTGCCGTGGTGGTCGTTCCCCTTCGGGGGGCTCGGCTCCACCCGCAACGCGCTCCTGGCCGGCGCGATCGTCGTCGGCGGGACGCTCGTGCCCTTCATCCTCATGGTCGCGGCGCTGCGGCACATCGCGGCGCCGCGGGCCGCCGTGGTGGCGACGCTCGAGCCGGTGCTCGCGGCCGTGTTCGCGTGGCTGATCCACGACGAGGTGCTCGCCGCGGTGCAGATCGCGGGCGGCCTGGCGGTGCTCACCGCGGTCGCGTGGGTCCAGACGCGGAGGCCCGACCACGCGGCCGAGGCGGCCCCTGAGAGCTCGCTTGCAGCGAGATTTTCTCCGCGTTAAGCAGGGGCGTCGCCACCACAGGCCCCCCAAGCCTGGTTAGGATGCCGCGCAGGTTGGAGCCACTTCCATAGGAGGGACACTTTGCGAGTACGTTGGCTGGCAGTTTTGAGCTGCCTCCTCGGCGTCTTCGCCCTGGGCCTTGTGGCCTGCGGTGGGGACGACGACGAAGAATCGGTTGGCGGCGGAGGCGAGTACTGGCGGCGGCGGAATTTCCGGCGACACGCTGACTATTTATTCGAGCCTTCCGCTGCAGGGCACATCGAAGGGGCAGTCGGAGGCCGTGATCAACGGCGAGAAGCTGGCCCTTCAGGAAGTGGACGGCAAGGTCGGCAAGTGGACGATCAAGTACGTCTCGCTTGACGACTCGACCGCTCAGAACCCGGGCACCGCGGATGAGGGCCAGACTGCGCAGAACGCGCGGAAGGCCGTTCAGGACGAGACGACGATCTTCTACCTCGGAGAGTTCAACTCCGGTGGTACGAAGGTCTCGCTGCCGATCCTGAACAAGGCGAACATTCCGCAGATCAGCCCGTCGAACACCTACGTCGGACTGACGACGGACGATCCGGGCTCGGAGCCCGGCGAGCCGGACAAGTACTACCCGGCTCAGAAGCGCACGTACGCGCGAATCGTGCCTACGGACACGATTCAGGGTGCGGCGCTCGCGACCATCATGAAGGAGGACGGCTGCAAGTCCGTCCACATCTTCAATGACAAGACCACCTACGGCGCAGGTCTCGCGAAGAACGTCGAGAGCGCGGCGAAGGAGGTCGGTCTGACGGTCGAGGGGAACGACGGCACGGACAAGAACGCGCCGAACTACCGCTCGCTCGCCGCGAAGATCCAGGCCGACTGCTTCGTCGGCTCGGGCGTGACCGGTGAGAACTACGTCCAGGTGTTCAAGGACGTGGCGGCGGCTTGCCCGGACTGCAAGCTCTACGGACCGGACGGCGTCGCCGAGGCGGCGTTCTCCGACCCGGCCGAGGGCGGCATTCCGGCCGACGTTGGCGCCCGCACCAAGGTGACGGTCGCCACGCTGAGCCCGGAGGAGTTCGAGAAGCAGGGCATCGACGAAGCGTTGAAGTTCTTCGATGACTTCAAGGCGGAGTACGGCGTGGACCAGCCGGACCCGTACTCGATCTATGGCTACGAGACCATGAAGCTGGCCCTCGACACGCTGAAGGCCGCTGGCGACAAGGCCAACGACCGCGAGGCGGTGCGCAAGCAGCTTCTCGAGAACACGCAAGGGCCGCAACAGCGTTCTCGGCACGTACGACATCGACGAGAACGGTGACACCACGCTGACGGACTACGGTCTCTACGAGATCAAGGGCGGCCAGCTGGAGTTCGTGAAGGCGATCAAGGCCGAGGGCGGCTGAGCCCTCGATCCGGAACGCCGGATCGGTTACGTTAGCCAGCGGAATATGGGGACGGGCCTTCAGGCCCGTCCCCTCCGCTAACACTTGAGGGAAATTGGAAGCAGCCGGGATCTCCCCTGACTCAGCCCTGAAGCCGAAGACCTCGGAGGTCGTCTCCGAGTTCATCTCGAAGTACGGCCTCATCGCGATCCTGATCGCGTTCCCGGCCTACTACGGCGTCCAGGACCTGATCGACGACGGGAATCTCACCCGGCTCGGGCAACAACCTCGCGGACGGCCTGTCGAACGGCGCGATCTGGGCGCTCGTGGCGCTCGGCTACACGCTCGTCTACGGGATCATCGAGCTGATCAACTTCGCCCACGGCGAGATCTTCATGATCGGCGCGTTCGTCGTCGTTCGGGCTGTGGGGAACGCTCGGGCTCACGGCCGACACCGGCACCGCCGGCCTCGTGATGGGGCTGCTCGTGACGCTCGTCGTCGCGATGTTCGTGAGCGGCTCGCTCAACGTGATGATCGAGCGAGTCGGCTACCGGCCGTTACGCGGGGCGCCGAAGCTGGCGCCGCTCATCACCGCGGTCGGCTTCTCGTTCATCCTTCAGAACGTCGGGCATCCTCTGGCTCGGCGCATCGCAGCGCGCCGTGCCGGACCTGATCCACTCGCAGCGCGAGCTGTTCAGCCTCTTCAGCATCTCGATCTCGCGAGGCGACCTGCTCGCCGTCGTGGTCACGATCCCGCTGGTCTTCCTGCTGACCGTCGTTCGTCGCGCGCAGCCGGCTCGGCAAGGCGATGCGCGCCACCGCGCAGGACCCGGAGGCCGCGAAGCTGATGGGGATCAACGTCGACACGACGATCTCCCTGACCTTCCTGCTCGGTGGCCTGCTGGCCGGCGCGGCCGGACTGATCAACACGCTCTACCAGACGAACGTCTGGTACTTCCAGGGCTTCACGGCCGGCCTGATCGCGTTCACCGCCGCGGTCATGGGCGGCATCGGGAACCTGCGCGGAGCGGTGCTGGGCGGCCTGATCATCGGCTGCATCCAGCAGATCTCCGACAACCGGATCGGCAACGAGTGGACGCCGGCGGTGATCTTCGCCTACCTGGTGCTGATCATGGTGTTCAGGCCCCAGGGCCTGATCGGTGAGGAGACGAGGGAGGCCGGATGAGCGCAATCGCCGGCGCTGCGGACCCAGCCATGGTCGAAGTACATCCTTCCGGGCACGGTCATCCTGGCCGCCGCGCTGTTCCCGCTGTTCCGCGAGCCGCTCGACGGCTTCATGGACGACATGCATCCTCGCGCTCGCCTACGTGGTGATGGCGCTCGGTCTCAACCTGGTGGTCGGGTTCGCGGGACTGCTGGACCTCGGCTACGTGGCCTTCTATGCGTTCGGCGCGATGGTCGTGGGCTGGTGGGCCTCCGACCACTTCACCGGCGCCGAAGGCGAGGAGGGCATCCACATCGGGGTCAGCGGCTTCGCCAACACGCTGCCGGGGATCCACGTGAACTTCCTGCTCCTGCTGATCGGGGCGATCGTCGTCTGCGCGATCGCGGGGGCGATCATCGGGCTGCCGACGCTGCGCCTGCGGGGCGACTACATCGCCATCGTGACGCTCGCGTTCGGCGAGATCATCGGCCGGATCTTCCCAAACGGCGACGAGCTCACGTTCTTCGGGGACTACAAGCTCTCGAACGGGCGCCAGTCGATCTCGCCGATCGACGCCGATCGACGTGCCGTCGCTGGCGCCATTCGACTCGGCGATCAACCTGAGCCCGTACTACTGGACCGTGTTCGCGCTCGTGCTCGATCGTGCTGTTCGTGAACCTCCGGCTGCGCGATTCGCAAGCTGGGCCGCGCGTGGATCGCCCTGCGCGAGGACGAGGTGGCGGCGGCCAGCATGGGCGTGCCGCTCGTGAAGACGAAGCTGCTCGCGTACGCCACCGGCGGCGCCTTCGGCGGCATCTCGGGCGCCTTCCTCGGCGCCTACTACTCGAGCGTCAACGCGAACTCGTTCCAGTTCGGCTTCTCGATCTTCATCCTCGCGATGGTGATCCTCGGCGGCCTCGGCAGCATCTGGGGCGTGGTGCTCGGCGCGGTCGCGCTCGCGTTCGTGAACAACCGCCTGATCCCGGACGTGCTCGACCAGGGCTTCATCGGCGACGAAGCTCAGGGACGCCGGTCTCGACTTCAGCTTCACCGAGGTCTCCTTCGGCATCTTCGGGTTCATCCTCGTGATCATGATGGTGCTGAGACCCGAGGGCATCCTGCCCGAGCGAAGGCGCCAGATGGAGCTGAAAGAGGGCATCGGCGAGACCGAGTCCGTCTTCGAGGCGCGCTCGATGAGCTCGAACGGCGCGATCCTCTCGACGGTCGAGCACCACGAAGGTGTTCGGTGGCCTGATGGCCGTGAGCGACGTCTCGATCAACGTCGCCCCGAAGTCGATCGTCTCGATCATCGGCCCGAACGGCGCCGGGCAAGACCACCTTCTTCAACATGCTCACCGGCCTCTACAGGCCGACGGCCGGGCGGATCCTGTTCGACGGCAAGGACGTGACCGCCAGGCGCCCGGACATCATCACCGCGCTCGGGGTGGCGCGGACGTTCCAGAACATCCGGCTGTTCTCGACCATGAGCGCGCTGGAGAACGTGATGGTCGGCGCGCACTCGCGGATGAACGGCGGGGCTGTTCGGCTCGATCCTGCGCACGCCGAGCGTCCGGCGCGAGGAGGCGGAGGTCACCGAGAAGGCGCGCGAGACGCTCACCTACGTCGGGCTCGGCGACGGACCTGCACGAGCAGACCGCGGCCAACCTGTCCTACGGCGACCAGCGCCGCGTCGAGATCGCCCGCGCGCTCGCGTCGGACCCGAAGCTGCTGCTGCTCGACGAGCCGACGGCCGGCATGAACCCGCAGGAGTCGCAGCAGCTGACGGAGTTCATGGAGCAGCTCCGCAGCGAGCGCGACCTCACGATCCTGCTGATCGAGCACGACATGAAGGTCGTGATGGGCGTGTCCGAGCACATCACCGTGCTCGACCACGGCGAGAAGATCGCCGAGGGCAAGCCGGAGGAGATCCGCGCGAACGACCGCGTGATCGAGGCCTACCTCGGAAAGCAGGGCGGCTGACATGGCGCTGCTCGAGCTCGACGACGTCCACACCTACTACGGCAACATCGCCGCGCTCAAGGGCATCTCGCATCGAGGTCGAGGAGGGCGAGATCGTCACGCTGATCGGCTCGAACGGCGCCGGCAAGTCCACGACGCTGCGCTCGATCTCCGGGCTCACGCCGCCGCGCCAGGGCTCGATCCGCTTCGACGGCGAGGAGATCGCCGAGACGCCGCCCCAGGACATCGTGCGGCTCGGCATCTCGCAGTCGCCCGAGGGCCGGCACTGCTTCCAGCGCATGACCGTGCGCGAGAACCTCGAGCTCGGCGCCTACCTGCGCCGCGACGCCGAGCGTGGACGAGCGACCTCGAGCGGGTGTTCGAGCTGTTCCCGCGGCTTAAGGAGCGCGAGCGCCAGAAGGCGGGCACGATGTCGGGCGGCGAGCAGCAGATGCTGGCCATCGGGCGCGCGCTGATGGCGAATCCGAAGCTGCTGCTGCTCGACGAGCCGTCGATGGGGATCGCCCCGATCCTGGTGGAGCGGATCTACGAGACGATCGCCGAGATCAACCGGCAGGGCACCACGATCCTGCTGGTCGAGCAGAACGCGAACTTCGCGCTCGGCGTGTCGAAGCGCGCCTACGTGCTCGAGACCGGCGAGATCGCGCTCAGCGACAAGTCCGACGCGCTGCGCGACAACCCCGAGGTCCAGAAGGCGTACCTGGGCGCATGACCGTCGTGATCGCAGCCATCGGCGCCAAGGCCCTCTACCTGCTGTACGGGTGGCTTGCCTCGGCGATCATCGCCTCGTACCTGTCCGAGCGAAAGGGCTACGGCTCGAAGCTCGGGCCTGGCGTCGGGCCTCCTCCTGAGCGTCATCGGGGTGCATGATCTTGCTGATCTGGCCGGCGCGGCAGGACTCGCGCTGGAAGCTCCAGGGGCCGTTCGGCAGCGGCGGCGGGAAGACGGTCGCCGAGGCGCGCGCCGAGCGCGAGGCGGAGGGCGAGACTGAGCGCACTGCCGATCGCCGCGAACTCGATTCGCGCTGTACGCGCCGCTCGTGCTGCTGCTGGTGGGCTACGCGGTCGTGGGCATCCTGGCCACCAGGGCGCGCGCGCACGAGGACCGCGCGGGTGCCGAGCGGTTCGCCGGGATCGGCTTCGCGCTGGTGCTCGCGTCGGCGGTCTACGCCGTCGTGCTGCTGCTCGCCGCGGTCTCAGCTACTGGGCGCGCGTCTACGACATGCTGATCATCGTGTTCGTGATCCTGGTGTTCTTCGCGCTCCTGCTGTTTGTTTTCTTCGTGCTCGCGGAGTTGATCCCGCGCGCCCTCAGGCGCGGCGACCGCTAGCGTCGGGGGCTTGCCTCAGCAGAACGACCGCTACGACCCGCTCCCCGGGATTCTGTCGCTGCCGGGGTTCCTGTACCGCAAGCTCGGCCCGCGCGGGCGAGTCGCCGCCAAGGCCGGGAGTGCGCTGTTCGTGGTGGCGGTGACGGTGGCCGCGATCGTGCTGGTACCGCAAATCGTCGAGACGAAGCGCGAGCGGACGGAGCAGGAGCGCCGGGACGCCGTCGCCGCGCTGGAGCAGCGCCGCCGGGATCTGATCGCCGAGCAGCGCCCTCATCGGGACCGGGTCACGGACGCATCGTCGCGCTCCGCGCTGGTGACGAAGCTCGAGGTGCGGATCCTCTCCGATGCGCGGGCGCGCGTCGCGGCCGGCGACCTCAGCGGGCCGGCGGCGAAGCGCGTGACATGCGAGCCGGTGCAGCACGGGCAGGACCCGGATGGCGCGCGCGTGGCCTACGAGTGCCTCGCGGTCACCAGCGACCTGCCGTCGATCGATGCCTCTCCCGGCGGGGTGATCGGCCACCCGTTCCGGGCCGTGATCCGACTTTCCGACCGGGCGCCTCACGTGGTGCAAGGTGAGCGGCCGGCCCGGCTGAGGGGGGCCTCACCTCCCGGGGGCTGGTCAGGCTCCCGCGCGTTTGCTCCCTGTAGCTGACCTGCGAGCGCGCGGTGCGCGCGAGCCTTCGATGTCCCGCAGCGCGGGCTCGAGCTCGGGCTGCCGGAAGTCGTAGCCGAGCGCGGTGAGGCGCGCCGGAACCGCGCGCTGTCCCGTGGTCACGATCTCGGCCATCTCGCCGTAGAGCGCCTTCACCGCGAGCGCGGGCACGGGCGCGAACGCGGGGCGCCGCAGCACGCGGCCGAGCGCCTTCGACAGCTCCTTGTTCGTGACCGGCTCCGGCGCGGTCAGGTTCACCGGGCCGCTCGCGGCCTCGGTGTCGAGCTCGAACAGGATGGCTCCGACCACGTCGTCCAGGTGGACCCAGGGCACGTACTGCCTTCCGCCGGCCACCGGGCCGCCGATGCCCGCCTTGAAGAAGGGCAGCATCTTCTCGAGCGCCCCGCCGGACTCGGAGAGCACCACGCCGGTGCGGTTGACGACGACGCGAACGCCGAGCTCCTCCGCGCGCCCGCGCCTCGCGCTCCCAGTCCGCGGTGAGCTGCGCGAGGAAGTCGTCGCCCGCGGGAGCTGACTCGTCCAGGCGCTCGTCGCCGCGGTGCCCGTACCAGCCGGCGCCCGACTGCGAGACGAGCACCCGCGGGCGCTCCGCCTCCGGCAGCTCGGCCAGAGCGGTCACGAGGTTGCGGGTCGAGAGGATGCGCGAGTCGCGGATCTCGCGCTTGGCGTCGTCGCTCCAGCGCTGCGCGATCTGCTCGCCGAGCAGGTGCACGACCGCGTCGCGGCCGCGCAGCGCGTCGAGCGGCGGCGGCTCCGCCTTCGGGTGGGCCCAGAGGGTCGCCTCGGTGCCGAGCTCGCGCTCGGCCCGCTCGGCGTCGCGCGACAGCGCCGTCACCTCGTCGCCGCGCTCGTTGAGCGCGGCGCACGAGCGCGCGCGCCGACCATGCCCGGTCGCGCCGGTGACGGCGACGCGCATCAGCTGACCGTCGCGCGCTCGACCGTCGGCTGCTCGGCGGCGCGTCGTCGTCGACGCGCTCGGCCACCTCGGCCACCGCGCTCGCCACCTCACGAGCGACGTCGCGGTTGAACACGCTCGGGATGATGTAGTCCTCGTCGAGCTCCTCGTCGCCGACGACCGACGCGATGCCCGCGCGCCGCCGCGAGCTTCATCTCCTCGGTGATCGCCGTGGCGCGCACGTCGAACGCGCCGCGGAAGATGCCCGGGAAGGCGAGCACGTTGTTGATCTGGTTCGGGTAGTCGGAGCGGCCGGTGGCCATCACCCGCACGTAGGGCGCCGCCTCCTCCGGGCGCACCTCCGGGTTCGGGTTCGCCATCGCGAAGACGAACGGCTCCGGGTTCATCTTCTGGAGGTCCTGCGCGTCGATGATGCCGGGGCCGGACAGCCCGATGAAGACGTCCGTGCCCTCGATCACCTCGCGCGGCTGGCCGTCGCGCCCGCCGGCGTTCGTGTTCTCGGCGAGCCAGCGCTTGGGCGCGTTCATCGAGCCGGCCTGGTAGTCGTCGCGGCCGGTGTGGATCGCGCCGAAGCGGTCGCACGCGACGATCGAGGTCACGCCGGCGTCCATCAGGATCTTCGCGACCGCCACACCCGCCGCGCCCGCGCCGACCATCAGCACCTCGAGCTCCTCCATGCGCCGGCCGGTCAGACGGCAGGCGTTGATGAGCGCGGCGAGCGTCACGATCGCGGTGCCGTGCTGGTCGTCGTGGAAGACCGGGATGTCGAGCGCCTCCTGCAGCCGCTGCTCGATCTCGAAGCAGCGCGGCGAGGAGATGTCCTCGAGGTTGATGCCGCCGAAGGTGGGCGCGATGCGGATCACGGTCTCCACGATCTCGTCCACGTCCTTCGTGGCGAGGCAGATCGGGAAGGCGTCCACGTCGGCGAACTCCTTGAAGAGCATCGCCTTGCCCTCCATCACCGGCATGGCCGCCTCGGGGCCGATGTCGCCGAGGCCGAGCACGGCCGTGCCGTCGGAGACGACGGCCACGGTGTTCGCCTTGATCGTGTACTTGAACGCCTTCTGGCGGTTCTCGGCGATCGCGGTGCAGACGCGCGCGACGCCCGGGGTGTAGGCCATCGAGAGGTCGTCGCGCGATCTTCAGCGGGAGGTTGAGGCCGGTGTGGATCTTGCCGCGGCGGTGCACCTCGAAGGTGCGGTCGGTGACCTCGACGACCTCCGCGGCCTTGACGGCCTGGACCGCGGCGATCACCTTCCCGCGATGGTCTGAGGTGCCGCACTCGACGGTGATCTCGCGGATCGTCCGGTCGCCCTTGGCGTCGACCGTGTCGACCGCGACGATCGACCCGCCGGCCCGCGTGATCGCGGCGGTGACCTTGCCGAGCACGCCGCCGGGGCGCGACGGCAGCGCGACGCGGAGGGTCAGCGAGAACTGTGCGGAGGGAGTGGCCAGCCGCGAGCCATCATAGGGTCGCGCCGCTCCGGTCTCCGCCGGCCAACGACAGCACTGAGGATCCTGGGTTGGGCGCTTTCTGTTTCCATTTCGCAACGGAAAGCGCCCAACCCCTTCATCGCTGCCGTTCGCCGGCGTGGCCGGGCGCGTCGATAGGGTTGACGCGTGCCGCCGGAGCCGCTCGAAAGAGCTGTTCCTCATCGACGGGAACAGCCTCGTTTATCGCGCTTTCTTCGCGCTTCCCGAGTCGATCGCGACCTCGAAGGGGCAGCCCACCAACGCGATCTTCGGGTTCGCCTCGATGCTCGTGAAGATCATCACCGAGTACGGCGTCAAGCCGACGCTCGTGGTCTGGGACGCCGGGATGTCGGGCCGCAAGGAGGTCTACGAGGAGTACAAGGGCCAGCGCGACTCGAAGCCCGACCTGCTCGCCGAGCAGTGGCCGTACATGCATCCGCTCGTGGACGCCTTCGGCTACGAGAACGTGCGCGTGGAGGGCTACGAGGCCGACGACGTGATCGCCACGGTCGCCAAGCGGGCGCGCGAGAAGGGCTACGAGGTCATGGTCGTGACCGGCGACCGCGACCTCTTCCAGCTGATCGAGCCGGGCGTGCGCGTGATGGCCACGAGCCGCGGCATCACCGAGACGAAGGTGTACGACCACGACGCCGTGGTCGACCGCTACGGCATCGCGCCGGAGCTGATCCCGGACTTCGTCGGGCTGAAGGGCGACACCTCGGACAACATCCCGGGCGTTCCCGGCATCGGCGAGAAGACCGCCTCGCAGCTGCTCCAGGAGCACGGCTCGCTCGAGGGGGTGCTCGGCAACATCGACAAGATCTCCGGCGCCAAGCGCAAGGAGAACCTGACGAACCACGCCGAGGACGCGCGGATCTCGAAGACGCTCGCCACCGCGATCCGCGACATCGAGCTCGGGGAGATCGACCTCGACCACATCGCCGCGCGCGAGCCCGACCGCTCGCGCCTGCGCGAGACCTTCCGCGAGTTCGAGCTGCGCGCGCCGCTCGAGCGGCTCGAGGAGGCGCTCGGCGAGGGCGAGCCGGCGGCGCCGGCCGAGCGCGCCGAGGAGGTCGTGCACACGAAGGCGCGCGAGGTGCCGATCGCGGAGCTCGGCTCCTTCGACGGCGAGCTCGTGGCCCTCGCTGCCGAGCGACCCCGGCCGGCGGGCGAGCACGGAGGGCCAGGAGACGCTCGACGTGGGCGGCCCGCCGCTCGGCCCGATGAGGGTGGCGGCGTACGCGGGCGGGGAGGTGCTCGTCGTCGGAGGCCGAGACGCTCACCGCGCTGACGATGGCGCGCGGCGAGCGGCCGATAGTCACGCACGACTGGAAGACCACCGCCGTGAGCGAGGAGGCCGCGCCCGCCGCGATGCTCGAGCACGACACGATGATCGCCGCCTACCTGATCGATCCCGCGCGGCGCGGCTACCCGCTCGACGAGCTCAGCGCGGAGGCGGGGATCGCCGCGGCCGTCGAGGGCGCCAACGGGATCGCCGAGCGCGCCGTCGTCACGCGCGTGCTGGCGGAGCGCCAGCGCACCCGGCTCGAGGAGGACGGCCTGACGCGCCTGTTCCACGAGGTGGAGCTGCCGCTCGTGGACGTGCTCGTCGAGATGGAGCGGGCGGGCGTGAAGCTCGACGTGGAGCAGCTTGCGCGGGATCAGCGAGCGCTTCGGCACGCGCGCCGAGGAGCTCGAGCAGCGCGTGTGGGAGCTGGCGGGCGAGGAGTTCACGATCGGCTCGCCGCAGCAGCTCGGCGCAGATCCTCTTCGAGAAGCTGGGCCTGTCGCGCAAGCGCCGCGGCAAGACGGGCTTCTCGACCGACGCCCGCGTGCTCCAGGCGATCCGCGGCGAGCACGAGATCATCCCCGCGATCGAGGAGTGGCGCGAGGTCACGAAGCTGAAGTCGACCTACCTCGACGCTTTCCCGGAGCTGATCGGCGACGACGGCCGGCTCCACACGACCTTCAACCAGACGGCCACGGCGACCGGCCGGCTGTCGAGCACCGACCCCAACCTCCAGAACATCCCGATCCGCACCGAGCAGGGCCGCGAGATCCGCGCCTGCTTCGTGGCCGAGCCGGGCAACAGCCTGATCTCGGCGGACTACTCGCAGGTGGAGCTGCGCCTGCTCGCGCACATCGCCGACGAGCCGGTGCTGAAGGACATCTTCCGGCGCGGCGAGGACGTGCACACCGCCACCGCCGAGGCCATCCTCGGCGGCAAGTCGGATCCCGGCACCCGCTCGAAGGCCAAGATGGTCAACTACGGGATCGTCTACGGGCTGTCCGCGTTCGGGCTCGCCGACCGCCTCCAGATCGAGAAGGAGGAGGCGCAGGAGTTCATCGACGCCTACCTCGAGCGCTTCCCGCGCGTGAAGGCGTTCATCGACCAGACGATCGAGCGCGCTCGCGAGGAGGGCCACGTGACGACGCTGTTCGGGCGCATCCGGCGCGTGCCCGAGCTGCGCTCGCGCCAGTTCCAGACGAGGTCGCTGGGCGAGCGGCTCGCGGTGAACATGGTCATCCAGGGCACGGCCGCGGACATCATCAAGCTGGCGATGGTGCGCGCTCGCAACGAGCTGCGCGACGCGAACCTCGCCACCAGGCTGGTGCTCCAGATCCACGACGAGCTGCTCTTCGAGGGCCCGACCGAGGAGGTGGCCGCCGCAAGCGAGATCATCGAGCGCGAGATGGCCGCCGCCTTCGAGATGGACCCGCCGCTCGGGGTGGACGTGGGTGCCGGGCAGAACTGGCTGGAGGCCAAGTGAGCAAGGAGCTCGCCGTGCTCGCCACCGTTGCGGCGGGCGGCTTCGTGGCCGCGCAGCCGACGGTCAACAACGTCCTCTCGAAGAAGCTCGGGACGTTTGGCGCCGTGAGCGTGAGCTTCTTGGTCGGCACGATTGCTCGTACTCGTCGCGACGTTCGCGTTCGCGGGCGGGTTTCACAACACCGAGGACGTCGAGTCGCCCGCCTGGTACTACTGGGTCTTAGGCGGCCTTTCCGGCGTGGCGATCGTCCTCACGACGCTGATCACGGTGCGCGAGCTCGGCGCCGGCGGGGTCACGGCCGCCGTCATCGCGGGACAGCTGACGCTGTCGATCGTGATCGACCGGCTGGGCGTGCTCGGGCTTGAGGAGCGCGCTATCACCTGGGAAAAGGTCGTGGGGATCGCCCTGCTGGCGGTGGGCACGATCCTGATCGTGCGGGAGTAGTCAGCGCTCGTCGACGTCGCCGCTGAGCACGGGCTTCAGGTCCAGGACCGGTGTCCCGTCCAACGCCTCGAGATTGCGCACCCGGACCCTGCCGCCGTCGATCGACACGATCTCGACTCGGTGGAGCCCGATCGGGTTCGGCCGGTCGGGGGAGCGCGTGGCGAACACGCCCAGCGGCTCCCTCGACAGGTCGCCGCGCGGATGGACCCGCAGGACGTCGCGCTCGGCGCGGTCGAGCCAGGTGAGCAGGATCACCTCGTCACCCGCGGACAGACCGTCGAGCGCCTCGAGCACCGCAGGCTCGAACGAGACCCACGCGTCCGGCGCTCCCTCGTCGCCCTGCTTCGGCGCCGACGCGGGATCGGTCAGCGGAGACTCGACCCGTCCGATCGCCCTTACGGAGATGTGCTCCTCGTCCATGACGCGCAATGCTCGCGCAGCGCGTCCCTAGACTCGTCCCCGGTGGCCTTGCATCGCGAGATCGAGGGAGCGCAGAGCGCCGGGGCGCAGCCCGTCGAGCGGCTGGCCGGGCGCCATGAGTGGCGCCGGACCGGCAGCTCGTGGCAGCTGGCCACCGGGACGCTCGCGTGTCCCGCCTGTGACGCGCCGGTCCTCCCGTCGGCCGAGCCGATGTCGATGCCCGACGCGATGTCGTGCGGCTTCTGCGGGCACGCCGGCGCGGTACGCGACTTCCTCTCGCTCACCGCACCGACTCGCCCGACGCGCGTGGTCGTGCGTGTCCACGGCTTCGCGGTCCGTTAGCCCGCGAGCGCCGTTTTCAGAAAGACTGCCGCCCCTCGATGAGGGCTGACCCGCCGCGCGCAATCTTCATTCGCTTCCTGAAGTTCGGCGCGCTCGCCTGGGGCGGGCCGGCGGCCCAGATCGCGATGATCAAGAGCGAGTGCGTCGACCAGGAGGGCTGGGTCGACGAGGAGACCTTCAAGAAGACCCTTGCGGTCTACCAGGTGCTTCCCGGTCCGGAGGCGCACGAGCTGTGCGTCTATTTCGGCCGGCTCCGGGGCGGCAAGCTCGGCGGCTTCCTCGCCGGGCTCGGCTTCATGCTCCCCGGCTTCGTGCTGATGCTGGCCCTGTCGGTCCTCTACGTCGAGGCCGACCTCGCCCGGCATCTCGACGAGCTCTTCTACGGGCTGAAGGCGGCGGTCGGCGCAGTGGTGGCAAGGGCGCTCGTGCGGCTCAGCGGCGTGTTCATCACGGACGCCGCGCTCGCCCTGATCGTCGCGGCCGCGTTTGCGCTTACGGTGCTGGCCTCCGCCGGCTTCGGGCTCGTACTGCTCGGAGCCGGGCTCGCCTACGAGCTCTGGACCAACGGCTCGCGCTGGACGCGGCGGGCCCAGTCCGTCGCGCTCGGTCCCGCCGCGATGGTGCTGGCGGCGGCCGGCGCGATCACGCTCTCGCTGACCGCCGAGATCTTCTGGGAGGGCCTCAAGGCCGGCCTCGTCACCTTCGGCGGTGCCTTCACGGTCATCCCGTACCTGCACGAGGCCGCCGTGGACGGCCAGCGCTGGCTCAGCGAGGGGGAGTTCGTCGACGGGCTCGCGCTGGGCGGGGTCCTGCCCGCACCGCTCATCATCTTTTCCACCTTCGTCGGCTACATCGCGGGCGGCCTTGCCGGCGCCCTCGCCATGACGGTCGGGATCTTCCTCCCCGCGTTCGTCCTGCCGATCTACTTCCACCGCCGGCTCGTCGCGCTGGCCGAGAACCCCCGTATACGGCCATTCCTGCTCGGTGTCGCCGCCGCGGTGATAGGCCTCATCGCCGCCGTCACGATCGACATCCTCGACGCCGGCGTGGTCGACGTGCCGACGGCGATCCTCGCGGCAGCGGCGTTCCTGGCGCTCAACCGCTGGCACGGCAAGCTCGTCGTGGTGGCCGTCGTGCTGGGCTGCGGAGCCATCGGAGCCGCCCTCCAGCTGGCCGGCGCCGTGTAGCGCGCGGGGTTGCCGGGCATGATCTGGCCATGGCACGAACGACACCAAACGAGGACCGCGTCCGCGGTGCGGGCGACAAGGCAAAGGGCAGGCTGAAGGAGGCCGGCGGCGCTCTGAGCGGCGACAGCTCCCTGAAGGCCGAGGGCCGCGGCGATCAGGCCAAGGGGACGATGAAGGAGAAGAAGGGCCTGCTCCGCAAGCTCTTCAGCTGATCGGGATGCCTCTCTACCTGACGAAGTTCAGCTATACGCCGGAGACCTGGGCCAAGCTGATCGGCAACCCCGAGGACCGCAGAAAGGCCGCGGAGGAGTACATCGAGTCGGTCGGCGGGAAGCTCCACGGGTTCTGGTACGCGTTCGGCGCGCACGACGGCTACAACCTCTGGGAGGCTCCCGACAACGTGTCGATGGCCGCCGTCGCGCTGGCGATCGGCGGCGGCGGTGCGCTCAGCTCCCTCGAGACGACGGTCCTGCTGAGCGTGGACGAGACGATGGATGCGCTGCGCAAGGCCCAGGAGGTTCGGTACCAGCCACCCGGCGCCTGAGTAACGTCTCGCCGGTGTTCGACCACGTGACGATCCGCGTCTCGGACCGCACGGCGTCCGAGCGCTTCTACTCCACGGTCCTGGGCGTCATCGGGATCGACACGACCCACACCGGCGGGCACTTCACCGAGTGGGACGACTTCTCGCTCACCCAGGCGACGGCCTGGGACCCGGTCACGCGCGGGCTGCACGTGGGCTTCGGGGCGTCGTCGCGCGAGCGGGTGGGCGAGTTCTGGCGGGTCGGCACGGCCGCCGGCTACGAGAGCGACGGCGAGCCCGGGCCGCGCAGCGAGTACGGCGAGGACTACTACGGCGGCTTCCTGCTCGACCCGGACGGCAACAGCATCGAGGCGGTGCACTTCGAGGACGTGCGCCGCGGCGTCGACCATGTCTGGATCCGCGTCCGCGACGTCGAGGCATCGAAGCGCTTCTACGAGACGATCGCGCCGCATGCCCGGCTGGGCCTCGGCGCGGACACGCCGAAGCGCGCCTCCTTCACCGGCGACCCCGGCTCCCTCTCGCTGCTGTCAGGCGATCACCTGACCGAGCACCTGCACCTGGCCTTCCCCGCATCCGACAATCAGGCGGTCGACGACTTCCACCAGGCGGCCATCGAGGCCGGCTACCGCGACAACGGCACTCCCGGCGAGCGCTCGACCTACCACCGCGGCTACTACAGCGCCTACGTGCTAGACCCCGACGGCCACAACGTCGAGCTGGTCAGCCACAACCGCTGACCGGGGCGCGCCCGCGAACGAGGGCGGCGCTATGTCCAGGTAGTGGCCGAAGCTCCAGCCCACGAAGCGCTTCCACTGCATCGCCGAGATCGAGCGGTGCAGCAGGCGCGGCGGCACCCGCGGGACGATGCGCTGGGCGGCCAGCATCGCCTCGAACTTCCAGCGGTGGGACTCGCTGAAGTCGCCGTAGCTCGCCAGCGCGGCGGCGATCGGCTGTTTGCCGTCCACCACCCCGCGCAGCTCGCGCCCGCACGCGATCCCGAAGTAGAAGGCGGTGCGGATCCCCTCCGCGGTCAGGGGGAGGCAGTGGCCGGCGCTGTCGCCCACGAAGAACACGCCGTCGTCCGTGGCGGCACGCAGCCTGTGCGGGATCCAGTTGCCCTGGTAGCGGACCGGGTCGCGCGAGAGGTCCTCGGCGAGCATCACGGTCGTGTCCTTCACGTGGAAGCGGGGGTCGAACGAGCCCACGCCGATGCGCGTCTCGTCTCCGGCCGGGAAGCTCCATCCGTAGCCGGCCGGCACGTATTTGCGGTCGATCCACAGCTCCATCTCCTCGCCGGCTCCCCACGGGTGGACCTCCAGGCCCCGTGAAAGCGGGGCGTCGGGAGGCTGGTAGCCGGTTCCCAGGACTCTGCGCCAGCCGAGCGCGTCGACGATCAGAGGAGCTGAGAGATCGCCTCGGTCGGTGTGGACAGTGTTCCCGGTGCGCCCGTTGACCTTGGCTGTGTGGAAGTCGTGGTCGGATTGGGACGCGAGGATGTGACAGAGGGTGGAGTAGTCGAACGTCGAGAACGTCCAGGGCAGCTCCAGGACCGAGGTCCCGAAGGGTGTGTGGACCACCAGCCTGCCGAAGGTCTGCCTGTGCGATCCCATCAATCCCATGGCCCGGAGCCACTCGGTGGGGATCCCGCAGGCGGACGTCTGGCGCTCGCCGATCTCGTAGCGGTCGACGACCAGCACGCGGGCGCCGCTGCCGGCCAGCTCCCGGGCCACGGCCAGGCCCGCGAAGCTCGCGCCGCAGACGAGCACGTCCCACTCGCCGGAGAGCGGAGTGCGATCGGCGCCACGCGTCGTGCGGCGAGTCGGCATGCGGGGCAGGCTAGCGCCCGCCTAAGATCGCCGGCGTGGCGGTCCGCATCCTCACGACCGGTGGCACGATCGCGTCGCTGCCCGACCCTGAGAGCGGCGCCAAGCGGCCCGCGGTGTCCGGCGAGGAGCTGGTCGCCGGAGTGCCGGGGCTCGACCGCGTGGCCGAGGTCCAGGTCGAGGAGGTCGCGGCGGTCTCGAGCTGGAACCTGACACCCGCCGACATGCTCCGCGTCGCCCGCCGGGCGGGAGAGGTGCTCGCAGAGCCGGGTGTCGACGGAGTGGTCGTCACTCACGGAACCGACACGCTCGAGGAGACCGCGTTCCTGTGCGACCTGACCCTTCGCTCGGACGGCCCGGTCGCGTTCGTGGGGGCGATGCGCAGCCCGGACGAGCTCTCCGCCGACGGTCCCCGCAACCTGCTGAACGCCGTGCGCGTCGCGTCCGCCCCCGAGGCGCGGGGCGCCGGGGCGGTGGTCGTCATGAGCGACGAGATCCACGCGGCGCGCTGGGTCCGCAAGCTGGACAGCGGGCTCGTCTCCGCCTTCCGATCGCCGCGGCGCGGGCCGATCGGACGGGTGATGCCCGGCTCGCTCGAATTGCCGTGGCTCCCGCCGCGCGCCTTCACGATCGAGCCCCCGGAGCGGTTCTCGCACGAGGTGGCGCTCGTGAGCGCATATCCCGGCATGAGCGAAGCGATCTTCGAGGCGGTGCTCGACGCCAGCGGGGCCGCGGGCCTGGTTGTCGAGGGCACCGGGAGCGGCAACGTCCCGGGAAGCGCCGTCGGCGGGATACGGGCCGCCATCGAGCGCGGGGTGCCGGTGATAGTCGCCACCCGCGTCCCCGGTGGCGCGGGTCGGTCCTCCTACGGCTCGCCCGGCGGTGGCGCCCAGCTGCGTGAGCTGGGCGCGGTGCGGCGCGGGGCCGCTGTCAGCCGGCAAGGCGCGGCTGCTCCTGATGGTGCTGCTTGCCGTCGGGCTCGCGGGCGAGGCCGTGGCGCGCGAGGTCGAGGCGGCGCTGGGGACGTTCAGCTAGCGGCTTCCCGGCCTCCCGGCTTCGTACTAGCTAGGCTTGCCTCCTCAGTGCCGGAAACAGAGACTGCTACTCCCCCTCGCACCGTCGAGGGCTCGGACGGCTTGCTGCTCGAGATCGACGGTCAGATCGTCCCGAACTACGACGCGACCATCGTCCCCTTCGACGAGGGTGACGTCGTGTCGGGCAAGGTCGTGCGCATAGACCAGGACGAGGTCCTGGTGGACATCGGCTACAAGAGCGAGGGCGTCATTCCGATGAATGAGCTCTCGATCCGCAAGTCGGTCGATCCGCACGACGAGGTCGAGCTGGGCGAGGAGGTCGACGCCCTCGTCCTCACCAAGGAGGACCAGGACGGCCGGCTCGTCCTCTCCAAGAAGCGCGCTCGCTTCGAGAAGGCCTGGCGCAAGATCGAGGCCGCCGCCGAGTCGGGCGAGCCCGTCGAGGGCACCGTCATCGAGGTCGTGAAGGGCGGTCTCATCATCGACCTCGGCGTGCGCGGCTTCCTGCCCGCGTCGCTGGTCGACATCCGGCGCGTCCAGAACCTGGACGAGTTCCTCGGCACCAAGATCGAGTGCAAGGTCATCGAGCTGAACCGCTCGCGCAACAACGTGGTCCTGAGCCGCCGAGCGGTGCTCGAGGAGGAGCGCAAGGAGGTTCGCCAGCAGATCCTCGACCGCCTCCAGCCGGGGATGGTCGTGGAGGGCGCGATCTCGAACATCGTCGACTTCGGCGCGTTCGTGGACCTGGACGGCATCGACGGCCTGATCCACATCTCCGAGCTCTCCTGGAGCCACGTGAACCACCCGTCCGAGATCCTCTCGATCGGCGACGTCGTGCCGGTCAAGGTGCTCGACATCGACCGCGACCGCCAGCGCATCTCCCTCGGTCTCAAGCAGACCCAGGAGGACCCGTGGCAGCGGGTGATCGACACCTACCGGATCGGCGACGAGCTCGAGGGCAAGGTCACCAAGGTCGTCACCTTCGGCGCGTTCGTGGAGATCATGGACGGCGTCGAGGGGCTCGTGCACATCTCCGAGCTGGCCCACCACCACGTGGAGAACCCACGCGAGATCGTGGAACCGGGCCAGGACGTGCGCGTGAAGATCCTCGAGATCGACTCCGAGCGCAGGCGGCTGTCGCTGAGCGTCAAGCGCGTCGAGGAGCAGCTTGCGCACATCAAGTCGGCAGCGGAGGCCGGCGCCGCCGCGGCCGCGGAGGCCGGCGGCGGCGAGGAGATCGGCGACGTGCCCGATCTCGGCCTCTCGGAGGACGTGTTCGCCGGCCCGTCGATCAGCGGGGCGGACGCCCTGCGTGCGGCGCTGCCCGTGCAGGAGCCCGCCGCGGAGGAGGCTCCCGCGGAGGAGGCTGCCGCCGAGGAGGCCGCGGTCGAGGAGGCTCCGGCGGAGGAGGCTCCTGCCGAGGAGGCACCCGCTGGCGAGGCGCCCGCGGAGGAGGCTCCCGCCGAGGACGCACCTGAGGCGGCGGCTCCCGAGGCCGAGGTTCCCGAGGCGGAGCCCGCGCCCGACGCGGTTGACGCCGAGCCCGCGCCTGAGCGCGGAGGACGAGCCCGGCGCGGCCGCCACCGACCAGGACGAAGAGCAGCCCGCGGAGGAGTAGTTGGCCGGGGTCCCGTTCGTGGGGCTCACCGGCGGCCTCGGCGCGGGCAAGTCCGAGGCGCTGCGTGCGCTCGCCGACCTGGGGGCCGTGACGCTCTCGACGGACGAGGTCGTCCACGACCTGCTCGGGAGCGACGAGCTGCGCGACATCGTGGTGGCCCGCCTCGGCGACGAGGTGGCGCCGGACGGCGCGCTGGACCGCACGCTGATCGCCGAGCGCGTCTTCGCCGACGACGAGGGGCGGAAGTGGCTCGAGGGCCAGCTCTGGCCCCGCGTCGGCAGGCGGGTGATGGAATGGAGGCAGGAGGTCGACGCGATCGCCCCGCCGCCGCGAGCCGCGGTCGTCGAGGTGCCGCTCCTGTTCGAATCGGGGATGGAGGCGGCGTTCGACGCCACGATCGCGGTCGTGGCCGACGAGGACGTGCGCGCCGAACGCGCCGGGGCGCGCGGCCACGCGGCCGTCGCAGAGCGCACCGGACGCCAGCTGTCCCAGGAGGAGAAGGCGCAACGAGCGGATTTCGAGGTCCGAAACGACGGCAGCCTCGACGAGTTGAGGGAGACACTGTCCCAGGTACTTGCGAGACTCGACCGACCGCCCCCATGAGCTCCCACGCCGCCCGCCGCAGAGTCGCCCGCCGACCGGCCAGCGCCAGGATCCGGCGCAGGCGGCTGGCGGCCGTCGCGGTGGCGCTCCTGCTGGGTGCGTTCTGCGCGGCGCTCGTGTCCGGGCTGGGGGAGGAGGCGGTACGCGAGATCACGCTGCCGCTGCACCACGACGACATCATTCGCCAGCAGGCCGGCGACAAGAACCTCGACCCGGCGCTGATCGCGGCGGTGATCTACGAGGAGTCGCGCTTCCGCGACCAGACCTCGCACGCGGGCGCACGCGGGCTGATGCAGATCACGCCCCAGACCGCGGACGCGATCGCGAAGCACTCCGGCGGGATCCGCTTCAAGCAGTCCGACCTCTCCGATCCGCAGATCAACATCTCCTACGGCGCCTACTACCTGCGCCTCCTGATCGACCACTACGACGGCAACGAGACGCTCGCCGTCGCGGCCTACAACGCGGGGATCGGAAACGTCGACAAGTGGGTCGCCGACGCCGGTGGCGCCGGCGAGTTCGACCACGCCGACGACATCCGCTTCCCGGAGACGCGCGCCTACGTGGAGAACGTGACCGAGCGCCGCAGGGAGTACCGCCAGAACTACGCGGACGACCTCGGCCTCTAGCCGAGCTGGGCGCGCAAGCGTGGTGCATACTGAACCAAGTGGTTCAGTATCAGGAAGAACTCGATCGCACCTTCGCGGCGCTCTCGGACCCCACACGGCGGGGCATCCTCGAGCGGCTCGGTCGCGGCAGCGCGACCATCAGCGAGCTCGCCGAGCCGTTCGGGATCTCCCTGACCGGGCTGAAGAAGCACGTTCAGGTCCTCGAGGAGGCGGACCTCGTCCGCACCGAGAAGGTGGGCCGGACGCGCTGGTGCAGCCTCGGCCCGCAGGACCTGGACGCCGAGCGGCGCTGGATCCTCGGCTACCGCCTGATGCTGGAAGAACGCCTCGATCGCCTCGGGGAGCTCCTCGAGCGCACGAAAGGACAGGAGTCATGACGAACCAGGCGCATGCAGCACGAGTCGCGGCGCAGGGCGATCGCGAGATCGTCAGCGAGCGTGTCTTCGAAGCCCCGCGCGAGAGGGTCTTCCAGGCCTTCGTCGACCCCGAGCTGATTTCGCAATGGTGGGGCCGGCGCGTGGACACGACGACGGTCGACAAGATGGACGTGCGCGTCGGAGGCGACTGGCGCTTCGTGACCGATGGGCCCGACGGCTCGCACGCCTTCAGGGGCACCTATCGCGTAATCGACCCGCCCGAGAAGCTCGAGCAGACGTTCGAGTGGGAGGGGATGCCGGGCTACATCTGCGTCGAGACCGCGACGTTCGAGGATCTCGGCGACGGCAAGACCAAGGTCAGCACGCGCTCGCTGTTCCACACGACGGAGGAGCGCGACGGCATGCTCGGCTCCGGCATGGAGATCGGCCTGAACGAGTCGTACGAGCGCCTCGACGAGCTGCTTGCGGCGGTCGACTAGGGGGCGGGCTCCGCGGCGGGTCCGGCCACGCGCTCGGGCCCGCCGTTGGGGTCGGCGGCGGTACTCAGATGATCGCTCGTGAGCATCAGCGTCCGGCCGACCGTTCGCTCGATTCGGCCGACGGTCTTCTGCATGTCGTCGGCGCCGAAGTCGTGCCCCTCGATGTACGCGTGCTTGAAGGTCGCGTCGATCTGGTTCAGCTGACGTAGGAACCCAAGGAACAGGACGTTCACGTTGACGAGGGTGGCGAGGTCGTCGCGAGCGTTCTTGCGCGGGTTGTTGAACAGCAGGTTGATCAGGATCCCGATTACGCCCGCGGCTCCCGGCAGGAGCCAGCCCTCGAGGTCCTCGGGCTGGTCGATCAGGTGGAGGATCGCGATCACGCTGAGTGCGACCCCCACCAACACCACGATGACGTTCACCACCAGGGCGAAGTAGAAGTTCGTCCGCGCCTGTTTGACGGTGGCCTCAAAGGTGCGCTGAACGACCGCCTCCGAGTCCGCGAGGAGCTCGTCCAGCTTGGCGAGCGTGTCGCGCCGCTGGCTCAGCCGCTGCACCGCGGACCAGCCACCCAGGTCGAGCAGGATGCCCTCGGCTCTCTGAGCCTGCTCGCGGTCCTCGGCGCCGAGCTCCTTGCTGAGCGCCTCGGTCGAGCGGGTGCGATCGGGGTCGACGACGCGAAGCGCGTCGACGAAGCGGCTGAGCGACTGCTTGCCATTCTTCGAGCCCAGGGCTGCGGCCACGATCGCCACGACGGCCTCGTCACGGCCCGAACAGCGCTCCAGGGCGGCTGCTGCTCGGACGCGCACCTCCGCGTTGTTGTCCGTCACACCGACGAGCAGGTTCGACTTGGCGGACGGCTCGCCCAACTCGCCGAGCGTCACGGCCGCTGACAGGCGGAGATATTCGTTCGGGTCGTCCTCCAGCACGTCGCCCACGGCGCGCACCGCCTCGCGGGTCGGCTCGAAGCGGGCCACCAGCTCGATGGCCCTGTGTCGGATCTCGACGTAGCCGTCGCGGTCGCGTATCACGGAGATGAGGAAGGGCAGCGCGTGGGCCACCGGGCAGTCGCGCAGCGCGCGCAGGATCATGAACGGGTACCAGTAGCGCGGGCCGACCTGCTCGAACATCGCCGTGAGCTGAACGCGTGCCTCGTAGTGGCCCTTCCTGACGCCAAGGCCGCCGCGAAGGCCCGCGGCAGGGTGTCCTCGTTCTCGTCGCTCCAGCGCTCCTCGAGCAAATAGCCGAGCTCGCGGCGCTGCGACTCCGTGCTCGCGATGGCATCCAGCGCCTTGAGCGCGTACATGCGCGAGTACTTCGCGCGCCGGCGTCTGCCGGGGTCAGTGACCGAGTTGATGAACTCAGTGAGGAACTTGAACGAGGCTTTGTCCGGGACGCGCTCGAGCACGTTCATTCCCCACGCCCGCACCTCGTCTGGCTGCTTTTCATGGATGAACTCCCTGGCCATGCTCGCAACGCGGGCGGTGTCCGGGGACTTGGCCAGCTCGTCGGCGGCCTTGCGACACCGGGCAACGTCGAATGGGCTCGCGCGGAACGTGTCGAAGTGCGAAACGGGGTCGGCGGCCTGCGTGGTTGTCATCCTCGCCTCTCGCCAACTATGGGCCAACCGCCCGCCTGCATGCAAGTGAGCAACAGGCTTTGCAGCGGTTTGTCAGGCCGAGGCCGCCTCCCAGCGCGCGTAGGCCTCCGCGACGGCCTTCTTGGCCGCCTCATGGCGCCTCGTGGCGCGCTCGCTGCTCGTCGGGCTCGCCCAGGCCGAGGGGTCGGCCAGCTCGTCCTCGATGGCGCGCAGCGCGGCCTCCGCCTTCTCCACCTCGCGCTCCAGCTCGGCCGCGCGCCTGATCGCGTTCTTCGACGGGCCCGGCGGGCTTTGCGCGGCCGTTCGACCTCGCCCTTGCCTTGGCCTTCGGCTTCGCGGACTTCGGCCTGGCCGCCGCCTCGCGGCGCTCCTCGCGAACGCGCGAGTACTCCGCCCAGCCGCCCAGGTAGCTCCGCAGCGTGCCGTCCTCGATGGCGAAGGTGCGCGTGCCCACCGCGTCGAGCAGCGCGCGGTCGTGCGAGACGAGCAGGACCGCGCCGTCGAACGCGCTCAGCGCGTCCTCGAGCGCCTCGCGCGCGTCGATGTCGAGGTGGTTCGTCGGCTCGTCGAGGATCAGCACGTTCGCGCCCGACTCCACGAGGACCGCGAGCGACAGCCGCCTCCGCTCGCCGCCCGACAGCCCGTCCATCGGCTTCTCGGCCTCCTCGCCGCTGAACAGGAAGCGGCCGAGCAGCGCGCGCGCCTTGTTCGGCGTCAGGCCGGTCGCGCGCTGGGCCGCCTCCAGCACCGTCCCGCGCAGCCCGAGCTCCTCCGCGTGCTGCGAGAGGTAGCCGAGCTGGACGTTGTGACCGGTGCGGAGCTTTCCGCCGTCCAGCTCCCGGCGCCCGGCGAGCGCCTCGATCAGGGTCGTCTTCCCGGCGCCGTTCGGCCCGACCAGCGACACGTGCTCGCCGCGCTCGAGCCAGAGCTCGCCGCTCTCGAGCAGCGTGCGGCCCGGCACCTCGAGCCGTCCGCCGTCCAGCTCGAGCACCACGCGGCCCGTGCGCTCCGCGCCGGCGAACTTGAAGCCGAGCGTGCGGTTGTCCGTCGGGTCGCGCTCGACGCGCTCCATCTTCTCGAGCTTCTTCACGCGCGACTGCGCCTGGCGCGCCTTCGTCGCCTTGTACCTGAAGCGCTCGATGAACCGCTCCATCCGCTCGATCTCGGCCTGCTGCTTCTCGATCTGCTTGCCGAGCTGGATCTCGCGCGCGGCCGCCTCGCGCCGCCACGCGTGCCAGCTGCCTGGGAAGAACCGCGCCCGTCCCGCCTCGAGCTCGAGCACCGAAGTGCCGACCGCCTCGAGGAACCAGCGGTCGTGCGCCACGAGGACGACGGCGGCGTCCAGGCCCGTCAGGTAGCCCTCGAGCCATTCCAGCGACTCGATGTCGAGGTGGTTCGTGGGCTCGTCGAGCAGCAGCAGGTCCGGGTCGCCCGCGAGCGCCCGGGCGAGCGACGCCCGCGTGAGCTCGCCGCCCGAGAAGGTCGACAGCCTCCGGTCGAGCTGCTCGTCGGCGAAGCCCAGCCCGTGCACGGGCCCCAGCGCCCGGTTGCGCCAGTCCCAGCCCCCGGCGTGCTCGAGCCGGCCCTGCGCGCGCGAGTAGCGGTCGAGCAGAGCGACGTCGTCCGGGCGCTCGGCCATCTGGCCCTCGAGCCGCCGCAGGTCGTCCTCGAGCGCCACGAGGAAGCGGCAGCCCGACAGCACGTAGTCGCGCAGCGTGAGCTCGCGCTCGCGCGGCGGGCGCTGGTCGTGCAGCGCCACCCGCGTGCCCTTCTCGAAGACCAGCTCGCCGCCGTCGACGCCGGTCTCGCCGGACACCATGCGCAGCAGCGTCGTCTTGCCCGCGCCGTTGCGGCCGGCGAGCGTCATGCGGTCGCCGCGCTCGAGCTTGAACGAGACGCCGCGGAACAGCGGGGAGCCCGCCATGTCCTTGTCGAGAGCGCTTGCGATCACTACGGCCATGCCGGGGTGAAGGCTAAGAGGCGGGCCACGCACAAAGAAGCGGCAGCCCGGGGGCGGTTCCGGGGCGGCCGTTTCGTTTTAGCGATCCCTAGGCAGCTGCAGGGGCGACTTCGGTGACCGGTGCCGTCCCGGTCGGGCTGCCCGGGCGGCGGATGCCCGTCACCAGGAGGAAGACGCCGATGGCGAGGACGAATCCGCCGCTGCCGAGCGCGGTCCAGCCGAGCGCGTCAGGAACGGGACTCCGCGCCGGCGCTGATGTCGGCGTCGACTCCGAGCGAGCCGTCGGCGTTCATCACCACGACCGACCAGTCGCCGTCCTCGATCTCCCAGTTCATGGTCTGCGTGCCCGAACCCTGCTGGGAGGCGGCCCAGATGTTGCGAGTCGGCGGGTGCGACGGGGCGGCCGGAGCCGGCATGGTCGTCGTAGTCGGCGTCGAACGGCGTGCTCTCTACGTCGTGAGCGTCGTGTATGACACGCCCGACAGGTAGCTCTCCACGTCGCTCGTGCGGGCGATCCCGACGAACACCGGCTTGCTCGCCGCGTGACTCCGCCTGTACTCGGACGTCGCCGAGGTCGTTCGTCTGGACGAACCCGTCGGCGTCGCCGAGATCCAGGTCGAGGTTCTCGGTGGCGAGTGCCCGCGTCTCGGCCTCGAAGCGGTGGGTGTCGTCGACAGGTAGCCGTCGCCGTCCTTCTGCGAGTCGCCGTATAGAGCGAGACCGCCTCCGAACACCAGGGCGGATGCGAGCAGCGCGGCGAGAGCGCCGGTGACGATGAGTGCGATGCGCTTGGCGTTCATTTTCAGTTCCTCCGGTTTCGTTTGAATTTCGATGAGACAACCGTCCCACCGGAGGGGTCCGGATTCGCTGGGGCTACCAGGCATCCGGGGGGTGCGGTTAGCTCCCCTGCGTGGCCGCGTTCGTCTACCTCCTGCGCTGCGCGGACGGCACCCTCTACTGCGGGTGGTCGACCGACCCGGAGCGGCGCCTGCGCCAGCACCAGGCCGGCACGGCGAGCCGCTACACGCGCACGCGGCGGCCCGTCGAGCTCGTCTACAAGCGCGAGTTCGAGACCCGCTCGGAGGCGATGCGCGAGGAGGTGCGCATCAAGCGCCTCCCGCCGGCCACAAGCGCCGCCTGCGGAGGAGACCGCGCGGCCGCCCGCGTCGCTAACGTCTTTAGGTCGTGCCGAAGTTCCAGCTCAATCCGGCCTACACGCCAGTCGCCGATCAGGCGACCGCCGTGGCGGGGCTCGCCGAGGGCATCGACGGCGGGGAGCGCTTCCAGACGCTCCTGGGTGTGACCGGCTCGGGCAAGACCGCCACGATGGCGTTCACGATCGAGCAGGTGCAGCGGCCGGCGCTCGTGATCGCGCACAACAAGACGCTCGCGGCTCAGCTCTGCAACGAGTTCCGGGAGTTCTTCCCGAAGAACTCGGTCGAGTACTTCGTCTCGTACTACGACTACTACCAGCCCGAGGCGTACGTCCCGGCCCAGGACCTCTACATCGAGAAGGACTCCTCGATCAACGAGGAGATCGACCGGCTGCGCCACTCCGCGACGAGCGCGCTGTTCGCGCGGCGCGACGTGATCGTGGTCGCGTCCGTGTCGTGCATCTACGGCCTCGGCTCGCCGCAGAAGTACAACGCGCAGGTCACGCTCCTGAAGCGCGGCGAGATGGCCGATCGCGACGAGATCCTCCGCAAGCTCGTCGACAACCAGTACACGCGCAACGACCAGGCGCTCGGCCGTGGAACGTTCCGCGTTCGCGGCGAGACGCTCGAGGTCTTCCCCGCCTATGCCGAGACCGCCTACCGGGCCGTCTTCTTCGGGGACGAGATCGAGGCGCTCCAGCACTTCGACCCGCTCACCGGCGAGGTGTTCGCCGAGCTCGAGCACGCGGGCATCTGGCCGGCCACCCACTACGCCACGGACCGCCCGACGATCGAGCGCGCGGTCGGCGAGATCCGCGACGAGATGGAGGCCCGCTGCGCCGAGCTCGAGCAGCAGGGCAAGCTGCTCGAGTCGCACCGGCTCCGGCAGCGCACGCAGTTCGACATGGAGATGATGCGCGAGCTCGGCTTCTGCAACGGCATCGAGAACTACTCGCGCATCCTGGACGGCCGGGCGCCCGGCGAGCGCCCGTTCTGCCTGCTCGACTTCTTCCCGGACGACTTCGTCTGCTTCATCGACGAGTCGCACCAGACCGTGCCGCAGATCGGTGGCATGTTCGAGGGCGACCGCTCGCGCAAGAACACGCTCGTGGACTACGGCTTCCGGCTGCCGAGCGCGCTCGACAACCGCCCGCAGACGTTCGACGAGTTCCTCGAGCACACGCCCCAGATCGTGTTCGTCTCGGCCACGCCCTCCGACTTCGAGCGCAACCACTCGTCGCGGATCGTCGAGCAGATCGTGCGGCCGACCGGCGTGGTCGACCCGGAGGTTGACGTGCGCGAGACGAAGAACCAGATCGACGACCTGATGGAGGAGATCCGCCAGCGCGTCGAGGTCGAGGAGCGGACGCTCGTCACGACGCTGACGAAGAAGATGGCCGAGGACCTGACCGACTACCTGCTCGAGTACGGCTTCAAGGTGCGCTACCTGCACTCGGAGATCGACACGCTGGAGCGCATCCAGATCATCCGGGAGCTGCGGCTCGGCGAGTACGACGTGCTCGTCGGAGTGAACCTCCTGCGCGAGGGGCTCGACCTGCCCGAGGTGTCGCTCGTCGCGATCCTCGACGCGGACAAGGAGGGCTTCCTCCGCGGCGAGACGTCGCTGATCCAGACGATCGGCCGCGCCGCCCGCAACATCCGCGGCAAGGTGATCATGTACGCCGACAAGGAGACGGCCGCGATGCGCACCGCGATCCGGGAGACCGACCGCCGCGCGCCATCCAGGTCGCCTACAACGAGGAGCACGGCATCACGCCGGCGACGATCCAGAAGGGCATCTCGGACATCTCCGACTTCCTGATGACGGAGTCGAAGGTGCCCACCGGCCGCGGTCGCCGCCGCCGGGAGACCGAGGGCATGACGGCCGTGGAGATCCGGCGGACGATCGTCGAGCTGGAGGAGGAGATGCTGGCCGCGGCCGACGACCTCCGCTTCGAGTACGCCGCCAAGCTGCGCGACGAGATCAAGTCGCTGCGCCGCGAGC
>CAWBAP010000011.1:0-158350 GCA_963786845.1 uncultured Thermoleophilaceae bacterium
ACTTCTTCACCTGGCGCGAGCGGAGCAGCTTGCCGAGCCCCTCATTGTCGATGCCGGCATTGTTGGAGGCGATGGTGAGGTCCTTGACGCCCGAAGCCTGGATCGCGTCGATCAGCCGCTCGGGAATGCCGCACAGGCCGAAGCCGCCGGCGCAGATGGTCATGCCGTCGAACAGCAGCCCGTCGAGCGCGGCCGCGGCATCGGGGTAGATTTTCTTCATGAATCGCTCCTCTTGTCGCGAGGAGCGATAGGCGCGGCCCGTCGCGCCGAGGTCAACCGGCGCGGCGCGATCTCAGCCCCGCCGCGCTGATGCCCGCTTCCGCGCAGGCGGCATCGTCGGCCGGCGCCTCGCCCGACACGCCGACCGCGCCGATCCGCTCGCGCCCGTCGGCGGAGAAGACCGGGACGCCGCCGGCGACGGTGACGACGTGCGGCGCGTCGGCGAAGCCCGGGCGTCCTGCGCGCGCCCTCGGCCAGGCTGGCGGTCGGCGCCGCCCCAGGCCGGCGCTCGCGCGCGCCTTGGCCAGAGCGAAATCCATGATGCCGTAGCCGTTGCCGTCCATCCTGAGCGCGGCGACCAGCTGGCCGCCGGCGTCGACGACCGCGATGGCGTGGCTCTGGCTGCGCCCGCTCGAATGCGCGACGCAGCCGGCGACGATCGCCTGCGCCGCGCGCGCGTCGAGCCGGGGCGCGGGCGCCTGCGCAGCCGCCGCGCTGCCGCGATGAGGAGGAACATTGCGCCGTCAGTGTTCGAAAAGCCATGGCTCCGGATCCCTTCGCGCACGGCCGACCGACTCCAGCGATAGGAGCAGGCGCTTGACAGCGGCAACGGGAAGCCTGTACTTTGTATTCCAAAGTTATTTGGAGATGGAATGACCCAGGCTTCGCAACCCAGCGCTGACGACATCGCCTATATCCGTCAGCTCTCCGAGAGCGGCGCGCGGGCGCCCCTGATCGGCGGCCGCTTCATGGCCTGGTGGGGCCTCCTGCTGACGATCGCCTATCCGCCCAGCATCTCGCGGTCAACGGCGTGATCGGCGACGGCAACACGATCTTCGGGATCATCTGGGGCTAGCTTCGGCCTCGCTCGGCGTGGCCGGCCAGCTGCTGCTCGCGCGCGCGATGCCCGGCAAGCCCGGCGAGGGCTCGGCCGGCAATCGCGCCATCGCGCGTCGTCTGGGGCGCGGCGCGCCTGCGCGATCGTCGTCGATGGTGGTCGGGACGTCGCCTTCCTCGCCGCAGCAGGTCGGCTACGGCGTGTTCGACTGGATCGTTCCGGTCGCCTTCGCCGTCTATGCCTGCGCGCTGTTGTCACCGGCTCGCTGGCCGGCAACCGGATCGCGAAGATCGCCGGCTATGGCGCGGTGCTCATGGTCGGCCTGTTCACCGCCTTCATCCTGCGACCCGGACCGCTATCTGATCGCCGCCGCCGGCGCCGCGGTGACGGTGCTGCTGCCCGGCATGCTGCTGATGCTCCGCGAACCCAGGGCGCAGGATTGACGCGTGGGCGAGGAAAGCCCCTTCGATCACAATGCGATCGACGACGTCATCCACGGCCGCATCCGGCTCGGGCGTCGTCGCCTATCTGTCGGCGGTCGAATTCGGCCCTGTTCGGCGAGCTGCGCGACAAGGTCGGCGCGACCGACGGCAATCTCTCCGCGCATCTCCGGAAGCTCGAGGATGCGGGCTATGTCCGCGTCGAGAAGAGCTTCGTCAACCGCAAGCCGCAGACCCGCCTCTCGCTCACCGCGGCGGGCCGCAAGGCGTGGCGGGCCTGGCTCGACCGGATCGACGCGCTGAGGAGCGCGGCCGAGCTCATCCGGAAAGCTCGAACCTCTGCGTGGATCCCGGCTTAGCCGGGATGACGAGGCTTAGCCCGCAGCTTGGCCAGCACGCCCTGCAGCTGCATGGCGTTGCGACATGTCGCCCTCGACCTTGAGCTTGCCCTGCATGAAGGCGGTCATGCCGTCGAGCTTGCCGTCGGCCATCGCCTGCCAGTCCTCCCAGGCGACCTTGATCGTGGTGTCGGCGGCGCCGTCTTCCTCGGTGACCGCATTGCGCGGCGCCGTCGAGCATGACCACGCCCTCGTCGCCGAAATCGAGCTTCACCCGCTTGCCGGGCAGCCAGGCGCTTGGCGTCGTTGAGGCGGGCGGCCATTTCGCTCTTGGTCATGTCGTGCTCTCCCGCGGGGTTGTCGCGCCTCCCTACTTTACGCGAACGTCACGTCAAGCCTGACATCGCGATGTCAGTAAGCCGGCGGCTTCCCATCGCGCGCGCCGAAGGCCGGCTAGGGGCGCGCGCATGGACGCCGCCGAAGCCATTCACGAGAAGTTCGTCGCCAAGGTCGGGGACGGGAAGCTTCCCGCGGCGCGTCAGCGACGTGCAGCCGGGCGACGTCGGCCTCGCCCGCGAGGCGATGGTCGAGCTGTTCTACAGCCAGTGCGTCAGCCGGCAGATGGACCGCATCTCGCGCCGGCTGCAGGCGCGCGGCGAGGGCTTCTA
This sequence comes from uncultured Thermoleophilaceae bacterium, assembly GCA_963786845.1. Taxonomy (GTDB): domain Bacteria; phylum Actinomycetota; class Thermoleophilia; order Solirubrobacterales; family Thermoleophilaceae; genus JACVRW01. The sequence continues at coordinate 2,504 of CAWBAP010000011.1, forward strand.
CACGATCGGCAGCTCGGGCCATGAGAACAATGCCGCGGTCGCCGAGGCCTTCCGGCTCGACGACATGGCCTTCCTCCACTACCGCTCCAACGCCTTCCAGATCCACCGCTCGAAGAAGCTGCCCGGCCAGACGCCCGTGCTGGGACATGCTGCTGAGCTTCGCCGCCTCGGCCGAGGACCCGATCTCCGGCGGCCGCCACAAGGTGATCGGCTCGAAGCCGCTCTTCATCCCGCCGCAGACCAGCACCATCGCCTCGCATCTGCCCAAGGCGGTCGGCGCGGCGTTCAGCATCGGCATCGCCAGGATGCTGAAGCTCGAGGACACGCCGCTGCCCGCGCGATTCGATCGTGCTCGCCAGCTTCGGCGACGCCTCGGCCAACCATTCGACCGCGCAGGGCGCGTTCAACACCGCCGCCTGGGCCGCCTATCAGGGCACGCCGATGCCGCTCGTCTTCCTGTGCGAGGACAATGGCATCGGCATCTCGACGCGGACGCCGCGCGGCTGGATCGAGGCCTCGTTCCGCGACCGGCCGGCGCTCGAATATGTCCACTGCAGCGGCCTCGACATGGTCGACGCCTATCGCGGCGCGCGCGAGGCGAGCGCGCATCGCCCGCACGCGAGCGCAGGCCCGTCTTCCTGCACATGGATTGCGTGCGGCTCTACGGCCATGCCGGCTCCGACGTGCAGGCCACCTATCTGACCAAGGCGCAGATCGAGGCGGACGAGGAGCGCGATCCCCTGCTCTACAGCGCCGCCCTGCTGGTCGAGCAGGACGCTGCTGTCCGGCGACGCGAGATCCTCGACATCTACAACGAGACCGAGGCGACGCTCGCCCGGATCGCCGAGCAGGCGATCGCGCGGCCCAAGCTCACCACCAGCGCGGAGGTGATGGCGAGCATCGTCCCGCCGAAGCGCGCGCCCGCGCCGCGCCAACACGCCGACGCCGGAGGAGCGCGAGGCGCTGTTCGCCCGCGACCGCAGCATGATGGACAAGCCGCAGCATATGGCGCGGCTGCTGAGCTGGGCGCTCGCCGACCTGATGCTGGCGCACCCGAAGATCATCGTCGCCGGCGAGGATGTCGGGCCGAAGGGCGGCGTCTACAACGTCACCGCCAAGCTGCACGAGCGCTTCGGCTCGGCGCGGGTGATCAACACCCTGCTCGACGAGCAGAGCATCCTCGGCCTCGGCATCGGCGCCGCCCATAACGGCCTGCTGCGCGATCACCGAGATCCAGTTCCTCGCCTACGTCCACAATGCCGAGGACCAGATACGCGGCGAGGCGGCGACGCTCAGCTTCTTCTCGAACGGCCAATATACCAACCCGATGATCATCCGCATCGCCGGGCCTCGGCTACCAGAAGGGCTTCGGCGGCCATTTCCACAACGACAACAGCCTCGCCGTCTTCCGCGACATTCCCGGGCCTGATCCTCGCCTGCCCGAGCAACGGCGCCGACGCGGTCGAGATGCTGCGCGAATGCGTCCGCCTCGCGCTCGAGGAGCAGCGCGTCGATCGTCTTCCTCGAGCCGATCGCGCTCTACATGACCCGCGACCTGCACGAGGAAGGCGACGCCCTGTGGACCGCGCCCTATGCCGCGCCCGGCGAGGCGAAGCCGATCCGGCTCGGCGAGCTCGGCGTCCACGGCGACGGCACCGACCTCGCCATCGTCAGCTACGGCAACGGCTATTACCTCTCCCGCCAGGCCGAGAAGATCCTCGCCGAGCAGCACGGCCTGAACGCTGCGGGTGATCGACCTGCGCTGGCTGGCGCCGCTCAACGAGGACGGCCTGCTCGACGCGGTCGCGGGCTGCGAGCGCATCCTGATCGTCGACGAATGCCGCCGGACCGGCTCGCAGAGCGAGGCGCTGATGGCGCTGTTCGCCGAGCGCGCGCCCGGCATCGACTGCCGCCGGATCACCGCCGAGGACAGCTTCATCCCGCTCGGCCGGGCGGCGACGCTGACCCTGCCGAGCCGCGATTCGATCGTCGCCGCGGCGCTGGAGCTGGTCGCGTGGCTGAGCGGCAGGCGGCGCTCGTCGTCTGCCCGGGCCGGGGCACCTACGGCAAGGCCGAGCTCGGCTATCTGAAGCGCCTCCACGCCGACAAGGCGCGAGCTGATCGCCGACGTTCGACCGGCTGCGCGCCGAGCGCGGCCAGCCGACCATCTCCGAGCTCGACGGCGCCGAGCGGTTCAGCCCGGCGCTGCACACCCGCGGCGACATCGCCTCGCCTCTGATCTTCGCCGCCTCCTACGCCGATTTCCTCGCCATCGACCGCGTCGCGCTTCGACATCGCCGCGGTCACCGGCAATTCGATGGGCTGGTACACGACGCTCGCCTGCGCCGGCGCGGTCGAGCGCCGAGCACGGCTTCCGGATCGTCGACGCGATGGGCGAGAACAGCCAGGCCGGCGAGCCCGGCGGCCAGGTCCTGCTCACCCTGGTCGACGAGGACTGGCGCGAGGTGCCGGGCCTGCGCGACGCGGTGCTGGCGCTGGTCGAGGCGATCGACGCGCGGCCCGGCTGCGCCCTTCACGTCTCGATCGACCTCGGCGGCATGCTGGTCTTCGCCGGCAACGAGGCCGGCCTCGCCGCCCTGCTCGCCGAGGCGCCGCCGACGCCCGGCGCGCGAGCCGCTGCGGCTGGTCAATCACGGCCCCTTCCACACGCCCGCTGATGCAGGGCTCGTCGGACCGCGCGCTGGCCAGCCTGCCCGCCGACTGGTTCGGCGCGCCGGCCGTGCCGATGATCGACGGCCGCGGCCATATCTGGCGGCCGTTCGCCAGCGGCGCCGAGGCGCTGCACCGACTACACCTTCGCCACCCAGATCCTCGAAACCTACGATTTCACCCGCGCCGTCCAGGTCGCGGTCAGGGAATATGCGCCCGACCGGATCATCCTGCTCGGCCCCGGCGACACGCTCGGCGGCGCCATCGCCCAGGCGCTGATCGCGATCGAATGGCGCGGCCTGCGCTCGAAAGCGCGACTTCCAGGAGATGCAGGCCTCGGCCGAGCCGTTCCTGCTCGCCATGGGCCGCGAGGACCAGCGCGCGCTGGTGACGGGCTAGTTCCTGCCTCGCGAATGGGGAGCGTTGGAGTCCGACGGGTGATCGACGATAGCAGCAGGCCCGCCATCATCCGCCAACCGCCCTCCCTGCGCGGATGCGGTGCTGATCAGACCTTGTCGCCGAGCGCGCCCTTCACGGCGCCCTTCACCTGCTGGAACTGGCCCTTCATCGCCTGGCCCGCGCCTTCGTCGCGCGTGTCGGCGTCGCCGCTCTGCTGCTTGGCCTTGCCGATCGCCTCGTTGGCCGTGCCTTTGACCTTGTCCTTGAGCTCGCCCACGTGCAAATCTCCTTGAAAATCAATCCGTGGGAACGAACGAAGCGGCGGCGCGAGCCGGTTCCGCTCAGCCGCGCTCGCCGGCCATGCGGATGCGCCGGGCGAGCGCGCGCTGCTGCCGGCACTCGTCCTTGCGGGTCGCCGTGCAGGGCGGATAGTGCCGCCCGCCGCCGGCCGCATGACGGTCGCGCCGCGCCATGACGGTTGCTCGAGCCGTGATGCGTCGTCCGCGCTTCCCGTCCCGCGGTTGCGCGGCAAGGTTCGCGGGCGCGCGGACGCCGCGCTCGTAGAGCTGGATGCATTCGTCGGTGACGGTGGCCGAGCAGGGCGGATAGCCGGCCCGCGCCTCGATCCTGCTGGTCCCCTTCGGGCGGGCTCGCGCTGACCAGTCCCAGTCCGGCGACGGCGGCAAACAGGAACTCTCTTCATGTCCGGGCTCCTCATTCCGCTCAATCGGCGTTAACCATAACCGATTCCCGCCTAAGCCAAAGGTCGACTCATCGCTCGCGCCAGCCCTCCTCGCCGATCAGCGGCACGAAGCGGACCGCGCCCAGATCCTCCTGCCTGAACTCCTCCTCGCCGGCGCGGGTGACCTTGACCAGGTGCTGGATCGCGCCGGGCTCGCCGATCGGCATGACCAGCACGCCGCCGACCGACAATTGCCGGGTCAGCGCCTCGGGCACGTGGCTGCCGCTCGCCGCCGCGAGGATCGCGTCGAACGGCGCCTCCTCCGGGCAGCCCGCCGAGCCGTCGCCATGGACGATTCTGACATTGTCGTAGCCGAGCCGCTCCATCCGCGCCTGCGCCAGCGCGGCGAGCTCGGCATGGCGCTCGATCGCGATCACCTCGCCGGCGATCCGGCCCATCACCGCGGCCGCATAGCCCGAGCCGGCGCCGATCTCGAGCACCTTGTCGCCGGGCGCGACCTCGGCCGCCTCGATCATCAGCGCGACGATATAGGGCTGGGAGATGGTCTGGCCGGCCTCGATCGGCAGCGGCGAATCGTCATAGGCGTAGGCGGCCAGATGCTCGGCCACGAACGCCTCGCGCGGCACCTCGCGCATCGCCTCCAGCAGCCGCTTGTCGCCGATGCCGCGCGCCGCGATCTGCCGGGCGACCATCTCCTCGCGCAGGGCCGCGAAGTCTGCCATGCCCGGACAATGAACGAAACAGCCGGCCCGTTCCAGCGCCGACCGTCAGCTCTTGAGGCCCGCGCGCGTCTCGCGCAGCGAGACCAGCTCCCAGGCGGCGACCAGCACCAGAGTGCCGGTCGCGGCGAGCGACAGGGCGAGCGGCGAGAGCAGTCCGGCGAACGGCAGGATCAGGCCGAGCAGGCCCAGCCCGACCATGTGCGAGAGCGGGAAATAGCGGGTGCTGGTCCGCTTGAAGATCAGATTGCCGAACAGATAGAGCGCCGGCCCGCCGAGCAGGGCGGCGATCGCCGCCGGCCCGGCATGGCCGCCGGGATGGGCGAGCGCCATTTCGTCCGAGGCGGCGGTGACGATGATCCCGGCGACGATCGGGATGTGGAAATAGGTGTAGGCGAGCCGCGCCATCCGGCCCGGATCCTTGTCCTGCGCGAGCTGCCGCGCCGCCCGCTCGGCGCCGATGTCGAAATAGAGCCACCACATCGCCAACGTGCCGACGAAGGCGCTGGCGAAGGCGGCGACGGTGGCCGCCGTCCAGGCGGTCTCGCCGAACGCGGCGCCGGTGACCAGGATCGATTCGCCGAGCGCGATGATGATGAACAGGCCGCAGCGCTCCGAGAAATGATGGCCTTCGACGTTCCAGGTCCGGGTCTCGCTGCGGCCGAGGCCCGGCACCCAGAAGGCGAGCGATCGGGCCCAGATCGAGACGATGGCGAGCGCCACGCCCCACAATGCCATTCGCGTCGGCACGTCCTCGCTCAGGCCGCCCGCGATCCAGAACGGCGCCTCGACCAGCGACCAGATCAGGATCCGCACGAAGTTGACGAAATTGTCGCGGCTGTGCCGGCGCAGCGCGAGCGATCATGAACAGATGCCGGCCGAGCTGGATGCCGACATAGGCCAGCGCGAAGATCAGGCCGCGCTCGCCGAACGCGTCGGGCAGGCTGATCGTCATCACCAGCGCCGCGCCCATCAGCGCGAACAGCAGCAGCCGGACCGGCACGTGGCGGACGTCGAGCCAAATTCGCGGATCTCCGGTTCGTGGGCGCTGCCGCGCGACTTGAGGACCGTCACCGTGCGCAGCAGTCGTGGTTCGGCGCGCAGGTACTGCAACAGGATGACGTTGTCGGAGAGATGCGAGATGCCGTATTCGGCCAGGCGGCCGACGTGGAAGAGGTCGGGTATCTCGCTGGTCATGATCGGGCTTATGCCCGCGCGCGAGAGGCGTTGCATGAGCGAGTAGATGAACTCGCGGAAGCGCACGGGATCGGGCGCCGCGAATTGCAGGTCGCTCAGGCTGTCGATCAGTACGCGCTTGGCCCCGGTGCGCTCGATCAGGTCGAGCAGCTCGTACACCCACTCGTCGATGTAGACGTCGTTGGGAGATCGGTACATGACCGCCACCCGTTCGTTGTCGAGCGACCAGCCGAAGCCGTCGGCGACCTTCTGCAGCTGAATCGGGTTCTCCTGCAGGCTCGCGATCACCCCAGGCTCACCGCTTTCGGCGCCGCTGAAGATGAAGTGGAGGCCCATCAACGTCTTGCCGATACCCGACGGCCCCGCCACCAGCGTGGAGCTACCCGGCGTGTAGCCCTCGGCGAGCATCGTGTCGAGCGGCGCGATCCCGGTCGAGATCCGCTCGTCGCTGAGCCGGTAGTCATCCGATCTGACGAGATCGGCGAGCCGGGGAAAGACCGTGATGCCGTCCTCGGAGAGGCGATATGTGTGACGTCCTGAGCGGAAATCGGTGCCGCGCAGCTTGGCGACCTGGATCAGGCGTAGCGTGCGCTCGTTCACGCGCTCCGTCGCGAGCGAGATGATGCCGTCCGCGACCGCGAACTCCGGCGCCGTGCGCAGCTCGTCCTCGCTGTACTCCCCGATCCAGAAGCAGGTTGCGGGGAAGGCCGTGAGCAGTGCGGCGAGGTCGTGCAGGAAGCGCCGGAAGGCGCGCGCGTCATCCGCGAACGCGGCCAGGGCCTTGAAGCTGTCGATCGCAATGATCCCCGGCCGCCGCTCCTTGATCAGCACGCCGATGCGCTCGACGATGGCAGCGAGCCCGTCGTCACCCCCGACCAATGCGCCGAGGTCCTCGTAGTACACGGTCCGGCCAATCGCGTCGCGATCGAAGAAGCTGAGCGTCTGGGCGTAGCGGAGGATCTTCTCGAACGGCTCGGAGACCGTGGAGAGGTAGACCGCCGGGCGCTCCTCGGTCGCGCCGGCGAAGACGAACTGTTGGGAGAGGATCGTCTTTCCGGAGCCCGGCAGTCCCATGATCAGGTTGATCCCGCTCCTCGGCAGACCGCCGCCGAGGATCAGGTCGAGCCCCTCGTCGCCGCTCGTGAGGCGCTCGTCCACTAGCGGCTCTCCGGCGCGGTGCGAGCGACCAGCGCGCTCGCACCGAGCAGGTCCTTGACGGTTGAGACGAGCTCGAGCGGGTCGAATGGCTTCTGCAGAAAGGCGTCGGCGCCCGCGGCCAGCGCCTCGTCTCGAGCCTCCAGGGCGGAGATGGCGAGCACGGCTTCAGCGCCATGCTGCTTCAGGCGCTCGCACAGCTGCGAGCCCTGACCTCCGGAGATCATCAGCTCCACGATCGCGAGCTGCGGCCGGCTCTCGAGCCAGTGCTCCTCGGCTTCGCCGACCGCGAACGCCAGGCTCACGTCATACCCCTCGGTACGCAGGAAGAACTCCTGCAACTCCGCAGACACAGGATCGCGTTCGGCGAGCAACACGAGCAGGCGCGCGCCACCACTCCTGCCGTCGCTCATCACAGGCTGGCCGGCCTCGCGCTGCTCCCCGAGCAGCCGGTGAGCGTCGGCCGCCGAAAGCCCGCCCGACACCTCCACCGCGACGAAGCGGAGCTCCTCCACCTGGTCGCGGGAGTACAGCCGGTGTCCCCCCTCGCTCCGCTCCGGGACCACCGTCGCGTAGCGCTCCTCCCAGTTGCGGATCGTCGCGACAGGAACGTCCAGCATTCGAGCCACCGCACCAATGCTGTACACGCCGCGGTTCCCGCCGGCCTCACCAGACACGTTCGCCATGCTAACCGATCCAGGCGGAACTGGTGAGCCTATGATGAGCCGTTGACGAGCTTCGTTGTACAGACTCCTTCACAACTTCATCAACAGGTGTTATTGTGGGTTCCAATGTCTGTCCCTAAGCCGAGGAGTAACTTCTGATGAGCTTTGCCAAGGCCGCGGAGCCGCCCTTAAGGGGCGGCGGGGCGGTTCGCAACGACCTTTCGACCGCACTGGTCAAGCTCTACCGTGAGCTCTTCGGCCGTGGCCCGGTGACCACCACGACCTGCGCATTCGACGGGGGCTACGTCACCTTCCTCCGCGACGTCCTCGTCCCGCACGAGCGCGTCCTCGTTCAGGCCGGTCGCACGGACCTCGTCTGTCAGGCGCGGGCGGCTATCCGCGAGGCCGAGCGCGAGCGGCTGATCGGTGAGGTTCAGCGCGTGACCGGTCGACCCGTGCTCCATGACTCCTTCCAGTTTCAGCCGGAGCGGAACCTGGCCATCGAACTGTTCTGGACCCCGCCCGGTTCCGAGGACGGCCCCGGCCACACTCCGGCGCGTTTGGCGATCGCCCCGGCTCCGTACCCCGAGGGAGAGGTGATGTCTCGATGAGTCCCGTTCCCCTTTTCGGAGTCACGGTGGAGCGGCTCGAGAAGACCTGCTTCATACGAGCCCACGGCGAGCTCGACCGGAGTACCGCGGACCGCCTGAGGTTGACGCTCGACTCGGCACGGGCCGACGGAATGACGGCGCTGCTCGACCTGTCCGCCGTCACCTTCATGGACACCGCCGGGCTGCGGGTCCTGCTCAGCTCGGCACGCGCCATCGAAGCGGACGACTGGGCGTGGTTCATCGTCCGGGCATCCAGCGCGGTCTGGCGGCTCGTCGAGTTGAGCGGCACCGGATCGCAGCTGCCGCTGGTGGCGCCGGCCAACGCTCTCAGCCTTCGAGCATCCCCCAACTCTGGATCACGGTGAAGGTCGTGCCCCACCTGTACGGCTCGGCCAGCTCGCTCTCCACCTCGCGGCGCAGCGAGGCAAGCTCGTCCTCGCTCAGCGTCTCGAGCAGTCGCGACTCGAGCGCGACGCTGAACTGAAGCGGCAGGCGCAGATAGGGGTGGCCTGGTCTGAGCGCAACCAGGTGTGCGTCGATCTCCGGCTCCTCGACTCCGATCTCCCGGAGCAGCTCGGGAAGTCCGCGGCCCGCCTCCCCGCCCAGGCCGGCAAAGATCTCGGCCAGCAATCGGATCAGTCGCTCGGCTGCGGGGGCAGGGGGATTGAAGTGCCAAGAGCCCAGGTCCCACTCCTCCAGAACCAATGAGCCACCCGGCCTGACCAGCCGCTGGTGCGAGGCCACCTGCTCGGGGCCGCGTCCGAGCGGAGCGATCACGTAGCGGGCATGGACGAGATCGAACGAGTGCGGCTCCAGCTTGCTGTCGAACAGATCGTCGACGACGAGCTCCACGTTGGAGACGCCTTCCGCCTCCAGAAATGAACGAGCGGCAGCGAGGAGGCTCTCGTCTACGTCCCCGCCTACGACCTGTCCGGAGGGGCCGACCCACTCGCTGAGGATCCGAAGCCAGCCCAGGGCTCCGCAGCCGACGTCCAGGGCGCGGCCGCCGGATCCACTGCCGAGCTTCGACAGGAACTGCCGCCCGGCTGGTTCCCACACCCGCGATTGCAGCTGCAGGCGCTCCAACTCCGACGGTTGGCCTGCCAGCAGGTACTCCTCCTGCGACACGCCCGCTCGCTAGTTCCGCATACGCAGCCGGCTCACCACTCCGCCGTGATCCGACGGCCAGAGGCCGGAGGCGGTCCGCTCGCCCACGTCGTCCCCGGTCACGTTGGCCCTGATCTTCTTCAGCCCCGGCTTCGTCAGCACGTGGTCGACCGTGTGGTCGAGGACCGCGTTGGGATCGAAGAGGTTGTCGTAGCAACAGCTCTGAATCGCGCCCCTGTCCTTCATGCCGAACTCGACGAGCGCGCGGAAGGCCAGGTCGTCGCCCGGCCGCTCGGGCTCGTTGTGGCGCGCGATGCCGGAGTTGAGGTCGCCCACGAGGATCAGCTGCCTCTTCGTGTCGAGCGGCCCCTCGGTCAGCTCCTTCGCCTGCGCCTCGCGAATCGTCGGATCGCCGAACGCCTCGAGGTGCGTGTTGACGAAGCGGAAGCGCTTACCGCGGAGCTTCGCCTCGACGGAGACCCAGCCGCGGTCCACCGGGATCACGATCCCACCGATGCTCGGCTCGTAGCGCGTGTCGAAGTGGCCCTTCCTCGTCCTGCCGACCACCACGTTCGAGCCCCTGCGGACGAGGATCACGTCGCGCATCGTCAGCCTCGCGTCGAAGTCCGCGCCGAACCCGGCCAGCGGACCGGTGCCGGTCGCGTCGTTGTGATCGACGTCGGCCGGCAGCTCGCCGGCGAACTCATTCTGCACGACGACGACGCGGTACCTCGCGCCGATCTTCTTCAGCTGCGCCCGCAGCAGGGCGAGGAAGTCGAACTCCACGTCGGTCGCCGGCAGGGCGCCGGGGATCGGGCTGATGGGCGGCGCGCCGCCGTCGGAGGGGACCTGCTTGCGCCAGAGCGCCACCTCCTGAAGCCCGACGAGATCCGCCTTCGAGCGCTTGATCTCGCGCGCGAGCGGCGCCACCCGCTCCGGGAACCTGGTGCTCTGGAGCTCGTTCCAGATCGTGCCCGCGCCGTCAATCGCCTCCGGGATGCTCGCCGCCTGGATCGCCGGGCCGAGATCCGCTCCCAGGAACAGGTTGCGAGTCATGACGGTGACCGTCGGCCCGCCGGTGCGCTGCTGGCCCGCCTCCGCGGCGACGGGCATGGCGAGCGCAACCAGCGCCACGAGGGCAAGCATGAGCTTCAGATGAATCTTCACGCTCACGACCGTAGCCCAGATCGCGGCTCCAAGCGAGCGTCGTCGAGGATCGGCGAGGGCCTGAAGCCCCAGACGATCAGATAGATCGCAAACGCCGCCTCGAAGGCGCCCTCCGGCACCGAGAAGAGGGCGTGCAGGCCGTCCTGCTCGTAGGCGCCGAACAGGACCGCGATCGACGACAGGAAGATCAGCGGACCGCCGACGACGCCCAGCATCGCGAGCCGTGGCGGCATCAATCCAGTGCGGTACATCAGCCAGCCGAGCAGGATGCCGTTGACGCCGACGCAGAATCCCGGCCCGAACAGGAACGTCCAGTCGTGGATCGCGACCAGGGTCTGCCCCGCGATGTCGAGCGAGGTTCCGTCCGCGCCGATGGACGCGGCCAGCTCGTCGCGCAGGGTGACGACGGAGAGCAGGCTGATCGCGCCGACCCCGATGATCGTCGCCTCGATCGTTCGCGAGGCGACGTAGCTGAGCGAGAGGGTTTCGCTGTAGCGCCTGAGGATCGGAAACATCACGACCGCCGTGCCGACGTTGCCGATCATCAGGAAGATCTCGAGGAGGGCGCCCAGCGTGACGCGGGTGTCGTCGCCGCCACCGAGGATGTAGTCGGTGTCGTTCAGCACCGGGTCGTAGAGAACGATCGCGGCGAGGATGGCCGTGACAAACGTCGAGGCCATGAGCCAGCCGGCGATACGAGCGGTCCTTCTCTGCTGCGGCGACTGCTCCGGCAGGGAAATCGTCATGCCGGCCCTGTACGTCATGAGCAGCGCGATTCCTCCGCCGGCACGAGTGGGCGCGTCCGAGAGCCGGCACCTGCACGTTTTTCCCAAGGTCGCTCCGACCCCCCGCCGGAGTTTCCGCGGCGAGCGGGGATGGCGCGGAAGCGGCCTCTGGGTTGACGCCGCGTTCTCCGCGGGCCATTTACCCGCCGCCGGCGAACGGCGGGCATTGAGGGAGGGTCCGTGCGGACTTATGCATCCATAGGACGAATAACTCCCGAAGGACCCCTGCTCTTGGGGGTCCGACGCAATCTGACCGTGTATTACGCGGTCAACTGACCGAGGACCCCCGCGGCGGCCGATCCCGCACCCCTCACCGCTGTCGTTCGTTCGCGTAGCCACACGCAATGGCGAAGAAGGAGCAACCCGTTCGGCCCGAGAACGCCTTTCCGACCGACTTGAACCGTAGGCGGCTAGCTCTCGAAGCCGACCGCCTCTCGAAGCTCCTCGCGGTTGGCATAGAACTCGACGCGCACGATCTTTCCGTTGCCAAAGGTCCACAGCGAGCCGGAGATCAGCTCGACCTCGACGTCCATCCCGTGGCGGCGAGCGCGATCGCGAACGAGCACGACGACGCTGTCGCCCACGTCGAACATCTCGTCGACCTGCACGTGATAGCTGGCCCAGGGCTCGAGCCAGTCGAGCCACATCTCACGGAAGCCGTCTATGCCGGAGTAGGTCATGCCGCCGCCACGCCACGCCGGCACCGACTCCACAGCGGGATCGAACAATTCCGCCGCCGCCTCGGCGGTTGCCGCGAACCAGCCCTCGTCGCGGAAGAGCTGCGTGACATCCGTACCGGGATCCGGCAACAGCGCTCTCAGAAGGTCGACGTTCGGCTCCGGCACCGTTCAGATAACGGCGCGCTCGAGGACCTCGATCTCCTCGATCGCGCGGCCCGCGCCGAGCACGACGCAGGTCAGCGGGTCGTCCGCGAGCGTGACCGGCACGCCGGTCTCGGCCTCGAGGCGCTCGCGGAAGCCGCGGAGGAGCGCGCCGCCGCCCGCCAGCAGGATCCCGTGCCGGGTGAGGTCGGCCGCGAGCTCAGGCGGCGTGTTCTCGAGCGCGTCCTTCACCGAGTCGAGGATCTCGACCACGTGCCCCTCGAGCGCCTCGCGCAGCTCGGCGCTCGAGATCTCCGCCTCGCGCGGCAGGCCGCTCACCGGGTCGCGGCCGCGCACCTCGGTCGAGGCCTCGGTCTGGTCGGGGGCCACTCCGCCCACCTCGCGCTTCACGGACTCCGCGGTCGTCTCGCCGATCGCGAGCCGGTGGTTGCGGCGGATCCAGCCCGCGACCGCGTCGTCGAAGTCGTAGCCGCCGACCCGCAGCGAGCGTGACACGACGATCCCGCCGAGCGAGATCACGGCCACCTCGCTGGTGCCGCCGCCGATGTCCACCACCACGTTCGCCATCGGCTCCTCGATCGGGAGCTCGGCGCCGATCGCGGCCGCCATCGGCTCCTCGATCAGCTGCACCGAGCGCGCGCCCGCGCCGAGGCAGGCCTCGACCAGCGCGCGCCGCTCGACGTCCGTGATCCCGGACGGCGCGCACATAACGAGCCTCGGGTGCGCGAAGCGGCTCTTGTGCACGCGGCCGATGAAGTGCCGGAGCATCGCCTCGGTCACCTCGAAGTCCGTGATCACCCCGTGGCGGAGCGGCCGCACGGCGGAGATCGAGGCCGGGGTGCGCCCGATCATGCGCTGCGCCTCCTCGCCCACCGCGTGCACGTCGTCGGTGCTCGTGTCCACCGCCACGACGGACGGCTCCGACACGCGGATCCCCTCGCCGCGCACGTACACGAGCGTGTTCGCCGTGCCGAGGTCGATGGCCATGTCGCGCCCGCCGATCCGCACGCGCCGTCTGCGGCGCACGACGCCGTGGTGCGATATGGGCCCGCCGGTCACGCCCGCAGGAAGGCCAGCACCGCGAGCACGCGGCGATGGTCCTCGGGGGCGGGGGCGAGTCCGAGCTTTCCGAAGATGCTGGTCACGTGCTTCTCGACCGCGCGATCCGTCACGACCATGTGCTCCGCGATCGCGTTGTTCGAGCGGCCCTCGGCCATCAGCTCCAGCACCTCGCGCTCGCGCGGGGTGAGCTCCGCGAGCGGGTCGTCGCGGCGCGCGCGGCCCACGAGCTGGGCGACGACCTCCGGATCGAGCGCCGATCCGCCCTCGGCCACGCGCCGGACGGAGTCGACGAAGCGGTCCACGTCCGCCACCCGGTCCTTCAGCAGGTAGCCGACGCCGCCCGCCGATTCGCCGACGAGGTCGAGCGCGTAGCCCTCCTCCACGTACTGGGACAGCACGAGCACCCCCGTGTCGGGGAGCTCCGCCCGGATCTCGAGCGCGGCCCGCAGGCCGTCGTCTGTGTTCGTGGGAGGCATGCGGATGTCAACCACCGCAACGTCGGGCTTGTGGGCCCTCACCTTACGGATCAGGTCCTCCGCGTCGCCGGCCTGGCCCACGACCTCGAAGCCGTTCTCCTCGAGGAGCCGCACCACGCCCTCGCGGAGGAGGACCGAATCGTCGGCGACGACTACCCGCACGGGATCAGCGCCCTGATCGTGGTTCCGCGGCCGCGCTCGGACTCGATCTCGAGCCGGCCCTCCAGCACCGCGATCCGGTCGGCCAGACCGCGGAGGCCCGTTCCGTCGTCCGGGTCGACGCCGCCGATCCCGTCGTCGGCGACCTCCACCACCAGCCGCCCGTTCTCGCGCGCCACGCCCACGGTCGCGTGCGTCGCCTGCGCGTACTTCGCGACGTTCGTGAGCCCCTCGGCCACTACGAAGTAGGCCGCCAGCTCGACTGCCTCGGGCAGCCGCTCGTCCGGAAGCTCGGACAGCTCGACCGGGACCGGGGCGCGGCTGGCGAGCGTCTCGAGCGCGGTGGCGAGCCCGCGGTCGGTCAGCACGGCCGGGTGTATCCCGCGCGCGAGCTCGCGCAGCTCCGCCAGGGCGGAGTCGAGCTCCTCGCCCGCGCTCTCGAGCAGCTGGTCGGCGGCCAACGGGTCCTCGTTCAGCTTGGCCCGCGCGATCCGGATGTTCAGCGCCATCGACACGAGCCGCTGCTGGGCGCCGTCGTGCAGGTCGCGCTCCAGCCGGCGGCGCTCCTCGAGGCCGATCCGCAGCATTCGCTCGCGGGAGGCGCGCAGCTCGTCGACCTTGGCGCGGAGCTCCGCTTCCAGGCGCTCGTTGAAGAGCGCGAGCGAGGCGGCGGCACCCACAGCCTGCACGTGTGGCTCGGCCTCCCGGAGGGTGGCGTCGTAGATGATCGCCGCGATGCACTGCTCGTCGCGCGTGACCGCGTGGATCGCCCGTTTCGGATTGTCCTCGGGCAGCTCGTAGTCGCGCCCCCGGAAGTCCACGTAGCGCTCGCGCTCAGGCAGCCAGTAGACGAGCTCGAGGGATGGGTCCTCGAGCGCGTCGGCCACCGCGTCCCGTAGCCCGCCCGGCTGAGGGGGATCGGCGAGCCGCGTCATCAGATCGCTGACCGCGCCGCCCTGAAGCAGGCGCGCACGCACCAGCGCACCGAGGAAGAGGTACGGCACGAGCGCGAACGGGACCAGCGAGATGACGAAGGCGACGTCGGCCGCGTTGCTGTCCGAGTTGGCCGACTGCAGCATGAGGTTCCCGATCAGCGCGATCATCAGCGCCACGCCGGCCGCGTACATCGGTGTGTAGAGCCGGCGCTCGGCGCGCGTCGCCGTGCGCCAGCGGCGGACGAGGCTCCGGAGCACGAGCGCCAGGATCACGACGCCGGTGAGGTTGATCGCAACGCTCGCGATGTCCACGAGCGACTGGATGTGGTCGATCAGGAACACGTTGTCCGGGCAATTCGCGCACTCGGTCGACGGATCGAAGAAGAGGTAGAGCGGCAGGACCCCCACCGTCACGAGCAGGTACGCGGCCGTCACGATCCGGCGATCGCCCGGGGACAGGCTCCCGTGAGGGGCCGCGAGCAGCGTGTGCATGGTCGTGACGATGTAGACGGAGCTGAGGAAGGCCCCCACGGTGAAGACGGCGGGGATGTTCGAAGAGCTCAGGCCGGCCACCAGGAAGGTGAAGCCGGTCAGGGTCATGAGCGAGCCGATGCTGTTGTCCGGCCGCCGCGCCCACGCGAACAGCCCGACCCCGATGAAGCCCCAGCCGATCGTGAGCCCGAGCACGGCGACCGCGCCGCGCAGGTCCGTGTGATCGCTCGTCAGGACGATCGCGACGACGATCACGCCGAGGGCGAAGCCGGCACCTCCCAGTCCCCAGAGGGCGCGCTTGAGGGATCTCAGAGCAGCGCCTCCAGCGCGGCGCCGGAGAGCTCTGCCTTTGGAATGAACCCGCGCACATCACAACGGTCGCGCACCGGGCCGAGGTCCGCAAGGTCCCGGCTCGATGTGAGCACGATCGCCGGGGCCGATCCGTTGGCCGTCAGGCGGGCCGCGACCTCGATTCCGTCGATGTCCGGAAGCTGAACGTCGAGCAGGACCACGTCGGGGCGCAGCTCCTGTACGGCGCGCAGAGCGGACGCGCCGTCCTCCGCCTCGCCGATCACGTCGAAGCCCTCCGACTCGAGCAGCATGCGGGCGCTCGCCCGGAAGCTCGGGTGATCGTCGACGATGAGGAGTGTCCTGGTCATTGCAAGCGCAATTGTGACCGCGATCGCACGCGCGGCCAATACGGGTAGCCGCACATATCATGCTGGGCCGCATGGAGAGCGCCCTGGAGCCGATTGCGGCGCCGCCCTCGGATATGCCCGAGGAGCTGCGCGGCCCACCGCCGCCCCGTAGCGGCGGTCTCCTGACCCTGCTCCGCTTCATGCGCCGGCACGGGATGCTGAACCTGAAGTACGGGCGGCTGATCGTGCGGCTCGGGCTCAGGAAGCTCCGCCTGGGCTCGCGCCTGCGCCTCGACGGGCTCGCCTTCGTCGGCCCCGGCTGCAGCCTCGAGGTGGCAAGGGGGGCGACGCTCGAGCTCGGCCGCTGGTCCTGGGTGGGCCACGGCTGCAAGATCCGCAGCCACGAGGGCACGGTCTCGATCGGGGCGAAGACGGTACTCGGGCAGGAGTGCACGATCTCGTCGTTCCAGCACGTCTCGATCGGGCGCGAGTGCGTGATCGCGGACCGTGTGATGCTGATCGACTTCGACCACGGGATGGTCGAGGTGGACCGCCCGATCCGCCTCCAGGGGATCTACAAGCGCGACGTGCGCGTGGGCAACAACGTCTGGATCGGCTACGGCGCCTGCAT
Source organism: uncultured Thermoleophilaceae bacterium (assembly GCA_963786845.1). Lineage (GTDB taxonomy): Bacteria > Actinomycetota > Thermoleophilia > Solirubrobacterales > Thermoleophilaceae > JACVRW01. The sequence goes on from CAWBAP010000011.1 coordinate 18,917, forward strand.
CCTGCGGGGCGTGACCATCGGCGACAACGCCGTGGTCGGCACGAACGCCGTGGTCACGCGCGACGTGCCGGCCAACGCGGTGGTCGCGGGTGTGCCCGCGCGCGTGCTGCGCATGCGTGAGGAGCCCACACGTATGCGCTTCGGTTAGCCGCACCCCTAGACGCCTGTAGACCGCATGGGAAGGGCCTTCGCAAAGGCGGAAGCTGCTCCCATGACTACTCGACGCAGCACCCACACCGACAAGTCCAACCACAACCTCGCCGCGCGGATGGGACGCTGGAGCGTCCAGCACCGCCGCAAGGCCATCCTCGGATGGCTCGCTTTTGTGTTCGTAGCAGTGGCAGTCGGCTTCAACCTCGTTCCCCAGAAGAACATCGAGCCGATGGACGGCATGCCCGGTGAGTCGGGCAAGGCCGGGCAGCTCCTGAGTGACGCCTACCCGGACAAGGCGGCCGAGCAGGTGCTCGTCCAGTCGAAGTCGCTCGATGCGAACGACCCGCAGTTCAAGGCCGCGATCGCTGATGTCAGCCAGCGGCTGGAGCGCACCAAGGGAGTTGACAACGTAGCCACGGAGGCGGTCTCGAAGGACGGCCACTCCGCGCTCGTGACGTTCGAGCTCCCCGGCAAGTCCGATGTGACCGAGAAGTCCGTGGTCCGCTCGCTGGCCGCCGTTGACGCGGCACAGAAGGCGCATCCGGAGCTTCGCATCGACGAGACCGGCGACGCCAGCATCAACAAGGCGACGCTGGACAAGAGCAACAAGGAGATGGCGTCGTCCATGTTCCTGTCGCTCGGACTGACCCTGATCATCCTGCTGTTCGCGTTCGGGGCGCTCGTCGCTGCCGGAATCCCGGTGCTGCTCGGCCTCACCGCCGTGCTCGCCACGCTGGGCCTGCTGGGCCCCGTCAGCCAGCTCGCACCGGTGGATGCATCGGTGATGCACGTCGTCCTGCTCGTCGGCATGGCCGTCGGCGTGGACTACAGCCTGTTCTACGTCAAGCGGGCACGTGAAGAGCGTGCCGCAGGACGCGAGAACGACGCGGCCATCGAGGCCGCTGCCGCGACCTCAGGCCGCGCGGTCGTCATCTCCGGCTTCACCGTGATGGTCGCGATGGCCGGCATGTACCTGGGCGGAATCTCGAATTTCGCCTCGTTCGCCACCGGCACGATCATGGTGGTCGCAGTCGCGGTCGTCGGCTCCCTCACCGTCCTGCCCGCCATGCTCTCGAAGCTTGGCGATCGGGTCGAGAAGGGCCGCGTGCCGCTCCTCGGCCGGCTTCGGAACCGCATCGGCGGCGTGGGCATCTGGTCCCGCTTCCTCGACCGGGTCCTCCGCCGTCCGCTGCTTTCGGCTGTCGTGTCCGCCGGCGTCCTCGTGGCGCTGACGGTCCCGGTGCTCGGAATGCAGACCTCCCTCGGGGGCACCGAGAACGAGTCGCGTGACCTCGAGGTGATGCAGACGTACGACCGCGTCGGCGCCGCGTTCCCCAGCGAGGGAGGCTCGGAGATCGTCGTGATCAAGGCGGATGACGCAACCTCCGCCACGGTCGTGTCCGGCATCGAGAAGCTCCAGGCGGAGACCGCCGCGCGGCCGGCCCTGTTCGAGGGCAAGCCGAGCGTCGAGCTCAGCTCGGACAAGACGGTCGCCAGCGTGACCATCCCCACCGTCGGGGAGGGCACCGACGACCTGTCGAACAAGGCCGTCGACGCTCTGCGCGGCGACATCGTGCCGAACACCGTCGGCAGCATCGACGGCGTCGAGGCGTACACATCGGGTGAGGCAGCCGCCACGCGTGACTTCAACGACGCGATGACCGGCAACCTGCCCTACGTGTTCGCGTTCGTGCTCTCGATGGCGTTCCTGCTGCTCCTGGTCACCTTCCGCTCGATCGTCATCCCCATCAAGGCGATCGCGCTGAACCTGCTGTCCGTGGGCGCCGCCTACGGCCTGCTGACCCTGGTGTTCCAGCACGGGCTGGGCGAGGCGCTCGGCCTGGGCAGCGGCCCCATCGCCGCCTGGCTGCCGCTGTTCCTGTTCGTGATCCTGTTCGGGCTGTCGATGGACTACCACGTGTTCATCCTCACCCGGATCCGCGAGGCCTACGATCGCGGAATGAGCACCGGCGACGCCGTGGCTCACGGGATCAAGAGCACCGCCGGCGTGGTCACGAGCGCAGCGATCGTCATGGTCGCCGTGTTCTCCATGTTCGCGATGTCGTCCGAGCTGCAGATGCAGCAGATGGGCATCGGCCTCGCGGCCGCCGTCCTGATCGACGCGACGATCATCCGCGGCGTGCTCCTGCCGGCGACGATGAAGTTGCTCGGCGACTGGAACTGGTACCTGCCGACCAAGCTCGGCTGGCTGCCGCAGGTCACCGTGGAGCCGGAGGTGCAGCCGGCGTACGGATAACCGAACCATCAGACACAGGAAGACCGAACGGGAATCGCGCCCTTGTGGCGCGATTCTCGTTTGTCATGGACTCCTCTCGAAATCTCGCAGCGCGCGCGGGCCGCTGGAGCGCGCACCACAGGAAGAAGGCGATCCTCGGCTGGCTCGCCTTCGTGATCGCCGCCGTGTTCATCGGCGGCTCCGTCGGAACCAGGACGCTCGACGACGCCGACTTCGGCATCGGCGAGTCCGGGCGCGCCGACAAGGTCGCCTCGGACCACTTCCGGGAGGACGCCGACGAGAGCGTTCTCGTCCAGAGCCAGAACGGCGCCCGCACCGGCGACGCGGAGTTCCGCGGCGTGGTGTCGGACGTCGTGGCCCGGCTCGAGGCCACCAGGCACGTGGGGAAGGTGGACAGCCCCTACGGGCGCGACAACGCGGGGCAGCGCTCCGAGGACGGCCGCTCGGCACTCGTGACCTTCGACGTGCCGGGCAAGGACGCCGAGGACAGGATCGACCCGTCGCTCGAAGCGGTCGCCGCACTCGACAGGCGCCACGCGGACTTCCGCATCGAGCAATTCGGCGAGGGCAGCGCGGACAAGGCGCTGTCCCAGGCATTCGAGGACGACTTCCAGAAGGCCGAGTTCACGTCGCTTCCGATCACGCTCGTGATCCTGGTGCTCGCCTTCGGCGCGCTCTTGGCGGCATTCGTCCCGCTGCTCCTGGCGGTCACCGCCGTGGCCGCGGCCATCGGGCTGATCGGGCCGATCAGCCACCTCTGGCCCGTGGACGAGGCGATCAACTCGGTCGTGCTCCTGATCGGGCTGGCCGTGGGCGTGGACTACGCCATGTTCTACCTGCGCCGTGAGCGCGAGGAGCGTGCGCGCGGGCGCTCCGAGGAGGCCGCGCTCGAGGCGGCCGCGGCGACATCCGGGCGCGCTGTGCTCGTCTCGGGCATCACCGTGATCGCGGCGATGGCCGGCATGTACTTCGGCGGCGCCGCCACCTTCCTGTCGTTCGCGACGGGCACGATCCTCGTGGTGGCGATCGCGCTCGTGGGCTCGCTCACGGTGTTGCCCGCGATCCTGTCGAAGCTCGGCGACCGCGTGAACAGGGGACGCGTGCCGTTCCTGCGCCCCGAGCGCCGCACGGGCGAGTCCCGCGCGTGGTCGTGGCTGCTCGACCGGGTGCTGCGGCGCCCCGTGGTCTCCCTGATCGTGGCCGGCGGGGTGCTGGTGACGCTCGCCCTCCCGGTCCTCCACATCCACACGGCGGACTCGGGTGTGGACGGCCTGCCGCGCTCACTCGAGATCATGCAGACCTACGACCGCATGCAGGCCGCGTTCCCCGGCGAGCAGTTCACGGCGGGCGTGGTCCTCGAGGGCGAGCGGCCGCTCGACCGCGCCGGAGTGCAGGCGGCGGTCAGCGAGATGCGCCAGGTGGCGCGCGAGTCGGCCCACTTCCACGAGCCGGTCACCCTGAACGTGTCCGGCGACGGCAGGGTCGCGGTCGTCGACGTGCCGCTGGCTGGCACCGGCACGGACGACGAGTCGATCGCGGCGCTCAGGGCGATGCGCGAGGACGTCGTCCCGAGGGTGTTCGACGGCGTTCCGGGCGCAGAGGTCGCCGGCGTGAGCGGATTCACCGCCGGATCGGTCGACTTCAACGACCTGATGGCGTCACGCATCTGGTACGTGTTCGCCTTCGTCTTCGGGATGGCGTTCCTGCTGCTGCTGTTCACGTTCCGCTCGATCGTGATCCCGATCAAGGCGATCCTGCTGAACATCGTCTCGGTCGCGGCGGCCATGGGGATCGTGACCTGGGTGTTCCAGGACGGCAACCTCGAGGGCCTGCTCGACTTCGACTCGACCGGCGCGATCACCTCCTGGTTCCCGCTGATGCTGTTCGTGATCCTGTTCGGCCTCTCGATGGACTACCACGTGTTCATCCTGAGCCGGATCAGGGAGGCGGTGGACCGCGGCGAGTCGACCGAGGACGCCGTCGCCCACGGCATCAAGTCGACCGCGGGCGTGGTGAGCGCGGCGGCGCTCGTGATGGTCGCCGTGTTCGGCATCTTCGCGACGCTGTCGTTCATCGACATGAAGCAGTTCGGCGTGGGCCTGGCGACGGCGGTCCTGATCGACGCCACTCTGGTGCGCGGCGTGCTGCTGCCCGCTGCGATGAAGCTGCTCGGCGACTGGAACTGGTACCTGCCGAGCTGGCTCGAGTGGCTGCCGAAGGGACCGGCGCTCGAGGGCGATCTGCCCGAGCCCGAGGCGGAGGAGCTGCCCCGGGCCGCGTAGCTAATCTGACTCCCGATGGTGGCCCCGGCCTCACCCGCTGCGCTCCATCTCCTCACCCCGGGGAGCCCTGCGTACGCGATCCTCAAGGCCGGGGCCGTCGGAGGGATCTTCGCGTTGCGATTCGCGCTGGCGCGGCGAGACCGGAACAAGCAGCGCGAGCAGTAGCGCCCTTGAAGGTCGTCACGGACCTGCCGCGCCCCGTACGCACGATCGACCACGTGTGGATCCCGCTCTCGGACGGCACCCGCCTCGGCGCGCGCATCTGGCTCCCGGAGGACGCCGAGAGCGATCCCGTCCCGGCGATCCTCGAGTACATCCCGTACCGCAAGGGAGACGGCACCGCGCCGCGCGACGAGCCTCGCCACGCCTACGTGGCGGGCCACGGCTACGCGGTGCTCCGGGTGGACCTCCGCGGCAGCGGGGAGTCGGACGGGCTGCTCCACGACGAGTACCTCCCGCAGGAGCAGGAGGACGCGCTCGAGCTGCTGCGCTGGATCGCCGCCCAATCGTGGTGCACGGGCGCGATCGGCATGTTCGGCATCTCCTGGGGCGGCTTCAACGGCCTCCAGGTGGCGGCCCACGCGCCGCCGGAGCTGAAGGCGGTGATCAGCCTGATGTCGACGGACGACCGCTACGCCGACGACGTGCACTACCGCGGCGGCTCCGTGCTGGCGCTCGAGATGCTCTCGTGGGGCGCCTCGATGCTGTCCTTCAACGCGATAGCGCCAGACCCCGAGGTGGCCGGGCCGGGCTGGCGAGAGGCGTGGCTCGAGCGCATCGAGAACGTCGAGCCCTACGAGTACGAATGGCTCCGCCACCAGCGCCGCGACGACTACTGGAAGCAGGGCTCCGTGTGCGAGGACCTCGGCGCGATCGAGTGCCCGGTGTACGCGATCGGTGGCTGGGCCGACGGCTACACCGACGCGGTGTTCCGGCTCGTCGCCGGACTGGGTGCGCCCTCCAGGGGGCTGATCGGCCCGTGGTCGCACGCGTTCCCGGACGAGGTCGAGCCGGGGCCGGCGATCGGCTTCCTCCAGGAGTGCCTGCGCTGGTGGGACCGCTGGCTGAAGGGAGTCGACACGGGCATCGAGGACGAGCCGCGGCTGCGAGCATGGATGCAGGAGCCGGTCGAGCCCGCGCCGCGTCACTCCGAGCGCCCCGGCCGCTGGGTCGCGGAGGACGCCTGGCCGTCGCCGAGGATCGAGGAGCGGCGGCTCTGGCTCGGCGACGGAGTGCTCGGCGAAGACGCCGACCCCGAGGAGCGCCGGCTCCAGATCGGGACCGACCTGCTCTGCGGGCTCGACAGCGGCGTCTGGTGCGCCGACGGCAGCGAGGGCGAGGCAGCCGTGGACCAGCGCGGCGAGGACGGCCGCTCGCTCAGCTTCACCTCCGCCCCGCTCGGCGAGCGCATCGAGCTGCTCGGCAACGGGAGCGTGGAGCTCGTGCTGGACAGCGACCGGCCGGTGGCGCAGATCGCCGCGCGGCTCTGCGACGTGGCACCCGACGGCACCTCGCTGCTCGTGACCCGCGGCGTGCTGAACCTCACCCACCGCGACGGCCACGAGCACCCCGAGCCGCTCGAGCCGGGGCAGCCCACGAGCGTGACCGTCGCGCTCGACGGCATCGCGCAGGCCGTGCCCGCCGGGCACCGGCTGCGGCTCGCGCTCTCGCCCTCCTACTGGCCGTGGCTGTGGCCGGTGCCGGAGCCGGTGACGCTCGGCGTCCACACCGCGCCGAGCGCGCTACTGCTGCCCGTGCGCGAGGCACACCCCGAGGACGGCGAGCTGCGCCGGTTCGGCGCACCCGAGGGCGCGCCGCCGCTCCAGACGGAGACCCTCGACCCGGACGAGGGCGGCCGCAGGCTCACGCGCGACTTCGTCAGCGGGCGCACCGAGCTGACCTTCGACTGGGCGACGGGCGGGCTCTACCGGCTGGTGGACGCGGGCCTGAGCGCCGGATGCTGGGCCTCGACCACCTACTCGATCGTGCCCGGCGACCCGCTGTCCGCCGAGGTCCGCTGCCGCACCTCGACGGCCCTCGAGCGCGAGGGCTGGGCGACGCGCGCCGAGGTGCGCGCCGTCATGGACGCCGACGCCGAGTGCTTCCGCGTGCGCACCGAGCTGCTGGCCTTCGAGAACGGCGAGAGCGTGCACCGCCGCGAGTGGAGCTTCGAGACGCCGCGCGAGCTGGGGTGATGACGATCGCTCGCACGCACCGCGTGCTCGCCATTCAGCCGACGCGGGTCCGCACCATGTCCTGGAAGGCGCCGATCAGCCCCTCGGTGCGGGTGAGCAGCCGGCCGTGCTCGAGCGCCCCGCTCGCGGCGCCGCGCTGCACCGCCTCGACGAGGCCCGTGTCCTCCGCGCCGACCTGGTTGTCGAACACCCGCATCTCCTCGATCCAGGCCTCGTCGGTGCCTTCCGGGAAGAAGCGGTCGAACCAGGCCGCGGTGCGGTCGATGGCCACCGGCCACAGCGGACCGATCGACAGGTTCGGCCGGCCCGGGTTCACGTTGAACTTCATCGCCGGGAAGAGGATGTGGTACTGCGCCGTGGGCACGGAGTCGCTCACGTCGTAGGGAGCCGCGTCGGTGTACGCGTCGGGGTGCACCGGCGGGAACTGGCTGAGGCGAAGCCCGACCGCCTCCATCCGCTGGTTCTGCTCGTCGATCAGCTTCACGAAGCCAGGGTGGTTCAGCTGGCAGTGGTAGCACTCGAGATAGTTCTCGATCGCGATCTTCCAGTTCGCGCCTACCTCGTACGCGCCGCGGTCGTGGAAGCGGAGCGAGTCCACGTCGAGGCCGTTCTGGGCGACCACCTCGGGGAGGTCGCCCAGCGCGATCTCCAGTCCCGGCGCGTCCATGTCCGGGTTCGCGAACACGAACGGGCCCCAGCTGCCCACCTGCGCCGGCACGAGGCCGAGGCAGTCCATGTCGAAGTCGGGCTCCTCCTTGCTGCGCGGCGCGCCGCGCAGGCTTCCGTCGAGCCCGTAGGTCCAGGCGTGGTAGGGGCACTGGATCGTGCCGCGCCGCTGCGGCTCGTCCACGAGCACCGTGCCGCGGTGCCGGCACACGTTGAGGAACGCGCGCAGCTCGCCCTCGCCGTCGAGCACCACCACCAGCGGTAGCCCGCCGACCTGCGTGGGGAACATGCTGCCGGGGCCGTCGAGCTCCCCGAGGTGCCCCACGTACTGCCACGAGCGCCGGAAGATCTGCTCCCGCTCAGCGGCCGCCACCGCGGCGTCGGCGTACCAGCTGTACGGCAGCGTCTCGGTGCGCGACTCCACCTGCGGGCGACCCATTGGCCGGTTATCCTCTCAAGTCCTGGAGCTGTTCGCCGGTACCGCGCCCTTCTGGCTCGACGCTCCCTACGAGCCGCGAAGCCCGCTCGAGGGCGACGTCGAGGTCGAGGTGTGCGTGATAGGCGGCGGGGTCGGCGGCCTGTCCTGCGCGCGCCGGCTCGCGCAGCACGGGATCGAGACGGTCCTGCTCGAGGCCGGGACGGTGGCCGGCGGCGCCAGCGGGCGCAACGGCGGATTCCTGATCGCCGGCACGGCCGCGTTCCACAACGACGCGCGCGAGCGCTTCGGGGTCGAGGCCGCGCGCGCGATGTACGCGCGCACGCTCGACGCGCAGCGGGACGTCTTCGAGCTCGCCGAGGAGCTGGGCGCGGGCGACTCCCTGAGGCAGATCGGCCTGCTGCGGCTCGCGGTGTCGGAGGAGGAGGCCGAGCACGTCCGCGACCACGCCCGCGCTCTCGGAGAGGACGGGTTTCCGGGCGAGCTCGTCGAGCGCGACGAGCTGCCGCCCGCGCTGCGGCGCACGGGGCTCGTGGGCTGCCTCACCGCACACGACGGCGCCCTCCACCCCGCGCGCTGGTACCGCCTGCTCGCTGGGGCCGCGGAGGCTGCCGGGGCGCGGATCTGCGAGGGCAGCGCCGTGCGCGGCCCGGTGCCCGCCCCCGGCGAGGGGCCCGTGGTGACCGGCAGCCGGGAGCGTGCGCGCCGAACACGTGGTCGTGGCCGCCGACGGCGCGCTGCCGGCGCTCGTGCCGGAGTACGGCGGGGCGCGTGCGCGCGCGGCGGCTCCACATGGTCGCCACCGAGCCGCTGCCGCCGGCGCTCGACACGATGGTGTACGCGCGCTGGGGCTTCGAGTACCTCCAGCAGCGGCCCGACGGGCGCATCCTCGCCGGCGGCTTCAGCGACGTGGACGGGGACGGCTCCTACACGGACAGCGACGCCGGCAACCCGCTGATCTGGGAGCGCGTCGAGAGCTACCTGCGCGAGGACCTCGGCACGGATGCCGCGGTGAGCCACCGCTGGGCCGGCGTGGTCGGCTACAGCGACGACTCGCTCCCGTACGTCGGCGAGGTGCCCGGCCGCCCGCGCCTGTACGTGTCCGGCGGGTACTCGGGCGTCGGCAACGTGCCCGGGTTCATGTGCGGGCGCGACCTGGCCGACACGATCGCGGGCGACGGACCGGAGCCCCTCTTCCCGGCCGGCCGAGAGCCATGGACGAGCGCCGAATCAGCGAGCTGAGCGCGCGCGAGGCGGAGCGCTTCGCCGAGCGGACGCCCGCCTCGAGGGCGATGTTCGAGCGCGCCGGGCGCACGCTCGCGGGAGGCGTGTCGTCCTCGTTCCACGGCCGCGAGCCGTGGCCCGTGTACCTGGCGCGCGGGGAGGGCGCGCGCGTCTGGGACCTGGACGGCAACGAGTACCTCGACTTCCACAACGGGTTCAGCGCGATGGTCCAGGGCCACGCGCACCCCGCGATCGTCGCGGCCGTCAGGGAGCGAGTCGCCCTCGGTACCCACTTCGGCGCCACGACCGAGGACGCCGTGGCGGTGGCCGAGGAGCTTCGGCGCCGCTTCGGGCTCCCGCGCTGGCGCTTCACGAACTCCGGCACCGAGGCGAACATGGCGGCGATCCGCCTCGCCCGCGAGCTCACCGGGCGGCAGGGCGTGCTGAAGATGGCCGGCGCCTACCACGGACACGCCGAGATCTCGCACCTGCACGAGGTCGGCTGGGGCGATCCCGAGGCCCTGGAGCGGCGCATCGCCGAGCTCGAGCCGGCCTGCGTGATCATGGAGGGGGCGATGACCAGCGCCGGCCTCGCGCTCCCCGAGCCGGGCTATCTCGACGCGGTGCGGGAGCTGACGCGCCGCCACGGCGTCGTGCTGATCCTCGACGAGGTGAAGACCGGGCTCACGATCGCGGCCGGCGGCGCCGTCGAGCGGCTCGGCGCGGAGCCCGACATCGTGACGCTCGCGAAGTCGCTGGGCGCGGGCCTGCCGGCGGGCGCGGTGGGCATGACCGCGGAGCTCGCCCTGCCGGTGGAGGACGGCCGCCTGCGGCTGCTCGGCACCTACAACGGCAACCCGCTCGGGATGGCGGCCGCGATCGCGAGCCTCCGCGACGTGCTCACGCCCGCGGCGTACGAGGAGCTCGAGCGGCTTGGCGCGCGGATGGTGGACGGCTGCGAGCGGCTGATCGAGGCAAACGGACTGCCCGCGCGCTGCGTGGGCCTCGGCTCGAAGGGCTGCGTCAGCTGGGACGGCGGCTCCGAGCTGCCCGGGCTCGTCTGGATCTGGCTGATGAACCGCGGCGTGCTCACGACGGCGGGCCGCGGGCAGGAGTGGAACGTGACCGTGGCCCACGACGACGAGACCGTGGAGCGCTACCTCGACGCGTTCGCCGGCCTCGTCGCGGAGCTCAGTCCACGATTGTCCGGCTCTGCTCGCGCATGAACTGAGGCAGGTACCAGGCGCCGAGGCCGCCCTTGCCGGTCGAGCCGCTCGACTTCCAGCCGCAGAACGTCTGGGTGCCGGGCCACGCGCCGGTGGTGGCGCCCGCGCGCCGGTTCACGTAGACGACGCCCGCCTGGATCTCGGCCAGGAAGCGCTCCTTCTCGGCCTCCTCGCCGGTGAAGATCCCCGCCGTGAGCCCGTACACGGGCGCGTTCGCCTCGGCGAGCGCCTCGTCGAAGGAGCCCACGCGCGTGACCGTCACGAACGGCAGGAACAGCTCGTCGCGCTCGAGCTCGTGCCCGTGCGGGAGGTCCGCCACGACGGTCGGCTCCACGAAGTGGCCGGGCAGGTCGGGCCGCGTGCCGCCGGCGGCCACGCGCCCGTCGCGCTCCGCGGCCGCCACCGCTCGCTCGAAGCGGCTCACGCTGCCCTCGTTGATCACCGGGCCGACGAACGTCTCCGGGTCGCCCGGGTCGCCGAGCCGAAGCTCCGCCGCCCTCGCCGCGAGCTTCTCGACGAACTCGTCATGGACCGAGTCCACCACGATCGCCCGCGAGCAGGCGCTGCACTTCTGCCCCGAGAGCCCGAAGGCGGAGCGCGCCACGCCCTCGGCCGCCGCGTCGATGTCGGCGCTGCCGGTGACGATCGCCGGGTTCTTCCCGCCCATCTCGGTCAGCGCCGGGCGCGCGTAGGGGCCCTCCTGCAGCTTCCGCGCGATCTCACGTCCCACCTCCGCGGAGCCCGTGAACGCCACGCCGTCCACGGGGGCGTCCACGAGCGCGCGCCCGGTGTCCGGGCCGCCGTGCACCAGGTTGAACGCGCCCGCGGGAAGGCTCGCCGCCTGGACGATCTCCGCGAGCACCGCGCCGGTCGCGGGCGACTCCTCCGAGGGCTTGAAGACCACCGCGTTCCCGGCGATCAGCGCCGAGCCGAACATGCCCACCGACAGCGCGACGGGGAAGTTGAACGGCGCGATCACGGCGAAGACGCCGTACGGGCGCAGCACGTCAACGTTGCGCTCGCCCTCGACGAAGCTGTTGAGCGGCCGGGTGTAGCCGTCGTTCTCCTCCATGTGGCCCGCGTACGCCTCGATCAGGTCGATCGCCTCCTGCACCTCGAGGATCGACTCGGTGCGCGACTTGCCGGTCTCGAGGCTCGCCAGCGCGGCGAGCTCCATGTGGCGGGCGCCGATCCCGTCGGCCACGGCGCGGAGCAGCGCGCAGCGCTCCGCGTAGGGAGTGGCGGCCCAGCCGGGCGCCGCCGCGCGCGCGGCCTCGACGGCCCGCGAGACCAGCTCGGGGCCGGCCGCGTGCGCCCGGCTCGCGACACGCTCGGTGTTCGCCGGGTCGCGGCGCTCGAAGACCTCGCCGCCGGCCACCCGCTCGCCGCCGATCAGGTGGGCGTGCGCCTCGCCGTCGGAGCTCCGAGCCTCCTCGAGCGCCGCCTCGAAGGCGGCGTCGGTCTCGGCGCCCAGGTCACCGCTCGTGTAGGTAAGCCTCGTGCTCATCGGCGGAACGTACCGCGTGGCAGGCCGGAAGGAACAGCGGATCCTCGCCCCTGCACCGCTCCTCGATGCCGAGCCGCGCGGCCTCGCCCGACTCCACGAGCGGGCAGCGCGGATGGAAGCGGCAACCGGGCGGGATGCGCGTGGGATCGGGCGCCTCGCCCCTGAGGATCTGCGCCTCCATGTGCTTCGTCTCGGGCACGACCGACAGGAGCGCGCGCGTGTAGGGGTGCCGCGGTGCGGTGAGGAGCCGGTCGGCGGGTGCGTCCTCGACGATCCGGCCGAGGTACATCACCGCGACGCGGTCCGCCACGTTCCAGGCGAGCCCGAGGTCGTGCGTCACCACCAGGACGCTCACCCCTGCGTCGCGCACCAGCCCGAGCATTAGCGCCAGGATCTCGCCGCGCACGGAGGCGTCCAGCGCCGAGACCGGCTCGTCCGCCACGAGCAGGCTCGGGTTCAGCACCATCGCCCCGGCGATGATCACGCGCTGGCGCTGTCCGCCCGAGATCTCGTACGGATAGCGGGTGAAGAAGCTCTCCGGCGGGCGCAGGCCCGCGCGCGCGAGCGCGTCGGCGACGAGCTGCTCCTCGTCGCCCTCGATGCCCTGGATCCGGAGCCCCTCGGCGACCGCCTCGTAGAGCGTCTGGCGCGCGTTGAGCGAGCCGGTGGGGTCCTGGAAGATCATCTGCGCGTGGCGGCGATGCTCGCGCAGCCCGCGTCTGTCGTAGGCGAGCGGCTCGCCGCGGAAGCGCACCTCCCCGGAAACCGGCCGCTGGAGCCCCATGATCGTGCGCGCGAGCGTGGTCTTGCCGCAGCCCGACTCGCCCACGAGCGCGACGGTCTCGCCCTCGTGCACGTCGAGGTCCACGCCGTCCACGGCGCGCGCCGGTCCCTCGCGGCCGGGGTACTGCACGTGCAGGCCGCGCACCTCGAGCAGCGGGGCGCCGCCGGTCACGCCGACACCGGCGAGCCGGGGACGTGGACGCACGCGGCCTCGCGCATGGCCCCCGCGGGCCACAGCTCGACCGGCGTGCTCGGGCAGATGTCGACCGCGACGGAGCAGCGCGGGTGGAACGGGCAGCCGCTCGGCACGTGCCGCGGGTCCGGCGGGTCGCCGGGCAGGCCCGACGGCTTCATCCGGAAGGCGGGATCGCCGATCACCGGGAACGCGGCAGCCAGCGCGCGCGTGTACGGATGCGCCGCGTCGGCGAAGACCTTGTCGTTCGGCCCCTCCTCCACGATCCGGCCGGCATACATCACCGCGATCCGCCTGCAGATGTCCGCGAGCGTCGAGAGGTCGTGCGTGATGAAGATGATCGCGAGCCCGAGCTCGCGCTGGAGGTCCTCGAGCAGCTGCAGCACCTGGGCCTGCACCATCACGTCGAGCGCGGTGGTCGGCTCGTCGGCGATCAGGACCCTCGGCTCGCACGCCACCGCGAGCCCGATCAGCACGCGCTGGCGCTGGCCGCCGGAGAGCTGGTGCGGGTACGCGCTCGCCCGCCGCGCCGGGAGCCCCACCAGCTCGAGCAGCTCGCCCACGCGCTTCGAGACATTGCCGCCGCCCAGCGAGTGCAGCCGAAGCGCCTCCGCGATCTGATCGCCGACCCGCTGCACGGGGTTGAGCGTGTGGAGCGCGCCCTGGAAGACGATCGCCAGCTCCGTCCAGCGCACCGCGCGCAGCCGGCCCGGCTTCATCGCCAGCACGTCCTCGCCGTCGAGGAGCACATCGCCGGTGACCTCGGTGCCCTTCGGGAGCAGCCGCAGGAGCGCGGCAGCCAGCGACGACTTCCCGCAGCCCGACTCGCCCGCCAGGCCGAGCGTCTCGCCCGCGTCGAGCTCGATGTCCACGCCCCGCACCGCGGGCACGGGACCCGCCCCGGACGGGTAGGTCACGTGCAGGTCGCGCACCTCGAGCAGGCTCACGCGCGCCGGTCCCTGAGCCGCGGGTCGAGGATCTCCTCGAGCGCCGTCCCGCAGAGCGTGAAGGCCAGCGCGACGAGCATGATCCCGAGGCCGGGCGGGCCGAACGTCCACCACGCCTCGGCGGTCACCGCGCCGGTCTCGAAGGCGTCGTCGAGCAGCTTGCCCCAGGACGGGTTCAGCGGATCGCCGAGGCCGAGGAAGGACAGCGTGGCCTCAGTGAGGATCACGATCGGCACGGTGAGCGTGGCGGTGGCGAGGATCAGCGGCGAGACCGCCGGCAGGATGTGGCGGGTCATCAGGTGCCAGTTCGAGGCGCCCAGCGCACGGCTGCGGTCCACGTAGTCGCGCTGCTTCAGCGTGAGCACCTGGGCGCGGATCAGGCGCGCGGGGAACGGCCACGACGTGATCCCGATGACGAGGATGATGTTCTGCACCGACGGGCCCAGGATCGCGGCGAGCACGATCGCGAGCGGGAGGAACGGGATCACGAGGAACCACTCGGTGATGCGCATCAGGAGCGCCTCGATCCAGCCTCCGAAGAACCCCGCCGAAATTCCCACGATGGAGCCGATCAGCACGGCGAAGAGGGTCGCCGTCAGACCCACCAGGAGGCTGGTGCGCGCCCCCCAGATGAACTGCGTGAGCGAGTCGCGCCCCAGGCTGTCGGTGCCGAGCGGGGCGAACTCGGAGGGGCTGGCGAAGGCGGGGTTCTGCGTCGTGTTGATCGCCGAGAGGCCGGACTCGTCGGCCAGGAGCGGCGCGGCGAGCGCCATCGCGACGGCGGCCACGAGGATCCCGACCCCCAGCATCCCGGGCCGGTGGCCGCGGAACTCCCGCCCGGCCCTCGCGAGCGCGCGCCGGCGCCGGAGCCAGGCGATCCGGCGCGCCGAGGGTGCCGCGGCGGCGGAGCTCATCTACGTCCTCACGCGCGGGTCGAGGTAGCCGTAGAGCAGGTCGGCCACCAGGTTGAAGAAGATCATCGCCGCGCTGAAGACGAGGAAGATCCCCTGGAGCATCGGGAGGTCGGGGCCCTTCAGCGCCTCATAGGTGGCGAGGCCGAGCCCGGGCCACGAGAAGATCGACTCCACAGCGATCGCCCCGGCCATCACGAGGCCGAAGTTGATCGCGAGCAGGGCCACGACCGGCAGCAGCGCGTTCGGGACCGCGTGGCGGTTGCGCACGAGCACGTCGCGCAGGCCCTTGGCGCGCGCGAGCACGAGGTAGTCCTCGCGCATCGTGTCGAGCAGCGAGGAGCGCATGACGATCGCGTACTCGCCCAGGTAGGCGAGCGTGAGCGTGAGCGCCGGGAGGAACATGTGGTGCGCCTGGTCCAGCAGCTTCGCCACGCCGGTCGAGGTGGAGGTCGGGTCCACGATTCCGCCGACCGGGAACCACCCGAGGACGACCGCGAAGAAGGTGAGCAGGATCATCCCCAGCCAGAAGTCGGGCGTGGAGTAGGTGCCCATCGTGAACGCCGTGATCGAGTAGTCGGTGCGCGTGCGTCTTCGCCAGGCGGCGGCGATGCCGAGCAGGACGCCGAAGACGGCCGACAGGATCGCCGAGATGCCCACCAGCGCGAGCGTGGGGCCCACCTTGCGCTTGATCTCGCCCCAGACGGGTTGGTTGCTCGTGTAGGAGCGGCCGAGGTTGAGCTTCGCCGTCTGCCCCAGATAGGCGACGAACTGCTCTCCCTTCGACTTGTCGAGCCCGAACTGCTTCGTGAGCGTGGCGCGCTGGCTCTCGGTCAGGTTCCGGCCCCGGTAGAGGTTCGCCACCGGGTCGCCCTCGACGATCCGGAACAGGAAGAAGTTGAAGCAGACGATGAAGACGAGGGTCACCAAGGACCCGAGGACCTTGGCGCTGATGAAGCGGGCGCTCACTCCCGCTCGTAAGCGGTGCGGCGGCGCCTCATCATGACCAGCAGCGCCCCCAGCGCGATCGCGACCACGGCCACGATCGCGATGATCGTCCCGCTGCCGCCTCCGTCGTCGTCACCGCCGCCGCCCGCCGCGCTCACCGGCTTGAGCTGCGCGTAGCTCGGCGACGTGTTCGAGTAGAGCACGGGGCCGGTCTCGGCGGGCTGGCGCACGAAGCCCTCGAAGCGGTCCTTCACGTACGCCTGGAGGTCGGGCTCCGTGTAGAGGACGTGGTAGGTGCCGGACTGCTGGAAGCGCGTCAGCATCTCGTGCACGATCTCCTCGCGCCTGTCGCGGTCCAGCTCGACCTTCTGCTGCTCGTAGAGCTTGTCGTACTCCGGGTCGCAGTAGTTCGCGTCGTTGTAGTAGTTGGTCGGGTTCTCCGGGTCGCTCGACACCTGGCCGCAGGTGAAGTAGGAGAGCATCGGGTCCGGGTCCACGAACGGGGTCCAGCCCCAGGCGAACATGTCGTAGTCGCCCTTGCCGATGATCGTGGTGAGCTGGCTGTCGTCGGCGACCTTCTTCGTCGTCGCGATGCCGATCTCGCGCAGCCAGCCGGTAACGAACTCCCCGATCTCCGGGCCGGTCTCGCCGTCGGAGCGCACGTAGTAGGTGAAGTTCAGCGGCTGCCCGCCGTCCGGCATCTCGCGCACGCCGTCGCCGTCCGTGTCCCTGTAGCCGGCGTCCTCGAGCATCGAGCGCGCCTTGTCGAGGTCGAAGTCGAAGACCTGGTCCGCGGGGATGTCCGGCGTCCAGCGCGGATCAGGCGACGTGCTCAGCGTCTGCGCCGGGGTGCCGTGGCCGTTCAGCACGCGCTCGACGATCGTCTGCTTGTCGATCGCGTGGCCGATGGCCTGGCGCACCTTCACGTCGAGGAGCGCCGGGTGCGGCTTCTTCAGGCCGTCGCCGCCGTTGATCCCCACCTCCGCCATCGAGCCCTGGTTGCCCTCGATCGTCTCGATGTTGTCGTCCTCCGCGAGCTGGTCGAACGCCGCTCCCGGAATGTCCTGGGCGGCGTCGAGCTCGCCCGTCCTGAGCGCGGCGACCATCGCGTCCGGGTTGTTGAACTTGCGGAGCACGACCCTGTCCACGGCGGGCTTGCCGCCGTAGTAGTTCGGGTTGGCCCTGAAGCGCGCGAACTGGCCCTTCTCGAACTCCTCGAGCACGAACGGCCCCGAGCCGACGCCGTCCAGGCCGTCGTACTTGGCGCGCTTGGCCGCGTTCATCTCGCCCCAGACGTGCTTCGGCAGGAGGTAGATGTCCATGGTCGGCAGCTTCGGGTCGGGCACCTTCGACTTGATCACGAGCGTCGTGTCGTCGGTCGCCTCGGCGTCGAGGTTCACGGTGGTCGCCGAGTGGTTGAGCCACTCCTCGTCCCGGGACGTGTTGATGTTCCACGCCACGTCCTCGGCCGTCAGCGGCTCGCCGTCGGACCACTTCAGCCCGTCGCGCAGCTTGTAGGTCCACGTCTTGCCGTCCTCCGACCCCTCCCACGACTCGGCGAGGCCCGGCTCCGTCGCGAAGTCGCTCGCCGCCTTGTCGGTGAGCGTGGCGTACTGGATGTTCCATGCCTCGTAGGCCGCAACGGTCACGCCGATCAGCGGGCTCATGCTGTCGATGCCCTGCGGGTCGCCGACGGTGAAGGTGTCGACCTTGCCCCTTCCTCCGCCCCCGTCGTCCTGGCTCTGGGCGCTCACCGCCGTCAGAGCGGCGAGCAGGAGGGCGCAGATGACGAGAGCAGCGAGTCGCTTCATGGCGGAGGACTCTCTCATGGCTTCAGATCAGATTCCAGTCGAGGAAGCGCTCGAGCCGGCGGTAGAAGTCGAGCTGCGGACCGGCGCGCAGGAGGCCGTGGGCCTCGGTCGGATAGGTCACGTACTCGAACGTCTTGCCGAGCGTGCGCAACCGCTCCACGAGCTGCTCGGACTGCTTCGGGCTCACGCGCTCGTCGCGCTCGCCGTGCGCGATCAGGAGCGGCACCTCGACGTTCTCGAGCCGGTGGTAGGGCGAGCCCGCGATGTACGCCTCGCGCGCCTGCGCCGGGGTGCCCATCATGCGCTCGAGGTCCTGCACGCCGCTGCGGTCGCCCTGCGCCCAGGAGGTCGTGATGTCGCAGTCGCCGTACTTCGGCACGGCACAGCGGAAGCGGTGCTCTGGGTCGTCCGTGACCGCCAGAAGCGCCATGTAGGAGCCGTAGCTCGCGCCGAAGATCGCGAGCCGGTCGCCGTCCACCCAGTCGAGCGTCCGGAGGTGGTCGGCGGCGGCGAGGCAGTCCTTCGTGTCGTCCACGCCCCAGACGCCGTGGTTCGCCAGCTCGAAGTCGCGCCCGTAGCCGGTCGAGCCGCGGAAGTTGATCGCGAGCCACGCGTAGCCCTTGTCCACGAAGTACTGCGCGTGCCCGTCCCAGTCGTCGCCGTAGTAGGAGGTGGGCCCGCCGTGCGGGTAGACCACCGCCGGCACCGGCGCGTCCGCCGAGGCGTTCCGCGGGCGCATCAGGAAGCCGGGGATCTCGAGACCGTCGAACGACGTGTAGACGATCTCCTCGAGCGCCGCGTGCGGCGCGCTCCTGATCGACCTCGGGGCGGGCGCGTGAATGGTCGAGGGCTCGGCGCCCGCGGTGAGCCGCCGCAGCTCTCGCGGCGTGGCGTGGTCCTCGTAGCCGGCCACGACGTCGCCCGCCGCCGTCCAGTGAGGCGTGCACCAGGTGCCTCCCCCGGCCAGCTCCTCGGCGCTCCCGCCGGCGGCGTCGACCACCACGAGGTGGAAGCGGTTTCGCTCGCACCTGACGGCGAGGAGCCGCGTGCCGTCCGGGTGCCACTCGTGCTCTGAGTGGTCGGCGCCGGCGCTCGTGAGCTGGCGCTCGTCCGCCCCGTCGCGGCCCACCACGTGCAACTCGTAGAAGCCGCTCCGCTCGGAGGCGTAGGCGATCGTCTGGCCGTCGGGCGACCACTCCGGCGAGCGGTCGCGCATGCCGGGCACGCCGGTCAACCTGCGCACTGCGCCTCCGTCCACGGCCGTCACGCGGATCTCGCTGCTGCGCTCCTGGTCCGCCCTCGGCGTGAACCTGTAGGCCACCTCGGTGCCGTCGGGGGATGGCACCGGCTCGCCCTCGTCGCCGTGCGAGTCGAGCTCTCCGTGCTCGACGGCGAGGCGGCGCGGCCAGGGGTCGTCCACGTCCACCACCGCGAGCCGCGTGGCGGTGGCGTCGTCGCGCTCGACCGTGATTACGAGCCGCCTGTCGTCGATCCAGCGCGGGCTGCCGCCCTCGGTCAGCTTGCGCGGCGGGCCGCCGGCGGCGGGCACCAACCACACGTGCCCGTCGTCGCCGTAGGCGACCGTCGTGCCGTCGGGCGACAGGCGGGGCCAGGTGTCCTCCCAGTGCGGCGCCGGGTCGCGCCCGGTGGTGAGCTGCTCCGGCGCGGAGCCGCTCTCGAGGTCGAGCAGCCACACGTCCGAGCTGTCGCGGTCCTCGATGAACACTGCGCGGCGGCGGTCCGCCCCGATCGTGAGCGAGCGCGGCATCGGCGTGGCGGCCACGGCCTCGAGGCGCCAGTACGGCGGTGGCCGCAGGTCCTTGCGCGGCTGTGCGCGCACGCCCTGGTGCTCGTCCTTGCCGACCCAGACCGACCGGCCCTCACCCATTCAGTCCCTCCTCGATCCCGACCAGCGCCTCGCGCACGAGCTCTCCTATCGCCTCCAGGTCATAGCCGCCCTCCTGCACCGCCACGGTGGGCAGCCCCAGCGAGCCGAGCGCGCGTCCCGCCGCGCGGAAGCCCGCCGGCGTGACCGCGAGCGGGGCCTGGGAGTCGCCGCCGCCCGCGTCGACGCCGAGGGCCACGACGAGCGCCGCGCCGCCGCGCTCGCGCGCCCAGGCCGCGAGCTTCCCCACCGCCTCGGTCCAGGCGTCGTCGCCCGTGCCGGGCGGCACGCAGACGTTCCGGTTCGAGTCGCGCGCGCCGCGCTCGTCCTCGTAACCGAGGAAGTGAGGGAACCAGCCGGCTCCGGGGTCCACGTGCACCGAGCCCGTGAGCACGTCGTCGTCCTCCCAGAAGATGGCCTGCGTGCCGTTGCCGTGGTGCGCGTCCACGTCGATCACCGCGACCGGGGCGTGCCCGGCCGCTCGCAGCCGCGCGGCGGCGGCCGCGGTGTTGTTCAGGTAGCACGAGCCGCCGTACGCGGCCCGGGTCGCGTGGTGCCCGGGCGGGCGTGTGCAGGCGTAGGCGGCGGGGGCGCCGTCCGCGACCAGGTCCGCCGCGGTCACGGCCGCCTCCAGCGCGCCGCGCGCGGCCTCCCAGGTGCCCGGCCCGACCAGCGTCATCGTGTCGTAGCCGAACTGGCCGGCCCGCGCGGTGATGGCCGTCGCGACCCGCGGCTCGCGGCCGGAGAAGAGATCCGGATGGGGGAAGAGGTAGGGCACCACCTGGTGCTGGCCGGGATCGTCGCCGAGGCCGGCCGCGGTCCAATCGGCCCACACCGAGGCGAGGTGCTCGACCAGCTCGGGAGCGTGCACGCTCGTCAGCGCCTCGTCCGGCTGAGGCGTGGCGTCGACCAGGCGGGCGCCGTCCTCCAGGAGCGCCTCGCGGATCCGCTCCGCGCGCTCCGGCAGCTCGGTGCCGGGCGTGCGCACGCCCACGAAGATCTCGTCGGTCGGATCGTGCAGGCGGTGCCGCTCGCTCCACACGACGGGCATTGCGAGTCCCACCGCGCGAGCCTATCCGCCGAGCTTGTCCGGGCGTGCGGCGCGGATCCGCGCGGCGAGCTCGTCCGGGCTGAGGCTCTCGCTGTCGAGAACGACATGCACGCCGGCGAGCTCGGTGAGCGACACGGCCCAGCGCTCCATCTCGCTCAGCAGGTGCTCGAGCCCCGACCAGCCAGGCGGCTCGCGCTCGACGATCCGCTCCCGGCACGTCTCGGGCCGCGCCTCGAGCCGCACGAGCAGGTGGTCCTCGGCCCCGACCGAGGCGAGCAGGCCGGCTAGGTGGGCGTCCGACTCGATCACCTCGGCGACGAGGAGCAGCTCGTGGCCGTCGGCGCGGTGCTCCCTCCAAACGGCGCCGAGCAGCTCGTGCCGGCGCGTGTCGTCCGGATACGGATAGGCCCATGAGACGTCGTCCACGTCGACCGCCGCGTGCGCGATCCCGCCGGCGGCGAGCAGGTCGCTCAGCACCAGGAGGCAGGCCGTCTTGCCCGCCCCCGGCGCTCCGGTCACGATCGCGGCGAACACGCGGCGAGTGTCCCACTTCGTAGAGTCACGCCATGGAGGCCGAGAGGACCCTGCGCGATCACGGCCTGCGCATCGGAGCGCTCGAGCCCGGGCAGGCGAACTCGATCGCGGACGTGGCGGGCGTGGCGGTCGGTCACGCCACGGTCGGATGCACCGGCGTGACCGCGGTGCTCCCCGGACCGATCGACGGGCTGTGGGCCGAGCCGGTTCCAGCGGGCGTCGCGGTGCTGAACGGCGCGGGCGAGCTCACCGGCTCCCTCCAGATCGCCGAGTTGGGCACGATCGAGACGCCGGTCTATCTGACCGCCACGATGTCCGTGGGCCACGTCTACGACGGCGCGGTCGCCGCCGCGATGGCGGCGGAGCCCCGGATCGGCGTGGATGCCGTCGTGATACCGGTGGTCGGCGAGTGCGACGACAGCTGGCTGAACGACCCGCGCACGATGCGGCTCGAGAGCGAGGACGTGGGGCGAGCGCTCGCGGATGCGGCTGGCTCGGGGGCGGTCGCTCAGGGAGCGGTGGGTGCGGGCGCCGGCATGGTCTGCTTCGGCTGGAAGGGCGGCATCGGAAGCTCGAGCCGCGTGACCGAGGGCGGCCATACCGTGGGGGTGCTCGTGCTCGCGAACTACGGCGACAGCTCCGAGCTGCGAGTCGGCGGCGTGCCCGTCGGCGGTCTGCTGGACAAGCCTGGCCCGGTTGGCGGCGACCCGGCCGGCAGCTGCATCGCGGTCGTCGCGACGGATGCGCCGCTTGGCCCCGCGCAGCTCGCGCGCGTCGCGCGCCGCGCCGGCCTCGGGCTGGCACGGACGGGCTCGGTGGCCCACCACGGGAGCGGCGAGATCTTCGTCGCGTTCTCGACCACGGCGCGCGCGCCGCGCGGCGAGCCGGCGGCGCCGACCCTCGCGGACGCGGACCTGAACCCGCTCTTCCTCGCAACCGTCGACGCCACCGAGGAGGCCGTGGTGAACGCCCTATGGGCGGCGGAGACGACGCACGGCCGCGACGGCCGCGTGGTCGAGCGGCTGCCGCACGAGCCGGTGCTGGAGCTGCTGGCCCGGGCCGGCCGGCTTCCGTCCTAGCTCGGCACGCGGCGGAAGAACGTGAGCAGGTTGCCGTCGCGGTCGAGCGTGGCGAACTCCCGCGTCCCGAAATCGGTGTCGTCGGCGCCCCCGCGGCTGACCGGGTGGAGCACGTCGGCGCCCTCCAGCTCACAGAACAGCGAGTCCACGTCGACCACCTCGATGCGGCAGCTCGCGGTCCCGGCGATGAAGGACTCCGCCCCCGAGCAGATCGGCCGCTCCTGAAGGTCCGCTCGTGAGCGCCACTCCTCATCGGTCGCGCCCCAGAGGTGAAGGGCAGCGGCGTCCCGGACGATCACGGCGAAGTCATGCGTCTCGTGCACCGGTTGGAAGCCGAAGCGGTCGCGGTAGTACGCGACCGCGGCAGCCACGTCGTGAACCGGAAGCGCCGGAATCGTCGTGCCGAGGCCGCTCACGCTCAGGGCCTGAACACCGGCGGCGCGAGCCCCGCGCGCTCCGGCCCGTCGAGCTGAGGGAGCACGCGCGCGTTGCCGTCGAAGCGGATCGTGACCGTGGGCGCTCCCAGCCGCGGTGGCGTCCGCCGGGTGCCGAAGCGGAACTCGCAGTTGCGGTTCAGCCGTCCTCGCACGCTGCGCGTGGGGCGGTCGCCGATCATCACGCGCATCGTCACCGTGCCGCGGCACCCCTGGCGCGCGGACACGCCGCGCGGCGTCAAGAGGTCGCCCGTCGCGATCAGCCGACTCCCCTGGATGAACGCGCCGGCGCTGAAGGCCCGTGCCGGCCGCATCCCGAGCGCACGGCCGGCCATCAGCGCGTCGTCGGTGATCACCGCGTCGACGCCCGCGCTCCTGGCGGCGCGGACGTCCGCGGCCGCGTCCAGCGTGAACGGCGCCACGTCCAGGCCCAGGCCGTGCGCGCGGCGGACGTAGTCGGCCGTCACGGGCCATTCGGGAGAGATGAAGTCGTAGTCGTTGTCGGCGGCCGCCTGCAGGAACACGTCGTTGAGGGACTGCACCGAGAGCAGGCTCGTCCTCACGCCGGGCAGCCGCTGGCGGGCCACGTCCAGGCTCGCCGGGATGAAGCTCTGGACGATGAGCTGCCGCCGAGGGATGCGGCTGGCGAGCACCGCGTCCATGACCCTGTTCGCGTATGCCGGCGTCGTGTCGAAGTCGGGGTCCGTCGGCACGTTCTTGATCTCGAGGTTCACCTCCGCACCCGTGAGCCTGGCGAGCTCCAGGATGTCGGCGATCCGGGGGATGGGCTCGGTGCGGCGCGCCGGCCTCGTGGGGAGCGGGCTGCCCGGGCTGCCGAACACGTCGGTCCTGCAGCCGTCGAGCTCCAGGTAGGTGAAGGCGCGCACCTCACCGCTGCAGTTCGTGGTGCGATCGAGGGTGGCGTCGTGGATCGCCACCGGAACGCCGTCCTCGGTCAGCTTCGCGTCGACCTCGAGCACGAAGCCGTTGCGCGCGGCGTTCCGATACGCCCTGGTGCTCTCCTCCGCGTAGCGCGGCTTGCCGTTCAGGACGGTGCCGCCCCGGTGTGCGTGGATGGCGGGCGCTGCCACGGCGGACGGCGCGAGTGCGAGCAGAGCGGTGGAGGCGATCACCAGGCGGGTCAGCATGCGCACAGCCTAGGGTGGCCGCATGGGCTACGACGCCATCGTCGTCGGCGGCGGGCACAACGGGCTCACCTGCGCGGCGTACCTGGCGCGCGCGGGAATGCGGGTGTGCGTGCTCGAGCGCCGTCACGTGCTGGGCGGGGCCTGCGTCACGGAGGAGGTGTGGCCGGGCCAGCGCGTCTCGCGGGCGTCGTACGTCGTCTCGATGCTCCAGCCGAAGATCGTGTCCGACCTGCGGCTCCACGACCACGGCTACGAGGCGGTGCCGCTCGACCCGAGCTACGCCACGTTCGGGAGCGACGGCCGGCCGATCTTCTTCTTCGGCGACACCGCCCGCACGCAGGAGTCCATCTCGCGCTACTCGCCGAAGGACGCGGCGGCCTACCCGCGCTTCGAGGAGCTGCTGAGCCGCTCGGCGAGCTTCCTGCGCCCGCTGCTTCTCCGCCCGCCTCCTGCGCTCGGGTCGAAGCGCCCGGGCGACCTGCTCGGGCTGCTGCGCGAAGCCGGCCGCGCCGCCGGGCTCGCGCGCCGCGACGTGCACGAGCTGTTCAGGGTGATGACGATGCCGGTCGGCGACCTGCTCGACGACTGGTTCGAGACGGACGAGCTGAAGGGCGCGATCGGCTCCACCGGCGTGGTGGGCGTGTGGGCCGGCCCGCGCACGCCCGGCACGGCCTACAACCTGCTGCACCACGAGCTCGGTGAGCTGAACGGGGTGGCGGGCGCGTGGGGCCACGTGAAGGGCGGCATGGGGGCCATAAGCACGGCGCTCGCGCGCAGTGCTGAGACCCATGGCGCCGAGATCCGCCTCGATGCCGCGGTTCGCTCGATAGACCTGAGCGGCGGGCGGGCGATCGGCGTGACGCTCGACACCGGCGAGGAGCTGCGTGGTGCGACGGTGGTGTCCGGCGCGCACCCTCGCACGACCGTCCTCGACCTGGTCGGCGCCGAGCACTTCCCCGACGAGGTCGCGAGCGACATGCGCCGCTACCGCAGCCGCGGCGGGTCGGTGAAGATCAACTGCATCCTCTCGGAGCCGCCCCGCTACGGCGCCGAGGGCGAGCGGCTGCTGCGCACGGGCGTCGCCATCTGCCCGTCGCTCGACTACCTCGAGCGCGCCTGGCAGGACGCCGTCAGAGGCGAGCCGGCCGCCGCGCCCTACATCGAGCTCGAGGTCCCGAGCACGATCGACCCCTCGCTCAGCGACGACGGCAGCTGCGTGATGACGATGTTCACCCAGTACGGCCCCTACCGCGACGCGGGCTGGCCGGACGGAGCCCGTGAGGCCTACGCCCAGCGCTGCTTCGACATCGTGGCCGAGCACGCGCCGAACGTGCGCGACGCGCTCGTCCACCACGAGGTGCTGGCGCCGCCGGACCTGGAGCGGATCTTCGGCCTGGTCGACGGCTCGATCTTCCAGGGCGAGCAGGGCCTCGACCAGATGGCGTTCATGCGGCCGTCTCCACTGCTCGCCGGGTACGCCACCCCGGTCGGCGGCCTCTACCTCTGCGGCGCCGGCACGCACCCGGGCGGCGGCGTGATGGGCGCCTGCGGGCACAACGCGGCCCGGCGCGTGCTGAAGGACCGCAGGCGCCGCTCTCTGCGTCGAGCGCTGCCTATCCCCTCTCGATGAGGCAGAGGAACGAGGTGCCCGGATCGGCCTTGAAGCGCGTCGCCACCCGTGTGAGGAACCGGCGCTGGCGCGCGGACGGTGCGGCCACGGCCACCTCGCGCCCCGAGCTGCGGGCCGCGCTGGCGCCGCTCGTCAGCCGGAGCACGTCGACGCCCCTGGTCCGGTCCGCCGTGTAGACGTAGCCGCCGTGCATGTACGAGGCCCAGACGACGCCGTCGTCCGGGCGCCAGTACGCGAACTGGGTCGGGTTCTCCGGGTCCGAGATGTCCAGGAAGCGGGTGCCCTCGCCGTACCACGCGTAGGTCACCGTGCTGCCGTCCACGTCGAAGTAGTGGGCCGAGCAGAAGTTGGCGAACGGGTGGTACGGGCCGCCGACCGGCCGTGAGCCCTCCTGGAGGTACGGGTTCCAGGTGCCGACGACCTGGAGGCGGAAGGGGTTCTGTGGCGTCGAGCGCCAGGCCTGGCCCTCGAAGCTCCCCTCGAGCGAGGCGATCGTGAACTGCCCGCGGTTGCGGCACGCCTCCTCGGCCGGCCCGAAGTCCTCCTCGGTCGCCAGCAGCAGCTCGCCGCGGCGATAGCGCGGGTCTCCGCTCGGCGCGGAGCTCCCGACCGGACGCCAGGCGTTGTGCTCGAAGCCGCCGGTCTCGTCGCCCGTGACCGAGGCGGGCAGCCCGCCACCGGCGTATGGGATCGGCTTCCGGGCCGTGGCGGCCCGCTCGCGGTCCTGAAGCGGGTCGAAGTGGCGGCCCCTGGTCCAGTAGCCGCGCGTGCCGCCGTCGCCCGACACCCATGCGATGCCGGCGGCGTCGACCTGCACGTCGTGCGAGTAGGCGGTCGCGCCGTCGCGCCGGAACAGGTCCACCGGCTCCATCGGGAAGGCCTGCGGCTTGCTCGGATTGCTCAGGTCCGTCACGATGATCGGCCGCCCGAAGGTCCATCCGAGCGTGTCCCTCTGCGTCGTCGTGCTCGCGGGCCCACCCGTCCAGAGCGACTCGCAGCCGTTCACGCAGGTGGTCGTGTGCCCGGTCGGGAGCTGCTGGAAGCTGAGCAGCCGGAGCCTGCGCGGGTTCTTGGCGTCGATGACGTACACGCCCGCGATGTTGGTCGCGCCGTTCGGGTCGGGCTCGCCCGGCTCGCGTGAGGTCGACCCCGCGTACGCGCGCGGGTCGCGCGACAGCAGCGCCAGCTTGCGCTTGCGGTCGACGTCCATGTCCTCGTTCTGCCAGAACGTGGACCGCGGCGCCGCGTCCGGGCTGAAGTCCACGGGCGGGTCACCGGTCAGGCGCAGGTCCTCGGCGGTCACCTCGTCCAGCAGCACGGGGTTCGCCGGGTCCTGAAGCGAGTACGACTTCAGCCCGAAGCGCCCGGTCACGAGCATGACCTCGCCCGCGCCGCTGTAGGTCAGGAAGTTGATGGCCGTGGCGTTCTTCGCCTCCGGCAGGTTGTCGACCAGCTCGACGTTCTTCGACGCCCCGTAGGCGGGGGCGGCGAGCATGAAGAGGAGGGTCGCGAGCAGTCCGGTTAGGTACAGCGCACGGCTACGCATGCTTGGGGCCCTACCCGAGTCAGCGCAAAGTAAGCGCGTGCTCCGGCTGCCACCCGAGCCGGACGCGCTCGCCTATCTCCCAGCGGTCGTCCGCGCGCTGCCGGGACGTGTTCTGCTCGAGGGCGACCAGCCTCACCCCCGGCGACAATTCGACGATCACCTGCGTCGTCGTGCCGACGTAGACCCGCTCCACGACCGTTCCCTCGTGGACGGTCATGCCGTCCTCCAGCTCGCCCAGCCAGATCTTCTCGGGGCGGACCGAGATCTGCGTCCCGTCCGGCCCCGGCAGCAGGTTCGAGATCCCGATGAAGCCGGCCACGAAGGACCCGTGGGGGCGCTCGTAGACCTCCTCGGGCGTCCCGCACTGGCGGACCTCGCCCGCGTCCATCACCGCGATGCGGTCGGACATGGCGAGCGCCTCCTCCTGGTCGTGCGTCACGTACAGGAACGTGATCCCGACCTCGCGCTGGATGCCCTTCAGCTCCACCTGCATCTGCTTGCGCAGCTTCAGGTCGAGCGCGCCCAGCGGCTCGTCGAGCAGCAGCACAGCGGGACGGTTCACGAGCGCACGCGCCAGCGCCACGCGCTGCTTCTGACCGCCGGACAGCTCGCGCGGCTTCGAGCGCTCGCGGCCGCGCAGCTCCACGAGCTCGAGCGCCTCGCCCACGCGCGTGCCCACCTCGTCCTTCGGCACCTTCCGGCGCTTCAGCCCGAACGCCACGTTGTCGTGCACGTCGAGGTGCTCGAAGAGCGCGTAGCTCTGGAAGACGGTGTTCACGTTGCGCCTGTACGGCGGCACCGTCTCGACCGGCTCGCCCTCGAGGAAGATGCGGCCCTCGCTCGGCTGCTCGAAGCCGGCGACCATCCGCAGCGTCGTGGTCTTGCCGCAGCCCGACGGGCCCAGCAGCGAGAAGAACTCGCCCTGCCGAATCGAGATGTCGAGCCCTTCGACCGCGACGTTGTCGCCGAAGCGCTTCGTCACGCGGTCGAAGCGGATCGCCTCCGCGCTCTCCGTCATGCGGTCTCCCTTCCGACGAGCACCCCGAGCCCGCTCTCGCGCCGGCCGAGCAGGCGCGGCAGCGCGATGGCGAGGCCGATCAGCACCGCCGAGATGGTCAGCATGAGGGTGCCGATCGCGTTGATGGTCGGCGTGACTCCGAACCGGATCGCCGAGTAGATGCGCACCGGAAGCGGCTGGGGCGACTCCCCGGTCGTGAAGAACGAGATCACGAAGTCGTCGAAGCTGAGCGCGAACACGAGCAGCGCGGCGGCGACGACGGCCGGCCACAGCTCCGGCAGCGTGACGAGCCTGAGCGTGCCCCAGCGCGTCGCGCCGAGGTCGAGCGCGGCCTGTTCGACCTCCGGGTTCACGGCCGCGAGCCGGGCGCGGATGACCACGGTCACGTACGAGATCGAGAACGTGATGTGGGCGATCACGATCGTGCCGAGCGAGAGCTGCCAGCCGATCTGCGTGAACAGGATGAGCGCGGAGACCGCGGCCACGATCTCGGGTGTGACGAGCGGGATCAGCATCAGCACGTTGGCGCTGCCCGCCCAGCGCGAACGGGCGCGGACGAGCCCGAACGCGAGCGCCGTGCCGAGGACGGTGGCCACCACCATCGTCACGAACGCGATCTGGAGGCTGGCCACGAGCGACTCGCGCAGCGACTCGTTCTCGAAGAAGCGCTCGTACCACTGGAGGCTGAAGCCCTTGAAGTTCTGGAGCGACCGGGTCGAGTTGAACGAGAAGAGGGCGACCAGGGCAATCGGCGCGAACATGAACAGGAAGAAGAGCGCCGTGAACACGCGCAGGAAGCGGGGGCGGTCGAAGTCCTTGGGCGCCGCGGCCCTCACGCGGTCGCCTCACGCGCCGCGCGTGCCGCCGAGCGCAGATAGAGGACCATCCAGATCGCGAGGAACGCCATCAGCACGGTCGTTAGAGCGGCGCCGAAGGGCCAGTTCTCCGCGCCGAGGAACTGCTGCTGGATCAGGTTCCCGACCATGTAGGTCCCGGGGCCGCCCAGGAGCTGCGCGCTGACGAAGTCGCCCACCGCCGGAAGGAAGACGAGCACCGCGCCTGCCAGCACCCCCTGGAACGTGGCCGGCATCGTGACGTGGCGGAACGTGTGCCAGCGCGTGCCGTAGAGGTCCTTGCCGGCCTCGATCAGCGCAGGGTCCATGCGGTCGAGCGCCGCGTACACGGGGAGGATCATGAAGGCGAGGTAGCCGTAGACGAGCCCGCCGATGACCGCCCAGGACGTGTTCAGGAAGCGGATCCCCTCGTCGCGCACTCCGGTGTCGGTCACCACTCCGTTGACGAGTCCCTCGTCCGCGAGCAGCGCCACCCAGGCGTACGTGCGCACCAGGTAGTTGACGAAGAACGGCAGGACCACCAGCGCGATCAGGGCGTGCTTGTAGCGGCCCCCGAAGCGGGCGATGTAGTACGCGACCGGGTACCCGATCACCAGGCAGAGCCCCACGGTGGCGAGCGCGAAGCCCACCGATCGCAGCAGCACCGGGAGGAAGAGCGGGTCGAATGCCTGCTCGTAGTTCTCCGGGTGCCAGCCGTAGATGGCGTTCCCCAGGTCGTCCGTGGTCCCGAACGAAAGGGCGAGCGTGATGCCGAGCGGGATGGCGAACAGCAGCACGAGCCACAGCGCCCCAGGGGTTAGCAGGGCGGCGGCGAAGCGCTGCTCGCTCAGGCGGCCTTCACCTCGGTCCAGACGCGGTCCCAGGCCTTGCGGCGGTCCCCGGTCAGCGGGTCGAACTGGTCCCCGCGCTCGAGGTCGTCGGTCGTGACGGTGATGGCCGGGTCGTCCTTCGCGAGCTTCGCGAACGCGTCGACGGCGCCGTTGTTCGGCATCGGGTAGCCGAAGTACGCGACGTTCCGCGCCGCGTTCTCCGGGTCGAGCATGAAGTCCATGAAGAGCAGCGCCGTGCCGGGATGCTCGGCGTTGGCCGGGATGGCGATCTGGTCCGCCCCGACCGGTATCCCCTCCTTGCACTTCTCGAACTTGTAGATGCTCGGGTCGTCCGCCTGGTTGCGGACGTTGACGACGTCGCCGTTCCAGCCGTGGTGGATCCAAGCGTTGCCGTTCAGCATGTTCTGGACGTCGTCCGTCGAGTAACCGCGCAGCAGCGGCTTCTGGTCGATCAGCGTCTGCTTCGTCGTGTCGAGCTCGTCCTCCTCGAACGAGTTCAGGTCGTAGCCGTTCTTGTAGTTGGCCATCCCGATGGCCTCCTGGAAGTCGTCGAGCACGTAGATCTTGCCCGTGGCGTCCTCTCGGAACAGGTCGTTCCAGGATTCGGTCATGTCGCTGATCCTGTCCTCGCGCCAGATGATTCCGGTGGCGTACATCCCGTACGGCACCGTGTGCGCCGAGCCGGGGTCGTAGACGGGGTCGTGGAAGAACTCGAAGACCTGGTCGTAGTTCTTCAGCTGATCGTGGTCGATCTTCAGCAGCTGGTTGGAGGCCACCAGCCGGGGCGTAACGGACTGGTCGGGGAAGATCACGTCGTAGCGGTTGCCCGAGCGCAGCTTCGCCAGCATCGACGCCATCGAGTCGAAGTTCGACTGCCGGACCCTGACGTCGTACTTCTTCTCGAACTCCTTGATCAGCTCCGGGTCGAGGTACTCCGACCAGTTGAAGTACACGAGGTCGCCGTCGACCTTCGCCTTCACGACCTTCTCGGTCTCCTTCTTCGAGCCGCCCCCGGAGTCCCCGACGCCACAGCCCGCGAGCGCCAGTCCGGCTCCGGCGACCAGCAGGCCGCGGCGGTCAATTCTCGTGTCGTTCAACATCGCGCCCCCTCGAGCAGCTCACAGCCGAGCTCACGCTCGGCCAGTTTCAGGGCCAGCTCCCGCACACGGTCGGGGGTGACCTCCCTGTCTCGCAGCGCGATCTGCACCGCGAGCCCGTCGAGCAGCGACGCGAGCAGCACCGCGAACTCCTCGGGATCGGCC
This sequence comes from uncultured Thermoleophilaceae bacterium, assembly GCA_963786845.1. Taxonomy (GTDB): domain Bacteria; phylum Actinomycetota; class Thermoleophilia; order Solirubrobacterales; family Thermoleophilaceae; genus JACVRW01. The sequence goes on from CAWBAP010000011.1 coordinate 49,727, forward strand.
TGTCCGAACTCTCCGCGCTCCTGTCCGTAGCGAACGACCTCCGCGATCGCTCGCCGCCAGCGGCCGTCCAGCTCCGCACGCGTGGCGGCGAGCTCCGGGTCCTTCAGAGCGCGCGCCCACAGCTCCATCCAGAGCGCGGCGTCGTAGTCGCCCTCGCCCGTGGTCGAGTGCACGATGTGGAGCAGCCGGTCGCGGGCGCCGTCGATCCGCTCGAGCTCGAAGGCGAGGTCCTCGTAGTAGCGCGCCTCGGCCGAGGTGAGCGCCTCCTTCAGGAGCTCCGCCTTCGACGCGAAGTAGTAGAGGACGGACGGCGCGCTGGTGCCCGCCTCGTCGGCGATGTCGGCCACGCGCGCGTTCTCCAGGCCGCGCCGCCGGATCACGGTTGCGGCCGCCGTGAGCAGCTCGGGACGTCGGATGTGGTCGCGCCGTGGGCGGGGCATTATTTGAACCGGAGTTCAGGAAAGAACCTAATCCGGCGGATTTAATGGGTCAAGAGGCGGAGGCGCCCGGTTCGGCAGGCCGAGCGCCGGCGCGATCGCCGTCCAGATCTCGCGTCGCGCCCGTGCGACCTCCATGTCGCCGAACAGCACGCGCACCCCGTAGCCGTCCGCCAGCGCCAGGATCAGGTCGGCCATTCGGTTGGGGTCGGCGGCGGCGTCGAGCTCTCCGCGCTCGATTCCGACCGCGATCGCCTCGGCGAACCAGTCGCGCATGCGGGCGTAGAGGCGCGCCGCGGTCGGTCGCAGCTCGGGATGGCGGACGGCCCGCAGCCAGAGCTCCACCCAGAGGATCCAGTCGCGCTCGAGCATGCCCGGGTAGGGCAGGAACTGGTCGATCATCGCGGCCAGCCGCTTCGCGCTGCCGAGCTCCACCGCGTCGCCCTCGGGGCCGAGGCGCACGTCGCCGGCCAGCTCGTAGGAGTACTCGAGCGCCTGCTCAAGCAGGGCCTCGCGCGTCTCGAAGTGGTAGTGGACGAGCGAGCTGGACACCCCCGCGTCCATCGCGATCCGCGCGATGCGAACCTCGTCGATGCCGTGGCGCGCGATGCGCTCGACGGCGGCGGCGAGGATGCGCTCGCGCGCGCCGCGCTCGGTCGCGGCCGCGGCGGTCACCCGAGATCCGCGCGGATGCGCTCGGCAAACCAGGCGATCGCGGCCTCGCGGTGGGACAGCGGGCCCAGCTCGAAGCCACGCGTCTCGAGCCCGGCCTGCACGTTCTCCACCAGGTCGTAGTCCTCCTTGCCCACGAGCGTGTTCAGCCTGTTGTTGGTGAGCTGCGCGAGCCGTGTGCGGAGCCCGGCGCGCGGGTGGCGGTACGTCGAGGCGAAGTCGCGTGAGCGCAGCGGGCCGTCGGGATCGATGCGCCAGGTGGCCACCTGGTCCGGATACAGGTCGATCGTGGTGTTCGGATAGATCATCGCGTAGCGCCATACGCGCCGGTCGCCCTCGCCGAGGCCGGGCATCGGGGACACGAGCCGCTGATAGGCGCGCTCCATCGGGTTGCCCGACGGCCTGTCGCGCAGCGGCGCCTCGAACCAGACCCAGCCGTCGTGCACCTCCACGTCGTAACGCTTGTAGTCGAGCAGCCGCATCAGCCCGGGGTGGGCGATCGGCACGTGGTAGCCCTCGTTGTAGTTGTCGATCACGATCTTCCAGTTCGCAGGCTGAGTGTTGCGCCACTCGCCGCTCGGCTTCAGCCGCTCGATGCCGTACGGCGCGAGCCGCTCGGGCAGCCCGGCGACCTGCTCGGCCAGCGGCTGCGCGTGCGCGTCAAGGTTCACGAAGACGAGCCCGCAGAGCGTCTCGACGCGCGCCGGGAACAGCCCGAGCTCCGCCTTGTCGAGGCCGGCGATCGAGCGCCCCTCGGGCACGCCGATCAGCTCGCCGTTCGTGCGGTAGGTCCAGCCGTGGTAGAGGCAGCGGATCGCCTGGCCGCACTGCCCCGAGCCGTTCAGCAGGCGCGAGCCGCGGTGGCGGCATACGTTGCGGAAGGCCCTGAGCTGCCCGCCCTCGTCGCGCAGCACGAGCACCGGCTGCGAGCCGGCCGTGCCGGTGAGGTAGTCGCCTGGGTTCGGGAGCTGGGCGACGTGGGCGACGAGCTGCCAACACCGGGCGAAAATGCGTTCCTCTTCTAGTTCCGCGATCGCAGGGTCGCGGTAGAAGCGCGCTTCGAGCGCCGGAGCCAGTCGTGGAGCGGTTTCAGCTAGCGTCACAGCCAATCCTGACTTTGTGATCAGTCGCATGATAACATGCCGCCGTGCGTCCACTCGGCGCTCGCCACACATGGCTCTCGATCACCCCCGAACCCGAGCTGGAGCTGCCGGAGGCGCTGGCCATTCTGCGCGCGGGCGGAGCTCCTTCCGCCGCACAGGTGGAGCTCGAGCGCGCTCGTGCCGAGCGGCTCGTGACGCGCGGGAGCCGGCGCGCGTGGCGCCGCTACCTGGCGGAGGCGCTGGCCCTCGCCCGCTCGTCCGAGGGCACGGAGGTCGCTGAGGCCCGCGCCGTCGTGGAGGACGTCGTGCACAACCACAACCAGCTGGAGCTCGCCCTATGACAGTCACGCCCGCCGCCCCCGCCCAGACCGCTGCCGACTTCACCCCGGAGCAGCTCGAGCTGCGCGAGCGCGCGCGCCGCTTCGTCGACGAGGTGCTGATCCCGAACGAGGAGCTGGCCGAGCGCTCCGGCGGCAAGATCCCCGACGAGGTCAGGCAGCGGATCAAGAGCGAGGCCGTGGAGGCGCGCCTCTCGGGAGGGCTCCACGCCATGGAGCACGGCGGGCAGGGCTGGTCGAAGGTCGAGTGGTTCCTCGTCGAGGAGCAGCTCGGCCGCTCGACGAACGGGCTGTCCTGGCACATGCCCGGCGCCTACAACGTGCTCGGGTGCGGCTCGCCCGAGCAGATCGAGCGCTACCTGAAGCCGGCCCTTCGCGGCGAGCTGCACGACGCCTACGCCGTGACCGAGGCGGAGGCGGGCTCTGACCCGTCGCGCATCCAGACGACCGCGCGGCGCACGGACACGGGCTGGGTGATCGACGGCGAGAAGTGGTTCGTGACGTACGGCGACGTGGCGAGCGTCTACATCGTGATGGCGAACGCGCTCGTCGACGGCCAGAAGCTGCCCACGCTCTTCCTCGTGGACCGGCAGCTCGACGGCATCGAGATCGTCGACGAGCCGCCCTTCAGCCACACCTATCCGCACGGGCATCCGACGGTCCGCTTCAGCGGCGTCGAGGTGGCCGAGGACGCCGTGATCGGCGGCATCGGCGGCGGGGACGACCTCCAGCGCTCCTGGTTCACCGAGGAGCGGATCGGCATCGCGGCGCGCGGCGTGGGCTCGATGTGGCGGTTGATCGAGGACGCCACGGCCTGGGCGATACAGCGCGAGCAGGGCGGCCACCGGATCATCGACTACCAGGGCGTGTCCTTCCCGCTGGCCGACTCCGCGGCCGACGCCGCCGCCGGGCGGCTGCTCACGCTCGAGGTCGCCCGGCTCGCGGACGCGGGCGCCGACCCGAAGGTGGTGCACGCGAAGGCCTCGATGGCGAAGCTGTTCGTGAGCGAGGCCGCGAACCGCTGTGCCGACCGCTGCCTCCAGATCTTCGGCGGGCGCGGCTACATGAGGACGAACGTGGCGGAGCGCTTCTTCCGGGAGCTGCGCGTGGACCGCATCTGGGAGGGCACGAGCGAGATCCAGCGCCTGATCGTCGCCCGCGCGCTGGAGCGCCGCGGCGTGGAGCGCACGCTGCACTGATGGAGCTCGGCCGGCTGCTCCGCCCGCGCAGCATCGCTGTCGTCGGGGCGAGCGAGCGGGACGACTCGTACGCCGGCGAGACGCTCGTGAACCTGCGGGCCGCCGGCTTCGCGGGGCAGGTATGGGGCGTGAACCCGAAGCGGGCGGAGGCGCACGGCTTCCCCTGCTTCCCCTCGCTGTCCGAGCTGCCCGAGGTGCCGGACGCCGTGGTCGTGGGCATCCCGGCGGCGGGCGTCCCGGAGATCGTGGACGAGGCGGGGGCGCTCGGGTGCGGCGGCGCGGTCGTGTACGGCGCCGGCTTCGGCGAGGTGGCGCTCGGCGCGGAGCACGAGCGCCGGCTGCGCGAGGCGGCGGAGCGTCACTCGCTGCCGGTGTGCGGCCCGAACGGCAACGGGATCGTCGCGCTCCACTCCGGCGCGACGATGTGGGGCGACGCGCTGCGGGCGCTCGAGCCGGGAGCGGTCGCGCTCGTGTCGCAGAGCGGCAACGTCGGCGTGAACGCGCTGGCCACGCGGCGCGGCCTTCGCTTCCACACGGTGGTCTCGTGCGGGAACTCGGCCGCGGTGGACCCAGCCGAGTGGACGGCCGCGCTCGCGCGCGACGAAGGCGTGAGGTCGATCGCGCTTTACCTGGAGGCGGACGGCGACGGCGCGCTCCTGTGCGACGCGCTCGCGGACTGCGCCGAGCGGGGCGTGGGCGTGGCGGTGCTGAAGGTGGGCGAGTCGGCCGCCGGAGCGGCGGCCGCGGCCGCGCACACCGGCGCGGTGGCCGGCGACCAGCGCGTGTTCCGCGCGCTCGTCGAGGAGTCGGGCGCGGCGTGGGCAGAGGACGTGCACGACCTGCTCGAGCTCGCGAAGACGCTGGCGGTGCCCGACCCCGGCGGCGGTGGAGGGCTCGCCATCCTCACCTGCTCGGGCGGCGACTCTGCCCTTGCCGCGGACGAGTGCGCCCGGATGGGCGTGTCGCTGCCGCCGCTGTCCGCTGACACCGCGGCGCGGCTGCGAGAGCTGCTCCCGGATGCCGCGACGGTCGGCAACCCGCTGGACTACACGGCGCTGATCTGGGGCGATCTCGAGCGGCTGCGCGACATCGTCGTGACCGTCGGCGGCGACCCCGCGATCGACCGGATCCTGATCTTCTACGACCAGGCCGCCGACGCAGGGCGCGGAGGCTCCTGGGCCGCGGTCCGCGAGGGCATCCGGGCCGGCGCAGCCGCCTCTCGGGTGCCCGTGATGGTCTCCTCCACGCTCCCGGAGCTGCTCGACGAGCACGCGGCCGGCGCGTTCATCGACGCGGGCGTGCCGGCCGTAGCGGGCCTCCGAACGGGCCTGGCATGCGCGGCCGCCGTGCTGGCCCCGCGCGCCGAGCCCGCCCGCCTGCGCGAGATCGGAGCGGCCGCGCGCGCCGCCCGCGCGACGTGGTCCCCCACCGCGACCGCTCCGCCCCCCACCCCCGCCAACGGCTCGCGCTGGCTGTCCGAGCACGAGGCCAAGGAGCTGCTTCGCGCCGCCTCCGTTCCGGTCGTCGACGGCCGCCTCGTCTCCGGCGAGGACGATGCGGTCGTCGCACTTCTGGAGCTCGGCGGTCACGTGGCCGTCAAGCTGAGCGCGCCGTCGTTGCGCCACAAGGCCGACGTCGGCGCCCTGGTCCTCGGCGTGAGGACCGAGGAGGACGCGCGGGCGGCCCATCGCCGCCTGGCCGCGCTCGGCATCGAGGACGCCAGCGTGCTCGTCGAGCGGATGGCGGAGCCCGGCGCCGAGCTGCTCGTGTCCGCGCGCGCGGACGCCGTCGTGCCGTGTCTCGTCGTCGCCGCCGGGGGCATCTGGACGGAGGCGCTCCGGGATGCGGCGATCGTCCCGCTTCCGGCCACGCCCGAGCGCGTGGAGTCGGCGATACGCGGCCTGCGAGCGGCGGCGATCTTCACGGGCGGCCGACGCGCCCCCGCTCTGGACGTCGCGGCCGCGGCACGCCTTGCGGCGGAGGCCGGGGAGCTGCTGCTGCGCCACGGCCTCGAGCTCCTCGAGCTCAACCCTGTGCTGGTGCACGAGCGCGGCGCCGTCGCCGTCGATGCTCTGGCGGCGGCGCCGGCGGCCGTGGCGTGAGGGCGGTCGTCGTCGGAGCGGGCCTCGCCGGGCTCGTGGCGGCCGACGAGCTCGCTCGCGGCGGGGCCGAGGTCGTGGTGCTCGAGGCGCGCTCGCGCGTGGGCGGGCGCGTGTGGTCGGAGCGGCTGCCGAACGGCGCCGTCGTCGAGATGGGCGCGGAGTACATCCTCCCCGGCAACACGGCCGTCCGCGAGCTGGTGGACCGCTTCGAGCTCGGCCTTTGGGACAAGGGCATGCGCTACGGCCGGCGCGACCCGAGCGGCGGCATCGGCACGACCCACGAGGAGCTGGCCGCCGCGGTGACCAAGGCTGAGGAGGCACTGGCCGGAGGAGCTGCCGGCGTCAGCGCGCTCGAGTTCCTGAACGTGCTCGACATCCCGGCCGGCGCGCGCGAGGCGATCCTCGCGCGTGTCGAGATCTCCTGCGCCAGTAGCGCGGACCGCGTTGCGGCGGCGGACCTGACCGGAGTCGCGCACATCGATACCGAGCCATCGCCGGGCATCGCCGGTGGCAATCAGCGGTTGCCCCTGGCCCTGTCCGAGCAGCTGGGTGACCGGGTGAGACTCGACTCCCCCGTTCACTCGCTGACGTGGAGCGAGAAGGGGGTTCGCGCCGGGGATGTCGCGGCCGATGTCGCGGTCATCGCGGTCCCCGCAAGCGTGCTCGACCGGATCGCCTTCGAGCCGCCCTTGCCCGACTCGGTGAGCGGCGCGCTCGGCATGGTCGAGTACGGGCACGCGGCGAAGCTGTTCGTCCCGCTGAGGACTCCCGCCCCGCCGAGCGCCGTGATGAGCGTGCCCGAGCGCTACTGGACCTGGACCGCCACCGGCGACGGGGATCGGCCCCAACCGGTCGTGAGCGCCTTCGCCGGCTCGAGGCCGGCGCTCGACGCGCTCGATGTCGAGAACGGCCCGGGCCGCTGGCTCGACTCGCTCGAGCGCCTCCGCGGAGACCTCGAGCTCGACCGCGCGGGCGCCGTCCTCGCCACCTGGGCCGACGACCCGTGGGTGCGGGCGGCCTACTCGACCTCGCCGCCGCCAGAGGTCGAGGCCGCGGTGGAGGAGCCCACCGGCCCGCTCGCCTTCGCGGGCGAGCACACGGCGGGTGCCCACGCCGCGCTGATGGAGGGCGCGATCAGGAGCGGGCGGCGCGCCGCTCGGTCACTGCTGCGCCCGTGACCTCGCGGTAGACCGAGCTCACCTGGCGCGCGACGTCCGCCCAGTCGAACGTCAGCACGTGCTCCGAGGCCTCCGCCACGAGCCGGTCGCGCAGCTCGTTGTCGGTCAGAAGCCGCTCGGCCATGGTGGCGAGCGAGGCCGGGTCGCGCGAGCGGAAGCGCAGCCCGACGTCCTCGTTCGGAACCACCTCGCGGAGGCCGCCGGTATCGGCCACGAGGCACGGGCAGCCCGACGCCATCGCCTCGAGCGCCACGAGGCCGAACGGCTCGTAGATCGACGGCACCACCGTGAGGTCGGCGATGCGGTAGAGCGAGTGCAGCACGTCGTCGCCGATCCAGCCCAGGAAGGTGCCGTGGTCGTCGAGCCCAAGGCGGGTGGCCTGCTCGCGCAGCTCATGCTCGGCTGTGCCCGAGCCGGCGACGATGAAGCGCACCTTCCCGATCCGCTCGATCAGGCCGGGGAGCGCCTCGAGCGCGAGCTGGAAGCCCTTCTCGTACACGAGCCGCCCGACCAGCAGCACGAGCTTCTCGTCCGGCGCCGCGAAGCGCGAGCGGAGCGCGTCGAGGTCGTCCACCGGCACGAGCTCGGAGGGGTCGATCCCGTTCGGGATCACGTGCACGCGGCGCTCCTCGAGCCCGTAGATGTCGGCCACGTGCTCGCGCATGTAGGACGAGCACGTGATCACGCGCTCGGCGCGGTTCGCCATCCAGCGTTCCACGCCGTGGATGTACGACTGCGGGTGCTTGTCGACCCAGCCCTGGTGGCGGCCGTACTCGGTGGCGTGGATCGTCACGACGAGCGGCGCGCGGAAGCGCTTCGCCAGGTGGTCACCGGCCGAGGCCACGAGCCAGTCGTGGCCGTGGACCACGTCGAAGTCGTAGCGGTCCCCCACCTCGACTCCCGCGGCGAGCATGTCCGAGTTCATGTGCTCGATCCAGGCGACGAACTCGCTGAGGTCGCGCGGGCGCTCCGGCTCGCGCACGCGGTGAATCAGCACGCCGCCCTTGTCCTCCTCCTGCGGGTCCTCCTCGCGCCCGCGCGCGATCACGTGCACGTCCACGCCCTGGGCCGCCATGTTCTCCGCCAGCTTGCGCACGTGCCGGGCGAGCCCGCCCTCGATCAGCGGCGGGTACTCCCAGGAGAGGATCAGGGCGCGCATTTCGGGCTTACGGGGTCGTGAGCGGAGAGAGGTCGAGATGAGGCGCCAGACCGCGCAGCAACGCGTCCGGGGCGGTCGCGGAGTCTGTCAGAGCGGCCAGCGCGGCGTCCAGGGCGGCGCCGTGGGCGCGCATGCGCTCGACCGGATAGTCGGCGGCGAGATCGCGCGTGACCATGAACGCCCAGTCGCTCGCCTGCATCGCGAGCAGCTCGCGCGCAGCGCGCTCGAGGGCGGCGTGCGGGGCCTGGTGCGAAGCCACGGCCGCCACGGTCCTGAGCTCGGCGGCGCGGGCGTCGAACGCCAGCTGGGCGACGCCCGGGGCATCCCAGGTCGTGAAGTCCTTGTCCCGCCCCCACGTGGAGGCGGCCAGCGGGCGGGCCTGCGGCTCCACGAGCTCGATCCCCTCCGATACGGTGACGAGCCGCACGCCCTGCGCGCCGGCCTCCTCGAACACCGCCTCGAGCCACGCGAGCCCCTCGTACCACCAGTGGCCGAGCAGCTCCGTGTCGAGCGCGCAGCAGACGAGGCCGCCCCGGTCGAGCCGGCGCGCGGCCCGGCTCACGAAGTCACGTGCGTGCTCGCGGGCGAGCTCGAGCGCTGCGTCGTGGTCGTAGGGCTGTCCAGCGTTGCTCCACGGCTTCAGGTCGTGGACGGTGCGCCCCCAGTAGTTGCGGTAGGCGCCGTGGGCCGGATAGCCGTTGCGGTCGTCCCAGACGAGCTCCACCAGCTCCCAGTCGATCGGGACCGCCACCGGCCCCGGCTCGGTCGCCACCGGCACGAGCTGGTCGAAGCCGGGCACGGCGGTCTGGTCCACGCAGAACGCGCGCACGCCGTGATCGGCCAGCATGCGCTCGAGCCCCGGCACGTAGCCGCACTCCGGCAACCAGAACCCGCCGCCCCATGCGCCGAAGCGCCGGACGTGAGCGGCCGTGCCGGTGGCCACCTGGAGCCGCACGCCGGCATCGGTGGCCATCAGCGGGAGCAGCCCGTGCGTGGCGGCCGAGGTCCAGAGCTCCACGCCCTGGAGCGCGCCGAGGGCCGGCACGAGGTCGCGCCCGCGCTCCTCGAAGGCGCGCTCCGCGCGCGTGTAGTCGGCCGCCGCGCGGCGCACCTCGGCGGCCAGACGCGGCTCGCCGGCTTCGTCGAGCCCGGCGGAGTCCTCAGCGTGGATCGGCGCGCGCACCTGGCGCAGGAAGCGCACGTAGCGCTCGCCGGCGTCGCCGCGCATGGCGTCGAGCTGGTCGCACAGCACCGGCGTCAGCCCGAGCGTGACGGGCTTGCCGTCGAGTAGGTCGAGCAGCGGCAGGTACACGCACGCCACCGCCTCCCAGAGCCACTCCTCGCCGAAGGGCCAGGTGCCGAAGCCCTCGACGTAGGGCATGTGCGAGTGGAGCACGATCGCCAGCGCCCCCGGGCGCGGGCCGGCGGTCAAGGGCGAAGCACCGCGACGAAGTCGAGCGCGCGGTCGAGCGGCCCGTCCCGGAGCGCGAAGTCGCCGGCCGAGATGGCCGCCACGAAGCGCTCGTAGAACCGCTCCGTGACTCCGAGGGCGGGATGCAGGCGGTCCCAGCCCGCGCGCAGGGCGAGCTCGTGCGCGCGCAGCATCCGCGCGTGGAAGAGGCCGAGCAGCTCGACGCCGTCGAAGACGCTCTCGCAGAGCGCGCGGAACTCCTCCGCGCGGTACTCCTTCAGGTGCCAGGGGTTGTCCGACTTCCGCGCACCAGGCGGCGCGAGCGTGAGCAGGTTCGGCGTGGAGACGTAGACCGCCCCGCCCGGGCGCAGCATGCCGCCGAAGTGCCGGAGCACCGCCTCGGGGTCGGCCACGTGCTCGATCGTCTGGAGGAAGACGACCGCGTCGCAGGGCTCCTCGTGGCTCTCGACCAGGTCGCGCACGAAGCGGACGCCCGGGCGCGTGTACTTGAGGCGCGCGTGCTCGTGCGCGTCGGGGTTGGCGTCCACCCCGGTCACGCGGCGAGCGCGCCGGGCCAGGACGTCCACGCCGTAGCCCTCGCCGCAGGCCATGTCGACCACGTCGCGGCCCGCGCAGCGCTCGGCGACCCACTCGTACACGGCAAGGTGGCGGCGGAACCAGTAGTTCTCGGCGGGCACGTCGGGAAGCGTCCGCTCGCCGGTCAGCTCGAGCGGCGGAACGCCGTCGGGCTGGGCTCTCTGGACCGTCTCCTGCATGGGCGGAGGCAGTGTAGGTACTAGGCTGCTCCCGCCCATGCAGAGCGCGGACAGAATCAGGGACGCGAACGTCCGCTACCACGACATCGCGGCCGAGCACTACGACTCGAAGTGGGGCATCAAGTACGACGCGGTCGGCCAGGCGCAGGTCACCGGCAAGCTCCGCAAGGCGCTGGGGCACGAGCCGCGCGTCTACGCGCGAGCGCTCGAGATCGGCGCGGGCACCGGCTACTTCTCGCTCAACCTGCTGCGCGCCGGGGTGGTCGGCGAGGCCGTGGCCACCGACATCTCGCCGGGGATGCTCGAGAAGCTGGAGCGCTCCGCGACGGAGCTCGGGCTGGCCGTGGAGACGGCCGCCTGCGAGGCCGAGGCGCTGCCGTTCGAAGACGACTCGTTCGACCTCGTCTTCGGTCACGCGGTCCTGCACCACCTCCCGGACCTCGACGGCGCGTTCCGCGAGTTCCGGCGCGTGCTCAGGCCCGGCGGCGTCGTGGCGTTCTGCGGCGAGCCCTCGTTCTACGGCGACCGCATCGCGGCGTGGCCCAAGCGCGGCGCGAACGCGGTCGCTCCGCTCTGGCGCGCGATCATGCGCGCCGCGCCGCGCCCGTCGAGCAACGGGCACGGCCACCACCACGGCAGCGAGGAGGACCGGCTCGAGCAGGTCGTGGACGTGCACGCGTTCACGCCGGCCGAGCTCGCGGCCCACGCGGAGGCGGCCGGGTTCGACAGCGTCCGCGTGAGCGGCGAGGAGCTGGCTGCAAGCCTGTTCGGGTGGGCGAACCGGACGCTCGAGGCGTCGGCCGATCCGCTCGACGTGCCCTGGGCGTGGCGCCTGTACGCGTACCGCGGGTACCTGCTGCTCCAGTCGCTCGACCGCTCGCTGCTGGAGCCGCGCCTGCCGGCGGCGCTCTTCTACAACCTGCTCATCTCGGCGAGCGCGCCGGACGGCCGGTAGCCGCGCCGCCGTCGACGCGCGGCTCGGGCACGCCGGCGCGCACCGCCTCGAGCTGGGCGGCGAAGGCCAGGCCGAGGAAGAGCGCGATCGAGGTGAGAAAGGTCCAGAGGAGCACGCCGATCGTGCCCGCGATCGGGCCGTAGGTGGCGCCGAACGCGTCCGTTGCGTCCAGGTAGAGCGCGAGGACCGCCATGAAGACGAGCCAGAGGATCACCGAGACGCCGGCGCCGAACGCGAGCCAGGACGGCTCCGGCTGGCGCCGCCGCGGCGAGTACTCGAACAGGAGCGCCACTGAGGCCACCGCCAGCACCACGCCGAGCGGCCAGCGCGCGACCCGCCAGACGGCGTCGAAGCTCTCGCCGAGGTCGAGCGCGTCGCGGATCGCGGCCCCGCCCATCAGGACCACGAGCGACAGCAACGATAGGACGCCGGCCGTGAGCGCGAGCGCCAGCGCCGTGAGGTACTTGAGCTGGAAGGGACGGTCACGCTCCACCCCGTAGATGCGATTCGCGCCGCGCTCCACCTGGCCCATCGCCGACGTCCCGGCGAGGACCGCCGCGAGCCCGCCCGCCGCCAGCGCGGTCTCGCCCGACTCGTGCCCGCTCTCGGACCCGTGGCGGAGCGCCTCGGTCAGGATCTCACCGGGCGCGCCTGGGGTCAGGTCCTGGATCGTGTCGCGCACGATCCGGGTGAAGTCGTCCTGGCCGAGCGCGGCCGCGAAACCCACGACCGCTATCAGCGCGGGCAGCAGCGTGAGCGTGATCTGGAACGCGAGCGCGCGCGAATGGCTGAAGCCGTCGGCGGCACGGAAGCGAATCACCGCGTCCACGAGGAGCCGGCGCCTGCCGGTGCGCCGCAGCGTCTCGAGCGCCTCGTCCCCCTCGAGCTCGCCCCGCGTGGGCGGGACCTCGGAGGCGGTTGTCAATTGACGTTGATCACGCCGACGATCAGCAGCAGTATGAGCGTGCCGACCGCCGATACCAGCAGCGACCCCATGCAGCCCAGCCGGTTGGAGAAGAAGAACATCGAGGCGGGGGCCTCAGCCGGCGGCCGGGCGAGCTCGCCGGCCAGCTCGTCGAGCACGGCCTGCTCCCGCTCTGAGACCTCCTTGCCGCCGATCCCGAGCACGCCGCCCTCCTTGGCCGCGCGGGCCACGACGTCCGCCACCCGCAGGATGAAGCTCCGGTACTGCTCCGCCTCCTCGGGCGTCGCCTTCTGCTCCACCGTGCGGACGGCCTCGCGTATGCGCTCGGGGAGCTGTTCGCGGGCCTGGTCCGGCGGGCCCAGCGAGCCCGGGTCGAGCTGCGGCGGCGAGGCCAGGAGCTGCTCGATCAGCTCGCCGCCGGCGTCGCGGCGCGCCTCGGCGTAGGCCTTCCCGAGCGCGATGCTCTCGCGAATGGCGCCGCCGCGATCGGCGAGCATCACCATGAGTCCGGCGAGCGCGGGCGCCTGCGCGACCCGCTCCCACTCCTCGGCGTTGAACTGGCTCTTCGTCGTCATCTGGCACCGCTACCCGCGCGGGATCGGTGGAAACGGGCCGTTTCCGGACCCGGGCGGGCGGGCATGCGCCAGCCCATGGAGCGCCGCGAGGCACACGCCGAGGACCTTCCGCCACTTCAGCTTCGCCGGCTCCGGAGCCTCAACCTCGAGGCGCCGTCCAGCCCGGGCGGATCGCGCGCACGTGGCCGCGGCCAGCGGCGTCGTGCGGCGCGCGGAGTACGTCTACGTCATCGCGGACGACGAGCTCGACCTCGCCGTGTTCGACATCGAGCTCGGAGAGCCCGGCCGGCTCGTGCCGGCCCTGTCCGGGGAGCTCCCGACCGAGCACAGCGCGCGCAGCAAGGCCAAGCCGGACCTCGAGGCGCTCACCTCGCTGCCGCCGTTCGAGGGCCACCCGCACGGCGCGCTGCTGGGCCTCGGCTCGGGCTCCACGGAGGACCGCGACCGCGGCTTCGCCTGGGCCCTCGGAGCTGACGGCTCGCTCGACGGGGAGCCGATCGAGCTGGACCTGGCTCCGCTGTACACGCTGCTGAGGGAGCGCCTCGACGCGCTGAACGTGGAGGGCGCCGCCGTCATGGGCGACGAGCTCTGGCTGCTCCAGCGCGGGAACAGCGAGCACGGGGACAACCTCGTCGTGGCGCTCTCGTGTGCCGAGGTGATCGAGTCGCTGTCGCGCGACCGGACGCTCGCGGCCGAGGAGCTCCAGCGCGTGCTCGCGTTCGACCTCGGCGAGCTGGAGGGGACCGCGCTCACGTTCAGCGACGCGAGCGCGCTGGGCAACGGGCTGCTCGTCTTCACGGCGTCGGCGGAGGACACGTCCGCCGGCGCACGGGACGGAGCGATCCTCGGGTCGGTCGTCGGCACGATCGACGTGGACGGCCACGTGCAGCGGCTGCGCACGATCGACCGGAAGCACAAGGTCGAGGGCGTCCACGGGGTCCTCGACACGGGGATCATCACGATGACCTTCGTGTGCGATCAGGACGACCCGGCGGAGGCGTCGCCGCTCCTCTCCGCGACGATGGGGTTAGAGGTAGGTCAGAGCTAGCGCGAGCGCCGGCAGCGCGGCCGACCCGACGAGCGCCCCGTCAACGGCCCGCATTGAGAGACTGCGCGGCCGCGCGGGATCTGTGGGCGTGAAGGACTCGGACTCGCGCACGACCCAGGCAAGGACCGCATCGAGGATGGCCCGGGGCCGCATGGGCGATTCGCCGACCCTGGCCGTCAGCGAGCGCGCGGCCGCCGCGAGCCTTCCCTCGGAGTCGATCGTGTCGAGCACGCGAGCCGCCTCGATCGCGGAGGGCATCGCGCGCAGGCGGCCGAGCACGCGCCGGGAGACCTCCCGCAGCCCGGCGGAGCCGGCGGCGGCGCGCAGCCAGGTCGCCACCAGCACGAGCAGCGCTGCGCGGGCGCCGCGGCGCAGCGCCGCGTCGAGCCCGAGGCCGCCGCCGATCGCGAACGCGAAGGCCCCGGCGGCGAGGATCGCGGCGAAGAGCGCGCCGGCTGGGAGGGGCGCCGGGTCCGGGCGTGAGACGAGCCACGCGGCCGCGAGCCAGCCCGAAACAGCAGCAATGAGGACCCACTCCGTGCTGGACAAGAGCAACGCGAACGCAACGACAGACGCACAGGCGACCGCGCGCGGGTCGAAGAAACGCCGGGTGGTGGGGATTCGTAGCGGAAAACGCAACGATTCCCCACCACCTGCGTCAGAGGCCGTTCCTCGGTGCTGTGGTTCGCCGGCGCCCCGAGCGGCCCCCCACATCCGCAGCCCCCGCCGGTACACCAGCACCTGCACCGTGCTCGCGAACGCGGCCCAGGCGAGCAGTCCCGCGAGCGTCACCGCCACCGCGTCCGCCGTGCCAATTTGGATGCCCACGCGGCGGCCGATCGCGTCGTAGGTGCCGGCGTAGGCGTCGAGCCCGCCGGCGATCACCCAGATGAAGAACGCCGTGGTCGCCGCGTTGTGGAGCACGCGCACGGCCGCGCAGGCCAGGAGCTGCGGCCAGAACCCGACGCCGCGGGCGTGGAGCCGGCCGAGGATCGGGGCGCTGAGTGCCTGCGTGAGCGGCACGCCGAACCTCGCGGGGCCGATGATCGCGACTGTCTCGAGCATCGCCGCGGCGCTCGCTCCGAAGCCGAGCCGCGCTCCGCGGCGCTCCGCCACCCGCGCCAGGGCAACGCCGCCGGCGAGGGCGATCCAGAAGCCGCCGCTCGGCGCGGCGCGGGCCGCGAGGAAGGACACGACGCCCACGTGCGCCGGCCCGGCCGCCTCAGGCGGCGCGGAACCGGTCGCAGGCGGGGCGGTAGCCATGCGCGCGACCGTAGCGGGAGCGGCTCTCGCCGCCCCCTGCTAGGCCAGTGCTTGGGGGGTTGGTCTGGGACTCCCGGGGCGGTGCCTCGGGGCGTTCGGTCTAACTGCCTGAGTAACGGCGGATCGGCGACTCGGCGATGCGCCGACCGAGGTCGGCAACTTCGTCGTCGCTCATCTGCTCGGTCGGGAAGCCAGCCTGCTCCAGCTCGTCGCGGACACGCTGCACACCCTGGATGTAATCCAGCTTGGCGCCCAGCTTCACCATCACCGACTTGGCGTTCTCGTCGTCGATGGCGGCACTTCCATCCGCGGACGGCTTGAGGAGCCAGGACTTGACAGCCTCGGCCTCTGCCAGCGTCAGCTCAAGGCTCACGCTGTGATCCACTCCCTCAGGGAGACCGTTGGTCACCTCGATGGACATGAAATGTGAATCGGCGCGGTTCCCGGTTCCTTGAGGTTCGGGTGAGATCCTGGACGCTCACCTGACGACACGGATGCGCCGCACCGCGCTCAGGCGGCGGCCGTCCGGCATCACCGCCACCACCAGGAGGCGGGCGATCAGCGGGGCGCGGTGGCGGAGCAACCGGCGGCGCGCGGACTGGCTGAGGCGCAGCCGCGGTCGTCGCGAGCGGCGCATGCCGAGGAAGCGACGGCGCGCGAGCGCCACGGTGCGCGGGCGGTCGGCCGTGCCGTCCGGTGCGGGGTCGCGGAGCAGGTCGGCCGTATCCAGCACCGCCGTCACGCGCGCGCTGGGAGGGGCGCTCACCTCGGCCACCAGGCCGCGCCGCAGCAGCGGTCCGCGCCGGATCCGGCGGCGCACCTTCACGCGCAGGTCACCCTCGCCGCCCCGCAGCGGACCGCCGCTCCGCTCTCCGGCCGGTGGGCCGAACGGGCTGCCCGCCGTTCCAGTGGCGGGCGGTGCGAACGGGCCGCTGATCTCGTACACCGCGCCCGGGCCCGGGCGCGCTCGGCCCGGCGGGGTGCGCCCGCTGTGAGGTGCAGTACATGCGCGTGCCGGACGGGTCGAAGACCACGCCGCAGACCTCGGACTTGAACTCGCCCTCGACCGGATGCGCGGGGCCGGTGAAGCGCAGGAACGGGGAGACCTCGCGCTCTGGCGTGATCAGCCCGATCTCCATGTTGCCGCCGTCCTCGCAGACGAAGATCTCGCCCGCGGACGAGACGGTGATGTTGTCGACGGCGTCCAGCGAGGCGTCGGGCGCCACGGCGTGGTCGAAGATCACCTCGAGCGTCCCCGTGCGGGCGTCGTAGGCCCAGACCCTCCTGTCGCCCTTGGTCGTGAAGTAGAGGACGCCGCCGTCGTGCCAGATCCCCTCGCCGCCGTCGAAGCGCGTCATCTCCGGCACCTGCCGGCGGGTGGGCGTCTGTACCGGGGCGGGCGTGGGATTCGGCACCGCGCGCCAGCTCACGGCGCCGTCGGCCGCCACCACCGCCACCTCCAGCAGGCCCTCCGACAGGTCCGGGTAGGCGACCGGCGTGAAGCGGTAGAAGCCGCCGTCCTCCTTGTCCTCGGTCAGGTAGACCTGCCGCCCGGCCGGATCGGTCGCCGTGGCCTCGTGGTTGAAGACGCCGAGCGCCGGGCGCGCCACGGCCGCCAGCTTCCCCGCGGGGTCGCATTCCCAGACGAGGCCGCCGTCGTGCTCCTCGCACGACAGCCAGGTGCCCCACGGCGTCCCGCCGCCCGCGCAGTTCAGGTTCGTGCCGGCGAGGATCCGGTAGGCGCTCGCGATCTCGCCGCCCGGCCCGAAGCGGATGGCGGACGTGCCGGCCCCGCTTGGCGCGAGCGACTCGGAGTTCGTGACGAGGATCCAGCCGCCGTCCGCGGTCGGGAAGGTCGCCTGCCCGTCGGGGAAGACCGGCCACGGGTACCCCGCCACCTGCGAGAGCCCGCGCGCGATCTCGCGCGAGCTGAACCCGGGCGGCAGCATCAGGCCGTTCGCGTCCGGCGGGCCGAGCGCGCCGTACGGGCTCACGCCCGCCCGCGCTGGGGCGGCCAGCGCCTCCTGGAGCAGGCGCGGCGACCCCGCCAGCGCCCCTGCCGCGAGCGCACCGGAGACGATCAGCTGACGTCGGCTGATCCGGTCCATGCGCGAGGGGTTGTACCACCATCGCGTTAGCCTGGAACCCGATGGCCTCGACCATCGAGCGCTTCCCGCTGTTCCCGCTCGGGCTCGTGCTGCTTCCGCGCGAGGTCGTGCCGCTGCACATCTTCGAGGAGCGCTACCGGCTGATGATCGGCGAGTGCCTGAAGGAGGAGCGGGAGTTCGGGATCATCTGGCTCGCGGACGACGCGCTCAAGGACGTCGGCTGCGCGGCGCGCATCATGCAGGTTCTCGAGCGCTTCGAGGACGGTCGTCTCAACATCGCGGTGCAGGGGACCACGCCGTTCCGCCTCGAGCGCCGGATCGGCGACCTCCCCTACCCCGCCGGCGACATCGAGCTGCTGAGCGACGGGCCGGCCGCCGACGAGGTCGGCGCTCGAGCGCGCGCGAGCGGGCTACGCGGACCTGGTGGAGCGGGTGACCGACACGCACCCCGAGCCCGAGGCGCTCGCGGAACTTGACGCCTACGGCATGGCCGCGACGCTCGACATCCCGCTCGCGGCGAAGCAGGCGCTCCTCGAGCTGCGCTCCGAGCCGGCCCGGCTCGAGCAACTCGAGGGGCTGTTCGCGGAGACCCTCGAGCGCATCGAGACGGCCGCCCGGGTCGCCGAGCAGGCCAGCGGAAACGGCCATCTGAAGCCAAATCCCTAGTCACGGCGTTTAGGCCGCGCCCAACCTGGTGAGTGATTAAAGGCACGCGCGTTGCGGGACGCGCGCGCCTAACTCGACCCAGGAGGAACTGATGCGCAGGGGCATCCTCGGCGTGGCATGCCTCGCCGTTTGCATCGCCGGCCTCACAGGCACGGCGCACGCGGCGAAGTACGACGCCGACACCGTCATCGTCAAGTACGCGAGCGCCCTCTCCAGCGCGCAGCGCGCAGCGCTGTTCGACAGCGCCGGAGTCACGGGCACCGTCGGATCGGTTGCCGGCGTCGGCGCCAAGGTCGTTCGCGTCTCCGGCGATCCGGCGGTCGTCGCGCAGCGGCTCGACCGCAGCGCGCTCGTGGCCTACGCGGAGCCGAACTTCATCCTCCGTGCGACGGCTGTCCCGAACGATCCGCTCTTCTCGCAGCTCTACGGCCTGCACAACACCGGGCAGACGGGTGGCTCGAACGACGCCGACATCGACGCCCCCGAGGGCTGGGACGCCGCCGGGCTGGGCGCATTCCCCGCCGCCGGCGGAGTGAAGATCGGCATCGTCGACACCGGCATCGACCAGACGCACGCCGACCTGAGCGGCAAGACCGTGGACTGCGGCGCCGCGTTCGGCGGAACCGTGATGAGCGGCGCCTGCGCCGACGACAACATGCACGGCACGCACGTGGCGGGCACGATCGCGGCCAAGGCGAACAACGCGACCGGCGTGGCCGGGGTGGCGTTCAACTCGACGCTGTCGATCTGCAAGGCGCTCTACACGGCCGCCGGAACCGGCCTCACGTCCGACGTGGCCAACTGCATCAACTGGACGCACACGCGCGGCGCCAAGGTGATCTCGATGAGCCTCGGCGGCGGCGACTCCGCCACGCTGAAGGCTGCGGTCGTGAACGCCTGGAAGGGCGGCGCGGCGAACGGCTCTGTGCTCGTGGCGGCCGCCGGCAACGACGGCGACGCGCACGCTGAACTACCCGGCCGCCTATCCCGAGGTGGTCTCCGTCGCGGCGACCGACCACAACGACGCGCGCGCGTCCTTCTCGAACGCGAACGCCGACGTGGAGATCGCGGCACCGGGCGTGAGCGTGCTGTCCACCATCCCGGGCGGCCAGTACGCGAAGCTGTCCGGCACGTCGATGGCCACACCGCACGTCTCCGGCGTGACGGGCGTGCTCTGGCAGCTGTTCCCCGCCGACACGGCCGCCGGCATCCGCAGCCGGCTCACGTCGGCGGTGGACGACCTCGGCCCGGCCGGCCGTGACCCGAGCTTCGGCTTCGGGCGGGCCAACCTCTGCAAGGCCGCCGGCGGAGGCTGCTGACGTTGCGCAAGCCGCGGGCGGTGCCCGCGGCGCGGCGACGTTATTCGACCACGGTCGCGACGCCGCCCCGGCGCGGGTCCCCGCCTCCAGTGAGGCGGCCCGTGTCGGGGTGGCGCGCCACCGCCTGGACCCCGCCGAAGAACAGGTTCAGCTCGCTCCAGCGCCTCACGGTCCAGCCCGCCTGCTCGAGGCGGTCGAGCGCGGCCTCGTCCACCCCGGGCTCGGCGTCCACCTCACGCTCCTCCACGTGAAGGCGCGCCGCCGAGACCGCCTCCTGCGCCGGCAGCCCCTCGTCGACCACCCCGAGCACCGTCTGGAGGATCGCCGAGCGGATCCGGTTCGACCCGGCGCTGCCGATCGCGATCTCCGGTCGCCCGTCGCGCAGCACCACGGTCGGGGCCATCATGCTCGGCACCGCGCGCGCCCGGCGGATGGCGGTGGAACCCGAGCGGGTTCAGGTCGTCCTCGCCGAGCATGTTGTTGAGGTGCATGCCGGTGCCCGGGACGACGACGCCCGAGCACGACCCGTTCGAGCACGTGACCGAGGCGCAGCCCCCCTCCGCGTCCATCACCGACACGTGCGTGGTGTTGCCGAGACGCGAGCGACCTCGATGGCGACCGAGTCGAGCGCCTGCTTCGCCAGGAAGCGCTCCAGGAAGCCCTCGGTCGCCAGGCCCTCGAGGAACTCCTCGTCGCGCGCCCGGTTCGTCGAGGCGATCACCTCGGCGATCACGTACGGGTCGTGCGGCTGGTCGAGCCGCTCGAGGATCCCGAGCGCGTCGGCGATCAGGATCCCGCCCGACGACGGCGGGGGGTTCGTGAGCACCTCGCGGCCGCGGTAGGTCACGCGCGCGGGCTCGCGCTCGATCACCTCGTAGGCGCCGAGGTCCTCGCGGCTGAGCATGCCGCCGCGCTCGAGCACCCAGTCGCTCACGGCGGTCGCGACGTCGCCGCTGTAGAGGAAGCCGGGGCCCTCGGCCCCGAGGCGGTCGAGCAGGTCGCCGACCTCGGGCAGGCGGATCGTGTCGCCCTCGCCGAGCAGCCGGCCGCCGGGCGCGTAGATCGCCGCGCACTCGGGCGTCGAGGTGAGGATCGGCCGCAGCACCTCGAACAGGAAGGCCTGCATCGGCACGACCTCGATGCCCTCGCGCGCGGCCCGCGCGGGCGCGGCGGTGAGGTCGCCGAGGCTCGCCGATGCCGAAGCGCTCGAGCGTCTCGGCGAGCCCGAGCCGTCGTGCCGTAGGCGCCGCACGACGCCGGGCCGACGTTGAAGCGCTGGATCGCGTCCTCGGAGAAGCGCACGTCGATCGGCACGAGCGCGCCCGGCTCGCGGCCGTCGAGCCCGAGGCCGGGAGCCGCCACGAAGAAGTCGAGCACGTGCGTCTCGCCGCGGGTGTGGACGACCATGAACCCGCCCGCACCCGGGCCCGTCAGCGGCGACTCCGCCACGAACGACATCAGCACCGCGGCCACGGCGGCGTCGACGGCGTTGCCGCCGGCACGCAGCGCATCCGCCCCGGCCTCGGCCGTGAGCGGATGGCCGGCTGCGACCACCCCTCTCATCGGCGCGAGCCTAGCACGGTGATCAGCCGCGCGGGACGAACTCGGGCACGTCGATGTCGGCGAGCACGCCGGCGCCGTGCGCTCGCGCGAGCGCCTGACCTTCGGCTCCGCGTCGGCCGGGATGCTGCGCGGCGAGGCCCGGTGCACGCGGACGGTCGCCGTAGCCGGTCGCCACGACGGTCACCCAGACCTGGTCCTCGACCTTGTCGTCGACCATGGCGCCGAAGATGATGTTCGCGTCGGGATGGGCCGCCTCGGCCACCGCCTTCGCGGACTCGTTGACCTCCCACAGCGAGAGGTCGCGGCCGCCGGTGATCGAGAGCAGGATCGAGCGGGCCCCGTCGAGCGAGGTCTCGAGCAGCGGGGACTCGATCGCATGCTCCACCGCGTCCATCGCGCGGCGATCGCCCGTTCCCATGCCGATCCCGAGCAGCGCCTGACCCGCCTCGGACATGATCGTCCGCACGTCGGCGAAGTCGAGGTTGATCAGCCCGGGCAGGGTGATCAGGTCCGAGATGCCCTGCACGCCCTGGCGCAGCACGTCGTCCGCCACCCGGAACGCCTCGACCATCGAGGTCGACTTGTCGAGCACGGACAGCAGCCGCGCGTTCGGGATCACGATCAGCGTGTCGACCTCGCGGGCGAGGTCATCGACGCCGCGGTCGGCCTGCTCGCCGCGCCGCGCGCCCTCGAACGAGAACGGCTTCGTGACGATGCCGACGGTCAGCGCGCCGACCTCGCGGGCGATGCGCGCGACCACCGGGGCCGCGCCGGTGCCGGTGCCGCCGCCGGAGCCGGCGGCGATGAACACCATGTCGCAGCCCTTCAGGTGGCTCTTGATCTCGTCGTAGTCCTCGACGCGCGGCCGCGCGGCCCAGGTCGGGGTTCGAGCCTGAGCCGAGCCCGCGCGTGGCGTCGTTGCCGATATGCAGCCGCGTGGACGCGGAGGAGCCCTCGAGCGACTGGACGTCGGTGTTCACCGCGATGAACTCCACGCCCTCGACCTCGGCCTCGATCATGCGGTTCACGGCGTTCACGCCCGCGCCGCCCACGCCGACGACGCGCAGGACGGGCTCGGTCGGACGCACGGGCGCCACGCGGACGAACGGCTCGGACTCGAGCTCCGGCGCGCGCTGAGCCGGGACCGGCTCGCGCTCCATGATGTTCTCGGGGATGTCGTGGGAGAAGACGGCCTTCAGCCGCTCCTCGGGGGTCGGGATGCCCTCGTGGCGGCCGTAGCGCTCCTCGCGCTCGACGCGGCGCTCCTCGCGCTCCTGCGCGCGGCGCGCGGCCTCGGTCATGCGCTCGCTCGAGGTCCCGTGGGATGCTCCGTCGTGGCCCTGCGGCTCCGGCACGTGGCGCGTGATCTGCGGCGCCGGCCCGCCCTCGGGCAGCGGACGGCCGAGCTTCGGCTCGGTCTCGGAGGTGCGCCGCTCGACGCGGCGCTCCTCCTGGCGCGGCTTCTGCTCGGGACGAGCCTCGTCCTCCTCCGTCTTGCGGAAGAGCTGCGCCAGGGGGCCCTCGCGCATGCTCGCCCTCTTACCGCTTGCCATTCGCCAGGACCTCCTCCGCTAGCCGACGGTAGGCGTACGCCGCCTTCCCGTCCGGGTCGTACTTCAGCACCGACATCCCCTTCACCGGGGCCTCGGCGAAACGAACGGTCTTGTTGATGCGCGAGGCGAAGACGCGGTCGCCGAAGTTCTCCTCGAGGATCTCGATCGCCTCCTTCGCGTGCACCGTGCGGTTGTCCACGAGCGTGGGCAGGATGCCCTCGATCTCGATCTCCGGGTTCAGCTCCTCGCGCACCATCGACAGCGTGTTCTGGAGCTGGATCAGCCCGCGCATGGACAGATACTCGCATTGCACGGGGACGATCACCTTCTGTGCCGCCGTGAGGGCGTTGATCGTGAGCAGCCCGAGGCTCGGCGGAGTGTCGATGAAGATGTAGTCGTAGTCGTCGCGGACCGGCTCGAGACCCTTCTTCAGCGAGCGCTCGCGGCCGATCATCGTCGACATGGCGATCTCGGCCCCGGCGAGGTCGATCGAGGAGCACGCGACGTCCACCTCTCGCTTGCGGATCACCTCGCGGATCGAGAGCTGGTGCACGAGCACGTCGTACATCGACGCGTCGAGTGAGTCGGGGTCGATGCCCTGACTCATGGTGAGGTTGCCCTGGGGGTCGAGGTCGACGCAGAGCACGCGGTGCCCTCGCTCGACGAACGCCGCAGCCAGGTTGAGCGTCGTGGTCGTCTTCGCCACACCGCCCTTCTGGTTGGTGAACGCGATGACCTTTGCCTTGGGCGATTCGGTCACGGGAGCCTCCGCATGAAGTCCATTACGCAAGCGGTATTCGCACGGGCTGGGCGGAATCCTTCACCCTTCGCGTCCGGTGCCTTCGCTACTGGACAAGCGGCTCATCCTCGTGACCGGCAAGGGCGGCGTCGGAAAGACGACCGTGGCGGCCGCCCTCGGGCTGGTCGCGGCGCGCCGCGGCAAGCGCGTCGTGGTGTGCGAGGTGGCCGAGCAGAAGCGGCTCGACGGCAGCTCGATCCCCGACGCTGACCACCCGTGTCCGTGGACCCCGAGCAGGCGAAGCGGGAATGGCTCCAGTACCAGCTCAAGTCGCGGACGCTCGCCGGCGCGCTCGGCGGCAGCAGGCTGTTCCAGTACCTCACGGCGGCCGCCCCCGGGCTGACCGAGCTGGTCACGATCGGCAAGGTCTGGGATCTCGCCCAGCTCGAGCCGCGCGCGGGCGGTCCCGCGTTACGACCTCGCGATCGTCGACGCTCCCGCGACCGGCCACGGACTCGCGATGCTGCGCGCGCCGAGCACCTACGCGAGCATCGCGCGCGTCGGGCCGGTGGGCCGGCAGGCCGAGCGGATCGACGCGTTCCTGCGCGACCCACGCCAGACCGGCGTCCTGACGGTCGCCCTGCCCGAGGAGATGCCGGTGAACGAGACGGTCGAGTTCGAGCGCGCGCTGCGCCGCGAGCTCGACATGGCGATCGACGCGATCGTCGTGAACGCGCTCCATCCGGCCCGCTTCAAGGCGGAGGAGGTGCGGCGCCTCGAGGCCGCGGACGGCGGGAGCAGAGTCGCCCGGGCGGCGCTCGCGGCCGCGCTCTCCGAGCACGCGGCGGGCGCGCGCCGAGCGCGCGCAGCTGCGCCGCCTGCGGCGCGCGGCCGGCGCGCCGGTGGCTACGCTTCCGCGCATCTTCGAGCCGGAGCTCGGGCGCGACGCGCTCGAGCGGCTGTCGGCCGAGCTGGAGCGGCGGCTGTGATCGGCGACTGGCTCGAGCGCAAGGAGGTCTGCATCTGCGCGGGCTCGGGCGGCGTCGGCAAGACGACCACGTCCGCGGCGATCGCCCTCGGCATGGCCGCGCGCGGCAAGAAGGTCGCCGTGCTGACGATCGACCCCGCGAAGCGGCTCGCCAACTCGCTCGGGCTGCCCGAGCTGGGCAACGAGGAGCGGCTCGTGAAGGCGGACGTCGAGGGCGAGCTCTGGGCGATGATGCTCGACCCGAAGCGGACCTTCGACGAGATCGTCGAGTGGCACGCGCCCGACGAGCGCACGCGCGACGCCATGTCTCGCCAACCCCATCTACCAGGAGCTCTCGAACGCGGTGGCCGGCTCGCAGGAGTACATGGCGATGGAGAAGCTCCACGAGCTCCACCAGGAGGGCCGCTACGACCTGCTCGTGCTCGACACGCCGCCCACGCGCAACGCGCTCGACTTCATCGACGCTCCGAAGAAGCTCGCCGCCTTCATCGACTCGCGCGCGCTTCAGCTGTTCGCCACTCCCGGTCTGGCGGGGCTGAAGGTGCTGGGCCGCGGCTCGGGGATGGTCTTCTCGGTGATGAGGCGCGCCACCGGGATCGACCTGCTCGAGGACCTGTCCACGTTCTTCGCCAGCTTCGCCGGCATGACGGAGGGGTTCCGGGAGCGTGCCGAGCGGGTCAACGCCCTGCTTGCCGACAGCCGCAGCGCGTTCGTGCTGGTGACCTCGCCGCGAGCCGACGCGGTCGAGGAGGCGGGCTGGTTCCACCACCGGCTGCTGGACGCGGGGCTCCCGTTCGCCGGCGTGGTGGCCAACCGCGTCCGGCCGGCCGCGCCGAGGGGCGACCCGTCGCGAGAGCTGGCGGAGCTGCTCGGCGACGACGCGCTCGCGCGCAAGGTGATGCGCACGTTCGAGGAGGAGCGCCGTCTGGCCGCGCGCGACCGGGAGAACCTCGGCAACCTGAGGAAGCGGCTCGGCCGCAAGCCGATGATCGAGATCCCGTACCTGGACGACGACGTGCACGACCTCGACGGGCTGCGCCGGATGGACGAGTACCTGTTCGGGTAATCGGGTTTGCGTAGCTCGCCCGGTGGGGATCGCTGCACCGATGAAGCGCCTCGTCCTCCTGCTCGCCGTGCTGCTGGTCGGTACTGCTCCCGGACGAGGCGATGGCCGACACCAGCTTCCGCGGGGAGTCCGGCCAGGGCCGGCTGGTGACGCTCAGGATCGGCGACGACAGCCTGCTCGAGCGCTGGAAGATCCGCTGGCGGGCGCCGTGCCGGAGGCGCGGCTTCGTGCTCCTGAGCAGCACGACCAACCTGCCGCCGCTCGACCTGTCCACGCGCAACCGCTTCGTCGACGCCGACAGCTACCGAGCGCAGCTCCGGGGCGGCCAGCGCGCGATCTTCAACTCGCGCGTCGCGGGCAACCGCGCCTCCCCGCGTCGCTGGCGCGGGATCTTCAGGGTCCGGGCGCGGGTGTTCCGCGGCGGCACCCTCGTCCATCGCTGCTCCATGCGCACGCGCTGGCGCGTGGTACGCCAGGGCTAGACCGGCGCGGAGAAGTCCTCGGGGTCGTCCCAGCCCCAGTCGGCCGACTGGGTCACGCCATCGAGCTCGTGCTGCACGGGCTCGTGCTGCACGGGCTCGGCGGCCACCGCGACCGGCTCCATCTCGGCAGTGTCCGGCTCGGAGTCGAGCTCGGCCTCGTAGTCGGGGGCCGGGTCGTACTCGGGTGCGAGCTCGTCTTCGAGCTCCGGCTCGAAGGTCACCGGCTCAGCCTCCGGCTCGCGCTCGAAGCGCGGCTCGCGAGCCGGGCGAGGCTCCGGTTCCGGCTCCTCCGGCCGGTCGGGCTCCTGGCGCAGGTCGCGCGCATGGATCTCCATGAAGGGGTCGCCGCCGGACTCGAGCAGGATGTCGTCCGCCACCGCCTTGAGGTCCGCGTCGAGGTATCCGCACAGCACGTCGCGGATCAGCGCGCGCAGGTGGCCCTCCACCTCCGCCACCAGCTCGCGCGGCGACTCGGCGTCGAGCCGCACGCCCCCGCTGCCGCCCATCACGAACCGCTCCAGCGCCACGGCCGCCTCCAGCCGGTGCTGGACCTCGTGGCGCATGCCCTCCTCCGCGCAGAGCGCCGCCAGCCGCAGCGCCGAGGCTCGCCCGTCCCGCGTCGCTCGACGCGTCGAGCAGCGCGCGGATCGCGAGCAGGTAGTCGGACAGCGCCTCCGCGTCGCTGGCGCGCGCGCAGCCCATCTCGAAGCGGCCGAGCGCCCACGCGACCGCGGCGGGCGGCCGGACGCCGGCGATCGCCGTGAAGAACTCGCGGAAGGCCTGCTCGTCGCCGGCGGGGAGCATCCACTCGGCGCCGCGCGGCTCGGTCGCCGAGCCGATCGCCACGGGCTGCCAGCGCGCCGTGGTCGGCCTGGCGCCAGCCGGGCGCGCCGAGCACGACTCCGCCGGGGGACCAGAGCCGCACGCGGTCACCAGGGCGGCGAAGCGCTCGGCGGCCTCCTCGGCGGGGATCGGGTCGTCGGCCGGCACGTCGCGCTCAGCACGCACAGGAGCGTCGACGGGTCGATGCGGCCCGTCGAGGGCGTCGCCGCGAACGAGCGAGAGGCCGTCGCCCAGCTCGACGCGCTCCGCGTCCATCCACGCTCCCAGCAGGGGCGCGATCACGCGCGCGCGGACAGCATCGCGGTAGAGCGTCAGCTCGACCTCCTGGTAGACGCGGTCGAAGCGCTCCTCGGGGAAGCCGAAGCTCGTGGCGTCCTCGTAGAGCCGCTCGAGCATGGCCTGGAGCGCCGGCTCGGCCTGCTCGCCGCGCAGCCCGTTCACCCGCAGCCATGCCGATGCGCCCGCCCCGAGCTCGCGGCAGGCGCGCTCGGCGGCGGGCAGCGCGCGCAGCTGCGCCCAGCGCTCCTCGATGAACGCGCCGGTGCGCGGCTCGTAGCGGTACAGGGCCGGGCCGCGGCCGTCTGCCTTCGTCGAGCGACGTCGAACTCGACCTCGGCGCCCGCCTTCAGGTCGTCGGTGAGGAGCGCGGCGGCCTCCAGCGCGAAGTCCCGCAGCGCGTCATGGAGAGCACGGTTGCGCATGCGACGCGATTTCGTCGCGACGGCGGAGTGTCCTGCCGTACTGCGTGGTCAGCGCTAGGCGGCGACCGGCTCGGCCGGCGTCACGGCGCAGTCGTCGACGCCGAGCTACTCGCGCCCGTAGCGGCGCATGTCGTCGATCAGAGGCACGAGCGCCATGCCCTTCGGCGTGAGCGAGTACTCCACCCGCGGCGGAACCTCGGGATAGGTGTGCCGCTCGACGATGCCCTGCTCCTCGAGCGCGCGGAGCCGCAGCGAGAGCGTGCGCGGGCTGATCCCGGCGAGCGAGCGCTCGAGCTCGCAGAAGCGGCTGCGGCCCTCGGCGAGGTCGCGGATCACGAGAATCGTCCACTTGCCGCAGATGATGTCCGCGGTGGCGCAGACGGGGCAGGTCGGATCGGCCATATTGGCGAGCCTAGCGCAAGACTTCAGGAAATGAAGTGAGGCGCGGGGGCGCCGCGGGCGGCCGCCAAAGCAGCCGCCCGCACGCACGTTCTAGCCGCCCAGGTTGCTCAGCAGGCCACCCCCGCCGCCGCCCTGGGCGGCCGCCGCCTGCACGCGGCCCTCGCTCGGCTGCACGAGCACCCAGCCCGCGCCCGAGAACGACATCTGCACCGACTCGCCCGAGCCGCGGCCGATGAAGTTCTTCAGCTTGATGTCGGTCTTGATCCCGGTCTGGACGCTCGACGCCCACGTGATCGCCGCCTGCGGGTCGGCGAAGGTCGGCGCGTCGCCGGTGTTCAGGAGCACGGGCGGCCCGTCGGAGATGATCGCCACCCAGCCGGTGCCGGACAGGGCCATGTTGAAGAGGCCGCCGCCCATGAGGCCGGAAACGCCCTCGACACGCTTGATGTCCCAGTCGATCCCGGAGTCGAACGCCAGCAGGTTCGTGCCGTTCACGGTGATCGCGTCGTTCTCGAGATAGATCAGGTGGATGTCCTGCGCGGTGTCCGCGAGGAAGACCTCGCCGGTGCCGGACATCTTCATGAGCGTGGTGCCCTCGCCCGTCACGGCCTTCTTCACCATGCGGCCGAGGCCGCCGCGACCGGCGTGCTCGAACGACACGTCGCCCTGGTAGGCGACCATCGCGCCCGCCTTTGCCTGGATCGTCACCTGGTTGAGGCTTACCTTCAACAGCTTGGAGTTCTGGAGCGCGAAGGGCTGTTCTGACTGCGTCTCCTGGAACTCACCGAGGGTGCTTTGCAATTGTCCTCCATTTCGTCGATCTTCCGCTGGGACAAGGTACCCTGGATTCTCTTGCTCCGCCGGTCACTGGTTCCCGTGCTCACGTTGCTCGTGGCCGCCCCGGCGGCTCTCGCGGCCGATCCGATCATGCCGCTGTCCGAGGTCAGGGCGGGCATGCACTGCACCGGCCTGTCGGTGATCAGGGGCACGGACGATCTCCTCGTTCGACGTCGAGATCCTCGACGTGATCGCCGCCGAGGCCGGCCTGAGCGGGCTCGCGCATCCTCATCCGCGTCTCCGGCCCCGCGGTCGACTCGACCGGGATCGGCCCGGGCTTCTCGGGCTCGCCCGTGATCTGCGACGGCCGCAACGCCGGCGCGATCTCGGAGGGCCTCGGCGAGTACGGCAACGAGGTCGCGCTCGCCACGCCGATCGAGGGCATGGTGCGCGACCGCCCGCCCTCCCCGCCCGCCTCCGCCCGCCGCGACCCCGCGCTGCTCCGCGCAGCCGAGCCGCTCGCCACGCCGCTGACGATCACCGGGCTCTCCGGGCGCGCGGCCACGCTCGTGAGAGCAGGCGGCCCTGCGCGCCCACCGCCCGCTGATCGTGGCGCCGGCGGGCCCGGTCGGCGGGTACCGGCCCGCGGAGCTGCGCCCCGGCGCGGCCGTGGCGGCGTCGATCTCCACCGGCGACCTCGGCGCTCGGCGCGGTCGGCACGGTGACCTACCGCGACGGCGACGACATCTGGGCGTTCGGCCATCCGTTCGAGGGCGCTCGGCAGGCGCGCGCTCTTCCTGCAGGACGCCTACGTCTACACGGTGATCCAGAACCCGCTCGGCGATTCAGGACTTCGGCGCGATCACATACAAGCTCGCCTCGCCGACGGCTACCTGCACGGCTCGTGACGAACGACCAGGTGGACGCGATCTCGGGGAAGGTCGGGCAGGGGCCGCCCGCGATCCCGCTGCACATGGACGCCCGCAACCGCGCGGGCGAGCGAGTGACGCTCGACTCGCTGCTCGCCGACGAGCGCGACCTCGGGTACGGCGCCGGGATCTCGTTCGTGGCGCCGCTCGGCGTGACTCAGGCGATCGGCCGGCTGATGCGCGACTTCGGGCCGGTCACGTTCCGGATGTGCGCGCACTTCCGCGTCCGCGAGCTGCGCCGCCCGATGGGGTTCTGCAACCCGTACTTCTCGGTGGACGACGCCGTGAACGACCTCTCCCAGGCCGGCGGCATGGTCGACTTCTTCGACCTCGCCCCGCTGCACGTCCAGCGCGTGGCCGTGAGCATCCGCGCGCGCTCCGGCGTGAAGCAGGACGTGCTGGTGCGGGCGCGCGGCCCGCGCCGCGCCCGCAAGGGCTCAGCGCATCCGCGTGCGCCTCACCGTGCAGCGGCGGCGGGGCGCGCAGTCACCGGATCACGGTGCCCGTGCGCGTGCCGCGCTCGCTGAAGCCCGGGAGGCACCGCCTGACTCTCCGCGGCGGAGGCGGCGGCCTCTCCGAGGAGGAGCTGATCGAGGAGCTGATCGCTGCTGCTCGAGGGCGAGCTCGGCGGGGGCGGCGGCTCGTCGGAGCCGCGCACGGTGCGGCAGCTCGCGCGGCGTATACATGCGCTGCGGCAGCGTGCCCGGCATCTACGCGCGATTCGGACCGCGGGCCGTCGCGGCTCGTGCGGGCGTCGAGCGCCGTGAGCTACGAGGGTCGGGTCCGGCTCAGGCTGCGGGTTACGCCCCGGGCACGCCGCTGACGCTCGGCTCGGCGCCGTTCGTCTGAGCCGCGGCGGGCTCGGGCTCGTCCGGGCTCGTCCGCGGCGAGCGACTCCACCGACGTGCTGCGCATGCCGTCCGACGACACGAGCAGCTTGAAGTCGTGCGGATGGGTGGCGGCCTTGAGGGCGTCTTCCATCGCGACCCGGCCCTGCTGCACGTGGTAGAGCAGCGCCTGGTCGAAGGTCTGCATCCCGTAGTACGCGCCCTCGGAGATGACCTCCGGGAGCTTCCCGGTCTCCTCCGGGTTCAGGATCATGTCGCGCACGCGGCCGGTCATGCGCAGGATCTCGCAGGTGGCGACGCGGCCATTCCCGTCGGGCGTCGGCACGAGCCGCTGGGAGATGACGGCCTTCAGCGTTCCGCGCCAGCATCGCGCGGGCCTGGCGCTGCTCGGCCTGCGGGAAGAAGTCGATGATGCGGTTCACGGACTCGGCGGCGTCCACGGTGTGGATCGTCGAGAGCACGAGGTGGCCGGTCTCGGCCGCCGACAGCGCGGTGCGGACCGTCTCCTCGTCGCGCATCTCGCCGACCAGGATCACGTCCGGGTCCTGGCGCAGCACGCGCCGCAGCGCGCGGGCGAACGAAGCGGTGTCCTCGCCGACCTCGCGCTGGTTGATGATCGAGGTCTTGTCGCGATGGAGGAACTCGACCGGGTCCTCGATCGTCACGATGTGCTTCGCGTAGTTCGCGTTGATGTGGTCGATCATCGCGGCGAGCGTCGTGGACTTGCCCGAGCCGGTCGTTCCGGTGAGCAGGATCAGCCCGCGCTCCTCGTCGGCGATCTCGTCGATCACGGCGGGCAGCAGGAGCTCCTCGACCGTCTTGATCTCGAACGGGATCGCGCGGCAGACGAGCGAGACCGAGCCGCGCTGCACGAACGCGTTCACGCGGAAGCGGGCGACGCCCGGGACCGAGTACGAGAAGTCCACCTCGCGCTCGTTGCGGAACGCCTCGAGCTTCGCCTCGTCCGTGAGCATGTGGAAGAGGGTGGCCTCGGTGTCCTCAGGACGGAGCGGCTCGGAGCCCTCGATGGGCACGAGCTTGCCGTACTGGCGGATGATTGGCTGGGACGGGACCTTGAGATGGAGGTCGGAGCCATCCGTCTCAATAACGGCCATCAGGGCAGCGTCGACGTCGAACATAGTCTGTGAATCGACATCCGCGCGCCCTTCTTGAGGGCTGGATGCGGTATTGGACGAGCCCTTTTCGGGCTGCGCTCTAGGCCACGTCGCGCAGCTTCTGGGCTTCCGCCAGCGACTGAAGCTTCTTCAGCGACTGGTTCTCGATCTGGCGGATCCGCTCGCGTGTGACGTTGAAGGTGCGGCCGACCTCGTCGAGCGTGCGTGGGTGCTCGCCGCCAAGCCCGTAGCGGAGCTCGAGCACGCGGCGCTCGCGGTATGAGAGGTTCTCGAGCGCCTCGCGGAGCGCCTCCTTGGTGAGGATCTCGGCGGCGCGCTCGTAGGGCGACTCGGCGCGCTCGTCCGCGATGAACTGGCCGAACTCCGACTCCTCCTCGTCGCCGACCGGCTTCTCCAGCGAGACCGGTGCCTGCGCGGAGCGCTTGATCGACTCGACCTCGTCGGGCTCGATGCCGGTGTGCTCGGCGATCTCCTCCGGGGTCGGCTCCCGGCCCAGCTCGGTCACGAGCTTGCGCTCGGCGCGGCCGATCTTGTTGAGCTTCTCGACGACGTGCACCGGGATGCGGATCGTGCGTGCCTTGTCGGCGAGCGCGCGGGCGATCGCCTGGCGGATCCACCAGGTGGCGTAGGTCGAGAACTTGAAGCCCTTGCGGTAGTCGAACTTCTCCGCCGCGCGGACCAGGCCGAGCGTGCCCTCCTGGATCAGGTCGAGGAAGGGAAGGCCCTGGTTGCGGTAGTTCTTCGCGATCGAGACGACCAGCCGCAGGTTCGACTCGACCATCTTCTGCTTCGCGTCGAGGTCGCCGCGCTCGATGCGCTTGGCGAGGTCGACCTCCTCCTGCGCGGTGAGCAGCCGCACCTTGCCGATGTCCTTCAGGAACAGCTGAAGGGAGTCGGTCGTCATGTCCGGCTTCAGGTCGATCGTCGCCTTCTTGCGCCGGCTGCGGCGGTCGACGGCGCGCTCCACCACGGGCGCGGCGTGGGTCGGATCGTCCTCCACCAGCTCGATCTCGGACTTCTCGAAGTAGCCGTGGAGCTCCTCGATATCGCCCTCGTCGAGCTCGACCTCGGCAAGAGCGGTGGCCACCTCGGCGTACGTCAAGACGCCCGTTGCCTGGCCCTTGACGACGAGGAGCTTTACCTCCTCAAGCTCTTGCAGATCGGCTACAGACATCCTTTTCCTTGACGGCGCGCAGGGCCCAGCGCAAGGGCGCCGGGCCCAGAAAAACAGTCGTTGTCAACAGTAACGCTACAGATAGTGAAGTCAAGCGGCCTGAAGCGGAATTTCCGCCGACTAGCCAGTCAACCAGTGCTCCTTACCCGACTGTATCGACCGCGCTCACAGCTTCCCTGTACCCAGAGTCGCCACGTCTAGAATCACCGGCCATGGCCGACGACGGAGGAGTGCTCGGAAACCTGCCCAATTCGCGGCCCGGAAAGCGCAGCACTAAGCGCGGTTCGGGCGGCGGAAGGCCCGCGAAGGCAGCCGAGGCGGCCGCCGCGAAGGCCGAGGCCGGCGGAAAGCCGGCCGCGAAGCCCGCGAAGTCGCCCCGAGCCGCGCGAACGAGCGCGAAGCCGGGCCGCGCGGCGGCAGGGGCCGGAGCGAAGCCGAAGCGCGCGAGCGGGAAGGCGGCCGCGGGCGGGAAGCCGACCGCGAAGGCCGGCGCCGAGTCGCGGCCTCCCATCGAGCCGGATTCGGCCGGTGCGCCCCCGGATGCGGTGACCGCCGCCATGCGCACCGCGGCGGGCATCGCCGTCACCGGCGCGCGTGTCGCCGGGGCCGTCACCAAGGAAATCCTCCGCCGCCTGCCGCGGCGCTAGAGCGCCGCGCGCGCCCGTGTCACCGCCGACATGGGGGCGCCATCCTCCGCTCCGGGGATAACCCTCGTATTCGAGGTATGCTGGCCCGATGCCGGCCGGCGCGAAGCGATCGCCTCGCTGCATGATCGTCGACGATCATCCGGTCGTGCGGGCGGGCGTCCGCGCCGTGCTCGAGGCGGCGTTCGACAAGGTGGAGATCGCGGACGCGGAGTCGATCGAGCAGGTCGGCGAGATGGCGAACGGGAGCCCGCCGGATGTGGTGATCATCGACCCGTGGCGCGCGGGAGCCGACGTCGGGCAGATCGTCGCCGGCCTCCGCGACCAGGTGAAGGCGCCCATCGTGGTGTTCACCTCCGACGGCGGCGCACGTCTCCTCAGCGAGGCGCTGAAGGCCGGCGTAAAGGGCTACGTGCGCAAGGACTCCCCCTCGGAGGACCTCGTCCGCGCGATCGAGGCGGCCCGCGAGGGCGAGTTCTACGTCGACCCGGGCCTGTCGTCGACGATCGTCCTCGACGAGGGTGACCGCACGCTCAGCGCGCGCCAGGCCGAGATCCTCCAGATGCTCGCCGACGGCATGCAGACGGACGCCGTCGCCCAGAAGCTCGGCCTCTCCACTGAGACCGTCCGCACCCACACGAAGCGGATCCTGGCGAAGCTCGAGGCGTCCACGCGCACTCAGGCCGTCGCGATCGGCATCCGCCACGGCCTGATCGAGTAGTCGACCTTTAGGTCGTGGCCTCTTCGGCCGTCACGCCCTGCGTGCCGGGCGGATCGCCGAGCGCGATCCCCTCGCCGGCGGCCTTCGCGCGGTACATCGCGCGGTCGGCCGTGTCGATCAGGGCCTCGGCCTCGTCGCCGTGCTCCGGCGACGCCGCGACGCCGATGGAGATGGTCACCGGCGGGTCGCCCGGGGCGGCCACCTCCTCCTCCACCGCGGTCGCGAGGCGCGCGGCCAGCTTCGCCGCGCTCTTCAGGTCCTGCTCGGGCAGGAGCACGCAGAACTCGTCGCCGCCGATGCGCGCGGCCGTGTCGACCGAGCGGATCGAGCGCCGCAGCGACATCGCGACCTGCATCAGGACGCGGTCGCCGGCCGGGTGCCCGTGGGAGTCGTTGATCCGCTTCAGCCCGTCGATGTCCATCAACAGCACGGCGAAGGGATGGCGGTAGCGCTTGTGGACGTCGAGCAGGTTGGCCAGCTGCCGC
Source organism: uncultured Thermoleophilaceae bacterium (assembly GCA_963786845.1). Lineage (GTDB taxonomy): Bacteria > Actinomycetota > Thermoleophilia > Solirubrobacterales > Thermoleophilaceae > JACVRW01. The sequence goes on from CAWBAP010000011.1 coordinate 84,012, forward strand.
TGGAGGGCGCGCAGGTTGCCGAGACCCGTGAGCGGATCGGTGTTCGCCTGCGACTCGAGCTCGCGCGAGCGCGACTGCACGTGCGCCTCCATCGCCTCGGCCTGGATCGCGGCGGTTGCCTCCGCGAGCTGCTCGGCCGCGTCGGCGAAGCGGACCGGGTCGTCCTCCAGCTCGTCGCGGAGCGCGTGCAGCAGGACCGTCTGGAGTGCAGCGATGTCACGCGCGACGTCCACCGCTCGCGCCTCGCGCCCCCCGCCCCGGAGGCCCGCCAGCGACGCCGCCCGCTCGGCCTGCTCCTTCGAGATGTTGAACGGGTCACCCTCGCTCTCGGAGATCGATTCGACGATCCCGCTGATGAGCTCCGGGAGCTCGCGAGCGATGCGTTCGGTCGGAAGCTCGCGGATCTCGTCGAGCGACGCGCGCTCGATCAGGCGGACGAGCCATTGCTTCGCAAGCTCGTCCCGCGAACGCTCTAGGCGCGCGAGGGGTCCCCGGATGGGTGCCATCCAACGTCGCATCGTATCCGCGCAAACGGCGGACGGGGGGCCTTTTTCGGAGAAGATTGCCCCGTGAGCGACCTGATCTCGATCGACGAGGCCCGCCGGCGGGTGCTCGAGGCCGTCACCCCGCTCGGGCACGAGGCGGTTGCGCTGGACGCCGCGCTCGGTCGAGTGCTGGCGGAAGAGGTGGCGAGCACGATCGACGTGCCGCCCTTCGACAGCTCGGGAATGGACGGCTACGCGGTGGTGGCCGGGCCGGGTGGCGAGCTCGACGTGGTGGGCGAGGCGCGGGCGGGACGGCCGTGGTCGGGGACGCTGGCGGCGGGCTCGGCGGTGAGGATCTCCACCGGGGCGGTGGTGCCCGAGGGCGCGGATGCCGTGGTTCCTGTGGAGCGAACGACGGCATTGAAGGGCGGCGATTCGGGCGATGGTGTTGCGGTTGGGCATGAAATACATGCCGAAGCTCAACCGCATCGCATTTCGGTGCCTGAAACCCGGCTCGGCCAGAATGTCCGGCGGGCCGGCGAGGACATCCCCATCAATGCCGTCGTTCTGCGAACGGGGGCGCAACTCGGCCCCGCCGAGCTGGGCGTCGCGGCGTCGGTGGGCAAACCAGAGCTGCGCTGCGCACGACGTCCGCGCGTAAGCGTCCTCGTCACCGGCGACGAGCTCACCGCGCCCGGCGCGGCGCTCGAGCTCGGTGCCATCTACAGCTCCAACGCCTTCGCGCTGGCCGCGCTGGTGAGGCGGGCCGGGGCAGAGCTGCTCGGCCCGACCACCGTTCCGGACGATCTTCAGAGCACCCGCGCGATGCTCGGCGAGGCGCTCGAGGCCGCCGATGTCGTGATCGTGTCCGGCGGCGTGTCGGTCGGCCCGCACGACCACGTGAAGCCCGCGCTTCGCGAGCTCGGCGTGGAGGAGCGCTTCTGGGGCGTCAGCCTCCGTCCCGGGAAGCCCACCTGGTTCGGCACGCGCGCCGATACGCTCGCGTTCGGCCTGCCCGGCAACCCCGTATCGGCGATGGTCACCTTCCAGCTCTTCGCGCGGCCCGCGCTCGCGGCGCTCCAGGGAGCCGAGCCCGGCCGCCCGGCGCGCCTCCGCCTCGCTTTCAGAGCCCATCGCGCGCAACCCACAGCGCGAGCAGGCGATCCGGGTCCGTCTCCTTCAGAGCGAGAACGGCCTGACCGCCGAGCCCACCGGCGCCCAGGGCTCCCACCTGCTCACCTCGATGCTCGGCGCGGACGGCCTTGCGCGGATAGCGGCGGGGCAGGGCGCGCTCGAGGCGGGCGAGCGCGTGGAGGTCGAGCTGCTGTGAGGCCGCGCGACCCGCGCCGCCTGGCGCGGCGGTACCGACGCGCGCGGGCGCGGGTGACGATCCTGCGCGAGGAGCAGCCCCCGATGGCGCCCGGCGGCGAGGTCGGGAGCCGCCAGGTGGCCGAGGTCACGATCCCCCGCTCCGAGCTGGAGAGGATCTGGTCGCCCGAGTACCTGGAGCGCCTCGCCCGCACCTACTGGAGCTTCCTGTCGCGCTTCTCGCTCGGCCTGATCCGGGTGCTGTACAGCGAGGACTCGCGCGACGTCGTGTTCATCGCGCGCCCCTTCGTCCTGCTGAGGTTCCACAAGCCACAGTACGAGATCGACGCCGACGGCGGCACCGTGACCTGGCCGATCAACCGGGGCGTCCTGGTGGCGAGGCACGGGCGGGGCCGCGGCTTCCTGCGGCTCGCGGTACGTCGCCGGCCGGTCGCCGACGACGCCGACGAGGTCACGCTGGTCGTGTCGTCCGAGGTCGTGAACTTCTACCCCACGATCGCCGCGCGCTTCAGCCGCTGGATCTACGAGCAGACCCAGCTGCGCGTCCACGTGATCGTGACCCACGCCTTCCTGCGCTCGCTGGCCAACCTGGAGCTGGAGCCCTCGCGAGTCGGCGCGCTGCGCGCCGCCGCGGAGGCGGCGATCACCCCAGCCGCTCGCCGGTGATCTCGCGCAGCTTCGCGCGGTCGTGCCGCGCGACGATCGTCCGCACCGTTCCCGAGCGCGAGCGCATCGAGACCGATTCGGTGGTGGCGCCCCTGGGGCCGAGATGCACGCCGTCGAGCATCTCGCCGGCCGTCACCCCGGTGGCCGCGAAGAAGACGTCGTTCCCGGACACGAGCCGATCCTTGTCGAGCACCTCGTCGAGGTCGTAGCCGGCCTCGAGCGCAGCGCTCCGCTCCTCGTCCGTCCGCGGCCACAGCCGTCCGAGGATCTGGCCGCCGGTGCACTGGATCGCCGCCGCCGCGAGCACGCCCTCCGGCGTGCCGCCGATGCCGAACAGGAGGTCCACCGCGGAGTCCTCGGTCACCGCGGCGAGAGCGGCCGAGACGTCGCCGTGAGGGATCAGCCGGATACGCGCGCCCGCCTCGCGGATCTCGCGCATGTACTCCTCGTGCCGGTCCCGGTCGAGCATGATCACCACGAGATCGCCGATCGGCACGTCCTTTTCCTTGGCCATCAGCTCGAGCGTCTCCCCGATCGGGCGGTCGAGGTCCAGGAGCGGCGCCATGCTGCGCGAGGTGGCCATCTTCAGCATGTAGACGCACGGCCCGGGGTCGAACATGGTCCCCCGCTCCGAGAGCGCGATCGTGGCGATCGCGTTCGGCAGGCCCTTCGCGCACAGCTCGGTGCCCTCCAGCGGGTCGACGGCGATGTCCACCTCCGGCGGCGAGCCGTCGCCGATGTGCTCGCCGTTGTAGAGCATCGGCGCCTCGTCCTTCTCCCCCTCCCCGATCACCACGACGCCGTCCATCGAGACGGTGTCGAGCAGGAGCCGCATCGCGTCGACGGCGGCGCCGTCGGCGCCCTCCTTGTCGCCGCGGCCGATCCAGCGCGCGCAGGCGAGCGCCGCGTACTCGGTCGTCCTCACGAGCTCCATCGCGAGGTTGCGGTCCGGCTGTCGGAACCTCTGAAGTCAGAGCACGCCCGGTGGCTTGCGGGCGGTCGTGTAGACGGCCTGGCGGAGGTAGCCGGCCACGAGCAGGCCGATCGACGCCAGCAGCGCCACGAAGTAGCCGATGCCGAGGCCGATGTCCACGCTCTCGCCCGGGCGCCCGAGGATGATCCCGTTGCACAGGATCAGAACCATGGCGACGATCCCGACGATCATGGTCACCTCACCGGGCTTCCAGGTCAGGTCGTGGCCGCGGGCGATGATCCAGGTGAGGATGAAGGGCGCGGCGCAGGCCGACGACGAGCCACCAGTCGAGCATGCCGAACACCTGCCAGGCGCTGGCGGAGTCGCCACCCGAGACGCCACCGGGCAGGCGCGAGTTCGGATTGTCCCCGCTGGTCGTGAACCAGGGCAGCCACAGCGAGCCCAGGAGGACCAGCGCGGCCCCCATTCCCATGAGCTCACCCGGGGACACCTTCGAGAAGTCGAGGTAACCGCTGTGCTCCTCGGTGCTTGCCTCCATCTGCACCAAGCTACATGCCGGGATAGGCTCCGCACAACCCCCGAACGAAACGGAGTCCACGGTGGCAGTGACGAAGATCATCGAAGTGGTGGGCAGCTCGCCCGAGAGCTCCGACGGCGCGGTCAAGGCGGCGCTCGAGGATGCCCGCGTGTCGCTGCGCAACATCAAGGCGGTGGACGTCATGTCGACCGGGCTCCGCGGCGAGAACCTCGACGAGTGGCGTGCGCTCGTGCGCATCTCCTTCCTTGTCGAGCGCGTCAGCGAGTAGTTGCGGCTCGACGACATAGGCGCGCTCGTCGCCGGCGGCGCCTCCGGCCTCGGTGAGGCGACGGCGCGCGAGCTGGCGGCGCGCGGCGCGCGCGTGACGGTCGCGGACCTGAACGAGGAGCGCGGCGCCGCGCTCGCCGGCGAGCTCGGCGGGACGTTCGTCAAGGCGGACGTGACCGACGAGGCGCAGGTGCGCGGCCGCCGTCGAGCGCGCCGGCGCGCTGCGCCTCGCGGTGTCGTGCGCCGGGATCGGGTGGGCCGAGCGGACCGTCAAGAAGGACGGCCCGGCGGCGCTCGAGCCGTTCGAGACGGTCGTGCGCGTGAACCTGATCGGCACGTTCAACGTGCTGCGGCTGGCCGCGGCCGCGATGGCCGGGAACGAGCCGGACGCGGGCGGCGAGCGCGGGGCGGTCGTCATGACCGCCTCGATCGCCGCCTTCGACGGCCAGATCGGCCAGACGGCCTACTCGGCGTCGAAGGGCGGAGTGGTGGGGCTCACGCTGCCGGCGGCACGCGACCTCGCCCGGCTCGGCATCCGGGTCTGCACGATCGCGCCGGGCCTGTTCGACACGCCGCTGCTCGCGGCCCTCCCCGACGAGGCGCGCGCGGCGCTCGGCGCGCAGGTGCCGCACCCCGCCCGGCTCGGCCGGCCCGAGGAGTACGCGCAGCTCGCCTGCCAGATCGCCGAGAACCCGATGCTGAACGGCGAGACGATCCGGCTGGACGGCGCCCTGCGGATGCCTCCGCGCTGACCGGGGACAGGATTAATCCTGTCCCCGTTAGGGTTCCGGCCATGCCTGAACCAGTGATCGTCGATGCCGTTCGTACACCCATCGGCCGTGCCTTCAAGGGCTCGCTCGCGGCCGCTTCGCCCGGACGAGATGGGCGCCCTCGTCGTGGATGCGCTGCTCGAGCGCAACCAGGGCCTCGACCCGTCGCTGGTCGAGGAGGTCTACTGCGGAGTCGGCCTTCCGCAGGGGCTCCAGGGCTTCAACATGGGCCGGATCATCGCCCTGCTCTCGGAGCGGCTCCCGCTCGAGACCAACGGCGCGACGGTCTCGCGCTACTGCGCCTCCAGCCTCGAGTCGATCCGCCAGGCGTCGAACGCGATCGTCGCCGGCCAGGGCGATGCCTACATCGCCGCAGGCGTGGAGTGGGTCTCGCGCTACAACGAGGCGGTCGAGGGCGCGCGGCCCCAGGACCAGAACGAGAAGCTCCAGGGCGGCAACGGGCGGCCGGACGTGTACATCTCGATGGGGCTGACCGCCGAGAACGTGGCGGAGCGCTACGAGGTGAGCCGCGCGGACATGGACAAGTACGCCCAGCGCTCCCAGGAGCTCGCGGTGCAGTCGCAGGAGAGCGGCTACTTCGACCGCGAGATCGTCCCGGTCACGCTGGAGGACGGAACCGTCGTCGCGAAGGACGACGGCCCGCGCGCGAGCTCGACGCTCGAGAAGCTCTCGCAGCTCGACCCCGCCTTCAAGGAGGACGGCAAGGTCACCGCGGGCAACTCATGCCCGCTGAACGACGGCGCCGCGGCGGTGCTCGTCATGTCGGACACGAAGGCGAGCGAGCTCGGCCTGGAGCCGCGCGCCCGCATCGTGGCGTCCGCGACCGCCGCGAACGAGCCCGAGTACATGGGCGTCGCGCCGATCTGGGCGATCAAGAAGGTGCTCGAGCGGGCCGGCATGTCGATCGACGACGTGGACACCGTCGAGCTGAACGAGGCCTTCGCGGCCCAGGTCATCCCGATCATGGCCGAGTGCGACATCCCGCTCGAGAAGATGAACCCGCACGGCGGCGCGATCGCCCTCGGGCACCCGTTCGGCATGACCGGCGCGCGCATCATGACCACCCTGCTGAACGGCCTCGAGACCGACGACAAGACGATCGGACTCGAGACGATGTGCGTGGCCGGCGGCCAGGGCCAGGCCATGATCGTCGAGCGTCTGACCTAGGCCGGGCTACACGGCGTGCAGGCGCGGGCGAGCGGCGTTGCCGTCGCGCAGCATCTCCACGCGGCGTAGCGACAGGCGTGCGTCGCCGGGCATCCCGTAGTAGAAGCCCTGGCCGAGGTCGCAGCCGAACGCGCGCAGCGCGGCGATCTGCTCCGGGGTCTCGATGCCCTCGGCGATGACCTTGAGGTCGAGCGCCGCGCCGAGCTCGATGACCGCGCGCGCCAGCGCGTGGTGCTCGCGCGAGCCGGTGACCTCGTCGATGAACTGCTTGGGGATCTTCATCGTGTCGACGGGGAGCCGCGAGAGGTATGCGAGTGAGGAGTAGCCGGTCCCGAAGTCGTCGACGGCCACGCCCATCCCGCGCATGTGCAGGGCCTCCAGCACCGCCAGCGGCACCGGGTCGTCGCCGACGAACGCGCGCTCGGTGAGCTCGAAGACGAGCAGCTCGGGCGGCAGGTCGTAGCGCTTGACGAGCGCGTCGAGCCGCGGGAGGAAGCCCGGGTCGATCAGCTCGGGCGCGCAGACGTTGGCGTGGATCGGGATGCGAAGAGAGGCCGCCTGCTCGACCACGCGCTCGAGGACGGCGGCGCCGATCTCGATGACGGCCCCGGTCTCCTCGGCGAACGCGATGAACTCACCGGGCGGCACGAGACCGCGCTCCGGGTGGTTCCAGCGCACCAGCGCCTCCAGGGCCACGGGCCGGCAGTCGGCCAGCGAGACGACCGGCTGGTAGACGACCGTCAGCTCCTCGTCCGAGATTGCCTTCTCGAGCTCGAAGGCGAGCGTGCGGCGCTTCCGCAGCGCGTCGCGCATCGACGGGTGGAAGACGCGGTACTGGTTCTTGCCGCGCCGCTTGGCCTCGTAGAGCGCCACGTCCGCCTTGCGCAGCATCTCGTCGGTTCCGTCCTTGCCGGGCGCGCCGACCGCGATGCCGATGCTCACGTGCACGCGCACGCGCTCGCCGGCCACCTCGATGCGGCTCTCGAAGTCGCTCAGCAGCCGCTTGGCGACCGTGAGCGCGTCCGTTTCGCCGCCGGTGCGGTCGAGCAGCAGCGCGAACTCGTCGCCGCCGAGGCGCGCGGCGGTGTCGCCCTCGCGGAGGCAGCTGCGGAGCCGGTCGGCCACCGCACGGAGCAGCTCGTCGCCGGCGTGGTGGCCGTGGCTGTCGTTGATCGCCTTGAACTCGTCGATGTCGAGCAGCAGCACGCAGACACCCGGGCGGCGGCTCTGAAGCGCATGCTCGACCCGGTTGTGGAAGAGCGAGCGGTTGGCGAGCTGGGTGAGCGAGTCGTACAGGGCCTTGCGCTCGAGCTCCTGCTGGAGCGACTCGAGCTGGCGCACCGCCTGCTCGAGGCGGTCGTACTGGAGCGCGACAGTCACGTTCCCGGTGAGCGTCTCGAGCAGCCGCAGGTCCTCATCCGTGAAGCTGCGGTCCACGCTCTCGCGGCCGGCGATGGAGAACAGGCCGACGCAGCCTGCCTCGCCGTGAAGCGGGGCGATCACGCCGGTCTCCATCCCGCGCGAGCGGAAGTACTCGCGCTGGCTCACGCCATGGATGTTTTCCGTCTCGACCGGGCCGGTCAGACCGGCGGCCAGTGCGCGCAGGCTCTCGGCGAGCGGCTCGTCGATCGGCTCGAGCATCCGGCGCGAGCCGTCGCAGTGGAGCGACGAGCGCGCCGAGCGGTTCGGCTCGGCCGAGAAGAGAACGAGGTCGACCGCTCCGACGCGGAATGCCGATGCCGTCCGCACGAGCAGCGCCTCGAGCTCGGGCACGATCTCCGAGGAGCGCGACAGCGTGCGGGTGGCCTCGTAGAGGAACTCGAGCTCGGCGTTGCGGCGGCGCTCCGAGAGGTAGGCCCGGTAGGCGGCCATGAGCAGCACCGTAGGCGGCACGAGCAGCAGCCCGCCCTCGGGCCGCGCCGCCACGACGGCGGCGATCGCGAGCGCCAGGCAGGTGTTGCTGAGCGCGACAGTCCAGTTCGTCAGCAGCATGTCGATCCGCTGCTGGGTCTCGAGCCTGCCCTCGGCGATCGTCACCGCCGCGCCGACGCAGACGTCGGCGATCAGCGTGGCGGCCGAGACGGCCGCGAAGATCGCGACCCAGACGAGCGGGTCGAGCGGGTCGCGCACCGTGACGAGCCCCTCGACCACGAACAGCGCGACGCAGGTGCCGAGCGTGAACTGGGCGAGGTTGAAGAAGGCCTTGAAGGTCGGGATCTCGCGGTCGAAGGCAAGGGCGAGGGACGAGCCGACGAGCCCCGCGATCACGAGCTCGTGCGCCGGAAGGAACAGCAGGCCGGCCACCAGCGGCAGCTCGCCCAGCGACAGCGAGTGGGTGCTCCGCCGGAAGTGCAGGTGCACCACCCAGCGCTCGGCCGCGGCGAACGCGAGCGCCACCAGCCACCAGGGCACGTCCAGCGTCGAGGGACCGGCTCCGAGCGGGGCGACCAGGGTGACGTAGGCGAGGGCCGTGGCGATCGCCACGGCCCCGCTCAGCATCCAGATCTTGGCTTCCAGCCCGAGCTGTCGACTCATGGAGATCATTCGGCCTACCGGTCGAAGTCCACGTTTCGCCGGAAGCTGACTCTCCGGAAGCTCACCCGCGTCGAGTCCACCTGGCCGCTCGCGTCGAGCCCGCAGTCGCAGCGGAAGCTCACCCGCGTCCAGAGCGCGCCGAACGGCGAGCCGCTCGCGTCACGGAAGCTCGCCCGGCGGAAGCTCGCCCGGCTCCAGTCGATCTGCCCCGTCTGCGGGTCGATCAGCGTGCTCGGCACGAGCCCGCCGTTGGCGGAGCCGGTGCCGTCGAGCGCCGCGTTCGCATCCACGACGCCGCCGACACCCGGCACGTCGCGGCGCGTCGCGACGAGCGCGCCCTTGACCTGGTTCGGGGTCAGGCTCGGCCGCTTCTCGAGCATGAGGGCCACCGACCCGGAGATCACCGCGGTCGCCATGGAGGTGCCGCTCAGGCGGAAGTAGGTGCGCCCGATCATGCACTTGCGGCAGAGGTCCTGGAAGTCGCTCCGCGGCGCGAGCGCCCCCACGAGGCGGTTGCCCGGAGCGAGGATCTCCGGCTTGGAGAAGCCGTCCTGGGTGACCCCGCGGCTCGACCAGGAGGCGAGCGTGTCGTCGCCCAGATAGGTGGATCCGCGGTCGTCCATGGCCCCCGTGGTGATCACGTACGGGTCGTTGCCCGGTGCGTACGACACGGCGCCGGCGGCGGTGCCGTCGTTGCCGGAGGCGGCGACGACCGCGATGCCCGCGAACCAGGCCGCCTCGACCGCCGCGTCGAGCGGGTCGGTCCTGTAGGACTCGGCCACCGACGAGGTGAGCGAGAGGTTCACGACGCGGATCCCGAGGGCGTCCTTGTTGTCGACCACGAACTGGAGCCCGTAGATCACGTCGAGCACCGTGGTGTCGCCGTCGTCGTCCGAGACCTTCACCGAGATCAGGTTCGCCTTGGGCGCGATGCCCATGTAGCGGCCCGTGAGCTTCTTGAGGCCCGGATGGTTGAGGCTGTTGCCCGCGATCAGCCCGGCGATGTGCGTGCCGTGGCCGACGTGGTCGGTCGCGTCCTTCGCGCACGGGTTGGTCACGACCGAGGCGATCACGCGCGACTGGCCGCTGCGGCCGAAGTCGGGGAGGTCGCCGGCGATGCCGGTGTCCACGACCGCGACGCCGACGCCCTGGCCGCTCGCGCGCGTCCAGGCCTTGTCGGCACGGACGGCGGTCTGGAGCGGCTGGCGCAGAAGCGACAGCGACTCGAGCGGGTTCCTGTCCAGCGTGCTCGCGACGCCAAGCCCCGACGGCCGCGTCGTCGCGTCGGCAAGCGGGCAGCGCCCGCCGCCGCTGACGGTCTCGTCTCCGGTCCCCGTGCCGTTGGTGGTCGCCGCGTTCAGCGTGACGTCGCGGACGCTTGCCCGGCTTTCGAGCTCCTCCGCGGCATCGTCCTCGAGCACCGCGCCGAAGCCGTTGATGACGGGGAGCTCGGGCGTGGTGACCTGCCCGCCCAGCTCCGCGACGATCTGCTGGCCCTGGCTGGGCACGTAGCCCGTCTCCATCTGCACGATGTACTCGGCAGCGGCAGGCTCCTGCGCGACGGCGTCGCGTGCGTGGAGCGCGAAGAGAAGAAGTGTGAGTGTGACCGTCAGGGCTACCGCGAACCGGAGCCTGAAGACGATGGTGAGCTCAGTCATGCTGGATTCGTTCCTCCTGTGGAAGTGGATCCGGCAGCTGAGCCACCTCTACCGTCCTTGGAGAGGCCTCTGGCTTTGCGCCCCCGCCTCGCGACGGGTTTGCCCTGATCGGTCTGGAACGAGTTATCGACTGGCGGAGGTCCGACCGGATCGGACATATGCCGATCGAACGAATGTCGAGGGGGATCTACGGAGTTATCTCGCCGCGCTGGAGCGCCAGCGCAACGGCGTGCGCGCGGGTCGCGGCGCCGAGCTTCGACATCGCGTTGCGCACGTGGGTGCGGACCGTCTCGGACGAGAGGACGAGCTGCCTCGCCGCCTCCTCCCCGGACAGGCCCTGGGAGATCAGCCCGAGAATCTCGCGCTCGCGCGGCGAGAGGATCCGCAGGCGTCCGTTTCCGGCCTTGGCGAGCAGGGGCGCGAGCCGTGGGTCGAGGTAGTCCTCGCCCGCGGCAACCGTGACGATCGCCTGCTCGAGCTCAGCCGGGTCGCCGCTCTTCAGCGCGAAGCCGGCGGCGCCGGCGTCGAGACCCTCGAGCAGCTCGGCCTCGTCGGCCGCACCGGTGTAGAGGAGGATGCGCAGCCCGGGGTTGGCGCGGAGCAGGCTGCGGGTCAGATCGGCCCCGCTCATGCCGGGCAGCGAGAGGTCCACGAGCGCCACATCGGGCCTCCGCCTCAGGATCAGCGCCTCGGCCGCCTCTGCGTTGTCGGCAGTGCCGATGACGTGGTGCCCGGAGCGCCGGAGAAGGAGCTCCATGCCGCGCCTGAGCGCCACGTGGTCGTCGACGATCACGACGTTCAGCGAGATTGGTTCCTGAGGGGGCGCGGGCATAAACGTTTCGGGGAGGTCTTGGGGCTACCTCGGCAGTTGATGCACGTGCCTTGAGCTACATCAGCAGGACGATCTTCCCGAGCTTGCCGCCGGCGGCGAACCGGTCGTACGCCTCCGCGGCTCGCTCGATCTCGAAGGTCTCGGCAACCGGGACCGTGAGCGTGCCGTTATCGAAGTTCGGCAGGACCTCCTTCTCGACCAGCCGCATCGCGGCCGCCTTCTCCTCGAGCGGGCGCGCGCGCAGGGTCGAGCCGTGAATCCGGGCGCGCTTCTGCATGACCATGAGGAGGTTGATCTCGGCCTTCGGCCCGGTGCCGCCGACGCCGATCACGGCGATCCGGCCGCCGGTGGCGAGCGAGTTCAGGTTGCCCGCGAGGTTCGACGCGCCGACCAGCTCGAGCACCACGTCGAAGGGGCCCTCGTCCTCGAAGCCCTCCGGGTCGATGGCGCGCGCCCCCAGCTCCGCCACCTGCGAGCGCAGCTCCTCGCGCCGGACCGTGGCCGTGACGCGCGCGCCCGCGGCGCGGCCGAGCTGGACCGCGGCCGTGCCAACGCCGCCCGCCGCTCCGTGCACGAGCAGGTGCTCGCCCGGACGCAGGCCCGCCTGGCTGAAGAGGGCGTCGTGCGCGGTTGTGAAGACCTCGGGGACTCCGCCCGCGCCCGGCCAGTCGAGCGGCCCGGGCACCGGCATGGCGGCGCGCTCGTGCACCACCGCCAGCTCTGCGTGGCCACCGCCGCCCACGATCGCCATCACCCGCTCGCCCTCGCCGAAGCGGCCGGCGCCCGGGCCGAGAGCGGCCACCTCTCCCGCCAGCTCAAGGCCCGGGATGTCGGGAGGCGCGCCCGGCGGCGCCGGATAGGCGCCCTTCAGCTGGAGCATGTCGGCTCCGTTCAGGCCGGAGGCGCGCACGCGGACCAGGAGCTCGTCCTTGCCGGGCTCCGGGTCCGGCCGCTCTTCCACGACCAAATTCCCGTCCTGGATGGTTACCGCGCGCACCGGCGGGGAATCTACTTGCCGTTGTTAACGGGGTGTAACAGCCGAGCCGTCCCAGGCGAGCTTTAGGGTCACGCGCGTGCGTCCACCGCTCTGGCGAGAGGCTCGCATCGGCCTCGAGGCGGCCGCGCTCGTGCGCGACCCGATCTTCCGCGGCGACGGCGTGACTGACGGCCGCGGGCGGCCTGTCCTCCTGATCCCCGGCTTCCTCGCCGGCGACGGGTCGCTCTCGATGATGGCCGGCTGGCTCAAGCGGAGCGGCTACCGGCCCAGCCGCGCGGGGATCGTCTCCAACGTGAACTGCGCCGGGGTGCTCATGCCGCGCCTCGAGCAGCGGCTCGAACGGCTGGTCGCGCTACAGGGCCAGCGGGCCGCGATCGTGGGCCAGAGCCGCGGCGGCACGCTCGCGAAGGTGCTGGCGCACCGGCGCCCGGACCTCGTCTCCGGCGTCGTGGCGCTCGGCTCGCCGCAGGTGAACCCGCTCGCGGTGCACCCGCTCGTCCGGCTTCAGGTGGAGGCCGTCAGCCGGCTCGGGTCGCTCGGCGCGCCCGGGCTCTTCAAGCGCTCGTGCCTCGACGGCGAGTGCTGCTCGGCGTTCTGGCAGGAGCTCGGCGAGCCGCCCCCGCCGGGAGTCCGGCTGGTGTCGGTCTACTCGAAGAGCGACGGCGTCGTGGACTGGCGCTCCTGCCTCGACCCGCACGCGACCGAGCTGGTCGAGATCACGGCGTCGCACTGCGGGATGGCCGTCTCGCGCTCGGCGTGGCGGGCGGTGGCCGATGCGCTCGAGAGCTTCCGCGCGCAGGACGCCCGCACGCGGCCGGCGGCGCGCGCCCGCGTGCACAAGCTGCCGCGCGCGGCGTAGTGCGCAAGCACCGGGCGGTGCCCGGTGCGCCGCGACCGTTTCCGCCTAGCGAGACGTGCGCCAGGCGATCGTGCCGGTGTCGCACGAGCTCACGCGCTCGCCGTCGCTGCGCCGGTTGACGACGCCCCGCAGCTCGAAGCTGCCGTGCGCTCCGGCGCGCCCGAAGCGGCCGCGGAGCTTCCAGGTGTAGCGCTCCACCAGCTCGGTGCCGTCGGAGCCGGTGAACGAGCGCTGGAAGTCGTCCGTGGCCCCGAAGCGGCCTCGCCTCGGGCGCATGCGGTGCGCGACCACGTCGAGCGGAAGCCCGATCGCGCTCGGGCAGTCCACGCGAACGGTCAGGCCCGCCCGCCGCACGAGCCGGCCGCCGCGCCCCACGCGCATGAGGAAGGGCTGCTCCTGCTCCGTGGTGCCGCGCTGGGTGCCCGCCCGCGGGGCCGGCCGCCCGCTTCCGGCATCGGGTGAGGGACGGCGGGCGACCCAGCGGATGAGACCCGTGTCGCAGCGCGACTGCTCCGCTCCCGTCGCGGGATCGCTGTACGTGGTCCGCACGCGGACGCTCCCGCGTGCGACGCCGCCACCCAGCACCTCGGCCGAGAAGGCGATCGTGCCCTCCGCCCGCAGGCCTCCGATGCCGGGCACGCCCGGCTCCACGTCGTCGCTGAACGGCGTGGTGACGCTGTAGCGGCCGCCCTCGGAGAGGCGCGCATTCGGCACCGACACGCTCTCCGTGAGCGAGTCCCCGAACCGCGGTGAGCATTTCGTGACGAGCGTGGCGTGCGCCCGGAGGCCTCCGCCCGGCAGCACCCGCACCGAGACGAACTGGAGGTAGTCGCGCACCGCGCCGCCCCCGTAGAGGCCGGACCTGCCCGGAGGGAGCGCGGCCGCCGGGGCGGGGGCGGCCGCGGCAGCGCAGCCCGCGGCCAGTGCGGCGATCAGGCCCGTTCGGCGCGCCCGGCTCACGCCCGCATCACAGCAGGAGCACGGCGGCGCCGCGCAGGTTGCCGGCTCGCAGCCGCTCGAGCGCCTCGTTGGCGTCCTCGAGCGGGAACGTCTCCACCTGGGTGCGCACCGGCACCTCGGGGGCGAGCCCGAGGAACTCCTCGGCGTCGGCGCGCGTCAGGTTCGCCACCGAGCGCAGCACCCGCTCGCCCCAGAGCAGCTCGTAGGGCATGGCCGGGATGTCGGTCATGTGGATGCCGCCGCACACCACCGTCCCGCCCTTGGCGACCGCCCGGAGCGCCGCGGGCACGAGCTCGCCCGCCGGAGCGAACACGAGCGCGGCGTCGAGCTCCTCCGGCGGAGGGCCGAGCGCGTCGCCGGCCCACTCGGCGCCCAGCTCGAGCGCGAACGCCTGCGCGGCCTCGTCGTCCGCGCGCGTGAAGGCGAAGACCCGCCGCCCCTCGTGGCGCGCCACCTGGCACACGATGTGGGCCGCCGCGCCGAAGCCGTAGATCCCGAGCCGCTCGGCCTCCCCGGCAAGCCTCAGCGTGCGGTGGCCGATGAGCCCGGCGCAGAGGAGCGGGGCGGCCTGGAGGTCGTCGTAGCCGTCCGGAAGGGCGAAGCAGAAGCGCTCGTCGGCGACCGCCCGCTCCGCGTAGCCGCCATCGATGTCGTACCCGGTGAAGCGCGCGCGGTCGCAGAGGTTCTCCCGGCCCGAGCGGCAGTAGCGGCACTCGCCGCAGGTCCACCCGAGCCAGGGCACCCCGACCCGCTGCCCGGGCGAGAAGCGCTCCCCTCCGGCGCTCACCCGGGCCACGATCTGGTGGCCGAGCACGAGCGGGAGCTTCGGCTCGGCGAGCTCGCCGTCCACGATGTGCAGGTCCGTGCGGCAGACGCCGCAGGCACGCACCTCGAGTGCGACCTGACCGGGACCGGGGTCGGGCTCGGGGAGGTCGGCGATCCGGAGCGGCTGCCCCGGCCGCTCGAGGACCATGGCGCGCATCGGCGGAGCGTACGCTGCGCCGATGGACGGCCCGCTCGTCAGCGCCGCGCGGCTCCGCGAGCACCTCGGCGACGAGGTGGTGCGCGTCGTCGACTGCCGCTTCCGGCTGGGCGAGCCGGGCGTCGCGGAGGAGCTCTGGCGCGAGGAGCACATCCCGGGCGCGACGTTCCTCGACGTGGACCGCGACCTCGCGGCGCCGCCCGGCGAGCGCGGGCGCCACCCGCTCCCCGATGCGGACGCCTTCGAGGCCGCCGCCCGGCGGGCCGGGATCGGCGCGACACGCTGGTCGTGGCCTACGACGAGGCCGCCGAGGGCGGAGCCGCGCGGCTGTGGTGGCTGCTGCGGCACTTCGGGCATGAGCGGCGTGGTGGTCCTCGACGGGGGTCTGCGCGGCTGGCGCGCGGAGCGGGGGCGCTCTCCGTGGGGGCGAGGAGGCGGTCGAGCGGGGCGATTTCCGTGTTACGCCGACGTCGTCGAACGCAACGGCAAGCATTGAGGAACTTGGGTTGGGCGTTTTACGTGAGGATTTCGCAACGGAAAGCGCCCAACCCTCCGATTCGGGCGAGGCGGGGGCCGGTTCCGGGCTCCTCCTCGATGCCCGGGCCCCTGAGCGGTATCGCGGTGAGGTCGAGCCGATCGACCCCGTCGCGGGCCGCATTCCCGGCGCGCGCAACCTCCCCTTCGCCGAGCTCGCGCCCGGCGGGCGCTTCCTCCCGCCGGCGGAGCTCCGCGCACGCTTCGAGGCGCTCGGGTTGCAGTCCGGTGACGAGGCTGTTGCGTACTGCGGCTCGGGGATAACCGCTTGCGTGCTCGTCCTGGCGGCGGAGGTCGCGGGGGTGGCGCCGGTGCGGCTCTACCCCGGCTCGTGGAGCGAGTGGTCGGGGCGCGGCCTGCCCGTCGAGCGCGGCTAGCCCGCGGAGGCGGCTGCCCGCCGTGGAGCGCGCTAGCCCGCCGCGCGCCAGTGCAGCGCCCGTTCGACCGTCAGGCGCAGGAGCGGCCCGGGCGGCGTCCGCTCCGCATAGGGCTCGTACTTCACCGCCAATGCGGCGACTGCCTCCGGCGCGGCGTCCACCGGAACCACCTCGACCCGCCCCAGTACCTGCACCCACGCCAGCCGGCTCCAGTCGTCGTCGTACACGTCCACGACGAGCGCAGCCTCCGGCCGGCGTCGCAGGCAGCGCACGCGCGCCGGCTCGGGCACGCGCTTCGGCTTCTCGTCGATGGCGCTCCAGATCGCGCCGCCGCTCACCGCGAAGGTCACCGGCAGGACGCGCGGGCGGTCGTCCTCGTCCAGGTAGGCAAGCCGCGCGACCCGCTCGCGTGCGAGCAGCTCGGCGGCCCAGGGCGGAAGCGTTTCGAGCGCCACCCCTGCAAGGTAGGTCCTTCCGTCCTCCCCTGCCGCCACGATGGCGGTGGATGCCCTCGCCAAAGCTCGTGATCGGCAGCGCAGCCGCGGGCGCGCTCGGCGTACGCGTCGCCCGCTCGCTGCACGGACGCTGGCGGCTGCTCCCGCCGGCCGACCGGGCTCGCATCGCCTCCTTTGCCGAGGACACCAAGGAGAAGGCCCTGTCCCTGCGCGGCTCGGACGACCGCGCTCGGGCCGAGGCCGACCTGCGCGCCTCCAGCGAGACGCTGGCCGCCGCCCTGGTGGAGACGGCCGAGGCCGATCCAGAGGTGGACGCCGAGGACGTGGGCCGGCTGCGCGACGACCTGCGCCGCGAGCTGGAGCGCCTCGCCACCGCGGACGTTAAGGCTTCGCGAAGCGGGCGCGACCGCGCCAAGCCTCCTCAGTAGGATCACGGGTCCCTCCCCGGGACCATCCTCGTGAATATCTCTGACTCCGCCCACACCTCGGGGCCGTCGGTGCGCCACCAGGCAGCCACGCTGGAGTTCCGCGAGGCCACGAAGCGCTACCCGGGGCAGGAAGAACCGGCGGTGAACGAGCTCTCGCTGACGGTTCCGGCCGGCGAGATCTGCGTCCTCGTGGGCCCATCGGGCTGCGGCAAGACCACCGCCATGCGGATGGTCAACCGGATGATCTCGATCACCTCCGGCGACATCCTGCTCGACGGCCAGAGCGTGCGCGAGCAGAACCCGGCGGAGCTGCGGCGCGGCATCGGCTACGCGATCCAGCAGGTGGGGCTGTTCCCGCACCTGTCGGTGGCGGACAACATCGCGACCGTCCCGCGCCTGCTCGGCTGGGAGCGCGAGCGCATCCGCGCCCGCGTCGACGAGCTGCTCGAGCTCGTGAGCCTCGACCCCCACGAGACGCGCGACCGCTACCCCGGCCAGCTGTCCGGCGGCCAGCGCCAGCGCGTGGGCGTGGCCCGCGCGCTCGCCGTCGATCCTCCGCTGATGCTTATGGACGAGCCATTCGGGGCAATCGACCCGATCAACCGCGAGCGGCTCCAGAACGAGTTCCTGCGGCTCCAGCGCGAGATCCGGAAGACAGTCGTGTTCGTGACCCACGACATCGACGAGGCGATCAAGATGGGCGACCGCATCGCGATCATGCAGAAGGGCGGCCACCTGGCGCAGTACGCGCCGCCGGCGGAGCTCCTGATGTATCCCGCGAACCCGTTCGTCGAGGACTTCGTGGGCTCGGACCGGGCGCTCAAGCGCCTTGCCCTCCAGCGCGTGCGCGACGTGGACCTGTGGAAGGCGCCGCTCGTGCGCGTGGGCGAGCCGGCGGCCGAGGCGCGCGCGAAGCTCGCCGACTCGGAGGTTCCGTACCCGCTGCTGGTGGACGACGAGGGCCGCCCGCTCGGCTGGCTCTCCGAGCGCGCGCTCGCGGGCGAGCGGGTGACCGAGGAGCTCCGCTCGAAGCCCGAGCCGCGCATCGAGCTCGACGACGTGCTTCGCGACGCGCTCTCCGACCTCCTCGCGGACGAGGCCCAGTACGCGCCCGTCGTGGACGAGCGCGGCGCGGTGCGGGGCGTCCTCTCGATCGAGATCCTTAGCCACGCACTCCAGACCGACCCCGAGCAGGTCCCGAGCGGAGCCGACGCGCCGTGAGCCCCCTCCTCGCCCAGGTGGAGATCCGCGAGCGCACGGAGAGCTCCTGCGTATCGGACAACGGGTTCTGCCCCGGCTGGATCGCGGACAACTTCGACCGCTACGTCGACCCCTTCTTCCAGCACGTGCTGCTCACGGTCGTGGCGGTGGCGATCGGGTTCGCGATCGCGTTCACGCTCGCGGTGGTCGCCTACCGGCGCCGCTGGCTGGTCGGCCCGGTGACCCAGGTGACGGGCATCCTCTACACGATCCCGAGCCTTGCGGCGTTCTTCCTGCTGCTGCCGATCACGGGCCGAGGGTTCCTGACCGCGACCATCGCGCTGGTCGCCTACTCGCTCCTGATCATCTTCCGGAACATCCTCACCGGGCTCGACAACGTGCCCGAGGAGACGAAGGACGCGGGCCGTGGCATGGGCCTCACCCAGCGCCAGCTGCTCTGGCGCGTCGAGCTGCCGCTCGCGCTGCCGGAGATCATGGCCGGCCTCCGGATCGCCACGACCACCACCGTCGGGCTGGCCACGCTCGCCTTCTTCGCCGGCGCCGGCGGGCTCGGTGAGCGGATCTACGACCAGCTCACCTTCAAGTCCAACGTGGTCGTGGCGGGCGGGCTCGCGGTCCTGCTCGCGGTGATCCTGGACAGCCTGATCCTGCTGTTCCAGCGCGCGGTCACACCCTGGACGCGGGCGGTGGGCGCCCGGTGAACCAGTTCTTCGACGCGATCGACTTCATCTTCACCGAGCGCGACTCGCCGGCGGGAGGCGCGCGCGTGGGCGGCCTCGGCGAGACCTGGGAGCTGATGTGGCCTCACCTCCAGCTCACGGCCGTCTCGATGGTCATCGCGTGCGCGATCGCGATCCCGCTTGGGCTGTGGCTCGGGCACCGGGGCCGCGGAGGGTTCTTCGCGATCAACGCTTCGAACGTCGGCCGGGCGGTGCCCAGCCTCGCCCTGATCGCATTCTTCGTGGCCTGGTTCGGCGTGGGCTTCACGAACCTGACCGTGGCGCTGGTGCTGCTGGCGCTCCCGCCGATCCTGACGAACACCTACACCGGCGTCCGGCAGGTGGACCGGGACGCGGTCGACTCGGCGAGCGGCATGGGGATGACCGGGACGCAGGTGGTCCGCCGGGTGGAGCTGCCGCTGGCGCTGCCGCTGATCTTCGGCGGCATCCGCACCTCCGCGGTGAACGTCGTGGCCACGGCCACGATCGCGCCGCTGGCCGGGGTCGTGACGCTCGGCGATCCCATCATCAACGTGAACACGTACGGCGACGAGGGGAGGCTCGCGGCGGCCATCGTCGTGGCGCTTCTTGCAGTTGCGACAGAGGTCTCGCTCGGGGCGGCGCAGCGCGTCGCGACACCGCGCGGCCTGAGAATCGACAGAAGGGAAGCAGTGACATGAGGCACCACCGCTGGCTGATGCTGCTCGCCCTGCTGATCGCCGCGCTCGCGGTGGCCGGCTGCGGCGATGACGACGACGAAGGCGACGGAGGCTCGGCCCCGAGCGGCTCGAGCGAGCAGCAGGCCGGGATCCAGAGCAATGACAAGAACTCGACGACGAAGGTCACGATCGGCTCGAAGAACTTCACCGAGCAGAAGGTGCTCGGCGAGATCTACGCGCAGGCGCTGACCGCCGCCGGATACGACGTGTCAAAGCAGCTGAACCTCGGCGACGAGAAGACCGCGCTCGCGGCGCTCGAGAGCGGCGACATCAGCGCGTACCCGGAGTACACGGGCACGGCGCTGCTGTCGTTCTTCGAGTACACCGCCGACGAGCTCCCCACCGACCCCGACGAGGCGTACGAGCTCGCGAAGGAGGAGTTCGCGAAGCAGGACCTCACGGCGTTCCAGCGCACGCCGTACACGAACTCGAACGAGGTCGCCGTCACCCAGGAGACGGCTGACGAGCACAGCCTGAAGACGATCTCCGACCTGAAGGCCGTGGCCGGCGAGCTGACGCTGTACGGCACCCCCGAGTGCCGCCAGCGGCTGGACTGCCTGCTGGGCCTCCAGAAGGTCTACGGAATCAAGTTCAAGAAGTTCGTGCCGGTCGCGATCGACCTGCGCCACGAGGTCCTCTCGAAGGGCCAGGCGGACGTCTCGATCGTCTTCACCACCGACCCGCAGATCTTCAAGGAGAAGTTCGTCCTGCTCGAGGACGACAAGCAGATGTTCCCGCCGTTCAACTCCACGCTCGTGGCCCGTAACGACATCGTCGACAGGGCCGGGCCCGACTTCTCGAAGGTAATCGAGATGGTCGACAAGGGCCTCACCGACGACGTGATGCAGGAGCTGAACGCGCGCGTCGACCTCGACAAGCAGACGCCCGAGGAGGTCGCGGGCCAGTACCTGGAGGAGACTGGCCTGGTTGGCTGACGCCGTAGAACCGCTTCGCTTCGAGGGCGGCGCCCTGCTGGTGCTCGACCAGCGGGCGCTGCCCGAGGCGGAGCGCTGGATTCGCTGTGAGACGGTCGAGCAGGTGGCCGACTGCATCCGCGGCATGGCCGTGCGCGGGGCCCCGGCGATCGGCCTGGCCGCCGCGTACGGGATGGTGCTCGCCGAGGACCGCGAGGCGGCGGCCGAGCTGCTGCGCTCGACGCGGCCGACGGCGGTGAACCTCGCCTGGGCGCTGGAGCAGTGCCGGGACGCGGCTGACCCGCTCGAGGCCGCGCGCCGGCTTCACCGCGAGCAGGACGCGGCCGACCGGCGGCTGGCCGCGCTGGGGGCGGAGCTGTTCGGGGCCGGGACGCGGGCGCTCACGCACTGCAACGCCGGCGCGCTCGCCACGGGCGGCTACGGGACGGCCTGCGGCGTCCTTCGGGCGGCCTGGGACAGCGGGCGGCTCGCCGAGGTGTGGGTGGACGAGACGCGCCCGCTGCTCCAGGGCGCGCGGCTCACGGCGTGGGAGCTGCGGCGGGCGGGCATCCCGCACCGGGTGGTGGCGGACTCGGCCGCCGGCTCGCTGATGGCGCAGGGACGGGTGGACCGGGTGGTGGTGGGCGCGGACCGGATCGCGGCGAACGGGGACGTGGCGAACAAGGTCGGCACCTATCCGCTCGCGGTGCTGGCCGACCGCCACGGCGTGCCGTTCTACGTGGCGGCGCCGCTCTCGACGATCGACTCCGCCACGCCGGACGGGGGCGCGATCCCGATCGAGGAGCGCGACCCGGCCGAGCTGCTCGCGGAGGGCGACGCCTTCAACCCCGCGTTCGACGTCACGCCGGCGGAGCTCGTGACCGCGATCGTCACCGAGGCCGGCGTGCTCGAGCCCCCGTACCCCGAGTCGATCGCGCGGGCGGTGGGGACGAGCGTGACGCACCTCACAGAGCCCGATGGCCCTGGCACGGACACTTAGAGAGTGATCGAACTACTTCCCGACGGAGCCCCGGTGCTGATCCGGCCCATTCGCGCCGAGGACAAGCGGCTGCTCACCGACGGCCTCGAGCGCCTCTCGGACGAGAGCATCTTCCGCCGCTTCCTCACCCCGAAGAGCAGCTTCAGCAGCACCGAGCTCCGCTACCTCACCGAGATCAACGCCGTCGACCACGTGGCCCTGGTCGCCGAGGACCCGACCGACCGGGCGCGCCCGCTGATCGCCGTGGGCCGCTTCGTCCGGCTCGCGGAGGACCCGGAGGCGGCCGAGATCGCGATCGTCGTGTGGGACGACTGGCAGGGGCGCGGCCTCGGCTCGCTCCTCGGTGGGCATCTCGCCCATGCGGCCCGGAACCGGGGCATCAGGCGCTTCACGGCCACGATGGCCGCCGACAACCGCCCGGCGCATCGCCTGATGGCGAAGCTCACGAGTCACCTCAGCAGCGCCACGTCGGCGGCGGCGTGGACGAGCTCGTGCTGCGACATCGCCGCCTGAGCCGCGCCCCGGGAGGCGCTGGTATTGTGCCGCGCCCCCGACCCGGGCCCGACTCATGAACGTCTCAGTTCCAAAGGAAACGGCCGCGGGTGAGCGCCGTGTAGCACTGGTGCCGGAGGTCGTCGAGCGCCTTGTCCAGAGCGGGCTGAAGGTGACCGTCGAGTCCGGTGCGGGCGACGGCGCCCACCACCCGGACGCCGCCTACGAGCAGGCCGGCGCCGCCAGCGGCGACGGCTTCTCCGGCGACGTCGTCGTGAAGGTGGCCCCGCCAAGCGCCGAGGAGATCGGGCGGCTCGGCGAGAGCTCCGTCCTGATCGGGTTCCTCCAGCCGCTGACCGCGGCGGACACGGTCCGCGCGCTGGCGGACCGCGGGGTGACCAGCTTCGCCATGGAGGCGATCCCCAGGATCACGCGCGCCCAGTCGATGGACGCGCTCTCCTCGCAGGCGACCGTCTCGGGCTATCGCGCCGCGCTGATCGCGGCGCAGGAGCTGCCGCGCTTCTTCCCCATGCTCACGACCGCGGCCGGCACCGTCCGCCCCGCGAAGGTGCTCGTGCTCGGCGCCGGCGTGGCCGGGCTCCAGGCGATCGCCACGGCGCGCCGGCTCGGCGCGATCGTCCAGGCCTTCGACGTGCGCTCCGCCGTGAAGGAGCAGATCGAGTCGCTCGGCGCCCGCTTCCTCGAGCTCGACATGGGCCTCGAGGACGCCGAGGCCGCCGGCGGCTACGCCCGCCAGCTCACCGACGAGGAGCAGCAGCGCCAGCGCGAGCTGCTCGCCGAGGAGATCGGGAAGATGGACGCCGTGATCTCGACGGCCGCCGTGCCGGGCCGCCGCGCGCCCCTGCTCGTGACCGCGCAGGCCGTGAAGAACATGAGCCCCGGCTCGGTGATCGTCGACCTCGCCGCCGAGACGGGCGGCAACTGCGAGCTCACCGAGGCCGGCCAGACCGTCGTGAAGGAGGACGTGACGATCATCGGGCCCGTCAACCTGCCGGCGACGATGCCCGACCACGCGTCGAGCCTCTACGCGCGCAACGTCCAGTCCCTGCTCGGGCTGATGGTGAGCGAGGAGGGCGAGCTCACGCTCGACTTCGACGACGAGGTGATCGCCGGCGCGTGCATCACGCGCGACGGGCAGATCGTGCACGAGGGCGCGAAGAGCGCCGCGGGGGTGACGGCCTGATGGATCTTCTGACGGAGCTCACGATCCTCGTCCTCGCCGCCTTCGTCGGCTTCGAGGTCATCTCGAAGGTGCCGAACACGCTGCACACGCCGCTGATGTCGGCCACCAACGCCATCCACGGCATCGTGCTGCTCGGCGGGCTCTACCTGATCGGGCCGGCCGAGGGCTTCCTCAACAACCTCCTCTGCGTGATCGCGATCGCCTTCGGCACGATCAACGTGGTCGGCGGCTTCCTCGTGACCGACCGCATGCTGCACATGTTCCGGCGGCGCGACTGATGTACACGGCGAGCTTCTTCCAGGACCCGGACTTCATCCGGTCGCTCTACATCGTCGCGTTCGCGCTGTTCATCTACGCGCTTCACGAGATGAACCACCCGCGCACGGCGCAGCGCGGAAACATGGTCGGTGCCGTCGGCATGGGGATCGCGGTGATCGCGACGCTCCTGATCGAGTCCGTGGGCGACTACGCCCTGATCGCGCTCGGCGTCGCCATCGGGACGGCCGTCGGGGTGCCCGCGGCGCGCTCGGTGAAGATGACCGCGATGCCGCAGATGGTGGCGCTATTCAACGGCGTCGGCGGCGGCGCGGTGGCGCTGATCTCCTGGGTGGAGTACCGCGAGGCGCTCGCCTTCGGCGGCAACCCGGAGCTCGAGGCGCTGATTCCGATCCTGTTCGCGGCGATCATCGGCTCGGTCTCGTTCTGGGGCTCGAACATCGCCTTCGGGAAGCTCCAGGAGATCCTGCCGGGGCGGCCCGATCCAGCTGCCGGGCCAGCTGTTCATCAACGCGGGCTGCTCGCCGTCTGCGTGGGCTGCGCGATCGCGATCGCGTCGGGCACCGAGTCCGAGGGGCTCTTCATCGTGATCCTCGTCGCCGCGGCGATCCTCGGGAACATGTTCGTGCTGCCGATCGGCGGCGCGGACATGCCGGTCGTGATCTCGCTGCTGAACGCGTTCACCGGCCTCTCGGCGGCCGCGGCCGGCCTCGCGCTCGACAACGTGGCCCTGATCGTGGCCGGCATGCTGGTCGGCGCCTCGGGCTCGATCCTCACGATGCTGATGGCCGAGGCGATGAACCGCTCGATCGCGAACATCTTCAAGGGCGGCTTCGGAGGCGGCGGCACGGCGCCGGGCGCGGGCGACGGCGAGGAGAAGCCGGTGCGCTCCACCGACCCCGCCGACGTGGCGATCCAGCTCGCCTACGCGCGCAAGGTCGTGGTCGCGCCCGGCTACGGGCTGGCCGTCGCGCAGGCGCAGCACAGCGTGCGCGAGCTGGCCGACGAGCTGGAGAAGCGCGGCGTGGAGGTGCGCTACGCGATCCACCCGGTGGCCGGCCGCATGCCCGGCCACATGAACGTGCTGCTCGCCGAGGCCGACGTGCCCTACGACCATCTCAAGGAGATGGACGAGATCAACCCCGAGTTCCCGCAGACCGACGTGGCGCTCGTGATCGGCGCGAACGACGTGACGAACCCGGCCGCGCGCGACGTCACCGACTCGCCCATCTACGGCATGCCGATCCTCGACGTGGACAAGGCCGCCTCGGTCATCGTCCTCAAGCGCTCGATGAACACGGGCTTCGCCGGCATCGACAACCCGCTCTTCTACCTGGAGAACACGTCGCTGCTGTTCGGCGACGCCAAGGAGTCGGTGCAGAAGGTGCTGAAGGAAGTCGAGGAGTTATAGCCCTTGCGGGCATCCTGCCCGCGCTCTGATGGCAGCGGCGCCATCCTGGCGCTGTAACTAGAGCAGGCTCTCCTGGCCCGTCACCGCGACGCGGCTCCGGCGCGGCAGCCCGGCCGCCTCGGCCAGCGCGGTCTCCACGTCTCCCAGGATCGCGCGCGCGGAACGGGACGCCACGATCGGCTCCACGAGGCCATCGACGTGCACGTACGTGCGCCTGCCGTCGCGGCGCTCGGCGCGTTCGAGCGGCACCAGCGCGTACACGCGGTCGGCGCGCACGAACTTGCCATAGCCGAGCGGGATCATGCGGGGGTCGCGCTTAGCCATCGCGTGTCGTGACGATATTGGCATGAGCGGCCGCATCTGTGGGTAGCGCAGCGGACATGAGCGACGAAGAGAAGACAGAGCACGAGCAGAAGATGGAGGACGCGAAGGAGGAGATGCGCGAGCTCGAGGAGGACCCGCCCGAGAAGCTCGAGGACTGGCCCGAGGGGCAGGCCAAGTACGAGACCTTCGGCGGCGCCGAGGGCGACCACAGCTACGACGAGGGCCCGGAGACGAACCTCGGCCCGGACTCGGTCCGCCACCACGAGGACGGCTCGGTGGAGGTCGGCGGCGAGAAGGTCGACGACCCCGACGAGTTCAAGGGCGAGCCGATCCCGGGCGGCCCCACCGACCCGGACGCGAAGAGCAACCCCGACGAGCAGCGGCTCGCCTCGGACGAGGACGACTCGGGCGAAGACAAGCCCGCCGAAGACGAGAGCTAGCTCGGAGCGCTGACCTTTTCGGCCTCGCCGCCGCGCGGGGTCTCCGGCTGCACGCTGAGCGCGGCCTGGCCACCGGGGCCGACCGGCCCCGACGCCGCGGCCGCGCCGCGCGCTCCGACGTCCTCGAGGAAGAGGCGATCGGCCTCCGGCGCTGCCTTCTGCGCCTCGCGCTCGACGAGCGGCTGGAGCAGCGTGCGCAGCACGATCAGCGCGCGCGCGTAGGCCGGCACCACGATCCAGCGGCGCCGCCTGTCGATGCCGTCGGCAAGAGCCTTGCCGGCCTTCGAGAGCGGATAGGTCTTCGAGAGCGGGCCCGTCGCGGTCTCCCGGAGCGCGCCGATGGCCGGATGCGCGTCGGCGCCGCGGACCATGTCGGTGTCGATGAAGCCGAAGTAGCCGACGCCGACGTCCACGCCGAGGTGCTTCACCTCCGAGCGAAGCGAGTCCGCGAACGCCTCGGCGCCCGCCTTGCTGGCGCAGTAGGCCGCCATGCCCGGGGCGTGCAGCGGCGCGGCCATGGACGCGATCACGAGCACGTAGCCCTGCCGCTCGATCACGTGCGCCAAGCACGCGCGCACCGTGCGCCACACACCGAGCAGGTTGATCTCGATGGTCCGCTCGAACGCCATCGGATCGGTCGAGCGCACCATCCCCATCGGGGCGATGCCGGCGTTCGCCATCACGACGTCGATCCCGCCGAAGCGCTCGACGGCGCCGGCCACGGCGGCCTCGAGCGCCTCGGTATCGGTCACGTCGCACTCGAACCAGGCCGCGCTCGTGCCGCACTGCTTCGCGACGCGCTCGAGCTCGTCGGGCTCGAGCCCAACAAGCGCCACGTTCGCGCCCCTCGCCGCCATGCGGCGGGCCGTCTCCGCCCCCAGTCCGCGGGCCGCGCCCGTGATCAGCACCGTCTTTCCGCGCGTCGTCGGGTCCATTGCGCAACCCTAGCTTGAGTAGCCTCGTGGCTGTGGACGGAGCACCGCAGGAGCTCACGCCCGCGCGCGTCGCGGAGCTGATCCAGGACGGAGCGCAGGTCGTCGACGTGCGCGAGCCCGGCGAGCGCGAGGCCGGGCGTATCCCGGGCGACAGCGCTCACATCGAGCTCGACAAGCTCGCGTCCGAGTCCGACTCGATCGACCGCGAGCGCACGGTGGTCTTCTACTGCCGCTCCGGAAGCAGGTCGGCGCTTGCCGCGCAGGCGTTCGCCACCGCCGGCTTCGATGCGCACAACCTCAGCGGCGGCCTGAAGGCGTGGGTGGCGGAGGGCCATCCGCTCGAGCCGGCCGGCGGCCGCGTGGCCTGAGTCAGAGCGTGAGCTGGGCCTCGTAGGGCCCTCGGCCGGTCAGGCAGGCCGCGCCGCAGCGCGCAGCCAGCTCGACAGCCCGCTCGATCTCCCATCCCGCTCCGAGGCCGTAGGTGAGCCCGCGCGGCGAAGCTGTCGCCACAGCCGTAGGCGTCGCGCATCGGGCCGGGCAGCGGCGCGGGGCCCCAGCCGCCCGGTCTCGCCGGAGGCGGTCTCCCACTCACCGCCGGCCGCCCCGAGCGTGCGCACCACGACGCGCGGCGCCGGGTCGAGGTCGCCAGGGCGATAGAGCTCGCCGGGGTCACGGCCGCTCGCGACGAGCGCGTCGAGCTCCACGTGCGCGCTCGGCGAGCGCCTCGAGGCCGCGCGGGGTGGCCACGAGCGTCCGGGCGCGCGCTCGCCTGCCGCACCGCCTCGGGATCGCCGGCCGTCACGTAGACGGCGTCGGTGTCGTCGAGCGCGTCCCACGGCGAGCGGGTCGGCGCCGCGCGGGCCGAGCCGCGGGCCGAGCACGGTGATCGTGCGCTCGCCCGACTCGTCGAGGTGGACGAAGGCGCGGCGCTGCGGCTCGGGCGCGGAAGGGGCCCTCGACGTCGACGCCGAGCTCGCCCAGCTCGGCTCGCGCGCGGTGTGCCGTCTCGTCGTCGCCGAAGGCGGTGAAGAGCGTGGCCTCGCCGGCGAGCTTCCGGAGCTGCACCGCCGCGACCGCTCCGCCGCCGGCCGGCTCCTGGAAGGTGTGCGCCGCGTGCACGATCTCGCCCGGCTGCGGCACGTGCGGCACCTCGGCGAACTCGCACCACTCCAGGTGCCCCACGACCGCGACCCGCATGGCCGGGGAGCTTGTCACGGCGGCGCGCTAGCGTGCGGCGGCCATGGAGGACCCGCTGCGCATCGGGCGCCACGCCCTGGTTCCACTCGCCGAGATCGAGCTGCGCACGAGCCGCTCGTCGGGTCCCGGCGGCCAGCACGCGAACGTGACGGCCTCGCGCGTGGAGGCGGTGTTCGACGTGTGCGCCTCTGAGGCGCTCAGCGAGGAGCAGAAGGGCAGGATCGCGTCACGGCTCGGGCCGGTCGTGCGAGCCGTGGCTCAGGACACGCGGAGCCAGGCGCGCAACCGCGAGCTGGCCGTCGAGCGCCTGCGAGGGCGGCTGGAGAGCGCGCTGGCGGTACAGCGCCCGCGGCGCGCGACGAAGCCCACGGCAGGCTCCCGCCGGCGGCGCGCCGAGTCGAAGCGGCGCCGCGGCGAGGTGAAGCGCCTGCGCAGACGCCCCGAGCTCTGAGCTTCCCCGGGGGCTAGTCCCCCGGTGGCGCGGCGGCGCCGCCGCCCTCGCCCTCCGGCGGGGGAGGTGGCTCGGCGGGCGGCTGGCCCGCGCCGCCGCCGGTGCCCTCGGGCTGGGCGGGAGCGACCGGCGTGGCCGTGGTCCCGCCCGTGCCGCCGGTCGCGGGCGGCGTGGTGGGCGCCGCCGGCGTCGCGTCGCTCTCGCCCTCGGTCTCGGTGTTGGTCCGGTCGCGGTCGGAATCCGGCGTGGTGATTCCGGGCGAGCCGCCCACGCCGAGGTCGGACGGCGTGCTCTCCGGCTCCGGGTCGCCTCCGCCCGCGGTCACGACCAGGACGATCAGAAGGAGGAAGACGATCGCGCCCGCGCCGATCGCGGCAGCGCGCCGGCGCCTGTAGACGAAGTCCGGCTCACGCCCGGGAGGGCGGCCGGAGCCACGCGGCGGCCCGCCGCCCCCGCGGGGCGGCGCGGGCTGGCGCCCGGTGCGCTCGAGCACCCGTGTGGGCTCGTCCTCCACCGGGCCGGAAGCTATCAGTCGGGTGTGAAAATCAGGCGAAGTGCAGGCCTCCTGCGTCCTCCTCGCCGACGGGCTGCTCGCAGGTCGGGCACCACCAGCGCGCCTCCACCGGCGTTCCGCATGCGTCGTGCCGGGGCGGCTCGCCGGACTCGCGGTGGCGGGCGCCCCAGTCGGCCAGCAGCCGAAGCGTTCCCGCGAGCTCGTGGCCCGAGGCGGTCAGCTCGTACACGAAGCGCTGCGGGCGCTCGCTGTAGGGCTGCGCGAGCACGAGGCCGTCGCCCTCCAGCCGGCGCAGCCGCTGCGTGAGCACGTTGGGGGCGATGCGCGGCAGCTGCTTCTGAAGGTCTCCGAAGCGCCGCGGCCCGTCGAGGAGCGCCTCCACGAGCAGGAGCGTCCAGCGATCGCCCACGCTGTCGAGCGCGGCGGCAAGGGGCGAGGTGGGCTCCGTCATGGCCAGATCGTACTCGGTGTATAGTCACTTGCAATTCGCAAGTCACTGCCCAGGAGCCCGCATGAACGCTGTAGGAACCATCCAGGACACCATCGCGAGCGCGGCCGAGACGGTCGGTCCGGCCGTCGTCGGCCTCGGTCGCGGCTGGGGCCACGGGTCGGGGGTCGTCGTGGCCGAGGGGAGCGTGCTCACGAGCGCGCACAACCTTCGCCGCGAGGAGGTCACCGTCCTGTTCGCCGACGGCCGCCGCGAGGCCGGAACGGTGGCCGGCGTCGACTCCGACCTCGACCTGGCCGTGGTCGCGGTGGACACCGGCGACGTGCCCGCGGTGCAGCTGGGAGCCCGGCGACGACCTCGTGATCGGCGCACCCGTCGTGGCGCTCGCCAACCCGGGCGGCCGCGGGCTGCGCGCCACGCTCGGCTTCGTCTCCTCGGGCGGGCGCAGCTTTCGCGGCCCGCGCGGGCGGCGCATCCGCGGCGCGATCGAGCACACAGCCCCGCTCCCGCGAGGCTCGTCCGGCGGTCCGCTCGTGGACCCTGAGGGCAGCCTCGTCGGCATCAACAGCCTCCGGCTCGACGGTGGGCTGATCCTCGCCGTGCCCGCTGGCGCGGCGGTCAGGGAGCGCGTCCTTCTGCTCGCGCGCGGCGAGGCGCCGGCTCCGCACCGGCTCGGCGTGGCGATCGCGCCGCCGCGCGTGGCGCGGCGCCTTAGGAGCGCCGTGGGGCTCCCGGAGCGCGACGGCCTGCTCGTGCGGGCGGTCGAGGACGGCGGCCCCGCCGCGGGCGCCGGGGTCCAGGCGGGCGACCTGATCGTCGCGGCGGGCGGCACGCCCACCGACACCGTCGAGTCGCTCTACACCGCGCTCGACCAGGTCCCGGCGGCCGGAGGCGAGCTCGAGCTCACCGTGGTGCGCGGCACCGACGAACGCTCCGTGACGGTGACCTTCGCCGCCGAGCGAGCCGCATGAGCCCGGTGGCGGAGCGCCCCACAGCGGCCGAGACCGAGGCGCTCGACGCCTACTCGCGCGCGGTCATGGCCGTGGCCGACCGGCTCGCGCCGTCGGTGACCAGCCTGCGCGTGCTCCGGCGCACGCGCGGCGGCCAGATGCCGGCCGGCGCCGGCAGCGCGGTGGTGCTCACGCCCGACGGCTTCCTGCTCACCTCCGCCCACGTGGTCGGGCGCTCGGACACGCGCGGCCGCGCGACGTTCGGCGACGGCCGCGAGGAGCGCTTCGACGTGGTGGGCCGCGACCCGCTCTCCGACCTCGCCCTGCTCCGCTCCGAGGGCGACGGCCTCGTCCCCGCCGAGCTCGGCGACGCCGAGCAGCTCCGGGTGGGCCAGCTCGTGGTGGCGATCGGCAATCCGCACGGCCTCGGCGGGTCGGTCACGGCGGGGGTCGTCTCCGCGCTCGGCCGGTCCCTCCCCGCGCGCTCGCGCCGGGCCGGCCGCATCATCGACAACGTGATCCAGACCGACGCCGCGCTCAACCCGGGCAGCTCCGGCGGGGCGCTCGCGGACAGCCGCGGGCGCGTGGTCGGCATCAACACCGCCGTGGCGGGCGTGGGCCTCGGCCTTGCCGTGCCGATCAACGCGGCCACGCAGCGCGTGATCGCCGGCCTGATGTCCGACGGCCGCGTGCGGCGCGCCTACCTTGGCATCGCGGGCGGGCCGCGCCCGGTCCCGCCGCAGGCGCGAGCCGCCACCGGCTCGACCACCTGCGTCGAGGTCGTCGAGGTTGTGGAGGGCGGACCGGCCGCCCTCGCCGGAATCCGGCCCGAGGACCTGATCCTGACCGTGAACGGAACGCGCACCGAGCGGGTCGAGGACCTGCAGCACCTGATGGTCGCCGACCTGATCGGGACGCCCGTCAGCGTGCGCCTGCTGCGTGCCGGCCGGCTCGTCGAGCTGGAGCTCGAGCCCGTGGAGCTCGCGACCTGAGCTACGAGGGCTAGAGCCCCGGGATGTGCCGCACCGCGAAGCCCGCGGTGGAGCGCGGCTCGTCCTGCCAGCGGGTGCCGGCGCGGCCCTGGCCGCTCGTGTCGAAGCGGAGGCCCCCCACCACCATGAAGATGTGGCCGGAGTTGGCGTAGATCGTGATCCAGCGCCCGCGCCCGGGTGCGCCGTAGTTCATGAACAGGCCCGACGTGAGCGGGCGGCCGAGCAGGCCCGCGCCGGCCAGCGCGAAGGACACCGAGCCCGAGCAGTCGTAGCCGTTGTCGCGCCAGGCGCCGTGACCCCCGCCCCACTTGTAGGGGAACTTCGCGATCTCGTTCGCGGCCAGGATGACCCGCTTCACGACGTCGGGCGCGTTCTCGGGCGCCACCGCCGTGCCGTCCCGAAGCACTCGCGCTCGCGGGCCCGTCTGGAGGAAGGCGGTGGAGTTGAGGTGCTTCTTGAACGTCGACAGCGCCGCGCGCGCCTCGCGCAGCTCGGTGCGGACCTCGGCGTCGGTGGGTGCGCCGGGGCTCGGGGCGTCGTCCGTGGGGTTCGCTCCGAACGACTGCTCCGCCCCGGCGCCGCGCAGCTCGACCACCTGCGCCTTCGAGCGCCGCTCCGGCTCGTCCTGCTGCTTCGCGCGGCCCTCGCGCGCCGCCTCCGGGGTGAGCACGACCTCCTCGGGCTCGCCGGCCCGGTCGGCGTTCCGCTCGCCGTCCGGGTCACGGCCGCAGCCGATCGCGATCGCGCAGAGCGCGACAGCCCCGAGGGCGGCGGCGCTTCTCAGCCCGCGGGGTCCGGCGCCTGGTGCCTGGACTTCCATTCCGCGTACGGCATGCCGTAGACGATCTCCCGCGCCTCCGCGTCCTCGAGCTCGAGCCCGCGCTCCTCGGCGGCCTCGCGATACCAGCGCGACAGGCAGTTCCGGCAGAAGCCCGCGAGCTCCATCATGTCGATGTTCTGGACGTCGGTCCGCTCGCGCAGATGCTGCACGAGCGCCCTGAAGGCGGCAGCCTCCAGCTCGGTCCGGGTGGCGTCATCCATGGATCTGGAACGATAGGGACGATGACCGAGTCCGAACGCAACGAGAAGTCTGCCCCGGCCGACCCGACCGGAATCGACGAGCCCCACGACGTC
The DNA here is from genome assembly GCA_963786845.1 of uncultured Thermoleophilaceae bacterium. GTDB lineage: Bacteria > Actinomycetota > Thermoleophilia > Solirubrobacterales > Thermoleophilaceae > JACVRW01. The sequence continues at coordinate 116,147 of CAWBAP010000011.1, forward strand.
CTGGCGGCCGAGGAGTTCGGGATTCCCATGCGTGGAAACCGCATCCCGGGCGACCCGACCGGGCTCCGCGAGCCGCACGACGTCCTGGCGGCGGAGGAGTTCGCGATGCCCGCCGGGGCCGAGCCCCATGGGGACGACACCGGCGGCCGCCCCGGCCCGCGCGCCTTCCTGCCGCTGGCGCTGGCCGCGCTCGTGGTGCTGCTCTTGCTCCGCCGCCGGCGCTGATGCCGGAGCTCTCGCCGGAGAACCGGATCGGCATCACGGTCGACCGGGCGCTCTGCATCGGCTCCGGCGACTGCGTGGACACCGCGCCGGACGTCTTCCAGCTCGACGAGGAGGACAAGGCCGTCGTGGTCGATCCCGACGGCGCCTCGGTCGACGACGTGATCGCGGCCGCGGGCAACTGCCCGGTGAGCGCGATCTTCGTGGTGGGCGAGGAGGGCGACCTCTACCCGTAGGGCGCGACGCGCCCGCTCAGGCGTGGCGGGACGCGGAGGGCGACAGTGCCGCCCGCATCGTCTCGGCGGCCAGCTCCTCGAGCGGCCACAGCATGCTGCGGACGATCGACAGCGGCTCGCGGTCCTCGTCGCGGATCCACTCGGACTCGTCGCGCGACTCGACGAACGTGCCGAGCGCGAGGCGGTAGGCGTTCAGCCGTGCGGGGCGCATCACGATCGTGCCGGCGCCGCCGGCCAGCTCCCGGAGCTCGTCGGCGAGGGCGGTGAGCTCGCGGAACTCGACGACGTCGTCGGCCGACATCTCCGTGTTGCGGAAGCGCTCGCCCGAGCTGGCGGTCACGGCGTGCGCGGACGCGCCGATCTCCTCCTCGCGGAGATCGAAGATGGCGTGCACGACGGGCTCGCCCTCCAGGTCCTGCGTGATGTCCACGTGCTGTCGTTCCATCCCTGTTCCGACAGTATCGGCGGGAAACCGTTACGCCGTGATTAACGTCACATACCCTCCGCTGATAGCGCTTACGCGCGATAGTCGATCCGTGACAGCACGCGCCCGCTCTCGTCGTACGCGATCACCTCGACATGGGGGTTCCCCCCGGCGGAGCGCGGCAGGAACGCCACCCAGAATCCGAACGGCCCGTCGGCCTCCACCCGCTCCAGGAGCGGGCCGCGCACGCGCGCGAGCTCCAGCGGCGCGTCGTGGCGCTCGCCGTCGCGCCCGCGGTAGACGACTCGCACCCGGCTGACGGCCTCGCGGGCGTAGCCGCTCAGCATGCTGTGCGCGCTCACCTGCGGAATCTGGGCCGCGAACCCCCACGGCCGCGCCGCGACCTTCTCGGGCTCCCTGCGCCCGTACGCCGTCTCCGGCGGGAAGCCGCCGCAGTCGCCGCCCGTGAGCACGTGCTTCACGTAGGGCCACCACATCGTCGTGCAGGTCATGTTGCCGTGGCGGTTCACCACGACCTCATAGAGCGCGCCGTCGGGCGCCCGGCCGCTCATGACGACCCCGAGCCGGCGCCCGCCCATGACGTCCTCCCAGCGCTGGCGCTCGTCGCCGGCCTGCTCGTGGCCCGCCGGCTCGACGTCGCCCGCCCTCAGGTACATCGCCGTGACGAGCGGCTCCTCGTAGCGGTTGATCTCGCGCCCCTGGGCGTCGTAGGCCACGTATTCGAACGGGAGAGGTGGCATGTGGCGGTCCCAGCACTCCCGGAACGGCCCCAACGCTTCCTCGATCGTGGCCCTGTCGGCGTCGCTCGGCAGGTCCGCGGGGCTCGGCTGAAGGTCGCTGCACTCCTCGCGCGCAATGAGCGCGAGCTCGCTCTCGCGGCGCCCGACCGGTCCCAGATGCAGCTTGCCGGTGCCCTGCAGCGCACGCAGGTCGAGGCGCGACTCGACCTCGTCCCTGGCCGCCCACTCCCCGGGCACGAACGCCACGAAGGTGCCGAGCGGCTCCGGGCGGTGAGCGAGCTCGGCCAGCTCGCCGTCCACGCGCGCGAAGTCGGCCTCGAGCTCGTGCCTGGTCCCGTCCGGCTCGCGGTAGAAGACCCTCACGTCGTGAACCCCGGGGCCCGTCTGGCCGGACACGACGAGGTCGGGCTCCTCCACTCCCCTGAACTCGGACGGGAGGATGTGCACGCTGCCGCCGATCGCGTCGTCGGGCGGGCGCGGACGGCCCTTGAGCTCCTCGCAGCCGCCTGAGCCCTCGTGGCCGGCCACCCCGGGCCACTCGAACGACATGCCGATGCCCGTGAACACCCCGGGCGAGCCCTCGTCGCGAAGGTCGACCTTGCAGTCGTACGCGACCCACTCGTAGCGGCTGCCGTCCGGGGCGCGGCCGTTGTCGATGACCACCGCCGTGTCGTCCAGGCCGAAGGTGCGGTAGCGCTGGGTGGGCTCGCCGCCCACCTCGCCGATCCCCACGAGCTCGCCCACCCACGCGCTGGCGGCGCGGCCGGGCGGGGTCAGGAGCACGACCACCGCGAGCAGCGCGGCGGCCGCGTAGGTGAGCGCGCGCTGGGGCCCGGTGCGGCGCGTGCGCGCGGGCTCGCCGCGCGAGGCCACCTCGGCGCGCGCCTCGGCGACGGCCTCCTCGCGGGCGTCCGCGGCGCTAGGAATCCTCACGGCGCGAAGGCGCTTCCCCACCCTGTCGTCACTCATCCTCGTTCCCTTCCTCTGCCTCCAGCCGCGCGCGCAACCGCGCGAGCGCCCTTGCAAGTCGTGTCCTCACCGTGGCCGCCGGCATGTCGAGCATCCGGCTCAGCTCCGGCGCCCTGTAGCCGAACAGGTGCCTCAGGACCACGAGCGCCCTGTCGGCGGGCTCGAGCTCGGCGAGCGCGTCCATCAGCTCGTCCGAGAGGCGGTCGGCCCGCTCGGCCGAGCCCTGGGCCGGCTCCGCGACCTCGGCACTCACCTCCGGCCGCCGCGCACGCGCGCGCAGCCAGTCGAGCGAGCGGTTGACCACGATGCGGTGCAGCCAGGGACGGAACGGCCGGCGGCGGTCGAAGCTGTCGATCGCCCGGACCGCGGCGAGCACCGCCTCCTGGGCGATGTCCTCCGCGGCCGCGGCGTCGTGCACGATCAGATAGGCCGCCCGGTGAGCGCCGTCCCAGTGGCGCCTGACGAGGGCTTCGACGGCATCCTTGGACCCGTCCCGCGCCTGCCGGATCAGCGACGCCTCGTCGCGGGCGCCCGGCCGCGGGCGCCACGGCCGAACCAGCGGTTCCAGCGCGGCCTCCTGTCCCGATGACGACCCGTGCACGCCAGAGATACGCCGCACCCGAACCGAGTGTTTCACGGCGCGTTCATGAGGGAGCAGGGCAGGGACGCCGAAAGAGACACTCGGTGACCAGGCGCCATGGATGCGCATAGTCGCCGTGGCGCTGGTGCTGGAGACGCTCGCGGCCCGCGAGATCCTGATCTGGTGGGGAGAGGGCCGCCTGTGGCTGCTCATCCACGGCACGCTGATCGGCGGAACGATCGCGATGGCCGTAATCGCGCAGCAGATCGCGGGCTAGGACCATCCGGCCCCCCAGCCGGCAAACGACCCGCGTCTATGCGTGTCTCCGCGTCTGCGCGTCCCGATCGTCGGCGCCGACGACGTCCTTGGACGCATAGGACGATGCGGTTGCACGTCGACTACACCTGGATCGGTGACGAGCCCGGGTCTTCTCGTTCTCCTTGACCGGCAGCACCTCGCGTCAGGCGTGCCGCGCCTGCCCGGACACGGCAGTGCTCGGAACGGTCGTGGTCTCCTTCGTCGAGGTCAGTGCCCGGGGCCGGCCGTGGGGAACTGCAGGTCCTCTTTACGGACGAGCACGACCGTCGAGATCGCCCCGATCAGGGCGACAGCACCGGACACGATGAAGATCTGCTCCAGGCCGGCCACGTAGCTCACCTGTGCGGCCTCGATGAACTGCATCCGCAGCTCTTCGGGCAGGGCGGCGGCGACCCTCTGCGTGAGTCCGCCCGCGACCGCTTCCCCGAGCTCGGCGGCCTCTCCGCTGAGCGCCGTCCCGGCCAGCGAGGACTCCATCTCCGTGCGCACGGTGGCGGCGAGCAGCGACCCGAGGACGGCGATCCCGGCTGTCTGCCCCGCCTCGCGGAAGGTGTTGTTGGTGCCCGAGGCGATGCCGCCCTGCGACGGCGGGACCACGCCGAGCGACGCCGCGGCCATGATCGGGTTGATGATCCCGGTCCCCCATCCGCCGAGGATCATCCCGGGGATGATCGCCGTCCAGAGCCGAGTCCGACTCCAGCACGAACGCCATCTGAGAACGAGCCGACGGCGATGAGCAAGAGGCCGAACGTCAGGGTGATCCGCGGGGACCGCTTCTCCGAGATCGCGCCGGCGATGGGGGCGACGGACAGCCCTGCCCCGGTGAAGACGACGAGGCGCAGGCCGGCCTCGATCGGCGAGTACCCGAGGATCGACTGGAACCAGACCGTCAGGTAGAACAGGAGCGTGATCGACGCGAACGCCATCGCGAACGCGGCCGCGTTCGCGCCGACGAACGTGCGCTTCCGGAACAGGCTGAGGTCCATCATCGGGTGTCTGCTGCGCATCTCGATGACGAGGAAGGCGACGAAGAGGACGATCGCCGCGCCATACAACCCGAGGATCAGCCCGCTCGTCCAGCCCGCCTCGTTGGCGCGGATCGTCGCGTAGACCGCCAGGAACATCGCCACGGAGAAGGTCACGACGCCGGGGAAGTCGACCCGCGTGGGGCGGCCGGCGACGTTGACGAGCTTGGCCCGGATGACGATGAAGCTGACGATCCCGATCGGGAGGTTGATGTAGAAGACGGCCTCCCAGCCGAAGCTGTCGGTGAGCAGGCCGCCGACGATCGGCCCGCACGCGACCGCGAGGCCGCTCGCCGCGCCAAACGCGCCAAACGCGATGCCGCGCTCCTGCGGCGGGAACTCCTGCACGATCAACGCGAGCGCAGTCGCGAACATGATCGCCGCGCCGACGCCCTGCACCCCGCGGGCGAGGTCCAGGAACAGGGCGGTGGGTGCCTGGGCGCACGCGAGCGAGGCGACCGTGAAGATGACGAGCCCGATCGCGAGCAGCCGCTTGTGCCCGAAGATGTCGCCCAGCGAGCCCGCGGTGAGCAGCACCACGGTGAGGGTCAGCGTGTACGCGTCGACCACCCACGTCAGCTCCGCGAACGAGGGATCCAGCGCCTCCGCGATGTCCGGCAGCGCCACGGCCACGATCGTCACGTCGAGCAGCAGCATGAACGAGCAGATGACGACCGCCGCGAGCGTCCACCACTTGCGGGTGCCCGATTCCGCCGTGAGCAGCGCCACGGGCTGGCTGAGGACCTCGCTGAGCTTGGAGGGCTGCGGGGGCAGCGTGGGCCGCGGGGCGACTTCCGTGGGCTGCGGGACCTTGGCCACGACGGTCGGCTGCGCGCCGATAACCGTGGGCTGCGCGCCGACCGGCAGCGTCAGCTCGATCAACGTCAGGCCGACCTGGATCCGATCGCCGCCGACCAGGCTCTGGTGTTCCACCACGCGCTCGCCGTTGACGAACGTGCCGTTCGTCGAATGGAGGTCGTCGATCCAGGCCTTGCCGTCCTGCACCGTGACCTTGGCGTGGCGACGGGAGACCTCGGGGTCCTGCACCCGCAGGTCGCTTCCCTCGTCACGGCCGATCGTCACACTGCCGTGCACCGTCGTCGACTCGCCGACGCCCGTCCCGCTAATGATCTTCAGCGTGCCTTCGCCGGCGCTTCCGGTACGCGTCGGCGCGGGTGGGGTGGCGGGCACGAACTCGAGCGTGCACGCGCCGAGCTCGACCTTGTCGCCGGCGCGCAGCGCGTAGGGCGCGTCGAGGCGCTCGCCGTTCACGAACGTGCCGTTCGTGGACATGAGGTCCTCGAGCACGGCCTCCGTGCCACGGATCACGATCCGCGCGTGCCGTCGGGAGACCTGGCCGCTGGGATCGGTGAGGACGACGTCGGCGCTCAGGTCGCGGCCGAGCACGACGTCCGACACCAGCTCAAACGTGCTCTCAGTGCCGTCGCCCTGCCCGACGCGCAGCGTCCCGATCGCCGTCATGGGCGCCTACGGACGAACACGCTCGAGCCTCGTGACGCGCTTCCGCGCCCAATCCTCCGGCATCTTGGCGCGCGATTGTCGTGAACCGGGAGAGTCAGGTCAAGACGAGGCCAACTGTGCCATCGGTTCGCGCTGCGCCGTGAACGAATCCGGCGGTCGCCGCTTCGGCCAGCTCGGACGGGCTAAAACCATCCGCGAAGCCGGCCGGTCGGCAGGACGACGACGTCAGCGACTGACTGGGCAACGAAGCGAGCGGGCGCGGGCCACATCGCGTCGTCCCCCCACCGCCAGCCCGGCGATCAGACTGCCTCGCACGAGTGGACTCGTTCTCAGTGCGCGCCCTTTGCAGATCTGGCAGGGAGCCGCGCCCGTGTGACCGGCGGAACCCCGCCCCCCGCCGGACGCCGTCTGCTGCTTTGCGCGAGACGGAGCCATCTCAACCTCTGATCGTGGCTGGCGCCAAGCTAGAGCCGACCAGTTGCACGCGTGGTGACGTCTCAGTTAGCGTCGGCACAAGCGGCTACCAAAAGGAGGGCCGGTGTTAGAAGGCGCGATGCGCAAGAGCATGGAGGAGTACCTGCGACCTGGCGAGGAGTTGCTTCACGTCGCGATCGTCCAGGCGAAGGGCATGATCGGGTCGGCGGTCGCGGGCGGCGCGCTCGGCCAGGCAGCGATGGGCAAGCGCCGCGATCGCCAGTCGGCCGAGCAGGCCGAGGCCGGCGGCCTGCGCACCGCAAGCAGGATGGGTCTGGCGATCACAAGTGACCGCCTACTGCTCGCGCGGGCCGGCGGCGCGATAACGCTTAAGGCCAAGGAGCTGCTGAGCGAAGTCCCGATCGCCGAGGTCGACTCCCTCGAGGTCGCCAAGGGGACGATCGGCAAGCCGGTGACGATCACGATTCGCGGCGAGTCGATCGAGGTCGTGGCGCCGAAGGCGACCAACACCGACAAGCTCGTCAACGCGTTCCAACAGGCCAAGGCGGGCAGTCCCTCCGCGGCGTAGCGCCACGCGCGCCGGCGTCGCGCGCCCGCTAGCGCAGGCGGGTGGTGGCCACCGTCGCCGCGCGGACGTCCTTCGAGCAGAACGGGAAGTCGACCCACTCCTTGCGCGAGAACATGCGCGTCTGGTCGCCGGAGAAGGGCGAGTTGGGGTTGGTCGACTGAGAGTAGGTGAGGATTGTCCGCACGTCGGGGCAGCCGCCGGTGACGTGCACGGCCTGGACGAAGCTCGAGCCGTGCGGCACGTTCGGGTAGCCCTCGCCCTTCACGAACGGGACGTTGATCGCGTTGAAGACGCCCACGGTGCCGGGGCCGCCGTGGATCGGGATCCGCTCGTCGCCGCGCCGCTCGTACTGCCATCCACGCAGCGGCGCGTCCATGGGGATGCCGGAGTCGCGCAGGTCCTGGATCGCGTCGAAGAGGGCTTGGCGCACCTGTGGGTGGAGGGTGTTGAGACCGCGCGGGGTGTTCACCGGGTCGTCCGGGTCAAAGGGGGTCGAGTACGGCCCGCCGGCGGAGCGGCAAGCGCTCGCCCGGCGAAGCGGCGGAAGAGGATCGCGCCGCTCGAGTCAAGGTCGTCGTGCAGGTCCCAGGCGCGCAGCGCGGGACAGGCCTCGTTCGGCGCCCGGCGTGTGCTCGCACATGTCCACGAGCTGGTCGCGCCACAGCTCGCCCGCGTACTGGCGGTTGTTGAACACGGCGTCCTGGAGTTTCCTGAGCGTGAATGGCCGCCCCGCCTCCACGAGCTTCAGCCCGAGGCGCGTGCGCAGGCTCCGCGCGGTGCGCTCGTCGCCGATGATGCGAGCGAAGCCCTCGAGCGGCTGCTCGGGGTTCGACAGCCAGTAGGAGTCGTTCGAGTTCGTCACGTAGTCGTCACGGAAGAGCGAGGGCTCGTGGCCCGGTCCGAAGATGCCGGGCACCGCCGCATCGGGATCGTCGTCCCAGTCGCACGAGGAGCGCGAGCCGTCGAGGACGGGTAGGCGAATGGCCTGGAAGGTCGCCAGGCCCAGCGGCGTACCGCAGATGCGTGCCTTGTCGTCAGAGACGTTTGGGATCGCGCCGATGTCCGCGTAGTAGGCCTTGCCGCTGGAATCCGCGGCGATCGAGTTGACCCAGGGAATCCCCTGGTAGCGCCGCTCGATCGTGTCGTACTGCTCGACGCTCTGGGCCTGGTTCGTCTCGAAGAAGTGATTCAGGTAGCGGAAGTTGCCGCCGTTGACGTCGCCCATCGAGTACGCAGACGCCGAGGTCCAGGGGAAGAGCGGCAGCCCGAGGAGCGACGTGAAGACGGGGCCGTACTTCGTCGAGTAGAGCGTGCGCGTCCGCTGATGGCCGCCGCCGACGTCGACGGTCACCACGTCTCGCTCCATCTGATGCGGCTGCCCGTCGACCAGGTACGTGGTCGGCGCGCCGGGCACGAGCTTCACCTCGAACGGCGTGAAGCGGAACGCGGTCGACACCGTGTGGCTCCACGCGAGGTTGCGGGTAGACCCGATCAGCACCACCGGCACGCCGAACAGGCTCGCGCCCGCAACGTCGACCTTGCCGGGGATAGTCAGCTGCGCCTGGAAGAGCCGCTCGGGGCCATCCCAGGGGAAGTGGGGATTGCCGAGCACCATGCCGCCCCCGCCCGCCACGGCCCCGCGGCCGAGGCCGTAGGCGTTCGAGCCGATGTCGAGCTTCAGCCTGTCGCCGAGCTCGAGGAGGTCGGCGCGGCCGGGCGGGGCCCCGGCGCCAGTGTCGCCGGGGGGCGGAGGCTGGGCCTGCGCGATGCCGTCGATCGCCACGCCCTGGCTGGCGAGGATGCCGAGCTGGTAGAAGCGCCGATACGCGTCGAGCTCCGAGATCGGGCGCACCCAGCTCTTACCGCGACAGCGTGGGTCGGACAGGTTGTCGACTCCCGTGTCCGCCAGGTAGCGGTTATAACCCGCAACGTAGCCGCGCACGGCCTCGCGCACCTCAGGGCGGGGACCGCGGGGCGGCGGCTCGGCCATCAGCCGTTCCACCACTCCCGTGTCGATCGCGCGCTGGAAGAAGAAGTCCGAATCGAGGTTCTTGAAGGTCGCGCCGTTGCCGCGGCTCGCATAGCTCCCGTCGGGATCGAAGAAGCGCGAGCGCTCTGCCCGGACCGTCACGTACGTGTCCGCCATCTCACACAAGTTCTGGCTCGCGAAGGCGTACCCGTAGCCATAGCCGACGCCCTCGTAGTCGGACGCCTCGATATGCGGGATGCCGTGAGCGGTCCAGCGGATCGTGGCGTGGGGTGCGGCCTGGGCCGAGGCGGCGACGCTGAAAAAGGCGCACGCAAGCAGGCCGCACGCGAGCGCGCGCAGTCGACCTCGCCGCGTTGCGCCTCCCGAGCGCATCGCCGGAGCACCTTACCCTCCGCGGTGCAATCGCGCGCCGCATCGGGGGTGCAGGCCACCCGGGCGGCCTCCCGGCTCCGTTCGCCTCACGGGCAGGGACGAAGCGGTCTGAGTTGCGCGCTTGCGCCTTGAACGCCGAAAGCCGCTGCCGGAGACAGGCCCGCGGCCGCGGCGTCAGAGCCCAGGGCGGAGCGAACAAGCGGTCAGCGCGCCCAGAAGGACGTCCGCTTTCGTGCGCCCGCCCATGACAGGCCGATGTGGATGTGGTCCCTGTGGGCCGCCGTGCGGTTCACGTTCCTGCGCGGCTTTCCGCGCTCCGTGAAGCAGGCCGAGTAGTTGCCCATCACCTCGGCGCCCGACCACCATGAGCGGCAGTTCCAGATGATCTCCTGGATGCCCATGCGGCGCGCGAGCGCGTGCTCGTTGCCGGCGCTGTCGGTGGCCAGCCAGAGGTCGATGAGCCGGCGCGCCTCGCGGCGGTCGGCCGGGCGGGAGGCGTCGAGGTGCCAGTCGATGGCGCGCCCCTCGGCGTGCAGCGAGGCGCTGTTCTTGCCCCAGCGCTCGCAGCGCATGATCCCCCAGGACACGCCCTCCGCGTTCTTGTCGAGCCAGTCCACCATCGCCAGCGCGCCCGGTGTCGGCCGCTTGCGGCAGTCCTTCGCGCTGTCGTATGCGTAGTCATCGATCGGATCGGAGAAGGCGAGGGCCGACGCCGCCGAAACGGCCACCATTAGAAGCGTCAGTGTGGCGAGGCGAAGCCGCACCACACCAATATCGGCAGATCTCTCAGCGCCCGTAGAGCAGCTTGAGCAGCCGCGACACTAAGCGGGTGCGCCGCAGCGTGTAGGGCATCATGTGGAGGTCCTTCTTCATCGGCGCGAAGCTCGTGACGAGGACGCTCTGCTTCTTCGTGTACTTGCGGATCCCGTCGGCGCCGTGGCGCGTGCCCAGGCCGGACTCCTTCCAGCCGCCCATCGGCAGCTCGAGCGCCACGTAGTTCACCTGGGCGTCGTTCACCGTCACCGCGCCGGCCTCGATCCGGCGCGCGAGCCGTTCGCCCTTGGCCGCATCCTTCGTCCACACCGACGCCTGGAGCCCGTAGACGCTGTCGTTGGCGAGCCGCACGGCCTCGTCGGCGTCGCTGACCTTCATGATCGGCACGGTCGGGCCGAACGTCTCCTCGCGCATGCACGCCATCGAGTGGTCCACGTCCACGAGCACCGTCGGCTCGAAGAAGTGCCCGTTCTCGTCGCGCCGGCCGCCGCCCACGAGCACGCGCGCGCCGCGCTCCACGGCGTCCTTCACGTGCCGCTCGACGATGTCCGACTGCGGCGGGTGGATCACCGCGCCGAGGTCCGTCGAGCCGGGGCCGCCCGGCGTGCCCTGGCGAAGGCCGCGGACCTTCTCGGTCACGAGCCGGACGAAGTCGTCGTAGATCGGCTCCTCCACGTAGACGCGCTCGGTCGAGATGCAGGTCTGGCCGGCGTTCTGCATCGAGTAGTGCACCGCCGCGTTGGCGGCACGCTCGATGTCCGCGTCCGAGCAGACGATCATCGGATCCTTGCCGCCCAGCTCGAGCGCGACCGGCGTGAGCGTCCTGGCGGCTCGCTCCATGACCTTCTTGCCGGTCGCGGTCGACCCGGTGAACATCACGAAGTCCACCTCGTCGATCAGCGCCTGGGCGGTCTCGCCGTAGCCCGGCGCCACCTGGTAGACGTCATCGGGGAGGCCGCACTCGCGCAGCATCTCGCCCATCAGCATCGACGTGAGCGGCGTGACCTCGGAGGGCTTCAGCACGACCGCGTTGCCCGCCATCAGCGCCGGGATGCAGTCCCCGAACGAGTTCGTGAGCGGGTAGTTCCAGGGACCGATCACGCCGACCACGCCCAGCGGGGCATAGCGCACGATCAGCTTCCGGCCCTTCGCGAACGGCGACGCGGTCTTGACGCGCTCCTCGGCGAGGTAGCCCTCCGCGTTCTTCGCCCAGAACGCGAACGCCCCCTCCGCGTAGTTCACCTCGGCCAGCAGAGCGTCCTCGTAGGTCTTGCCCGTCTCGGAGACGATCGTCTCGATCACCCGCTCGGCGTTGTCCGAGACCCACTTCTGGCAGCGCTTCATCACCGCAGCCCGCCCGTCGAAGCCGAGCGCCTCCCATCCCGGCTGCGCGCGTCGCGCGCGGGCCACCACATCCGCCACCTGCTCGGGCGGCACGACCGGGACGGTCGCGATCACGTGGCCGGTGGCCGGGTTCTCCACGTCGATTCCGGTAGTGCTTGTGCTGGTGCTTGTGCTGGCGGTGGTGACGTTCATGGGTCCTTGAAAGCTACCCGGTGTCGCGCCCCCAGCTTGCGGAGAAGCGGGGCAACACGCAGCGCGCGCCGCCCACCCATCGCGATCGCCCGAGTCCCCCAGCCGCGCCAGGGCGGGATCACTCGCACCAGCCGGCTGGAGTCGAGCAGCGCCACCGCGTGTTCCGCGACCTCGTCCGGAGTCAGGAGCCGCGGGCCCGACCAGTTGATCGCCGCCGCAGGCGTGTTGTCGTGCTCGCGCAAGAGCTTCGTGTCCGCCGCGTCCGGGCAGAGCGCGTGCACGGTGATGGGAATGCCAGCGTCCATGAGGTCGCCCTGGAGCGATCCGGTGAAGCCGAGCACGGCGTGTTTGGTGGCGGCGTAGATAGCCAGGCCGGGGACAGGGCCGAGCGCGGCGAGCGAGCCGATGTTGATGATGTGGCGGTTCTCCCCCGGGCCGGCTCGCATGGCCTCGACGGCGGCGCGCGAGCCCCAGACGACCCCAAGCAGATTCACCTCGCAGGCAAGGCGGATCTGATCGTCCGGGTGCTCCCACGCCGGTGCTGGATGCATGACGCCGCGTTGTTCACCCACACCTCGAGCGGGCCTCGGCCGGCCGCCTCGCGCGCGACCCTGCGGTGTGCCTCGGGGTCGCGCACGTCGAGCTCCATGGAGAAGCCGCCGGCCTCCTCGGCCGTCTCCGCGGCGGCGTCGGCGTCGACGTCCGTGGCGGCGACGACGTACCCCCGACGCGCGAGCCGGAGCGCTATCGCACGGCCGAAGCCGCGTCCCGCGCCCGTGACTACAGCCACTCCCGACACCGCGCGAGCGTACTCTGTGCGCATGGCCATCGCAGAGGTGAACGGACAGCAGCTCTACTACGAGGTGCATGGAGAGGGCGAGCCGCTCCTCTGCGTGCACGGGCTTGCGTGCGACACGCTCGCCTGGATCCCCCAGCTCCAGGGGTTCCCCACGGCTCACCGGACGGTGATCTTCGACAACCGCGACGTGGGCCAGTCGTCGATGGCCGAGCCCGGCTACGAGATCGCCGACATGGCGCGCGACGCCCTCGCGCTCGCCGACGAGCTGGAGCTCGACACGTTCCACCTGCTCGGCATCTCGATGGGCGGCGCGATCGCGCAGGAGATCGCGATCCAGGCACCGGAGCGTGTCCGCACGCTCACGCTGGCCGTGACGTTCCCGGCCGGCGGGACCTACGCCCAGCGGCTGGCCGAGGTCTGGGGGACGCGCGTCAGGCAGGTCAGCCGCGAGCAGCACGTCGACGAGCTGATGCTGATGAACCACTCCGAGACGTTCTTCGAGAGCCCCGAGATGGTCGAGTTCATCCGCACCGCGATGCTGAACAACCCGCACCCGCAGGCGCCCGAGGCGTTCTGCCGGCAGATCGCCGCATGCGGCCGCCACGACACGCGCGACCGGCTCGGCGCGCTCACGATGCCCACGCACGTGATCGGCGCCGAACAGGACATCCTCGTGCCGATCTGGAAGTCACGCGAGATCGCATCGCTGATCCCCGGGGCGAAGCTCACGGTCCTGCCGGCCGCGCCGCACGGCGTCTCGCTCGAGCGCGCCGAGGAGTTCAACGCAACTGTCCTCGGGTTCATCCGGGAGGCGGCTGCGACGTCCGCGGCGTAGCGATCGCGGCCACCGCCGAGTCCACGTCCGGGTGAACCGGGGCGGCGCGCTCGAACTCCACGATCTGAAGCACGCGGGCGACCGGCCTGCCCGCCGGCGCCACGACGCGCAGCTCCTGGCGGTGGCTGCCCACCTGGCGCGCCAGGGCGAACAGCATCGACACGCCGCTCGAGTCCATGAACTCGAGCGCGCTCATGTCCACCACGAGGCCGCGCGCGGAGCTCGGTACCGAGGCGCCGATCTTCCGGCCGGTCTGGTCCGCCACGGCGAGGTCCAGCTCGCCGGTCAGCACGGCGACCACGACGTCGCCGCGCTCCTCGATCTCCACGCCGATCAGGTTCTCGTTCACGCCGCACCTCCCCTCTGCCCGAGCTTTCGCCGGAGGCTGACCGTGGTGCCATCTTCGCTGGGCTCCACCGCAACCGTATCCATCAGCGTCCGCATGAGCCCCAACCCCCGACCGTGGTCGTCCTCGCGCTCCCTCCGCCAGGAGCCGTGGTCGCGGATGGAGATCTCGACCTCCGCGCCGTCGCGGGACCCCGACACCTCGAAGCGGCTGCCGTTCCCCGTGCCGGCGTGCTCGATGGCGTTGGTCGCGGCCTCGCCGCACGCGGTCGTGATCTCCGCGATCTCGAGATCGTCGGCGCCGGCGTGGCTGAGCCAGCGGCGCAGCATGCTGCGGATGGACGCGAGCGATTCGGGCTCGGCCGCGAACTCCACGCTGAACCGGTCCGGGACCGGGAGGTTGCGGAGCGTGAGGAGCGCCACGTCGTCGGCCGCCCCGCCGGCGGGCACCAACGCGTCGAGGAGGTGGTCGAGCAGGGCATGGGGGTCCTCGGGCGCGTCGGCCACGCGCGCCGCGAGCTCGGCGAGCCCGTCGTCGATGTGCTCGCCGGGACGCTCGATCAGGCCGTCCGTGTAGAGCAGCAGCGTGCTGCCGGGCTCGAGCGCCGCGGACGCCTCCTGGTAGGTCGGGAACGGCAGCACGCCCAGCGGCACCGACGCCTCGCCCTGCAGAAAGCTTACGGCGCCGTCGGCGATCACGAGCGGCGGCGGATGCCCCGCGTTCACCCAGCGTACGGCGCCCTCGGCGGGGTCGACGATCACGTAGAGCATCGTCGCCATCTGGCTGTCCTCGGCCTCGGTCCAGAGCAGCCGGTTGAGGCGCTCCACCACGCGTCCGGCGTCGTGGCCCTCGAGCGCGTACGCCCGCAGCGCGCTCCGCAGCCTTCCGACCATCGACGCGCCCGCGAGCCCCTTGCCCGCGACGTCGCCCATCACGAGCCCCACGGCGCCGCCCGCGATCGGGATCACGTCGTACCAGTCGCCGCCCACCTCGGCCTCCGAGGCGGCCGGGAGATAGCGCGCCGCGACCTCGAGGCCCGGGAGGTCCGGCAGGCGGTCCGGGAGCAGGCTGCGCTGAAGCGTCTCGGCGATCCGGTGCTCGCGCTCGTACACGCGTGCGTGCGCGATCGCCAGGCCCACGCGCTCGGCGGCGAGCCGCAGAACGGTGAGGTCCTCCCCGTTGAACTCCCGCGGCGGCTCGCCGCCGGCAACGAGCACTCCCGTCACGTCGCCCTCCGCCAGCAGCGGCACACCGATCAGCGAACCCTCGCCCGCGAGCGTGGCCTCGCGTGAGCCGGCCACCTGCGAGGCGAACTCCTCGCTCCCGGTGTGGCCGGCGGGGGCCGACGCGCCGGGCGTGAGCAGCCCGTTCTCGTCGGACAGGTAGATCGCCGCGGTGTCGGCGCCGAGCACTCCGCGCACCTGGGCGACGAGGTCGCGCAGGATGCCGTCGAGGCTGCGATGTGCGAGCGCGGCGTCCACGAGCGCCTGCATGCCTCCGACGATCTCGGCCATGCGCTCCGCCTCCGCGCGCGCGGCCTGCTCGCGCAGCAGCGCCTCTCGCTCAGCCTGGCGGCGCAGGCGCTCGCTGACGTCCGTGATGAAGCCGGACACGAACACCTCGCCGCGCGTCTCGACCTTCGAGACGGTCGCCTCGCCCGGGAAGCGGCTGCCGTCGCGGTGCTGGAACTCCACGTCGAAGCGCTCCGTCGCGAGCGCCGCCTCGCTGTCGATCAGCGCGCGGCGCCGCTCCTCGTGGCGCTCGCGGAACTCGGGCGGCACGATCAGCTCGCGCATCGTCTCGCCGAGCGCCTCCTCCTGCGTCCACCCGAAGAGACGCTCCGCCGCCGCGTTCCAGTTCGTGATGCGCCCGTCGCGGTCCAGGGTGATGAAGGCGTCCGGGGCCGTGTCGAGCACCAGCCGGGTGCGCTCCTCCGACTGCTCCAGCTCGCGGGAGTGGTCGTGGAGATGGCCGAGCAGCCAGGAGATCAGGAGGCCCGCCACCGCCGGCGTGCCGACCGCGAGCAGCCAGCGCACGACCGCGGTGTCGGCATCCTGGACGGCCAGTACCACGGCGTAGGACAACGCCAGGAACGTCAGGTGGGCGAAGGCCTCGCGGAGCGGGAAGAAGTAGAAGGCGTAGAGAGCCGTCCACATGTAGAGCAGCGGATAGAGCGTGGTCGGCCCGGCGTAGTAGTTCGCCAGGCTGATGATCGCCGTGCCCGCGAGGAGCACGACGTGGATCTGCCACTCGTGCACGCGCTCGGCGCCCAGGTAGACGACCGCCGAGATCGCGTAGGCCAGCACGGCGAGCACGATCAGGGGCACGTCGCGGACCATCTCGGCGTGCGGGAAGGCGAGCGTGAGGAGGCCGAGCGTCGCGCCCGTCGCAAACAGGTACGCGAGCGAGCGCGCCTTCACGCGGAGGTCGAACAGCCCCGGGAGCTCCCTCACCGGAGGCACAGCTTAGAAGCCGCTTCCGCCGCCCCGTGCCGAGAGCCGGGCGAGCGCCTCGTGGCACTCCACGACGCGGCGCTTCACCGCGTCCTCGTCCGATCGGTCGTGAACCAGGTCCCAGGTCTTGTCGGCGATGTCGCGAGCCGTCTCCGCCGTTGCCTGCGCGCACAGCATGTCGACCAGCGTCAGCTCGAAGGCGGCGAGCTGGTCGGACGGGTTCCCCGGCGCCATGCGCGGCAGCGGCTGGTGCGTCGCCTCCTTCCACATCTGCGTCGCCATCACGAGGCGGTTGCGCAGCTCCATCTGGTCCACGGCGCGCAGGCTACTCTGGCGCCGCCCGCCGAGCCGCGAGCCGTTTCAGCAGCGGCAGCGGGTCGAGCGCCTTCCCGGTGGTCCCGCGCCCGCGGCGGACCTCGAGGTGCAGATGGTCGCCCCAGCAGGAGCCGGTGCAGCCCACGGCACCCACTCGCCGGCCTCTCCGGACGGCGTCGCCGAGCTCCACCCGGGCCGGCCGGATCATGTGCAGGTAGACGAACGTGCGCCTCACGGCCGGGCTCCAGATCGCGACGTAGTTGCCGCGCCCGCCGTCGTCGCCCGTCTCGACGACCCGCCCGTCGCGGATCGCGACGAGCGGCGTGCCCGCCCGAGCGAAGACGTCCTGCCCCTCGT
The DNA here is from genome assembly GCA_963786845.1 of uncultured Thermoleophilaceae bacterium. GTDB lineage: Bacteria > Actinomycetota > Thermoleophilia > Solirubrobacterales > Thermoleophilaceae > JACVRW01. The sequence goes on from CAWBAP010000011.1 coordinate 132,944, forward strand.
GCATGTGGCCGCCGCGATACGCGCCGAAGCGCGCGTCCGCCTCGCCCCAGTCGGGGGCCGCGCGCATGGGGAACACCGCGGCGGGCCGCGCCGCGGCACGTTCGCTCACGCGTTCGGCGAGCTCCCCTGCCGCCTGGAACGTGGGTGCGAGTGGGATGAGCGCCGCCACCGTGAAGAGCCGGCGCTGTCCGGTTAGTCGCATCGAAGCCGCAGAGCGTAGCGTTGGGGCATGTCGCAACTGCATCTTCTGCGCGTTTTCTGCGCCGAGGACGGCTCCGGCGGCAATCCGCTCGGGGTGTTCCTGCGCGGCGCTGAGGTCGCGCCGGAGCGCCGGCAGGCCGTGGCTGGCGACCTCGGGCTCAGCGAGATCCTGTTCGTGGACCACGCCGAGCGCGGCGAGATCCGCATCTTCACCCCCACCGTCGAGCTCGACTTCGCCGGCCACCCCGCGGTGGGAGCCGCGTGGCTCCTGAACGGGGTCGACACGCTGCGCGTGCCCGCGGGCGAGCTGGCCGTGACGCGCGACGGCGACGCCGTCTACGTGGCCGCCCGGCCGGAGTGGGGACCTCCCCACGAGCTCGTCCAGCTCGGCTCGCCGGAGGAGGTCGAGGCACTCGACGGCCCGCCCGCGGGCCACGACCTGGTGGCCACCTGGGCGTGGATCGACGAGGAGGCCGGGACGATCCGCGCGCGGGTCTTCCCCGTGCGCATCGGGATACCCGAGGACGAGGCCACGGGGTCGGCGGCCACGAAGCTCTGCATGCGGGTGGGACGGGCCATCGACATCCGCCAGGGACGTGGCTCGCGCATCCTCGCGCGTCCGGGCGCCGACGGCTTCGCGGAGATCGGCGGCCGCAGCGCGATCGACGAGGTGCGCGACTACCCGCTGCCCTGAGCGAACCGCCGGCGGGTCGTCATATCGCCTCCGGCCCGGGCGTCACGAACGCGATGGCGGGGCCGAGCCCGGCCTCGGGGCGGAGCGTCGCGATGCGGCGGCCGGGCTGAACGGCGTCGCGCGGAGTGCCGAGCAGGTCGCCGAGAGCCCCGGCCGCCGCCTCCATGTCCTCCACGAGGAAGGCGAGCCCCCAGAGGCGCGCAGGCCCGTCTGGATCGCGCGCGACGCTCGTGCCCTCCGGCGCCTGGACGACCTCGAGTATCGGCTCCCCCGCGCGGAAGAAGGCCTGACGCGTGGAGCCGCCCGGGGTGTCGCCCTCGCGCCGCCGACGCAGGTCGAAGCCCTCTGACTCGAGCTCCGCGACCGTCCGGTCGAGGTCCGGCGAGAGCATGACGACGTGGTCCACGCGCACGGCGCCGTTCGGATGCGGCGGGGCGGCCTCGCTCGCAACCTCTTCGCCGAGCGTCCAGTCGACGATCCCGCGGCGCTCGCCCCTGCCGGCGAGCCGCAGCCGCACGCGCGAGACCCGGCACACGCCTTCGCGGACGTCGAAGCCGGCTCCGCTCCAGGCCGCGGGCTCGTCCGCGATCTCCAGCTCGTCGATGGTCGGCACGCGCGGGACGCTACCCGCACGGGCGCTACTTCTTGAGCTGCCCGGGCGCGGAGGCGTTCGGCGCGGGCACGGGCTCCGGCACGACCACCGGCGCGACGGGCTCGGGTGCCTTGGACGGCGCGTTCACCCTCGGCGCGGCGCCGGCCTGCGGCGGCTTGGCGGCGGGCTGCTTCGGCTGGGTCGCCGGCTTTCGCGGCCCGGTCGCCTGCGGCCGCTCCTTCGGCAGCGCGCTCCGGCCGCCGTTGCCGCGCGGACCCCTCTCGGCTCGCCTGCCCTGGCCGAGCCTGCGGCCGCCGGAGCTCTTCTCCCGGGCCGCGGCGGACCTGGAGGCGCCCTTTCCGTTTCCGCGCGAGCGCGCTGCGCGCCGCTCCGCCCCGCGCAGCCCGTGGCTGCGCTCCCCGCTGATGCGCTCGCCGCGGGCGCCGCCCGTCTCGGTCGCCGCGGACTCACGATCGGCAGCGGGGCCACTCGCCGAGTCCGGCGCCGGAGCCACCTGTGCGGGTCGCGGGTCGGTCATCCGGTCGACGACGACCTCGCCGGCAACCACGCTCCCGCCCGCAAGGGCGCCGACCATCGCGACCTTCGCCACCGTGGCCGAGCCGAGCGCGAACACGCCCGCGCCCGCGGACGCGCCGCCCACGGCGCCTCCGCCGATCCCGGCGGCGCTGAGGACGCTTCCCTTCAGCCCAAGTGTCGGCGTGACCGGAAGCGCGACGGCCAGCATCCGGCGCTGGTTGCGAAGCTCGTCGCGATAGGCGCTGCAGCCCGGGCAGTGGCGCACGTGGAAGCGCAGCTCGTTGCGGCGCAGCGCCCCGCCACGGAGCGTCGCGAGCTGCTCGCGGATCTCGTCGCAGGAGGTCTCACGCGCCGCGCGGCGCTCGATCAACCCGCTGCGTGCACGGAACACGAGCCCCTTCACCCCCGCCACTTCGCAGCCAAGCACCGCTGCGACCTCGGCGTGCGAGAGCCCCGCCGCCTCGGCGAGCAGAAGCGCTGCGCGCTGGTCCTCGGGCAGGTCCCCCACGTCGGCCAGGAGCTCGCGCAGCTCCGCGCGGCGCTCCACCTGCTCGCTGAGGCCGTCGGTCTGCAGCTCCTGGAGCTCCGCCGGGTGCTCACGGCGCGCGCGCAGCACCGACAGGCAGCGGTTACGCGCGATCGTGTACAGCCATGCCTTGAGCGCGATGCGGCGCTCGTCCTCGCGCTGGAGGTCCCTGAATGCGGCGGCGAAGGTGTGCTGAACGGCGTCCTCGGCCTCCTCGGGCGACCTGAGCATGTGGCGGCAGAAGCGCAGGATCCCGGCGCCGTGGCGCTCGAAGACCACCTCGAAGGCGAGCTCGTTGCCGCGCCGGATCTGCTCGACGAGGCGGTCGTCGCCGGCAAGGGCGAGCAGCCGCTTCGAGCGAAGCAGTCGAATCGGGGGCCGTCTGGTGAGAGCTCCGGCTTCCACGGCCTAAGTGTTGTACCCATCGGTCATAAGAACGCAATCGGCGCGCAGAGGTTCGCACGTAACCCCCGAACCTTTCCTCTCGACCCGCGTTTCAGCCCACATGAAGAAGATCACGCTGGTTACTGGACTCGTTTTCGCGCTCATCCTGCCCACAGTGGCAGGCGCCACGCCGAGCCCTGACAGGGGAGACAAGCGTGCCGCGATGACGGAGTGCAAGACGCTACGCGGCCAGACAGCCGCAACACGGGAGGCGTTCCGCGCGCTGCAGCGGAGCTTCGTCGCCTGCGTCAAGGCCAAGTCGGCCGAGGAGGCGCAGGAGGAGCAGACCGCTCATAAGAACGCCGCCAAGGAGTGCAAGGCGGAGGGCCTGAGGGGTCGGGCCTTCGGCAAGTGCGTGTCCGAGAAGGCTCGCGCGAAGGAGCATGGGGCGGACGAGCAGGACCAGGAGGACGCCACCGCCCAGAAGAACGCCGCCAAGGAGTGCGCGGCGGAGCGGGAGTTGAAGGGTGAAGAGGCGTTCGGCCTGGAGTACGGGACCGAGGGCTCGAACCGCAGGAACGCGTTCGGCAAGTGCGTCTCGAAGAAGGCGCACGAGAGCGAGACCGAGCCGACCGCTTAGAGCTGCCGAAGGAGCGGTACCGCGCCGAGGAGCTCGTAGGGAAACTCCTCGGCGCGGTTGCCGTCTCGCCCTTCGACGGCGTCGGCCGCGCACAGCGAGTTCAGCACGGACTCGTGCACGACCTCGCCGGCGGCCTCGAAGAGGTTGCGCATCGCGACCGAGTCGTCGCGCAGGAAGCTGAACTCGTCGCGGTCGCGCTCCACGCGGTGCGCGACCCGGTGAGCGGTCGAGAACGCGATCACGTACTCACCGCTCGCGTTCGTCGCGAAGCTCCCGGCGCGCCCCAGGCCGAAGGCGCCGCGCGCGGCGAGCCTCCGGAGCTGGCGCTCCGACATCGGCGCGCCGGTGCCCAGCACGATCATGATCGAGCCGCCCTGCGCGGGCGGCTCCGCTCCCTCGCCGGCCTCGGCTCCCGGCCCTGCCAGCAGGTGCAGGTCGCGCCGGGCGCCGTAGTTCGAGACGACCAGGCAGCCGAGCGCGTGGCCGTCGACCACGCGCGACGAGGTCCCGACACCCGCCTTGAAGCCGAAGCACGTCGTGCCGGTGCCGGCGCCCACCGCGCCCTCGGCCGTCTCGTCCGCCGTGGCCGCCGCGATCGCCTCGAGCGCGTGCTCCGGCCGCACCGCCAGGGCACGCGCGTCCGACAGCCAGCCGTCGAAGCACTCCCCGACGATCACGTTGAGCGTGTCGCGGTCGCGCGCCGCCTCCGGGTTTCGCTCGAGCAGATGCCGCAGGCCGCCCTCCCAGACGGCACCGACCGCGAGCGTGTTCGTGAGCAGGATCGGGCTCTCGATGGTCCCCAGCTCCGCGAGCTGCGTGAGGCCCGCGGCCTTGCCGTAGGCGTTCACCACGTGACACGCCCCGAGCACCTTCTCGTCGTAGAGGTTGCCGTCGTGGGGCAGCACCGCCGTCACACCCGTGCGCAGCCGGTCGCCCTCGACGAGCGTGCGGTGCCCCACGAGCACCCCGGGCACGTCGACGAGCGCGTTCAGCTCCCCGGTCGGAAAGCGGCCGACGGCGTAGCCCAGCTCACGAAGTCGTCTGCGCACCGCTGCGCAGCTTAAGCGTGCGCGCTTCTAGCGGAGCGCGGTGCGGCTGGCCGCGGCGCCGGCCGTGGCGCGCTGCCTCAATGCCGCGCGCCTCAACGCCGCGCGCCGCTTCGCCGCGCGCCGCTTCGCCGCGCGCCGCTTGGCGGCACGCCGCTTGGCGGCCGTGGTGCTGCTCGACGCGGTGCTCACGCCCGTGCCCGTGTTCTGAGCGATCCACGGCCGCAGCGGGTCGTCCGCGACACGGCCGTACACACCCGGCTTGCCGGGCCGGGCGCAGCCGTCGCCCCAGCTCGTGGTGCCGACCACCCGGAGCGCTCCGGTGCTCGCGCGCCCGAACATCGGGCCGCCGGAGTCGCCCTGGCAAGTGTCGACGCCTCCCTGCGGGAATCCGGCGCAGACCATCGTCTGCGCCTCGAAGCTGCTGCCGTAGGCGCCGGAGCAGTACGCGTCCGTCGTGATCGGGACGCGTGCCTCCTGGAGGCGGTCCGGCGTGTCGCCGCCCTCCTCGGTCACGCCCCAGCCGACGATCGTCTCGAGCGTCCCCGCCGACCAGATGCTGCGCTCGCCCGCGCCGGCGACCTGGGTGGGCGCCATCGCCGAGCTCTGCGAGAGCTGGAGGAGCGAGATGTCGTAGCCGTTCGTGAGCAGGTAGTCCGGGTGCATCACCACACGGCTCACGCCGCGCTGCTCGCCGTCGCTCTGCGTGACGCCGCCGATGCGGACGTTGATCAGCTGGGGCGGCCAGCTCGCGGGTGAGGCGACGGTGCCGGCGGTGATGTTGCTGCAGTGGCCCGCGGTCAGCACCCAGTCCGGCGTGATGAGCGTGCCGGTGCAGAGGAACGGCCCGAACGTGATCTCCGCGACCGACGGGTACTCGCCCGGACTCGCGTCATTTCCGCCCACGACGGCGGAGGACGAAGCGGCTGTCGCGCCGAGCAGCGCGGCGGCGGTAACGGACACGGCAAGAACCCTGCGAAAGACGCTCATGTGTGTTGGAACGCACACTGGCCGCGAAACTTGCGGGTAGATTCCGCCTATGGACCTGCCTCCAGGGCCGGCGCTTCCGCGCTCGCTTCAGACGATCGCCTGGTGGAACCGCACGGTCCCGTTCCTCGAGCGCTGCCGCGCGCGCTACGGCAAGCGCTTCACCGTGCGCCTGCTCCAGTCGCCGCCGTTCATCTACCACTCGGAGCCCGACCACCTCCGCGAGATCTTCACGGCCCCGCCCGAGGTGCTGCACCCCGGGGAGGGCGCCAAGCTGCTCGAGCCGGTCGTTGGCGCCAACTCGGTGATCCTGCTCGATGAAAAGGCCCACCTGAGCCAGCGCAAGCTCATGCTCCCGGCCTTCCACGGAGAGAAGATGCAGCGGCTGTCCGGGCTGATGCGCGATGTGACCGTGAGGGAGGTCGAGAGCTGGCCGCGCGGCGAGCCGGTCGCGCTGCACCCGCGGCTCCAGGCGCTCACACTCGAGATCATCCTTCGGGCGGTCTTCGGGCTCGACTCGGGTGAGCGGCTCGAGGCGATGCGCGAACGTCTCACCGGGATTCTCCAGTTCGGGGTGAGCCCGGCCTCGACGCTGCCCATGCTCCAGCGCGGCAGGGCCTGGCGCGAGTTCGAGCGCGGCCGCGACGAGGCCGACGCGATGATCTACGAGACGATCGACGAGCGCCGGGCGAACGGCGGACATGAGGAACGAGACGACATCCTGGCCATGCTCCTCGAGGCGCGCCACGAGGACGGCTCGCCGATGTCGCCGCAGGAGCTGCGCGACGAGCTGATGACCCTGCTCGTGGCCGGCCACGAGACGACCGCGTCGGAGCTGGCCTGGGCCTTCGAGCGCCTCACGCGCACGCCCGAGGTGCTCGCGCGCCTGACCGACGAGATCGACTCGGGCGACGACGACGCCTACGTCACGGCCACGGTGCAGGAGACGCTGCGCCGCCGGCCGGTGCTGCCGAACGCGGCGCCGCGGCTCGTGATGGAGCCGGTGGAGGTCGGCGGCTGGCGCTACGAGCCGGGCGTCTGCCTGATCGCCGACGCCTATCTGGTCCACCACGACCCGGACGTGTATCCCGACCCGTACGCCTTCCGCCCCGAGCGCTTCCTCGACGAGCAGCCGGGCACATACACCTGGATCCCGTTCGGCGGCGGGCGCCGCCGCTGTCTCGGCGCGAGCTTCGCCCAGCTCGAGATGAAGATCGTCCTGCGCGAGGTGCTCGCGCGGAACGAGCTCGCGCCCGCCACGCCGGAGGCCGAGGGATCGCGCCGCCGGAGCATCACGCTGAGCCCGAAGGCGGGCAGCCGCGCGGTGCTCCGCGCGCGCCGCCCGGCGAAGGTCCCGGCCGCCGCCTAGTCCGGGCGGTACGTGCCGAACGACCAGAGGTTGCCCTCCGGGTCGCGCGCCGTGAAGTCGCGCGACCCGTAGTCCTGGTCCGCCGGCTCGCGCTCGATGGTCGCGCCCGCCTCCTTCGCCCGCGCGTGCAGCGCGTCCGGGTCGTCCACGGCCACGTAGAGCGAGTACCTCCCCGCGCCCTGGTTGAAGCGCTCCTCGCCCTCGTTCGTCGAGCCGAGCATCACGTACTCGCCGTCCAGCTTCAGCTCAGCGTGTGCGACGCCGCCGTTCTCGCCGTCGTGCACGGCGTGGCGCTCGAACCCGAACGCGCGCTCCAGGAACCCGATGGCGGCCTGCGCGTGATCGTACTTCAGGACCGGATAGATGCTCTGCATGCCGCCCAGGCTAGCCGGGCGCCGGGAAGGCCAGCCAGTCCTGCGCGGCGAGGTCGGACAGGCTGTTCTGCTGGACGCCGGCGTCCGAGATCGTGACGAGCCGGCCCCCGACTATCAGCGACCTGCGCACGACCGCGGTCCAGTCGGTGTCCTCGTGTCTCGTTCGCCCGACCTCGGCGATGCCGCCGCGATCGACGGAGACGCCGATGGCCCCGGCGAAGATGTTCGACCCGTCGTCCCAGTACTCGAGCGGCAGCACCGCCAGCTTCGCTGGCGCCCACCAGAGGAACGCGTGATGGTCCCACTCCGCCTCGCTCGACCCGTTCGGGGCGAGCTTCCGCTGGTGAAGCCGCGCCGGGCTGGCCAGGTTCGACACGTCGAAGAGAGAGACCTGGGTGCCGAGCAGCCGGCCGTCCGCCGTGGCGTCCTGGCCGACCCCGATCAGCAGGTCCTCGCCGACGGGATGGAGGTAGGCCGAGTAGCCGGGGATCTTCAGCTCGCCGGCCACCCTCGGCTCGGCGGGCCGCGAGAGGTCCACCGTGTAGAGCGGGTCCGTCTGGCGGAAGGTCACCACATAGCCGGCGTCGCCCAGGAACCGGACGGCGTAGATCCGCTCACCCTTGCCGAGGCCGTCGACACGGCCGAGCTGGGCGAGTGCCTCGTCGCGCTGGGCCAGCGTCACCACGCTGCTCTCGCTCTCGTCCCCTGGCCCCGCAAACCTCGTGGTCGCCACCCGCAGCACGCCCTCCTGCTCCGACATGGAGAACTGGTTCAGCAGGTGGCCCGCGACGCGGCCGCTCGCGAGGTAGGCGGTCCGGCCGGCGTCAGAGGTGTCGAACTTGTGCAGCTGGGTGAAGCCCTCCCCCTGGCCGAGCGCCACGTAGAGCGCGCGCTTCGACGCGTAGACGGTCTGGCCGCCGCCCATGACGGCGTCCGAGTCGACCGCGGGCAGGCCTTTGTCCATGTCGATCGTGAGCACCGTGAGCAGGTCGACGCCCGAGTGCGTCGCGGGCCGCAGCACGCGCCGGCAGCCCGCGGCCGGGCGGAACTGCGGACGTCCGCCGGTCGACCGGCGCAGCACGCGTCGCGGCAGCCAGCCGCGCAGCTGTGCGCGGAACGCGGGCTGAAGCACCGCGCGCGGCCGCGACCAGAGCACGATCCGCGCCGTGTCCCCGGTGAGGCGCGAGCCGACGTGCTCGCCGCGGATGCGCTCGGTCGCGACGACCTTCATGGCGGCCGGGTCGCTCACGTCTATCTCCGTGAGCTCGGTGACCGTGTCCCCGTAGCTGACCGGGCTCAAGGCGGGCAGGACGGGGCCGTCGCCGCCGGGCGGCGGCGCCTCGCCGTAGGGCGTCGACTGCGAGATCATGAGCAGCCGGCCCTGACGGAGCAGCAGCTGGTGACCCCAGCCCTCGAGCTCCAGCGTGCCGAGCCGCTCGAGGCCGTCGGCCCTCACGGCGTGCAGCCGGTTGGCCGCGACGACGAAGATGAGCTCGCGCGACGTCTTGACGAGGTCGGGCTCGTCCACGCCCGCCTCCTGCACGTTGGTGCCGGAGTCCTCGGACCCGTCGTCGGCGCCCGGGGCGGCTTCGGGCACCGGCTGACCCGGCATCCCCCTCGGCTGCGGGCCCACGAGCGGCGCCGGGAAGTCGATCGGCGGCGGTGTGCCGACCCCGCGCCGCACGTGTCGCCGCCCGTAGCGGACGAGCGCGTCGCACGAGCCGAACGACTTGAGCTGCACGCGCTTCGCGATGCGCGAGCTCTTACCCGCAGCCTGGCCCTCGGCGCCCATCGACGCGCTCGGCGCGCCCGCGAGCAGTGCGAGCGCGAAAATCAGAGCGGCGCGCCTGACCATGAAGCCCAGACTACCGCTAGTTTCAGACCGCGAAATGACGGCCGGCGAGCGACTGCTGGATGAGATCGGGCGAGTGCTGCCCGAGCGCCCGTTCGCCATCACGCTCTGGGACGGCAGCCGCCTCCCGTCCACCAATGGGGGCGGACCCACCTTCCAGGCGAATTCGAGGGCCGCGCTGGCTCACGCGCTGCGCGCCCCCGGGCAGCTCGGGCTCGGGCGGGCGTATGTGTCAGGTGCGCTCACCGTCGACGACCTCGACGAGACGCTCGAGCTGCTCGACCGCTGGGAGCCGCCGCCGCTCGACAGGCGCACGCAGGCGCGGCTCGCCCTCGCCGCGGCGCGCGCGTACGGCATCAGGCGCCCGCCGCCCGTGCCCGCGGCGGAGCTGCGCCCACGCGGCCGCCGCCACAGCCCGGAGCGCGACGCCCGCGCCGTGCGCCACCACTACGACGTCTCGAACGACTTCTTCAGGCTCTTCCTCGGCGAGTCGCTCACCTACAGCTGCGCCCTCTTCTCGCGCGGCGCACGCACGCTCGAGGAGGCGCAGGAGGCCAAGCTCGAGCTCGTGTGCACGAAGCTCGGCCTCGAGCCCGGCCAGCGCGTGCTCGACGTGGGTTGCGGATGGGGCAGCTTCGCGATCCATGCCGCGGCCAACCACGGCGTGAGCGTCGTGGGCATCACGCTCTCCGAGCCGCAGGCGGCGCTCGCGCGCCGGCGCGCCGAGGAGCGCGGGCTCGGCGACCGCGTGGACATCCGCGTGGCGGACTACCGCGAGCTGGCGGACAAGCCCTTCGACGCCCTGGCCAGCATCGGAATGGTCGAGCACGTGGGGTCGGTGCAGATCGACGTGTACGCGCGGCAGCTCGCCCGCCTGGTCAAGCCCGGCGGCCGCGTGCTGAACCACGGCATCGCCCGGCTGCGGGTCGGCGATCCCGAGGCCGGCCCGTTCTCAGAGCGCTACGTCTTCCCCGACGCCGCGCCCCTCCACCTGTCCCGCATCCAGCTCGCACTCGAGCGGGCGGGACTCGAGACCGAGCACGTGGAGGGCCTGCGCTCCGACTACATCGAGACGCTCCGGCACTGGGCGCGCAACCTGGACGACAACATCGAGGAGGCCGCCCGGCTCGCGGGCGCGGAGCGGATCCGCGTCTGGCGGCTCTACCTGCGCGCGGCGAGGCGCGGCTTCGAGAGCGGCTTCACGTCGATCTACCAGGTGCGCTGCAGGCGCCCCGCCGCACCAGACAGGGCCAAGGCTTCCGCGTGCTGCGCGCGGACGGACTCGACGGCCGGTTGGAGCACGAACTGCTAGCGCCGCCACGCGGGTGGACTACCTCTATCGCACCACGGGCGGGCAGTTCCGGCGCGCTGCCGGCGGACGGCTGGCCGGCCGGCGGACATGGCGCAGACGACGATGATGGACGGCCGGACCGTCGACTACGTGGTGCGCCGCGAGCGCGGCACGATCAACCGCTTCATCTACTCGTACGCGATGCTCGTGCCGTTCGGTTCGAGCGACACGGCGCGAGCAGGACACGACGCTGTGGAACAAGCGCCTGGTCTACACGCTTCGACGGCGGCGTGGCGATCGGGCGCAACCAGGGGACGCCCGGCGGCGGCGCTGGATCTACGACATCGGCCTGCTCGCATGGGCTACGGGATCGCGCACTCGAGCGGCACGCGCACGAGCATCCACTACAACCTCGTGCTCGGCGGCGAGACCGCGCTGATGACGAAGGAGCGCGTTCGTCGAGCGCTACGGCGTGCCGCTCTACACGGTGGGCGTGGGCGGCTCCGGCGGCGGCGATCCAGCAGTACGTGTACGGGCAGAACCACGCCGGAGCTGCTGGATGCCGGCATCCCGCAGTACTCCTACCCGGACATGGTCACGCAGACGACCCACGTGGGCGACTGCGAGCTGCTCGAGCACTACATGGACGTCACGGACGCGGCCAACCCGAAGTGGCAGCAGCTGGGACGACCGCGACGTGGCTCGATCGGCCTGAACGCCGACGACGCGTGCCCGAACCCCTACGCGGCGGAGCGCCGGGGAGCACGCGAGTGCGTCAACGGCTGGCGCGGCCTGACGCCGCTGGCGATGAACCCGCTCTTCGGCACCCGAGCGTGGTGGGCGCGGGCGCCGAGCGGATGAACCCGGCGGAGATGGCGTGCCGTCCACTGGACGCACTGGGAGGACCTGCGCAACATCTACGGCGTCGGCCCGGACGGCTACGCCCGCCAGACGTGGGACAACGTGGGCGTGCAGTACGGGCTCGAGGCGCTGACACGACGGGCAGCATCACGCCCGCAGGAGTTCCTCGACCTCAACGCGAAGGTCGGGCAGCTGGAAGGACCCGGGCCAGATGGTCCAGGAGGGCCAGCCCTTCCTGCCCGGTCGGAGCAGGTTCGACCCGTGGAGCCGCTCGCAACATGCGCCTGAGCTCCGGACGGCGGGGTGACGCCGGCGCCGCGCCGGGAGGGCGACCTGCAGGCGATGCGCGCCGCGTACACGCAGCGGGCTCTACTTCGACGGCGACATCGACATCCCGCTGATCGACGGCCGGCACTACCTCGAGGCGGTGCTCGACATGCACAACAGCCACCAGTCGTTCGCTGAGCGCCAGCGGATGCTCGACCGCGACGGCGACGCCTCCAACCAGGTGATCTGGTTCACGGACGCGCGCCCGGCCGGCAGTGCGACCAGACGCCCGAGGCGTTCGAGGTGATCGACGAGTGGATGGCGAACATCCGCGAGCACCCCGACCAGGGTGTGGCCGGCAGACGAAAGGCCGAGCAGGGCGACCGACCGCTGCTTCCGACCCAGGCGTCGAGATCGCGTCCGCGATCGCGCCTGCTCTTGGGACGGGTCCTCGCACGACCGTGACGCTGCATCCGGAGTCCTCCTTGGTGCTGTTGGCCTGCGCGCCTCCAGCCCCCACGGTGGTGCGGATGTGATCCAACGGCGTAGGCTAGGAGCACACCTAGCCCCCGATCGCCGCGCTCAGCAGCTGCGACGCGCCCATCATCCCGCCCAGGTTGGGGTGCAACGGCGCGGCGGCGTTCGCCGGCGCGGCCGGCTCGACCCAGCGGATCGCGGGCGGCTGGCAGGCGTCGTGGCCGACGCTCGCCGCGTACCAGTCGGTCAGCTCGGCGCCGGCGGCCGCCGCCTCCGTCGCGAGCATCGCGTTCAGCTCCTCCTGCTTCGCGCGCACGTAGGGAACGTCGCCCTCGGTGATCGGGATCTGCGGCCAGCAGCCGGGACCGGAGTGCGGCAGGATCGCCGCGTAGTTCACGACGAGGACGCGCGCCGAGGGCGAGCGCTCGCCTGATGCCCTGGAGCACGGCCGCCACGAGCGGGGCCGTGGCCTGGATCCGCTCGCTGATCTCGTCGCGGCCGTCGTGCACGTATCTGTCCTGACACGGCGTGCCCTCGGGCGACTCGCTGGCACAGTCCCTCCCTATGCTCGAGAAGCCGATGTCGTTTCCGCCGATCTGAAGCGTGACGATCTCGGTTGTCGCGCTCAGCCGGTCGAACTGCGGCGGGTTGGGGCCGTCCGGCGACACGCCCTGCGGATTCTCCATGTCCTCGGTCTCCGCGCCGCTGCAGCTGGCGTCCTTCAAGGAGAGGCCGAGGTCGCGCGCGGTGAGGTTCGGGAAGTTGTTGTTCGACTTCAGGCAGCCGAAGATCGGCACCTGCACCGGGATCACCGGCCCGGCCGTGAAGGAGTCGCCCAGCGCGACGTACTCCTGAGCGGTCGCCGACGCCGGCACCGCCAGCGTCAGGATCGAGATGACTATTGCCAGCAGTGACTGCCCCCGCCTGATCATGCGCACGTTGTTCCCGGGTGCAGCCGGCGGATAACGGGAGAACCGGCTAGGGCGAGCATGGACAGCAGGCGATCCGCCACGAGCTCGGGCTGCTCGTCCACGACGAAATGGGTCGCGTCGGGGACGAGCTCGACCTCGAGCATGTCGCTCTGCGCCGCGGCGCCCTCGACCGCGCGCGTGGTGATCACGACGTCGCGCTGCCCGAACACGAGCCGCGTGGGCACCCGCAGGTCGGCGGCCGAGTAGCGGCCGCGCAACGTCCGCGGCAGCTCTCGCAGGAAGAACGTGCGGTAGAGCCGCTCGGTCGCCCGGGCCCGCTCGCCGCCGAGCCGCGAGGCGAACGCGCCGCGCGCGTCCTCGGGGATCCCGTGCGGGCCGAGCGTCCGCCCCACCCATCCCCCGAGCCCGGGCGTCGAGAGCACCGGCATGTAGAGGAACCTCCAGGCGTCGAGCGCGACCTTCCGGTCACGGGGCGGCCAGGGCGGCAGCACGTTCATGGCCAGGAACCCCTTTACCCGCTCCGGGTGCTCCAGAGCGAGCAGAAAGGCCACGTAGCCGCCCCAGTCGTGCCCCGCGAGGGTGAACTCCCCGACATCGAGCTCGTCCAGGAGCGCGAGCACGTCGCGCTTCAGCTGGTCCTTCTCGTAGCCGCGCCTGGGGACGTCGGTCCACCCGAACCCGCGCAGATCCGGGCAGATCACCCGCGCGTGAGGCGCGACCACGGGGATCACGTCGCGCCACAGGTACCAGTGCTGCGGCCAGCCGTGCAGCATCACGACGGGCGGGCCCTCGCCCGCCAGCGCTACGTGAGTGCGCAGCCCGCCGGCGTCAACGAACCGGTGCTCTACGCCTGTTACGTGAGGGATGTCGGCGCCCACCGTGGCGAACGCTACCCGGCTGCGGTGCCTTGAAGCCGCCCTGCTCGAACTGCTGGTGCAGGCGCAGCTCGTGCGCGATCTTCCCGATGTCGCGGGCCTGATCGTGCATCACGAAGGTCACGCCGACGCCGGTGCGTCCGGCCCGGCCGGTGCGGCCCACGCGGTGCACGTAGGTGTCCCGGTCCTCGGGCGCGTCGAAGTTCACGACCTGCGTGATGTCGTCGACGTCGATCCCGCGCGCGGCCACGTCGGTGGCGACGAGCGCGGCGACCTGGCCGTTGTGGAAGCGCCTGAGCGCCTTCTCGCGCTGGGACTGAGACTTGTCGCCGTGCATCGCGGCCGCCTCCACCCCGCGCTTGGCGAGCCGCTTCACGAGCCGGTCGGCGCCGCGCTTGGTGCGCACGAAGACGAGCGTCCGCCCGGCGTCGTCGCCGCGGAGGACGCGCACGAGCGAGTCGAGCTTGTCCTCGTGGGCGACCGCCACGAAGCGGTGGTCGACGTCGGCGCGCTCGTTTGCCTGGTGTGCGTGCTCATGCCGGCGCGCATCGCGGGTGTACTCCTCCGCGATGCGGCCGGCCTCTCCTTCGAGCGTTGCGGAGAGAAAGAGGGTCTGACGGTCACGCGGCACCTGGGCCACGATGCGGTCGACGGCCGGGCGGAAGCCCATGTCGAGCATCCTGTCCGCCTCGTCGAGGGCGAGCACGCGGACGCGGTCGAGCCGGACCGCGCCGCGCGCGATCAGGTCCTCGAGCCGGCCGGGCGTCGCGACGATGATGTGCGCCTTGCGGGCGAGCTTGATCTGGCGCTCGAAGCCGACGCCGCCATACACGGCGGCGACGGAGAGGGCGCGCGCGGTCGCGATGTCGCGGATCTCCTCGACGATCTGGCTGGCCAGCTCGCGCGTCGGCGCGAGCACGAGCGCCGCGGCGCGGGCGTCCGTGGCCTCGATCAGGTCGACGAGCGGCGCGCCCAGGGCGAGCGTCTTGCCCGATCCGGTCGGGGATTTCACCAGCACGTCGTGGCCGGCCAGCACGTCGGGGATAACCGACGCCTGAACGGGAAACGGTCTCTTAAGTCCGCGCCCCGAGAGGGTTCGTGCGACCACCGGCGACAGGCCGAGGTCGGCAAAGGACTGCGTGTTCATTTTGCTCCTGACGGCGGCCATGCGAACACGACCGCTAGCTATCTGGGAGATTCAGCTGACCCAGATCGCAATGCCATCGGAGACGAGAACCTCGCGGGCAACGGCGTCACCCACTTCGGGGACAGTAGCAGGGGCGCATATCGGCCCTCCGTTTGGATAAGGTCATGCACGGGCAGCGGGGCCCGAAGCAATGGAGGCGCAGAGCAAGTGACATCGCAGGTTGCCGTACGGCCCGGCCCGACGGCCGACGACATTCAGCCCACCAAGAACGAGACCGCCGACCGAATCGCGACCGGCACGATCACCGCCCTTCCGTTCGTCGCGCTCGGGATCGTCTGCTGGCAGCTCTGGAACTCGTGGCTCCACTGGAGCGACGTCGCGGTCTTCCTGATCATGTACGTGACCTGCGCGATGGGCGTCACGGTCGGCTTCCACCGCCACCTCACCCACCGCAGCTTCAAGGCGAAGAAGCCCGTGCGCGCCGCGCTCACCGCGGCCGGCTCGATCGCGATCGAGGGTCCCGTGATCTCCTGGGTGGCCGACCACCGCAAGCATCACGCCTTCTCCGACCAGGAGGGCGACCCGCACAGCCCGCACGTCGGCCACGGCAGCGGCTGGACCGGCGCGATCCGCGGGCTCTTCCACGCCCACGTCGGCTGGCTGTTCATCCACACCCAGCGCGGCAAGCGCGACCGCTACGCCCCGGACCTGATCGCGGACCCGACGATCAGCTTCTTCGACCGCACGTTCCTGTTCTGGGTGTTCGCGGGGCTCGCGCTGCCGTTCGGCCTCGGCTTCCTGATCGGCGGGTCGCTGAGCACGGCGCTGACCGGGCTCCTCTGGGGCGGCGGCGTCCGGATGCTGGTCGTGCACCACGTGACCTACAGCATCAACTCGCTCTGCCACTTCTTCGGGCGCCGCGACTTCGATACCGGCGACGAGTCCCGCAACCTGGCGTGGCTGTCGATCTTCACGTTCGGCGAGTCGTGGCACAACAACCACCACGCCTTCCCGACCTCGGCCCGGCACGGCCTCCGGAGCTGGCAGGTCGACCCGTCGTGGATGGTCATCCGCGCCCTCGAGGCCACCGGCCTCGCCTGGGATGTCGTGAGGGTCGACGAGCGCCGGCAGGAGCGCAAGGCGCTCTCTGCCGACGCCGCCGCGTAGCCGAACGGCAGCACTGAAAGGGCCAATCTCAGGTGGTGGGCACGCGTAGCGGAAAACGCAACGATTCCCCACCACCTGACAAGGACCCGCCCTTCAAAGCCGTCGTTCGATCGCGGGGGTTAACCGCCCCGCTCAGAGCGCGCGCACGGCGGCGGTGACCGCCGCCGCCGCGACCACGCAGGCGACGATCGACTCGGTGCGCCACATCGCCAGACCGCCGGCGGCGACGCCCGCGGTGTCCGCGTCGAGCGCGATGCGGTCGCCTTCCGCGAATGCCTGGGTCGCCACGAGCGCGGCGAGCAGGGCGGGCGACAGCAGGATCACGACGCTCGTGAACCAGGTGGGCAGCTCGCGGCCGCCGAGGGCCACCGGCCCGGCAGCCTTGATGGCCGCCGTGACCAGCGCGCAGCCCGCGATCGTCAACGCGGCTGTGCTCACCGTGGCTCTCCCTCCGCCTCCTGGCGCTCCAGGACCTCCGCGCGGGCGCGGTGGGTGAGTCCCACGAGCGAGGCGAGGCTCGCGACGAGCACGGGCACTCCCGCTGGCGTGAACGGGACAAGCGCGAGCGCCAGCGCCGCGCCGAGCGCCGCGACACCCCGCGCACGCCCGCTGTGCATCTCCTTCAGGAGCAGCCCGAAGAAGAACGCGGGGAAGATCGCGTCGAGGCCGAGCGCGTCGGGGTCGCCCAGCGCGTCGCCCCAGAGCGCCCCGACAGCGGTGCCCGCGATCCAGGTGCAGTAGGCGATCGCGGAGGCGCCCATAAGCAGCGCCTCGTCGAACGTGCCGTCGCCTCTCGAGGACAGCGCCCAGGCGTGGTCCACGACCGTCTGGCCCTTTGCCGCGCGGCGGAGCGGGCCGCCGCTGAACGACGGGCCGACGGCGGCGCTCATGGGCAGGAAGCGCGAGTTCATCAGGCTGGCCGCCGCCACCGCGGCGCCCGCCCCGCCACCGGCGGCCAGGATCGACGCGGCGGTGAACTGCGCCGAGCCCGCGAAGACGATCGCCGAGAAGATCACCGCCTCCACGTCGGACATGCCCGCCTCGCCGGCGAGGATCCCGAACGAGATCGCGAGGATGCCGCCGGCGACGGCGAACGGCGCGCCGAGGCGGAGGCCGTGGCGAAAGCCCTCGGTGCGAAGTAACGCCGTCAGTTTTCGACGAAGTAGCTGCCGGACTCGCCGCTCGAGAAGAAGCGCGTGGTGACGGTCTTCTTGCGCGTGTAGAAGTCGACGGCGTCGGTGCCGTGGGCGTGGAGGTCGCCGAGGAAGCTGTCCTTCCAGCCGGAGAACGGGAAGAACGCCACGGGCGCGGCGACGCCGATGTTCACCCCGACCATGCCCGCCTCGACGTCGTGCTTGAAGCGCCGGACGGCCGCGCCCGACTCCGTGAAGATCGACACGCCGTTCCCGAAGCGCGACCGGTTCACGGCGTCGATCGCCTCGTCGAGCGTGTCCACGTGAATCAGCGACAGCACCGGCCCGAAGATCTCCTCGCGCGCGAGCTCCATGTCGGGCGTAACGCCGTCGAGGATCGTCGCGCCGATGAAGGAGCCGCCCTCGGCGACGCCCGGGTCGCGCCCGTCCACGACCAGCTCGGCGCCCTCGCCCACGCCGCGCTCGACCGCGCCGAGGATGCGCTCGCGCGCCGCCTCGGAGACCACGGGGCCGAGCTCGTTCCGCTCGTCGATGCCGTCGCCCACGCGCACCGCCTCGGCCGCCTCCTTCAGCGCCGGCAGCAGGCGCTCGTGCGCCTCTCCGACGGTCACGACGACCGACCCCGCCATGCAGCGCTGGCCGGCGGCGCCGAACGCCGACCCGATGATCCCGTTGACGGTCTTGTCGACTACCGCGTCCGGCATCACGACCATGTGGTTCTTGGCCCCGCCGAGCGCCTGGACGCGCTTGCCGGCCTTCGCCGAGCGCTCGTAGACGATCTTCGCCACGGGCGCCGAGCCCACGAACGAGATCGCGTCGATTCCCGGGTGGTCGAGCATGCCCTCCACGACCTCGCGCCCGCCGTTCACGAGGTTCACGACGCCCGGCGGCAGGTCGAGCGAGTCGAGCACCTCGAACGCGATCTGCTGGGTGAGCGGCACCTGCTCCGAGGGCTTCAAGATGAACGTGTTGCCGCATCCAAGGGCGAACGGCAGGAACCAGAACGGGACCATGGCGGGGAAGTTGAACGGCACGATCGCGGCGCAGACCCCGACCGGCTGGCGGATCGTCTCCGCGTCGATCCCGCGCGAGACGTCCTCGAGGATGCGGCCCTGCATCGTCGTCGGGATCGCGCAGGCGGCCTCGACCATCTCGATCATCCGCGCCACCTCGGCGCGCGCGTCCACGATCGTCTTCCCCATCTCGGTGGTGACCGAGCGGGCGAGCTCCTCGCGGCGGGCGTCGAGGCCCTCGCGGAGCGCGAACAGCTTGCGGGCGCGAGCGATGACCGCCACGTCGCGCCAGGCCGGGAGCGGCGTCGCGGGCGGCGCGCACCGCGGCGTCGAGGTCCGCCGAGTTCGACAGCGGAACGCGCGCCAGCACCTCGCCGGTCGCCGGGTTGGTCACGTCGAGCCGCTCGGACGAGCCCGGCGGGTGTCCAGGATCCGCCTACGTAGTTGTCGAGGACGCGGGTGGCGGATTCAGTTACGGCCATCCGCCGAGGTTATCCGCTCCCGTGCTCTCGTTCTCGCTCGGGGCGCCGTTGTTCCTGCCCTCCAGGAGAGCGGGCGGAGCAGGTCCAGCGGCAGCGGGAAGACGATCGTCGACGCCTCGTTCCCGCTGATGTCCGAGAGTGCCTGGAGGTAGCGGAGCTGGATCGTCACCGGGTTCGGGCTGATCACGTCGGCGGCCTGCGCCGAGGCGGTCGGCGGCCTGGAACTCGCCCTCGGCGTTGATCACCTTGGCGCGCCGGTTGCGCTCGGCCTCCGCCTGGCGCGCGATCGCCTGCTGCATCTGCTGCGGGATCTCCACGTCCTTGATCTCGACGATCGTGACCTTGATCCCCCACGGCTCGGTCTGCTCGTCGATGATCTGCTGGAGGCTCTCGTTCAGGCGCTCGCGCTCGGCGAGCAGCGCGTCGAGCTCGGCCTTGCCGAGCACGGAGCGAAGCGTCGTCTGTGCGATCTGGAGCGTGGCCGCCATGTAGTCCTCCACGTCGAGGACCGAGCGGCGCGGGTCGATCACGCGGAAGTACGCGACCGCTGCGACCCGGACCGGGACGTTGTCGCGCGTGATGATCTCCTGGGGCGGGATCTTCAGCGTCACCGTGCGAAGGGTCACGCGGACCATCCGGTCGACCGCCGGGATGAGCAGTACGAGGCCGGGGCCCTTCTCGTCGATCACGCGCCCGAGCCGGAACACCACCCCGCGCTCGTACTCGCGCAGAACGCGGACCGAGGCGGCGGCCAGCGCTGCCGCGGTCGCCGCCATGATCGCGATCAGGATCAGGATCGCCGTGAGCATCAGGTCTCCTCCCACTCCTCCGCTTTGCGCACGGCGAGCGTCAGCCCGGTCACGCGCTCGACCACGACCGCGTCGCCTGCCACGAGCCGCTCCTCGCGAGTCCGGCCAGCTCGGCCGCGCGCGCCAGAGCGCGCCGTCCACGAACACCTGCCCGTCGCCGTTCTGCCAGCTGCGCACGACGCCGCAGCGGCCCGCGAGCGCCTCGCGGCCCGACGCGGAGCGCAGGCGCCGCGCGGCGAGCGCCTTGCGCGCCGCGAAGGCGAGCCAGAGCCCGGTCGCGCCGAGCGGCGCCGAGCACCGCGCCGACCACGACCGCCGCGCCGCCTCCGGCGCCCGCGATGGCGAGCGCCGCGCCGGCCGGCGAGCGCCATGCCGCCGATGGCTCCGAGCACGCCGCCGGGCACGTGGGCCTCAGCCACCAGAAGGGCGGCTCCAACTACGACGAGAGCCACGCCGGCCTCGACCATCTCGCTCGTCTCCAATCGTACGCTCCTCGGCCCTGGCGCCGCTGGAATCTGGCGCGTCGCTACAGTGCCCCCGCTTGCGCTCGACCGGCAGAAACGGCGTCACGCGACGTGACCTCATTCGCTACTCCGGGCGCGGGCGCCGCCGGTGCAGCCGCCCTGGCCGCGAGCGGCTGCGACCTGAACGACTCCTCCGACGACGACGCGCGGGTGCAGGAGGTCGTGGCGCGCGAGGGCGAGCCGCTGAACGTCCTCCTGATCGTGACCGACAGCACGCGCCGCGACTTCGTGAGCGCGTACGACGGCGACGAGCTGGCCGACACGCCGAACCTCGACGCGCTCGCCAAGGAGGGGCTCCGCTTCGACCGCGCCGTTCCCGAGGCCATGCCCACCGTCGCCGTACGCCGCGCCCTCCTCACCGGCACGCGCTCGTTCCCGTTCCGCGACTGGAAGGTCGCGCCCAAGCTGCCGCCGTTCCCCGGCTGGAGCCCGATCCCGCCGTACAAGCGGATCTTCACCGAGTTCATGGACGCGGCCGGGATCGACACCGCGTACGTCACCGACAACCCGTTCCTGATCGGACCTCGCTTCGAGCGCTTCCGCAGGACGCTCGACATCTCGAAGTCGATCTACGAGCAGGGCGAGTACCGCAGCTGGAACGTGGGAATCGACCGCGACCGCGTGGCCTCCGCCGAGCAGATCGAGAACTACCTCCTGCCCGCGCTCCAGGGCACCGAGGCCGAGAAGCGCGATCCGGGAGAACGTGGGCTTCAACAGGGGCCGCTCGGGCGAGCGAGCTGTCCGGTGCGCGCGTGCTGAAGGCCGGGATGGAGGCGCTCCGCGAGCTGAAGGACAGGCAGCCCTTCTTCCTCGGGGTCGACGCCTTCGACCCGCACGAGGCGTGGAACGTGCCCACCACCTTCAAGCTGCGCTTCGAGGACCACGAGGGCGTGGAGCCGATCCTGCCCTTCAAGACGCCGTACTCGAAGGTCGAGGACCTCGACGTGACGGAGGAGCAGGTGGAGCGCGTGCGCGAGCTCTACGCCGGCGAGCTCACCTACATCGACGCCTGGATCGGGCGCCTGCTGAACCTGCTCGACGACCTGCGGCCTCGCCGAGCAGCACGGTCGTCTACTACCTGTCGGACCACGGCATCCTGCTCGGCGAGCACGGCCTGATGGGCAAGGCGAACTCGATGCTCGGGAGCGAGATCCACGCCGTGCCGTACATCATCCGGCACCCCGAGGGGAAACGGGCCGGCGAGACGAGCGACTACTTCGCCTCGACGCACGACGTGGCGCCCACGGTGCTCTCCTTCCAGGGACTCACCGTGCCGGGCCGGATGGACGGCGAGGACCTGACGGTGATGTTCGAGGGGGCGGACCCGCCGGAGCGCGCCTACTGGACCACGGCGTACGCCGACCACGTGGCCGCGGGAGACGGGCGCTGGCTCCTGATCGCCGACAACCAGGGCAAGAAGCGCCGCCTCTTCGACACGGAGGCGGACCCGGACGAGGAGGACGACGTGGCGGCCGACAACCCCGACGTCGCGGCCCGCCTCTGGCAGAGCATCGTGAACGACGCGGGCGGCACGATGCCGGTTTTCGGCAAGACCGGCGTCGTCACCGGCTGACGCCGGCGGCCCGCGAACTGGGCCAATAGCTCAAGATCGGTGTAGCATTTTCAGCGGATGCCCGCCACGAGCTGCTCCGCGCCGATGCCAAGCCCCCTGGCCAGCCTTGCGATGGTCCCGAGTCGCGGCTCCCGCACCGCGCGCTCCAGGCGCGAGATCTCGGTGGGATGGAGCCCTGCCCTCGCGGAGAGCTGCTCCTGCGTCAGCTTCGCCGCCTCGCGATGTCGCCGCAGGTTCGCGGCGAATCGCTCCTCCGGGGTCACGCGAGCCATCCTCCGGGAGCTGGGCCAATGAGTACAGAGCCAATAGCTCAGGCCGCGGCCGCCCTCCATCGCGTGGAGCTCGCCGGCGCCCACCACCGCGCGGCGCGCGCCCGCCGGATCGGCCTGCCGCAGGTCGAGCTGACCGCCCTCGAGCAGCTCGGCGCGCTCGGCGGCCTCACGCCCGGGGCGCTGGGGCACCGGCTCGGGCTCACCTCCGGCGGCGTGACCGCGCTCACCGGCCGCCTGATCGACGCGGGCTACGTGACGCGCGAGCGCCATCCCGCGGACGGCCGGATGCGGCTGCTCGACGCTCACCCCGCTCGGCAGCGAGCGGCTGCGCGAGTACATGGACCCCGTCCTCGAGCCACTCGAGGAGGCGCTCGGCGGGCTCGACGGCCCGGCGGCCGAGGCGCTGGCCGGCCTGCTCGACGAGCTGGCCGCCCGGCGCGAGGCGGCCGCCGACGCGACGCCGGGCCCGGAGCGCGTGTACGCAACCGACGGCTACTCGCGCGCGCTCCTGATGTAGCGCCGCGGCCTGCTAGGCCGAGATGGCGTCGTTCAGCCGGACGAATGCCGTGAGCGCGTCCACGACCTCGGGGTCGAACTGCGTGCCCGCGTGGCTCCCGAGCTCGCCGAGGGCCGCCTCCATGTTCAGCGGCGCGCTGTAGGGGCGGCGCTTCGTCATGGCGCCGTAGGCGTCGCAGACGGAGACGATGCGGGTGGCGAGCGGGATGCGGTCGCCCGCCAGCCCGTGCGGGTAGCCGCGCCCGTCGGGGCGCTCGTGGTGCAGCCTGACGATCAGCGCCACGGCCTCGAGGCCGGGAATGCGGGCGACCATCTCGGCGCCCCACTCGGGGTGCAGCCGGATCAGCCGGACCTCATCGGCCGTCAGCTGCCCCGGCTTCGAGAGCAGCTGCTGCGGGAGACGCAGCTTGCCCACGTCGTGGAGCAGCGCGCCGAGCTCGACCTCGAGCAGCTGGGCGCGCGCGAGTCCGAGCCGCGCGCCCACGGCCGTCGCCGTCGCCGCGACCTCGAGCGAATGCTTGTAGGTGTCGCCGTCGGCTTCGGCGAGTGCCTTGACGAGCGCGCTGATCTCCGCCTGGGAGTCGCCCTCCGTGAGCTCGCGGCGCGCGTGATGGGAGAGAGCCTCGCCGGCAAGGATGCCCAGCTCCGCGAGCAGCTTCATCTCACCCGGTTCGAGCTTTCGCTCCTCGTCCCTGCCGCCGACGCAGACCGCGCCGCATTCGTCCGCCCCGCCGATCACCGGGGCGGACGCGACGGCGCCGCGCGCGGCCGGCCGCACGCGGCGGCCGATCAGGTCGGAGTCCACACCCGCGCCCGCCACCGCGGCGAACTCGTCCGTCTCGCCCGGACAGCGGACCACGATCCATGCCTCGCGGAACCCGAGCACCGCGCGGGCATGCTGCGCGAGCCGGTCGAGCACGACGCTCGAATAGCCCGACCGTTGGGGCGACGGCACCCCTGCCGGTGATGGGGCGGCGAGCCCCAGCACAGTGCCCATTGCAAGGAGTGAAGTTTTCGCGCAAATTGCGGTCAAGGGCGGACGACCGCGCGCGCTGCGACGCTGGAGCTTCCGGCGCCGAACGTGTGCGGATCGCGCCAGGTTCCTTGCATCGTCACTCGGTCGGGCGGTGGAAGCTCATTCGAGCTGAGGTTCCGCCGTCGACCCCGATCACCTGCCCGGTGATGAATCCGGACGCGCGCTCGGAAATCAGGAAGGCGACGAGCGGGGCGACGTCGCCCGGTGTGCCGACCCGCCCGGCGGGGATCGAGCTGCCGTAGGCGCCGGGATCGTAGGCCGGCCCGCGCTCGAGAAAGCGCGGCACCTCGATCACCCCCGGCGCGACCGCGTTCACCCTCACACC
This sequence comes from uncultured Thermoleophilaceae bacterium, assembly GCA_963786845.1. Taxonomy (GTDB): domain Bacteria; phylum Actinomycetota; class Thermoleophilia; order Solirubrobacterales; family Thermoleophilaceae; genus JACVRW01. The sequence continues at coordinate 156,867 of CAWBAP010000011.1, forward strand.
TCGCGGCGCCAGCTCGACGGCGAGCGCGCGCGTCCATGCGTCGACCGCGCCCTTGGTGGCGCCGTAGGCGGAGTGACACGGGAGTCCTCCGTGACCGTGGATCGAGCTGAGGCTGACGATCGAGCGAGAGCCGTGGGCCACCGCCCTCTGGGCGCAGAGGAAGTACCCGCGGAAGTTGAGGTCGAACAGCGCGGCGAGCTCGTCCGGCCCCGTGTCCTCGAAGGCCAGCTCGCGGGTGATGCCCGCGTTGTTCACGAGTCCGTCGAGGCCGCCGCCGAGCGCCGCCGCCGCCTCGTCGACCACTCGGACGCATTCGCGGGCGTCCGCGAGGTCGCCGCGCACCGCCACCGCCCTCCCGCCGAGCAGCGCCAGCGTCTCGTCGGGGGGTGTCGTCGCGGTGTGGACGCAGACGGACGCGCCCTGGGCGGCCAGCTCGACCGCGATCCCCTGGCCGATCCCGACCCCGGCACCCGTCACGAGCACGCGCTGTCCCGCCAGGGGCGCCACGGCTATCCCGCGAAGGGCGTCGCGGGAAGGCCGCGCACGCCCGGCCGGCAGGCGAACAGCAGGCCCGCGAGCGGCTCGTGAGCGGCGCCGCGGGCGGCCGTGGTCACGTACAGCGTCCCGAGGTCGCGGCCCCCGAAGCACAGCTGGTCACGTTCGTGACCGGAAGCTCGAGGCGCTCCTCGAGCGCCCCGTCCGGGCCGTAGCGGTGGACCGCCCCGCCGCCCCAGAGCGCGACCCAGATGCCGCCCTCCGCGTCCACCGCGAGGCCGTCCGGCGTGCCGAGCTCCGCGTCGACCGCGACCACGGCCCGGCGACCCGCGACCGAGCCGGTTGGGGCATCGAAGTCGTAGACGTCGATCCGCCGCCGCGGGCAGTCCACGTGGTAGAGCGCGGAGCCATCCGGCGACCAGCCGATGCCGTTCGAGACCGAGATGCCGGGGAGCACCGCGTGACGGCCAGATCGGGGTCGAGCCGGTAGAGCGCGGCGCCGCGCGTGTCGCCGGCGAGCGACATCGTGCCCGCCCAGAACCGCCCGCACGCGTCGCAGGCGCCGTCGTTCATCCGCGTGTCCGGCCGCTGCCGCTCGACCGCGGCCACGAGCCGCGCGCGGCCGTTCCGTCACCCGGAAGCAGCGCGAAGCCGTCGCGGACGGCGAGCGCCAGTCCGCCGGCGGCGCGCGGCACGGCGCAGCCCAGGGGCTGGCCCACGTCCACGGTCACCTCCGGCCGGCCGCGCGAGCGGCGGTGCACGAGGCCGCGGTCCACGTCCACCCAGACGAGCTCCCCGCGCGCGGCGTCCCACACGGGCCCCTCGCCGAGCTCGGCGGGTGCGGCGGCCGCCCCGTGGCGGAGGGGGACCACGGGGCGCGCCACCGCCGCCACGTCCGGCGCGTCGCTCACTGCGCCTCCAGCCCCCGTCGACGAGCAGGCTGGTTCCCGTGACGAGCGGGTGACCGCTCGGCGGGGGACTGAAGGTCA
>CAWBAP010000012.1:0-119294 GCA_963786845.1 uncultured Thermoleophilaceae bacterium
CCGAGGAGTCGGAGCTCGCCGCCATGGCGGACCTCTCCACCTTCGCCACGCTGCCGTGGGACTCCCGAGTCGCGCGCGTGTTCTGCGACTGCTACGACACCGAAACGGGCGACCTGCTCGACGCCGACCCGCGCCAGAACCTCAAGCGCGTCGTCGCGGAGTTCGAGGAGGAGCTCGGCTACAGCTTCCTGATCGGCATCGAGCCCGAGATGATGTGGCTCAAGAAGGGCGAGGAGGGCTCCGCTCCCGAGGGCGTCACCAAGCCCTACTGCTACCACATCCATCAGTTCGAGGAGCTCCGTCCGGTGCTCCTCGACGTCGTCGAATACGGCCAGGCGCTCGGCCTCGACATGTCCTACGGCGACCACGAGGACGCCCCCGGCCAGCTCGAGCTGAACTTCCGCTTCGACCGGCCGGTCAAGACCGCCGACAACATCACGACCTACAGGCAGATCTGCGCCGCGGTCGGCCGCAAGCATGGCCTCCTCCCGACCTTCATGCCCAAGCCGTTCACGGGCGTGCAGCGCAACGGGCACCACCACCACTTCACCCTCATCGACGACGAGGGCAACAACGTCTTCCACGACAAGAGCGGCCCGGCCGAGCTGTCGGACACCGCCCGTTACTTCCTGGGCGGCATGCTGGAGCACTTCGGCGCGCTGATGTGCGTCGGCAACCCGACCGTCAACTCCTACTGCCGCATGTGGGACTTCGGCTTCTGGGCCCCCGTCTACAAGAACTGGGGCTGGCAGAACCGGACCTGCACCGTGCGCGTGGCGTCCGGCGGCCGCTTCGAGTACCGCGGCGTCGACTCGTCCTCCAACCCCTACCTCACGATCCCGGCGCTGCTCTATGCCGGGCTCGACGGCATCCGCAACAAGATCGACCCGGGCGAGCCGCAGTCGCGCAACACCTACGACATCCTCGCCGAGCAGGCCGAGAACGGCAGCAAGCCCAGCGAGAAGCTCGAGCGCGTGCCCGACTCGCCTCGGCGCCGCGCTCGAGGCGCTCGACGCCGACGACCTCATCAAGAGCGCCATGCCCGGCCGCCTCTACGACGTCTTCAAGCACTACAAGCGCGACGAGTGGGAGCGCTACCTCGCCGCCGTCACCGATTGGGAGCGCGACGAGTACCTCGAGGTCCTGCCGTGAGCGGGGCCGGTCGTCGTTCCGCAGGACGGGGCAGGGGCCTAAGCCATGTGCGGCATCGCCGGCATCATCTACCGCGACGGCGGCGGCGAGCGCCACGTCGGCCGCGACATGACGGCCATGCTCCAGGCCATGAAGCACCGTGGCCCGGACTCCACGGGCTACGCGCTCTACCGCCCGGCCGGCGACGGCTACGTCATGCACGTGAAGCTCGCCGAGTCGAACGGCCACCACCAGGACTTCGACATCGCCGAGCGTCATCGCCGCCAGCGCAGCGACGTGGAGGCAGCATGCGCTCGCTCGGCGCCGACATCGCCGACATCCAGGGCCCCTCCGAGCACGCGATGACGCTCACGTTCGGCTTCGAGGGCGACCTCAAGGAGCTCGCCGACTACGTCGAGGACATCCGCGGCACCGAGGTGCTCTCGCCTCGGCAAGACGCTCGAGATCGTCAAGGACCTCGGCGACGCCGAGACCGTGTCGAGCGACTACGGCCTCGACAAGTTCATCGGCACCCACGCCATCGGCCACGCGCGCATGGCGACCGAGTCCGACGTCGACATCGCCAACGCGCACCCCTACTGGGCCTATCCGTTCCCGGACGTCGCCGTCGTCCACAACGGGCAGCTCACGAACTACCACCAGTGGAAGCGCCGCCTGGAGCGCGCCGGCCACCGCTTCCAGTCCGAGTGCGACTCCGAGATCATCGCCGTCTACCTCGCCGAGCGCATGGCGCAGGGCGACTCGCTCGAGGAGTCGATGCGGCGCAGCCTCAGCGAGCTCGACGGCGTCTTCACCTACATCTGCGTGACCGAGAACGAGCTCGGCGTCGCCAAGGACGAGCTCGGCGCCAAGCCGCTCGTGCTCTACGAGTCCGACGACATCGTCGCCCTCGCCAGCGAGGAGATCGCCATCCGCAAGGTGGTGGACCGCGAGATCGAGACCTACGACCCCTACGAGGGCGCGGTGATGGTGTGGAGCGCGTAGCCGCGAACGGCGACACGACCGCCGAGGAGGTCCTCTTCGACCCCCGCGGCCTCGTCGAGCTCGACGAGACCGTCCCGAACGTCGCCGAGATCGACGGCGACAGGGCGCAGTTCGACGCCAAGGACCTCACCACGCGCAAGATCAACGCCGAGCTGCGACGGCTCGTCTACGAGCTCGGCATCAAGGAAGTCACGATCCTCAATCCGAGTGCCAGGCACTCGCTCGGCACCGGGATCCTGACGCGCTGCAAGATCACCTTCGAGGGCTCGCCTCGGCTACTTCGGCGTCGGCCTCATCGACGGCCCCGAGATCCAGATCAACGGCCGCGTGGGCTGGAGCGTCGCCGAGAACATGATGTCGGGCGTCGTCGTAATCGAATCGAATGCCGGGTCACTTGCGGGCGCCGCCATAAGGGGTGGGGACCTCGTGGTCAAAGGACAGGTCGGCGCCCGCACCGGCATCGATCAGAAGGGCGGCACGATCCTCGTCATGGGCGACGCCGGCTCCATGACCGGCTTCATGATGCAGCGCGGCCGCCAGATCATCTGCGGCGACGTCGGCCCCGGCCTCGGCGACTCCATGTACGACGGCACGATCTACGTCGGCGGCAAGGTCAAGGCGCTCGGGATCGACTGCGTCGAGGGCGAGTGGACCGACGCCGACACCGAGCTGATCGAGCGCAAGTTCCGCATCTACGGCCTCGGCGACCCGCCCGAGCTCCAGAAGTTCGTCTGCGGCAAGAAGCTCTACAACTACGACTAGCCTCGAGCCGAGCGAGCGAAAGCTGGTCCTCTGAAGATGGCCGACGAGAACGCACCCAGCCAGAAGACCGTCCTCGGCCGCAGCAAGATCTTCACGCCGGAGGTCATCGACGACATCCACATGAAGGCCGAGCTCGGCCGCTACCGGATGCGCGGCTTCTCGATGTTCAAGAAGATCCCGCACTGGGACGAGCTGATCTTCCTGCCGGGCACGCTCACGCGCTTCGTGATCGAGGGCTATCGCGAGAAGTGCGTCACGAGGACCGTGCTCGGCGCGCGCTTCGCCAAGAAGCCGATCGAGCTCGACATCCCGATCTACATCACGGGGATGAGCTTCGGCGCGCTCAGCCTCGAGGCGAAGATGGCGCTCGCGAAGGGCGCCTAGCATGGCCGGCACCGCGACCTGCTCCGGAGAGGGCGGGATGATCCCGCCCGAGCGCGACCTCAGCACCAAGTGGTACTACCAGATCATCCAGAGCCGGTACGGGTTCAACCCGCACCACCTGATGCTGGCCGACGCCGTCGAGTTCTTCATCGGCCAGGGCTGCAAGGTCGGCCTCGGCGGGCACCTCATGGGCCAGAAGGTGACAGAGCAGGTCGCCGAGATGCGCTCGCTCCCCGCCGGGATCGACCAGCGAAGCCCCGCCCGCCACCCGGACTGGCTCGGCCCCGATGACCTCTCGCTGAAGGTCCAGGAGACGCGCGAGGCCACCAACTACGAGATCCCGATCCAGCTGAAGCTCGGCGCCGCGCGCGTGTACGACGACGTGCGCATGGCCGCCAAGTGCGGCCCGGACATCATCTACCTCGACGGCGCCGAGGGCGGCACCGGCGCCGGCCCGCACACCGCGGCCGAGGAGACCGGCATCCCGCTGATGGCCGCCATCCCCGAGGCGCGCCGCGCGCTCGAGGACGTGGGCCTCGCCGACGAGATCGACCTCGTCGTCGCCGGCGGCATCCGCAACGGCGGCGACGTGGCGAAGTGCATCGCGCTCGGCGCCGACGCCGTCGCGATCGGCCACTCCGCGCTGATGGCGCTCAACTGCAACAAGGAGATCCCGGGCGTCACCGACTACGAGGGCACGATCGGCGTGCCGGCGGGCCAGTGCTACCACTGCCACACCGGCCGCTGCCCGGTCGGGATCACGACGCAGGACCCGGAGCTCCGCAAGCGCCTGCACGTGGAGGAGGCCGCGAACCGCGTCTACAACTTCCTCCACACGCTCACGCTCGAGGTGCAGATGCTCGCGCGCGCGTGCGGGAAGACGAACGTGCACTCGCTCGAGCCCGAGGACCTCGCCGCGCTCACCGTCGAGGCCGCCGCGATGGCGAAGGTGCCGCTGGCCGGCACGAACTACATCCCCGGCGTGTCCGAGGAGAGCGCGCTCCAGCGCATCGAGACGCTGCTCGACCGCTACCTCGAGAACCCGGTCGACGAGCTGCCGGCCGTGCCGGCGCCGGCGGGCGCGGAGGAGCGCCGATGAGCGACATCGAGAGCCTGCCGAGCACCCGCGAGCCCGAGAAGATCTTCTCGATCGACTCCGAGTACCTGAGCGGGAAGCGCTACCCGTACCAGGAGGACATCTCTGCGCTCGACGAGATCGACCTCGAGGCGTCGACGCCCGGCCAGGACATCAACTGGCTCGAGGACATCGAGCTGCTCGAGGAGGAGGGGATGCCGGCCGTCTTCGACCGCTACTCGAACTCCTTCCTGAAGATCTACTTCGACATCCCCGCCGGGCGCGAGAACGAGATCGCGCGCAAGGTGCTGATCGCGCACCTCCAGTCGGGCAACTCCTACGGCATCCGCCTGAAGGAGCAGCACTGCAAGTTCCCGCAGCCGGAGCTGGGCCCGTGGGTCGAGAACTCGCGGACCGTGGGGGCCGACTGGCAGCCGAACGTCCTCGAAGGCTGGGAGCCTCCGCTCCACTGAGCCATGGCCGAGCGCTCGGTTCCGTATCTCGTCATCGGGGCCGGCGTGCACGGCCTCTCCACCGCCTGGCACCTCGCCGAGCGCGGCGAGCAGGTGCTGGTGGTCGACAAGACGGGCGTGGCCGCCGGCGCGTCCGGCATCGCCTGCGGCGTCGTCCGCAACAACTACTTCCAGCCGGCGATGTCCGAGCTGATGGCCGCGTGCGTCGAGATCTGGGAGTCCGACCCCGAGACGCTCCACTACCACGGCTCCGGCTACATCGCCCTCGGCGACGGCGCCCAGGAGGCCGACCTCACCACGGTCGCCGAGCGCCAGGAGCGGATCGGCTACGCCTCCGAGCTGATCCTCGGCGAGGCCGAGGTGACGAAGCACATGCGCCACCTCTTCCCGGACTGGCGCGCGCCGGGGCTGTCGGTCTGCCTCCACGAGCACCGCGGCGGCTTCGCCTTCAACAAGGAGTCGATCAACGGCCTGGCGCGCAAGGCGCTCGCCGCCGGCGCCGAGATCGCCGAGGGCGTGGAGGTCACGGGCTTCGAGCGCGACGAGTCGGGTGCCGTCACGCGCGTGAGGACGAGCGAGGGCCCGATCGCCGTCGAGCAGGTGATCGTCGCCGTGGGGCCGTGGGTCGCGAACGTGTGGGAGCTGCTCGGCCTGCCGCGCCGCCTCGAGGTCGCCGGCGAGGAGAGGGAGATGTGGACCTACTGGTACCTCCAGGAGGGCGAGGTCGACATCGACCCGAGCGTGTTCGTCACGGCCGACGGCAAGCTCCCGCCCGTTCTCCACGTGGACAGCCACGCGCCGCTCCACGCCGACGACGGCACGCTGATCACCGACGTGCAGTGGGGCGTCTACTTCAAGCAGGACAGGGACGGCGTGCAGGGCGGCGCGTCACCGCTGCCGAAGGGCCACGAGTTCGAGGTGGACCCCTACCCGACCGGCTCGGCCGAGGACAGCTTCCCCGACCTCTGGTGCGCGGCGCTCTCACACTGCATGGCGCGCTTCGAGGGCGCGCGCCCGAAGTACAACGAGGTGCGCTCGGGCGGCGTGGGCGCCTTCACCGCCGACAACTTCCCGGTCTTCGACTACATGCGCCCCAACGTCTTCGTGATCGCCGACTCAAACCACGGCTACAAGATGATCGCGGTGGGACGAGAGGTGGCGAACGTGGTGCTCGGAGAGCACTCGAGCCTGCTGCACCCCTTCCGCTACGAGCGCTTCGCGACCGGCGACCTGCACCCGGTCTCGCACAGCCCCTACCCCTGGAGCTGAGCGCGGGGTAGGGTCGGCTGGGCGCCGACAACCCAGGAGGGATCTCCATGCACGCAGTGGTAGCGAGCGCCACCATCCATGACTTCGACCGCGCCCGGCAAGGGCTCGACCAGATGGTGCCCACCATCGCCCAGGTGCCGGGCTTCGTCGCCGGCTACTGGACGCGGTCAGAGGACAATCAAGGCCTCTCCATGGTCGTCTTCGAATCGGAGGACGCCGCGCGACAGGTGGCGGAGCGGCTCCGGTCGGAGGGTCCGCCGGACCCGGAGGCAGTGACGATCGACAACGTCGAGGTCCGCGAGGTGGTGAAGAGCGCCTAGGCGCCCGGCCAGAACGCCTACCCCATCTGCACGTCCTTGTTCTCGGGGACGTACTTGCTCGCTGTGAACGTCGCGCCCGCCGGGTCGGCGATCACGGTCATGCGGACCCAGGGTGCGTCCATCGGCGGGAGGATCACATTGCCGCCCAGCTCGGTCGCCTTCTTCGCGGCCGCGTCGGCGTCGTCGACCGCGAACGTCACGCCCCAGTGCGGGGGCGTGTCCGGCTGGTCGTCGGAGATCGTGATGAGGCTGGCGACGACGTCCTCGAAGCCCGTCGGCCCGCCGGCCTCCGCCAGCCGCTTGCGGAGCTCGGGGTCGTCGCGCTGCAGGTAGTCGCCGTAGCCGGGGAGGGTCCAGGTCTGGAAGCCGCCGCCGAGCTCGAACGTCCCCCAGCCGAACACCGCGCCGTAGAAGGCCTTCGCCGCCTCCGGGTCGCGAGTGTGCAGGTCGTTGAAGTTGAGGCTCCCGTGCTCGTTGACGATCTGCGCGCCCCTGTGCTCATTCGCCTGCCAGACGCAGAACGCCGCTCCCTCCGGGTCGGCGAACACGGCCATCCGCCCGGCGTCCATGACGTCGAAGGGCTCGGTCAGGACCTGGCCGCCGGCATCGCGGACCTTGGACGCCGTCTCGTCCGCGCTGTCCACCCAGATGTACGTGTTCCAGGTCGCCATGGGAGGCCCGCCTTCGGGCATCCCGGTCACGGCGGCGACGTTGCCGCCCCGGATCCGGGCGCTGAAGTACTTGACCTCCGACCCTGGCGGCATCACATCCTCGAACTCCCATCCGAACAGGCCGCTGTAGAAGTCGACCGCGGCCTCCGGATCCGGCTGGCTCGTGTCGATCCAGCAGGGGACGCCTGGGATGTATCCGTCGCGCTCGGGCACTCGTGGCTCCTTTCGGTCGTTGGCAGCGCGAGCCTACCCCTGGAGGCTGAGCGGCGGCCTCGAGGGCCTCCTCGCGATACGTACGCGCGTCGAACGGTCTCCAGATCCTCGGGCGACATCGCACTAGTATCGCCCGCCATGCCGCTCGTCGCCCCCTGGAACCGCAAGAAGCGCCGCAAGCGCGAGCGCATCGGCCACGAGCAGCCCGGCGTGGTCCTCCGCGGGCCGCCGATCGCCGTCACCTGCGAGTGCGGCCAGAAGCGCGACCTCCGGTACGGCGAGGACTGGACCTGCGAGGAGTGCGGCCGGCGCTGGGACACGAACCAGATCCCGCCCGAGCAGTACGAGGCGATCCGCCGGACGCAGCTGCGCTTCCGCGTGCTGCCGGTTCTCTACGGGCTCGGGGTGCTCGCGCTGGCCATGTTCTTCACGCTCACCGGCAACATCTTCTCGGTGTTCGTGCTGCTTCCGCTGGCGCTGATGCTGTGGTTCTACTTCGTCCGGCCGGCGCACCGTCGCCGCTACCGCAAGGCGATCGCAGACCTGCCGAGATGGGAGCTCCGCCCGCAGTGAGCGACTACCCCCGCACGATCGACAACGGCCACGGCGAGCGCCTGACGTTCTCCGAGATCCGCTCGGACGAGCGCGGCGAGTACCAGGAGGCGACGAACTCGGTGGCACCGGGCAGGGCTGGCAGCGGCCGGGCGGCGAGGAGCTGATCGCCACCGCCGGCGAGACGGTCACCTTCGCGCCCGGCGACACGCACCGCTTCTGGAACGCCGGCGACGACGAGCTCGTCTGCAGCGGCTACGTGCGGCCGCCCGACAACCTCGAGTACTACCTCACCCAGATGTTCACCTCGATGCGCGAGAACGGCGGCAAGCGCCCGCGCCCGTTCGACGCCGCGTACCTCCTGACGCGCTACCGCTCCGAGTTCGGCCTGGCCGAGATCCCGCAGCCGGTGCAGCGCGTCGTGTTCCCGGTCGTGCTCGCCATCGGCCGCCTTCGCGGGCTCCAGCGCCGGTTCGACGACGCGCCGGAGCCCGTGACCCGCGGCTAGGTGGCCGGCGCCGTGCTCGCGGCCCCTGCCTCCTTGGCCGGCGGCATCGTCGGCGTCTCCTCGCGGAAGTGCACACCCTCGCGGTCCTCGACGACCCTGCGATAGATGAAGAGCAGGAGGCCGACCGCCAGGACGATGAGCCCGATGCGGGTCTTGTCCCAGCCGTAGCCGTACTCGTCCGCGTAGATGAACCCGCCGACCACGATGAAGGCGAGGTTGATCGCCGCGAGCAGCGCCGCGATCGGCGCCCACGCGGCCGCCAGCCTGATCGGCCGCGGCCAGTTCGGGCGGTCCCTTCGCAGCAGCAGGAACCCGGTCAGCGCGAACACGTGCGCGAGCATGTAGCCGAGGTTGCCCGCGGCGAGGATGTCGAGCGGGTAGCCGAACCACGAGATCAGCCACAGGTTCAGCAGCACGTCCGCCGTCATCGCGATGCCCGGCACGCTGTGGCGGTTCAGCCGTCCCAGCCACTTCGTCGTCATGCCGTCCTGCGATATCCCGTAGAGCGCGCGCGAGCCGTCCATGGTCGCCGTGTTCATCGACAGCAGCAGCCCCGCGATCAGGCACGCGATCAGGACGTGGCCCAGCGCGGTCCCCACGATCGCGTTGAAGGCGTCGGTGTAGAAGGCGATGGCCGTGGCGTCCTCGGCCACGGCGGCCGTCCCAAGCGTTCCGCCGAGCCCGAGCGGCAGCAGCGCATAGACGACCACCGAGAACGCCGCCGATGCCCGCAGCGCCCGCGGAGTGTCGGTTTCCGGGTTGTGGTACTCGGGCGCGAACGCCGCCACAGCCTCGAAGCCGTAGGCCGACCACCCCATGAAGTAGAGCCAGGTCATGGCGAGCCCGAGGCCGCCGCCGGCGCCGATCTCCCAGGTCATGTTGTCGCTCGACCAGTCGCCGGTGAGGTAGGGGAGGAACATCAGCGCCGCGGCAGGCAGGATCAGGAGGCCGCCCGTGACGTAGCTGAGCCAGACGGCCGGCCGGATGCCGTAGATGTTGAAGAGCCAGACGGCGATGATGCAGCCGATGCCGATGTAGACCGGCAGGTTCCACTGGAACTCGCCGAGGTCCTGGGTGAAGGTCGTGTCGGAGAACCACTGGGCCTGGACCAGCGTGCCGATCACGTAGCCGTTGATCGCGAGCACGCTCGACCACGCGAACCAGTAGCCGAAGGTGGCGATCGGCCCGATGAACGAGAGGTACTTGCGCCAGGCCTCATGCGCGTACAGCGAGATGCCGCCGGCCTTCTCCGGGAACATCGTCGCCATCTCGGCATAGACGTTGTTCTGGAGCGCGCCGAGGAGGACCGAGATCGTCCAGAGGACGAAGGCGCCCGTCGTGCCGAGCACGCCGATCGAGGCGCCGAGCGCCGCGATCAGGAAGCCCGGATTCGCCAGTGCGACGACGAAGCCGTCCCACCAGGTCATCGCCTTGAGAAGTTGCCTCTCCTCTACCTCGGCATGCGCCATGAACCGTTCCTCTCCCCGAGTAGCTCAGCGGCCAGCGGTCGTACCAATTGGTACAGCGCCCTTGTACCATGCGTCGCGGACGGTCGTCAACATGGCGAAACTCATCGACCGCGACGCGGATCTCGCAAAATCGAGCGTGAACGCGACGCGCGCGCGGCCGGTGGTGCTCGCGACGCTCCAGGTGCGAGTCGACCCGAGCGCCGAGCGCATGGCGATCGACAGCGCGATCGAGGCGGGCGTCCCGCTGGTGCTCGTGAACCTGATCCGGCTGCCGCCGTACGCCACCACGCTGATCCTCGCGGGACCCGAGCACACGACGCTGCCGCACGAGGAGGACCTGGACGCGGTGCGCGCCACGGCCCGGCGGGCGGCCGAGCTCGGCGTGAAGACGGAGCTCCTGCGCGTGCGCACGAAACGGCCGGTGCAGGCGCTGCTCGAGGTGGCCGGCGAGCGCGACGCCGGCCTGCTCGTGTTCGGCCCGCACCTCGGCCGCGTGGGGCGGATGCGCTTCCGGCGCGCCGCGCAGCGCATCCGCAGCGAGGCGAGCTGCCTCGTCTGGATCGCGCCGGACGGCTAGCGCTTCTCGATGTTGTGGACCTCGAAGACCTCCGGCTCGCCGGAAAACTCGATCCCGGATCGGTCAGCACCGGCATGAGGCGCTCACCGAACGCCTCGAACTGCTCCCGCGAATCCCAGATCTCGCTGACGCGCAGGTCCCCGTCTGAGCCGAAGCAGACGTGATAGTCAAGCCCCTCGGGCGGAAAGTCCACCCCGGCTTCCTCGAGCTTACGCGTGCTTTCGTCGTACTTCTCGGCGGTCAGGTTGGAGGGGTGGAAGCGCACGACGATGCTCATAAGGAGCTCCTTGATGATCGGGTGAGCGACCTTATCGCGAGCCCGCAGGCGCAGCCAGGCGGCTCCTCTCACGCCGCGCGCGACGTCCAGCGTGATCATGCCGCGGTAGGCGTCGCCCTCCTCGGAGAGCGTCAGCTCGAGGTCCTTCTCGTACAGCCCGTCGCTCGCGTTGAAGCCGTCTCGGTTCGACTCGCCGGGGTAGGCCGAGTCCCTCGTGAACACGCGCGCGCTGAAGGCGTCGTCGAAGTAGAGCTGCGTGGTGAGGACGGTCTCCTTGTCGAGGTGCACCTTCGCGTGGATGTGGATCGGTGCGGCCCGGATACCAGCCGGGATACACCGTGGTGAACTCGACGACCCCGTCGCGGTCCGTGACCTGCGCGCCGCGCAGGTAGCTCTCGCCGGTCGCCGAGTAGCTGCCCTCCGCGTCGCAGTGCCACACGTCAACCACCGCATCCGGGAGCGGCGTCGCAGTCGCCGGCGTCGCGGACCCGAACGCCCAGGCGGAGCTCCGCGCCCTCCCTGTCCTCGCGGATGTCGCTCCGGATGCGGTCGACGTCGAAGTAGAAGGGCCCCTCGGTCTGCTCCGCGGTCACGGTGCAGGTCCGGGCGTCGTCGAAGGACGTCCCCGTGCGCTCGCCACTCGCCGAGCCGGGCGGTCCCGAGTCCTCGTCGTCGCTGCACGCTGCGACGAGCGCGCCGAGGCGAGATGCTCCCGAAACCGGCAAGTGCCTGGCGGCGGTTCAGCGCGCCCATGGGGTCACCGTAGAGGACGCTTGCGCCTCCTTGTGCCTATCGTCCATATGCGGTAGAAGGACTGTGTACATATTTGTACGAACGCGTTCCGGCTGACCCGACTCGGGAGAGAGCACAGTGGAGAAGACGTGGGGAGGCGAGCCCTTCTGGGGTCTTGGCTACGACTGGGACCCTGACTGGTTCCTGACCGAGCGCCAGAAGGAGCTGCGCGCGAAGCTCATCGAGCTGTGCGAGACGGAGATGCGCGCGAACGCGAAGCGCTCCGACGACGAGCTCCTGTATCCGCGGCGCAACTTCGAGATCCTCGCCGAGCATGGCTTCCTGGCGCTGACCGTGCCCGAGGAGTACGGCGGGCTCGGCGAGAACCACGTGGCGTTCACGATGGTGTGCGAGACGCTCGCGCGCTACGGCTGCGCGTCCACCGCCATGTGTTACGTCATGCACGTCGGCGCAGTGGCGACGCTCATGCTGCGCCCGACGCCGGAGCTGATCGACAAGTACATCCGGCCGATGAACCCCGAGGTGAAGATCGGGACGCTGTCCTACTCGGACCCTGAGACCGGCTCGCACTTCTGGTACCCGTTCTCGTCCAAGGCCGAGAAGTCGAACGGCGGCTACAAGGTCAACAAGAAGGCGTCCTGGACGACCTCCGGCGGCTTCGCCGACTTCTACGTGGTGCAGACCACGAGCCCGGACTTCAAGGGCTACGACGACCTCTCGGTGTTCGTGATCGACGGCGAGGACGTGAAGGCGCAGCCGTCGCTCTGGGACGCGCTCGGCCTGCGCGGCAACCAGTCCGGCCCGATCCAGGTCGAGGACGTGGAGATCCCCGGCGAGCAGATCGTCGGGCCGCTCGGCGACGGCGCGGCCTCCAACGACGAGGCCGTTGACCCCTGGTTCCTGATCGGCTCGTCGTCTGTCTGGAACGGCATCACGATGGGCGCGATCGACATCGCGAAGCGCCACACCACGCGCAAGCGCCACGTGGACGTGGGCATGCGCGTCGCGGACTACCCGACGATCCAGGACTACGTGGGCGAGGCCGTGATGGACACGAACGCGTGCCGCGTGTTCGTGATGTCGGTGGCGAACGCGATGGACCGCGTGACCGACGACAACCGGCGCATCCTCGAGCCGGGGGAGACGGCGCGCGCCGACTACCTCCACTGGGCCTGGCAGATCAAGTTCGAGGCGGCGAAGAACACGGCGCACCACGTGGACAAGATGCTCCACGCCTGCGGCGGGTCCGGCTACAAGCGCGACATGGAGCTGGAGCGCTACGTGCGTGACGCCAAGGCCGGCTGGGTCATGGGACCGACGAACGAGGTGCTGCGGCAGTTCGTCGGCAAGGCCGTGCTTCTCGGCTTCGACGCGCTCGACTACTGGAACCAGACCTACAACCGGCGCGTCGTCGAGAACGAGGTGAAGAAGCTCGACTCCGCGGCCAAGCGCGACCTGGCCAAGGAGCTCATGGAGCAGGCCGACAAGGACGAGGCGAAGGAGCCGGCGGCGAAGGCGTGACGGTCCAGGCGACGCCTCCCTCCCTGATCGCGGGGCTCCGGCCCGTCGACCGGAGCTTCGAGTCGTGGTGGGTGCGGCCGGGCTCGGCCACCGCGGTCGAGCTGCACGCGGGCGACCGCGTGACGATCATCGACCCGGACGGCGGCCAGCCGGCCGAGCTGACCACCCTCCCCGAAGCACTCGGCACAGCTCAAGACGCTCCAGCAACAGTTCTGCGAAATCTGGGCGAGGAAGATTTTCTGCGCTCGTTGTACGAGCAGGGCATCCGGCCCGAGGAAGCCACCGCGGCACTCCTGTTCGGCCCCGACAGCCCGCCGGGCGCAGCGGAATCGTTCGATGTCGATCGCGACGCGCTGCTGGTGGTGGCTGCTCCAGGCGGCCGGCTGATTGACGGCGACCCAGCCGCATCCGCCCTCGTCATCGAGATCAAGCGCCACGTCCCTCGCAAGCCCTCGGACGTGCCGCTCCCCGAGCCGCTCGCCGAGCCGCGGCTCGACTTCCGCGTGGACCGCGCGAGCGCGCTCGCCTACGAGGTGCGCGAGGGCGAGTACATCCAGGTGATCGACGTGCAGGGCCGGCAGTGCTCCGACTTCCTGGCCTTCCACCGCGAGAAGCTCGACAGGGGCCTCGAGCGCGGGATGGACGGCGTGACCACCCGCACGCTGATGGGCGCGGCCTACCCGCTGCCCGGCCTCTACAGCAAGTTCTTCGACGTGGACATGGACCCGCTCGTGCAGGTGGTGCGCGACACGGTCGGCCGCCACGACACGTTCGGCCTGGCGTGCACACGCCGTTACTACGAGGACATGGGCTACCCGGGCCACGTGAACTGCTCGGACAACTTCAACGCCGAGGTCGACCAGTACGGCATCCCCGCGCGGGCCGGCTGGGAGGCCGTGAACTTCTTCTTCAACACCCGCATCGAGGCGGACAACGTGCTCGTGTCGGACGAGCCGTGGTCGCGCCCCGGCGACTACGTGCTGATGAAGGCGATGACCGACCTCGTGTGCGCGTCGTCGGCGTGCCCTGACGACATCGACCCCGCCAACGCGTGGGAGTGCACCGACATCCACGTGCGCGTCTACTCGCCCGAGAATCGCTTCTCGACGGCGATCGCCCACCGCGTGACCCCGGAGGCAGAGCCAGTGCTGACAAAGGAGACGGCGTTCCACCCGCGAACCAGCGAGCTCACGGAGAGCTTCGTGGAGTACCGCGGCTACTGGCTGCCGCACTGCTTCAACAACGAGGGCGCGATCGGCGAGTACTGGGCCTGCCGCGAGAAGGCCGTGATCATGGACCTCTCGCCGCTCCGCAAGTGGGAGGTGCTCGGGCCCGACTCTGAGACGCTGATCCAGCACGCGGTCACGCGCGACGCGCGCCGGCTGGCGGTGGGCCAGGTGGTCTACACGGCCATGTGCAACGAGACCGGCGGGATGGTCGACGACGCCACCGTGTTCCGGCTCGGCGACGACAACTTCCGCTTCGTCGGCGGCGACCCCGCCGACGGGATCTGGCTGAAGGAGCTCGGCGAGAAGCTCGGCCTGAAGGCGTTCGTGAAGCCCTCGACGGACCAGCTCCACAACGTCGCGGTCCAGGGGCCGGCGTCGCGCGACATCATGCGCGAGCTGATCTGGACGCCGCCCACGCAGCCCTCGCTCGAGGACCTGAAGTGGTTCCGCTTCCTGGTCGGACGCATCGGCGGCTACCAGGGGATCCCGGTCGTGGTCTCGCGCACCGGCTACACGGGCGAGCTCGGCTACGAGGTGTTCTGCCACCCGGACGACGGCGCGGCGGTGTGGGACGCGATCTGGGAGGCCGGCCAGCCGCACGGCCTGAAGCCGCTCGGGCTCGAGGCGCTCGACATGATCCGGATCGAGGCCGGGCTGATCTTCGCCGGCTACGAGTTCGACGACCAGGTCGATCCCTTCGAGGCCGGCATCGGCTTCACGGTGAAGCTCGACACGGAGGACGACTTCGTCGGCAAGGACGCGCTGGTCGAGCGCTCCACCCACCCGCAGCGCAAGCTCGTCGGGCTCGAGCTGGACGGCAACGAGATCGCCGGGCACGGCGACGAGGTCTACGTGGGCCGCCAGCGCGTGGGCGTCGTCACGAGCGGCACGCGCAGCCCGACGCTGCGCAAGAACATCGCGCTCTGCCGGATGGCGGTCCAGTACGCGGGCGAGGGGACCGCCGTCGAGATCGGCAAGCTCGACGGGCTCCAGAAGCGCATTCCCGCGCAGGTCGTGGGCTTCCCGTTCTACGACCCGAAGAAGGAGCGCCCACGCTCGTGAGCACGCCTGAGTTCCAGTTCTCGCTGAGCTTCACGGGTCCTGACGGCATTGGCGCGACCCCATTCGAGGACCTTGCGGAGGCGGAGAGACCCGATGTAAGTGATGACGGTCAAGACCCCGCAATCGCCCTCCGCCGAACCCTTGGCATGTTTGCCACGGGGGTGACGGTCATCACCACATTGAAGGGTGAGGAAGTCCACGGCATGACGGCCAATGCGTTCATGTCCGTTTCACTCGAGCCCCCGCTCGTCCTGATCTCAGTCGATCGCAGGACGCAGATGTGCGGACTGCTTCATGAAGGCATGCACTACGGCGTCAGCGTCCTCTGTGCAACCCAGGCGGCCCTGTCCGATCGATTCGCGGGACGATCGACCGGAGCTGAGCCTCGCTTCCTCGTCGTCAAGGACACGCCGCTCGTCGAGGGCGCCCTTGCGCACTTCGTTGCGCGCGTCGAGAAGTCCTACTGGGGCGGCGACCACTCGCTCTTCCTCGGACGCGTCGAGTACGCCCGCCAGGGCCCCGGCACGCCGCTGCTGTTCCACGGCGGGCGGTACGAGAAGCTCGGTGCCTAGGGCAATCGTCGTCGGGGTGGTCGGCGACTCGGGCGCCGGGAAGACGACGGTCACACGCGGCCTGACGAGAGTCATCGGTGACACCCACGTGACCCACGTGTCGGCCGACGACTATCACCGCTACGACCGAAAGCAGCGTCGTGAGCTCGGAGTCACACCGCTGCACCCGGACTCCAACCATCTCGACATCCTGACCCAGCACCTGTCGCATCTTCGTCGCGGGGAGCCGGTCCTGAAGCCGGTCTACAGCCACCGGACCGGCGAGTTCGAGCCGCCCGTGTACGTGCGGCCGGCCAAGTTCCTGCTGGTGGAGGGGCTACTGAACTTCCACACGGAGACGCTCCGCACGCTGCACGACATGCGCGTCGCGCTCGCGCCGCCCGAGGAGCTTCGTCGCGCGTGGAAGTCAAGCGCGACTGCACGCGCCGCGGCTACACGACGGACGAGGTGCTCGCGGAGCTGGACGCGCGGCAGGCGGATGCGGAGGAGTACGTCCAGCCGCAGCGCGAGGTACGCCGACATCGTCGTCGCGTTCGAGACGAAGAGGACCCCACCTGGACGCCGACGTAATCCTGCGCGACACGCTCCCGCACCCGGATCTGTCGCCGCTGCTGGACGGAAGTGGGCCGGCGCTGATCAAGCGCGAGCGGGAGTGGCTCCTCCGGATCCCGGGGGACCTCGATCCGGCTCACGCCGCGGAGCTCGAGGAGGCGGTCTGGGAGCGGATGAGCTTCGCCTCGCACCTGCGGATCACGCGGCTCGGCGAGTTCACGGCCGGCACGGACCTGTTCCGCTCCGACTCGCTGGCGCTGGTGCAGCTGCTGATCCTCTACCACGTGGTCACGGCACGGGCTGCGCTCTCGATCGGCGGCTCGCCGCCGCGCGCCGACCCGCGCTTTCCGACGGGCGCCGACTCGGCTTTGCACGCTTAGCCGTTTCTCTATACGTTCTGCTGGGTCCATGGCCGTCACGCTTACCCAGCTGGTTGCGTTCCTGACTGTCGTGCGGCGCGGGTCGGTCACGGCGGCGGCGGAGGAGCTCGTCGTGACGCAGCCGTCCGTCTCGGCAGCGGTCTCGGCGCTCGAGCGGGAGCTGGGCGTGCAATTGACCGAGCGGGTCGGGCGGACGGTGAGGCCGACCGCCGCGGGAGAGGCCTACGCGCCGTACGCGGCGGACGTGCTCGGCCTGCTCGAGCAGGGTGGGCGGGCCGCGCGCGAGGCCGAGGACGCGCTGCCGAACACGCTGCGGGTCAGCGCGGTCACGACGGCCGGCGAGTACCTGGTGCCGCAGCTGATCCAGGCCTTCCGCGAGCGGCGCCCCGACGTCGAGATCTCGCTCGACGTCGGGAACCGGGAGC
The DNA here is from genome assembly GCA_963786845.1 of uncultured Thermoleophilaceae bacterium. Taxonomy (GTDB): domain Bacteria; phylum Actinomycetota; class Thermoleophilia; order Solirubrobacterales; family Thermoleophilaceae; genus JACVRW01. The sequence continues at coordinate 17,181 of CAWBAP010000012.1, forward strand.
TGGTCTTCCAGCGCGTGCTCGACCACAAGGTGGACGTGGCGGTGACGGGCCGGATCCCGGACGACGAGCCGCTTCTTCGGCTCCGACTTCGCGGACAACGAGTTCGCGCTGATCACGAGCGCGGGCGACCCGCTCGCGAAGCGACGCTGGGTCGCGATCGAGGAGCTGAGGAGCGGCCCTGGCTTCTGCGCGAGCCGGGGTCGGGTACGCGAACGCTCTGCGAGGAGTTCCTGGCCTCCCGAGGCATCTAGCCCAGGGTCCTCACGCTCGGCTCGAACGGAGCGATCAAGCAGGCCGCGCGCTCCGGCCTCGGGATCGCGCTTCAGTCGCGAGCGGCGGTGGAGCTGGAGCTGAAGCTGGGCCTGCTGGACACGATCTCCCCGCGCGGCGGGCTGCCCGAGCGCCGCTGGCACGTGGTCCGCAGCGCGGTCGGCCCCGCGCGCGAGGACGCCGAGGCCTTCATGGCGTTCTGCGCATCGCCGGCCGCCCGGCATGCGCTGGCGACCTGATGCGCGGATGACGGACGCCTTCCTCGAACGGCGGCGCGCGGCGGCCGCGGCGGCATGGAACCTCGACGGCGGCGTCGTGCTCGTCGCCGCCGGCGACGAGATCCCCGTGCCGGGGCGCGGCGACCGCACGTACCCGTTCCGCGCGCACTCCGAGTACCTCTACCTCGCGGACCGCGAGCGCCCCGGCGGCGTGCTGGCCTACGCGCCGGCCGACGGCTGGGTCGAGTTCGTCGCGCCGGTCACCGCCGAGGAGCTGCTGTGGACCGGGCTCGAGGGCGACCGCGAAGGAGTGCCCGAGGGCACGCGCCCGCTGGACGAGCTCGAGGCGTGGGTCGGCGGCCGGCCGGTGCGCCGGCTCGGCGCGGCCGCCGACGCCGACGTCGAGCTGCGCGACGCGCTCATCCACGTCCGCCGCCCCAAGGACGACGTCGAGCTCGAGCGCATGCGCACGGCCGCGGAGGCGACGCGCGCCGGCTTCGAAGAGCTCGTGCCGCTGATCGCCGCGGGCCGCACCGAGCGCGAGCTGCAGATCGCGCTCGAGGCGGCGTTCCTCCGGAACGGCGGCGACTTCCTCGCGTTCGAGACGATCGTCGCGGCGGGCGACCACGCCGCCGTCCTGCACTTCTCGCCGACGGCGCGCGAGCTCCGCGACGGCGACCTCCTGCTCGTCGACGCGGGCGCCGAGTACCGCGGCTACGCGAGCGACGTCACCCGCACGTACGCCGTCGGCGGGACGTTCACCGCCGAGCAGGCGCTCGTCCACGACACGGTCCGGCGCGCCGGCGAGGCCGCGATCGCCGCCTGCCGTCCGGGAACGGAGTGGCACGACGTCCACCGCGCGGCGGCGCTGGTGGTCGCGGAAGGGCTCGTCGAGCTCGGCGTCCTCCGCGGCTCGCCCGAGACGCTCGTCGAGAGCGGCGCGGCGAAGCTGTTCTTCCCGCACGGCGTCGGCCACCTGGTCGGCCTCGGCGTCCGCGACACCGGCCCGGCCTCCGACGAGGGCGCGAGCCCACGCCCGGCCTGCCGCGCCTGCGGGTCGACATCCCGCTCCGGCCGCGCCAAGCGTGGACGGTCGAGCCGGGAATCTACGTCGTTCCCGCGCTGCTCGCCCGGGAACGCGGCCGCGACGGCGTCGACTGGGATCGCGTCGACGAGCTGCACGGCTTCGGCGGCGTGCGCCTCGAGCAGAACGTGCTGATCACCGACGACGGCTGCGAGATCCTCACGGCCGCGGTCCCGCTCTAGGATGCTCTCTAGCCGCTTCCCGCGGCGCTGACCATGCGGCACATCAGCTCGGCGGCCTGGCCGTCGTCGAGCCCCTGGTCGCGGGCGAGGGACTTCCAGGTCGTGTATGCCAGGGCGTGGCCGATGGCGGCGCGCGTCTGCGTCGCGGCGCCGCCCGCGCGCGGGGCGGCCGCGCGTCAGCAGGTCGCGCGCGGCGGCGACGTACCCGTGGTACCCCGCGAAGCGCTCCGCGACGAGGGGCACCGTCAGCTCGTCGCGGTGCAGGTTGTCCATCATCGGCTCGGTGCGCCGGTAGTACGCGTACAGCTCGTCGAGCGCGGTGCGGAGGCGCCGGTCCGGATCGTCGATCGCCCCCCAGGGCGTCATGTCCGGCACGGGGTTCGCCGCCTCCCAATGCGAGCTGCACGCGTCGAACAGCGCCACCTCGTCGGGGAAGTGGCGGTACACGGTCGAGCGCCGCACGCCGGCGCGCTCGGCGATCGCGCTGATCGAAGTGCGCGCCGGGCCGACCGTGCCGTGCAGCTCCACCGCGCTCTCCGTTATGCGGCGGCGCGTGTCGGCCTCGAGCTCGGCGCGCCGCTTCTTCTCGTACTTGCGTCTTTCAACGGTCATTGGTGTCCAGTGAATCTTGACACATGGATCAAGCGCTGGTACTTTCGCCGAACACCATTGTCCAATGAAAGGAGAAGCGAGATGGAAGTCATCACGGCCGCACCGAAGATCGTCGGCCCGCAGGATGCGCAGGACGGCTTCCTCGGGAGCATCGGCGTCCGCTGGATGATCGACGGCGACGAGGCGGATCAGCGCTTCTCGCTCGTCGAGCACGCGATGTCGCCGCGCGCGCTCGCCGCGCCGCTCCACCTGCACACGCGCGAGGACGAGTACAGCTACGTGCTCCAGGGGCGGATGGGCGCTCTGCTGGGCGACGACGTCGTCGAGGCCGGCCCCGGCGACCTGGTCCACAAGCCGCGCAACCAGTGGCACACCTTCTGGAACGCGGGCGACGAGCCCACCCGGATCCTCGAGATCATCTCCCCGGCCGGCTTCGAGCAGTTCTTCCGCGAGCTCGACGCCATGGGCGGCGCCATCAACGCCGATCCCGAGGCGCTCGAGGCGCTGAACGAGCGCTACGGCCAGGAGATGCAGCCGGACTCGGTGCCCGGGCTGCTGGAGCGCTTCGGCCTTCAGATCGGCGAGCACCTGACCGGCGGGTGGACCCCGCCGGCGCGCTGACGGCGACCCGTCTAGCCGGCGAGCGCGGGCGCGGCCTCCGCTCAGCGAGACCGCGTCCAGCGCCGCCAGCACGCGGTCGGCTGTGTCAACCGTCGCGTTCCGGCCCATCAGCCCGATCCGCCACATGGCCGGCGCGTCGGGTCCGAGGCCTCCTCCGATCTCGATGCCGTGCTCGCGGAGCATCCGGCCCTGGACGGCCTTGCCGTCCACGCCGTGGGGCACTCGCACCGCGGTGAGCGGCGCGAGCCGGTGCTCCGGGTCGGCGAGCACCGCGAGGCCGCGCGACTCGACCGCCGCCTGGAGGTGGGCGGCCGCCTCGGCGTGCCGCGCCCAGCGCTCCTCGAGGCCCTCGTTCAGCACCCCGCGGAGGGCCTCGTGGAGCGCGTAGATCGACAGGATCGGCGCCGTGTGGTGGTAGGTCACCGGCCGCTCGACCCAGTAGCTTCTCCAGCAGGAGCAGGTCGAACGAGAACGGCACCGGAATCCGGCGCGACACGAGGCGCTCGAGCGCCCGCTCCGACACGGCCAGCGGCGACATCCCGGGCGGCGCCGCCAGGCACTTCTGCGTGCACGAGTACGCGAAGTCCACACCCCAGGCGCCCACGTCGAGCGGTACGCCGGCGAGCGAGGTCACGCAGTCGGCCATCAGCAGCGTGTCGCGATCCCGCAGCGCGGCGCCCAGCTCTGCAAGCGGATGCTCGACTCCCGTGGAGGTCTCCGCGTGCACCACGGCGACCATCCGAGCACGGGGATGGCGATCGAGCGCATCCATCAACGCGTCGTTGGAGACGCACTCACCCCAATCGGCGTCCACGGGGACCACGACGGACCCCGTGCCGCCGCGCGATCTCCGCTATCCGCCGTCCGAAGTACCCGCACTGCGCGACGACCACCGTGTCGCCCGGCTCGAGCAGGTTCACGATCCCCGCCTCCATGCCGGCCGTGCCCGTGCAGTGGAGCGGCAGCACGAGCCCGTCGGGCATCCGGTAGACGCGCCGCAGCATGTCGACCACGTCGAGCAGGATCTCGTGGAGGTCGGGATCGAGGTGGCCGAGCATCGGCTTCGTCATCGCCTCGAGCACGGCCGGGTCGACGTTCGTGGGGCCCGGGCCGCAGAGCAGCCGCTCCGGCGGGCGAAGCTGGGGGAGAGCGTGTTCCATCCTGGGAGGGTGCCGCACGCTTACCGAGAGTGCAAGCTAAGAGTTTTGCGTAACACATAGACAAATTCCTCTAAGAATGCTTGCCGGATCGAGCGCCCGCCGCTCTACTGCCGGCATGACGCCCACGAAGACCCGTCTCCACCGCAGCGAGCTGGCCGTGCCGGCCAGCAACGTACGGATGCTCGAGAAGGCGCCGGCGCTCGGAGCCGACGTCGTGATGCTCGACCTCGAGGACGCGGTGGCGCCCGACGACAAGGAGCAGGCGCGCATCAACCTCGTGGACGCGCTGCGCGAGCAGGACTGGTCGCGCAGCTCGGTGTCGGTGCGCATCAACGGGCTCGACACCCACTGGTGCTACCGCGACATCGTCGACGTGGTCGAGCAGGCCGGCGAGCACGTGGACGCGATCTGCATCCCCAAGGTGAGCGGCGCCGGCGACGTGCACCTGGTCGCCACGCTCCTCACGCAGATCGAGGAGGCGATGGGGCTCGAGCGCAAGATCGGCCTCACGGTCCTGATCGAGACGGCGCTCGGCATGGTCAACGTGGACGAGGTGGCGCAGGCCTGCCCGGATCGGATGGAGGCGATGATCTTCGGCGTCGCCGACTACGCGGCCTCGATCCAGAGCCACACGGCGTCGATCGGCGGCGTCGACGAGAACTACTCCGTGCTCACCGACGCGGTCGACCTCGGCCCTGAGCGTGAACGCCATTGGGGCGACCAGTGGCACTACCCGCTCGCGCGCATCGCGGTCACGTGCCGCGCCTACGGGCTGCGGCCGATCGACGGGCCCTACGGCGACTTCACGGACCCCGAGGGCTACATCGCCGCCGCGCGCCGCTCGGCCGTGCTCGGCTACGAGGGCAAGTGGGCGATCCATCCCTCACAGGTGCCGCTCGCGAACGAGGTCTACACGCCGGCGCCGCGGCTCGTGGAGCGCACGCGCCGGATCGTGGAGGCCATGCGCGAGGCCGCCGCGGAGGGCAAGGGCGCGGTGTCGCTCGACGGCCGCCTGATCGACGCGGCCTCGATCCGCATGGCCGAGAACCTGCTCGCCAAGCTCGAGCAGATCGAGGCCCGCGACCCGCTGTCCCTGGCGCCCGAGCCCGTGGCGCCGGCCCACGCGGTCTCATAGGCGTGGAGGCGGCGGGCGACCTCCAGCTTGCCTGCCGCGAGCTGCTGCCGGGCTACGAGGAGGCGCGCCGCGAGCCCGTGCGCTGGGCGGTGCTCACGCGCGGGTGCCTCGACCGCCGGCCGGTTGTGCGGAGCGGCGAGCCCGGGCCGCCCGCGGCCGAGCGCTTCGACGAGCGCGCGCTGACGCTGTTGCTCGACCCGGACGCCGACCCGGGCTCGCTGCTCGTGACCCACGTCGAGCAGGCGTCCGACATGCTCTGCGCGCTGTGGCTCGCCCGCCGCAGCGGGCTGTTCGTGCCGGGCTCGGCCATCCGCGGGTCCGTGGGGTCGCGCTCGCGGCTCGGCCTCGTGCCGTCCTTCAAGCCGGCCGCGCTCGGCCACGCCACCTACACGCTCGCCACGTTGTACGCGAACGCCGCGTACAAGCGGCACCTGGCAGCACGAGGGAACGCGCAGCACGTGCGGCTTGACGCGGCGGACACGGACGTTCACGCACGCCTCGCGCGCCAGGCGCGCTCGTGGGGCGTGCAGCTCTCGGTCTAGCCGGCCTCCGCGTACATGAGGGAGCCCGGGGTGGTCAGCTCCTCGCCGGTCTCGAGCAGCGTCTTGAGCCCGGAGAGGATCATCGGCCAGCCGCCGTAGAGCTCGTTGTTCGCGCCGTCACGGAGCTGGTCGTGCGTGACCGTGAGCCGGCACGAGTCCTCGACCTGCTCGATCTCCCAGGTGACCCTGGAAGTGCCCTCGTCCTTCACCTCGTCGCTCCATAGGGCGGTGAAGCTCTGGACCAGCCGGTGAGGGGCATCCACCTCGAGGTTCTCGCCCTCGCCCAGCGCTCCGCCGGCGCCGGGGTGCACAGAGGTGTAGCGCGATCCGGGCGTCCAGTCCGACACGACCCCGACGCCGAAGTTGTACTTCGCGCGCAGGTCCGGGTCGGTGATCGCCTCCCAGAGGCGCTCCGGCGTCGTCTTGATGTAGATCTCGAAGACCTTCTCCATTGTCCTGTTCTCCAATCGATGCTTGAGCCCGGCCAGGGTTGAGGTCCAGGGCTCGGCGTACTTGCTCACCCACCTGTCGTGGACGAGCCGGATCGGGACGGGGTTCAGGAAGTGAAGCTTCTCGCGCCCGCGCCGCTTCGTGACCACGAGGTTCGCCTCCTCGAGCACCTTCAGGTGCTTCATCACGCCGAAGCGCGACATCGGGAGGCGCTCCTCGAGCGCCGTCAGCGTCTGCCCGTCCTCCGTGAAGAGCTCGTCGAGCAGGCTGCGGCGCGTGGGGTCCGCGAGCGCCCTGAACACGTCGTCCATGGGCGGGGATAATACGTGACCAGATGGTCACATGTCAACCCGGCGAGGCTCAGGCGGCCGCGGCGACCAGCTGCGTCGTCGTTGAGGTCGTGCGCACCACGGGCTCGCCCGGCTTCAGCCGCAGCTCCTCGCCGTGGTGCCAGATCAGGAGCCCGCGGCCCTCGACCAGGCTGTACGTCGTCTCGCCCGGCGCCATGTCCACCTCGATCACCTGGCCGCGCACCTGCACGCGGAAGCGGAGGCGGGTCCACTCGGCGGGCAGCCGCGGCGCGAGGTGAACCTCGCCGTCCGCGTCGCGCAGGCCGCCGAAGCCGGCGACGAGCGCCAGCCAGGTGCCGCCGCAGGACGCGATGTGGATGCCGTCCGCGGTGTTGCCGTGCGAGTCGAGGAGGTCCACGCCGACGGCGTCGAGGAAGTAGTCGTAGGCGGCGTCCGCGTAGCCGACCTCGGACGCGATCACGCTCTGGACGCAGGCCGAGAGGCTCGAGTCGCCGGTCGTGAGCGGGTCGTAGTAGTCGAAGGTCCGGCGCTTCTCCTCCTCGGAGAAGTGGTGACCCACCAGGTAGGTGGCCAGCACCACGTCGGTCTGCTTGATCACCTGGTGGCGGTAGATCTCGAGCGGGTGGTAGTTCAGGAGCAGCGGGTAGTTCTCGGCGGGGGTCGCGTCGAAGTCCCAGCGCTTGCGCTCGAGGAAGCGCTCGTCCTGGAGCACGATCCCGAGCTCGTTGTGGCGCGGCACGTACATCGCCTCGGCGGCGCGCCGCCAGCCGTCCACCTCGGAGCACTCGAGCCCGGTCGCGCGCACCAGCGCGGCATGGGCATCGGGGTCCGCGCCGATCAGCCACTCGATCACGCGCGTGGCGACCTCGAGGTTCTCCTTCGCCATCAGGTTCGTGTAGGCGTTGTTGTCCACGACGGTCGTGTACTCGTCCGGCCCCGTCACGCCCATGATCGAAAAGCGCCCGTCGCGGCGGTCGTCGAAGAAGCCGAGCTCCATCCAGAAGCGGGCGGTCTCCACGAGCACCTCGGCGCCCTGGTCGAGCATGAAGCCGAGGTCACCCGTCACGCGGTTGTACTGGTGCATCGCGTAGGCGATGTCCGCGTTGATGTGGTACTGCGCGGTGCCGGACGCGTACCAGGCCGAGGCCTCCTCGCCGGTGATGGTGCGCCACGGGTAGAGCGCCCCGCCGTGGCCGACCTCTCGGGCCCGCTGCCGCGCCGCGTCGAGCATCCCGACGCGGAATTCGAGCACCCGCTTCGCCCACTGCGGGGTCGTGTGGGCGAGGAACGGGACCACGTAGACCTCGGTGTCCCAGAAGTAGTGGCCCTCGTAGCCGCGGCCGGTCACGCCCTTCGCCGGCACGCCGAGGCCCTCGCCGCGGGCGGTGGCCTGCATGAGCTGGAACAGGTTGAAGCGGACGGCGAGCTGGACGTCGCCGGCGCCCTCGACCTCGATGTCGCTGCGGCTCCAGAACTCGCCCACCAGGCGCCGCTGCGCGAGCTCCGCCGCGTCGTAGCCGTCGCGCACGGCGCGGTCGAGCGTCCGCTCCACGCGGCCCGCAAGCCGGGCATCCTGGCTCGCGTCGCCCCAGTGGTAGGCGGCGAACTTCGAGAGGCGCAGCGTCTGGCCGGCCTCGAGGTCCGCGAGCACGACCACGGTCGCGCTGTCCTCGCCGACGCTCGCCTCGACGACGGCCGCGGCGTCCGACTCGACCGAGTGGTCGATGCCGCACGCGAGCTGGAGGCCGCTGTTGCGGGTGGCGAGCTGGAGCAGCGCGCGCTGCCCGCCGGCGCTCGACGACACCGGCACGAGCGGCTTCTCGGAGAAGGCCTTCGCTCGGCGCGGGTCGTCCGAGGTCACCTCGCGCTCCTCGGTCACGAGCTCGGAGCTGAGCGCGACCTCGGCCGGGCCGTCGAGCGCCGTGAGCTCGTAGTCGAATGCCGCCAGGTGGCGGTGCTCGAGCGACGCGAGCCGGCGCGAGCGGAGCCGCATCCGGGTGCCGCGCGCGGTCTCGAACTCGAGCTCGCGGCTCAGCACCCCGGAGCGCATGTCGAGCGTGCGCTCGAACGAAAGCAGCCGGGCGCTCGTCAGCTCGAACGGCTCGTCGTCCACGAACAGCCGGATCACCGAGCTGTCGGGCGCCTGCACGATCGTCTGGCCGGTCCGCGCGAGGCCGTAGGCGTCCTCCGGGTACTCGATCGGCCAGCTCTCGTAGAAGCCGTTGAGCGCGAGGCCGGTCTCGTGCGCGGGCGTGCCCTCCTCGGGCGTGCCGCGCACGCCGAGGTAGCCGTTCGCAACGGCGAACACCGACTCGAGCGGCCGGGGCGTTCCCGGGCTCGAAGCGCTCCTCGGTGAGCTGCCAGCCGTCGGCGCTCTCCGCGAATCGCCCGCGCAGGTTCATGCCAGCATCTCCCCGAGGTCCCCGACGACGATGTGGGCGCCGGCGGAACGAAGCGCCTCGGGCTCCGCGCCGCGGGCGACGCCGACCACGAGCCCGAAGCCGCCGGCGCGGCCGGCGGCGACTCCCGCCAGCGCGTCCTCGACGACCACGGCGCGCCCGGGGCAGACCTGGAGGCGGCGGGCCGCCTCGAGAAAGCCGTCCGGCGCCGGCTTGCCGTTGAGATCGAGCCGCACGAGGTCGCGGCCGTCGACCGTGGTCTCGAAGAGGCCGGAGATCCCGGCGCTCCGCAGCACGTCGCCGGCGTTGGTGCTCGAGGACACCACGGCGGTGCGCACGCCCTCGTCGCGCAGGTGCTTGACCCAGCGCACCGAGCCCGGGAAGGCCTTGACGCCCTCCTCGGTGAGCGCGCGCTCGACGAGCGCCTGCTTGCGGTCGCCGATCGCGCGTACCTCGTCCTCGGGGACCACGACGCCGCGCGAGGCGAGGAAGTCGCGGACGCCGTCGTAGCGCGGCTTGCCGTCCACGTGGGCGAGGTAGTCCGCCTCGATGTCGAACGGCCGGATGAGCGGAAGCTCGTCGAAGACGGCCTTCCAGCAGCGCGCGTGGAGCGCGGCGGTCGAGGTCAGTACGCCATCGAGGTCGAACAGCACGGCGTCGTAGGGGAGGGGGTGCGTTGCCATGCATGCAGACTGCCGCCATTCGACGCCCCGGACATCGGGGCGGCACCCTTATTCGGGACCCTGATTGCGCTCCGCGCGCTCCACCGTGCGGGCGACCTCGGCGCGCGAGCTCACGCCCAGCTTGCGGAACAGGTTGCGCATGTGCGCCTCGACCGTCTTGAGGCTCACGAACAGCTCGCCGGCGATCTCACGGTTCGTCTTCCGGTCGACCACGAGGCGGGCCACCTCCAGCTCGCGCTCGCTCAGCTCGCCGAGCGCCTCGCTGTCCGAGGTGCCCTTGCGCGTCCGCCTGTGAACGACCCGCCCCAGCTTGCGCAGCTCGCGCTCGGCGGCGTCGCGGCGTGGCACCGCTCCGCAGGTCTCGAAGGCCGCGGCGGCGCGCTCGAGCTCGGCGACCGCCCGTTCGCGGTCGCCCGCCTCGGCGAGCGCGCGTCCGGCGAGCACCCTCGATTCCGCGGCCTCGAGGGGCGCTCCGGCGCCCTCGGCGTGCGTGGCGGAAGCAAGCGCGGCCTCGGCCGCCACGCCGGCGTCACCGCCGTCGAGGGCCACCCGCGCGGTGGCTCGCTCGGCCCAGGCCGCCGTCATCGGCAGGTCCACGCTCGCCGCGATCGCGACGGCGCGCTCCGCGCTGCCTCGCGCCGCGTCGCGCTCGCCGAGCGCCAGCCGGCAGCGCGTGAGGAGCTCCAGAGCCATCGGCTTCCACCCCACAGGGGGATACCGGATCTCCTCGCCACCGGACTCCTTCAGCAGGGTCTCCACCGCGCGCGCCGGCTCGCCCGCGGCGAGAAGGGCGCCGGCATGCGCGAGGCCGGCCCATCCCGAGATGAAGCGCTCGTCGAATCGCTGCGTCAGCTCGATGGCCTCCTGCGCGGTCGCGAGCGCCGTCTCGACATCTCCGGCGGCCAGCGCCGCCATCGACCGGTTCACGAGCGACCACGCGATCGCCTGCTCGATTCCGCTGAGGCGCGCGTTCTCGAGGCCGAAGTCGAGTACCGCGGCGGACTCGGCCAGGAGGCCGTGCATGAATCTTGCGGTGCCGAGCGTCGGAACCACCGTGGGCGCCATCTGCCCTGTCGCGCGCGCGACCTCGAGGCCGCGCTCGGCGTGAGAGGATCGCGTCGGCGATGCGGTCGAGCTGGAGCTCGGCGCCGCCGAGGTACCCGGCGGCGTCCGGCCGCCGGGCGAGCTCTTCGTCCGGCATCGCGTCCACGAGCGCGACGACCTCGGCCAGCAGGCTCTCGGCCTGGGCGATCTCGCCGCTGCACGCTCCGCCCAGGATGACCATGCGCGCCCGCGGTCGCGATCAGCGGCCTGTCTCCGAACGGCCGCGCCGCGTCCAGGGCGCGCATGCCCCACGTGCGGGCTGAGTCGTAGTCCGCCCGGAACATGCCGTCGACGGCCAGTTCCAGCATGAGCGCCACGCCCTCGGGCGTCGCGGGATCGGGGAGCCGCTCGAGGGCCTCGGCGAGCCGTCTCTGGGCAAGGTCGTGGCGGCCGAGGAAGTGCTCCACGTTCGCGCACGCCGACCGTGAGCTGGACCCACATCGCCACCGCGTCCTCCGGTACCAGCGCGAGCGTCTCGAGCAGGGTCGCGCGGCTCTCCTCCAGCTGTCCGCTTGCGGCCAGGGCTCCGGCCCGGGCCATGAGCAGCCCGAGCCGCTCCTCGGGCGGAGCGTCGTCCGGAAGCACGCGAAGAGCGGCGCCGAACCAGCGCGCGGCGCTCGCGGGCGCGCTGATCATCGCCGCGCCGCCGGCCTCTCGCAGGACCGCCATCGCCTCGGCGTCGCCGGGCGACGCGGAGTGCTCCACGTGGTGCGCGCGCGCCGCCGCCGAGGCGCCGCGCTCGGCGAGCGCGTTCGCGCAGCGCTCGTGCGCGCCCAGCACCCAGCCGCCCGGCGCCGTCTCGTAGACGACCGTCCGCACCAGCGGGTGGCGGAAGCGGAAGCGGCGCGGCACGTCGGTTCGCCGGACGAGGTCGCGTGAGAGCAGGTCGTCGAGCGCCTCGATGGCCGCGGTCGTCGTCGATCGCGGCCGCCGCCGCGGCCAGCTCGGGCTCGAATGGGTCGCCCGCGACGGCGGCGCCCTCGAACAGGCGTCGCGACGTGTCGGGGAGCAGCCCGAGCTCCTCGGTGAGCGCGGCCGCCACCGCCCGCGGCACGTCCACGCCGGTGAGCGAGAGGTCCGTGCCGGTCAGGGGACGGGCCGTCGCCGCGGTCCTGCGATCGCGCGAGCTCCTCGAGGTAGAAGGGGTTGCCGCCGCTCTGCCGGTAGAGCTCGTCCGCAAGCGCCGCGCTCCTGCCTTCGCCGAGCAGCTGCGCGGCCTCGTCGCGCCCGAGCGCGCCCAGCTCGAGCCGGGTCAGCGCGCCAGCGCGATCCGCGCGCTCGAGCGCGCTCGTGAGCCGCTCCGGCATCTGCCTCGGCCGCGCGCCGATCGCGAGCAGGACGGAGGCGGCCGGCGGGCGGCGCAGCAGCGCGCCGAGCAGGTCGATCGACGCGGAGTCGGCCCAGTGGACGTCGTCGAGCACGAGGACGAGCGGCTTGGTCGCGGCCAGTCGCTGAAGCAGCTCGCCGATCGCGCGATGGGCGCGGTAGCGCTGGTCCTGGGGCGAGCTCGGGCCCTCGCCGGCGTACTCGGACAGCGATGGGAGCAGCCCCGCGAGCTCGCCGCGCACGCCGTCCTCGAGCGACTCGAGCCGGCGCGGATCGAGGCCCGCGACGTACTCGTCGAGCGCGTCCACGAACACCCAGAAGGGCAGGTCCTGCTCGAACTCGGAGCCGCTGCCCGAGAGCACGATGCAGCCGCTCTGGTCGGCGCGCGCCGCCAGCTCGGCCAGGAGGCGCGTCTTGCCGATGCCGGGCTCGCCGATCACCGCGATCGCCGCCGCTCCGCCGGCCTTCAGGCCCGTCACAGCGCGCTCCAGCACGCCGATCTCCTCGGCGCGTCCGACCAGCTGCTCGGCGACCGTGGCCATGGCGAGTCCCACGGGCGAGCATAACCCCCGGCGAGAACCAGGGTCGCGAATCAGGGTTGCGCCCCAATGTCGGGGTGAGGGTGCGCCGGGAGGCTTGTCGCATGCCCCGATTCCTTCTCCACCACCGCCATGCGGCACGCGAGTGCGGCATCGCGTTCTCGGCCTTCAGGGGCCACGAGAGCCCGCTCCGGCACCAGCCGGCGCTGGCCTCGTGCGCCGCCGGCGGCCACGAGATCTGGTGGACGGTCGAGGCCGCGTCCGAGACGGATGCGCTCGCGCTGCTGCCGTTCTTCGTGGCCGAGCGCTCCATCGCGGTCGCCGTCACCGAGGTGCAGATCCCATGAACCCCAAGGAGGCCCCGATGTCACCCGCTCCCGCCCTGTACGCCCGCCGTTGGCAGGCGCTCATCGTGCTCGCGATGAGCCTGCTGATCGTTTCCGTGGACAACACGATCCTCAACGTCGCTCTGCCGACGATCCGCACCGAGCTCGACGCGAGCTCAAGCCAGCTTCAATGGATCGTCGACAGCTACCTGCTCGTGTTCGCCGTCCTGCTGCTGATCGCCGGAACCCTCGGCGACCGCTTCGGCCGCAAGAAGGCGCTCACGGTCGGGCTCCTCGATATTCGGTGCCGGCTCGGTGCTGGCGGCCATATCCGAGCAGCTCCACCGAGCTGATCGCCTCGCGTGCCCTGATGGGCGTCGGCGCGGCGGCGATCATGCCGACGACCCTCTCGATCCTCACGAACATCTTTCCCGAGGACGAGCGCCCGAAGGCGATCGCCATCTGGGCGGCCGTGGCCGGGATGGGCATCGCGATCGGCCCGATCTCGGGCGGATGGCTGCTGGAGAACTTCGACTGGAGCAGCATCTTCCTCGTGAACATCCCGATCGTCATCGGCGGCCTGATCGCCGGCGCGATCCTGATTCCGGAGTCGCGCGATCCGGAGCCGAAGGCGCTCGACTTCCCCGGTGCGGGTCTCTCGATCGCGGGCCTCACGGCGATCGTGTGGGCGCCTCATCGAGGCGTCGGAGCGCGGTTGGACGAACTCGACCATCCTCGCGCGCATTCGCGATCGGCGCGGCGATCCTGGCCCTGTTCGTGGCCTGGGAGCGCAGGACCGATCACCCGATGCTCGACGTGAGCGTGTTCCGCAACCAGCGCTTCAGCGCGGCGAGCCTCGCGGTGGCGTTCGTGTTCTTCGCGCTGATGGGCGTCGTGTACTTCCTGACCACCTACCTGCAGTCGGTCATGGGCTACAACGCGCTCGAGGCGGGCATCCGGATGCTGCCGGTGGCGGGCGGCCTGATCGCCGCGACCAAGCTGTCGGTCGAGGCCACGAAGCGGCTCGGCACGAAGGTCGTCGTCGCGGCGGGTCTCGCGACCGTCGGCGGCGCGCTGTACGTGCTCGGCACGTGCGGCGTCGACACCGGCTACGGCCGGGTGGCGCTGGCGCTCAGCATGATGGGCGTGGGCATGTCGCTCGCGATGTCGCCGGCCACCGAGTCGATCATGGGCTCGCTGCCGAAGGCCAAGGCCGGCATCGGGTCCGCCATGAACGACGTGGTCCGCGAGGTCGGCGGCACGCTCGGCGTCGCGGTGCTCGGCAGCGTGCTGGCGAGCAGCTACGGCGACGGGATGGACGGCGCGGTCGCCGGGCTGCCGCACGGTGCGGCCGAGGCCGCCAGCGACAGCGTCGGCGGCGCGCACGAGGTCGCGGCGCAGATGGGCGGCGACGCCGCCGCGCGGCTCACCGCTCTGGCGAACGAGTCGTTCGTCGAGGCGATGGCGACCACGGCGACGCTCGCCGCGGGCGTCGCGCTGTTCGGCGCCCTGATCGCGGCGGCGTTCCTGCCGTCGCGGGCGCGCACAGCGGCACCCGTCCCCGTGCCGGTGCCGGCGCCTAGTCAGTCCGGGAGCGTCGGCAGGTCCGCCAGCCAGGCGGACCTGCCGCCGTTCTCGTCCCACAGGACGGGGAAGAACGACTCGTCGAGGGACAGGTCGCCTCGCCTTCTGTAGCGCGAGTAGATCAGGTCGGTGTTCTGGGGATGGAAGCGGGTCTCGACCGGAACGAGGTGCGAGACCAGCGCACGCCGCTCGACCTCTGACTCGTTCGGGACCGGACCCGTGGAACGTGAGCGAGTGGTGGAAGGCGCAGCCGCCCGGCTTCACCACCACCGGCACCCGCTCGATCTCGGTCCCCTCGGGCGTTGCCTTGTCGAGCGGCGCGAGCCAGTCGTCGGGCGCGTGGAAGCTGCCGCGGTCGGGCGGCGTCTTCGGCCACAGGTGCGAGCCGCGCACGTACTCGATCGTGCCGCCCTGGGCGAAGGTCTCGTCGAGCGCGACCCAGCAGGTGATCATCTCCGGCAGGCGAGAGGTAGCCGGCGTAGGAGCCGTCCTGGTGCATGCCGAGCGACTTCGTGCCGGGCGGCTTCCAGAGGCAGTTGTCCTGGAGCATGCGCGTGCCGCGATAGCCGCCGAGGCGCGCGGCGATGCGGCCGGTGGTCTCGCTCAGGACCTGCGCGGCGACGAGGTCGTCGGAGCGCCAGCCGTTGCAGATCTGCCGCGTCACGTCGTCGCGGTCGCGGCCCTGCTTCCAGTTCACCTCGTCGGGGGCGATGCCGGTGGCGTAGTCGCCGTCGAAGAGCGCGGCGAAGCGCTCGCGCAGGATCTCGACCGCCGGCATCGGGACGAGCCCCTCCTCGATGATGAGGAAGCCGTCGCGGCGGAAGCTCTCGACCTGTTCGTCGGTGACGTCTTGAACGCAATTTGTCCAGGTAGCCTAACTTCCAGTGACGGAGCTCGGCAAGCAGCCGCTGGAGGACTTTCTCGACGCGGTGGCGGCGGACACGCCGGCCCCGGGCGGGGGCACCTCGGCGGGCGTGGCGACCGCGCTCGCGGCGGCCTTGGTGGAGATGGCGGCCGCGCTGGGGGACCGTTCGGACGAACAGGAGCGCGCCGGCGGTCTACGACTACGGGCAATGAAGCTGGCCGAGGAGGAGCTGTCTTCCTATGCGCCGGTGCTGGAGGCGCGTACGGAGGCGGACCGCGTCACGGCCCTCGACGCCGCCAGCGAGCCCCCGGCTCAGATCGCGGAGCTGGCCGCGGAGGTGGCGGAGCTCGGGGCGTCGGTCGCGGAATCGGCGTCGGACGCGGTGCGGGGCGACGCGCTGACGGGGGTGACGCTCGCGGAGGCGGCGGCCTCGGCGGCGGCGAGGCTCGTGGCGATCAACCTGGGCTCGGGGCCTGCGTTCGAGCGCGCTCGCCAGGCCGAACAACGAGCACTAAACGCCCGACGCGGTTGCACTTAGGCATGCAATACATGCCAAAGCTCAACCCCATCTGAAATCAGCGGATTCGGCGGCCCATTTCGGATGTGTCGTAGCCGCCGAGATCGGTCACGGCGCGGCGGAAGTCTTCGGACTCGAGCAGGGACCACAGCGGCGTCAGGAGCACATCCTCAATGCTGTCTTTCAGAAGCGCCAGGTCGTACGGCTCCTTCGCAACCGGCACGAAGTCCAGCCCGAACGCGCGTGCCGCGGCCAGGACGCCGAGGCCGCAGTCCGCCCGGCCCGCGGCGACTGCTGCCGCGACCGCCAGGTGCGTGTGCTCCTCGCGCTCGTAGCCCTGGATCGCCTCCGGTGAGATGCCGTGCCGGGAGAGCTCGTGATCGAACAGCACGCGCGTCCCCGCTCCCCGCTGCCGGTTCACATACCGCAACCCCCGCGAAGCCACATCCTCAATGCCAGTAGTTCCACCAGGGTTGCCCGGCGCGACGATCAGTCCCTGCTCACGATGGACGAGACGGACGACCGCGACGTCCCGGTCGGGGAGGAGCCGCTTCAGATAGGGCAGCGTGTACTCACCGCTGTCGGAATCGAGCAGATGCGACCCGGCCATATGGCAAAGCCCGTCGCGCAGCGCGGTCAGGCCACCGAGCGACCCGACGTTCGACGACGCCAGCGTCACGAGCGGGTCACGCTCGCGCAACGTCGAGGCGGCCAGGTCGAGCACGAGGTCGTGCGACCCGGTCACGACGATGGTCCGGTCGATCTCCCCGACGCCCCGGAGCAGTCGGACCGTGACCTCCTCGCCGGCGTGGTGGCCCTCGAGCGCGGCGGGCACGACGAGCAGGCCGTCCGCGCGCACCAGCGAGGTGAGCACGCCGGCCCCGCGCGGGAGCGGAGTGGCGACCAGCCGGCCGCCGACCCGACCGAGCCGGACCCGAACCCAGTCGTCCATGCCCATCGTCGAGGCGAGCTTCCGCGCAAGCCGTGCCTGGGCGACCGGCGACTCCGGCGGCGGGGCGCCCTCGAGCCGCGCGAGCAGCGGGGCGGCGAAGATGTCGAACGTGAGCGCGGCCGACACGGGGTAGCCGGGAGCGCCGAGCACCGGGGTGGCCGGCGTGCCGTCCACGACGCCGAGCACCACCGGGTGCCCTGGTCGCACGGCCACTCCGTGCACCGCGAGCGTTCCCACCTCGGCGACGACCGCGGCGGTGTGGTCGTCGCGGCCCGCGCTCGAGCCGGCGATCACCACCACGAGGTCCGACCTGGCGGCCGCCGCGCGCACCGCCGCGGCGATCTCGTCCGGCCTGTCCGGCACGACCTCGAACCGGTGCGCCTCGCATCCGGCCGCCTCGGCCTGAGCGGCCACCATCACGGAGTTCGTGTCGGGCAGCTCGCCCTCGCCCAGCTCGGACCCGATCGGGCGGATCTCGTCACCGGTCGGGATCACGGTCACGACCGGTCGGCGACGGACGAGCAACTCGGTCGCCCCGGCCGCCCCCGCGGCGGCGACGTCGACCGGTCGCAACCGGTGGCCGGCCGGCAGAAGGAGCTCCGCGGCGCTCACGTCCTCGCCGATCGAGCGGACGTGCTGATACGGCGCCGCTGCCGCGCGCAGCTCGACGCCGCCGTCGAGCTCGTGGACGTCCTCGCGCATGACGACCGCGTCGAAGTCGCCCGGGATCGGGTCGCCCGTGTCCACGATCTCGAAGGCGCCCGCGGCGAGCGCGCACGGGGGTGGTCTCGCTCGCGCCGACCGTGTCGGCCGCGTGCACCGCGATGCCGTCCATGGCGGCGGCGTCGAAGGGAGGCGAGGAGCGTCTGCGCCCAGACCGGCTCGGCGGTCACCCGCCCGACCGCCTGATCGAGCGGCAGCCGAACCGCATCGACCCGCTCCGGGCAGCCGGCCGCCACGCAGGCCTCCTCCCAGGAGGCGAGCGCCTCGGCGGCCGGGCGGTCGTGGATGAACGGCGCAGCGCGGGCCATTCAGCGGTACAGCGTGACCCGACCTCGCTGCCCGCGGGCAGCCCGGTGGCCGCCTCAGGCACGACGAGGTAACCGTCGGCCGCGGTCAGGATCGAGAGCAGCGACGAGCTGCCGAAGAGAGGCTCGGCCTCCTCGCCGGCGAGCCGCACCTGGACGATGTCGAGGCGGCCTGCCGCGGACGGAAGGTCGCGCGCGAGCCGGGCGCGCGTGGTCGGCTCCGGCGGAGGGTCTGTGCAGCCGCCGGCGATGCGCACGATCGGCATCCCGATCAGCCGGAAGACGACCAGCGCCGAGCGCGGGTTCCCGGGCAGGCCGATCACGGGCACCCCGCGGCAGTCGGCGAGCAGGGTGGGCTTGCCCGGGCGCAGGGCGAGCCCATGGCACCAGATCCCCGGCTCGCCGAGCGACGCGATCGCGGCGGCCGTCTCGTCGCGGGCACCGACCGACGACCCGGCCGACACGACGAGCGCGTCGCACTCCGGCAACGCTTCCCGAAGTCTCGTCGCAAGCGCGTCACGGTCGTCGGGCACGATGCCCGCGAAGCGGGGCTCGCCGCCGGCCTCGCGCACGAGCGCGGCGAGGGCGGGAGCGGAGGAGTCGCGGACCTGGCCGACGGGCAGCGCGCCGGGCGGCGCGCCCTCATCGCGCGGGTCGGCCGCGACCAGCTCGTCGCCGGTCGAGACGATGGTCACGCGCGGGCGTGCGTGCACCGGGAGCTCCACGATCCCGGCCGCGGCCAGCATCCCGAGGTCCTGCGCTCGCAGGGGGCGCCCCGCGGGCACCAGCTCCGCGCCGGGTGCGGCGTC
Organism: uncultured Thermoleophilaceae bacterium; assembly: GCA_963786845.1. Lineage (GTDB taxonomy): Bacteria > Actinomycetota > Thermoleophilia > Solirubrobacterales > Thermoleophilaceae > JACVRW01. The sequence continues at coordinate 35,898 of CAWBAP010000012.1, forward strand.
CTCGTCGGCGCGCACCATTCCCTCGCCGGGCGTGACGGGCTTCAGGACCTCGAGCAGCTCTGATGTGGCGGCCTGGGTGTGCTCGACCTTGAGGACCGCGTCGGCGCCGGGCGGCAGCGGCGCGCCGGTGGCGATCGCCACCGCGCTGCCCGGCCGGACCTCGGCCTCCGGCGGACGGCCCATGAGCGCCTCGCCCGCGAGCTCCAGGTAGCTCGGCAGCCCCTCCGACGCGCCGTACGTGTCCGCGGCGCGGACCGCGAAGCCGTCCACGGTCGCGCGCGCGAAGCCCGGCAGCGCGTGGGTCGCGCTCAGCGGCTCGGCGGGCACGCGGCCGAGCGCGTCGTCGAGGGCGATCGTCTCGGCCGGCGTCACGCGCGCGGGGCGGAAGCCGGTCAGCGCCTCGGAAACCGTCTTGACGGTGAAGAACTCCCGCTGCCCGGGCGCGCTCACGTTATGTGCCGCGGGTTTCGCCCGGTGAGCGTGGCTGCGGGCGTGCCGCGGTTCCGCCCCGCTTCAGGCCCAGCACGCTGATCGCCGGGCCCAGCGCCACCTGGCCCAGGCCGCAGATCGAGGTGAGCCGCATCGTCTTCTCGAGCTCGAGGATCCGCTCGTCCACGTCCTCGGGCCCTCCGCCCGACTCGATCAGCTCGGACAGGATCGTGTGCGCCTTCGACGATCCCACCCGGCAGGGCACGCACTTCCCGCACGACTCGTCCCGGAAGAAGCGCAGCACGTTCGTCGCGGCGGCAAGCAGGTCGGTCCCCTCGGCGATCACCACCACCGCGCCCGAGCCGAGCATCGAGCCCGCCTCGGCGAGCGGGCCGAAGTCCAGGGGCACGTCCAGCTGCTCGGGCCCGAGGAAGTTGGAGGAGGCGCCGCCGGGCTGGAACGCCAGCAGCTCGCGTCCCTCGCTCACGCCGCCCGCCAGCTCGATCAGCTCGCGCGCGGTCGTCCCCATGGGCACGCAGTACACGTCCGGCTTCTCGATGTGACCGGAAACCGCGAAGAACTTCAGCCCCGTTCCCTCGTTCACGCCCTGCGACTTCCACCACTCCGCGCCGCGCTCGGCGATCACGGGCACATGCGCGAACGTCTCGACCGAGTTCATCAGCGTCGGCTTGCCCCACAACCCCGAGACACCCGGGAAGGGCGGCTTGTTGCGCGGCTCGCCGCGGTGCCCCTCCATGCACTCGATCAGCGCCGACTCCTCGCCGAGGATGTAGCCGCCGGGGGAGGTGAAGATGTCGACGGTGAGGTCCGTCTCGTCGAGCAGCCCGAGGCCGCGCAGGCGCTCGAGCTCCTCGCGCAGAACCTCCTCCTCCGGCTCGTACTCGTGCCGGATGAAGATCCAGCCCTCGCGACAGCCCGTGGCGAGCATCCCGACCACCAGCCCCTCGATCACGAGGTGCGGCTGCTCGGCCATGATCTGGCGGTCCTTGAACGTGCCGGGCTCGGACTCGTCCGCGTTGCAGATCGCGTACTTCGGCTCGGCCTCCTGCTTCGCGACCAGCTCCCACTTCGTGCCGGTCGGGAAGCCCGCGCCGCCCATGCCGCGCAGGCCCGCCTCCTTCAGCTCGGCGATCAGCTCGCCCGTGTCGAGCTCGCCCGCGAGCGCGGCGCGCAGCACGCGGTAGTCGCGCGAGCCGGTCTCGTACGGGTCGTTCGCTCGCTGCACGTCGCTGCGGCGGACGCCCGAGGTGTCGGTGGAGACGGCCGGTGCCCGGTCGCAGCGCCCGATGCACGACACCTCGCGGACCTCGATGCCGGCATCGGCCTTGAGCTCGGCCAGCCGCTCGTCCGAGCCGTGCAGCCAGCAGGACAGGTCGTGGCAGCAGGCCACCTCGGCGCGCTCCGGCGGCGGCTCGGTTCGGAAGTGCGGATAGAACGAGATCAGGCCCTCGATCTCGTAGAGCGGGCGGCGGCGGTCGCGGGCAAGGCGGACGAGCTCCTCGCGGGGCAGCCAGCCGTGCTCCCTCTGGATCTCGTGCAGAGCCGGGATCAGGCTCGGCCCCGGGAAGCGGCCGGCCCGTGCCTCGCTCCCCGGAGGACGCTGTGAGATCACGCCGGCTCCACCTTCACGGCGCAGAACTTGAACTCCGGGATCTTCCCGGTCGGGTCGATCTCGTCGATCGTCAGAACGTTCGCGGCGGCCTCGCGGAAGTGGAAGGGGATGAAGCAGGTTCCGGGGGTGTCGCGGTGAGACACGCGCGCGGACAGCTCGATGGAACCGCGGCGTGACGAGACGCGCACGAAGTCGCCTTCGGCGACCCCCATTGCGGCCGCGTCGTCCGGGTTGAGGAACACATGCGCCTCGGGCTGGATCGTGTCCAGGGCGAACGAGCGGCGCGTCATCGAGCCCGTGTGCCAGTGCTCCAGCAGGCGCCCGGTGTTGAGGATGAACGGGAACTCGTCGTCCGGCAGCTCCTTCGCCGGCAGCCACTCGGCGGGCACCAGGTGCGCCTTCCCGTCGTCCGTGCCGAAGCGCTCGTCGAACAGCACCACCGTGCCGTCCGAGTTCTCGGGATCCGGGTTCGGGTAGAGCTTGCCGCTAGCGCCGAGGTTGTCGTACGACAGCCCCGCGTAGTTCGGCATGATCGCCGCCATCTCGTCGAACACCTCGCGCGGCGAGCCGTACTCCATCGGCAGGCCGATCCGCGCCGAGATGTCGCAGATGATCTTCCAGTCCTCGCGCGCCTCGCCGGGCGGCTCGAGCACCTTGCGGCCGATCTGCACGCGACGGTCGGTGTTCGTGTAGGTGCCCTCCTTCTCCATGTAGGACGACGCGGGCAGCACGACGTCGGCGAACTCGGCGGTCTCCGTGAGGAAGATGTCCTGCACCACCAGGAACTCGAGCGCGCTCAGCGCCTTTCGGACCTTGTTCACGTTCGGGTCCGAGAGGAACGGGTTCTCGCCCATCATGTACATGCCGCGCACGCCGCCCTGGAGCGCCGACGCGATGATCTCGGTGACCGTCAGCCCGCGCTCCGGGTCGAGTTCGTGGCCGCCCCACGCCTCGGCGAACTTCTCGCGCGCGTCGTCGAGCGTGACCAGCTGGTAGTCGGGATAGAACATCGGGATCAGCCCGGCGTCGGAGGCGCCCTGCACGTTGTTCTGGCCGCGCAGCGGGTGGAGGCCCGTGCCCTGCCGGCCCACGTTCCCCGTGATCGAGCACATCGCGATCAGGCAGCGCGCGTTGTCGGTGCCGGTCGTGTGCTGCGAGATCCCCATGCCCCAGTAGATGACGCCCGCGTTCGCCTCGCCCCAGAGCCGCGCCACGGCGCGGATCGTGTCGGCCGGCACGCCGCAGATCTGCTCGGCTCGCTCGGGCGGGTACTCCTTGACGACCTTCGCGAGCTCGCCGTAGTTCGTGACGCGTTCCGCGACGAACTCGCGGTCGACCCAGCCGTTCGCGATCACCTCGTGCAGGATCCCGTTGTAGAAGGCCACGTCCGTGCCGGGCTTGAGCTGGCAGTAGATGTCGGCGTGGTCGGCGATCCGCTCGCGCCGCGGGTCCACCACGACCAGCGTCGTGCCGCGCCGCCTCGCCTGCTTGAAGAAGCTCGACGCGACCGGGTGGTTCGCCGTCGTGTTGGTGCCGGCGAGGATCGCCACGTCGGCGTTCACGATGTCGCCGTAGGTCGTGGAGACCGCGCCCGAGCCCACGCCCTCGAACAGCGCCGCCACGCTCGACGCGTGGCACAGCCGCGTGCAGTGGTCCACGTTGTTCGTGCCGAAGCCCGCGCGGATCAGCTTCTGGAAGAGGTAGGCCTCCTCGTTCGAGCACTTGGCCGAGCCGAAGCCGGCGATCGCGCCGGGGCCGCCGTCCGCGTGGATCGCGGTCAGCCGCTCCGCCACCAGGCTGAGCGCCTCTTCCCAGCTCGCCTCGCGGAAGTGGGGGAGCACCTCGTCGTAGTCCACGAGGCCGCCGGGCTTGTGCCTGCGACCGCGGCCCTCGCCCTTGACGTCGGCCGACAGGGGGCCCTTCGGGTATGACTCGTCGATCCGGATCAGCGGCGTCGTGAGCCGCTGGGGCGAGCTCGCGTAGTCCCAGCCGTAGCGGCCCTTCACGCACAGGCGCCGCTTCGACCCCGGCTGCTCGCGGCCGTCCGCGAACGAGATCGCGTTCTGCTCGCGGTCCACGTGGTAGGTGAGCGCGCAGCCGACGCCGCAGTACGGGCAGACGGTGTCGATCGAGTCGAGCTCGGTCCGCGGCCTGATCGGCACGGCGTTGATCGGCTTGTTCACGATCGCGCCGGTTGGGCAGGCGGCCACGCACTCGCCGCAGGTCACGCACGACGACTCGCCCATCGGGTCGTTCAGGTCGAAGGCGATGAGCGTGGAGTAGCCCTTGCCGGAGCGCCCGATCACGTCGTTGCCCTGGATGTCGTCGCAGGCCCGGACGCAGCGGTCGCAGAGGATGCACGCGTCGTGGTTCACGGCGATCACCGGGTTGCTGAGGTCGATCCCGCGCCCGCCGCCGAGCGGGAGGCCGTCCTCGCGCTCGATCCCGTAGCGGCGAGCGAGCACGAGCAGCTCGTTGTCCGCGGTCGTGGTCTCCTTCGGGTCCTCCTCGGTGGGCGGCTGGTCCACCATCAGGAGCTGGGTGAGGGTCGCGCGGCGCGTCTCCACCTCGGGCGTCGCGGTCTTGACCTCCATGCCGTCCTCGCACGGGCGCACGCAGGCGGCCGCGTACACGCGCGCGCCCACGTCCACCACGCACATCCGGCAGACCCCGACCGGGTCGTAGCGCTCGTCGTGGCAGAGCACCGGGATCTCGATTCCGGCGCCCTTGGCGGCGTCGTAGATCGTGGTGCCATCCGGCACCGTGAGCTCCTGACCGTCGATGCTCAGCGTGACCGTGCGAGCGGCCGGGGGAGCGGTGATCGCCACGTTCGCAGCCTAGCGCCAGCTAGGGCGCTTGCACAAATATGTCCAAGCCGAGCTCCACGCGGGTTTCAGGGACCGGAAGGCCGCTTTCGTCCAGGCCACGGCCGCTGTAATAGGCGTCGATCATCGCGTGGAGACGGTCCTCGGTGAGGATCGCCTCGCGGCCCGAGTCGAGCTCGAGCGGCTCGGTGAGGAAGCGCTCCGGCAGACGGTCCTCGGCGCGCGTCCAGCCCTCGCGGAGGTTGAAGAGCCGCTTGCCGACGACGATCCGGCGCGCGCTCTGCCGGAGCTCGTCCTCGTCGACGTCCCAGCCGGTGACCGGTTGGAGCAGCGCGGCCCACTCCCGCCAGGGCTCGTCGAACACCCCGCGCAGGAACTTGCACAGGATCATGGAGTCCATGATCGCGGCGCGGTCCTCGGTCTCGATGGCGGCCGCCACGTGGGCGTCCCCGCCGGCAAGCCGGTCGAGGTCGCCGGAGAGGTCCGCCTCGTAGGCGCCCGAGCGGTTGTGGTCGGCGCCGCGGGCGTTCACGGCCAGCCCGAGCGCCATCGCGTGGAGCGTGCGCGGCTCGTAGCCGGGCAGCTCGAGGCCCTTCACGTGCGGGGCGAACGCGTCGGTGCCCTGGCCGACGATCGCCGAGGCGCTGCGGGAGCCCTCGGCGAGCAGGTCGCCGAGGCCCTCGCGGGTGCCGATCTCGGTGAGCGCGCGGGTGAGCGCCTCCGGGTCGCCGAAGCGCAGCCAGGGCGCGTCGATCAGCCCGCGCTCGGCGCACTCCATGGCCCACGCGAGCGTGCCGCCCGCGGAGATCGTGTCGATGCCGAGGTCGTCGCAGAGCGAGCTGGCGGCGAGCACCGCGTCGGGGTCGGACACGCCGCAGAGCGGGCCGAGCGCGAACACGTTCTCGTACTCCACGCGGGCGGTGCCGCCGCCGGGCGCGGCGTAGATGTGCTCGCAGCCGATCGTGCACGAGGCGCAGCTGTCGCGCGCCACGAGCCGCAGCTCGTGGAGCTCCTCGGCGGCGAGCCTGGGGGCCCCCTCGAACGAGGCCGCGCTGAAGTTCCGCGTGGGGAGGGTGTTGATCTCGTTGAAGGAGAGGAGGTTGGCGAGCGTGCCGAGCTCGCGGTACTTGGCCGTGGCGGGGCCGAAGGAGCGGCCGCGCAGGTCGCGGGCGGCGGCGAGCACGGCCGCGCGGGTCCGCGAGCGGCGGCTTCACGCCGGCCCCGCGCAGGGCGACGGCCTTGATGTTCTTCGCGCCCAGCACGGCGCCGAGGCCGCCGCGGCCGGCGTGGCGGCCGTCGTGCGACACCGTCGCGTACTTCACGAGCCGCTCGCCGGCGGGGCCGATCGCGGCCACGCGCCAGGCGGGTCCGAGCCGTTCGCGCAGGCGGGTCTCGGCGGCGGCCGCGGGGAGTCCCCACAGGTCGGCGGCGGGCTCTATGCGGGCGCCGTCGCCGTCCACGATCAGGACCGAGGGCTCGGCGCACGCGCCGCGCACGACGATCGCGTCGTTGCCCGTGAGCTTTCCCGCGATCGCGAAATGCGAGGACGCGAGCGCGTCGTTCAGGAGGCCGGTGAGCGGCGACTTCGCGACCACCGCGAACTTCGCGCTCGTGGTGAGCGGCGTGCCGACGAGCGGCGAGAAGACGAATGCCAGCGGCGCCTCCGGCGCGAGCGGATCGACTCCCGGCGGAGCGAGCCGGTGCATGAGCCAGGAGCCGAGTCCCGCGCCGCCGATGCAGGCGCGAAGGATGGCCTCCGGGAGCTCGAAGCGTTCGGCTTCGCCGCTTCCGACGTCGACGACGAGTGCCTGGCCGAAGTAACCGCCGGGGACGGTGGCGAGCGAGCCGGCCGGGGTCGCGGACGCGTGGGTCATCGCGCAATCGCCCCCAAACTCTCCTCGCGGAGCGCCGCGCGCAGGCGGGCGCCGAGCTGGAAGCGCGGCTGCGGGCCGTCGATCAGCCGGGCGGGGTAGATGCCGCGGATCGAGGACGCGAGCAGCAGCTCGTCCGCCGCCGCGATCCGGTCGAGCGTGAGGCGCTCCTCGCGCGCGGGATGCAGCGCGAGCACGCGCGCCCGGACCGTGCCGGGGAGCTGGCGGCCGTCGAGCGGCGGCGTCACGAGGTGGGTGCCCTCGACCACGAACACGTTCGAGGCGGCCGCCTCGAGCACGGCGCCGTCGAGGTCCACGATCAGCGGCACCGCGCCGACCCGCTTCGCCAGCTCGTCGAGCAGGCGCCGGTCGCGCCACTTGTGCGCCCCGAGGCCGCCGGGCAGGAAGGCCGGCGCCAGCGTCACGGCGTCCGGCTCGGGCTCGGCGGCAAGTGGCTCGGCATCCAGCTCGACGAGCAGCGGCCCGCCCGGATTCGCGCCCGGCCGCGCGTCACGCGCAGCCGCTGCAGCGGAGCGGCCGCAGCCGCGGCGAGCACGCGCGCGTCCAGGTCCTCCGGCAGCTCGCCGCCGTACAGCGCGCGCACGCTTCGCTCCAGCCGCGCGAGATGGGCTCGGCCGTCCACCGGCACGCCGCCGCGAACGAGGATCGTCTCGAACACGCCCAGGGCGGGGTCGGGCCGGTCCGCCTCGCCGTCGAGGGCGTTCACCGGAGCGATTCTGCTCATGCGCTCCTCCTCGACCAGCCGGGCGCCCGCGGCGGCGATCACGGGGCGCGCCTTCACGAAGCACTCCTCCAGCTCCAGGCCGGCGACCGAGTCCGCGACGATCCCGCCTCCGGCGCCCAGCCAGATCCGCTCGCCGCGCAGCTCGAGCGTCCGGATCGCCACGTTCAGCTCCAGCCCCGCCACCGGGCTCGCGAAGCCGACCGCACCCGTGTACGCCTCGCGGCCCCCGGCCTCCAGCTCCGCGATCACGCGCATCGCCTGGATCTTCGGCGCGCCGGTCACGGAGCCCGGCGGGAAGCTGGCGCGCAGGAGCTCGGCGTCGCCGGCGTCCGCGCGGAGCGTGCCCCGCACGCTCGACACGAGATGCCACACGCCCGGCGCGGGCCGCGGCTCGTGGAGCGCGGTCACCTCGATCGAGCCGTACTCGCAGACGCGGCCGAGGTCATTTCGCATCAGGTCCACGATCATCACGTTCTCGGCGCGGTCCTTCTCCGACGCGGCGAGCGCCGCGCGGGCGTCCTCGGCGCGCGTGCCCTCACGGCCGGCGGCGATCACGCGCGGTGCGGTCCCCTTGATCGGCTCGGTCACGACCTCGCGGCCGCGCCGGCGCAGGAACAGCTCGGGCGAGAGGCTGCAGACCGCGCCCCACGGGCCCGCGATCACGCCGGAGTGGCGCGGCTCGAGCGTGCCGGCCGTGCGCGCGAAGAGGTCGAGCGGATCGCCCTTCCACTCCGCCTCGAGGCGCAGGCACAGGTTCGCCTGGAAGATCTCGCCCGCGGCGATGCGTTCGCGGCAGGCGTCGATCGCCGTCATGTGCGCCGCCCCGCCCGGCGGCGCGGGCTCGAAGTTGCCGACCCAGACCGGGCGTTCGCGGACGCCGTCGCGGAGCCGCGTGCGGAGCAGGTCGAGGCGGGCGTTCAGCGTGTCGGCACGCGCGTCGGTCCAGAGCGCCTCGAACCACCAGCGCCCGTCGCCGTCGAGACGCAGCAGGTGGTCGTAGAACGCGAGCGCGAAGTCGGGCAGCGGCACGTGCCGCGGCGGCGGAGGCGGCACCCGCTCGAGCCGCGCGCCGAGGTTGTAGCCGAGGTAGCCGAACCAGCCGCCGCCGACGGCACCCCCTCATCGCCATTGTGTCGACCGTGGGCTGCCGGTCGAGCAGCGCGAAGGGGTCCTCCTCGGGTCCCGCGACGACGATCGGCTCCGAGCCCACCAGTGCTCCGCCGCCCGCCCAGTCGCCCGCGAGTGCGAAGGGATGAGCGTCGCCGCGCACGAGGAGCGCGCCTTCGGCAGCCGTGAGTGTTCCGTCCAGCTCGATCCGGACGAGACGGGCTGACTCGGGCACGCTCATCCGCTCAGCCTCCCGCGTCCGCGGCAAGGAACGCGACCTCGTCGCCGCGCGCCAGCGGCAGCTCGGGATGCCGCGTGATCTGGTCGCCGTTCAGCGCGGCCACAACGTGGCGGTCGAGCACCAGGCCCGCTGCGCTCGCGGCGGCCTCGAGCGTGGCGGCGCGCACGGCCATCGGCTCGCGGCCGAGGTTCGTCGCGAGCGTGCCGAAGCGCCGCACGGTCACGCTCGGCGCCGCGCGCGCCCGCGCACGCTCGTAGTCGTCCGGCTCGTTCACGTTCAGGACGGAGAGGAGCTCGGGGTCGGCGTCGGCGAGCTCGCGGTCGCGCAGCAGGTCGTCCTCGGTCAGCTCGCGCACCCGGCTGCGCTCGAACAGGAACGCCGGCCGCATCCGGTCCTCGGCGATCAGCTCCTCGACCGCCGCCACGAGCGAAGTCCTGTACCCCGCCGCGAGCGGGTGCCTGAAGCCGTGGACGACCGGAAGCGCCACGTCCACATCCTCGCTGGTCGCGGCGCGGATGACAGCGCGCACGAACGCGGGGTGGAGAAGGGGCACGTCGGTCGAGGACACGTAGGCGACCTCGGACTCGTCAGCCACCGCGGCGAGACCGGCCGCGAGCCCCTGGAGCGGACCGCGGCCCTCGGCCGCGTCCTCGACGACCCGCACGCCCGGCGGCAGCGCCGGCAGCTCCTGGTCGGGCGCGCGCACGACGACCACCGGGCCGTCGACCGCTCTACCGACGATGCCCGTGACTCGATGGAGCAGCGTGGAGCCATGCCACTCGAGGCTTGCCTTGGGCCGACCCATGCGAGTGGAGCGGCCCCCGGCCAGCACGACACCGGCCACCTCACTCATACGGCGAGAGTACCTATTTGTCTGTTCGCGATAGGCACGTCGTGGCCACGTAGCGCCCGAGACGATCCGAGCGCTCGAGCGGAAAGGCGAGCGAGCCGTTGACCGCCCACAGGTCGGTGTGCCGGTCGTTGACGGCCCAGCCCGGCGGCCAGCGACTCACGTCCGCGTCCTCGAGCGCGACGATCAGCGCCTCGGCGACCGCCTCCGCGCCGCGCTCGCGCACCGGCCGGCGCTGCCGGAAGCGCACCACGCAATGGTGCGAGGGCACGATCTCGTGCACCTCCGGATGCTGGATGTGCGCCACTCGTTGCACTGCGAGCGAGAATAGGTGGATGGAGCAAGTGGTCATCAAGGTGCGCAACAACGGGCCCTACAAGGTGACGGGACCGGTAACGCTCATCGACGCCGACGGCAACGAGTACGACCTGCCCGAGGGCGAGGGGATCGCGCTATGCCGCTGCGGCGCCTCGACCACGAAGCCCTTCTGCGACAAGACGCACTCGAAGATCGGCTTCGAGGCCGCCGAGCGGGCGGTGCGGGAGGCCGAGGGGACGTAGTCTCTAGCCATGACGCGAGACGAAGCTGTGGCGGAGAGCGAGCGGCTCGCGCGCGAGCACCCTGACCGCGAGACGGCCGCTTGGTTCCCGAAGGAGGAGGACTCCGGGGAGTGGGTTGTCCTGCGAGTGCCGCGCCCGGCGCATCGGAAGCGAGAGGAGCTTCGCACCGGGTTCGACGAGGATCCGCGCCCGGATCCGAGCCAGGACGTGATGCAGGAGCCGCGACCCTGGCTGGGCACAGGCTAGGAGGCGCCGCCATGCAGCGATCAAGCACACAGCAGACGTTCATCGACGCGCCCGTCGAGCGCGTCTGGGAGCTGGTGGGCGACCCCAACCGCCATCCCGAATGGTGGCCGGAGATGATTGAGGTCGAGTGCGCCGACCTGGAAGAGGGCTGCCGCTATCGCGGTGTGGTCAAGGGACCGTTCGGGGCCACCCCGCACGACCTGACGGTCGATCGCCTCGAGGACTGCCAAGAGGTCTCGATCTTCTGCGACGGCACCGGCGTGACCACCCGCTTCGTCCTCACCGAGGCCCAGGGCGGGACATTCGTCGAGGGCTGCTTCACGATCGAGCCGAACAGCATCGGCATGAAGGTGCTCGGTGCCGTGACCGGCCGGCGTTTCATGCACTCATGGCTGGAAAGCTCGCTAGCGAACCTGAGAACCGCAGCAGCGACTCGGGCGTCGGCATAGGGTCGAGCGTCAGCGCCGGCGGCTCGTGCTCCGCCACCCAGCTCGCCACGATGCGGATCTCGTCGATCTCGTCGGCCGGGATGACCGAGCGGCCGGGCGGGCGCGACAGGGCGGCGTCGGTGCGCTTGGCCAGCTCGGACGGGCCCGGCAGCGGGCCCCAGTCGACCAGGCGGCCCTGGACGATCCAGAAGGCGTCGAAGCGCTCCTTCACCGGGTGCTGAGCTAGAACGAGCCGCGGCGCGGAGTGCGTCGCTCTCAGCATCCCGTCGAGCCGCTCCAGCACCCAGGCCAGCCGCTCCTTCCGCCGCAGCAGCGCCGCCGCCCGCTCGTAGAGCTGCGCGTCCGACGCCTCGTTCATCCGCCGGTCGAACTCCTCGATCAGCGCCTCGCCGGCACCCGGCTCCTCGAAGTGCGCCAGGGCCAGGTCGAGCTGGCGCCGGTAGGCGTTCGGGTCGAGGTCGCCGAGGCAGGGCGACACGCAGCGGCCCATCTGCCCGTACGCCGACGGGTGCTCGCGCACCTTCAGCTTCCTGCCGCAGTGGCGCAGGCGGTAGAGCGAGGTGAGCTGGTCGGCCAGCTCCGACGCGAGCGCCCGGCTGCCGAGCGGTCCGATGTTCACCGCGTGCCCCGCCGCCGGCTCGGCCGCGACCTCGAGCACGGGATACGCGATGTCGAGGCGACAGCGCAGGTAGCAGTAGCGGTCGGTGCGCTTCAGCGCCTTGTTGCCGGCCGGCTTCCACTGCTTGATCAGCCGGTTCTCGAGCACCAGCGCTCCCAGCTCCGAGTTCGTCGGCCGGTAGTCCACGATCTCCGCGCGCTCGGTCCAGCCGGCGGGCGCGCAGAAGTGGGCTCGCGCGCGCGACCGCAGCGACACCGACTTCCCGACGTAAAGGGGCTTCCCGCGCTCGTCGCGGAAGACGTAGACGCCCGGGTCGTCCGGCAGCGTCGAGAGGTCGGGGCGCTGGTCCGGCGGGATGCGCTCCGCCGGCTCCGTCTTGCGTGCGCGGCGGCGCGAGCGCAGGAGGTCGAGCGCGTCGCCGATCGTGACCGCGTTCGCGCACAGCTTCGGGAACAGCGCGCAGAACACGCGCGCGCACGTGAGGGCGTCGGGCAGGGCGCGGTGCACCTCGTCGACCTCGATGCCGAGCGATCCGGCGAGCGGATGCGAGGCCGCGCTTGCGCGCCAGCGGCGCGAAGCGGCGCGCGAGCTGGACCGTGCAGAGGACGGGCGGCTTCGGCCAGTCGAGCCCCGCGCGCTCGAACGCCCCGCGCAGCACGCCGACGTCGAAGCGCGCGTTGTGGGCGATCATCACCCGCCCCTCCAGCAGGTCGGCGAGCTCGGGAAGCACCTCCTCGGGCGGCGGCGCGCCGTCCACCATGCCCTGCGTGATGCCGGTGAAGCGCTGGATGCCGCGCGAGAGCGGGCGCTCCACCTGGACCAGCGAGTCGTAGGTCTCGTGGAGCTCGCCGCCGCCGACCAGCACGGCGCCGACCTCGGTCATCTCGCAGAGGTCGCCGCCGTAGCCGTTCGTCTCGGTGTCGAGCGCCACGAACTCGGCGGGCGCGAGGGGTGCGTCGAGCTTTGACACGGACCGGCCATCGAACCGCGCGCGGCGGACGGATGGGGCGAGTCCGTCCAGCGCCGCTCTTAGCCTCGCTGGGATGGCCCGCTCGGCAACAGTCTTCGCCTGCACCTCCTGCGGCCACGAGAGCCCGAAGTGGCACGGCCGCTGCCCGGGGTGCGGCGAGTGGAACACGATGGCGGAGGAGAAGCGGGCGGCGGCTCCGGCCGGCCGGGCGGCGGCGCGTCCGTCACGGGCGGCCGGGCGCGCTCTCACACCGGTTCCGCTCGGGCAGGTCGAGGCACCGAGGGTGGAGCGGCTGTCCACCGGGATCGGCGAGCTCGACCGCGTCTTGGGTGGTGGTCTCGTGCCGGGTTCGCTCGTGCTGATCGGCGGCGCGCCTGGCATCGGCAAGTCCACGCTCACCACCGGCGCGCTCGCGAACCTCGCGGCCGCGGGCCGGAAGGTGCTCTACGTGTCCGGCGAGGAGTCGGCCGCTCAGGTGAAGCTGCGCGCGCAGCGCCTCGGCGCCCATGCGCTCGGGGTCCCGATCGTCGCCGACACGGACCTCGATGCCGTGCTGGCGACTCTGGAGGCCGAGCGGCCCGAGGTGTGCGTCGTGGACTCCGTGCAGGTGCTTTACGACCCGGCATTGACGGGTGCGCCCGGTTCCGTTTCTCAGGTCCGGGAGGTGGCGGGCCGGCTGATGCGGATGGCGAAGGAGCGCGGGATCGCCACGCTCCTGGTCGGCCACGTGACGAAGGAGGGCTCGCTCGCCGGGCCGCGCGTGCTCGAGCACCTCGTGGACTGCGTGCTCTCGTTCGAGGGCGAGCGCGAGCGCACCTACCGGACGCTTCGCGCGCTGAAGAACCGCTTCGGCTCGACCAACGAGGTCGGCGTGTTCGAGATGCACGAGCAGGGGCTGGTCGAGGTCGAGGACGCGTCGGCCCGCTTCGTGAACGAGGCCACGCGCGCGCCGGGCTCGGTCGTGCTCTGCGCGATGGAGGGCTCGCGGCCGCTGCTCGTGGAGGTCCAGGCGCTGGTGGCGCCGAGCGAGATCACGCCGCCGCGGCGGGTGGCGAACGGCGTGGACCGCAACCGGCTGGCACTGGTGCTGGCCGTGCTCGCCCGCCACGCCGGCATCTCCTTCGGCACCTCGGACGTGTTCGTCTCGGTCGCGGGCGGCGTGAGGGTGGACGAGCCGGGCGCGGACCTGGCCATTGCCCTGGCGCTGGCATCGGCGGCGAAGGGAATCGCGCCGGCGTCCGACAAGCCGCTGGCCGCCTTCGGGGAGCTGGGGTTGACCGGTGAGCTGCGGCACGTGGGACACGCGGACCGCCGCGTGGCCGAGGCGCGCAAGTTCGGGCTCGAGCGGGTCATTCACCCCGGCTCCAGCGTCACCACTCTCCGCCAAGCGCTCAGCCTGCTCGCGCGGGGCACCGAGGGGGAGGCCCAGGCGGCCTAAGCGGCACTGTCAACACGAAACGTCCCATAGTGGGACGGTTCGTGTTGATCATCGGGCAGACCCTCTTCAGAGCCGTCGTTTCGGCGCCCGCAGCCCCGAAAACGCCTGCATTTAGCCAAAACCGCCGCGAAACCCGGTCAATTCACGTAGAATTGACCCAATGCCGTATGCCGGAGACGATGTCGCAGAGCTCGAGGCGCGGCAGGAACCGAGGCTCGTTCGAGCCCTTGAGATGGTTGCCCCCGGCACCGCTGTGCGCGAGGGCCTCGACAACATCGTCCAGGGTGGAACCGGCGCCCTGATCTGCATCGGGGAGTCGGAGGAGCTCAGCTTCCTGCTGTCTGGTGGAGTCAAGCTCGAAGTCGACTACACGCCCGCGATGCTCTATCAGCTCGCGAAGATGGACGGCGCGATAATCCTCGCCGCGAACGGCACGAAGATGATGTGGGCGAACGTCCAGCTCATGCCGGACCCCACGATCCTGTCGCTCGAGACTGGCACCCGGCACCGCACCGCGGAGCGCGTCTCGAAGCAGACCGACGCGCTCGTGATCGCGATCAGCGCGGCCCGGAGCGTCGTGTCGCTCTACCTCGACGGCGCGAAGTACATCCTCGAGGACATCCCGGTGGTGCTCGCCAAGGCCAACCAGGCGCTCGCCACGCTCGACAAGTACCGCAGCCGCCTCGACCAGGTCTCCACGCGGCTCACCGCGCTCGAGTTCGAGGGCGGCGTGACGCTTCACGACATGCTCACGGTGCTTCAGCGCGCCGAGCTCGTCACGCGCATGGCCGTGGAGATCGAGCGCTACATCGTCGAGCTCGGCGCCGAGGGGCGCTTGATCGAGATGCAGCTCGAGGAGACGATGGTCGGCGTGGCCGCCGACAAGTCCGCGCTCGTGCGCGACTACATCGTCGAGGCCTCCGAGGATGGCTTCGCGATGGTCGTCGACTCGCTGGCCCGCCTGCCGCACCAGGACCTGCTCGACTTCGGCCGGCTTGCCGAGCTGCTCGGCTACGACCGCAAGCTGAACACCCTCGACCATCCCGCTGCGCCGCGCGGCTACCGCATCCTCGGGCGAATCCCACGCCTTCCGAAGATGGTGGTTCAGTCGATCGTCGAGCGAGTTCAACGGGCTGGACGAGATACTCGCCGCCGCCGACCCGGAGCTGGAATCCGTGGAGGGCGTCGGCGACATGCGCGCGAAGGACATCCGCGAGGGCCTTCGCCGCCTACAGGAGATCAACCTCGTGGACCGTTATTTGCAAACCTGAAACCAGACGCGCGCGCTGGATGGCGCCCGTGACAACGCAGGAGGGGAACGACATCAGCGACGCAGTGTTGGAAGAGGAGTTCATCGAGGACCTCGAGATCGACCGTGAGCCGACGGTGTACGAGATCGGCGACCAGGTCGTGTACCCCCATCATGGGGCTGGGAAGGTCCTCAAGAAGGAGCAGAAGGAGGTGCTTGGCGAGAAGCGCGAGTACCTGACCATCAAGATCCTTCATAACGACATGACGGTGATGGTCCCGTGCTGTAACGCGGACAAGGCGGGTCTGCGGCGCGTGATCGGCGAGGCCGATGTGAAGAAGGTCCTGGCCGTTCTTCGCGACGACGTCAGCCAGATGCCGAAGAACTGGAACCGGCGCTTCAAGCACAACCGCGAGAAGATCAAGACCGGCGACGTGTTCGAGCTGGCGGAGGTAGTCCGCAACCTCGCGATCCGGGAGACCGAGAAGGGGCTCTCGACGGGCGAGAAGCAGATGTACACCCGCGCGAAGAAGATCCTCGCGTCCGAGCTGATGTACGCGCTCGACATGGAGGAGGACGAGGCCGAGTCGCATCTGGAGGACCTGATCGCCGAGGCGCACGCGAGCCGCAACGGCGCGCCCGCCACGGCGTAGTCACATACGGAGAATGAGCGTCGTCGGCATCGTTCCCGCCGGCGGCAGCGGCGAACGCCTTGGCGCCGACCGGCCCAAGGCGTTCGTCGTTTGTGCCGGCCGCCCGCTGATCGAGTGGAGCCTCGAGGTGCTCGGGCTCGGTCTGCGACCGGGTCGTCGTCGCCGCGCCCGATGGCTACGACGACGGTCCCGATCGGCGTCCTCGGCGGCGATTCGCGCTCGGCGTCGGTCCGCAACGCGCTGGCCGCGGCGCCGGAGGCGACGGTGGCCGTGGTCCACGACGCCGCCCGTCCGCTCGTCACCCGCGACCTCGTCGAGCGCTGCCTGGCCGCGCTCGAGCCGGGCGTCGACGGCGCGATCGCGGCCGTGCCCATGACCGACACCGTGAAGGAGGCGGCGTCGGACGGGCGCGTGGTCCGCACACTCGACCGGTCGTCGCTCTGGTCGATTCAGACTCCGCAGGTCTTCCGCGCGGATCTCCTCCGGCGGGCGCTCGAGCGCGACGCCGCCGCTCTCGCGGCCGCCACCGATGACGCTGCCCTGGTGGAGGACGCGGGCGGAGTGGTCCGAGTGGTGGAGGCGTTCCCCGAGAACATCAAGGTCACGCGCGAGTCGGATCTCCGCATCGCCGAGGCGCTCCTTGCTCACTGACTATCACGTCCACCTGCGCCCGGACGAGGAGGGCTCGACGGCGGAGCGCTACTTCACCGCCGAGAACGTCGATCGCTATCGCGAGGCCGCTGCCGAACGGGGCATCGAGGAGCTCGGCGTGGCCGAGCACATCCACCGCTTCGCGCAGTCGCTCGACATCTGGGAGCACCCCTGGTACCGCTACTGGGCCAAGGACGACGTGGACGAATACTGCGAGTTCGTGCGCTCGCACGGGCTGAAGCTGGGGATCGAGGCCGACTACCTCCCTGGGCGCGAGGACCGCGTGGCGAACCTGCTCGACGGGCGGCCGTGGGACTACGTGGTCGGCTCCGTGCACTTCATGGGCGACGATGCTGTGGACGTGCATGGCGAGCCCGACTGGGAGTCCTTCGACATCTGGCGAGGCGGCGATCCCGGGCAGGTGTGGTCGCGCTACTTCGAGACGCTCGGCGAGGCCGCGCGCACCGGCATCTTCGACATCGTGGCCCACCCCGATCTCGTGAAGGTGTTCGGTCGCCATGTGCCGGTGCCGGAGGGCGACCTGCGGCGCTTCTACGAGCGCGCGATGGACGGGATCGCCGAGTCGGACGTGGCCATCGAGGTGTCGACGGCCGGGCTGCGAAAGCCCGTCGGCGAGATCTACCCCGCGGCTCCGTTCCTGGAGATGTGCCTGGAGGCCGGCCGCCCGGTCGCGCTGTCGAGCGACGCGCACACGCCGGAGCAGCTCGGCCACGAGTACGAGCGGGCGGTGGAGTGGCTGGACGGCCTCGGAGTCAGGGAGCTGGCCGTCTTCGAGGGGCGCTCCCGGCGGCTGGAACCGATCGGATGAGCGCCACGCGCGCGTCGGCATCGGCTTCGACACCCACCGCCTGGAGGCCGGCCGCCCCCTGATCCTGGGCGGCGTGGAGATCGAGGGAGCCGAGGCGGGCCTCGCCGGCCACAGCGACGCCGACGTGCTGACCCACGCGGTGATCGACGCCCTGCTTGGCGCGGCCGGGCTGGGCGACATCGGCCAGCACTTCCCCGACACCGACGAGCGCTGGCGCGACGCCGACTCGATCGAGCTGCTGCGCGCAGTGCGCGAGACGCTGCGCGAGGCCGGCCACACGGCGACGAACATCGACGCAACGCTCGCCTGCGAAGCACCCAAGCTGTCGCCCTTCCGCGACCGGATGCGAACCCGCCTGGCCGAGGCGGCCGGTCTTGACGCGAAGGCGGTGAACGTGAAGTTCACGACCGGGGAGAAGATGGGCTTCGTGGGCCGCGGCGAGGGCATGGCGGCGCTCGCGATAGCCACGCTGATGCACCACGAGCGCTGAAAACCTGTGGTACGTTCGGCTTCATGAGGCTCGCGCTGGCCCGCTGGTCTCTCGCCGGTCTGACGCGGCTGTCGGTCGTGCTCGCGCTTGCGCTGGCTCTCGGGCCCGTCGCAGCCGCGGAGGCGAACGTCCCCAAGGAGACCTACCAGCGCCTGAAGGCGCTCGACGACACGCTCAACCGCATCCGTAACGGCGTCGCGAACCACAACCTCGACACGCCGCTCGAGGGGCTCGTGCAAAAGGTGAACGCCGAGATCCGGGCCGTGGCGGCAACGTTTCCCCCAATCGGGAACAACCCAAAGGTTCACAACGCAGACGAGGTCCAGCGGGTGGCCGCGAACGTCGACCTCTTCCTGAACGACACCATCGCCAACGTCAACGACGTGGCGGCGCGCACGGACAGATTCGACGAGGCGCAGAAGCACGCTAAGGAGCTCGAGGAGGTTCTTCGCAGGGCGGACCGGCCGGGCCACAGAAGCAAGGCGGTCCTCGAGGCCGAGGAGCTGCGCGGGCTGATGCGCCGGGTTAGGAGAGAGGTCGTCGACCCGAACTTCTTCAAGGACGGCCTCGTCGAGGAGATCCAGGCCGTCATCAAGCAGAAGGGCAGGGTGCTCGGCGAGCTGCCGAAGGTGTTCGGCCTGAAGTTCGTGACAGTCTTTCTTCCGTTGGAGCAGGTCCAGATCGCGGTTGCGTATGCCCGGATCGACCCCACGGCGAAGGGCGTGATCGCCAGGCTGGACCAGGCGATCGAGGCGAAGCTGGGCCTGGTTCAGACGCTGATCACGGTCACGAACTGCACGATCAACGGGAGTGGGAACGTGAAGGGCACCGGCGGCTCGGACGTGATCTGCGGAGGCGCCGGCAAGGACGCGATCACGGGCGGGGGCGGCGTCGACGTGATCAAGGCGGGCGGTGGGGCGGACACGGTCAAGGGCGGCCCCGGAAACGACACGATCGTGGGGGGCGGCGGCAACGACACACTCCAGGGAGGCGCCGGCGGTGACACGCTCATTGGCGGCGAGGGCCGCGACATCCTCCTGGGCGAAGGCGGCGTGGACGAGCTGCTCGGCGGCCGGCAAAAAGGACATACTGTCGGGCGGCGCCGGCGACGACGCGTGTGCGGGCGGCGGGGGAGACACGAAGGTCCGCTGCGGGAAGGGTCCGCCGTGCATGCCCGGCAGCTACGTGTCGCCCGAGCGCGAGATCACCGTGCCCACGATCGGCCAGGCGCGACTCGTGTGGTTCCGGACCCCGATTCCGAACCATTACTACTACCGGCGCAAGGGCTTCGACAGCGGCGGCTGCAACAACGGGGACGACGAAATCCGCATCACTCTCGACGTGCTCGAGGGCGGCACGGTCATTGCATGGAGGCGCGATCTCGACAGCTTCGATCGAGACCGGCGGGTCACCGACCTCCACAACGGCGACGGGTGCCCCGCTCCGCGCGGGGCGAACGGCGAGGTGATCGAGACCTGCCGCATCTTCGCTCCGATTCTCGGCTTCGACCTACCCCCGAGGACGGACGCCGGAAAGGCGCCCACCTACTCCGCAGGGGTCCAGTACCAGGCCCTCGGCGGCGGCGAGGGCGCCAAGGGCACGCTCTCGATCTCGATCAGCTGGCGGCTGAAGTAGCTTCCCACGCCATGGAGCGGGATGAACTGGCCTTTGCCGGAGTCGCTCGCCAGGCGGAGCTCGTCCGCGATGGCGAGGTGTCGTCGCGCGAGCTCGTCGAGCTGTATCTCGAGCGCATCGAGCGGCTCGATCCGCAGCTGAACGCCTTCCGCACTGTCATGGCGGAGCGGGCGCTCGTGGACGCCCAGCAGGCCGATGGGCGCCGGGGGGCGGGCGACGATCGGCCGCTGCTCGGCGTTCCGATGGCCGTGAAGGACGTGGAGGACGTGACCGGGGAGGTCACGCGCTGGGGCACCGACGCGTTCACGAAGCCGGCCGCTCAGGACAGCGAGCTCGTCCGCAGGCTGCGCGCCGCGGGCGCGGTCGTCATCGGCAAGACGAACACGCCCGAGCTCGCGATCATCGGCGACACCGAGGGGCCCGCCTTCGGCATCACGCGCAACCCGTGGAACACGGACCGCAGCGCCGGCGGCTCCAGCGGCGGCAGCGCCGCGGCCGTGGCGGCCGGCCTGTGCGCGGCGGGCACCGCCTCCGATGGTGCGGGCTCGATCCGGATCCCCGCCTCCAACTGCGGCCTCGTCGGCCTCAAGCCGACCCGCGACCGCATCCCGCTCGCGCCGCTCAAGGAGCACTGGTACGGCATGAGCGTCGCGGGCTTCGAGGCGCGGAGCGTCCGCGACGTGGCCCTGCTCATGTCCGTCGGCGCGGCCGACGACGAGCTTCGCGACTCGTTCTCCCACCGGCCGGAACGGCTTCGCATAGCCGTCTCGACGAAGCCGGTGCTGCCGACGCGCGTCCACGACGACGTGAAGCGCGTGGCGGAGCAGACCGCCGGCCGGCTGCGGTCGCTCGGCCACGACGTGCAGAAGGGCGACCCGCCCTTCCCGCTCGTGAGCCCGGGTCCAACCCGCTATCTGGCCGGCGTCGCGCAGGACGTGAACGAGCACGTGGAGCGCCCCGAGCGCCTTCAGCGGCGCACCAAGGGCTTCGCCCGGATGGGCGACGCGATCCCGCGGGCGGTGCTCGAGTGGGCGCGGCGCGAGGACGACACCGGGCGACTGGGGCCGTTCTTCGATCGCCACGACGTGCTGCTCACACCGGTCAGTGCGAGGCCGCCCGTCCGCGCGGGAGAGTGGGAGGGCCTGGGGGCGGTCCGGACCTTCCTCGGCCTCGCCCAGGTCTATCCCTTCGCGGTCGAGTGGAACGTGACCGGGCAGCCGTCCGTGTCGGTGCCCGCCGGAATGAGCGAGGACGGGCTCCCGATCGGAATGCAGCTCGTGGGCCGGCATGGCGAGGAGGCCACCCTCCTCGGCCTCGCCGCGCAGCTCGAGGCGGAGCTTCGCTGGACGGACCGTAGGCCGCCTGTCTCCTGAGTAGCCTCCCGCGCGTGCGCCGGCTGCACATCCACGACACGCTGAGCGGCGAGGTCGTCCCGGTCGAGCCGAGCGACGGCGGGCGGGTCGGCATCTACGCCTGCGGGCCCACCGTCTACGGCCGGCTGCACGTTGGAAACGCGCGGCCGTTCGTCGTCTTCTCGCTCCTCAAGCGCTTTCTGGAACACGAGGGCTACGACGCCCCGCTCGTCGTCAACGTCACCGACGTGAACGACAAGATCTACGACGCCGCCCGCGAGCGCGGCGTGCCGAGCGAGCAGCTCGCGAGCGAGATGACGGCCGCCTACGTCGAGGACACGGACCGGCTCGGCCTCGGCCGCCCCGACGAGGAGCCGAAGGCCACCGAGGCGATCGCGGCGATCGTCGCTCTGATCCAGGACCTCGTCGACTCGGAGCACGCCTACGAGTGCGGCGGCGACGTGTACTTCCGGGTCGCCTCCTTCGACGGCTACGGGAAGCTCTCGAACCGCCCGCTCGAGGAGATGCAGCAGGGCGAGGGCGACGACGCCGCCGAGGTGAAGGAGGCGCCCCAGGACTTCGCCCTCTGGAAGGCCCGCAAGGAGGGCGAGGACACCTGGTGGGAGTCGCCCTGGGGCGACGGCCGCCCGGGCTGGCACATCGAGTGCTCGGCGATGGCCGAGGACGTGCTCGGCGTTCCCTTCGAGGTGCACGGCGGCGGCTCCGACCTCGTCTTCCCGCATCACGAGAACGAGATCGCCCAGACGGAGGCGGCGCGCGGCAAGCCGCTGAGCCGCGTGTGGATGCACAACGGCATGGTCCAGATGGGCGAGGAGAAGATGGCGAAGTCGGTCGGCAACATCCGCCTCCTCCACGGCGCGCTCGACGAGTTCGGGCGCGACGCGTTCGTCATGTGGACGGTCGGCGCGCACTACCGGAAGCCGGTGGCCTACACGGAGGAGGCGCTGGAGGACGCCGGCAGGGCGGTTGCCCGCGTGAAGGAGGTCGTGCGGCGGCTCGACCCCGCCGCGCCGGGCCTCGACCAGTTCGTCGACCCGTTCTTCGACGCCCTGGCCGACGACTTCAACACGCCGCAGGCGAGAGCCGTCCTCTTCGAGTGGGCGGCCGAGGCGAACCGCAGGATGGACGCGGGCGAGGCCGTCGGCAGGGGTCGCGTAGGCGAGCTGCTCCACGCGCTCGGGCTGGAGTCCCTGTTGGAGACGGAGGACGAGGCGCCCCGGAGCTTCAGCGGCTCGCAGCCGAGCGCGACGAGGCCCGCGCGGACCGCGACTTCGAGCGCGCCGACAAGATCCGCGACGAGCTGGCCGCGTCCGGCTGGGAGATCCGCGACACCCCGGAGGGCGCACGCCTGGTGCGCAGGTCGTGATCGTCTACGGCCGCAACGCCGTGCGCGAGGCGCTTCGCGGCAAGCGCCGCGTCCAGCGCGTCTTCGCCACCGAGCAGGCCGCGAACGAGGTCTGGCTCGGCGACACGGAGACGGTGATCGCGGAGGCGTGGGAGATCGAGGAGCGCTGCGGCTCGCCGGACCACCAGGGGCTGTGCGCCGAGGCGGGCCCGTACGAGTACGTGGACGCCGACTCGCTGCTCGACCCCGGCGACGCCCTCGTGCTCGCCCTCGACGAGATCCAGGACCCCCAGAACCTGGGGGCGATCGCGCGCGTGGCGGAGAGCGCGGGCTGCAGCGGGATCGTGCTGCCGGAGCGGCGGGCGGCCGAGGTCACGCCCGCCGTCTGCCGCGCCTCGGCCGGCGCCGTCGAGCACCTGGCGGTCGCGCGCGTCCGGAACATCGCCGACTGGCTCCGCGCCGCGAAGAAGCGCGAGAGCGTCTGGATCTACGGGGCGGCCGCCGACGCGCCGGTCCGCTACCACCGCCCGGACTACAGCGGGAGGGTCGTGCTGGTGCTCGGAAGCGAGGGCAGGGGCCTGCGCCCGCGGGTCGCCGAGACCTGTGACGAGCTGGTCGCGCTCCCCAACCGTGGCAAGGTCGGATCGCTCAATGTGGCGACCGCCGCGTCGGCCCTCGTGTACGGAATCTTGCATTTTCGAGGGGAAACCCTTGACAGGGCTCCATAACAGAGCATAATCACGGTCGTTGATCAGGCTGAAGTCGAGCTTTAGGCATTCGCCGGCCCGCCTTCAGAGAAACCTGACGCCAGGGGAGGTAGTGCGTCACCGAGGCCAAGGAGCCTTCGATGGCAGCATCTTCCACGTTCCGCCCCGGCGCCTTCAAGTCTCACACTCAGGTTGAGCTTGATGATCACTATCTGATTGCGCTGGCGAAGCAGGGCAAGAAGGACGCCTACGACCGCATCGTCAAGCGCTATTACGGCTTTGTGCGGCTCAAGGCGTCGTCCTACTTCCTGATCGGGGGAGACGCCGACGACCTGATCCAGGAGGGCCTCGTCGGCCTCTACAAGGCCGTTCGCGACTATCGCTGGGACCGCGAGTCGAGTTTCCGGAACTTCGCCGAGCTCTGCATAACCAGGCAGATCATCACCGCGGTGAAGACCTCGACCCGCAACAAGCACACCCCGCTGAACGAGTACGTCTCGTTCTCGCAGACGCCCGCGGCGGGCGGCGGCGACGGCGATCCGACGCTCGACGAGCTGCTTCCGGGTCCGACCGCGCACGATCCCGTGAACCAGGTGATCTCCTCGGAGGAGCTGCACAGCCTGGTCGCATGCCTGTCGAGCGTGCTGTCCGAGCTCGAGGCCTCGGTGCTGTCGCTCTACCTCGACGGCCACAGCTACGAGGCGATCGCGGAGCGCCTCGAATGCGACACGAAGACCGTCGACAACGCGCTCCAGCGCGTGAAGCGCAAGGTCGGCGCGCATCTCAGCTCGCGCGAGGTGCTTCTGTAGGACAAACGTCCATCCGGGCGGCGCAAAGCCCGGTAGCGAGCGAGGGCGGGTCGATGCGAAGGCGTGGACTTCCGGTCCAGCCTTCCGATCCTGCTCCTCGCGGCGCTCGCCGCGCTGTTCGTGATGAGCTACTCCGCTCTGTCAGCGGCATCGGTGCGTGAGCGCGACCCCCAGACCGTCGTTCCCGCCCAGCCGCTGCCGGCGCCTCCGCCCCCGACGCCCCAGGCTCCCGAGCCGAAGGCGAAGCCCAGGCCGCGCCCCGACATCGCGATCGTGCGGCGCCCGGTGCCGCTCCGCGACCGCCCGAACGGCCGGGTGGTCGCCCGCGCGAGGGCGCGCACCGAGTTCGGCGGCCGCCGCGCGCTGAGCGTGGCCGCTCGGCGCGGCGCCTGGCTCGGCGTGGTCACCCCGGAGCTTCCGAACGGGAAGCTGGCGTGGGTCCACCAGGGCAACCGCGGGCTCGACTTCCGGCGCACGGCCTACTCGCTCCACGCAGACCTCTCCGGGCGCTGGCTCGAGCTGCGCAGGGAGGGCCGCAGCGTCCGCCGCATCACCGTGGCCGTCGGCCGGCCCGGCTCGGAGACGCCGACCGGTCGCTTCGCCGTGACCGACAAGCTGCGGGGCACGAGCTACGGCCCGTACTACGGCTGCTGCGTGCTCGCGCTGAACGGCCACCAGCCGAAGCTGCCGGCGGGCTGGCAGGGCGGCGACCGCCTTGCCATCCACGGTACGAACTCGCCAGGCACGATCGGTGCGGCCGCATCCGCGGGCTGCCTGCGTGCCGCCGATGCGGACCTCGAGGTCCTGATGCGCCGGGTACCGCTCGGTACTCCGGTCTTCGTCCGCAACTGAGTTTCTAAACCGTTTTTCTCGCGGTTGAGCGGGTATTCATGCCGAGCGCCCAGTGCGGGCGCGTGTACCTAAAGGAGGAAGAGAGATGATTGGAATCCTGCTTACGGTGCTGGTGGCAGCCCTCGTGTACCTGATTCTCATGGCGCTCACCAGCTCGGCCATCGTGGCCATCATCGGCGCGGTTCTCGTGCTGATCGCCGGCATACCGAGCGGCGGCTTCGGATTCGGCAGCCGCTGGAGCGGCCGGCGCAACACCGTCTAACCGCACCACCGCAAGACTGAACGACCACCGGGCCCCGCACTGCGGGGCCCGCGTCGTTCAGACGCCCGCACGGGTGAATGTCAAATGGGTGACTCCGCTGGGCGAGGAGATGGCCTCGATCTCGTAGTCCTTCTCGAGGCCCTCCATTCCGTCCCAGAGGCGTACGCCTCGCCCGAGCAGGATCGGGACCACCACCGTGTGCATGTGGTCGACGAGCCCGGCCGCGAGGAAGTCGCGGATCATGGTGGCACCTCCGCCGAGGCGTACGTCCTGGCCGTCCGCGGCCTCGCGGGCTGTCTCGAGCGCCTCGGCGGGCGAAGCGTCGACGAAGTGGAACGTCGTGCCGCCCTCCATCTCGATCGACGGGCGCGTGTGATGGGTGAGGACGAAGGTCGGTGTGTGGAACGGCGGGTTGGGACCCCACCAGCCCTTCCACTCCGGATCCTCGTGCCATCC
The DNA here is from genome assembly GCA_963786845.1 of uncultured Thermoleophilaceae bacterium. Classification (GTDB taxonomy): domain Bacteria; phylum Actinomycetota; class Thermoleophilia; order Solirubrobacterales; family Thermoleophilaceae; genus JACVRW01. Next base: position 61,192 of record CAWBAP010000012.1, read on the forward strand.
GGGCGGGCCGTACTTATTGGCACCCATGATCTCGGCGCCGATCCCCGGACCGTGCTGCTGGGCGAAGACGTCGTCGACGCCGCCGCTACCGCCGGGCTTCCAGAACCGCGTGGCGAACATCCATTCGTGCAGCCTTTCGCCGGCGTGGCCGAACGGTGCGTCGAGGCTCTGAGGCTCGCCGGTGCCGAACCCGTCGAGCGAGATGGCGAAGTTGTGGACGCGGGCGAGTGACATGGCTGGTCTCCTTCGCGGGTCTATGCTGGCGGCGGACTACGAACTGCCCGCCTAGCTCAATTGGCAGAGCACTTCACTTGTAATGAAGAGGTTGCCGGTTCGATTCCGGCGGCGGGCTCTAGGACTCTGCGCCGACGGCCGCGTGCTCGATGTTGCCGTGGCCGTTCGACGACACCGGCACGCCCTCCAGCGGCTCGAACTCGGTCTCGTCGTTGAGGCGGCGCTCCAGCTCGGCCAGGACGATTCCGAAGACGAGGTGGCGCCAGGCGGCCTGCGCGAACGCGCGCCGGTTTCCGCTCAGCGGCTCCAGCTCGTTGCGGGCCGGGTGGTGGCGGTCGATCAGCACGCCGAGCGGCCAGAAGCCGAAGTGCTCCGCCATCGCGGCCGCGACGCCGGCCACCACGGGCGGGCCCGGCACGAGCGGGCGCGCGAGCGCGTAGACCGCGCCGAACATCGCGCCGTTCGCGATGTGCAGCCCCAGCCCGGCCGCGGGCCACGCGGGCCCGCGCGTGACAAGCTTGCCGAGCAGCTCGACGTCGTCGTAGCGCGTGCCGAACACACGCTTGTCGAGCGGCTGCTGGGCGGCCCAGGCCGCCGCGGCGCCGGCCCCGGCGAGGGCCCCGTTCAGTGGTCTCCGCAGCTCCATCGGTAGGAGCCTAACGCGATGACGCCCGCGCGCGTAACGAGATCGGCCGACCCGGGTAGGTCTTCGCAATGGCCCCGCGCCCCCTGGAGCTGTACCACGCCCGCACGCGCCGCCGGGGCGTGAATCCGATCGTCTACTGGCCGATCCGCTGGATCCTGAAGGCGGGGATCCTCGTCTACTTCCGTCTCCGCAGGCTCGGCACCGAGCACGTGCCGGAGGGCGGCGTGATCCTCGCGTCGAACCACCGCAGCTTCCTCGACCCGTTCGCGATCGGCGCCTGCATCGGCAGGCCGATCTACTTCGTCGCGAAGCGCGAGCTGTTCAAGAACCCGCTGCTCGGGTGGTTCCTCAACTGCCTCGGCGCGTTCCCGATCCGCCGCGGCGCCTCCGACGAGGAGTCGATGGACACCGCGCTCGCGCTGCTCGAGCGCGGGCAGGCGGTCGTGATCTTCCCCGAGGGCACCCGGATCCGCACGGGGTCGCTGGCGCGGCCGAAGCGCGGAGTCGGGCGCCTGGCCCTCCAGAGCGGCATGCCGGTCGTCCCGATCGCCGTGACGAACTCGGAACGCGCCCGCGATGGCTGGCGGATCAGGCCGGCCAAGGTCCACATCCGCTGCGGGCCCGCGCTCACCTTCCCGCGCGTGGACCAGCCGTCGCCGTTCCTCGCGGGCGAGGTCACCGAGCGCATCTGGCCGTGCGTCGGGCTCCAGTGGGAGTGGCTCGGCGGCCTGCCGCCGCTGCGCACCGCCGCCGTCGTCGGCGCGGGCTCGATGGGCACGGCCGCCGCGGCGGTGCTCTCGCGCGCGGGCGTCGAGGTCCAGCTCGGCTGCCGGACCGCGGCGCAGGCGGAGGGGCTCCGCGCCAGCCGCGAGAACACGCGCTACCTGCCCGGCCTCGAGCTCCACAAGTCGATCGACGTCAAGACCGTGCCCGAGATCGAGTTCGCCGGCGTCGACCTCGTCGTGCTCGCCGTGCCCTGCGCGAGCCTGCCGGCTGCGGTGGGCGAGATCGGCGCGAGCATGGGCGACCGCTCCGCCGTGCTGGTCGCCTCTAAGGGGCTCGTGCCGCCGCTCGGCACCACACCCGCCGCCTTCGTCGCCGAGCGCGTGAGGGCGCGGGCGGTGGCGAGCCTCGCCGGCCCCGCGCACGCGCGTGAGGCCATCGAGCTCGGGGCGTCAGTGGTGGTCGCTACGCACGACGCTGACCTCCGCCGCCAGCTGCACGACCTGCTCGAGGCGGGCGGCCTGACCGTCGAGGCAACCGACGACGTGACCGGCGCCGAGCTGGCCGCCTGCGCGAAGAACGCCGCGGCCCTCGCCACGGCTGCCGCCGCTCCGCGCGGCGCGAACCTGGCGGGCGCCGCCGCCGGCCTCGTCTTCTCCGAGATCCACGAGCTGGCGCTGGCAAGCGGCGCGCGCAGCGAGACGTTCGCCGGGCTCGCGGGCACCGGCGACCTCGTGGCCACCGCGCTCGCCGAGGGCAGCCGCAACCGCCGCGCCGGCGAGCTGGTGGGCGCCGGCGTGCCCGCCGGGCAGGTCCAGGCGTCGATGGACCAGACCGCCGAGTCGCTCGCGACGGTGCCGCTGCTCGCCGATGCGTTGGAGCGCGAGGGCATCGACGCGCCGGTCACGATCGGGCTCCGCCGCGTGCTCGACGGGGACACATCGCCGGAGCAGTGGCTCGAGAGCGTTCGAGCCACAAGCCCCGCTCGCCACCGCACCCACGCGGCCTGAGGCCGGGAGTAGGCTCCGTGACGAGTGGAGGTAACGGCCGACAAGGAGCGACTCGATCGCGACTTCACCGAGCTGTACCGGGCACACCTGCGGGACGTCTACTCGTACGCGTACTACAGGGTGGGCAACCACCACGACGCCGAGGACCTCACCGAGCAGACCTTCCTCCAGGCCTACCGTCACTTCGACCGGGCTCAGCGCGAGTCCGACGGCAGGCCGCTCCGGCCCTGGCTGATTCGCATCGCCCACAACCTGGCTGCGAACTTCTACCGCGACCGCTCGCGCCGGCCGATGACCCAGCTCGAGGACGCGAGCGTGCTCCACGAGCCGCACGGAACCGAGGAGCTCGTGGAGGAGCGCGAGGAGGTGAAGGAGGTTCTCGAGGGAGTGTCGAAGCTCCCGGAGGACCGCCGCGAGGCGCTCATCATGCGTTTCGCGCTGGGTATGGACAACCGCGAGATCGCGCGCGCCCTCGGCCGCTCCGAGGGAGCCACCAAGGTGCTGATCCACAGAGCCATCAAGCAGCTGGAGGAGAGCCTCGAGAGGGAGGGCTATGAGTGACCGCGTAGAGCAGCTCCTCCGCTCGGCGCTCGTGCCGGTGGATCCGCCCGAGCAGCTCAGCGACCGGCTGGAGCGAGGCCTCTCCGACCTGACCGAGGCGGCCGCGACGGAGCTCGCCGACTGGGAGCTCTCGGCCATGCGCGACCCGCGCAACTGGGCGCGCCCGGCCGCCGCGGTCGTCGTCGGCAGCGTCGCCGCCGGCGGGCTCGTCCTGGTGCGAGCCCGCCAGCAGCAGAAGAAGCGTCAGGCCACCGGCCTGCAGGCGTTCGAGAAGTCGCTCCGCGGCGTGGCGGACGACATCGAGAAGCGCCTTCGCGGCTAGGGCTCGACGGTCCTGGCGCGCGCGCCCGTCGCGTGCAGATGATCCCGCGCCGGCGTCGCAAGCCCCGCGCCGAAGCCCGCGATCGTGAACAGCGCGTGCAGGATGTTGTCCTCGGTGTTGATCGGGATGATGTTGAGGATCTCGTCGCCGTCGCCCGCGATGAAGCCCAGCGCCGTCACCACGAGGTAGACAGCGCCGAACGCGAATGCGAAGGTGCGCGCCCCGCGGTACGAGCCGGCCACGGCCAGCCCGATCACGCCGCTGGCGAGATGGACCAGGTTGTGCCAGGCGTTCACGTCGAGGATCCCGAGGACGGCATCTCGTTCCGTGCCGTCACCGGTGCCGAAGCTTGCGTTGTAGAAGAAGCCGAGGACCCCGGCCGCCACCAGGGTCAGACCGATCACCAATGCAAAAACCTGAGCGGGAGAGCGCTCTCCCATGAGGAACCTCCTGTCGACGAATTCGATTTTCTTCCATGTGTTCGCACTTGGCGCGTTCGCGGATCATCCGGAACGGGCACTCGCGCGTAGTGAATTCCCGAGGTGGCGAGCGATATTCGTAATCTGGCCGACGAGGAGGTCATGCAGCTCGTGCAGCGGGGCGACCCGCGCGCCTTCGAGCTGCTCTACGACCGCCATGGCGGCGCGGCGTACTCGCTCGCGTACCGGATCGTCGGCAGGCAGGGTGCCGCCGAGGACGTCGTGCAGGAGGCGCTCCTGTCGATCTGGCGCAGCAGGCTGCGCTACGACCAGACGCGCGGCAGCGTCCGAACCTGGATCCTCGGGATCGTGCACAACCGCGCGATCGACGGGATCCGGCGCAGCGCGGTCCACGACCGGCGCCGCGAGACGCTCGACATCGTCGAGGAGCGTCACGAGACCGGTGAGCGGACCGACGTCGAGGTCGCCAGGCGGGAGGAGGCGCGCAACGTGAGAGGTGCCCTGGAGACGCTGCCGGCCGAGCAGCGGCGGGCGCTCGAGCTGGCTTACTTCGCCGGCTACACGCAGAGTCAGATCGCCGAGCTGCTGGACGAGCCGGTCGGGACGGTGAAGGGCCGCATGCGGCTCGGCCTCGACAAGATGAGGCGCCAGCTCGTGGAGGGGGTCGCATGAGTGATCACGCGCGCTATCAGGAGGACATCGCCGCGTACCTGCTCGGTGCGCTGAACGACCTCGACCGCAAGGCGTTCGAGCGCCATCTGGCCGGATGCCCGCGAGTGTCAGGAGGAGGTCGAGCACCTGCGGCCGGCCGCGGACGCGCTGCCGGGGTCGGTGGAGCAGCTCGAGCCGCCGCCGGGGCTGAAGGCGAGGCTGATGGCGGAGGTCGAGCGGGACACGAAGGTGGCCACGCTTCCCCGGCGCGTCGGGCGCGCCCGGCCGACGCGGCTGCTCGCCGTGCGCCGCCGTACTGCTGCTGGGCCTCGTGGCCGGCTTCGGGATCGCGCAGCTCGGGGGCGAGGACGGGCGCACGGTCACGGCGACGGTCGCCGACGCGATGCCGCGTGCAGGCGGCACCCTCCAGGTGGCCGACGACGAGGCGACGCTCCGCCTCCACGACATGCCCGAGCTCGGCGGGTCCCGCGTCTACCAGGTGTGGCTCCAGCACGGCGACCGGCTGGTCCCCGCTCGGACGTTCGAGGTCGGCCCCGACGGCCGCGGCGACGTCGACCTCCCGGACGTCCGCGACGCGGACGGCGTATACGTCACGCGCGAGGCTCGCGGGGGCGCGCAGGTGCCCTCCGAAGACCCGATAGTGAGCGTGCCTCTGTAGCTAGGGTGGGCCTCCGCCGATGGAGACCTGCTACCGCCATCCGAAGCGCGAGACGGGCGTGCGCTGCTCGAACTGCGAGCGCCCGATCTGCCCGGACTGCATGACGTCCACGCCGGTCGGGATGCGCTGCCCCGAGTGCGCCAGGCAGAGCACGAAGGTCCGGACGATGCGGTCGGTCACGAACGATCCGACGCTCACGTACGTCCTGATCGGGATCAACGTCGTGGTGGGAATCGCGTCGTTCTACGGCGGCAGCATCGGCGGCGAGGGCCAGACGCTCGAGGACACATGGGAGCTCTCCCGGGGCCAACTCGCTGGCGGCGACTTCTGGCGGCTGCTCACGAGCGGATTCGTGCACCGCGACATATTCCATCTCGGCCTGAACATGCTCGCGCTCTGGATCCTCGGATCGATGCTCGAGCCCGCCCTCGGCCGCCGGCGCTTTGCGGTCGTCTACTTCGTGTCGCTTTTCTGCGGATCGCTGGGCGTGCTGCTGCTGTCCGCGGACCAGTCCGCAGGCGCATCCGGCGCGGTGTTCGGGCTGATGGGAGCGGCGGTGGTCGTCTCGCGCAGTCGCGGCGTGAGCCTCATGGAGAGCGGGCTTGGCCTGTGGCTGGGCCTGAACCTGCTGATCACGTTCGCGATTCCGAACATCTCGATCGGCGGGCACCTGGGCGGTCTGGCGGGGGGCGCCCTTGCTGCGCTGGCCCTCGAGGAGCTGCCCGCTCGGGTCCGCGTCCCGGGCTACCTGCCCGAGCTGCTGTGCGCCATCCTCGGTGTCGCGGCGGTGGCTATCTCAATCGTTCAGTACGCCTAGGTCGATCGAGCGGCGCGACGGGGGCGCCGGCACGAGCTCGGGGTGCAGCAGGTGGCCGAGCAGCTCGATTCCCTCCACGAGGCGCGGGCCGGGGCGTGAGAAGTACGCGGCGGCGTCCACGGCGAACACGCGCGCGCGGAGCGGAGCGAGGCGCTCGCGCTGCGCCATCGTCTCGGCGGCGGCCTGCTCCGCGTAGTAGCCGCACGGCATCGAGACGATCACCTCGGGCGCCACCGCCTCCAGCTCGACCCACTCGGCGGTGCGCGACTTCTCCCCCGGCTGTCCGAGCACGTCCTCGCCGCCCGCCAGCTCGATCATCTGCGGCACCCAGTGGCCGCCGACGAAGAGCGGGTCGAGCCACTCGAGCGCGGCCACGCGCGGGCGCGGAGCGCCGTCCACCGCGCGCTCCACGGCCTCGATCCGCGCGGCGGCGTCGTCCGCCAGCCGCTCGCCGGCCTCGTCGGCGCCGGCGGCCGCGGCGAGGCGCGGCACGTCGGCGAGCACCTCGCCCAGGGTCGACGGGTCGAGCGAGATCACCTCCGGCTGCGTGGGCAGCCGCTCGGCGACCGCGCGCACGTCGTCGAACGACACCGCGCACACCTCGCACACGGCCTGGGTCACGATCAGATCCACGTCCAGCTGCTCGAGAGTCGCCTCGTCGAGCTCGTAGAGCGCCTCGCCGCGGCCGGTGCGCTCGCGGACCGCCACGTCGATCTCGGCCGCGGGCAGCCCCTCGGGGATCACGCTGCGCGTGAGGTGGGGGAGTTGTTCGGCGCCGGGCGGGTAGTCACACTCGTGCGTGACCGCGGCGACGCGGTCGCCGAGACCGAGTGCGAACAGCATCTCGGTGGCGGATGGAACCAATGAGGCGATACGCACGGAGACGAGAATGGCACGTCTGAATGACGCGGAGGTCGACGAGCGGCTGGCCGGCCTGGAGGGCTGGGAGCGCTCGGGCGACGCGATCGTCAAGGAGTTCGACAACGGCGACTTCAAGGGCTCGGTCGAGTTCGTGAACCGGCTCACTCCCGAGGCCGAGGAGATGAACCATCACCCGGACCTGGAGATCTCGTGGAAGACCGTGACTGTGACGATTACGACCCACAGCGAGGGCGGTCTCACGGACAACGACTTCGAGCTTGCGCGCCGGATTGAGGCGAGGGGCTAACTGCTACATTCGCCCGCGTCACCGCATGAGCGACGACGATCCTCCTCGAAGTAGCCAGATGAAGCCCGGTCTGCGATGACCGAGCTGCTCCTCCTGTTCGGCGTGGCCGTCCTGGTCGGCCTGAACGGACTGTTCGTCGCCGCCGAGTTCGCGCTCGTGCGCGCATCGCAGGGCCGCGTCGAGGCCCTTCGCGACGAGGGACGGCGCGGCGCCGCGCTCGTGGTCAAGCAGATCGAGCACATCGACGAGTACCTGTCGGCGTGCCAGCTCGGCATCACGATGACCTCGCTCGGCATCGGCTTCCTAGGCGAGCCCGCGATCGCGAGCCTGTTCGAGGACGCGTTCGGCACGGCGATCTCGCACAACCTCTCGCTGGCGATCTCGCTCGCGCTCGCCTACCTGATCACGACCGCGCTGCACATCACCTTCGGCGAGCAGGTCCCAAAGATCTACTCGATCGTCCACGCCGAGAAGACGGCGATGCGCGTGGCGCGTCCGCTCGAGCTGTTCCGCCAGCTCTTCAACCCGCTCATCTGGCTTCTGAACTCGGCTTCGAACGGGATCCTGAAGCTGCTGGGCGTGGACCCGCGCGCGGAGTTCGAGGACGTGAGCTCGTCCGAGGACCTGAAGCTGATCATCGCGCGCAGCCAGCGCGGCGGGAAGCTCGACCCGGGCGAGGCGGGGATGCTGTCGGGTGTCTTCCACCTGCACGAGCAACAGGCGCGCCAGGTGATGACGCCGATCCCGGCGGTGGTGACGGTCGACGCCTCGGAGGGCGCCGAGGCGGCGCTGCGGCGCGCGGTGGACTCGGGGCACACGCGCCTCGTCGTGACCGAGGACGGGAACACCGACCGGATCAAGGGCGTCATCCACGTGAACTCGCTCGCCAGGAAGGTCATGACCGTGGGTGCGGAGGCGTCGATCGAGAGCAGCGTCAAGGACGCGCTGATCGTCCCCGAGACGAAGCCGCTCGACGACCTGCTGGCCGACCTCCAGCGCGAGCGCGCGTCGATGGCCGTGGTGGTGGACGAGTACGGCCGGACGGCCGGCATCGTCACGGTCGAGGACATCATCGAGGAGGTCGTGGGCGAGATCGCCGACGAGACCGATCCCGCCGTCGCGGGCGTGCGCCGGCTGGCGAACGGCGACTGGTGGGTGCGCGGCCATGTGCCGATCACGGACCTCGCCGACTACGGGCTGGACCTGCCGGTCGATTCGGACGCCTACAACTCGGTCGGCGGCTTCGTCTTCGGCGAGCTCGGCCGCCTGCCGAAACGCGGCGACATGGTGCAGGCGAACGGCTACTCGCTGCGCGTGGAGGCGGTGCGCGAGAACCGCGTGGAGGCTGTGCGCATTCGCGACCACCACGCCCGCGGGGAGACCGCCCCGCCGGACGACACGACGACGGTGCGCCCGGTGGAGCAGGCCGCGTCGACGCCGCGCGATGTCGAGCGCCCAGCCTCAGAGCAGTAGTCGAGCCCTGTCCGTCCGCCCCCGGGACTAGCTTCGAGCGGATAGTGCTTCTCGGAGGAGGAGGTCTCCCCGGAATGTGGTGCGTGAAGCTCAGCGACTCCCAGCGTGACGCTCTGAGGGCACTTGTGTGCGAGCAGAACGATTGCGGGCCGGCGCTGGCGGCAGCGCTCGAGGCGCTCGAGCTGGCGCGCTGGGACGACCTGCCGGAGGCGACTCTCCCGTGGGAGCGCGTGGAGGAGCTCGCCGAGAAGCAGGGCATCGGCGAGGCCGACGTGGTCTGGGACCTCACTGGCGGAGTGCAGCCGGCCACACCCAAGCGGCGCGTGCGGAAGACCGCGCGCCGTTAGCTCTTCGGGGGGTAGTCGTAGAAGCCGGCGCCGGCCTTCCGGCCCAGCTTGCCCTCGTCGATCAGCTGGCGCACGCGGCCGGGGATCTCCGTTCCGATCGACTCGCCGATCGCGGCCGACACGTCGAGACCGACGAAGTCGAGCAGCGCAAGCGGTCCCATCGGATGGCCGGCGCCGAGCTTCATGCAGGTGTCGATCGCCTCCGGCGAGAGGCCGTCGCGCTCGAGCAGGCGCACGGCGTCGAACAGGTAGGGAAAGAGCAGCTTGTTGACGACGAAGCCGGCGGCGTCCGGCACCTCGACGGCGGTCTTGCCGAGCTCGTCGCAGAGCCCATGGAGCCGCTGCTTCGTCTCGTCGCTCGCCGCGTCCGGGAACGACAGCTCGACGAGCTTCATCTTGTCCACCGGGTTGAAGACGTGGAGCGCCCCGAAGCGGTCCGGCCTGCCGCTCGCCTCGGCGAGCTCCGCGACGGACAGCGAGGAGGTCGTGGTGGCGAGCACGGTGTCGTCGCCGAGCACGTCCGCGAGCAGGCCGTAGAGCTTGCGCTTCGTCTCCACGTCCTCGCTGATCGCCTCCACGACGATCGAGCAGCCGGCGAGCTCCGAGAGCTCCGTCACGACCGTCGCGGACTCATCCACCTTCGCGCACGCGCGGTCCTTCGAGCTCTCGCTCCGGGCCCAGAGGATGACCTCGTGGGAGTCCCCCGCGGCGCGCGCAAGCCCGCAGGCGATCGCTCCGCTACCCGCAATACCAAGCCGATTCAAGCCGTTATCCACCTTTGGTTGACTCGCCAGTCAATTGAGTACGCTTACCACATGCGAAACGGCAATGAGCGTGAGGTAGTCATCGTCGAGGCAGCACGGACGCCGATCGGGCGCGGTCACCCCGAGAAGGGCTACTACAAGGACACCCACCCGAACGAGCTGCTCGGCAAGACGTACACCGAGGTCATCGAGCGCGCGGGAATCGACGCGTCCGAGGTCGAGGACGTCATCACCGGCTGCGTCCAGCAGTACGGCGAGCAGATGTTCAACGTCGGCCGCAACGCCTGGCTCCAGGCCGGGCTGCCCGTCGAGACGCCCGCGACCACGGTCGACCGCCAGTGCGGCTCGGCCCAGCAGGCCGTGAACTTCGCCGCCGCGCTGATCGCCTCCGGCGTGCACGACGTGGCCATCGGGTCGGGCGTCGAGCACATGGGCCACATCCCGATGGGCGTGGGCTTCAAGTGGGTCGACGAGGTCGGCTCGCCCTGGCCGGCGGAGATGATGGACAAGTACAACCTCGTGCCGCAGGGGATCTCGGCCGAGATGATCGCCGACCAGTGGGAGATCCCGCGCTCCGAGCTCGACGAGATCGGGCTGCGGTCGCATCAGAACGCTCATCAGGCCACCGAGGAGGGCCGCTTCGAGCGCGAGATCGTTCCGTTCTCCGTGAATGGCGACACCTTCGTCACCGATCAGGGGATCCGGGCGGACACCAGCATCGAGAAGCTCTCGGAGCTGAAGCCGGCCTTCAAGGAGGACGGCAAGATCACCGCCGGCAACTCCTCGCAGATCTCGGACGGTGCCGCCTCGGTGCTGCTGATGGAGCGGAAGAAGGCCGAGTCGCTCGGGCTCACCCCGCGTGCGCGGATCGTGGACCAGACGACCGTGGGCGTGGACCCGGTGATCATGCTCACCGGCCCGATCCCGGCGACGAAGAAGCTCCTGGAGCGCAACGGGATGAAGATGGACGACATCGACCTCGTGGAGATCAACGAGGCATTCGCGTCCGTCGTCGCCGCGTGGCGCCGCGAGCTCGAGCCGGAGATGGACCGCGTGAACGTGAACGGCGGCGCGATCGCGCTCGGCCATCCGCTCGGCTCGACCGGCGCACGCCTGATCACGACGCTGCTGCACGAGCTCGAGCGCTCCGACAAGGAGACCGGCCTCGTGACGATGTGCTGCGGCGGCGGGCTCGGCACCGGAACGCTGATCCAGCGTGTGTAAAACCGGGTTTAGCCTCGTCTACCCCGGTTAACCCCCCGTCTGGTCGGGTACACCCGCGAAGTGCCGGTTCACACCCAGGGATCACTTCTTGACGGCCGTTATCGGGTAGTCAGGCACCTCGGCTCCGGCGGCATGGCCTCCGTCCTCCTCTGCGAGGACGAGCGTCTCGGCCGCGAGGTTGCCGTCAAGCGCCTGCACGCCGACAGCCCGACCGACGTCGAGCAGCGCTTCACCCGCGAGGCGAAGCTCGGCGCATCGCTGAACCACCCGAACCTCGTCTCGGTGTTCGACACCGCCACCGACGACGAGGGCGTGCTGATCGTCATGGAGTACGTGGACGGCGAGCCGCTGTCGCGTGTGCTCCGGCGCGGCCCGATGCGGCCGGAGGAGGTCAGGCGGATGGTGCTCGACCTCGGCGAGGCGCTCGACCACGCGCACGCGCAGGGAGTGGTGCATCGCGACGTCAAGCCCGGAAACGTCCTGATCCGCGAGGACGGCATGACGAAGCTCGCCGACCTCGGCATTGCGACCGCCTCGGACGGCACGCGGATCACGCGCAGCGGCACGGTGCTCGGCACCGCGGCGTACATGGCGCCGGAGCAGCTCGACGGTCGCGAGACGGGGCCGCCGGCGGACATCTACGCGCTGGCCGCGATCGCGTTCGAGTCGCTCAGCGGGAAGAAGCCGCGCGAGGGCCGCAACCCGATGGAGATCGCGCACAGGATCGCGACCGAGGGCCCGCCCGATCTGCGCGACGCATGGCCGAGGGCGCCGAAGTCGGCGGCGCACGTGCTCCAGCGCGGGATGGCGCTCGAGCCCGGCGACCGGCCCGCGCTCGGCCGGCGAGCTCGCGCGCGAGCTGGCGGAAGCGCTCGGGGAGGAGCCCGAGGAGACCAAGAAGACGCGCCTCCTGGGCCGCACGGGGAAGGCGGCCGCGCCCGCGGCAGGAGCCGCTGGGGCCGCGGCCGCACGCGGACCCGGAGCCGACCCCCTCGCATGCGCCCGCATCCACGGCCGCGCCGCCTCCGTCGCCGCCCGCCCGGCGCTCGCGCGCGTCCGGCGGCCGCCGCCCGAACGTCACCGCCGTCGTGCTCGCGCTCATCTTCATCGCGCTCGCGGCCGCCACGGTCGTCGGCGCCGTCCTGTCCGGCGGTGACGACGACGGCGGCTCCTCGCCGAGGGCGGACCGCGCCCCCGCCGAGGCCGGCGACACGCCGAAGAAGCAGGACAGGGCCAAGAAGAAGGAGGAGCCGAAGTCCGAGGCGCCGGCGGCCGCACCGGCCCAGCCCGAGGAGGACACGGACGGCTCCTACGACCCGGCGCGCGGCGCAGAGCTGAACGACGAGGGCTTCATCCTCATGAACGAGGGCCGCTACGAAGAGGCGGCCACGGTCCTCCAGCAGGCCGTGGACTCGTTCCCGCCCGGGACGAGTGACCTGAACTACGCGTACGCGCTCTTCAACCTCGGGAAGTCGCTCCGGCTCGCGGGGCGGCCGGACGAGGCGATACCCGTGCTCGAGCAGCGGCTGGAGATTCCGAACCAGACCGAGACGGTGCAGCAGGAGCTCGACTTGGCGAAGAAGGAAGCCAAGAAGAAGGGCTAGCGGCGAGCTGGCGCCCGATGCCGGTGGCCAGGTCAACCCGCGGCGCATAGCCGAGCTCGGCCGCGGCCTTCCGGGAGCAGCCCGAGGTGACGAGCGCCTCCGCCGGTGACGGCGGCCGCTCGTGGACGCGGCCCGACCCCAGCAGGCCGAGCGCGTCGCGCAGCCGCGTGGATCGCCACCCGGACACGTTGTAGGCCTCGCCCGAGCGCCCGCGGCGAAGCGCGGCGACGATGCCCGCCACGGCGTCGTCGACGTAGGTGAAGTCGCGCGCGGTGCCGGGCGCGGCGTGCCACGGCACCGGCTCGCCCGAGGTCATCGCGGCGATCCAGCGGGCGAACGCCATCTCGGGCCGCTGGCCCGGCCCGTAGACCGTGAACGGGCGCACGATCACGGCGTCGCCGCCGTGGCCGAGCACCGCGGCCTCGGCCGCCACCTTGCTCTCCGCGTAGCTGCCCCGCGGCTCGAGCGGCGCGTGCTCCGGTGTGGGGAGCTGGCGCGCGTTGCCGTAGACCGACGAGCTCGAGACGAGCACGAAGCGGGCCCCGCGGGCCGCCGCGGCGCGCGCGAGCCGGTCGGTGAGCTCCACGTTCGCCGCCCACAGCTCCGAGACCGGGCGCCGCGTCCGCACTCCGGGCCGCGCGGCGAGGTGGATGACGGCATCCGCGCCGTCGACATGCGCCGCGCGGGCCTCCCCGACCGCCAGCTCGGCTCCGCGCGCGGCGAGCGCAGCGGCGGCGGCAACACCGCGCTCCGGCGCGTAGCTCCCCGAGAGGTTGTCCACGCAGCGGACCGCGAAGCCGGCGTCCAGCAGCGCGCCGCTGAGGCGGCCGCCGATGAACCCAAGTCCGCCGGTCACGAGTACGTTCATGAGTTAGGGCACCCTAACATTGCGCGGCCGCCGCCCGGGCGATGGCATCATGCCGCGGCATGAGCATCGCGACCGAAGCCGTCCTGCCGCTCGTGCCGTCGGACGAGGAGCGCCAGATCCGCGAGGCCGTGCGCGGGATCTGCGACAGCTTCCCGGAGGACTACGCGCGCCGCAAGCACGCCGCCGGCGAGCCGCCCACGGAGCTGTGGGACGCGATGGCCGAGAAGGGCTATCTCGGCGTGAACCTGCCGGAGGAGTGGGGCGGGGGTGGCCTCGGGATGACCGGCCTCGCGACCGTCGGCGAGGAGATCGCGGCGGCCGGGAAGTCGCTTCTCCTGATCGTGGTCTCGCCGGCCATCGTCGGGAACATCCTGGCCCGGCACGGCACCGACCAGCAGAAGGAGCGCTGGCTGCGCGGCATCGCCGCGGGCACGACGAAGATCGCGTTCGCGATCACGGAGCCGGACGCGGGCACGAACTCGCACAACCTCGCCACCTCGGTGGAGCGCAAGGGCGACCGTCTCGTGCTGCGCGGCCAGAAGACCTACATCTCGGGCGTGGAGCACGCGGACGCGGTGCTGGTCGTCGCTCGCAGCCGCCTGCCGGACGGCTCGCTCGGGCTGCCGTCGCTCGCGATCGTGGACGTGGACACCCCGGGCTTCACGCGCGACGAGATCCCGATGCCCTACCTCGGCCCCGACAAGCAGTGGACGCTCTTCTTCGACGACGTCGAGCTGGAGGACGAGCGCCTGATCGGCGGCGAGGGCGGCGGCCTCGGCCCGGTGTTCGACGGGCTCAACCCCGAGCGCATCATGGGCGCGGCGATCGCCTGCGGCGCGGGCCGGCGGGCGCTCGACAAGGCGGCCGCCTACGCCAACGAGCGCGTCGTCTGGGGCGCGCCGATCGGGACGCACCAGGGTGTCTCGCACCCGCTCGCCGAGGCGAAGATCGAGCTCGAGCTGGCGCGCCTGATGATGCAGAAGGCCTGCGCGCTCTACGACGCCGGCGTGCCCGGCGCCGGCGAGGCGAGCAACATGGCGAAGTACGCGGCCGCCGAGGCGGCGATCAGGTGCGTGGACCGCGCCATCCAGGCCCACGGCGGCAACGGCTTCGCGCTCGAGTACGGCCTCTCCGACATGTGGTGGGGCGTGCGCCTCACCCGGACCGCGCCCGTTTCGCGCGAGATGATCCTGAACTACGTGGCCGAGCACTCTCTGGGGCTGCCGAAGAGCTATTGAGGATCCCCGGCGCGAGGATCGGCAGGTAGGCCGAAGGAACCCCTGCGAGGGCGGCCGGATCGCCGCGCGACATGAGGATCTTGTAGATCGGTATCGAGTGCAGGAGGTCCACGAGCGGTTCCACCTCGAGATCCGGCCGCAGCTCGCCGCGCTCGATCCCCCGCTCGATGAACAACCGGAGCAATTCCCGGAACGGGTTGACCACCCTGTCGACGAAGTTCTGGTGCAGCTCCGGGTCGCTCATCGACTCGGCCAGCACGCGCGGGACGATGCCGGCCAGGCCCGAGCCGGCGAGCCGCCGCCGCTGTGTCTCCGCAAGGGCCGCCATGTCCCCCGCCATGCTGCCGGTGTCCGGCGGGTCGCCCGGGGGGACGACGTCGGAGAGGGCCGCCAGGATCAGGTCGGTCTTGGTCGGCCAGCGGCGGTAGATCGTGGTCTTGCCGACACCCGCGTCCGCGGCGACTCCCTCGATGGTCGTGCCCGCGACCCCCTGCGTGCCGAGCATTCTCAGCGTCGAGTTGAGGATCGCCTGCTCGGCCTCCGCGCTGCGCGGCCTGCCACGACCGCGGGCCGGCGCCTCCTCGGCGCCGGCCCGGTCGTCCTGCTTCTCTGGCCTCGTGGCGCTCACGCGGCTGCCGGCTCCGGCTGCATCGCGAACGCGTGCTTCTCGGCGCGCTCGCGCCGCTGCCCGGGCAGGACCACGAGGGCCACGACCGCACCGGCCAGGGCCGTCGCCGCCGCGACCGTGAGCGTGCTGCTCATGGCCGAGGTGAACGCGGTCTCGGCGGCGTTCGAGAGCACCCGGCCCGCGTCGCCGCCGACCTGGTCGGCCACCACGCTGGCGTGCCCGAGCGAGTCGGAGGCCGCATCGGCAGCCGGCTCGGGGAGCGACTTGACCGCGGGCTCCATGTCGGCACCGTAACTGCTCGACAGGAGGCTTCCGAGGATCGCCACGCCGAGCGTGCCGCCGACCATCCGGACCGTGTCGTTCATCGCCGAGCCGACGCCCGCGTGGTTCAGCGGGACGGAGCTCATGATCGACTCGGTGGCCGGAGCCATCGTCGCGCCCATTCCGAAGCCGAGCATGACGAGCGACCAGGCGACGAGCGAGTAGCCGCTGTCCGCATCCGCTCCGGAGAGCATGTACAGCGCGGTCGCGACGACACCGAGCCCGGTGGCGACCACCGCGCGCGTCCCGAACCGGCCCGCGAGCTTGGCGGACAGCGGACCGCCCAGGATCAGCCCGCCGGCGACGGGGAGCATCCGGACGCCCGCCTCGAACGGCGTGTAGTCGAGCACTCCCTGGAGGTACTGGGTCAGGAAGTAGATCGCGCCGAACAGGGCGAAGAAGACCAGCGCGATCGAGATGCTCGCGCCGCTGAAGCGACGCACACGGAACAGACGGACGTCGAGCATCGGGCTGGCCGTGCGCAGCTCCCAGGCCACGAACGCGGCCAGGATCGCGGCGGCCACGCCGAAGCCGCCGAGGATGAGCGCGTCGGTCCAGCCGCGCTCGGGTGCCTCGATGATCGCGGCCGTGAGGATTCCGAGGCCCACGGTCGAGAGCACCGCGCCCATCGGGTCGAGCCGCGACTGCTCGGGGTCACGCGAGTCCGGCACGAGCTTCGGGATGGCCAGCAGCGCCGCGACGGCGATCGGCACGTTGATGAGGAAGACGGCCGTCCAGTCGAACTGCTCGAGCAGCCAGCCGCCGCTCGCGGGGCCGAGGCCCACGCCGATGCCGGCCACTGCCGCCCAGATGCCGATCGCCTTCGCCCGCTCTCCGGCAGGGAAGACGTTCGTGATGATCGACAGGGTCGTCGGCATGATCAGCGCGCCGCCGATTCCCATCAGGGCCCTGGTCGCGATCAGCATGTTGGCCGACTCGGCGAAGGCGGACGCGAGCGACGCGGTGCCGAAGATCGCGAGCCCGGCCACGAGTGCGCCGCGACGGCTGAAGCGATCGCCGAGCGCACCCATGGTGAGCAGGAGGCCGGCGAAGACGAGCGTGTAGGAGTCGACGATCCACTGGAGCTGGCCGCTGCCCGCGTCGAGATCGCGCTCGATGGTGGGTAGAGCGACGTTGAGGATCGTGTTGTCGAGCGAGATGACGAGCAACGCGACGGACACGACGAGCAGCGTCCACCAGCGGCGGTCATGGATCTTCTGGGCTGTGGGTGACATGTGCTCTCCTCTTCGAATAACGATACGGAACAGTTGCGTATCGCTATTGAAACACATCGCGCAGAATAATGCAACACCCGCGTATCGAATTAATGCGGCGTTGCTCGCCGCGGCGCTCCTCGGGGTTGCGCCGCCGGTCGCGACAGCGGAGCTCCGGCCGTGGCGCCCCCACATACGGGAAGCGGTGAAGTACGCGGCGACACGGGGCGGCGACGTCTCATACGGCGTGAGGACGAACGGCGGGCTTCGAGGAATCGGGGTCCATCGGGTCGTGCCCTCGGCACGCGCTTCTTCCTCCACATCGAGCGCCGCCTGCCGAGGCGCCACCGCCGCTACGGCATGCGCCTGCTCCGCTCGATCGTGCCGTCGCAGCGCTGGGGGATTGCCAGGGTGCGGCCGCGCGGCTGGGCGCTCTACTTCAAGGGCGGCTGGGGATCAGGCAGCGGCTGGGCCGACCACCAGGTGGCTCTGCTGCGCCGCGGCCGCCGCCGGCTGTCGGTGGCGATTCTGATCACCTCGAGCCCGAGCCACGAGTACGGGAACGAGACGCTGCGCGGGGTGGCGGCGCGCCTGCTGCGGGGGCTGGGGCCGCGCTCGGCGCCGCGCCTGTCCGGCGAACGACGGCGGTGAACGGGTGTTCGGTCACTTGACCGCGTAATACGCGGTCAGATTGCTTCGGACCCACCCCCTCAATGCCCGTCGTTCGCCGCTTGGCGGCGCGCCCGCCGGGCCGGCCTCGCGTTAGGCGGCAAACCGACGCCCCGTCGTCGGTTTCACCCCTTGTCGGCGGGCCGGCCGAGCGACGAACGTCTCCTGTGCGTCAACGACAAGGAGGAGTCCCGTGATTGAGGAAGTCAGCCAGGTCGCGATCGACCTGTTCATGCCGGATTTCGGCCCCGATCGGGGCAGCCGGTTCGACGAGAGGAATCCCGATCAGCTGCGCGTCCCGCTCGCCGAGCCGGAGTCGTTCAAGCGGCGCCTGAACGCGAGCGGATGGTTCGACGAGGAGATCGTCGCCGGCGGCCTGATCTCGCAGGGCAAGCCGATATCGCTCACATCGATGATGACCGGCTGGGCGCTCGTCGAGCTCGCGAAGGCGCGCCGGCGCAAGGAGCTTCCGCGTGAGTTCTGCCTCGCGGTGACCGACAAGCGCGTGATCGCGCTCGGCCTGAGCGCGTGGTCGGAGGGCGGAGGCGAGACGGGGAGCATCGATGTCGTCGTCAAGGTGAAGCGCGGCGAGATCGGCTCATGGTCGCGTGGCGAGCTCCGCATCGAGCCCGGGGGCGGGCCCTGGATGGGCTACCGAGGAGGCATGCTGCACCTCGGCGGCGACCGGGTCCCGGTGAACTGGGACGCCGACTCGAATCAGGTGGGCGAGCTGGTCGCGCTGCTCGCCGGCTAGGACAGCAGCGAGACCTGCAGGTACACGAGGGCCGGCTCCAGCTCGAGCAGGTCGCCGCCCTCTCTGAGGCGTCGCACGACGAGATCGTCCGCTCCGGCCACCACGGCGTGGACGATCTCGTCGGGCACGCTGTCCGCGGTCTGGAGCTCACGCATCCGGTCGGCGTAGCGGTCTCGCATCCGCTCGCGCAGCTCGAGCGCCGCCGGCCCGGCGGCGGCAATCTCGATCAGGAACACGCGCGCGAGCGCCGGCTCCGCGGCGAGCCAGCGCAGGTACGCGTGGATCCCTGCGCTGGTGCGCGCAAGCCAGTCGGCGTCTGCGGTGTCCTGCGCCGCCCGGATGTGCTCCAGCAGCTCGTCGCTGGCCGCCTCGTACGCGGCCAGGAAGCAGTGGAGCTTGTCGCTGAAGTGCTCGTAGAAGGTCTTCTTCGAGACGCCGGCGTCGCGGACGACGTCGTCGATGGTGGCGGCGGCGTAGCCCTTCTCGGCGACCGCCCGGCCGACCGCCTCCAGGAGGCGCGTCCGTTGCGAGGCGGCCACCAGCGAGCGGTCGAGCCCGTGGGTGCCTCGTGGCAGGCGGCGGGGGATGTCGGCAGCGGCGTCCACGTTGTGTACTCCCTGGTACATTACCCCGCCATGGACCTGACGCTGTCGCCCTCGGAACAGACCTTCCGCGACGAGCTGCGTGCCTGGCTGGCGGACAACCACCCGGGCGAGGACCCGCCCGGCGAGGACGCCGCCTTCGACCACCGCCGCGCGTGGCAGCGACAGCTCTACGACGCCGGCTATGCCGGCTTCTCGTGGCCCAAGGAGTACGGCGGCCGCGGCGCCACGCTCGTCGAGCAGGCGCTGTTCGGCGAGGAGATGGCGCGCGCCCGGGCGCCCCAGCCCGCGAACGTGCTCGGCCTGGTCATGGGCGGCCCGGTGGTCATCCACCACGGCACGGACGAGCAGAAGGAGCGCTGGCTCAACCCGATACTCACCGGCGACGAGATCTGGTGCCAGGGCTTCTCGGAGCCCGACTCGGGCTCCGACCTCGCGTCGCTGAAGACCAGGGCGGTGAAGTCGAACGGCGAGTGGGTCGTGACGGGGCAGAAGGTCTGGACCACGTTCGCCCACAAGTCGAAGTGGTGCATGCTCGTCGCGCGGACCGACCAGGACGCGCCGAAGCACCAGGGCCTGACCTACTTCATCATGGACATGGAGCAGGACGAGGTGCAGGTCCGCCCGCTCCACCAGATCACGAACGAGCCCG
The DNA here is from genome assembly GCA_963786845.1 of uncultured Thermoleophilaceae bacterium. Lineage (GTDB taxonomy): Bacteria > Actinomycetota > Thermoleophilia > Solirubrobacterales > Thermoleophilaceae > JACVRW01. The sequence goes on from CAWBAP010000012.1 coordinate 80,801, forward strand.
AGTTCAACGAGCTCTTCATCGAGGAGGCGCGGATCCCCGACGAGAACGTCGTCGGCGGGGTCGGCAACGGCTGGGGGGTGGCGATCACCACGCTCATGAACGAGCGCGCCGGCCTCGGGGCCGCGGCGGCCGCGGGGGTGAGGATGTCGCTCGAGGACCTCAAGGAGCTGGCCCGCGAGCGCGGCGTCGTGGACGACCCAGTCATCCGCCAGCGCCTCGCACAGATCACCATCGAGGTCGAGCTGCTGAGGCTCAACTCCTGGCGCGGCCTCACGGCGATCATGAAGCACGGCGTGCCCGGCCCTCAGGGCTCGCTCCCGAAGTGGCAGTGGAGCGACCTGAACCAGGCCCTGACCGAGCTCGCCGTGGACATCCTCGGCGAGGACGGCGCCGCCTGGGACTCGCCCTGGACCTACCGCCTGCTGCGCTCGCGCGCCAACTCGATCGAGGGCGGCACCACCGAGATCCTCAAGAACATCATCGCCGAGCGCGTGCTCGGCCTGCCGAAGCTGAGGTAGGGGAATGAACTTCGACTTCACAGACGACCAGCAGGCGATCAAGCGCACCGCCAACGAGATGCTCGCGGCGCGCTTCAAGCCCGAGCGCGTGCGTGAGCTCGCCGAGTCCGGGAGCTACGACGACGACGCCTGGAAGGAGATGTCGGAGCTCGGCTGGGCCGGGATCTTCATCGACGAGGACCACGGCGGCCAGGGGCTCGGGATCGTCGAGCTCGTGATCCTCATGGAGGAGCTGGGCTACGCGCTCGCTCCGGTGCCGTTCCTGTCGAACGCTGCCGCGGGGCTCGCGCTCCAGTTCGCCGGCACGGACGAGCAGAAGGAGCGCTGGCTGCCGGGGATCGCCTCGGGCGAGGCGCGCGGGACGGTGGGCATGCTGAGGGACGGCGAGGCGCGGCTCGTGCCGGACGCCGACTCCGCCGAGGTGATCGTCCTGATCGGCTCCGACGGGTCGACCAGCGTCGTCGAGGCCTCCGCGGCCGAGATCGAGCCGTTCGAGACCATGGACCGCACGCGCCGCTTCGCGCGCGTGCGCGCCGACGGCGGCGAGCCGCTCGGCGGCGACTGCTTCGCCGCCGGCGATCGCGTCGCGACCGCGCTCGCCGGCGAGACCGTCGGTGTGGCCCAGCACGCGATGGAGATGGCCGTCGAGTACGCGCGCGAGCGCAAGCAGTTCGGCCGTCCGATCGGCTCCTACCAGGCGGTCTCGCACCGCTGCGCGCAGATGCTCCTCGAGGTCGAGGGCTCGCGCTCGGGCGCCTACTACGCCGCCTGGTGCGCGGACGCCGAGCCGGACTCGCTGGCGGCCGCCTCCTCGATGGCCAAGGCGTACTCGTCCGACGCCGGCTGGCGCGTGTGCGGCTCGTCGCTCCAGGTGCACGGCGGCATCGGCTTCACCTGGGAGCACGACCTCCACTTCCTGCTCAAGCGGGCGAAGACGAACGCCATGCTCTACGGCTCGGCCAGCGAGCACCGCGAGCGCCTGGCCGAGCTGACGCTCGCTGAGCCGGCCGCGACCGTCGCCGGCTAGCAACGCAAACGGGCCCTCCGGAGAGGGCCCGTTCGGCGCGTTGCCTGTGGAGGCTGGTTACGGGCGGGGACCACCCAGCCTGGAGGGGCCGCCTGCGCGGTCCTTGAATCCGTCGGCGGGCGCGGGCTGATAGCTGGTACGCGTCCAGGGCTCGACGACTCGGGGCCTGCGAGCCGCGGGTGCCCTCGTCGGGACCGCCGTCGAAGCGCGTGCCCTGAGCGAGCGGATAGGCCTGCGGGCCGCGCGTGCCCTCGTTGGGCCCGCCGTCGAAGCGCGTGCCTGATGGGAGGGTCTGCTCCTGGACGGCCGGCTGCGCGGTGCTGACGGCGCGGTCCTCGTCGTCGGCGAGGATCACGACGGCCGCCGCGAGCGCGATGAGAGCGGCCATCGCGACCGCCAGCAGTGCGCGAACGGCCTTGTAGTGGCTGCGAAGAACGACTGACGGGTGCTGCGAGGGGATCGGCTGTCCCATGACTGCCTCCTGGATGTTGGTGGGTGTGCTGCTCGACATCGGAGGCCAGCTTGCGGGCGGCCGGTTGCCGCACGGCAACAGAGCGGTAACAGTGCTCCTGTGGAGTTCCGGATCCTCGGTCCGCTCGAGGCCCTCGACGGGGGCAAGCCGCTCTCGCTCGGGGGCCGCAAGCGGCGTGCGGTGCTGGCTCTGCTCCTGCTGCATCCGGACGAGACCGTCGGCAGCGAGCGGATGGTCGACGAGCTCTGGGGCGAGAGCGCGCCCCCCGGGACTCTGAAGACCCTTCAGGTGCACATCTCGCGGCTGCGCAAGGAGCTGCCGGACGTCCTCGTCACGCGCGGCCACGGCTACGAGCTCCAGATCGAGCCGGACCAGCTCGACGCACACCGCTTCGAGCGGTCCCTCGACGAGGCCAGGAGCGAGCTTGCCGCCGACCGGCCCGAGCACGCGCTGGCGCTGCTGGAGCGGGGGCTCGCGCTGTGGCGCGGTCCGCCGCTCGCCGACCTCGCCTACGAGCCCTTCGCGCAGGCAGAGATCGCGCGCCTCGAGGACCTGCGGCTGGCGGCTGACGAGCAGCTGATCGAGGCAAAGCTCGCGCTCGGCCGCCACTCGGAGCTGATCGGGCCGCTCGAGCGGCTCGTGGAGGAGCACCCCTACCGGGAGCGCCTGCGCGGACAGCTGATGCTGGCGCTCTACAGAGCCGACCGGCAGGCCGACGCCCTCCAGGCCTACCAGGACGCGCGCCGGACGCTCGTCGAGGAGCTGGGGATCGAGCCCGGCGAGCGCCTCCGCGAGCTGGAGGCGGCCGTCCTGGCCCAGGATCCCTCGCTCGCCTTCCACGAGCCGGAGCCCGTGCCGGAGCCGCCCGCCGGGCTTCCCACCGGCGTGGTGACCTTTCTGCTGACCGACATCGAGGCCTCGGTCGAGCTCTGGGAGGCGGACCACGACGCGATGGCGGCCGCGCTGGAGCTGCACGACGAGCTCGTGGGGCGCGGCGTCGACGCCCACGCCGGCCGGGTGCTGAAGGCAAAGGGGGAGGGCGACTCGACGCTCAGCGTGTTCCCGCGCGCCTCCGACGCGGTCGGGTGCGCGGCGGAGCTGCGCGAGTCGCTCGCTACGGCCGCCTGGCCCGGCGGCCTCGACCTCCGCGTCCGGATCGCGCTGCACACCGGTGAGGCTCAGGAGCGGGGCGGGGACTACTACGGCCCCGCGCTCAATCGCGCCGCCAGGCTGAGGGCCCTTGCGGCCGGCGGCGTCACGCTGCTCTCGCAGGCCACCACGGAGATCGTGCACGACCGCGTCCCGGCCGGCACGGAGCTGGTCGACCTCGGCAGCCACGAGCTGCGTGGCCTCGCCCGTCCCGAGCGCGTCTTCGAGCTGCGCGCGCAGGGTGCGGCCGGGGCCACCGGCCTGCCGGCCCCCGCCCAGGAGATCCGCAAGACCGTGACGGTGGCGTTCGTCTGCCTCAGCGAGGCCGGCGCCGCGGGCGAGGAGCTCGACGCCGAGGCGCGCCGGCGTGTGAGCTCCCACGCGCTCGCGAGCGCGCGAACGATCCTTGAACGTCACGGCGCCAGCGTCGCGGACTATCCGGGCGAAGTGCTGATGGCCGTGTTCGGCGTGCCGCTGCTGCACGAGGACGACGCGGTTCGCGCGGTCCGCTCCGGGCTCGAGCTGCGCCAGACGCTGCCCGGTGTGACCGCGCAGTTCGCGCCCGCCCTCGAGGTCGAGCTCGCGGCCCAGGTGGGCATCGCGACGGGCGAGGTCATAGCCGGCGGCACACCCGGGCTCGCCAGCGGGCCCGCGGTGACCACTGCGAAGCGCCTCGAGGAGCTGGCCGCCCCGGGCGACATCGTCGTGGACACGGTCGACAGAGAGGCTCGTGCGCGAATCGGTGTCGACCGAGCCCGCGCCCTTCGCGGGCGGCGACGAGCCGGAGGCCTTCGTGGTCGCGGGGCTTCGCCCCCCAGGGACGCGCCCGCACGGCCTCGAGTCGCCGCTCGTGGGACGCGGCCGGCAGCTGGAGGCGCTCTCGGGCGCGTTCGAGGCGGCGGCGAGCACTCGCACCTGCCACCTCGTGACCGTGCTCGGCGCGGCGGGCGTGGGGAAGTCGCGCCTCGTGGACGAGTTCACGCGCGGGCTCGGAGAAGAGGCGACGGTGCTCCGCGGTCGCTGCCTCGCCATACGGAGAGGGCATCACCTACTGGCCGCTCGGCGAGCTGGTCCGCGACCTGGCGGGCGACGCCGGCGGCGACCCCTCGACGGCGCTGCGCAGCTCGATCGCGGCCGAGCTGGCGGACGATCCCAAGGCCGAGTCGGTCACCGAGGCGATCGAGGACGCGATCGGGCTCGGCGAACCGGGCGGAGCCGGCACGGAGAAGATCTTCTGGGCGGCGCGGCGGCTCTTCGAGGTGCTCGCGCAGCGCCGGCCCCTGGTCGTCGTGCTCGACGACCTCCAGTGGGCGGAGGCGACCTTCCTCGACCTCGTGGAGCACGTGGCGGACCTGGCGCGCGACGCGCCGATCGTGCTGCTCTGCGTGGCGCGGCCAGAGCTGCTCGACGGCCGTTCGGGCTGGGGCGGAGGAAAGCTGAACGCCGCCTCGATACTGCTCGAGCCGCTGACCCCCGAGGAGAGCACCGAGCTCGTCGACAACCTTGTCGCCACCCTGCCCCCGGATGCCACGGAGCGCATCGCCGAGGCCTGCGAGGGCCACCCGCTGTTCGCCGAGGAGCTGCTCGCGATCCTGATCGACGAGGGCCTCCTCAGGCGCTAGGACGGCCGCTGGACGCTCAAGCTCGACGAGCGGACGAGCTGCCCGTCCCGCCGACGATCCAGGCGCTGCTCGCCGCGCGGCTCGAGCGGCTCCCCGAAGAGGAGCGCGCGCTGCTGAGCCGGGTGGCCGTCGAGGGCACCGTCTTCCACCGCGAGGCGATGCGCGAGCTGGCGCCGCCCGCGCTCGCGGATCGCGTGGACCGGAGCCTCACCGCGCTCGTCCGGCGCGACCTGATCCGCCCCGACCGCTCGACCATCGGCGACGACGACGCCTTCCGCTTCCGCCACATCCTGATCCGCGACGCCGCCTACCGGTCGCTGCCGAAGGAGACGCGGGCGGAGCTGCACGAGCGCTTCGCGGACTGGCTCGAGGCCACGGCCCCGGCACGCATGGACGAGTTCGAGGAGATCGTGGGCTACCACCTCGAGCAGGCGTGCCGCTTCCTCGCCGAGCTGGGTCACGCCGGCGCGGGCGCCGACACGCTCGCGGAGCGCGGCGTCGGAGCGACTCGAGTCGGCGGGGCGCCGCGCGCTGCGTCGCAGCGACCGCGCCGCTGCGGCCTCGCTGCTGGAGCGAGCGGTGGCGCTCGCGCCGGAGCGGCGGCACGCGCCGGGCCCGGCTCCTGCCGGAGCTCGGAGGCGCGCTGATCGAGGTGGGGCGGCTCGCGGATGCCGGGGCGGTGCTCGCGGACGCAAAGCTGGCGGCCGAAGCGGCGGCGGACGAGGCGGCCGCAGCGCGTGCCCTAGTCCAGGACCAGTTCCTGCGCCTCCAGCTCGGCGAGTCGGCCGGGACGGACGAGGCGTCGGCCGTCGTCGAGCGCGTGCTCCCGGTCTTTCGAGCCGACGGGGACGAGCAGGGCCTGTGCAGCGCGCTCCGGCTGCGCGCCTGGCACCACTGGATACGCGCCGAGGCAGACGCGGCGGCCGCGGCCTGGGACGACGCCGCGGGGCACGCCGCCGCCGCGGGCCTCGAGTACGAGCGAATCGAGATCCTCGGGTGGATCGCCTCGTCGCTGTTCTTCGGGCCCACTCCGGTGGCGGAGGCGCTCGCCCGCTGCGAGGCGATCCGCGAGGAGGTCCGGGGCAACCTCCATGCGACCGCGGACGTGCTGAAGCCGCTCGCCGGCCTCCACGCGATGGAGGGGCGCTTCGAGGAGGCTCGCTCGCTGCTCGTGACCAGCGATGCCGCATTCGAGGAGCTCGGTCTCACGCTGAGCACCGCGGTCTCGCACCACGCCGCGATGCTGGAGCTGCTCGCCGGCGATCCCGCTGCCGCCGAGCGCCACCTGCGCAGGGGCTATGCGGTGCTCGAGGAGATGGGAGACAAGGTGATCCTCTCGACGACGGCGGCGTTCCTCGCGCAGGCCGTGCTTGCCCAGGGCAACGAGGAGGAGGCAGGGCGCTTCGCCGACCTGAGCGCGGAGCTCGCGGGGGACGACGACCTGCTCACGCAAGCGATGTCGCGAGGCGTGCGGGCGCTCGATTCTCGCGAGGCGCGGCGGGCTCGCGGAGGCGGAGCGGATCGCGCGCCAGGCGGTCGCGCTGGCCGAGGAGACCGACTTCCTCAACCACAGGGCCGAGGCGCTCGTCGTGCTCGGCACCGTGCTCAGGCAGCAAGAGCGCTCCGAGCGCGCGAACGAGGCGTTCGCGGAGGGGCTGCGGCTCTACGAGGAGAAGGGCAACCGCGTGGCCGCGACCCAGCTGCGCGCGGACCTTGCCGCGTCCGGGCGCGTCTGAGACGATCGGCACAGCGTCATGGCCGCCTCCAAGTTCTTCGAGGTCCTGCCGATCCTCAAGGATCAGAATTCGCAGCTCGGCGTGTGCGCGATGGGGCCTGTCGGGACCGGCGACTCCATCATCTGGATGCGGGTGTGGATCTGGCAGCAGGACGGCGACAACGTGGCGGCCTCGGCCGGGAACGCGGGCGAGCAGGTTCCCGGCGCGCATCGGCTCGACGCGAAGGACATGCCGCCCTTCACGCCCGCCCAGGAACGGTGGATGGTGCAGACGAAGCTCGAGCCGCACTCCGCCGAGTTCAAGACCGACAAGCCCGCGCTGGTCCAGGCGATGGCCCTCGTCGAGAACGACGGCGAGCGCAACATCGTGCAGTGGGGCCAGGCCGTCGCGCTGCGTCCCTAGCGCTTCATCATCGGCGCGAGCGCCGCGAGCACGCCGTAGCGCTGAGGCGGCTCCGGCGGCGGGCCCGCCCGCACCTCCGGCCGCGGCGTCGAGACGACGTGCCGGACCGGGACCGAGGTGAGCTTCTCGAGCCGGTGCGGCAGGTCGAGGCCGAGCCAGCGCGACGAGCCGGTGGGGAGGGTGGAGACGATGATCTCGTCGAACTTCATCGGGTCCCAGGCCTCCATCACGGCGACGACGGGATCCGGGTCGCCCACGCTGCCTTCGACGTTCTCGAGGCCCGCCTCCTCCATCCGCGCGAGTGCGGCGTCGAGGCGCGTGCGCGCGTCCGCGCCGCTCGCGGGCATGATCAGCGTGTAGCGGCAGGCGCCCTTCTCGGCGCGTTCGCGAAGGCAGTCGAGCAGCTCATCCGAGGACGCCGTCACGTTTGCGACAACCAGGAGGCTGAACTCCCAGGCCATGTGCCCAGGTTACTCCGGTCCGCGGTAGCTGGGAAGCCCGTGCTCGTGGTCCTGGATCGAGCCACGGCGCTCGGAGCCGAGCGCGATCTGGTCGAGGCGCGCGATCTCGCGCTCGCCCTCGACCCGAGCGGCATGGTCGGAGGGCAGCCCCGCGATCAGCGTGCGGATGCGGTTTCGAAGCTGCAGCGCGAAATGAGGCGTCGACGCGCCCATCAGCTGGCGCACGTCTTCGATCGTCGGCTCGCGGCCGAGCCTGTCGGGGCGCTCGTATTCGCTCACTGCCGCCCGCAGTCTACGGCGCGTTCGCCTGCACCGGGATCAGCTCGGTGAGCTGGTCGAGGTGGGCCTGCTCGTCGACGGAGACGGCCTTGTCGTCGCCGAGGATCCAGGCGCGGTTGTAGACCGCCTGGCCCGGGTCGTCCTCGTAGCCCGGCTGCACGCTCAGGAAGTACTCCTCGAGCTTCTGCGGCAGGCGGGCCGGGTCGTCGGTGAGGACGAGCGGCGCGAACACGCCGCGCGTGGCCAGCGCGGCCGCCGCGGCCGCGTCGGCCGGGCGCGTGGTGCTCGCGATCGTGAAGTTGTAGCCGGGCACGACGATGCCCCAGCCGAAGTCGCCCTTCTCGTAGCGCGCGAAGGCGATCGCGTTCTCGACCGGGTTGGGGCCCTCGATGCGGCTCACGTCGCGGGCGAGCTTGCCCTTCTCGATCTGGTCGACGACCCGCTTCGAGATCACGCTCTCCGGCCCCAGGATGAAGACGTTCGGGCGCTCGTGCTCGCGCAGCGCCTTCACAATCGGCGCGGGGACCCTGTTGCGCCGCACCGGCAGCGCGGCGTCGCCCGAGCGAGCCGCCCAGGCGGCGGCGGGCATGGCGAACGCGGCGTCCTCCGCGGAGAAGAGCACCACGTCGTTCGACGGCTTGGCGCGGGCGGCGGAGAAGAAGCGGTCGATGGCCGCGGCGCGCTGAAACTCGTCGTCGCCCTCGATCAGGGCGGTCTTGAAGCCGTCGGGGCGGGCCACCTCGGGACCGACCCGGATCACCTGAGCGTCCCTCGAGAGGTCCGATCCCTTCGGCGCCAGCCGGTCCAGCACGTCGTGCGACACGGCGGGCATGTCGCCGCCGTCCGTCAGCAGGATCGGTGCGCCGATCGGGCGGCCCACGAGGACGGACGCCGCGATCGCCGTGGCCCAGTCGTCCTGGTCCACCAGCACGACGGCGGTCGGGCGGTCGGAGTCGCCGGTCGCGGGGTAGAGCGCGCCGGCCACCCCCGCCGCGTCGGCCACGGCATCGCTCCCGCCCACGCGCACCGTGTTGCGCGTGGCCGTGGACGGGAAGCCGAGCTTCTCCGCGGCCTGCTCGTCCTCGGCCTTCACGCCGAGCTGGGGCGGGCGCGACTCGTCGTCGCCGGTGCTACAGCCGGCGAGCAGCACCGCGAGGGCGAGGAACAGGGCGGAAATACGGCGCAATTCGCGGCGGACTGTAGCTGGGTGTGCGGCGGGCCGGCGCTGGGTATAGCTATGATTGACTGGTCAGTCAACGGCGCGGGGGACCACACGTGGATTTCAAGCTAAGCGACGAACAGCGGGAGTTCCAGGAGAAGGTCCGCCGCTTCTCCGTCGAGGTCATCCGCCCGATCGCCGCTGAGCACGACGCGAACGAGAGCGTCCCGTGGGAGGCCATCAAGGCCGCCCGCGAGTGGGGCCTCCACGGCCTGGAGACGATCCAGCAGCTCGGCGAGGACCCGGACGGCATCCTCTCGTGCATCTACGCGGAGGAGATGCACTGGGGCTGCGCCGGGATCGCGCTGGCCATCCAGGGCGGCTCGCTGGCTGCGGCCGGCATCGCCAGCTCCGGCACGCCGGAGCAGATCGGACGCTGGGTGCCCGAGTGCTTCGGGCTGGGCGACGAGATCAAGCTCGGCGCCTACGCCGTGACCGAGCCGAGCGCCGGCTCGGACGTGCGCTCGCTCCGCACGACCGCGAAGCAGGACGGCGACGAGTGGGTCCTCAACGGCACCAAGGTCTTCATCACGAACGGCGGGATCGCCGACGTGACCGTCGTCGTCGCCACCGTGGACCCGGACCTCGGCCATCGCGGCCAGGCGTCGTTCGTCGTGCCGAAGGGCACGCCGGGCCTGTCGCAGGGGAAGAAGGAGTCGAAGCTCGGCATCCGCGCCTCGCAGACCACCGAGGTGATCCTCGAGGACTGCCGCGTGCCGATGGACCACCTGCTCGGCGGCTACGAGAAGCTCCAGAAGAAGCTCGAGCGCGCCCGCTCCGGCGCTTCGACCGGACGCTCGTCGAACGCGCTCGCCACCTTCGAGCTGACGCGCCCGCTCGTGGGCGCCTCGGCGCTCGGCATCGCGCAGGCCGCGTACGAGTGGACGCTCGAGTACCTCGATGACAAGCAGGAGGACGGGCAGCCGCTCCTCCAGCACCAGCGCATCCAGCAGACGCTCGCCGACGTGGCCACAGAGATCGAGGCCGCGCGCCTGCTCGTCTGGCGCGCCGCGTGGATGGGCCGCAACGGCGTCCCGATGACCGCCGGCCAGGGCTCCATGTCGAAGCTCAAGGGCGGCGACGTGGCGATGTGGGCCACGACAACGCTGATGGATCTCGTCGGCCCGTTCGCGCAGACCACGGACTGCCCGCTCGAGAAGTGGTTCAGGGACGCCAAGATCTACCAGCTGTTCGAGGGCACGGCCCAGGTGCAGCGGCTCGTGATCGCCAGGATGCAGGTCTCGCACTACGGCGAAGCCGCTCAGGCAGCGGATACCGCGCTCGGTTCCACGGTCTCCCAGGCCGTCGCCGCCACCCGCTGACGGCGTAGCCTTGCGGGCGTGCGCCCGCTCACCGTCGCGGTCGTCCTGCTCGCGCTGGCCGGCTGCGACTCTTCCTCGCCGAGCAAGCCGGATCCGCTGCGCTCATACGACGGGCGCGTGATCCGCGGCTGGCTGCTCGCGCTCGAGCGCCAGGACTACGAGCAGGCGGCCTACTACTTCGCGCCGAACGCGCTGATCGACCAGGGCCGGCCGTACCGGCTCAGGACCCCCGAGCAGGCGATCGGCTTCAACGCCTCGCTGCCCTGCCGGGCCGACCTGGTCCGCCTGCGCGGCGGCGGAGCTCACGTGCTCGCGACCTTCCGGCTCCGTGCCGGCCCGGGCGGGCCCTGCAGCGGCCAGGTCAAGGTCCGCTACACGATCCGGAAGGGCAAGTTCACCGCGTGGAGGCAGCTGCCGGGCGCTAGTCCCGACTCCGCTCCTGCTCGATCCTCTTCCGCTCTGCCAGACGGGTATCTCGACGCAGCTGCGCCTCACGCGCGCGCCTGACCTCGTCCTGCGTCTCCGGGGCGACCGGCGGCACCTCCGTCGGCTCCCCGTCGTCGTCGAGGGCGACCATCGTGAGGTAGGCGGTCGAGGTGTGCAGCACCTCGCCGCTCCGCACGTTCTCGGACTCCACGCGCACGCCGACCTCCATGGAGGTCCGCCAGGCCGCGTTGACCGTCGCCTTCACGGTCACGAGCTGGCCCACGTAGACCGGGTGGCGGAAGTTCATCCGGTCCATCGCGGCGGTCACCACGCGGGCGCCCGAGTGCCGGACGGCGGCGATCCCGGCCACCTCGTCGCAGAGGTGCATGATCAGGCCGCCGTGGACGTTGCCCGCGTTGTTCGCGTCCGCGATGCCCATCCAGCGGCTGAGGATTGAGCTGGATGCCGACGGGGGACGTGGCTCCACGAGGGCGCGGAGACTACTCTTGGCCCGACTGAACGCGTCGGAGAATTAGGAGGAGACATGCCAGGGCTTGCAGGTCGCATGTCCACGGTGGTGAAGGCGAAGATCTCGAGGATGCTCGACAAGACCGAGGATCCCGGCGAGACACTGGACTACGGCTACCAGAAGCAGACTGAGCTGCTTCAGAACGTGAAGAAGGGCATCGCCGACGTCGTCACGTCGAAGAAGCGCCTTCAGATGCAGTCGCAGAAGATCGAGCAGCAGGTGGTGAAGCTCGACACGCAGGCGCGCCAGGCGCTCTCGGCGGGGAAGGAGGACCTCGCCCGAACCGCGCTCGAGCGCAAGACCCTGGCCCAGACCGAGCTTCAGGGGCTCGACCAGCAGGTCAAGGAGCTCGAGGCGCAGCAGGAGCAGCTGATCGCCAACGAGCAGCGCCTGCGCCAGAAGATCGAGCAGTTCCGGACCAAGAAGGAGGTCATCAAGGCCCAGTACTCCGCCGCCGAGGCACAGGTCCGGATCTCCGAGGCCGCGAACGGCGTGGGCGAGGAGATGGCCGACCTCGGGCTCGCGATGCAGCGCGCCGAGGACAAGACCGAGAACATGCGCGCTCGCGCGTCCGCCGTAGAGGAGCTCGAGGCAGCCGGCGCGTTCGACGACATCACGTCGCTCGGCTCGGGCCAGGACGACCTCGACAAGCAGCTCGCCGAGCTCACGAGCGGCGCCCAGGTCGACGACGAGCTCGCGAAGATGAAGGCCGAGCTCGGCTCGGGCGGGGGCGGCGACGCCCCGGCACTCGAGCAGGGGGAGGAGAAGGCGTGATCGTCCGCATCTCTGGCGAGGGCCAGTTCAAGCTGCCGGACGAGGACGCGGAGCGCCTCAACGAGCTCGACAACCGCGCGGTGAGCGCGGTCGAGGAGGGCGACGAGACCGGCTTCAAGGAGCTCTGGAGCCAGATGCTCGAGATCGTGGCCAGCGACGGCAACGCGGTGGACAACGAGGAGCTGGTCGAGTCCGACGTGATCCTGCCCCCGCGCGACATCACCTTCGGCGAGGCGAAGGCCGAGTTCACCGGGGAGGGCCTGATCCCGGACTGATGGACGAAGAGGCCTTCAACCTCTCGGTCCGCCGCTTTCTGAAGAAGCTGGGGGTCACCTCGCAGCGCGAGATCGAGCTGGCCGTGCGCGACCAGCTCGACTCGGGCGGGCTGAGCGGCAGTGAGACGCTGGAGGCGCGCGCGGTCGTCACCGTCGAGGGCATCGAGCGCGAGATCGTCGTGACCGGCGAGATCGCCCTCAGTGGCGAGCCGAGCGGCAGCCCGAAGTAGCACTACTCGCCCTCGCCCTCGTTCTCGCTGTCGTTCTCGCCGTCGCCCTCGACCATGAGGACGTCGTAGTTCTCGTCGAGCCGGACGTCGACGGTCCTGCCGTCCTCGCCCGTGATCTCGACCTCCCAGGTCCCGCCGTTCTCCGAGTCGCGCTCGACGGCGTTCGCGGTGCCGGGGTGATGGGCGAGCGCGGCCGCGCGTGCCCTGTCGGCTGCCGGACCGCTCACCTGCTCCCTGGCCTCCTCGCTCTCGCCGCCGGCGACGGCGACGCCGACGCCGCCGGCGCTCACTGCGAGCACGGCGGCTCCAACTGCGATGTGCTTGCGATTCGATCTTCATGGCGTCAGTTCTACGTACCCCGGATGAAAGCAGCGTGAGAGCCCGGTAGCTCGATCCAGGCGTCGGCGCCGCCGCCCTCGCGCTCCGAGGCGCCCGCTCGGTGCCCGTGCGAGCGCGCCACCGCGTCGACGATCGCCAGGCCCAGCCCGGTCCCGCCGGGCGAGCGCGCCCGGTCACCGCGCGTGAAGCGCTCGAACGCGCGGCCGTCGAGCGAGGCGTCGAAGCCGGGCCCGCGGTCCATCACGTGCAGCCGCACGCCGTCGCCGGCCGGCTCGGCGGCAAGCTCGACGGGGCCGTCGCCGTGGCGGAGGGCGTTGTCCACGAGGTTGCCCACGGCCTGCTCGGCGCGGAGGCGGTCGGCCCAGACCGCCATCCCGTCCGCCGCGCTCACCCGCAGCTCGCGTCCCGTCTCGCCCGCGTGTATCTGGAAGCGCCGCGCGACCGTCTCCAGCAGGTCCGAGGCCTCGAGCCGCTCGGCGCGCACGGGCAGCCTGCCCTCGTCCGCACGGGCCAGCACGAGCAGATCCTCGGCGAGCCGGGCAAGCCGGTCGGTCTCGCTCGCGGCGGAGGCGAGCGCACCGCGCAGCTCCTCCGGCTCGCGGCCCTCGCGCAGCGCGAGCTCGAGCTCCGCCTTGAGGAGCGCCAGCGGCGTGCGCAGCTCGTGGCTCGCGCTGGCCACGAAGCCGCGCTCGCGCTCGGCCGAGCGCTCGAGCCGCGCCAGCATCTCGTTAAGGGTCCCCCCGAGCTCGGCGAGCTCGTCGCCGCCGGGCGGCACGGGCAGCCGCCGACCGCTCCCGAGGCGGGAGATCTCCGCGGCCTCGCCGCGCATGGCCGCCACCGGGCGCAGCGCCGCCGTGGCCACCCCGTAGGCGGCGAGCGCCGCGAGCAGCAGCGCGATCGGGCCGCCCACGAGCAGCACCGCGGCCAGCGACGACAGCGCCTCCTCGCGGTCCTCGCGCGTCGCGCCGACCACGACGATCACGTTGCCGGCGGGTCGCGCGAACAGGCGCATGCGCTCGTCGAAGCCGGGCACGGAGTCGCGGTCCACGAAGACGGGGCCACGCCGCGCGCGGGCGCGCTCGTCCGAGTCGATCAGCGGCTCGCGGCCGATGCCCGGGCTCGCGTAGTCGACGTTCCCGTCCGGTGCGATGACCTGGGTGATGCTCTCGTCGCTCTCCACGAGGCGGTCGCCGTCGGCGGAGCCCAGGAACGACCTGTCCGCGACGGCGGCGACGTCGTCCGCACGCGTGCGAAGTGACTTGTCGAGCGCGCTGTCGAGGTCCGAGCCCACGCGCGAGTAGACGAACAGCCCGACGGCCACCAGCACGAGCGCCATCACCGCGGTGAAGGCGAGCGTGAGCCGGAGGCGGATCGGGAGGCCGCTCACGGGACGCCCCCGTCGGCGCGCAGCCGGTAGCCCGCGCCCCGCACCGTCTCGATGCTGCTCACGCCGAACGGCCGGTCGACCTTCTCGCGCAGGTAGCGCACGTACACGTCGATCACGTTCGAGCGGTTCTCGTAGCCGAAGTCCCACGCGTGCTCCAGCAGGTCGAGGCGGCTCAGCACCTCACCCGGCCGGCGCATGAAGCCCTCCAGCAGCGCGAACTCCTTCGCCGAGAGGTCGATCGCCTGACCGTCGCGCCACGCCTCCCGGGTGGCGGGATCGAGCCGGAGCCCACCCACCTCGAGCACCGCCGGCCGCTCCTTCTGGCCGCGCCGGGCGAGCGCGCGGAGCCGAGCCGAGAGCTCGGCGAACGAGAACGGCTTCGTGAGGTAGTCGTCGGCGCCGCCGTCGAGCCCCGCGACGCGGTCCTCGACCGCATCGCGCGCCGTGAGCAGCAGCACCGGCGTCCAGACCCCGTCGCCCCTGAGGCGCCGGCACGTCTCGAAGCCGTCGATGCCCGGCAGCATCACGTCGAGCACCACCGCGTCGTACTGCGTCGACGCCGCCATCCAGAGCGCGTCCTCGCCGCTGCGTGCCACGTCCACCGCGGCCCCCTCCTCGATGAGGCCGCGGCGGACGAGCGCCGCCATCTTCAGGTCGTCCTCGACTACGAGCAGGCGCACTCAGGCTGACGATGACACGGGTCTCATGAGAGTTCCATGAGCAGGTCGCGCGAGCATCATGAGCACGAGGCCCGCGGCCGCCCACACGGCGAGCACGACCACGTGCTCGGCCGAGCCCGCCCCGTCGAAGAACCCGGTGCTGCGCAGCAGGTTCGCCCCGGCGCCGGGCGGCAGCAGCTGCCCGAGTCCGCCAACCGGCTCCGGCAGGAGCTCTGGCGCGGTGGCCGCCGCCGAGAACGGGTTGCCGACGAAGATCATCGTCAGTGCGCCGATCCCGAGGCCGGCCTTCCCGAGCACGCCGTACAGGCCGGCCATCGCCGCGGCGATCGCGAGGAAGATCAGGGCGAATGCGCCCGCGTTGACGAGCCAGTCGCCCTCGACGATCCCGAGCCACGTGTCGGCCACGAGCGCCGACGCGAGTCCCGCCATCACGGAGCCCGCGACGGTGAGGGCCGCGCGGGCCAGGCCACGGGAGACCGCAAGGGCGGCGAGCGCGCCGGTGAGGATGCCGGCCAGCACGAGCGGCAGCACCGACGATCCCAGGCCGCTCCCGGCGGAGGGAGTGGCGACGACGTCCTCGACGGCCGCGTCCTGCTCGGCGGCCGCATGGGTGAGCAGCTGGGCCACCGCCGGGCTCCCGGCGGAGCTTGTGAGCACCTTCGGTCCGCTGGCGGTCGCCACGAAGGCGCCGTAGACCTCGCGCTCCTCGATCGCGTGGCGAGCGTCGGCCTCGGTGTCGTAGCGGTGCACCTCGAAGGCGCCGTCACGAGCACGGAGCTGGCCCTCGACCGCGTCGGCTCCCGCCGGCACGCCGGCCACGCCGACCGGCAGGTCGCGCGGCTCCATCCGCGAGCTCGGCCACGCGAACAGCGTGAGCACGAGCGCGACGACAAGGGGAACGACGAGGATCGCCTGGACCGGCGGGCGGTGCGTGTTCTCGCTCATGGGATCTCCACCTCTCTGACTCGTGTTGCGGTTGCGCGGGCGGCCACGTAGGCGGGCAGCAGCGACAGGGCGCCCGCCTCGCTCGTGGCCTCCACCGCCCACCAGATGGCGTGGCCGCCGAACGCGCAGGACGCGAGCGTCGCGCGGTGGCGAAGCGGGCTGTCGTGGCCCCTGAAGGCCGCGAAGACAGCGCCGCACTCGGGCGGCTCGTGGCGGTGCTGGATGAGGAAGCTGTGCATGGCACACAGACTTGCGCCGCCGCGGCCCTTACGACATCGGGACTCCTCCCTGATCCCGCACCCTGATCCCAATGCCCACCTGGGATATGCTCGGCGCGGACTCGCATGGCTCAGTCGGCCGACCAGCTCGTCGGGCGCGCCGCTGAGCTCGGTGTGATCGATGGAGCTCTCGCCGAGCTGGAGCGGAGAAGCTTCGGTGCGCTCGAAATACGCGGCGAGCCCGGCATGGGCAAGACGCGACTGCTCTCGGAGCTGGCCGCGCGGGCGGACACGACGGGTCACATCGTGCTCTCGGGGAGCGCCGCGCAGCTCGAGAGCGAGCTCCCGTTCTGGGTCTTCGTAGACGCGCTCGACGAGTACCTGCAGGCGGTCGAGCCGCGACGCCTCGAGGCGCTGGAGGAGTCCGACCTCGCCGAGCTGGCGCAGGTGTTCCCGTCGCTCGCCGCCAACGGGGCGGCGGCCACCCCCGGCGGCGACCGCTACCTGGCGCACCGGGCCGTCCGGCAGCTGCTCGAGGCGCTCGCGGCGACGAAGCCGCTCGTGCTGATCCTCGACGACCTGCACTGGGCGGACCCGGCCTCCGTCGAGCTGCTCGGCGCGCTGCTGCGGAGGCCGCCCGGCGCCGCGGTCCTGGTCGGCGCGGCGCTTCGCCCGCGCCAGGTGTCGGACGTGCTCGCCGGGCTCCTTCAGCGAGCGCAGGACGCCGGCACGCTCGCGAGCGTCGAGCTCGACGGCCTCAGCGCGGACGAGGCGCGCGAGCTGCTCGGCCCCGCCGTGAACCCGGCCGCGGCCGACGCAATCTACGAGGAGAGCGCCGGCAACCCGTTCTATCTCCAGCAGCTCGCCCGCTCCCCGCAGATGACCGGCGCGGCGCGGCTCGAGTCGATGGCCGGAGTGGAGGTTCCGGGCGCGGTGGCGGCGGGGCTGAGGGCCGAGCTCGCGCTCCTCGACGACGGCGACCGGCGGATCCTCGAGGGGGCCGCGGTGGCCGGCGATCCGTTCGAGCCGGAGCTCGCGGCCGCGGCCGCCGGGGTCTCGGAGGACGCCGCGCTCGACGCGCTCGACGAGCTCGTCCGGCGCGACCTCGTGCGCGAGACCGACGTGCCGCGCCGGTTCCGGTTCAGGCATCCGCTCGTGCGCGGAGCGGTCTACGAGGCGGTGCGCGCCGGCTGGCGGCTCGCCGCGCACGGGCGCGCGGCGGCTGTCCTCGCGAACATCGGCGCGCCGGTGACGCGACGCGCGCATCACCTGGAGCGCTCGGCGCGGCAGGGCGACATGGAGGCGGTCGCGGTGCTCCGCGAGGCGGGCGAGGCCACGGCGCCGCGCGCGCCGGCAGCGGCCGCGCGGCTGTTCGGAGCCGCGCTTCGGCTGCTGCCCGTCACCGCCGAGCCGGCCGAGCGCATCCGCCTGCTCGAGTTCATGGCGGGCGCGCACGTGGCCTCGGGGCAGTTCGAGGACGCCTACGAGGCCCTGCGCGAGAGTCTCGACCGGCGCGGCGACGAGGACCCCGCCGCGCGCGCCCGGCTGGTGGCGGCGCTGGCCTCGCTCGAGCACCTCACCGGACGGCACCGGAAGGCGCACGAGCGGCTGACAACCGCACTCGCCGCACTGCCCGACCCGGAGGCGCCGGAGGCGGTCGCCCTCATGACGGAGCTCGCCATCGACGGCTTCTTCCGCATGGACTACGCCGCGATGCGGGAGTTCGGAGCGCGCGCGCTCGAGGGCGGGCGGGGGCTGGGCGACGCCGAGCAGGCTGCGACCGCGGCGGGGATCCTGGCCTTCGGGCACGTGCTGGACAACGCGCTGGCGGAGGGGCTGGAGATACGCGCGCAGGCCGCGGAGCTCGTCGACGCGATGAGCGACGACGAGCTCGCCCGGGCCCGCCGTGCCACGAACAACCTCGCCTGCGCCGAGTTCTACCTCGACCGCTACGACGACGCGCGGCGCCATTCGGAGCGGGCCTACCGCGTCGCGCTCGCGACCGGGCAGGCCCAGTTCGTCCCGACGCTGTTCTGGACAGCGATGATCCGCCGCGGCACCGGCCGCCTGAAGGAGGCGGCGGAGCTCCAGGAGACGGCCATCGAGGTGGCGCGCATGTCGCGCCACAACCAGGGCCTCGGCTGGAATCTCGTGCGGCCGGGCGCTCACCGCCATCGACGCGGGCGACATCGAGCTGGCGCTCGCCGCCTCCGAGGAGGCCGTCAACGCGCTGGAGGGGGAGGGCGACAGCTTCCCGCTCATGTGGGCGCGCTTCGGTATGGGCGCCGCGCTGCTCGAGTCGGGCGAGGCGGAGCGGGCGCTCGAGATGCTGCTGGCTGCGGGCGGCGGAGAGGAGCTCTCGCGCCTCCCCGGCGGCTGGCGGCCCGAGGCCTTCGAGCTGATGACGCGCTGCGCGCTGGCGGCCGGACGTCGCGAGCTGGCCGGCCACGCGGCCGAGCTGTCCGAGAGCTTCGCCCCTCCGGACGGCCTGCCGATGCCGCGCACGTACGCGGACCGGGCGGTGGCGGCGGTGGCCCTGCACGATGGCGACGCGGCCACGGCCGCGCGAGCGTGCACTGGCGGCCGCCGAGCTGGCGGACGAGGTCGGAGCGCCGGTCGAGGCCGCGCTTGCGCGGCTGCTCGCGGGCCGCGCGCTGGCGCAGGACGGCGAGCGCGAGCGCGCGGTCGAGGAGCTCACGGCCGCCGCCGCCGGCTTCGAGGAGGCCGGGGCGATCGCCCGCCGTGATGCGGCGGACAAGGAGCTCGGCAAGCTGGGCCGCCGCACCCACCGCCGTACCAGGCGCGGGAAGGCGGACGGCACCGGCGTCGAGGCGCTCACCGAGCGCGAGCTCGAGGTCGCGCGGCTCATCGTGGACCGGCGCACCAACGCTCAGATCGCCGCGGAGCTGTTCCTCAGCCCGAAGACCGTGGAGACCCACGTCCGCCATCTGTTCCAGAAGCTCGAGGTCTCCTCGCGCGTGGAGGTGGCTCGCGTAGTGGAGCGGGCCGAGCGCGAACCCTTACCAAGATAAGGGTGCGTGATCAGGGTGTCGTCCCGATGTCGGGGCGTTCGCCCGGCGGGAAGCTAGTCGGGACAACGAACCCGACTCAAAGGGCATCCCAATGGCAACGCGTCTTTATCGAATTGGTGGCTGGGCCTTCCAGAACCGTCGCAAGGTGGTAGTCGGCTGGCTGCTCGTTCTCGTGGCAGTGGTCGCCAGCGCCAGCGCGTTCAGCGGCAAGACCAGCAATGAGTTCTCGGTGCCGGGCACCGAGTCGCAGGTCGCGCAGGACCTGCTGGAGGAGAAGTTCCCCGAGGCCGGCGGCGGCTCCGCTCGTGTGGTGTTCGCGGCTCCCAAGGGCGAAAAGCTCACGGACGCCGAGAACAAGGCGGCCGTGATGGAGAGCGTCGAGAACGCGTCGAAGGCTCCTGAGGTCACCGCGGTCCAGGATCCGTACTCGATGGGCGCGATCTCGAAGGACGGCCGCATCGGCTTCGCGGACGTGTACTACCCGGTCAAGGCCGAGGAGGTCGAGAAGAGCTCGGCAGACGCCCTCGAGGCGTCGACTGAGCCGGCGACGAAGGCCGGCATGCAGGTCGAGTTCGGCGGCGGCGTCGTCACCGAGGAGAGCGAGAGCAAGGCGGAGATGGTCGGCATGCTGGTCGGCTTCCTCGTGCTCGCGATGACACTCGGCTCGCTGCTCGCGGCCGGGCTGCCGCTGCTCACCGCCCTGATCGGCGTCTCGCTCGGCACGTTCGGCATCACCGCGATGTCCGGCGCGATCGAGATCTCGGAGACGGCCCCGATCCTGGCCACGATGCTCGGTCTCGCGGTCGGCATCGACTACGCGCTGTTCATCCTGTCCCGTCATCGCCAGAACCTCGACGACGGCCTCGAGCCGCGTGAGGCGGCGGCGCAGGCGACGGCGACAGCCGGAAGCGCGGTGGTGTTCGCCGGCGCGACCGTCGTGATCGCTCTCGCCGGACTCGCCGTGGTGAACATCCCGTTCCTGACCGTCATGGGCGTGGCCGCGGCCGCGACCGTGTCGCTGGCCGTGCTGATCGCCGTAACGCTGCTTCCCGCCATGCTGGGCTTCGGCGGCAAGCGGTTCGCGCGCATCAACCGGTTCCTCTCCAAGCGGCCCAGGCGCCGCCCGGAGGGAGCTCCGACGTTCAGCACGCGCTACGTCAAGCTCGTCACCCGCCGGCCGCTGGCCGTGCTGATGCTCGGTCTTGTCGTGCTCGGTGCGATCGCGATTCCAGCGACGCACATGAAGCTCGGCCTGCCGGACGACGGCGCGAGCCCGACGACCAGCACGGAGCGGCGTGCGTATGACCTCCTGACGGAGGGCTTCGGCCCCGGCTTCAACGGGCCGCTGACCGCCGTGGTCCACGCGCCGGAGCTCGACCGCGACCAGCAGGAGATGCTGGCGCAGGGCGTGGCCGACGAGATCAAGGGGTACCCGGGCGTCGCAACGGTGTCCGATCCGGCTCAGAACAAGGCCGGTGACATCACCGTCGTGTCCGTGACCCCGACGTCGGGTCCCGCCTCCGACGAGACGAAGGACCTGGTCGCGTTCATGCGCGACGAGGCGGCCAAGATCCCCGCGCAGTACGACATCGACGCGTACGTGACGGGGACGACAGCGATGAACATCGACACCAACGACAAGCTGGCGGCCGCGCTTCCGAAGTACATCGCGGTCGTGGTGGGGCTCGCCCTCATCCTGCTGACGGTGGTGTTCCGTTCGATACTGGTGCCGATCAAGGCCATCGCCGGCTTCCTGCTCAGCATCGCCGCGTCCCTGGGCCTAGTGGTGTGGGTGTTCCAGGACGGCAACCTGAGCGGGCTGTTCGACGTGGCCAAGGCCGGTCCGATCACGAGCTTCCTGCCGGTGCTGCTGGTGGGAATCCTGTTCGGCCTGGCGATGGACTACCAGGTGTTCCTGGTCTCCCGGATGCGCGAGAACTACGTGCGCTCGGGCCGGGCACGTGAGTCCGTCATCAAGGGCTACGCCCAGAGCGGCCGGGTTGTCACGGCGGCGGCGATCATCATGATCTCCGTCTTCGGGGCCTTCGTGCTCGACACGGACCCGGTCGTGAAGTCCATCGGCCTGTCACTCGCGTTCGGAGTGCTGGCGGATGCGTTCATCGTCCGGATGACCCTCGTCCCGGCAGTGATGGTCCTGCTCGGGAAGCGCGCCTGGTGGATGCCCAAGCGCCTCGAGCGGATCGTCCCGGACGTGGACATCGAGGGCGAGGCCCTGACGCATGGCCTGAAGGGGGCCGCGTCATGATGTGAGCGGATGCCCAGCTCCCCGCGCGCAGCCGTCGCAGCGGCATTCCTGATCCACTCGACGGTCTCGGGGACGTGGGCCCCGCGACTGCCGGCGATCAAGGAGTCGCTCGAGCTGTCGGACGGGGAGCTGGGCACCGCGCTGGTCGGCCTTGCCATCGGCCTCGTGGCCGGGACGAGGGTGGCCGGCGCACCGATCGACCGCTTCGGAAGCCGGCCCGTCATGCGGGCCGGCTTTCCGCTTCTCGCGGCGACGCTGCTGTTGCCCGGGCTCGCCGACAGCGCGGTGACCCTGTTCCTGGCGCTGCTCGTGCTCGGGGTGGCGAGCGGCGCGCTCGACGTGGCGATGAACGCGCAGGGGATCGAGGTCGAGCGGCAGCTCGGCCGGCCGATCCTGTCCGGGCTGCACGGGCTCTGGAGTGTCGGGCTCGGCGTGGGCGCGGGGGTGGCAGCGCTCGCCGCCGCGGTCGAGGCGGACCCGCTCGAGCACTTCGCCGTGGTCGCCGCGCTGCTCGCCCTCGCCTCGCTCGTGTCCCTGGGCGGCCTGCTCGCGGTCAACCATCCGGCGCCCGGCGACCCCGAGGAGGAGCGCGTCACGGTCCGCTGGACGCCGGCGCTCGTCCTGCTCGGGGTGATCGCGTTCTGCTCGTTCGTGGGGGAGGGCGCGGCGTCCGACTGGAGCGCGGTCTACCTAACCCAGGAGCTTGGCTCGTCGGAGGCGATCGGCGCGATCGCCTTCGCGGCCTTCGCGGTCACCATGGCGATCGCCCGCTTTGCGGCGGACCCGCTCCGCGCGCGCCTGGGCAACGTCACGCTCGTGCGAGGCGGGTCGCTGATAGCCGCCGCCGGCCTCGGCATCGCCCTGCTCGTGCACCAGCCCGCCGCGGCCATCGCGGGCTTCGCTCTGCTGGGCCTGGGGCTGGCCCCGGTGGTACCGATCGCCTTCAGCGCCGCAGGCGACCTCGACCCACGCGCCACAGGCCGCCTGGTGGGCCGCGTGGCCACGATCGGCTACGTCGGCTCGGTGGCCGGCCCGATCATGATCGGCTGGCTGGCCGAGGCGACGAGCCTGCGCACCTCACTGGGCCTGGTCGTGGTGCTCGCGCTGCTCATCGCCGTTTCCGCCCGCGGCTGTGAGTCGCGCGCACCTGCGCGGGCGAGCTAGGCCGACTTGCCACGGCGATGACGCCGGCCCGCGCGTTCATCCGTGTCGCCGGGTGCAGGAGGCGCTCCGCGCTTCGGGCATCGATTACGACAAGGTGATCGCCGCCCACGGCAATCCAATCCCCTTCCTGCGGAAGGGCTCGCGAGAGGAGCTGCGAGCCCGCGCTCGCACGCGGCCTGGTGGTCCTTCTCACTCCTCATCGCCGTGTCCGCCTGCGGCTGGGGCTCGGACGGACCGTCTCGTCCGGAGCACCCACAGCACGACCAAGCCGAGGATGGCGCCCGGGAGGACGCCGACCAGAAATAGGTACGACGGCTCGGCCAGGAGCCCGCACGCCGTGTCTTGGTCGCATCCTTCGTCCTCATAGGTCGTGACCAGGAGGACGAGCGCGATCACTCCCAGCCCCGCTACCCGACGACGATCACGGCCGTCAGGCCGACGGTGGCGGTCACAGCGACGCGAGGATTCCGTGAAGAGCTTTGTCCACGTGGCTCCGGACCTCCTCGGGTACGGGTAGATCCGGCACGCGGGACAGCAGGACCTCGCCCTCGACCACCCCGGCCTTGAGCGCCGCCCTCGCGTATTCCCAGTCTCGCCCGCGGCCGGCGGCGCACTTGGCCAGGACGAGATCGTGCGCCTCGAGACACCACGCGACCAGCGATCGGTCGGACCCGGATCGCGGCGGCACTTTCCGCTGAATGAGGCGCTCCTGCCAGCCGCGCGGCGCCTTGGCCGTCTCAGGGTCCACGCCATGCGCGTAGTAGCCGTAGGCCAGATGAAACTGAGAGCCGTCCCCGAGCGCACCGTCGATCAGATCGGCGGCGCCGGGCTCGCGTAGGGGGTAGATGTCCGCCTCGAGCGATTCGAGCATCGTCTCGGGAGGCTGTCCGGACCAACCGTGGACGGCCTGACTGCCGATGACCACGAACTCGCTCTCGCCCGTCACCTCCGCCGCTGCGGCGATGACGTGGTCGAACTCCTCAGGACGCACCTACGAGACCTCACGAACGATCCGACGACGCTCGGGTTCGCTCAGCATCCCCGCGAACGGCGAGTTCTGGCGGAGATCGTGGCCGTCAGGGGTCTCGTCAACCAGCGCTCGCCGGATCTCGGGAATGGGGCGATCGAGGACCCGCTCCCACCGGTCGGCGTATCGAGGGTCGATCCGCCCCTGGTCGCGCCAGCGAAACAACACATGTCGCGCCTCGTCCACCATCGGCTTGCGAAGGCGCCGCGCTATTGCGTCGTGGTAGGCGAGGCTGCGCGCCCGCGTTCGGTCGTGGGCATCGCGGCCGCTGGGGCAGTCAGGATCGCCGACGCGCAACCGGCGCGCGGCGTCGCGCTGACGCGCCATCGTGGGCGTCAATGCATAGCGACGCGGGCCATCGGAGCGGTCGGATTCCACGGCCTCGTAGAGATCGAGCAACGCGGGCACGGGGACCTCGACACGGCCCTTCGACGAGTAGATGACAGGTAGATCCCCGGCCTTGATCCAGCGCTCGAGCGCTGTGTGACTCACGCCCAGGGCACGCGCGGCCAGCCGACGCGAGACGGTCTCGCCCAGCTCGCGTTCGAGCGCCACCCGAACCGCGGCGATGTCCCGGTTGCCCGGGACCTCTCGGCCCGCCCGGCGCAGCCGCACGATGTTCTCGAACAGCGCTTGCTTGCGATCGACAACTCCCATGGTTGCCATTGTAGCGCAGGAGTTGCCAAAAACGGCAAATTTTGGTAACTCGTTGGGTAAACCCTGCGAAGCGCGGCGGCTCTAGAACGGGATGTCCCAGAGCGGGAACCAGCGGGCCATGTCCTCTTCCCATGGCAGCTCCCGGCCCAGCTGGGACTTGATGCGGAGCTCGGCCTCCGTGTCGCGAGCCTGCTCGCCCTTAGCCGGCACGAACGGGTAGTAGGCGCCGCGCTTGAAGTTGTAGATGAAGTAGATCGTCTTGCCCTCGTCCGAGAAGGCGAAGACGGCGGCCAGCAGGCGGTCGCCGTAGCCGGCGCCCTGGAGCTCCACGGACACCGTGTTCATCGCCACGACGAGGTCGTCGAAGTCCGGGTCGCGCAGGATCAGCCAGCGGTAGCCGAACTCGTCGTCGTGGGTCTCGACCTTCGTGCCCGTCTCCTCGGCGGTGCCGGCGAGGAGCTCTTCTGTCTCGGTCACGATGGCCTTGAAGTCGGCGGTGCCGATCGGCTGGAAGACGACGCCGGCGCACTCGCGGCTCTTCAGCCCCAGGCCGGTCTCCATCGTGATGTTCGCGGTCGTCATCGCGAACAGGCGGTCGGGCGCGGCGCCCTTCAGCTTGCCCTTCGAACCGAAGAGGGCGTCTCGGAGACCCATCAGCTCGCTGCGGACCTGCGCCCGGCTGCGTCCTCGGTCGCTCGCGTGCGTAGCACGCGTCGCTCCCTGCGTCCTTGCCGGGCTTGGTCCTCGCGGCTGAACACGCCTAGGCGGCCGTGCCCTGGAGCTGCGACTCGAGCTGCTGGAGGCGCGCGATCCGCTTCTCCATCGGCGGGTGCGTCGAGAAGAGCGTCTGGACGACGCCCTTGACGCTCGTCGGCACGATGAAGAACGCGTTCATCCGCTCGGCCTCGCGCAGGTCGTGCGTGGGCACCTGCTGCATGGCGCCCGAGACCTTCACGAGCGCCGAGGAGAGCGCGCTCGGGCGGCCGGTGACGATCGCGGCGCCGCGGTCGGCCGCGAACTCGCGGTAGCGCGACAGGGCCATCATCAGGAAGAAGGAGACGATGTAGACCACGAACGAGGCGAGCAGGACGACGATGATGCTCGGGTTGTCGTCGTCGCCGCCGCCGAAGAAGAACCCGAACTGCATGATCATCGCGGCGATGCTCGCGAAGAAGCTCGCGATGGTCATGATCAGCACGTCGCGGTGCTTCACGTGCGCCAGCTCGTGCGCCATGACGCCCTCGAGCTCGCTCGGCGAGAGCGTGCGCATGATGCCGGTCGTGGCACACACCGTTGCGGTCTTCTGGCTGCGCCCGACTGCGAACGCGTTGGGAACGTCCATGTCGGCCACGGCGATCTTGGGCTTCGGCAGGTCGGCCTGGATGCAGAGCTTCTCGATCATCGAATGAAGCCCCGGCGCCTCCTGCGGGGACACCTCATGGGCGCCCATCGCGCGGAGTGCCAGCTTGTCGGAGAACAGGAGCTGCGCGAGCGACAGCGCGCCCATGACGACCACGACGGTGACGAGGCCGGCGCCCGCCGAGAGCAGCACCACGATGAACGCGACGTAGAGCAGCCCGAGCAGGAACATCGTGAACAGCATCCGGGCCTGGAGGCCGGAATCGCGGGGGAAGACTGCACGCTGCTGGGCCATGACAGGAAGATTAGTGAACGCTGGGCGCGGTCTTGCATCGGAAGGAGACCGGCTTGCGGCGCAGAGGGCCCTTGCTAGAGTGCGGCCGTCGCGAGCGCTGAAATTCCCTGCATAACGCGTGTAAACGGGGGGAACCCGGTGGCGCTCCAGCCGTGATGAAGAAGAGCTTCCTGCTTCCAATAGCCCTTGCCGTGACGGCGTTCCTCGTGCTGCCCATGCCGGGGAGCTCGGCGCCCCTGTCCTCGCGTATCGAGGAGAAGCGCGACCAGATCGAGCAGAAGAAGGCGCAGGAGGGTGTCCTCAGCACGACGATCGAGCGCTTCGACACCCGCATCGACGCGATCCAGGGCGAGATCTCGGAGACCGAGCGGCGCCTCTCGCGCGTGCAGAGCAGCCTCGACCAGCAGAAGGAGAAGCTGCTCGAGGTGCGCAACAGGCTCGAGGAGGCGCGCGACCGCCTGGAGCGGCTCCGCAGCGAGCTCGCCACGGCGCGGCGCGTGCTGGCCGCAAGGCTCGTCGAGATCTACAAGGCCGACTCGCCGGACGCGCTCACCGTGATCCTGTCCGCCGACGGCTTCGGCGACCTGCTCGAGCGCGCGGAGTTCCTCGACCGCATCTCCGACCAGGACCGCGAGATCACCGACCGCGTGCGCGGGCTCCGCGACACGGCGCGCGACCAGGCGGTCCAGCTCGCCGACCTCGAGCAGCAGGAGCAGGTCGCGGCGGAGCGGATCCTGCGCGAGCGCGACCAGATCGCCGCGGTCGAGGACGAGCTCGTGGGCGCGCGCGACCAGCTCGCCTCAGCCCGCGCCGACAAGCGCGGCGCGCTCGCCCAGGTGCGCGACAGCCGCGTGGCGCTCGAGGGCGACCTCGCCGCGCTGGAGCGCGAGCAGGCGCGCGTGCAGGCGGCCATCCAGGGCAACTCGGGCGGCTCGTTCAAGCAGGGCAGCGGACAGCTCGGCTGGCCGGTGAACGGCCCGGTCGTCTCGCCCTTCGGCATGCGCTGGGGCCGGCTCCACGCCGGCATCGACATCGCGGTGGGGTCGGGCACGGCGATCCATGCCGCGGACGGCGGCCGCGTGATCCTCATGGGCTGGGTCGGCGGTTACGGCAACTACACCTGCATCCAGCACACCGGCAGCCTGTCGAGCTGTTACGCGCACCAGTCGAGCTTCGCCACCTCCAACGGCGCCTCGGTCAGCCAGGGCCAGGTGATCGGGTACGTGGGCTGCACCGGCCACTGCTTCGGCGACCACCTGCACTTCGAGACGCGTATCAACGGGTCGCCAGTCGACCCGATGGGCTACCTCTAGCGAGGTGATCCGCGCCTTCACCCTCGTGACCGCGGCACTCGCGGTCGCGACCGTCGCCGGCCTCATCCTGCTGTGGCCCGGCGAGATCGACTCCCAGGTAGCGCAGGGGATCGCCGTCGACACCGAGACCGCGAAGGTCGAGCGCGTCGAGGAGACGGTCTGTGCCGGGTTCTCGGGCCAGCAGTGCCAGCTCGTCACGGCCCGCGTCGAGAGCGGCTCCGAGACGGGCAAGCGGATCGAGATCCAGCTCGGCGGCGGCGGCCTCGACCCGGACGTGGACCCCGGCGACAGGATCCGCGTCGCGAAGACTCCGGAGCCGCCGCCCGGCTCCGAGGCCGTGGCGGGCACCGGCTACACGCTCTACGACTTCGAGCGCCGCGGCCCGATGCTGATCCTCGCCGGCCTGTTCGTGCTCGTGGTGCTTGCGTTCGCGCGCTGGCGCGGGGCGCTGTCGCTCGCGGGCCTCGCGATCAGCCTTGCGCTCGTCCTGGTGTTCGTGGTGCCGGCGATCCTCGACGGGAGCTCGCCACTGCTGGTCGCGGTCGTGGGCGCGATGGCCATCGCGCTGATCACGATCCCGCTCGCGCACGGCTGGGGGCCGAAGAGCCTCGCCGCGGTGCTCGGGAGCGCGGCGAGCCTGATCCTCACGGCCCTGCTGGCCGTCCTCTTCACGGACCTGACGCACCTCACCGGCCTGTCGAGCGAGGAGGCGATCTTCCTCCAGATCGGCGACGCCGGCGTCTCGCTCCAGGGGCTGCTGCTGGCCGGGATGGTGATCGGCGCGCTGGGCGTGCTCGACGACGTGACGATCAGCCAGGCGTCAACCGTGCTGGCGCTGCGGCGCGCGAACCCGGGGCTGCGGGCGCGCCGCCTCTTCGCGCTGGCGCTCGACGTGGGGCGCGACCACGTGAGCGCGACCGTCAACACGCTCGTGCTCGCCTACGTGGGCGCCGCCCTGCCGATCCTGCTGCTGTTCAGCGCGGCGGACCTCGGCGTGGGCACCGCCCTGAACCTCGAGGTCGTGGCGAAGGAGGTCGTGGCGACGCTCGTCGGCTCGATCGGCCTGATCGCCGCGGTGCCGATCACGACCGGGCTGGCAGTGCTGCTGGCGCTGAGCGTGGAGCCGGACCGGCTGGACGCCGGCCACGCGCACTAGCGCCGCCTGAACCGCCCGAGGCGCTTCACGCCACAGTTGCCGTTGGCGTCGCAGGCCGTGCTCACGAGCACGTTCAGCCGGCGGCCGCGGATCGCCACGTCCCTCGAGAACGGCCGCGGCCGGCGGCGCACGACGACCCGGTAGTTGTTCCCGCCGTCGCGGGAGACGAGCAGCGCGTAGGTCACGTCGCCGGCCAGCTCGTCGCCCTCCAGCGTACGGTCGGTCGCGGCCGCCACGGTCACGCGCAGCACGTTCCCGCGCCGCCGCGTCCCGCCGCGGGCGCGCGGGCTCAGCACGTCGTAGGCGCGCGCGACCTCGACGGCGGCCATCCCGTCGGCGATCCCGGAGCCCGTGAACTCGTTCCACCCGCCGCCGTCCGCCGACCGCACGAGCACGTCCGCGACCTGCTCGGATGCGAGGCGGCTCTCCACCTGCCACGCGAGCGCGGCCAGCCCCGAGACGATCGGCGCGGCGAAGCTGGTGCCCTCGCCGTAGGCGTACCGCTCGCCGGCCGAGCCGGTGAACAGCCTCGGGCAGCCGCCCTCGTTCCACGGGGGCGTGGTGCTCATCGGGAGCGTGGAGAAGACGCCGAAGTCGCAGAAGTTCGCGCTCGCCCCCGGTGCGGCGATGCTCACGTAGTCGTTGTGGTTCGAGAACGAGGCGACGCTGCCGTCCGGCTTCGTCGCCGCGACCGACAGGCCGATCCCGCGGCGTCCCTGGCGCCCGCCCACGGCCGCGGCGGGAAACTCGATCGGGTTGCCGTTCTCGGCGTTGTTGCCCGACGCGGCCACGGGGAGCACGTCGTTGAGGAACGCCGCCTCGAGCGCGCGCGCGTGCGATTGCGTGAACCCCTGTCCGGCGAGGCTCATGTTGATGATTCCGGCGTTGCGCCGGATCGAGACCTCGATGCCGCGGATCAGGTCGGAGAGCTGGAAGCTGCCGTTCGTGGACGCGCGCACGCCAATCACCTTCGTGGTGCCGGCGACTCCCTTGCCGCCGAGCCCGTTCCCGTCGAGCGCGGCGATCAGGCCGGTCACGAACGTCCCGTGGCCGACGAAGTCCGTCACGTCGCCGTCCCCCGTGGCGGTGTCGACCGTGCTCGCGACCTGCCCGACGAACTCCGGGTGGTTCACGTCGAGGCCCGTGTCGAGCACGGCCACCGTCTTGGCCGACCCGCCGCCGGCCGCCCCGATCGCCTCGCCCGCCCGCACGGTGTCGTAGGCCCACGTGTAGTTCAGGCCGGTGAACGGGTCGAGCGTGTCGAACTGGTCGGCCGCGGTGCGCAGCGTCCGGTCGCGCTCGATGTACGCCACGCGCGTGTCGTCGCGCAGCGCCGCAACGGCCGCCGCCCCGGAGGGAACGCTCGCGGCGAGCACCCCCGTGAGCTCGAAGCGCTCGGGCGAAGCGCCGAGCGCGCGCAGCTCCGCGGCCACCGCGTCGAGGTCCGAGTGCGCGCGCACTCCCACCAGCAGGCGCTCGGGCGCATCGGAGCGCGCGATCCGGGCGAGCTCCCCGCTTGCGGCGGCGGCGCCGGCGCGCGGCGGCTCGGGGAGCGGGATCTGCACGACGCCGGAGTGCGCGGCGCGGGCCTGCCCGCGGAGCACCTCGCGAAGGGCCTGGCGCTCGAGCAAGCCCGCGGAGGCAAGCGCGGGCGCTCCGAGAAGCGGTGCCGCACAGAGCAAGATCGCGAGCACGCCTCTCCGCACACGGCAATCGTACGGACGCGCGCGGGTGCCCGCTAGCTTTCCGCCCCGGTGCAGCCGGAGATCCACATCGGGCCGCTCGAGCTGAAGACGTTCGGCATCTGCTTCGCCGGCGCCTTCCTGGCCTCGGGGCTCATCCTGTCCCGCCGCTTCCACGAGCTCGGCCGGCCGGCGGACTGGACCTACGAGATGGTCTTCGCCGCGCTCGTCGGCGGGCTAGTGGGATCGCGCGTCGACTACCTGCTCCAGAACTGGGACAAGGTCTCCGACGACCTGCTCGGCAACGTCTTCTCGGGCTCCGGCCTCGTGTGGTTCGGCGGGCTCGTAGGCGGCGCGCTCGGCGTGATCCTGTGGGCGCGCTGGCGCCGCTTCCTCGGCTGGCAGCTGTTCGACGCCGCGGCGGTCCCGCTCGCCGTGGGCTACGCGCTCGGGCGGGTGGGCTGCCAGCTCTCGGGCGACGGCGACTACGGCGTCGAGTCGGACCTGCCGTGGGCGATGGCCTATCCCGACGGGACCGTCCCGACCACCGACGAGGTGCACCCGACGCCGGTCTACGAGACGCTCGCGATGGGCCTCGCCGGCGCGCTCCTGTGGCGACTCCGCGACCGGCTAGCGCCGGGGATGCTGTTCGGGCTCTACCTGATGATCGCCGGGGTCGAGCGCTTCCTGGTCGAGTTCATCCGGCGCAACGACGACGTGGTCGCGGGCCTCACCTTCGCTCAGCTCATAGCCCTGGCGATGCTGGCCCTCGGCGCCGCGATAGTCGTGGTGCGCCGCGACGTGCCGCACCCCGCGACGGCCTGAGCAGGGCGCCGAGGGCGGCGGCCGCGCAGAGTGCGAGCGCGACCGAGGCACCAGCCGCGCTGTGCGCGTGGAACGAGACTGCCATTCCGATCACGGCCGCGGCGACGGCCACGGCCGCGCCCGCGAGCATGGCGCCCGCGGGCGTGCGCGCGCGGCTGCGGACCGCGACCGGCGGGGCGACCAGCACGGCGAGCACGAGCAGCGCGCCGAGGCCCTGCACCGCCACCGCGACCGCGGCGGCGAGCAGCGTCAGCAGGGCGAGCCGCACCAGCCCGGGGCGCAGGCCCGCCGCCGCGGCGCCGGTCGCGTCGAAGGCGAGCGCCGAGAGCGGGCGGTGGAGCGCGGCGAGCACGGCGCCGCCGAGCAGCACGAGCACGCCGGCCGCGACGAGGTCGCCGTCGGTCACACCGAGCGGGTCGCCGAAGAGCAGCTCCTCGAGCCGCTGTGGCGAGTCCGGCGCGAGCGCGAGCAGCCCGCCCAGGCCAACGAGTCCCGTCACGGCGACGGCGGTGCCGGCGTCCGGGCCGATCCGCGTGTCGCGCGCGGCGAAGGCGATCAGCGCGGCTGCGGCGAGCGCGCCGCCGGCCGCCCCGAGCAGGAGCGGCGCACCGGCGAGCGCCGCCAGCACCAGCCCGGGCAGGAGACCGTGGGCGAGCGACTCGGCGCCGTATGCGAGCCGCTCCGTGAGCACCCAGAACCCGAGCGCCCCGCACAGCGAGCCGACCAGCGCGAGCTCGAGCAGCGCCCGCCGGTCGATGCCGGAGCGGAACGGATCGAGGATGAAGTCGAGGACCTCCATTCAGTGGGCGTGATCGTGGTGCTGGACCGTCACAGCGCCGCGGCCGCCCTCCAGCACGATCAGCTCGCGCCCGTAGGTGGCCTCGAGCGTGGGGCGGTCGAGCGTCTCGGCGGGAGCCCCGAAGGCCACCTGGCGGCGGTTGAGGCAGAGCACCAGGTCGAACGTGCGCGCGCTCTCCACGTCGTGGCTCGCCACGAAGAGCGTCCGGCCGGCGGCGCGCAGCTCGTCGAACACGCCCGCGATCAGCGCTGCGCTGGCCGGATCGACGCCGGACAGCGGCTCGTCGAGGAGGAGGACCGGCGCGTCCTGGACCAGCGCGCGGGCGAGCAGGGCGCGCTGGCGCTGGCCGCCGGAGAGCTCGCCGAAGCGCACGTGCGCCTGCTCGGCGAGCCCGACGCGGTCGAGCGCGGCACGCGCCGCCTCGCGCTCGGACCTGCGCGGCGGCAGCCACCAGCGGCCCTGCGCGAGCGTGCCCATCACCGCCACGTCGAGGGCGCTGACCGGGAAGTCGAGCCGCGTGCGCTCAGTCTGCGCCATGTACGCCGGCCGCCCGCTCGAGCTCGATCCGGCCTGCCGCCGGCTCGAGCTCTCCCAGGAGCGCGAGAAAGAGGGTGGTCTTGCCGCCGCCGTTCGGGCCGAGCACGCACACGGACCGGCCGGGGTCCGCGGCGAAGCTCACGTCCTCGAGCACCGGCGCGCCTTCGTACCCCGCGGCCAGGCCCTCGGCGACGACGGCGTGGGTGCTCATGTGGCCGGCCGCCGCGCGAGCGCCGCCGCCGCGAGGCAGACCGCCGCGCCGAGCACCGCGACGGGCGGGCCGGGCGGGATGTCGAGCCAGTAGGCGAGGTAGAGCCCGACCACGCCCTCGGCGAGCGCGAGCGCGAGCGCGCCCGCCACGAGGCCGCGGATGCTCGTCGTGAACAGGCGCGCGGCCGCGGCCGGGAGCACGTAGACGGCGGTCACGAGCAGCGCACCCACGGCGGGGATCGCCGCCACTGCGGCGATCGCGACGAGGCCGAGGAGGAGCAGGTCGGCTCGATCCGCGGGCAGGCCGAGCGCGCGGGCGCCGTCGGGATCGAAGCCGACGGCCGACCAGGTCCTGCCGAGCGCGAGCGCCGCGGCCGCCGCTATGACGGCCACCGCGGCGGAGACGGCGAGGTCGGTCGCGCCGAGGCCGAGGAGCGTGCCGAACAGCAGGCGGTCCACCACCGCTCCCGACTCGAAGACGTCGCTCGCGAGGATCACGCCGCCGGCCAGGGCCGCCACGAGCAGCAGCGCGGTTCCCTCGCCGTGGTCGCGCCCGGCGCGGCCGGCGCGCTCGACCCCGCCGGCGTAGCCGAGCGCCACCGCCAGGCCGGCGAGCGTGGAGCTCACGCCGGAGGCGTCGGCGACGACCAGGCCGGGGAACGTGGCCGACCCGGCCGCATGGGAGAAGAACGCGAGCCGCCGCAGCACGACCCAGGCGCCGAGCACGCCGCCGGTGATGGCGAGCAGGACGAGCTCGACCAGGGCCTCGCGCATGAAGGGCAGCTCTGCGAGATCTATCGGGGACGGCACCGGCCGAGTCTAACGAGAATGATTCTCAAAACCGGCGCATGAACTGCCGCGACACGGCCTGCAGCTCCTCGTCGTGCTGCACCGAGCGGTGGTGGCCGCCGGGCATGAGCAGCAGGCGCTTCGGCTCCTTCGCGGCCTCGTGAATCCGCTCGCTGACCGTGTACGGCACCTGCTCGTCCCCGCGGGCGTGCATGAGGAGCAGCGCCGTGTCCGGCCCGAGGCGCGCCGCCGCCTCGTAGACGTCGAGAGACTCGAGCCACGCCTCGCAGGCGTCCGTGTCGCAGCGGAACTCCGGCCGCTGCCCGGAGCGCAGGAACCTGCGCAGGCCCGCGTCGGTCGCCGGGCAGATGGCGACCACAGCCGCAGAGCTCACCGTTCGCCTCCGCCGCCGCGTGGATCGCCTGCCAGCCGCCCATGCTCGAGCCGCGCAGCGCGACCTTCGGCGCGTGCGCGCGCAGCAGCTCGGCCATCGCGAGCGCGTCGTCGAACGCGCCCGGCCCGAAGCTGCCCTCGGAGCGGCCGTGGCCGCGGGCGTCGAAGGCGAGCGCGGCGATGCCCGTCGGCGCGGCAGCCGCGCGCGAAGTCGAAGTGGCTCTCCTTCGCCGAGCCTGCCCCGTGCAGGATCACCACGCCCACGTCGGGCTCGCCGTCGGGCAGGAACAGCGCGTAGGCGAGCCCGTCCTGGCTGCCGAGCTCGGGCGGCGTGGGCGTGGGGAGCCGCATCGCTCCTTCATAATCGCCGCTCGACGATGTCGGCGCTCGCGGTCTCGCACGTGTACCCCCTCGGCTCGCGCCTGAACGAGCGCGGCCGGCTCGAGATCGGCGGCTGCGACGTGGTCGAGCTGGCGCGCGAGTTCGGCACGCCCGCCTACGTCTACGCCGAGGACGACATGCGCGCCCGCGCGCGCAGCTTCACGGAGGCGTTCCGCGCGCGCACGCGAGCGCTTCGAGGTGGTCTACGCGAGCAAGGCGTTCCCCTGCACCGCCGTGTTCCGGCTGTTCGCCGAGGAGGGGCTGTCGGTCGACGTCGCCTCGGGCGGCGAGCTGCACCTCGCGCTCGCGGCGGGGATGCGACCCGGAGCGGCTCTACATGCACGGCAACAACAAGTCGCCCGCCGAGCTGGACTACGCGATCGAGAGCGGGCGTCGGGCACATCGTGGTCGACTCCTTCGACGAGATCGAGCGCCTGAGCGGTCGCGCGCCAGCGCGTGCTGCTGCGCGTCACGCCCGGCATCGAGCCGAGCACCCACGCGTACATCCAGACCGGCCAGGAGGACTCGAAGTTCGGCTTCCGGCTCGACGGAGGTGCCGCGCAGGCGGTCGAGGCCTGCGCCGGCGCCGGGCTCGAGCTGCGCGGGCTGCACGCGCACATCGGCTCGCAGATCTTCGACGCTGGACGTGTTCGAGAGGCTCGGCGAGGTGCTCGCCGGCATGGGCGACTATCCGCTGCTCAACCTCGGCGGCGGGCTCGGGCATCGCGTACACGCGCCGAGGACACGCCCGCCGCTCGGTCGAGGAGTACGTCGAGGCGCTGCTGCGCCACGCGCCGGACGGCGTGACGGTGCTGTGCGAGCCGGGCCGCTCGCTCGTCGGGCAACGCCGGCGTGACGCTCTACACGGTCGGGCACCGTCAAGCGCGATCCCGGACGTGCGCACCTACGTCGTCGGTGGACGGCGGGATGTCCGACAACCTGCGCCCGATGCTCTACGGCGCGCGCTACGAGGCCGAGATCGCCGACCGCTTCGGCGGCGCGAGAGCTCTGCACGATCGCCGGCATGCACTGCGAGTCGGGCGACGTGCTCGTGCGCGACGTCGCAGCTGGACGACCCGCGCCCGGGCGACGTGCTCGTGATCCCCGCCACCGGCGCGTACGGGCACGCGATGGCGAACAACTACAACGCGGTGCCCGCGGCCGCCGGTGATCTTCTGCCGGGACGGCGACGCGCGCGTGGTCGTGCGCCGCGAGACCTACGACGACCTGACGCGGCGTGACGCGCTGAGGCCGTTCCGCGTCGGCCTGCTCGGCCACGGCACGGTGGGCGCGGCCTTCGACGAGCTGCTCGAGGAGCGCGCCGACGCGATCGAGGCCGAGGTCGGCCTGCGGCCCGAGATCTCCGGCGTGCTGACGCGCAGCCGCGGCGACTTCGACGACATCCTCGAGCGCAGCGACCTGATCGTCGAGCTGATGGGCGGCATCGACCCGACGCGCGACTACGTGCTGCGCGCGCTCGACGCCGGGCGCCACGTCGTGACCGCCAACAAGCAGCTGCTCTCCCAGCACGGCGAGGAGGTCTTCGACGCCGCCCGCGCGCGGCCGGCGTCCAGCTGCGCTTCGAGGGCGCCGTGGCGGGCGTGGTGCCGGCGATCCGGGTGATGGCGGAGACGCTCGCCGCCGCCCACATCGAGCGCGTGCACGGGATCGTGAACGGCACCACCAACTACATCCTCACGCGAGATGGCGCGCACCGGCGCCGTCCTACGAGGAGGCGCTCGCGGAGGCGCAGCGAGCTGGGCTACGCCGAGGCCGACCCGACCGAGGACGTGACCGGCAAGGACGCCGCCGCGAAGATGGCGATCCTCGCCCGGCTGGCGTTCGGCGCCGCCGGTGCAGGCTCGACCAGGTGAGCTACGAGGGCATCGAGCGGCTCACCGCCGAGGACATCGCGTACGCGAAGGAGCTCGGGCCTGTCGCTCAAGCTGATCGGCGTCGGCCGAGCGGATCGACGGCGGCATCGCCGTGCACGTGTACCCGGCCTTCCTCTACGCGGACCACCCGCTCGCGTCGCGTGAACGGCGCCTTCAACGCGGTCACGATCGAGTCGCCCGCGATCACCGAGATCACCCTGTCCGGCCCGGGCGCGGGCGGCATCCAGACCGCCAGCGCCGTGCTCGGCGACGTGATCTCGGCGATGATCCCGCCGCCGTCGCTGCCGCCGCCGGCGGTCGACATGCCGCTCGTCACCGACATCGAGTTCTCCTTCTACCTCCACCTCGAGGTGGCCGACCGGCCCGGGCGTGCTCGCCCAGGTCGCCGAGATCCTCGGGCTCCAGGGGGTGTCGATCAGGTCGGTGGTGCAGAAGGGCCTCGGCGACGAGGCGCGGCTCGTGATGGTCATGCACCCGGTGCTCGAGTCGAAGTTCCGCGCGGCGGTGGAGCTGATCGCGCGGCTCGACTTCGTGCGCGACGCCGCCGCGCGTGATCCGGGTGATCGAGGAGACGTTCTGAGCCTCTGGCGCTACCGCGACCGGCTGCCGGTCGAGCCGCTCGTGACGCTGGGCGAGGGCGACACGCCGCTGGTCCCGGCGCCGCACCTGTCCGAGCTGACCGGCGCGACGTGTGGCTCAAGCTCGAGGGCGCGCAACCCCACCGGCTCGTTCAAGGACCGCGGCATGACGGTGGCGGTCAGCGCCGCGGTCGCGCGAGGGCGCCGAGGCGGTGATCTGCGCCTCGACCGGCAACACCGCCGCCAGCGCCGCCGCCTACGCGGCGCGCGCCGGGCTGCGCGGCGCGGTGATCGTGCCCGAGGGCAAGATCGCCACCGGCAAGCTCGCCCAGGCGCTGATGCACGGCGCGCGCGTGATCGCGCTGCGCGGCAACTTCGACGAGGCGCTCGCGCTCGTGCGCGAGCTGGCGGACCGGCACCCGATCGCGCTCGTCAACTCGGTCAACGACTTCCGCATCGAGGGCCAGAAGACCGGCGCGTTCGAGGTCTGCGACCAGCTCGGCGAGGCGCCCGACGTGCTCTGCATCCCGGTCGGCAACGCCGGCAACGTCACGTCCTGGTGGAAGGGCTTCCAGGAGTACGGGCGCGCGCCGCGGCTGCACGGCTACCAGGCCGAGGGGGCGGCGCCGCTCGTGCACGGCGCGCCGGTGGAGAACCCGGAGACGGTGGCGTCGGCGATCCGGATCGGCAACCCGGCGCGCTGGGAGGACGCGATGAACGCGTTCACCGCGTCGCGCGGCGAGGTGCGCGCGGTGTCCGACGCCGAGATCCTCGACGCCTACTCGCTGCTCGGGCGCGCGCGAGGGCGTGTTCTGCGAGCCGGCCTCGGCGGCGTCGGTGGCCGGCCTGCTCAAGTACGGCGCGGAGGGCCGCGTGGTCTGCGTGCTCACCGGCCACGGGCTGAAGGACCCGCAGACCGCGATGAACCGGGCCGCTCGCGTGGTGCCCTGCGAGCCCGACATCGAGAGCGTCGAGCGGGCGGTGCTCGGGTGAGGCGCCGCCGGGTCGTGCGGGTGCCGGCGTCCTCGGCCAACCTCGGCCCGGGCTACGACGTGCTGGCGGCCGCGCTCTCGCTCGAGCTCGAGCTCGAGGTGGAGGAGACCGGCGAGTTCTCCGTCCACTGCGACGTGCCGGGGGTGCCGCTCGACCGCTCCAACCTGTGCGTGCGCGCGTTCGAGCGGCTGCATCCCGCCGACGGCCTGACGCTTCCAGATCCGCTCGGAGATCCCGGCCGCGGCGGGACTCGGGTCGAGCGCCGCGGCGATCGTGGCCGGGCTGGCCGCCGCCGACCACATGTACGAGCTGGACGCGCCGCTGTTCGAGCCTGGCCCTGGAGCTCGAGGGGCATCCGGACAACGTCGCGGCCGCGCTGCTCGGCGGCTTCGTGGTCTGCGCCGGGCCCGGCGAGGCGCCGGTGCGGTTCGACCCCCCGCCGGGGCTCGAGGGGGTGCTGGCGATCCCGGCCCACGAGGTGCCTACGGCGGAGGCGCGGGCGGCGATGCCGGCGGAGGTGCCGCTGGAGGACGCCGTGCACAACGTGGGCCACGCCGCGCTGCTCGTGCTCGGGCCTGGCGCAGGACGACTTCTCGCTGATCGGCCGCGGCCTGCGCGACCTGCTCCACCAGCCGCGCCGCCGCTCGCTGTACCCGCGCTCGATGGAGCTGGTGGAGCGGGCCGAGGAGCTCGGCGCGGTGGGCGCGACGATCTCGGGCGCCGGGCCCGACCGTGCTGTTCTGGTGCCACTGGCAGCAGACGGGCAGCCGTCGATGGAGCGGCTGAAGGCGGAGGCGCCCGACTGCGAGATCCGCCGCGTGACGTTCGCCCCGGGCGGGGCCGACGTGAGCGAGCTCTAGGGCTTGAAGCCGAAATCGTTCAGCTGGTCGGCGACCTTCTGAGCGTCACCCGCGCGATCCACTCCCCGCAGGCAGAGGGTCGGTGCGGTGCGCGACTCGGGCGGGGCGGGGTAGACGCCCTCGACGCTGTACTTCAAGCAGGCGGAGTCGCGGCGCACCGGATGAAACACCGGGTCCACGCCGTACTCGACCCTGTCGAGCCGGTCCGGGACCTCCAACGGCAGCACGACAGCCACGCACGCTGCCACGGCGAGCACGACGCCGGCGGCCGGA
>CAWBAP010000013.1:0-61584 GCA_963786845.1 uncultured Thermoleophilaceae bacterium
GCTGCGCGCCTCCCCCTCACAGGGGCTCCTCGCACAGGTCGGCCAGCTCGGCGATCGCGCGGCCCAGCTCGCCGCGGGCCTCGCGGCCGCCGAGTGCGAGCCGGGCTCCCAGTGGGGAGTTCGGCAGGGCGAGGGCGCCGGGCTGGTCGTGCGGGGCGCGGTTCAGGACGATCACCGGGGTCGGGCCCACGCGCGCGATGCACTCGGCGCCCACCCTCGCCAGCGCCGGCTCGATCCCGTTCGTGGTCACGACGAGCGCGCGATCCGCGACGGCGGCCGGGGCGCCTCCGAGGGCATCCGAGCCCGCGTCGATGACGAGCGGCGCGTGATGGCGCGCGGTGTCCGACAGCCGGAGCGGATCGGCACCGGCCACGAGACAGAGCCGGCCGATTGCGCGTGGCGCCGCGCCCGGAACGTCCTCGAGCGTGCGCGCGAGCCTGGTTGCGGCGTGCGTGGCGAGCGGTAGGCCGGCCGGCCGGGTGTCACACGAGACGACCGCGGCACCGCTGGCATCGCGAGCGGCGAGCTCGGCGGCGAGCGCCCGCGCAACCACCGTGGCCCCGCATCCGCGCGCCAGCCCGAACACGCACACGACCGGCCGCTGCTCCGGTGGCCGCGAGGCCTCCGCCGCTGGATCCGCCTCGACCGGCTCGAGGAAGAACGCCTCGACCGCCGCCGCGGCACTGGCGAGCAGGGCACGCCGGCCCCTGGACACCGGTGCTTCCGGACTTCTTCCTCGTAGGGACGAAAAAGTCCGGACGGACCCCCCTTCGATGCCGCTCCCCGGCGAGCGCGCGGCGACCCGCCTCATGGCGCCTCCACCGCCGCGGTCGCGGATACCTCCAGCTCGCGCCCGAGCGCCCGGATCAGGGCCGGCGGGCGCAGCGACACCCGGACCTTGCCGCCGGACTGGGACACCTCCGCCCTCGCGCGCGACCACCCGGGCAGTGCCGCGCGCGCGGCGGTGCGCGCGTCGCCGCCCCCGGCGAGCGACAGCGCGCCCGCCTCCGCCGCGTTCCCCGCCAGGACGCTCGCGTACCCGACGGCGAGCAGCTGCGCGGCGCCGAGCGCGACCGCGAGGAGCAGCGGCAGCATGCAGAGCAGCTCGACGCTGCCCTGCCCGCGCTCACCCCCGCGATGCGCCCTCATCCGGCGCCTCCCAGCGACGACTCTGCCGCCACTCGCACCGGGCTCCCCCACGCACGGAGCAGCAGCGGCACGCGGACCTCCACTCGCACGCGCCCGCCGCTCACCCGCTCCACGGACAGCCCGCGCTCGAGCGACTCGGGCAGCGCGCTTCGGGCCGCGGCCGTCGCGCCGGCGCCGACGACCTCGGCGCGGGCTGCGGAGCGCGCCGCCCCGGCGCATAGCCACAGCGTCTGGCCGGTGAGCACCAACTGCCACGCCACCATCGCGGCGAGCAGGACGAGCGGCAGGATCGCCACCGCCTCGACGGACGCCTGCCCTGATTCTGAGCCCGTGCGCGGCACGCCGGCCACGGTCCCGCGCGCCGCCAGACGGCACAACGCGCGTGGGTTACGAGAGCGCTACTGGTCGGGTTGCCCGGCCCGCGGCGAGGCGGATAGGGTGCGATTGGCTTCGCTCAGAGTCGAGGAGGTGAGATGGGAGACGACGCCGGGCCACTTGACTCGCCCGCACTCGGCGCAGGGGAGACGATCCGGCCCTGTGGCGACGACCTGCGCCCGGCCGACCCGGCCCCGCCTACCGATGGACCCGCCTTCGGGCTGACCCTCTCGGGCGGCGGCTTCCGCGCCACGCTCGCCGCGCTCGGCGCGATCCGCTACCTCGCCGACGCCGGCTTCCTCGCCTCGCTGCGCTACTCGTCGTCGGTGTCGGGCGGCTCGATCGCGAACGGCCTGCTGGCGAAGGAGTGGCCCGAGCTCCGAAGTCGCGGCTACACCGCCGCCGCGGTCGACGAGGTGCTCGTCGACCCGGTCGTGAAGCGCATCTCGTCGCGCTCGCTGAAGATGGCGCTGATCATGAACGTGTGGCAGACGATCGGCCGGCGGACGCGGACCGAGGTGCTGGCCGCGCGAATGGACGAGTGGTTCTTCGACGGCACAACGCTCGAGAGCCTGGACCCCGAGGTGCGCTGGGTGGTGAACGCCGCCAATCTCATGACCGGCGTGCGGTTCGCCTTCGAGCGCGACGTCGTCGGCGACTACGTGACCGGTCTCGCGCCGACCTCCGGCACCGGCCTCCGGCTGGCGAACGCCGCGGCCGCCTCGGCGGCGGTGCCGGGGTCCTTCGCTCCCTGGACCGTCAAGGGCATCGAGTTTCCGTGCGCCGCGCAGCCGCCGCACCTGCTGGACGGCGGCGTGTACGACAACACCGGCCTGGAGGCCTTCGACAGCGACCGCTACCGCAACGTCTTCCTCATGACGATGAACGCGGGCGGCCTGCTTCGCCCCGGCGCCTACGGGCGCGTGCCGCTGGTCCGCGACCTGGCCCGGGCCAACTCGCTGCTCTATCGCCAGAGCACGGCCCTGCGCACCCGCACGGTGGTGGATCGCTTCCGCGCCGGCGAGCGCCAGGGCGTGCTCGTCGCGCTGGCGACGAGCTTCCCACCCGAGGAATCGGACGGGCTGAGAGCGTGGCGGGCGGCGTTCGCGGAGGAGCGCTCGTGGGACGGCCGCGACCTTGCGCTCGTGCCGACCGTGTTCGACAAGCTGCCCGCGGGGCTCTGCCGGCGCCTCGTCTACCGCGGCTGGTGGCTGATGGGCGCCGCGACGGCGCACTACCACCCCACGATGGCGCCCGATCCCCAGGCGCTGACGGCTCCGCCGCTCGGCTGAGTCGTACCGACGCTACTCGTAGCGCCGGTAGCGCGTGTAGGCCCAGAAGAGGCCGTAGGAGCGCGATCGCGAGCAGGGCAAACCAGAGCAGCACGCCGCCGCCGCCCGCGTCGAAGAGGCGGTCCGTGCCGGTGAAGGTCAGGAGCGCGATCGCCAGCGAGCCGTAGATGGCGAGCCGGATGTTCTGGTCGAGCGACTCGATGTCGAGCCTGTGCTGGCGGTACTGGTGCGCGACGAACAGCGCGATGGCCGCGAAGAACGCGATCGTGAACACCGTGAGCACCACGTCGAGCGCGCTGCCGCCGCCGGGCAGCACCACGAAGACGAGCGCCACGAGCGCGATGACGCCGAACTTCCAGGCGAACTGCATGGGCCGAAGGCTATTACTCGATCGCGCCGGCGCCGGCCAGCGCCAGGACGAGCGCGCCCAGCGCCACCCGGTAGCCCACGAACACGATCGTCGAATGGCTGGCGAGGAAGCGCAGCAGGAAAGCGATCGAGGCGTAGCCGACCACGAAGGCCAGCAGGGTCGCCACCGCCAGCGCGCCGAGCCCCACGTGCTGGTCGTCGCCGCCGTCGAGGATCGACGCGAACTCGAGCGCGCCGCTCAGTACCACCGCCGGCACGGAGAGGAGGAACGAGAAGCGAGCGGCGCTCGGGCGGTCGAGGCCGAGGAAGAGCCCGGCGGTCAGCGTCGCGCCCGAGCGTGAGACGCCCGGCACCAGCGCGAGCGCCTGCGCAGCCCGATGACCACCCCGTCGCGGGTCGTGATGCGCTCGAGCGGGCGGTCGTGCGTCGCGGCCCGCTCCGCCACCAGCAGCAGCAGCCCGAGCACGATCAGCGCCGTCCCGATCAGGTAGAGGTCGCGCGCCCCGTTCTCGATCTGGTCCTTGAAGAGCAGCCCGAAGATCCCGATCGGGATCGTGCCGAGCACGATGTACCAGCCGAGCCGGGCGTCGAGCTCATGGCGCGCATCCCGGTCGCGCAGCGAGCGCGCCCACGCGCGCCCGATCCGCGCGAGGTCGGCGCGGAAGTACAGCAGCACCGCGGCCATCGTCCCGAGCTGGGTGACCGCGGTGAACGCCGCGCCGGGGTCCTCCCAGCCCGCGAACGCGGGAACGATGCGCAGGTGCGCGGTGCTCGAGACCGGCAGGAACTCGGTCAGCCCCTGCGTGATCCCGAGGACGATGGCCTCGAGGACGGACAACGCGGCGGAACCCTAGTCGGGCTTCGCCGGCGGCTCTTCGGAGTGGTCCTCGGCGGACTCGCTGTAGCGGTCGCGCGATTCAGCGATCACCTTCAGAGCGTCCTCGCACGGATACCAGCCGTCCACCTCGACCTTCTTGTTCTCGAGCTGCTTGTAGACCGTGAAGAAGTGCGCGATCTCGTTCTGGAGCTGCTCGCCGACGTCGTCGAGGCTCTCGACGGTGTTCCAGCCCGGGTCCGTGAGCGGGACGCAGAGCACCTTGTCGTCGATCCCCTGGTCGTCCTCCATCCGGAACAGCCCGATCGGCTTGACCTCGATCATGCAGCCCGGGAACGTCGGCTCGGAGACCAGCACCATCACGTCGAGCGGGTCCCCGTCGAGCGAAAGCGTCTCGGGAATGAAGCCGTAGTCGGTCGGATAGACCACCGACGAGAAGAGGAAGCGGTCCAGCCTGATCACGTGATGCTCGTGGTCGAACTCGTACTTGTTGCGGCTCCCCTTCGGGATCTCGACGATGCACAAGAACGACTCAGCCACAGCGCGCGACAGGGTATCGTTCCCCCGGCATGCGCAAGCTGGCTCCCGTCCTTGTCCTCGCGGCCTGGCTGGTCCCGGCCGCCACCGCTTTCGCGGGCGACAACGGCGAGGGCCTCTGGGGCGAGACGGACGACAAGATCATCACCTTCTTCTCGCTCGGCGTCGTGATCTTCTTCACGGTGTTCGTGATCCTGGCCTCCTGGGCGCAGGCCGCGCTCGACCGCCGCAAGGAGCAGCGGAAGGCCGTGGAGCTGCGCAAGCGCGTCGGCTGGTAGCCCGGCCCCGGAAATAACGCGACCCCGGCTGTTCAGACCGGGGCCGCGCCGTGCGAGGAGGGGTATCTACGCAGGGCGATGCTCGCGGCCCTCGGGTCGCGGGATGTGAACAGTCTGAGAAAGTGCGCGCATGGACCCCGTGACGTATGAGCGCCGCGGTGCCGCGGCCGTGCTGACGATCGACCGCCAGGAGCGCCGCAACGCGATCGACGGGCCGACGGCGGAGCTGATCGCGGCCGCCTACGACCGCTTCGTCGAGGACGACGACGCGCGTGTGCTGGTGGTGACCGGCGCGGGCGGCGTGGCGTTCTGCGCGGGCGCGGACCTGAAGGCGATCGAGACGTTCGCCCCGCGCATGGAGGACCCGCGCGGCCCGCTCGGCATCAGCCGCGTGATCTCGCCGAAGCCGACGATCGCCGCGATCTCGGGCTGGTGCCTCGCCGGCGGCCTCGAGCTGGCGCTCTGGTGCGACCTGCGTATCGCAACCCAGGAGTCGGCGCTCGGCTTCCCGGAGCGGCGCTGGGGCGTGCCGCTGGTGGACGGCGGGACGCAGCGCCTCCCGCGCATAGTCGGGCTCGGCCGCGCGCTCGACATGATCCTCACCGGGCGGATCGTCGACGCCGGCGAGGCGCTCTCGATGGGACTCCTGACCGAGGTCGTGCCGGCGGGCCGGCACCTGGAGCGGGCGCTCGAGTTCGCCGAGGCGCTCGCACGCTTCCCGCAGGACACGATGCTGGCCGACCGGCGTGCCGCGATCGAGGGGATCGGGCTGACCTTCGAGGAGGGACTGGCGCTGGAGGCCGAGAGCGGCGAGCCTACTCAGGCCACCGCCTGGGCCGGCGCCGCCCGCTTCTCTGGTGGCGAGGGAAGGGGCGGCACCGGCGCCGGCGTGTAGTACCCCTGCGGAAACTCACCCCCTGTAACGGGGCCCTTCGCGGAAACTTGCGCCCCTGCGAAAAAAGTTTTCGGGGGGCCGCCGGATAACCTCGCCCGCGTGGGCTCCGCGGCCATAGAGGTGCACGACCTCCGCAAGGACTACGGCCCCGTCGAGGCCGTGCGCGGGGTGTCCTTCCAGGTCGAGCGCGGCGAGGTCTACGGCCTGCTCGGCCCGAACGGCGCCGGCAAGACCACGACCGTCGAGATCCTCGAGGGCTACCGGCGCAGGACGGCGGGCGAAGTGCGGGTGCTC
Source organism: uncultured Thermoleophilaceae bacterium (assembly GCA_963786845.1). Lineage (GTDB taxonomy): Bacteria > Actinomycetota > Thermoleophilia > Solirubrobacterales > Thermoleophilaceae > JACVRW01. The sequence continues at coordinate 6,025 of CAWBAP010000013.1, forward strand.
GGCCACGACCCCGCCGGGCGCGACCGCCGGCTCCAGCAGCGGGTCGGCATCGTGCTCCAGAGCTGCGGCTTCTACCCGCGCGTGACCGTGCGCGAGGCGGTCGAGCACTTCTCGAAGGCCTACGAGCGCCCGCGCGACGCCGGCGAGACCATCGACCTGGTGGGCCTGGGCGAGAAGGCCGACGCCCGGACCAAGGACCTCTCCGGCGGCCAGCGCCGCAGGCTCGACCTGGCGCTCGCGCTCGTGGGTGACCCGGACGTGGTGTTCCTCGACGAGCCCACCACCGGCTTCGACCCGGCCGCGCGCCGCACCGCGTGGGGCGTCGTCAGGACGCTCAAGGAGCTCGGCAAGACCGTTCTGCTCACGACGCACTACCTGGACGAGGCGCAGGAGCTCGCCGACCGGGTGGCAATCGTCAAGGAGGGCAGGATCGTCGCGGAGGGCCCGCCGGACCGGCTCAGCCCGGGCAGCTCGCGCTACCGCGTCTCCTACCTGTCCGACAGCGGCCGCGTGGAGCACCAGACGGACGACCCGACCGAGCTGCTGCATCGGCTCACGCGCGACGCGATCGCGCGCGGCGAGCGGCTCGACGGCCTCGAGGTCACGCGCCCGACGCTCGAGGAGGTCTATCTCGAGCTGACCTCCGAGGCGGACTCCGCATGAGCCCGATGGCGCTCGCCTGGGAGCAGTTCCGCTTCGAGCGCAAGCTGTTCTGGCGCAACCCGAGCGCGGCGTTCTTCAACTTCCTCCTCCCGCTCCTGCTCCTGGTGCTGATCGCGACCGCGTTCGCGAGCGAGTCGGACGAGCTCGAGGTGCTGATCCCGGGCGTGGCCGGGATGGGCGTGCTCGCCACGACCTTCACCGCGCTCGCCTTCAACCTCACCCTGCTGCGCGACGAGGGCGTGCTGAAGCGCATCCGCGGCACCCCGATGCCCGCCGGGGCCTACCTGGCCGGCTTCATCGGCTCGGCGACGCTGAACGCGCTCCTCCAGGTCGTGCTCGTGGTAGCGATCGGGAACTTGCTCTACGGGGTCGACTGGCCGCAGGACCCGCTGCTGCTGGCGGCATTCACGCTGCTGGGAGTCGTGTGCTTCGCCGCGCTCGGCGTCGCCTTCTCCCACCTGATCCCGAACGAGGACGCGGCGCCCGCCTACACGAACGCGGTGTTCCTCCCGCTGATCTTCATCTCCGGGGTCTTCTACTCGGCGGAGGAGCTTCCGGAGGCGCTCAAGGTGATCGCCGAGGCGCTGCCGCTCAAGCATCTGATCGACGGCCTCTCGGAGGCGATCGTGGGCGGAGGCGCCGGCGTGGGTACGGCCACACTCGTCGTGGCCGCGTGGGCCGCGGCAGGCCTATTCCTGGCCGTGCGCTTCTTCAGATGGGAATAACGACGGCATTGAACGGGTCCTCCGTCGATTGACCGCGTATATCGCGGTTAAGTGACGGAACCCCTCCTTCACCGCTGTCGTTCGAAGCGCAGCGAGTGCCCGTGCCGGCGCAGCCAGCGCTCGTGCTCGCGCCAGCCGGGGCAGCGCGACGCGACCAGCCTCCAGAAGCGCTCGGAGTGGTCCTGCACGTCGAGGTGCGCGACCTCGTGCTCCACGACGTAGTCGAGGATCTCGCGCGGGGCCAGCAGCAGCCTCCAGTTGAAGCTCATCGTCCCGGTCGTGGAGCAGCTCGCCCAGCGCGTCCGCTGGCCGCGGATCTGGAGCGTCGTGTAGCTGCGCCCCGCCCGCGCCAGCGCGGCGTCCAGGCGCGGCGCGACCTCCGCCCGCGCACGACGCCGGTACCAGGCCTCGAGCGCGTCGCTCCAGCGGCGTGTCCGGGCCGAGCGCCACACGCAGCTCGCTGCCGCGGCGGGCCACGTGGGCCCGGCTCCTCGACGCGGTCCACGCGGACCCTTAGGGAGAGGCGCTCGCCGAGGTAGGGAAGCTCCGCTCCGTCACACGCCCGGACGGGCGGAAAATCCTCCTCCGATTCCCGCAGGCGGCGCAGCGTCCGTTCGATCCATGGACGTTTCTCCTGGACGAATGGCTCAACGTTTCGGAGGGGGAAGCGGCGCGGCACCACCACCTCCACGCCGTCCGCGTCGACCAGGATTCGCGCATGTAGAGCGCGATTCGAGCGCCTTATCCGGTACGGAACGGCCGTCACGGCGGCCACATTACGCATCGCTCCGGACCTCGAATATTCGTCCACCTACCTCAGATCGGGGAGGGGGCGACCGACAACGGTTTGGCGGAGCCGTCTTTTCCCCTTCGGCGCCGCACCAATCGGACTCGCATACCCAGATACGAATCGGAAGCGGAAGGAGCGGGGGATGAACACTCACGAGACTCAGGGCAGGAAGCGCAGGATCTTCATCACGGTCGCCGTTCTGGCCCTCATGGCAGGCGTCGCGGTCTTCACGACCTCGGCTGCATTCACGGCCACCACGTCCAACCCGGGCAACCAGATCGAGGCCGGCACGGTCGCCATCGGCGACAGCGACGCCGGCACCGGCGAGCTCTACGACGCGCTGGCGCAGCGGCCGGGCGCGGGCAACGGCCCCGCCGCGGCGTGCATCCGCGTCACGTACTCGGGCTCGCTCGCATCGTCCGTCAAGCTCTACCGCAGCGCCGTGACGAACGGCGACAAGTTCCGTCTGACCGTCGAGCGTGGGGGCACCACCCTCAGCGCGCCGGCCGCGGACATGAACTGCACGGGCTTCGTCGCCGCGAGCACCGCGTTCGACAACACGCTCGACCAGTTCGCCGACGAGCTACGCGCGCCGGCAGTCGACGGCAAGGCCGGCGGCGCCGCATGGTCGAGTGGCCAGAGCGTCGACTACCGCTTCACGGTCTACCCGGTCGACGACTCCACGCCGAACGCTCACACCACGGCAGTCGACACGGGCGCCCACAGCTTCACCTGGGAGGCCCAGAACAACTAAGGGGGAAGCCTCCTCGCTAACGCCGCCATGGGCCCGTCGCATAGGGCCCATGGCGGCGCCTTCCGAGGCGCGACCGCTGTGACGACCATGACCTCAGTCGCACGCTGGAGCGGTCTCGTGGTGGGGGTGAGCCTCGCGCTCGTCTCCCTCGTCTACGCACGCGTCCCCGCCGGCACCGGACAGGTGCCGGCTCACGTTTCTCTCATCGCCGAGCGCTCCGTGAAGCTCGGCGTCGATCCGGTCGGTCGCGAGCTCCTGTCGGAGCGCTTGATCGTTCCGGGCGGCCAGTCCGTCTCGGGCCTGGTCGAGATCTCGAACTTCACGACCGGCGCGCTCCAGGTCGAGCCTCGCCTGAGGGCCGTCCGCGGCGAGCTCCCCGATGGGCTTCGCGTGAAGGTCACCGCCGGCCGCAGGACGCTGTACGCCGGAGGCGCCACCGGGCTCGACGCCCAGCTGCGCCTTCGCGCACGCGCCAAGCAGCCACTCCGCTTCCGCTTCTCCGCACCCGCGAGCGCCGTCCGGGACGTGCAGGGCCGCTCCATGGACCTCAGCCTGCGCTTCGCCACCCGAAAGGCGGGCGGGTAGCGTGGCCGGCGGCTCGAATGTCCTCGCGGCGGCCGCTCCCGAGTGGCCGCGCACCGCGCGGCGCGCCGCACACGCGTGCATGACATTCGCGCTCTGGGTCGCCGTCGGCGTCGGCGATCGGGCTGATCGCGATCGTGACGCTGCCGGGCGTGTTCGGCTACCAGGCGCTCACCGTCGTGTCCGGCAGCATGGAGCCGACGCTCGCCACCGGATCGGTCGTGATCGACGAGGTGATCTCGCCGGCCGAGGCCAGCCCGGCGACATCGTCACGTTCCAGGACCCGCTGCGGCCCCGCCAGCTCACTCACAGGCTTCAGAAAGTGCGCGTAGAGGGCGATACGTTCCACATGGTCACCCTGGGTGACGCGAACGATGCGCCCGAGCGCTGGACCGTCCCGAGCGACGGCCAGATCGGCCGCGTCGTGGCCCACCTGCCGAAGCTCGGCTACGTGCGCTCCGCGTTCAGCTCGCGCTACGCGCGCCTGGGCGCGCTCGGAGTCGTGCTGGCGCTCGGCGCCCTGCTGCTCGTGGACCTCTGGCGGCCACGGAGGACCGCGCCATGAAGGCGCTGGCGCCGCTTCGCGATCGTGGCCGCGCTCGCGGTCGCCGTTCCGGCCGCGGGAGGCGCGACCTACGCCGCCTACACGGCGACCACCACGAACAGCGGGAACCTGATCGAGGCCGGCAGCGTCAAGCTGTCCGACAACGGCGACGGCAGCAGCCTGATGTCACTGTCCGCCGCCCTGCCCGGCAACACCACGAACGCGCTGCATCAGGGTGACCTACGACGGCTCCCTGCCGGCGAGGGTGAGGCTCCACGGCACCACGACCGGCAGCGGGCTCGACCCGTACCTCAACCTGAAGGTCACGCGCGGCGTCTACAACCCGACCGAGCCCGCCTTCAAGTCGTGCACGAACTTCCAGGCCGACGCGCACGGACTACATCGGCGCGGGCAACGGCGTGATCTACAACGGGACGCTTCAGGCGTTCCCGGACGACTACGCGTCCGGGCTGGTGGACCCGCTCGCGGGCTCGCCGGAGAGCTGGACCACCGGCGAGGTGCACGTCTACAGGCTCGACGTGACGCTCCAGAACAACTTCGACGCGCAGAACAAGGACGCCACGCAGACTTTCCGGTGGGAGGCGAGGAACCAGTGAGCGCGCACTGCGCTTCCGTCACGCGATCGCCGCTGGCCGTCGCGCTGCTCGCTGTCGCGGTCCCGGTGGCCATCGCCGCGTTCGTCGCGACGACGTCGAACACGGGCAACTCGTTCCAGTCGGCCGCGATATTCCCGGGCGCGATCAAGATGGCGAGCGGGGCCTACACTCGGCAACGCGGGCGACAACCGCCCGATTGCCGGTCGGCTTCCAGCCCGATTTCGTGATCGTCAAGGACGCGAACAACAACGTCGGGGTCGCGCGGACGTCGACCATGGCGGGTGACGTTTCGAAGCCGATGGGCACGCTGACCACATTCCAGGCCGACAACATCCAGTCGCTCACGGCGACCGGCTTCACGATCGGCACGAACGCCCGTGTCAACCAGAGCGGGCGGACTACCACTGGACCGCGTTCAAGACCAACGGCCAGGCGATGACGGTCGGCACCTACACCGGCAACGGCGCGGCGAGCCGGTCGTTCACCGGCTTCGGCTTCTCGCCGGAGGCGGTGATCCTGATGGGGAACAACGCGCAGCGCGCGGTGTCGCGCCTCTCCGGCATGACGCGGACCTACGGCTTCGACGCCTCGACGGGGACCACAACCGGCGTGACGTCGCTCGATGCCGACGGCTTCAGCGTCGGCAACGCCGTCGAGGCGAACGCGAACGGGTCGCCTACCACTACGTCGCCTTCAACGACGTGGCGAACTCGATCGTCGTCGTCATCGCAGCCCGCCGGGGGTGGAGGCGGCGGGGGCGGCGGCGGCTCGCTGTCGACCACCTGGAAGTCCCCTGCCGTAGGCGTCTGCATGGGGAAGGGATGGGGCGGCAGGAACGAGCCGCACTCCGTGAAGGTGGTCTCTGAGCCGGCTTGTGGATTGGTCCCGGTGCCGACGCCGTCGGGCTGGAGCTCCGGGGTACCGTCATAGATCCGGATCAGGATCGCCGCGTAGCCCACGTTCACCGATTCCTCCGGGCGAATCCGGCCGATCACGATCGCGCGGCGGGCCGCCACGGCGAGACACGTCACGTCGGCGACCGCGGTGGAGCTTCCCCCGGGCCCGACGAAGGTCCGCTTGATCACACCGGCTGCGTTCTCCCCCACCGGCCCGGACACCGCCTCGATCTCGTAGGTGGTCGTCTCGGCGCCGGAGACCACCGTGGCGGTGCCGCGAGCGGAGTCCGCTTCCTGAGCGTGGGCACCGGGCGCGAGGAGCGCGAGTGCTACGACCGCCACGCTGAGGGCCTTCGTAGCCACTGATTGCGTCATACCCCGTGAGCAAACAAGTCAACCCACCCACTATGCGATCGTGGGGACTGTCCCTCCGTCAACCGCCCAGGTTGCGCCGGCCACGTTGGACGAGTGCTCGGAGCACAGGAACGCGATCACCGCGGCCACCTCGTCGTCGCTGCCCAGCCGCCCCAGCGGCGGGCTCGAGCGGGTGGACTCGAGCACCTCCTCGCGCGTCCTGCCGGTGCGCGCGGCGATCTGGTCCGCGAGGCCCCCCTCCTCCGTCCACGTCTCGCCCTCGATCGCGCCCGGCGTGACCGCGTTCACGAGCACGCCCTTCGCGGCGAAGCCGTCGGCGAACACGCGGCTGAGCGAGAGCTGCGCCGCCTTGGTGACGGAATAGGAGGCGTCGAGCCGGCCCGACGGCCGCCGCCCCGACGACGAGCTCACGTTCACGATGCGGCCGCCGCCCGCCTCGGCCATGACCGGGGCAAGCGCCCGCATCAGCCGCATGGGGGCCATCACGTGCAGGTCCCACTGCTGCTGCCAGTCGTCGTCCGTCAGGTCCTCGAGCGCTCGCGCCCGGCTCGTGCCGGCGTTGTTCACGAGCGCCCAGGGCGGCTCCGGGCATGCCGCGAGCAGCCGCTCGCCGGCGTCCGGGGCGGTCACGTCGAGCTCGACGTCGCCGCCGCTGCGCGCGACCGACAGCACGCGCGCCCCCTCCTGCGCGAGCATGCGCGCCGTGGCGGCGCCGATGCCGCGCGTGCCGCCGGTGACGACACAGACCCTGCCTTCGAGACCGAGGTTCATGAGCGATGAAGTCTCACACGATCCACCGCACCTTCAACACCGAGCGCCGGCGCGAGCTCATCCGGATCACAGACGACGTGCAGGACGCCGTGGACGAGGCCGGGATCACCGAGGGCCTCGTGCTCGTCGGCGCGATGCACATCACGGCGGCCGTCTGGATCAACGACGACGAGCCCGGCCTGCACGAGGACGTGCTCGAGTGGCTCGACAAGGTGGCGCCGCCGAGCTGGAAGGAGCCGGCGGGCGACGTGGCGCGCGAGCTGCTGCCCGATCCCGGCGACTACCGCCATCACCGCGGCGGTGAGGACAACGGCGACGCCCACCTCAAGAACCTGCTCGTCCACCACCAGGTGATCGTGCCCGTCACGGACGGGCGCCTCGACCTCGGCCCGTGGCAGCAGGTCTTCTACTGCGAGTTCGACGGCGGCCGGCCGAAGCGGATGATCATCAAGGTGCTGGGGGATTGACCTGGTGCGGCATTGGCTCGCCCGCCAGGCCGGCGAGCAGGTTGTCCACGGCCATGTCCGCCATCCGTCCGCGGGTCGCGTGCGTGGCCGAGGCGATGTGGGGGACCACGAGCAGGTTCGGAGCCCGGAGCAGTGGATGGTCGCCCGGCAGCGGCTCGGGGTCGGTCACGTCGAGCGCCGCGCCCGCGATCTCGTTGTCGCTGAGTGCCCGCGCAAGCGCGTCCGTGTCCACGACGGGCCCTCGCGCGGTGTTGACGAGATAGGCGGTCGGCTTCATCCGGCCCAGCGCGGCCGTGCCGATCAGCTCGCGGGTGTCCGGGGTGAGCGGGCAGTGAAGTGTCACGAAGTCGGAGCGCTCGAGCAGCTCTTCCAGCGGCACGCCGCCGCTGCGGCTGGTGGTCACGACCTCGCAGCCGAAGCCCCGAAGCCGCCGGCCCACCGCCTGGCCGATCCGCCCGTGGCCGACGATGCCGACGGTCGAGCCGTGCAGGTCGCGGCCGAGCATCAGCTCCGGCTCCCAGGTCTTCCACTCACCCGCGTGCACGAACGCCTGGCCTTCCGCGAGCCGCCGCGCGATCCCGAGCATCAGCGCCAGCGCCAGGTCGGCGGTCGACTCGGTGAGCACGTCCGGCGTGTTCCCGACAGGAATGCCGCGCGCGGTTGCCGCCTCCACGTCCACGTTGTCCACGCCGACGGCGTAGTTCGAGATCGCGCGCAGCCTCGGCGCGGCCTCGATCAGCTCGGCGTCGACCGGGTCGGTGAGCAGCGAGAGCAGCCCCTCGAGCTCGGGGGCGCGCGCGAGCAGCTCGTCGCGCGGCGGCGGAAGGCGGTCGGGCCAGACCTCCACTTCGTGCTCCGCCTCGAGGCGCTCGAGGGCCCCGCCGGGCAGCCGGCGGGTTACGAACACGCGCGCCTGGGCACCCATTGAGGCGAGGAGCATGGCAGGAACGGGAGCGTCAGGGAAGACGCAGCAGAGCCCCGCGAGGGCGGCCACCACGGTGGCACTGGTGGCCAACGAGGGGTCGGGCTCCGCCGACCCTGCGCTGTGCGCGGAGCGGCTCAGCATGTTCGGCGCGGAGGTCAGGCGCTTCGGCATGGACGAGATCGAGGACGCGATCGCCTCCGCCGCGGACCGCGTGGTGGTGGCGGGAGGCGACGGCAGCATCGCGCCGGTGGCCGCGGCGGCGGGCGCGGCCGGGCTGCCGCTGGCGGTCGTGCCCGCGGGCACCGCCAACGACTTCGCGAGCCGGCTGAAGCTGCCCGACGGCCTGTCGGCGGCGTGCCGGCTCGCGGTGCGCGGCACGGTCATGCGCCCTCTGGAGCTCGGCTGGATGAACGACGAGCGCCCGTTCGTGAACGTCGCGAGCGCGGGCCTCCCCGCGCCGGCGGCGCGCCGGGCGCGCTCGTGGAAGGAACGTCTCGGGCCGCTCGCCTACGCGGCCGGCGCGGTGAGCGCCGGGGTGACCGCGAAGCCGCTCACCTGCCTCGTGGAGTGCGACGGCCGTGAGCTGCTCGCCGGCGAGGCGTGGCAGGTGACCGTGGCGGCGTCGGGCGCGTTCGGTGGCGGCGCGACGCTGGAGGAGGCCGACCCCGCCGACGGCGCCCTCGACGTGGTGGCGATCGAGGCCGGGCCGAGGCTCGGCCTGGTGAGCCTTGCCTACCGGCTCAGAACCGGAAGCGTGACCGGCCATCCGCGCGCGTTCCACATGCGCTGCGAGCACGCGTGCGTGCAGGTCCCCGACGGCACCGCCTTCAACGTGGACGGCGAGCTGGTGACCACCGGCGAGGCGCATTTCAGGGCAGTGAAGGGAGCTTTCCGACTCGTCGTCGGGTAACACTGTCGCCCGTGCGACGCGCGCTGGTCCCGCTGCTCACCCTCCTGCTGGCTCCGTCCGCCCTCGCCCAGGGCGGCGTCACCGCCCCGGACTTCAGCGAGCCCTGCCCCGCCGTCTATCCCGGCGACTCCGCCGCGAAGGAGCGGATCGCCCGCTGGATGGCACGTAGCGCCGCCGACCGGGGCCTCCCACCCGAGCTGCCGGTCATGGCCGGCCTCGTCGAGAGCGGCCTGCGAAACCTGCCCGGCCCCACCTATTTCGGCTTCTTCGGCATGCACCGCTCGCTGAACAGCGGCGAGTACCGCGGCTTCCCGCGAAACCCGACCCTTCAGGTCAAGTGGTTCCTCGACAGCGCCGACCAGGTCCGGCAGCGCCGCGTGGCCGAGGGCCGGGGCGACCCGGCGAAGGACCCGAGCTCGTGGGGCACCTGGATCGCCGACGTGGAGCGTCCGGCCAGCGAGTTCCGCTCTCGCTACCAGACCCGTCTGGAGGAGGCGCGCACGCTGATCGCGGACAGGTGCGCCCCCCCGGCGAGCGACGACACGACGCCGCCGCGGCTGTTCACGCGCATCGCCGCCACCCAGCGCCCGCTCGCCACGGGCGGGATCCTGGTCAGGGTGCGCTGCCCCGACCTGGACTGCCTCGCCGGGGCCACGGCGGAGATCGGGACGCGCACGGTGCGGGCGCTCACCAGGGAGCCCCAGAGCTCCGGCTTCATCACCCTCATCGCTCCCCTGCCACGCGCGACCCGGCGCGAGCTCAGGGCGGGGCGCACGGCGCGCGCCAGGGTCACCGCGATCGCGGCCGACGACGCGGGGAACGCGAACACCCGGCAGCGCCTTGTAACACTGGTGGGGTGACCCCCCGGGACACCGGCCTGCCCAGCGCGGACGCGCAGGGAGACTTCAGCCGCGCGCGCCGGCAGCGCGCGCTCGCGCGCCTGTCGGCGCGGCTGCGCCGCGAGCCGGACGACGTGAACCACATCCTCCCCTTCGAGGAGGTGGCCCGCGCGCTCGGTCGCACCGGCGAGCGGCGGCTCGGCCTCCAGCTCATCTCGCTCGACTCGATCGTCGGCTCCGTGGACCGCTCGCGCGAGTTCGACCGCGACTTCCGCCCCACCACGCCCCGCGTCCGCGAGCGCTGGCAGCGCATCAACCTCGCCCAGAGGAAGGGTCAGGCCATGCCGCCGATCGACGTCTACCGGATCGGCGAGGTCCACTTCGTGAAGGACGGCCACCACCGCGTCTCGGTGGCGAGCGCCCTCGGGCACACCGACATCAACGCCTACGTGACGGAGGTGTTGACGCAGCTCGGCGCCGAGCGCGAGATCCGGCTGAGGGACCTTCCGCTGAAGAGCCACCAGCGGCTCTTCTACGAGCGCGTGCCGCTCGACGCCGAGACGCGGAGCCGCATCCACCTCAGCGACGAGTGGCGCTACGCCGCGCTGGCCGAGGCCGTCGAGGCGTGGGGGTTCAGGGCGAGCCAGGCGCACGAGCACCACATGTCACGCCGCGAGGTGGCCGAGGCCTGGTTCCGGGACGAGTACGAGCCGGTCGTCGAGATGCTCGCCGAGGCGCACCTGATCCCCAAGGGGGTCAGCGACACCGAGGCCTACATGAAGGTCGCCCACCTGCGCTACCTGCTCCTGCGCACGCACGAGTGGGACGACGCCGTGATCGACGCCGTCCGCCGAGACCTGGAGAGCCCCAGTCAGGACGACGACACGATGGTCAGGAAGCTTCGTCGGGAGTTGAAGTAGCGGGCTGCTCGCCGCCCGCGTCGGCCCCCACGGCCGCCGGCGCCTCGCTGTCCACCATCAGGTTCCGCCCGTCCTCCGGGTCGAACAGCTGGAGGCGGGTGGCGTCCACCCACAGCTCGGTCTCCCCGCCCTGCTTGACCTTGCTGCCCGGGTCGAGCCGGGCCACGATGCTGCCCTCGTCGCCCTCCATCGGGATCTCGCCGCCGCCCGCGTCCTGCGCGAGCTCGCGCAGCTCCGCGGACTCGATCGTCGCGTCCGAGGAGACCTTGAAGTGCGCGTACAGCTCGGAGCCGAGCGACTCGAGCACGTCGATGTTCGCGCGGAAGGTCGAGCCGCGCTCGCGGGCCTCGCCCACGAGCGACGCGTCCTCGAAGTGCTCGGGCCGGATGCCGGCGATCAGCTGCCGCCCCTCGGCGCCCTTCACGCGGCCGTGCATCTCGCTCGGCAGGCGCACGTCGCCGAACGGGAGCTTCACCGTGTCGCCCTCCACGGTCGCCGGCATGAAGTTCATCGCGGGCGAGCCGATGAAGCCGGCCACGAACAGGTTCACCGGCGCGTTGTAGAGGTCCATCGGCGAGCCGACCTGCTGGAGCACGCCGGAGCGCATGACGGCGACGCGGTCGCCGAGCGTCAGCGCCTCGGTCTGGTCGTGGGTCACGTAGATCGTGGTGGTGCCCAGCCGCTGCTGAAGGCGTGAGACCTCGGTGCGCATCTGCACACGCAGCTTCGCGTCGAGGTTCGAGAGCGGCTCGTCCATCAGGAAGGCCGCCGGGTCGCGCACGATCGCGCGCCCCATGGCCACGCGCTGGCGCTGGCCGCCCGAGAGCTGCGAGGGCTTGCGGTCGAGGTGCGGCTCCAGGTCGAGCACGCGGGCGGCGTTCTCGACCTTCTCGTTGATCTCGCCCTTGTCCAACCCGCGCAGGCGCAGGGCGAAGCCCATGTTCTCGCGCACGGTCATGTGCGGATAGAGCGCGTAGTTCTGGAACACCATCGCGATGTCGCGGTCCTTCGGCGGGCGGTCGTTCACCACGTCGCCGCCGATCAAGAGCTCACCGTCGGTGATGTCCTCGAGCCCGGCGATCATGCGCAGCGCCGTCGACTTCCCGCAGCCGGACGGGCCCACAAGGATCATGAACTCGCCGTCCTTGATCTCGAGGTTCATGTCCCGGACCGCCTCGTAGCCGTCCGGGAACCGCTTCGTTACGTGATCGAGCTTGATGTCCGCCATTTGGCGGAGTTCTACCCCGTCTGAGACTGACGCAATCCCATCGTGACCGCTCCCGAATGCGGGGCGAGCGCGCCCCTGCGCAGCGCGCCGGGCTGGGTCTCGAGCACGACGTCGCCCGAGAGCGGCGCGGGCCGCTCCTCAGCCGTGGTGTTGATGGCGACGGCGTGGTCGCCGCGCAGGTAGGCGAGCACCCCGGGCGCGGCGTCGATCAGCTCGATTCCCTCCCCCAGCACGCGTCTCAGCGTGAGCAGGTCGCGAACCAGCGACAGCGTCGATCGCGGGTCGTCGCGCTGCGCCTCGACGTTCGTGCGCTCCGGATCCACCGGCGGCAGCCAGGGCTCGCCGGTCGTGAACCCGCCCGCCGGCGAGCCGTCCCACTGCATCGGGCGGCGAAAGCGGTCGCGTCCGAAGCGATCGCGGCTGGGCCCGCCGGCAGGGCCGTCGCCCAGCCCGATCTCATCCCCCTGGTACAGGAACGCGGGGCCCGGGAGCGTCAGGAGCATCAGGGCCGCCGAGCGGGCGTCCTCGACACCGAAGCGAGTGGCGAGCCGTCCGAAGTCGTGATTCGAGAGCACCCACGCCGCCCCGGGCCGGCGCACGCTTGCCTCGATCGCCGCACGCATCCGATCCGCGTCCCAGGGCGAGTGGAGCAGCTCGAACGCGAATGCCGCGTCGAGGTGCTCCAGGTAGGGCCGCCAGTCCGCGCTCGGCAGGTAGACCTCCCCCACGAGCAGCTTGTCGCCGACCGCCTCGCGGATCTTCGCGAGCGCCGTCCCGATGTCGGGCGCGTTACGGGAGTACGTCCCCGCGAGCTTCATCGCCTCCTCGTGGAGGGGCAGGGCGAAGGGCTCGACCGCGGGCGGGTCGTCACGCAGCTTCGGGTCCTTCAGCAGGCGATCGATGGCGTCCACGCGGTAGCCGGCGATCCCGCGCTCGACCCAGAACCGGAGCACGTCCTGCATCGCCGCGATCAGCTCCGGGTTGCGCCAGTCGAGGTCCGGCTGCTCGGGATAGAACGAGTGCAGGTACCAGCGACCGTCCAGCTCGCTCCAGGCCGACCCCCCGAACGCCGCCACCCAGTTGTTCGGCCGGTCCGCCCAGATGTACCAGTCGGGGTGCTCGCGGAACCACGGGTGCTCGATCGAGGTGTGGCAGGGCACCACGTCCATCAGCACGCGGAGCCCGAGCTCGCGCGCCGCCGACACCAGGCTGTCGAAGTCGCCGAGCGAGCCGAAGACGGGATCCACGTCCTCGTAGTCGGCGACGTCGTACCCGAAGTCGTGCATCGGCGACGGGTAGATCGGCGACAGCCAGAGCGCGTCCACGCCGAGCCAGGCGAGATGGTCGAGCCGCCGCTCGATCCCGCTCAGGTCGCCCACGCCGTCGCCGTCAGAGTCCTGAAACGAGCGCGGATAGACCTGGTAGACGACGGCGTCGCGCCACCACACGGGCGGAGTCTCAGCCCTTGACGGCGCCGGCTGTCATGCCGGCCACGATGCGCTTCTGGAAGATGATCACGGCGAGCACGAGCGGGATCGTGATCACGACCGACGCCGCGCTGATCGTGCCGAGCGGGACCTCGAACTTCTGGCTTCCGGTGAAGTTCGCGACCGAGACCGGCACGGTGAACGCGTCCGGCGAGCTCGTGAGCGTGACCGCCAGGAGGAACTCGTTCCAGACGAAGAACGCCGTCAGCAGGCCGGCGGTCACGAGGCCGGGCGCCGCGAGCGGGAGCACGACCTTCCGGAACGCCTGGAAGTAGGTCGCCCCGTCCACGAGCGCCGCCTCCTCGAGCTCCTTGGGGATCTCCTTGAAGAACGAGGTGAGGATGTAGATCGCGAGCGGCAGCGCGAATGTCAGGTACGGGATGATCAGCCCGATGCGCGTGTCGTAGAGGCCGAAGTCGTTCCAGAGCTGGAAGATCGGCGCCGCGATCGCGATCGCCGGGAACGTCGAGATCGACAGGATGGCCGCCAGGATCAGGAACTTCCGCTTGAAGCGGAGCCGCGCGAGCGCGTAGGCGGCGAAGGACCCGACGATCAGCGCCAGGACCGTCGTGATCGTCGTGATGATCACGCTGTTCTTCAGCGCGGAGGTGAAGTTGTCGTTCTTGAAGATCGAGTCGTAGTTGTCGAGCGTCGGGGCCGGCGGGAAGAGGTCCGCCGACGAGAGGTCGGAGCCCGTCTTCAGCGACACGTTGATCAGCCAGTAGAAGGGGAACAAGCAGAAGACGCAGATGGCCACCACCGCGAGCCACATGAACAGCGGGCGCAGCCAGTTGCGCTGCGGGCCCCGCCGGGCGACGGCCCGCGCCTCCTCGCGCTCCTTCTCCCCCTCGCGAACGCCGGGCGTGACGACTCCGCCAGAGGCCTCCATCAGCCCTCCTCCGCCAGCGACTTGATGTTGCCTCCCACCGTCCGTATGTAGATGAACGAGACGACCATCACGATGATGAAGGTGAGCACCGAGAGCGCCGAGCCGTAGCCGATCAGCCGGTTACCCGTGAGCTCCTGGTGCGCGATCGAGGGACAGCGTCGTCGTGCCGTTCGAGCCCTGGGTCAGCACGTAGGGCAGGTCGAAGATCCGCAGCGCGTCGAGCGTGCGGAAGATCAGCGCGACGAGGATCGCGGGCATCAGCAGCGGGATCGTGATCCGGCGGAAGCGCTGCCAGGTCGTGGCGCCGTCCACCTTCGCGGCGTCGTAGACGTCGTCGGGTATGACCTGGAGCCCGGCCAATAGGAGCAGGGCCATGAAGGGCGCGGTCTTCCAGACGTCCGCTAAGACCATCACAGCCATCGCGTAGCCCTCCTGGCCGAGCCAGAGGATGTCCTCCCCGATGCCGATCTTGCTGAGGAGCACCGGCGCGAGCCCGAGATTCGGCTCGAACAGCGTCCGCCAGGTGATCGCGCTCACGATCGTGAGCACCGCCCACGGCACCAGCACGACGGTTCGCAGCAGGCCCCGGCCGCGGAAGGCCTCGTGCATCGCGAGCGCCATCCCGAGCCCGAGCACGAGCTCGAGCGTCACCGAGAGGCCGGTGAACAGGAACGTGTTCTTGACCGCGTCCCAGAACTCCGTTGAGCCGAACGCCTCGGTGTAGTTGTCGAACCCGACGAAGCGCCACTTGCCGGGGACGCGGACGCTGTACTCCGTCAGCGACAGCCAGACCGCGTAGCCGATCGGATACGCGGCGACCAGGGCGATGACCGCCATGGCCGGCGTGAGGAGCAGCGCGGCGAGCCGCCGCTCCTCGGATCCGTAGCTCTTCTGCTTGCGGCGCTTCCCGCGCCCCATTCTCGCCGTGGCGGCTTCCATGTCCCTAGAACGTCTCGAGCGCCTTCTGGATCTCCTCGTTCATCTTGCTTGCGGCCTCGTCGGCGGACATGTCTCCCTGGAGCGCGGCGAACACGTTGTTGTAGATCGCCTCGCTGATCTGCGGGTAGACCGGCGACACCGGCCGCGGCTGCGCCTGCTCGATGGCGGTGCGCAGCTCCTCAGCGAACGGCATGGCCTTCTTGACCGCCGGGTCGTCGTAGGTCTCGGACAGTGTCGGCGGCAGCGAGGCCTCGGTCGCCATCAGCGCCTGCTGCTCGGTGTCCGTGGCGAACTCGATGAAGGCGAGGGAGCCCTCGGGGTTCTTCGAGTAGGCCGAGATCGCCAGGTCGTAGCCGCCGAGCACGCCGGCGCCCTCGTTGCCCCCGTAGCCGGGGAAGTTGGCGATGTCGAACTCGTCGGCGATGTCGGAGTCCTTGCCGAGCGCGTAGGCATACGGCCAGTTGCGCATGAACGTGGCGTTGCCGGACTCGAAGGCGCGCCGCGACTCCTCCTCCTTGTAGGTCGTCACGGCCTTCGGAGCCGCGCCGTCCGCGATGCCCTTGGCCATGAAGTCCAGGACCTCCTTGACCTCGGGCGAGTCGGCGGTCGCCTCGGTGCCGTCCTCCGAGAGGACGCTGCCGCCCGCGCTGTAGAGGAGCTCGAGGAAGTTGACCGTCAGGCCCTCGTAGCGGAAGCCCTGGTAGACGACGCCGTTGCCCTTCGCCGCCTCGGCGTACAGGTCCTCCCAGTTGTCCGGCGCCTGGTCGACCTCGTCGGTCCGGAAGTAGATGAAGCCGGCGTTGGAGTTGAACGGGACCGCCCAGTTCTTGCCCTCGTACTCCGTGGTGTCAACGGTCGACTTGATGAACTTGTCGCCGTTCTCGGAGATGAAGTCCGAGACGTCCAGGAGCCAGCCCTGCGCCGCGTACTCCGCGGTCCAGATCACGTCCATGCCGAGCACGTCGCACTCGGTGGACTCGGCCTGGAGGCGCTGGATCTGGAGCCGGCGCTGCTCGCCCGCGTCCTCGGGCAGCTCGAGCAGCTTGACCTTCGCCTCCGGGTTCGCCTTGTTGAAGTTGTCGATGACCGTCCCGAACGCGCCGCTGGTGTCCTTGCCGATACACCATGTGACGTTGCCGGAGGCCTTCGCCTGGCCGGCCTTCTCGGCGTCCGGCGTCCCGCCGCCACCACCATCGTCGTCGCTGCCGCATCCGGCGATGGCGAGCATCGCGGTGGCCAGTACAGCCGCGAAGAACCGCGGGGTCTTCATCATCGACTTCCCTCTTCCTGGGGCACGTTCACGTTGGCGTTACCCGCTGCTCACGGGAACTATTCCGATTGCGCGCGCCGAAATCAGGGCTTAACGAGCAGCTCGAGCACCTCGGCGGCCGCGGCGTCGCCCGAGCGCACCGCGCCGTCCATGTAGCCGCTCCAGACGTGGGCGTACTCCGCCCCGGCCCAGTGCAGCGGGCCGATCGGCGCGTGCAGCGCGGGGCCGTAGCTCGTCCAGGCGCCGGTGGGCATGTGGCACCCGTAGCAGCCGCGGGTCCACTCCTCCTCGGCCCAGAGGCGCTCCACGTAGTCGTCGGGGCTCGCGGCACGCGGGCCGAAGATGCGCGTGAAGCAGTCGATCACCGCGGTCCGGCGCTCGTCCGGCCGCAGCCGCCCGAGCTCGCGCGCGTGGCGGCCCTCGAGGAAGCCGAGCAATACGCCGGGCGAGCCGTCGGGCGGCGAGTTGTCGTAGGTCAGCCGCACCGGGCCGCGGTCGCTCGTCGCCTGGCCGGAGTGGCCCTCGGAGCGCCAGAATGGCTCGCTGTAGAGCGCCATGCACTTCGCCACCGTGCCGAGCGGCATCCGCTGCGTGAGCTGGTCGCGGTAGCCGGGCAGCGGCGGGTCGTACGCGATCCGGCCGGCCAGCGTGGGCGCGATCGCGATGATCGCGCGGCGGCCGCGGGCGACGGCGCCGTCAGCGTGCACGGTCACGCCGCCGGCCCCGTGCTCGATGCGGCGCACGGGCGCGCCGAGCACGAGCTCCCCCTCGCCGAGCGTCTCGGCCATCCGGACCGGGATCAGCTGCGAGCCGCCCACGAAGCGGTCCTGCTGGGCGCCACCCTCGGTGTCGAACAGCCGCTCGAGGCCGCCCGCCGAGTGGATGTAGAAGAGCACGTGCAGGAGTGACAGGTCCTCGGGCTGAGCCGCCCAGACCGCCTCTATGCCGAGCTCGAGCAGCATGCGGCCAGACCTCGTCGCGAGGTTGCGCCGCATCCACGTCGCCGCCGTCTGGCCGTCGAGCTTCGCGGCGTTCGGCGCCTCCCAGGGCGCCTCGAGCGGCACCCGGCGCGCGAGCCGGTTGAGGCGGCGCTGCGCGCGCTCGACGTCCACGAGGACAGCCGGGTTGATGCGCGGGATCGTGCCCGTGTAGCTGCGGACGCGGCCCCCGTACTCGATCAGGTTGTCGCCCTCGGCGTGCGTGGGGAAGGTCTCGACGTCCAGCTCGCGCGCGAGCGCCGCGAGCCGGTCCTGCGTCGGCCCGATCCACTGCCCTCCCACCTCCACGACCTTGCCGTCGCCGATGTCGTGGTTGAGCAGGCGCCCACCCACCCGGTCGCGCGCCTCGAGCACCACGACCGACGAGCCCGCGGCGGTGAGCGCGCGGGCCGCGGCAAGCCCCGCCAGGCCCGCCCCCGCTACGACCACGTCCGCTTCGCGCACAGCCGCTACTCTGCCCGGTTCGCATGCCTCCCGCCAGTCGGACTGAGCGCGAGGAGGAGCGCCGCCTCAATACGCGGACGCTGGCGATCGCAAGCGTCGCGTCAGCCTCGGCGGCAGCCGTCACCTCGCAACTGTGGATCGCCGGCACATGGATCGCCGCGGCGCTCACCCCTGTCCTCGTGACCCTGATCAGCGAGGCGATGCACCGGCCGACGGAGCGGATCGCCCGGGCGTGGACCAGCGACCAGGGCGAGGCGCGCAGCACGCGCGCCGTCTCCACCACCCGCGCCGAGCCGACCGCGGTGACCGGCACCCCCGGCCCCGTGCGCGTCTACCGGCAGAGCGCGCGCACGGGAGGGGCGGGCCCGCGCACGGTGCTCACCCGGCGCCGGATCGCGATCGGCAGCGTGGCGGCGACGGCGGCGATCGCATGCGTGATCGGGCTCGCGGCGCTCACGACGGCGGACCTCGTGAGCGGCGGCTCGGTCGGCAAGGGATCCGGGCGGCTGACCCTCGGCGGCGGCGGAGGCAACGGCGAGAGCACGCAGCAGCCGGCAAAGGACGACTCAGCCCCGCAGGGCCAGGAGCAGTCCGACGAGGAGCAGAGCACGCCGACCGAGCAGCCGGAGACCACCACTCCGCAGCCGGAGGAGCCGCAGTCAGACACGGCTCCCGTCCCCACGCCGGTCGATCCACCGCCGGGCGAGCCGGCGCCGGAGGCGACGCCCTAGCCGGTGCGGTAACCGCGTCGCGGTGCGGCGCGCGTCTGCCACTCGAGCCACCAGCCCGCCCGCCTATGCTGCGGGCAAACTGACCATGCCCGAGCACGCGCACAGCCATGTGCACACCGACGACTCCAGGCACCTGACGCTCGCGCTCGCGCTGATTCTCGGGCTGATGGCGGTGGAGGTCGTGGCGGGCGTCCTCGCGTCCTCGCTCGCCCTGCTCTCGGACGCGGCGCACATGCTCACCGACGCCGGCGCGATCGCGCTTGCGCTGTTCGCTGCGCGGCTGGCGCGGCGGCCGGCCCGCGGCGAGTTCACCTTCGGCTTCCGGCGTGCGGAGATCCTGTCGGCGCAGCTGAACGGCGCGACGCTCGTGGCGCTCGCGGTCGTGATCGTGTGGGAGGGCGTCCGGCGGCTCGCCGACCCGCCCGACGTGGAGGGCCTCGTGGTGCTGGTGGTGGCGCTCGCCGGCGTCGCCGTGAACGTGGCCGCGACCGTTGTCCTCTCCGGCGCGCAGCGGCGTAGCCTGAACGTGGAGGGCGCGTTCCAGCACGTGCTCACCGACCTGTTCGCGTTCATCGCCACGGCGATCGCGGGCGCCGTCGTGCTCGCGACGGGCTTCTCCCGTGCGGACGGCATCGCCGCGCTCGTGGTCGCCGCGCTCATGCTGCGCTCGGGCTTCGGCCTGCTGCGTGAGTCCGGGCGCGTCCTGCTCGAGGCCTCGCCGCGCGACCTCGACCCCGAGGAGATCGGCAGGGCACTGGCGGCACAGCACCACGTCGTGGAGGTCCACGACCTGCACGTCTGGGAGGTCACGTCGGGCTTCCCGGCGATCTCCGCTCACGTGACCGTCGGCGCGGGCTGCGACACGCAGGCGCACCGCCGCGAGCTCGCGGAGCTGCTGAGCGAGCGCTTCGGGATCGCGCACTCCACGCTCCAGGTGGAGACGCGCCACGAGGGGCCCCTGACGATCGAGCCGCTTCACCGGGAAAGCGAGGCCTGAGCCGGTGATCGAGCCGATGAAGGCGGTGCTCGCCGACACGCCGTTCTCGGACCCCGACTGGATCTTCGAGCGCAAGCTCGACGGGATCCGCTGCATCGCGATCCGGGACGGCTCCGGCGTCAGCCTCATGTCGCGCACCGCGCGCCGGATGAACGACCAGTTCCCCGAGCTCGTGCGGGCGCTCGAGCGCGAGCCGTCGCGGGACTTCATCGCCGACGGCGAGATCGTGGCCTTCGAGGGGAGCGTCACCAGCTTCGCGCGCCTTCAGCAGCGTGCCCGCCAGCGCGTCCCCGTGTTCCTCTACGTCTTCGACCTCCCGCGCCACGAGGGCGAGGACCTCCGGCCGCTCCCGCTGCGCAAGCGCAAGGCGCGCCTGCGGCGCGCGCTCGAGTTCGCGGGCCCGGTCCGCTTCAACCCGCACCGGAACGGCGAGCACGGCGAGGAGCTCTACCGGGAGGCATGCCGGAAGGGGCTCGAGGGCGTGATCGCCAAGCGCGCCGACAGCCCCTACTTCGGCGGCCGCTCGCGCGACTGGCTGAAGCTCAAGTGCCACGCCGAGCAGGAGCTCGTGATCGGCGGCTACACGGCGCCGAGAGGCTCGCGCACCGAGTTCGGCGCGCTGCTCGTGGGCTACCACGAGGACGGCGCGCTCCGCTACGCCGGGAGGGTCGGCACGGGCTTCGACCACGAGACGCTCCGAGGCCTCGGCGCGCGCCTGCGCGCGCTGGAGCAGGACGAGTCGCCGTTCGCGCCCTTCAAGCCGGTGCCGCCGGGCACGCGCTGGGTCGGGCCGGAGCTGGTGGCCCAGGTCGGGTTCGCGGAGTGGACGCGCGACGCCCGCCTGCGCCACCCTCGCTACATCGGGCTGCGCGAGGACAAGCCGGCCGGCGAGGTCGTGCGGGAGCTGCCGTCGTGAGAACGGTCGAGATCACCCACCCGGAGAAGGTCCTGTTCCCGGACGACGGCATCACGAAGGGCGACCTCGCCGAGTACTACGAGCGCGTCTCCGAGTGGATGCTGCCCCACATCCGCAATCGCCCGATCAGCATGCAGCGCTTCCCCGACGGCATCGGAGGCAAGGGCTTCTTCCACAAGGACATCCCCGACTATTTCCCCGGCTGGCTGCGGCGCGTGGAGGTGCCGAAGTCGGGCGGAACGGTCACGCACGTCTACGCCTGCGACGCGGCGACGCTCGTGTATCTCGTCGGCCAGAACACGATCACCCCGCACGTGTGGCTCACGCGGACGGACCGCCTCTGGCAGCCCGACCGGATGGTGATCGACCTCGACCCGCCGCCTCGCGGCGACTTCAACGCCGTGCGCCGCGCCGCGCGGCACACCGGCGAGCTGCTGCGCGAGCTGGGCCTCACCCCGTTCGCTCAGGTGACCGGGTCGAAGGGCATCCACGTCTGGACGCCCCTGCGCCGCCGCGCGTCGGGTGACGACGTGCGGGCGTTCGCGCGCGACCTCGCCCGCGTGCTCGCCGCCCGCCACCCCGACGAGCTGACGACCGAGTGGCGCAAGGAGAAGCGCGACGGGCGCATCCTCGTCGACACCGCCCGGAACACCTACGCGCAGACGGCCGTGCCGCCCTACGCGGTGCGGCCGCGGCCCGGCGCCCCGGTCGCGACGCCGATCGAATGGGAGGAGCTTTCCGACTCGAAGCTGCGCCCGGATCGGTGGACGGTGAAGAGCGTCCTGCGCAGGCTGCGAGCCAAGGGTGACCCCTGGACGGACATCGCCTCATACGCCCGCGGCATCTCCCGCGCCCGACGTCTCATTCAGTCTCTGTAGGGTTTGTGTCTCACACACGGAGGAGAAGCAGTAATGCCAACAGGCACAGTGAAGTGGTTCAACGACGACAAGGGATTCGGCTTCGTCTCGCCGGACGAGGTAGGCGCGGATCTGTTCGTCCATCACACCGGGATCGCCGGCGACGGCTTCAAGTCGCTGACCGAGGGCGCGAAGGTCGAGTACGAGAGCGAGCCCAGCGACAAGGGCCCGAAGGCCGTAAACGTCCGGCCGATCTAGGGGTACTCTTAGGAGAGACGTCTCCACTGTCGGGTGTTGCGCTCCCTGCATCCCCCTGTGGCGTAAAGCACTCTGGGAGCCGCAAGGACGGTATGCATGGCTGGTCAGGACGACGGGTCCACTTTCAGGTCGTCCGAGGCCCGGGGCGAGCGCGCGTGGAAGGAAGCGACCGATCAGATCGCGACCCGCAACGTGGCGACCCAGAAGGCCGGCAAGCAGGAGCGCGAGGAGTACGAGCGCGTGCGTGACAAGGCCCGGCGCGCGAGCGCCGCGGCCCGCCACGCCGAGCTGCTGAAGCGCCGCACTCCCTGACGGGGCCGTCGGGGATGCGGCGCCTGCTCGACTTCGGTCGGCGCCGGCGAACCGCGCTAACGGTCGCCTGCTCGCTGATCGTCACCGTCCTACTCGTCTCGCTGCTGGCAGGGCGCCGGGACGAGTTCACCGAGGCGCTCGCGAGCGCGTCGGTGCTGGTCATAGCCGTGACGACGCTGCTCCAGGTCGTGGCGCTGGTGTCGCGGAGCGAGGCCTGGCACATCACGATCGAGGCGGCCGGGGGATCGATCGACCGCCGCGTGCTCTACCGGGCGTCGAGCATGCAGGTGCTCGGCGGCGTGCTGAACAGCCACCTCGGGGTGGCGGCGCGAATCGCGGCCCTGCGGCGCTCGTCGCCCGACGGCTGCCCTCAGGTGAGCACGCTGGTCGCGGCCGAGTTCCCGATTCTCGCCGTCGAGGCGATGCTTGCCGCGATCGCCTCGTTCACGCTCGTCGGGCCGCTCGGGCTGCCGTGGTGGCTGCCGCTCGTGTGCCTTGCGGTGATCGCGCTCGTGAGCGCCGGCCTGCGGCGGCTCGCGCTGGAGAAGGGGCGTGAGCTGTGGCGAGGGCTGGCGGTTCTCCGCAGCCTCGCGGGCGGGAGCCGCGTGGTGGGCTTCGTGCTCGTCGCCGTGTTCGCGCAGATCTTCAGGAACTGGATCCTGCTTCACGCCGTCGGCGTGGACGCCTCGCTGCTCGACGCGACCGCGGTGCTGATCGCGCTCGTGACGCTCGGGCAGCTGCCGGTCGGCCCCACCGTCGGCGCCGCGGCCGCCGTGCTCATCCTCGGCAGCCAGGGAGTGGCGGCGGCCGCCGCCGCCGGACTGCTCCTCACCGTGACCGGAACGCTCGGCGGGCTCTGCTTCGCCGCCTGGGCGGGCATCGACCGCCTCTCGGCCGCGCTAATGGATCGCCGTCGCGGCCTGCGCCGCGCCGCGAAGCTCGAAAAGCCAGAAGTCCTGTCCCATAACGGGCACCGAGACGTTGTAGACGGGCACGCCGTCCAGCTCGGCCTGGAGCCGGCCCGAGTGGGCGTGCCCGTGGAGGACCAGGTCGGGGCGGTGCTCGAGGATCGGCGCCGCGAGCCGGTCGCTGCCCAGGAAGGTCCAGATCTCGGGCGGCTCGCCATGGAGAGTGTCCGCGACGGGCGCGTAGTGCAGCAGCGCGATCCTGAACGGGCATAGCGCGATCTCGCGCAGCCCCGCCGACAGCGCCTCCACCTCGGCCGTGGTCTCCGCGTAGATCGCTCGCAGCGAGGGCTCGCCGAAGTCCGGCAGCCCGAGGCCGCGAAAGCCGCCCACGAACCCCTTCGTCCCGGCGATGCCGACGCCGGACGGGCGGAGCGTCGTATGCGACCGCTCGAGCAGCTCGATCCCGGCGTCCGTGAGCACGCGCGCGACCTCGTCCGCGCGGCGCGCGTGGAGGTCATGGTTGCCGAGCACGGCGACCACGGGCGTCTCCATCCCCCGGCAGGCCTCGGCCAGGATCTCGGCCTGCTCCGGCTCGCCGTGCGTGGTCAGGTCGCCGGCGAGCAGGACGACGTCGGCCTCACCCTCGATCGCGTCGAATGCCGTCATCACCGCGTCGCGGGTCTCCGGGGCGCAGTGCACGTCGCCCGCGGCGGCGATGAGGACGCGCGCGTCGCCGCGCAGGTTCGCTGCCAGAACGCTCGTTGGCGCCTTCACGACCACTGTGTACCCCTCGCGGTGCGGGGGTACACGACAGGCATGCCGTCGCCCGACGTCGAGCATCCCCGGCCCGCCATCGAGGCATCGATGAAGAAGGCCGTCGCGGCTCTCCGCGAGGCCGACATCCCCTTCCTGCTCGCCGGCAGCCTGGCCGTGTGGGCGCGCGGCGGTCCCGAGACGCGCCACGACCTCGACTTCGTGATCAAGCCGGAGGACGCCGACCGGGCGCTGGCGGTGCTCGCCGACGCCGGCATGCGGACCGAGAAGCCGCCCGAGGAGTGGCTGCACAAGGCCTGGGACGGCGACGTCCTGATCGACGTGATCTTCGCGCCGCGCGGTCTCGAGGTGACCGACGAGGTGATCGAGCGCGGCGACCTCCTTCACGTCATCGGAATCACGATCCCCGTGATGGCGATCGAGGACGTGCTCGCCACGAAGCTGACAGCGCTGCACGAGCACGAGCTCGACTACACCTCCGTGCTCGGCATCGCCCGCGCCGTGCGGGAGCAGATCGACTGGCCGTCGCTCCGCACGCGCACGCGCGGATCGGCCTACGCGCTCGCGTTCTTCGTGATGTGCGAGGAGCTCGGCGTCATCCCGAGCGACGCGCACGGGCTGCGGGGCGCCGAGGTGCGGGTGCTCAGGCGATGAGCGTCTCCACCGTCGAGAGGCTCGTCCTCCACGGCGAGGAGGAGGGCTGCGTGAACCTGTCGGAGCTGGCCGAGCTCACGCAGGATCTCCCCGAGAAGGAGGCCCAGGCGCTCGCCGACAGGCTGGAGGCGCGCGGCATCGAGGTCACGGACGACTGCGGGCGCGCGAGCGAGCCCGGCCCGAGCTACGCGATCGACGAGCTCTCGGTGATGACGGGCGACACGCTTCAGCTGTTCCTGCGCGACGTGCGCCGCCATCCGCTGCTGAGCGCCGGGGACGAGATCGAGCTGGCCAAGCGGATCGAGCGGGGCGACCTGGCGGCCAAGGAGCGCATGGTGAACTCGAACCTGCGGCTCGTGGTCTCGCTCGCGAAGAAGTTCCAGGGGCACGAGCTGTCGCTGCTCGACCTGATCCAGGAGGGCATCCTCGGGCTGATCCGCGCCGCCGAGAAGTTCGACTGGCGCAAGGGCTACAAGTTCTCGACCTACGCGACCTTCTGGATCCGCCAGGCGATCCAGCGAGGGCTCGCCAACCAGGGTCGGACGATCCGCCTGCCGGTGCACATCGGGCAGCGCGAGCGCAAGATCTCGCGCATGGAGCGCGAGCTGGCGGTGGAGCTCGAGCGCGTGCCCACGGACGAGGAGATCGCGAAGGCGGCGGGCATCTCGCTGCGCGAGCTGAGGGAGACGCGCGAGTACAGCCGCACGGTCACGAGCCTCGAGCGGCCAGTGGGCACGGAGGGCGACGCGCAGCTCGGCGACCTGCTCCCGAGCGACGCTCCCGAGCCCGTCGAGGAGGTGGAGATCGGGCTGCGCCAGGAGGCCGTGCACCGCGCGCTCGAGAACCTGTCCGAGCAGGAGCAGCAGGTGATCAGGCTCCGCTACGGCATCAACGGCGACGAGCCGACGCCGCTGCGCGAGGCCGGCAAGCGACTCGGGCTCTCGCCCGAGCGCGTCCGCCGCATCGAGCACAGGGCGCTCGAGCGGCTCGCCTGCACGCGCGAGGTGGCGGGCCTCACCGAGGCCGCCTGACTCGCGGAGGTGCATACCGCGCAGCAGGCTGGGTAGTCGCCCCGCATGGAGACCTCAACGCGCTTCCGCAGGACGACTGACGGCGACCGGCCGCTGGGCGAGCTGGTCCAGGACCTGTCGCGGCAGACCTCGACGCTGATCCGCCAGGAGATGCGGCTCGCGCAGGCCGAGCTGACCGAGAAGGGACGGCATGCGGGCAAGGGCGCCGGCATGTTCGGCGGTGCCGGGCTGGTCGCGCTCTACGGCGTCGGCGCCCTCGTGGCCGCCGCGATTCTCGGGCTCGCGACGGTGCTGGAGCCCTGGATGGCCGCCGCGGCGATCGGCGCCGGCCTGCTCGTGATCGCGGGCATCCTCGCGCTGACCGGCAAGAAGGAGCTGGACGAGATGGGGCCGCCGAAGCCCGAGCAGGCGCTCGAGAGCATGCAGCGCGACGTCGAGACGGTGAAGGCGAGGGCGAAGTCGTGACGCAGCAGCAGACACCGGAGGAGATCCGCCGCGAGATCGAGCGGACGAGGAGCGAGCTGGGCGATACGGTCGAGGCGCTCTCCCAGAAGGCGGACGTGAAGGAGCGCGTGAAGGCCAACCCCGTGCCGCTCGTCGCCGGCATCGGAGGCTTCCTGGCGCTGCTCCTGCTGCTGCGCATCCTGCGGAGCCGATGAAGGCCGCGCTCAAGCGCACGGTCCGGGAGTTCAAGGAGGACAACCTCACCGACTGGGCGGCGGCGCTCACCTACTACGCCGTCCTCGCCATCTTCCCGGCGCTGATCGTGCTCGTCTCGATCCTCGGGCTGATCGGCGAGTCCGCGACGCAGCCGCTGATCGACAACCTCGGCGCGGTGGCGCCCGGCCCGGCCAAGGAGATCTTCACCAGCGCGATCGAGAACCTCCAGGGCGACCAGGGCGCGGCGGGCGTCCTGTTCGTGATCGGCATCCTCGGCGCACTCTGGTCGGCGTCCGGGTACGTCGCGGCGTTCATGCGCGCGTCGAACGCGATCTACGACATGCCCGAGGGCCGGCCCGTGTGGAAGACCCTGCCCGTGCGCGTGGGACTCACCGTCGTGCTGCTCGTGCTGCTGGCGCTCTCGACGATCGCCGTGGTGCTCACCGGCGGGCTTGCCGAGAAGGTCGGCGACCTGATCGGGCTCGGGAGCACCGCGGTCACGGTCTGGAACATCGCCAAGTGGCCGGTGCTGCTGCTCGTGGTGAGCTTCATGTTCGCGCTGCTCTACTGGGCGGCCCCGAACGTGAAGCAGCCCGGCTTCCGCTGGGTCTCCCCTGGCGGCATCCTCGCGGTGGTCGGCTGGCTGATCGCGTCCGGCGCGTTCGCGTTCTACGTCGGGAACTTCGGCTCCTACAACAAGACCTACGGCGCGCTCGGCGGCGTGGTCGTCTTCCTCGTGTGGCTCTGGATCTCGAACATCGTGATCCTGCTCGGCGCCGAGTTCAACGCCGAGCTCGAGCGCGGGCGCGCGATCGAGGGAGGCATGCGGCCGCCGGAGAAGGAGCCGTTCGCCGAGCCGCGCGATACTCGCAAGATGGAGACAGAGAACACCCCGTGACGGAGCCGAACGGCGGCTACGCGCCGCCCGACGAGAGGCCGCCGCTCGCCGCCTACGCCACCTTCGCGGTGGCGTTCCACGCGGCGATGGCCGGCGCCGTCGTGGCCGCGAAGCGCTCCGGGCGCGACCTGCCGCAGCGCGTGGAGCTGCGCGACCTTGTGCTGATCGGGACCGCCAGCTACAAGCTCAGCCGGCTTATATCGAAGAAGAAGGTCACCGCCTTCGTGCGGGCCCCGTTCACCGAGCTCGAGGGCAGGGGCGGTCCGGCCGAGCTCGAGGAGAAGCCACGCGGGAGCGGGCTCCAGCGCGCGGCGGGCGAGCTGCTCCTCTGCCCCTACTGCCTCGGGCTCTGGGCGTCGGGGGGCTTCCACGCCGGCCTCTTGTTCGCACCGCGCACGACGCGCTTCAGCGCGTCGGTGCTCGCGGCGCTGTCGATCGCCGACTTCCTCCAGGCGGCCTACGGGGCCAGCACGAAGAACTCGAACCCGATGTCGGGGTCGAGCGTGAGCTGGCTGTGGTAGGCGATCACGTCACGCCCCATGGCGTCGGCGACCGTCCGCTTGAACTCGTCCGCCATCGCCTCCTGAAAGGTCAGGCGCACCTCGCGCACCTTGTCCCCGTTCCCGGTGTCCGCGAGCGTCCGCTCGACCTTGGTCATCGACTCCTCGAGGACGCACATGATGATGCGGTCGTCCATCAGGTAGCTCTTGGCCTTCGTCGGTCCGCGACCGTAGTAGTCGCGGAACAGCCTCACGATTCCGTTCGTGACCGCGGCCAGCTGCTCGCCGGCGCGCGCCCCCGTCTCAGGGGAGTGAATGGGCTCCATCTGCCGGAGAGTCTGGCACCTCTCGCCTACGGGCCTCGGCCAGCCGCGCCGGGACGGACGAGCGGAACAGTCTGCTGACCTTCCCCAGCTTGGCGCGGCAACGGGGGCATTCCTCGCTGTTCAGCCCGCGCGCCGGGCTGTATACGGTCAGCCGGCAGCTCGGGCAGTTGAGGTACGCCATGGGCCGGGCAGCGTAACCCCCTTCGAGAGGCGCGTCAACTTTTGGGTGAATTGGTCCTAAAGGACGGCAACGTCTTCCTGATCAGTCTCCGCGATGGCCGGCTCCTGCCGGACGGGACGCAGGCGCTCGGGCTGTGGTTCCGGGATTGCCGGTTCCTGTGTGCGCATGAGCTCCTGATCTGCGGGGAGCAGCCGCGGCTCCTGACGGCGACCGACGCCGAGGGCACGAGGGCCGTGCACGAGCTCACGAACCCGGATCTCGGCCTGGCGAGCGGCCGGCGCCTGCCGGCGGAGAGCCTTCGCATCCGCGTCGAGCGCCGGGTCGAGGCCGCCGGGGCGCTGCGGCAGCGGATCTCGATACGGAGCTACCACCGCGAGCCGATCCGGCTCCCGCTCGAGCTTCGCCTCGGGGCGGACTTCGTCCCGATGCTCGAGCTGCGCGGCCTCGTGCCGAAGCACGACCGCGCCACGCCCGAGCTCGGGCCTGATGGCTTCTCGGCCGTCGGCAGGGACGGCGTGCTGCGGACGACGGCGGTGCGGGCGAGCCCGGAGCCGCGCATGAGCGGCGATGGCTCGCTCAGCTTCGACCTGGAGCTCGAGCCGCGCGGCGCGATCGACCTGGAGCTCGATCTCGAGCTGTCCGAGCACGCCGGCGGCGAGCCGGTGGCCCGGGTCCCCCGGCGCGTCCACGAGGACGGCACGGGCGTGACCTCCGACGACCAGCTCTTCGACCGCATCCTCCGGCGCTCGCTCGACGACCTCGAGCTGCTCCGGTCCGAGCTGGACGGGCAGCCGTACTACGCGGCCGGCATCCCATGGTTCGCGACTCTCTTCGGGCGCGACAGCATCATCACCGCCTTCCAGACGCTCGCGTTCGTGCCCGGGATCGCCGAGGGGACGCTGCGGCTCCTGGCCGGGCGGCTCGGACAGCAGTACGACGACCAGCGCGACGAGGAGCCCGGCAAGGTGCTCCACGAGCTGCGTGTGGGCGAGCCCGCGACGCTCGGCGAGACGCCCTTCGCGCGCTACTACGGAAGCGTCGACGCCACGCCGCTGTTCCTCTGCCTCCTGTGCCGGCACGCCGACTGGTCCGGCAACCTCGAGCTGTTCCGCGAGCTGCGCGCGCCGGCCGAGGCCGCGCTCGAGTGGATCGACCGATACGGCGACCTCGATGGCGACGGCCTCGTGGAGTACCGGCGCCGCGCGCCGCTCGGGCTCGTGACACAGGGCTGGAAGGACTCCGCCGACGGCGTGCCCGACGCCCTCGGTGAGCCGCTCGCGGCCCCGGTCGCGCTCGTGGAGGTGCAGGGCTACGCGATCCGGGCCAAGCGCATGATGGCGCGGATGCTCGAGCTCGACGGCGAGGGCGCGCGCGCCGAGCGCCTCCGCGGCGAGGCCGCCGGGCTCGAGGCGCAGCTCGAGCGCTTCTGGGTCGCCGACCCCGGCGGCTACGCGATCGGGCTCGACGGCGACAAGCGCCCGGGCTCCGCGCTCACGTCCAACCAGGGCCACCTGCTGTGGGCGAACGCGGTCAGCGACGAGCGTGCGCGCCGCATCCGCGACGTCCTGATGAGCGACGACATGTTCAGCGGCTGGGGCATCCGGACGCTGGCACGGAGCCACCCCGCGTACAACCCGATCGGCTACCACACCGGCTCCGTCTGGCCGCACGACAGCGCGCTCATCGCGCTCGGGCTCCGCCGCTACGGCTTCGACGAGGACTTCACGACGATCTTCGAGGGCCTGCTGGAGGCGGCCTCGCGCTTCGGCGGCCACCGGCTGCCGGAGCTGTTCGGCGGCCGTGCGCGCGAGGAGCCGGGCGAGCCGGTCCCCTACCCGGTCGCGTGCCGGCCGCAGGCGTGGGCCGCGGGCTCGATCCCGCTGCTGCTGCAGTCGGGGCTCGGCCTCAGCCCGGACGCGCTCAACGGGCGGCTCGAGGTCGTGCGACCGTCGCTGCCGCGCCGGCTCGAGCAGGTGGAGGTCACCGGGCTGGAGCTCGGAGGCGCGCGCATCGACCTGCGCTTCGAGCGCGCCGGCGGCCAGGTGACGCTGGCGGACGCGCGCGTCGAGGGCGATGCCGAGGTCGTGGTGCTCTAGCCGCGGCTCAGCGCGGCGGGCGGTCCAGCACGAAGATCTCGAACGCGTACTCGGGGTTGAACACGATCTGGCTGTGGTACCCGAGCACGTTGCAGCCGGTGAGCCGCTCCACCGCCTCGGTCGTGGCGTCCGCCATCGCCTCCTGGAACCTCAGGCGGTACTCGCGCACGAGCAGCTCCTGTCCGGCGGCGAGCAGCGTCTCCTCGTTTCGGGTCAGGCCTCCCTGGAGGACGCAGAGGACGTAGTTGTCGTTGATGTACGTCTTCGCCTTGGTCGGGCCCTTGCCGTAGAACTCCTTCTTGAGGCCCACCATCGCGTTGGAGACGTCCGCCAGCAGTCCCGGGCGGTGCTCCGTCTCGACGTCCGCGGTCCAGTCAGGCTCGGTGAGCAGCGAGGCGGCCTCCGCCGGCACCGCCTGGTCTTCTTCGGCCATTGTGAAACCCTAGCCGCGCCGCGGCCCCGCGTCACGGAGCGGATGCACGGCCGGGCCCTCGATCACCTCGCCCGTTGCGGCGAAGCGCGAGCCGTGACATGGACAGTCCCAGGTCTCCTCCGCGCCGTTCCAGTCGAGCAGGCAGCCCAGGTGGGTGCAGCGCGGGGCGCCGCGCTTCAGCACGCGGTCGGCCATGAAGTGGAACGCCACGTTCGCGTTCTCCTTCGCGAAGGTCGGCCCGCCGGCGAGTGCGCGCACCCGGTTCGGGTCGAACAGCTCTGCCCACGCGTGCTCGCGGCCGGCGATCTGGGCGGCGAGGAGCTCCGCCGCGGCCGTGCCCATCGCGAGCCCCCACTTCCTGAAGCCGGTGGCCACCCAGAGGTTCGACGAGAGCGGGTCGTGCCGGCCCACGTACGGCACGCCGTCCACCGGCATCTGGTCCTGGGTCGACCAGCGCAGCTCCGGCTCGAGGCCGAAGCGCTCGCGCGCCCACCCGCCGAGCCGCTCGTAGCGCTCCGCCGCGTCCGCCTGCCCCGTCTTGTGGCTCTCGCCGCCCACGAGCAGCCACTCGCCGTGCGCGCGGATCGAGTGAGCCGGGGACTCGGTCGACAGGTACATCCCGGCCGGGGCCTCCGACACCCGGCCGGCCACGACATACGAGCGCTCCGGGTGGCAGCGCGCGAAGTAGAGGCCGCGGTCCAGGAACGACAGGTGCGTGGCGACCACCACGTGCCCGGCGCGGACCCGCGGGCCGTCCGCCGTCGTCAGGCGGCCGGAGTCGATGCCGGTGACACGCGTGTGCTCGTGCAGGGGTCCGCGCAGCGCGGCGGCGATGCCGTCGACGTACTTCACCGGGTGGAACTCGGCCTGGTCGTCGAAGCGCACCGCGCCCGCCACGGGGAAGGGCAGGTCGGTCTCCTCGACGTAGGTCGCCGGCAGGCCGAGCCCGCGCGCGACCTCCGCCTCCTCGCGCACCGTGTCCGCCTCGGAGGAGTCCTCGGTGTAGGTGTAGTTCGGCTTGCGCCGCAGGTCGCAGTCGATGCCGAGCTCCTCGGCGAGCTCGAACACGCAGGCGATGCCGGCCTCGTTGGCGTCGCCGTAGGCGCGTGCGCTCTCGGTGCCGAGCGTTCGCTTCAGCCGGCTGTAGGTGAGCCCGTGGAGCGAGCTGAGCTTGGCCGTGGTGTAGCCGGTGGCGCCGGAGGCCACCCGCCGCATCTCCAGGACGGCCACGTCGAGCCCCTCGCGTTCGAGCAGCAGCGCGGTGGTCAACCCGACGATGCCCGCGCCCACGACCGCCACGTCCACCGAGATGTCGTGTTCGAGCGGCGGGCGCGCCGCGACGTCCCTGCCTTCGAGCCATAGCGAGCGAAGCACGGCGGCGAAGCTACCCGGTTTGGCCGGATCGCACACCGGGGCATTGAGGGCACCTACGAATGCGAGCTGGAGAGCTGAGATGCGCGCGATGTACGTCGTCTACCTCGTCCTGATCGTCACCGGGATCCTGTTCTACGCGGCCATCGGCCTGATGCACAACTGATGCGCCGCTTCCTGACGCAGAACAGCCTGTCCGTCGTCTTCCTCGTGCTGTTCCTGGCCGCGCTCTCCGGCCAGGCGGTGGCCGGGCGTGCCGACTTCAACGACCAGCAGGTGAGCCACGGCGACCCGGAGATCTCGCTGTCGCGCTACGTCGTCTCGTCGGACTTCGGCAACGCCGTGATGGAGAACTGGCAGTCCGAGTAGCTCCAGTTCACGCTGCTCATCCTGCTCACGGTGTGGCTGCTCCAGCGCGGCTCGCCCGAGTCGAAGCCGCTGGACAAGGCGGGACGCGAGTCGGACGAGGCGCAGAAGGTCGGGCCGTACGCCCAGCAGAACTCGCCGCGCTGGGCGAAGGCCGACGGGATCCGGCGCACGCTGTACGAGAACTCGCTGGTGCTCGTGATGGGGACGATCTGGCTGGGCACCTGGTTCGCGCAGTCCGTGACGGGCGTGGCGCAGTACAACAGCGAGCGGTTCGACCACCAGCTGGACGCCGTCGGCTGGTGGCAGTACCTCGGCACGCCGACCTTCTGGGAGACGACCCTCCAGAACTGGCAGTCCGAGTTCCTCGCGGTCGGCTCCATGGCGATCCTCGCGGTGTACCTGCGCCAGCGCGGCTCGCCCGAGTCGAAGCCGGTCGGCGCCCCACACAGCGCGACCGGCACCGAGCAGTAAGGCGCGCGTAACGACTTGCATTGAGGGGTGGCCCGCACGGGGCCCCTCTCGCGAGGTGGCAGGCCAGCGTTGCGTTTTCCGCTACGGAAGCCTGCCACCCGGCAAAGTCCCTACTGGTCCGGCGATGCCGCGGAGATGTCCGCCAGCGTCGAGTCGGGCTCGCGCTCCACGGCCAGGTCGCCGAGCGAGATGATCCCGACCGGGCGGCCGCTTTTCGCGACCGGCAGGCGGCGGATGTCCTTCTCGCGCATCAGGCCGAGCGCGTCGTCCACGCTGGCCTCGGGCTCGATCGTCTCGACGCCGGTGGTGCACACCTCGCTCACGGGAGTCGAGTCGGGGTCGCGCCCGTCGGAGACGGCCCGGACGACGATGTCGCGGTCGGTGACGATTCCGGACACCTGGCCGTCCTCCATCACGACCACGTCGCCGATGTCGCTGT
The DNA here is from genome assembly GCA_963786845.1 of uncultured Thermoleophilaceae bacterium. Taxonomy (GTDB): domain Bacteria; phylum Actinomycetota; class Thermoleophilia; order Solirubrobacterales; family Thermoleophilaceae; genus JACVRW01. The sequence goes on from CAWBAP010000013.1 coordinate 39,240, forward strand.
CGCGCATGACGCGCGCGGCGTCGGCGATCGTGTCGGTGGCGTCGACCGTGCGCGGATCGCGGGTCATGATCTCTTCGACTGTTCGTGTCATGTGGGCGCGAATACCCGTTCGGGATGGGTTTAGTCGAGTCGGGTGAGGGAGACACTCCAGACAGGTTGTCTGCCGGGAACACCTGGTCCGGGCCGGCGCCTTGAAGTCCGGGGGGACGAAGCGCAATCGCCATAGCGGTTGCGAAGCGGACCTAACGTCAATGACGACGAAAGGTTCAGTCCATGACCGCTGCAACACTGGCGGCCCCGAGCACTGCACGGATGCTCGGCCGCGAGCCCTGTGCCGGCCTCGACGCACGCGAGACGGAGCTTCGCCTGCTGGTCCGCTATCACGAGGAGGGCGATCTCGACGCTCGTGAGGAGCTGTGTGAGCGTTTTCTGCCGTTGGCGCGTGATCTGGCGTTGCGCTACACCTACACGGACGAGCCGTTCGACGACCTGTTGCAGGTCGCGAGCCTCGGGCTGGTGAAGGCGATCGACCGCTTCGAGCCGGGCCGCGGCTCCAAGTTCACGAGCTACGCCGCGCCCACGATCCTGGGCGAGCTGAAGCGCCACTTCCGCGACAAGGGCTGGTCGCTGCGCGTCCCGCGCGACCTCCAGGAACGCACGCTCGCCGTCTCGCGCGCGACCGAGGTGCTGTCGACCGAGCTGGGCCGCTCGCCGAAGGTGCGCGAAGTCGCCGAGCACCTCGGCTGCACGGCCGAGCAGGTACTCGAGGCCCAGGAGGCCGCCGCCAGCTACGAGGCCGCCTCGCTCGACGCGCCCACCTCGCGCGAGGACGGCGAGTCGGCCGCGCTCGTCGACCTGCTCGGCGCAGACGACTCGCGCCTACGAGCTCGTCGAAGACCGCGACGCGATCGCCAGCACCTGGCTGGCGCTACCCGAAGTCGAACGCAAGGTCGTCGAGCTGCGCTTCATGCACGACCTCACCCAACGCGAAATCGGCGAACAAATCGGCTACTCCCAAATGCACGTCTCACGCCTACTACGACGCGCCCTCAACCGCCTCCAAACTGAGGCGACAGCCGCCTAAGCCATCCGCTTCCTGAGCGAAATCGCGTTCTCGACGGCGAAGCCCTCCCAGTCGTTGTTGAAGTAGACGAGCACCTCGGCCCGGCGGCGCCATTCGGCGATCCGCCGGGCCCACTCGTCGAGCTCCGTCTCCGAGTAGTTGCCGCGCCGGCCGCGGTGGCCGTGGTGGAGGCGAACGAGCGTCCAGTCGGCCGTGAGCTCGTGGGCCTGGAAGGGCCAGCGCGGGTGGTCGGCGATCACGAGCGCGGCGCCGTGAGCGCGCAGCTGCTTGTAGACGGGGTCCGTGAACCAGCTCTCGTGGCGGAACTCGAAGCAGTGGCGTCCCGGCGGTAGCAGCGGCAGCGCTCGGCCGAGCCGATCGTCGTCGCGCTTGAAGTTCGCGGGGAACTGCCAGACGACCGCTCCCAGCTTGCCGGAGTCGACGAGCGGCTGAATGCCCTCGTAGTAGCGGCCGATCCCATCGGCGAGGTTCTGAAGGCGCCTGACGTGCGTCATGTAGCGGCTCGCCTTGGCGGCGAAGACGAAGTCGGGCGGCGTCTGCTCGATCCAGCGCGCCACGGCCTCGGGCGAGCCGAGCCTGTAGAAGGTCGAGTTGACCTCGACGGTGTCGAAGACCTGCGAGTAGCGCTCGAGCCAGCGCCCCTTGGCCAGGCCCTCGGGATAGAGCCGGCCCAGCCAGCTGTCGTACTGCCAGCCCGAGCAGCCGACGCGGACCGGGCGCATCGAGCGAGCCTACCCGGAGCCGGGGCGGGGCAGGCGGGAGCTGTCCACGACCTCGAACGCGCTGCCGGGCACGTCGTGGAGCGAATGCAGGTCGTCGTTGTCCCAGCCCCGGCTCGGCGCGCCGCTCACGTACCAGGACGAGCCGTTGTCGGCCAGGATCATCCCGTAGCGCTTCAGCGCGCGGAGGACGACGCGCGACTGGCGCGGGAAGCGCGAGATGTCGAAGCCGCGCTTGAGCCGGAGCCGCTGGCCCATCGCCGGCAGGTCCGGGTCGGTCAGGTCGACGCGAAGTGGCGCGCCGGGTAGATGAACGCGCGCCGCGTGCGCGACGCGGTGAAGCGCAGCGCGTGGTCGATCCGGCCGCGGCTCGACCTCGCTCGTAGCGCGCGAGGCCCGGCAGGATCGGCAGGCCCGGCCGCGTCGGCGGAGGTCCAGCCGCGCGGGCGCAGCCGGTTCGAGCGCAGGTTGAAGATCGCGCCCGAGCCGGCGCGCCAGCGGGCCCCGCCGTGCGAGGGGATGCGCGGCGAAGAGCTCGTAGAGCCGGCAGCGCGCGCGGTCGACCACGATCACGTGGCGGTCGCCGTCGGAGCCGCGGCCGCCCTCGATCGGCACGCGCCGCGGGATCGGGTAGCGGCCGCGGTCGGACTCGTCGGCGTAGTCGAAGCTCACCGGCACGCGGCGCTGGCGCGCGCGGCACGGTGACGTACGGGATGCCGATCGGGCCGCCCTCGTAGAGGCCCGGAGCCGAAGTCCGCGTGCATGGTGTCGCCGGCCCCGATCGAGCGCACGATCGCGTCCGAGTTCGGGTGCACCGGCAGCCGGTCGACGCGCAGGTTCCAGTGGTTGTCGGCCGGGAAGACGGGGCAGCCCGCCGAGCGACGGCCGCGCCGATGGCGACGGCTCGCCGAGCAAGGTCAGCCGGGGTTGCCGGCCGGGCCGAAGCGAGCTCGTCTCGCCCTCGGGCAGCCGCCCGTCCCGGCCCACGTAGCCGTCCTTGCCGCCCGCGATCAGGTACAGCGCCGGCTCGTCGCCGACGTTCTTGATCTTGCGCACGGTGGCGGCGTCCACGCGCGCGAGGCCGCCCGGGCCGAGCACGTGCTCGCTGTCGTCGTTCAGGAGGATCTGGATTCGCCCGCGGTGCACGAAGTAGAGCTCCTCCTGCTCGTCGTGGAAGTGGCGCCCGGTCTCGAAGCCGGGCGGGATCTCGATCGCGTTCACGCCGAACGCGGTCACGCCCAGCTCGCGCCGGACCTTCCTGAAGCCCGGCCCCTCGCCCAGGGCGTCGACGTTCGCGACGGCGTAGCCGTCGCCCTGCACGACCTCTTGAACCTCGTCGCAGCCATGCCGGAAGCGTAGATGGCTAGGCGGCCCGCTCGGCGCTGCGCAGCCCTCCGCGCGCCCAGAGGACGCTCACGGCCACGAGCAGCGCCGACCACCCCGAACGCGGGGAGCACCTTCTCCGGGTCGCCCGCGAGGAAGCCGCGCCCAGCCTCCAGGAAGAGCGTGACCGGGTTGAACGAGGCTGCCGCCTGGACCCAGCCCGTGAGCAGGTCGTACGGCACCCACACCGGCGCGAGGAAGAGCAGCAGGAACGCCGGGCGTCTGGATCGCGGGTCCCGCCTGCATCGTGCGCAGGCGCATCGCGACCCCGGTGCCGAACAGCATCGCGAACGTGTTCATCAGCAGGGCGAGCGTGTAGAGGCCCGACCAGGTCGAGGCCATTCCCGTGGACCTCGAGTCCGACGATCGAGCGCCACGGCCGTGATCACCGTGATCGTGGTCGCGGCCCGGACGAGCGCGGAGAGCCAGTAGCCGGCCACGATCCCGCCGTGGCTCCTGGCGCCGAGCATCAGCCGGCGCGAGAAGCCGGACTCGAAGTCGCGCGCGATGGAGAACGCGGTGAATACCCCGCCGAACGTGGCGGCCTGGAGCAGGACGAAGCCGTACACGAACGTGGTGTAGCCGGCGTCGTAGTCGAAGCCCGGCACCGAGTCGATTCGCGACAGGCCGCCGGCGAAGGCCGTGAAGAAGAACATCGGGAACAGCAGGCTCGGCACGATCAGCGCCGGGTTCGTGAACCAGTTGTGGATGTTGCGCCACGCGACGGCGCGCGCCACCGAGGCGAACGCGCGGCCCCTCACGTGCGCACCATCCGCGTGCGCAGCGCCGACGACGCCGCGACCATCGCAATCAGTGGCCACGGCGCCGGCGCAGCCGAAGCCGAGTGCGAGCGCCTCGCCGTCCCAGCCCGTGATCAACAGCGAGCGGATTCCCTCGAGCATGTAGGAGACCGGGTTCCAGGTGGCCACCGTCCGGAACCAGTCGATCTCGATCAGGTCGCGCGGCAGGGACATCGACGACAGGAACAGCGCCGCGAAGAAGAGCGGGAACACGCCCTGAACGGCCTCGCCGTTGCCGGAGCGCAGCGCCACGAACGCGCCGATGCAGCCGAACGCAAGCGAGATCGTGAGCGAGAGCAGGAGGAGCACGACCACCCCTCCCACTCCGGCGGCGATGCCGTCGCCGAAGACCAGCCCGACCACCACGAAGATCACGGCCTGGATCAGGCCGAGCGCGAGGATGCCCATGAGCTGGCCGAGCATCAGCGAGATCCGCCGCAGCGGCGTCAGCGCCAGCCTGTTGAGGAACCCGCTCTCGATGTCGCTCGCCACATTCGTGCCCGCGCTGTTGGCCGAGAAGAGCGCGCCCTGCACGAACGGGATGGCGAGCGCGAACTGGAAGTAGGAGTCCGTCGGGAAGCCGGGCAGGTGCGTGGTGGTCTCGAGGCCGCTGCTGTTGATCGAGAGCAGGAGCAGCGGGAAGATCAGCGACGGCACCACCATCGCCGGCTGGCGAAGCGTCCGCACGACGGAGCGCCGCGCCAGCAGCGCGACATCGGTCACGCCGCGCGGCCTCGGCCTCGGCCTCGGCCTCGGCCTCGCCCTCGAGCGAGCGGCCCGTCTTCGCGAGGAACACGTCGTCGAGCGTGGGCGCGTGGAGCTGGAGCTCCTGGATCTCGATGTGCTCTGCGTCGAGCGCGCGAACGACCTCGGCGAGCTGCGCGTCTCCGCCCGAGAGCCGCACCGACGCTCCCTTTGGCGAGCCGGTCACGGCCTCGCCGAAGCGCGCCAGCACCTGCCTGAGGTGCGCCAGCTCGGAGGGGTCCTGCGGGATCGCCTCCACGCTCGGCCGGCCGATCTCGTCCTTCAGCGCCTCGGGCGTCCCCTCGGCCACGATCTGCCCGCGGTCGATGATCCCGACGCGGTCGGCGAGCACGTCCGCCTCCTCGAGGTACTGGGTGGTGAGGAACACGGTCACGCCGCGGTCCGACGCGAGGCGCTGCACCTCCTCCCAGAGCGCGCTGCGGCTCTGCGGGTCGAGGCCCGTGGTCGGCTCGTCGAGGAAGAGGATGCGCGGACGGTGCACGAGCGCGAGCGCCAGGTCGAGCCTGCGCTTCATGCCCCCGGAGTAGCCGCCCACGCGCCGGTCCGCCGCCTGCACCAGCCCGACCCGCTCCAGCAGGACGTCCATGCGCTCGCGCGCGTCCGCGCCGCGCATCCCGTGCAGCGCGGTCTGGAGCTTCATGTGCTCGCGGCCGGTCAGGTAGGGGTCGAGCGCGGCCTCCTGGAGCGCGGCGCCGATCGTCGCGCGCACCGCCGCGCCGTCCTCCACGATGTCGTGGCCGGCGACCCACGCGCGGCCGGACGTGGGCGGCAGCAGCGTCGTGAGCATGTGGACGGTGGTGGACTTCCCCGCGCCGTTCGGGCCGAGGAAGCCGTACACCTCACCGGGCTCGACCCGCAGGTCGATCCCGTCGACGGCCCTCGGCCCCTTCTTGAACTCTCGAACGAGCCCCTGAGTCTCGATTGCCGCGTCTGACATTCCCCCAGACTATGCGGGGGAGGAACCGACCTCGTCCTTCGTGGGCGCGGGCTCGTCCGGAAGGTGGGTGAGGTTCTCGACCGCCCGCACGCCGTCCACGGCGCGCGTCCTGGTCGCGAGCTCCTCGATCGTCTCCCGGTCGGGCAGCTCGCCGCGCAGGTAGATCACGCCGTACTCGGCGTTCACGGAGATCTTGCCCTTCGGGATCGCGTCGTCGCGGTAGAGCTCGCTCTCGACCTTGCGCGCGAGCGCGGGGTCGTTCAGGCGCTCCTCGGCCGGCTCGCGGCCGGCACCCGGGGTCACGTTCCCGGCGGCGCCCTTCAGCTGGCCGGCATAGCGGTCGACGTAGGCCTTCGCGGTGCCCTGGTTCTTGGCGAGCCAGGAGATTGCGCCTGCCGCAGCGGCGCCGAACAGAAGCTTCTTCAACATTGCGGGTCCTTTCGAAAAATCGGGTCTCCTGTCCCGTTCCCGGACCTGACCGCTTAGAACCTGAGGAGCGCTGCGGCGCCGCCGTGGCCCTCGAGCGCGGCGCGCTCATGGCGCACGGCGAGGACCTCGGCCGCCTGCTGCACCGACAGCTCGATCATCGCCTCTGTGAGGTCCTCGAGCTCGACCAGCTCGGAGCCGTCCGCCGGGCAGCTCTCGCCCTCGGGCCCGAGCCAGCCGCACTCCAGGCACTGGACGCCTGTGACGCCTCCGAACTGCTCGTCGAGGATGAGCAGCTCCACGCGCCGCTCGTTGAGCGGCGGCAGCACGCTCTCCACCCCGGCCACCCCGCGCTCGCCGAGCCGCTCGAGCGCATCGCGCTCCCGCGTCTGCTCGAGCTCCTCGATCAGCGGCCGCGCGGCCGCGAGGACCTGGTCCGCGCCCGTGTGCTCCACGTCCACCTCGATGCGGCCGGCGAGCCGCTCCTGGAGGTAGTGATGGAGCTTCGACTCGAAGTCGGCGACCACCTCGCGCGGCCCGCCCACGATCAGGCGCTCGAACGGCTGCCGCTTGAAGTGGCGCATCAGCGCGTCGCCGGTGTCCTTCAGGTGGTCGTCCTTCTCCTTGGCGATGCTTCGCTGGTAGCGCGACTGCGACAGGCCGCCCTGGTCGTGCTGGCCCGAGACGTCGTCGTGGATGTGCTGGACCTCGCGCAGGTCGTCGGGCGATCCGCGGAAGATCCGCGCGTCGCGGCGGTTCACGAGCGCCACGCACCAGCGCTCCCTGCGCGCCAGCCGGGCCAGCGGCCCCACCAGCGGCGTGCGCCCGATCGCCACCCGGTTGGGGACGCTGCGGGGCAGCTTCAGCGCCTCGAACAGGCCGTTCCGCTCGCTGGCGAACACCGCCAGGCCGTGCGCGCCGTCGCTCGGAAGGTCGTTCTCGAGGAAGGCGGCCGCGCGCTCGAGCGAGGCGTGAAGGGCCGCCTTGTCGTCGCTCGAGAGCCCATCCCGCTCACGAACCCGGCGCTCGGCCTCGTCGAGCAGCGAACGCACCGACGTCTTGCGCGCCGGCGGCGTCGCGAACTGCGACGGATCGAGGTTGAGATAGAGGCTGAGGACGACCGGGCGCTCGAGCCGAAGCTCCGCCAGATGCCTGAGTTGATCGCGGTCAGGGGCGCTTACCTGCATGGCGAGGTTCTACCGGAAGGGTACGCGGAGTATCGCCGGGTAACCGTGGGCTTGCATTGGTGTCTATACTTTTATAAGTCTCGAACTATCGAAAACCGAAGGACGAAGGAGTCAAGACGACTACTGATCAGCTGATCCGTCCGGCGGAGACGCCGGAAACGCGCCAGGTCGCTCCGACGGAGCTGGAGGATTCCCTCCAGCTCTTCTTCAACGAAGCGCGCCGGCACCCGCTGCTGACCGCCGCCGAGGAGGTCGAGCTCTCCAAGCGCATCGAGCGAGGAGACCTCGCGGCCAAGGAGCGGATGATCAACGCCAACCTGCGACTGGTGATCTCGGTCGCACGCAAGTACCAGGGCCAGGGCCTGCCCCTCGGTGACCTCATCCAGGAGGGCATGCTCGGCCTGATCCGCGCGGTCGAGAAGTTCGACTGGCGCAAGGGATTCAAGTTCTCGACCTACGGCACGCTCTGGATTCGCCAGGCGATCGGCCGCGGACTCGCCAACTCGGGCCGCACCGTGCGCCTGCCGGTCCACATCGTGGCGCGGGCGCGGAAGATCCAGGACGCCGAGCGCAAGCTCGCCGTTGAGCTGGGTCGCTCGCCGTCCGAGGAGGAGATCGCCGCGTTCGTCGAGCTGCCGCTCGACGAGGTGGCCGACATCCGCCGCGCCGACCGCGGCCCGACGAGCCTCGACCAGGGCGTCGGCGAGGACGGCGACACCGCCCTCGGCGACCTGATCGCGGGCGACGGCCCGTCGATCGAGGACGAGGTCGTGGCGGGCATCGAGGACGAGCGACTTCGGGAGGCCGTGGACACGCTTCCCGAGGCCGAGCGCGACGTGATCACGCTGCGCTTCGGGCTCGACCGCGAGCAGCCGCAGGCCCTGCGCGAGACGGGCCGCCGTCTCGGGCTCTCGAGCGAGCGCGTGCGCCAGCTCGAGGACCGCGCCCTGCGCCGGCTGGCGCAGGACGACGCCGTGGCCGCGCTGCGCGAAGCGGCTTAACGACGGGGTCAGACCCCTGCGGGGTCAGACCCTTGTCACTCAACCACGCAGGGGCCACGCTGTGGCCTCTGCGAGGTAACGGAGCAGGCCGGGCATCCCGCCACGCTCGTGCATGGCGCGCTGCCTGTCCGCTCCGTTGCCGTCGCGGACGATTCGCTCCACCCACTCGAGCTCCGGGTCATTCCGGTCCAGCTCCTCCAGGAGCTGGGCCGCCGCGACCCTCAGCGGCATGGGCCCGCCGTCACGGTAGACCTCCGCATCGAGGCCGTCGCGGGCGGCCCGGAAGCTCGACCAGTGCAGTGCCTGGTCCGGAGCCGGCTCGGCCCGCGGGGCCTCGACGGCGCGCCGGATCACCGCGCGCGCCAGCGCCGCGATGGCGCCTGCCGAGTCGAGGCTCGTCTGCACGTCCACCTCCCGCAGCTCGACGGTGCCCAGCCGGGGCTGAGGCCGCGCGTCCCACCAGACCATCGTGTGGTCGGTCGGCCCGCCTCCGGCCCGGACCGCGTGGAGCGTCTCGAGGTAGTCGTCCCATGAGCGCAGCACCGGCGGGATGCCGCGGCCCGGGTAGGCGCGGATCACCGCCGAGCGCGAGCTGGCCATGCCCGAGTCGCTCCCGAACCAGAAGGGCGAGTTGGCGCCGAGCCCGTGCAGCAGCGGCAGCACCTCGCGCAGGCCGTTCATGGCGGCCACCGCGGCATCCGGGTCGGGCACCCCCACGTGCACGTGCAGCGCACACTCGGGCGTGCGCTTGATTAGCCCCTGCATCTGGGCCTCCACGCGCTCGTAGCGCTCGGATTGCACGAGCTCGACGTCGAACAGAGTTGCGTTCGGATGGAGCCCGGCGGCCATCAGCGTCGCGCCCGCCTCGGTGGCGGCCAGCCTGCCCTCGAGGAGTTGCTCGATCGCGTCGTGCACGGACGTGCACGGGTCCGAGCGAACCTCCAGCTCGGCGAGGAACGCCTCGTGGTCCACACGCTCGCGCGGCAGGTCGACCCCCTCGAGCACGGCGTCGGCCACGTGCGCGAGCGCGAGCGTGTCGCGGTGCACCAGCATGAGCTCCTCCTCGAGCCCCACCGAGAAGGGCTCGCTCTCGCCGAAGCGATGGCGCGGAATGTCGCTCATGGCGTCTCGCCCAGTGCCGCTCGCGCGGCGATGCGCCCGAACACGAGCGCCGCCGCGAGCCCGCTGGCGTATCCGCCGGTCGCAATCCCGCCGGCGTCCGCGCCGCACGCGAACAGGTCGCGGGCCGCGCGCGCGTTCGCGTCGATCGCGAGCCCGCCGAGCGTGGTGGTCACTCCCGCAACGGTCTCCACGGTCACATCGTCTTCGCCGCGCCGGACAGGCGCGCCCGCCGCCTCCGCGGCATCGACCATCTCGGCGACCGTCCGCTCGCGCACGCGCTCGCCGAGCCGCTCCGCCGGCACCCTGAACCAGGCACGGGCGCGCGGCTGGCGGAGCTGCCAGCGGGCGACGTCCGTCTCGGACCAGGTACGCGTCTCGTAACGCTCCCCGCGCTCGTTCGTCACCTCGGCGTGCCTCGCGTAGAGCTGGGAGAGCCTGACGAGGTCGTCCTGTCCGATCCGGGCGGGCGGCGCGGGCATCGCGCGCGCGTAGACCTGGTCGAGGCCTGCGCTCGCCGAGGCGCCAGCGGCGAGCCCGATGCGAAGCCCGTCGCCCGTGCTGCCCGGGGCGGTGCGGAGGAGGGCGTGCTCGGCCTCCGGCGTGACGTGCTCGCGCAGCAGCTCGCGACTGGCCGCGAAGCCGCCCGTGGCGAGGATCAGCGGCACACCGTCCGGCGGCTCGCGAAGCGGCTCCTCCAGGCGGACGCCCACGGGCGCGTCCCTCGCGATGCCGCCCGCCGCCTCCACGAGGGCGCTCGTCAGCCGCTCGGGGTCGAAGCGCGCGCCGGTCGTGAGCGGGTTGCCCGTCTCGCGCTCGGCAACGGTGGCCCCGAGCGACTCGAGCCAGTCGAGGTCGGCGTCGAGGCGCTCGAAGAGGAGCCGCTGGAGACGCTCGTCACCGTCCGGGCACTCCTCGCGGAAGCGCGCGAAGTCGCGGTGGCGCCAGATCACCCCACTCGACAGGCGCATCGAGCCGCCAGGGGTGCCGAGCTTCTCCAGCACGAGCGGGCGCGCGCCCAGCCGGCGTGCCTCGGCGGCAGCCGCAAGCCCGGCCATCCCGGCCCCGGCCACGACGACGTCGGCCATAGGCGGTCAGACGAGCGCGAAGCCGGGCTTGTGCTCGACGTACTCGACGCGCACGCCCTCGGGGCCGCGGACGAAGACCGCGAACGTGTTCTTCGCATCCTTCACGTCGTCGACCTCGAGCCCCGCGCCCTCCGCCTCGCCCCGCACGCCGTGAGCGTCGTCCACCAGCAGCGCGAGGTGGTTCAGGAGCGGCCGGCCGCCGTCTGCGGCGGTGCCCCGCACGACCCTCACGTAGCGGTCGCCGACGGCCGCGCTGCTGTCCGGGCGGCGCTCAAAGCCCAGCTCCTCGAAGCACTTGAGCGCGGCCTCCGGATCCTCGAGGCCGAGCACGACGTGGTCGAGGTCGAAGTCCTGGCCGGGCGCCTCGACGAGCCCGACCGGCAGCCCGGCCGGCGCCTCGAACGCGGCGACTCCGTCGGAGCGCATGGCGACGTCGAAGGGGAGCGCCGCGAGCGCGCCGTCGAGGTCGCCCACCCGCAGCACCACGCGCTCGAGGGCGCCGCGCTGGCGCGGCCCGTCGGCGTCGAACAGCGTGAGCTTGCCGAGCTTCGCGTCGATCCCTACGAGCGTGAAGGTGTCCGTCTCCTCGATCACGTGCATGCCGAGGTGGTCGCAGAGGAAGGCGGCCAGGGGCTCACGTTCGTCAACCCAGAGGGCCACGTGGTCCAGGCTGGTGGGGGCGAAGTTGGCTGGCATGGCGAAGCACTTACCCCTGGGAGGCGCTTCCAATCTCGCGAACCTGCTCCTCCGACAGCTGGATGCGCGCCGCCGCGACGTTCTCCTCGAGGTGCTTTATGGACGACGTGCCCGGGATCGGCAGCATCGCCGGGGAGCGCGCGAGCAGCCACGCGAGCGCGATCTGCGCGGGGGTGGCGTCGTGCTCCCTGGCGATCCGGTCGAGCGGGCCGCCCGCCTCGGCGAGCCGGCCGGTGGCGAGCGGGAACCACGGGATGAATCCGATCCTCAGCTCCTCGCAGCGCTCGAGCACGGCCTCCGAGTCGCGGTCCTCGAGGTTGTAGCGGTTCTGCACGGTCACGACCTCGACGATCGCGCGGGCCCGCTCCAGCTCCTCGACGGAGACGTTCGAGATCCCCACGTGGCGGATCTTGCCCTCGTCCTGGAGCTCCTTGAGCGCGCCGACCGAGTCCTCGTACGGCACCTGCGGGTCCGGCGAGTGGAGCTGGTAGAGGTCGATGCGGTCGAGCTTCAGGCGCCGCATGCTGGCCTCGCAGCACTCCCTCAGCCGCTCCGGTCGCGCGTCGCGCGGCCACTGGCCCGGCCCGCTGCGCCGCAGGCCGCCCTTGGTCGCGATCACGAGGCCGTCCGGATACGGATGCAGCGCCTCCGCGATCAGGTTCTCGCTGACCTCGGGGCCGTACGAGTCGGCCGTGTCGATCAGGTCGATGCCGAGCTCGACGACACGCCGGAGGAGGCGCCTGGCCTCCTCTGGGTCGTCCGGGGCGCCCCAGATGCCCTTCCCCGTGATCCGCATGGCCCCGAAGCCGAGGCGGTGAACGTCCAGGTCACCGCCGATGCTGAAGGTGTCCATGGCGTTGACGCTAGCGACGGCCAAGAGACGTGGACCGGCGCGATCTGTTAGACCACGTTGATCACGACTTGGAGGTCAGCATGAGGGGTCGCACCATCCTTGCCTGTGCCGCTCTCGCCGCGGCCATCACCGTGTCGGCGACGACCACCGCGTTCGCGGTCAACAAGAGCGGCTTCAAGACGTCGCAGCCATCGATGCTCGACCCGGCCAGGCCGGATGTGGCGATCACGCCGCTCATGACCGTCGGGGACACGCTCTCGAGCGGCTACCGCTTCGAGTCGATCCCGGACGGCATCTCCGTGCGCACCCGCGGCAAGGGAAGGGTCGACCTCTTCGTGAACCACGAGACCGGCAAGGTGCCGTTCCCGTTCGTCCGGGCCAACCCGAACGAGACCAACGGCGAGAACGACTTCGACAACTCGCAGGTGAGCCGGCTGAGGCTCAACCAGCATTCAGCGGGAGTGCTCGGCGGCAAGTTCGTCATCCCGAGCAGCGCCGGCTACCAGCGCTTCTGCTCGAACTACCTCGCAACCGCTAAGGAGGGGTTCGACCGCGAGATCCTCTTCACGAACGAGGAGTCGCCCGACTACGTGTTCCGGCAGGAGGAGTCCTGGCCGCCCCCGATCGGCGACCCGAACGAGCGCGAGGCCGGCCTCGTCGTGGCGCTCGACGTCAAGACCGGCAAGCACCACCCGATCCAGGGCATGGGCAGGCACAACCACGAGAACAGCGTCCCGGTCCCCGGATACGGGAAGCCGGTCGTCCTGTCCGGCGACGACACGTTCACGAGCGGTTCGCTCGCCCCCGCGGGGACCGAGCCCGAACAGCCCGCTCAGTCGCAGCTCTACTCCTACATCGCACCGAACACCAAGAGCCTGCTGGCCGACAAGGGCGACATGTGGGCCTTCGTCTCGGACACAGCGGGCGTCAAGGACTACTACGACGTGCTCCCCGGGTCGTCCACGCCCGTCACCGGCCACTTCATCAAGGTGCCGAGGAACATCGCCACCGGCCTCAACCCCGATGGCTCCGAGCTCCGGTCCGACGACGTCGGCTACCCGCCGCCGCCGAACAACGGCACCTGGCAGACCGACCTCCGCTCCGTCGCTCCGGTCGGCATCGACGGTCCCCAGTGGGTGCTCCAGCACTGGAGCGACAAGAACGACGTGTTCCAGTTCGTCCGGGTCGAGGACATGGCCTACGACAAGCGGCCCGGCATGGGGAACGTCGTGTACATCGCCGACTCGGGCAGGGGCCGGACCGGCTTCGGGCCCGAGGGCGGGCAGCCGTTCCGCTCCACGAACGGCCGGATCTGGAGGATGGAGCTCGATCGCAACGATCCGACGCAGGTCGACTCGCTCACCGTGTTGGTCGAGGGCGACGACAGCGTCGTCAAGACCCCCACGGAGATCCACCAGCCCGACAACCTCGAGTCGACGCGCAACGGCCTCCTGGTGACGGAGGATCCCGGCTCGAGCCAGCAGTACCCCGCCGTACCGCCCCCGGGCCCGTGGATCCCGACAGGACGACGGCGAGGCTGATGCACGCGTCGTTCGCGAACCCGGCCGTCCCCACGGTGGTGGCGAGGGTGAACCAGACCGCCGACGGCGGGCCGACGGACGTCGACGGGAGGCCACCCGGCAACTGGGGCGCCTGGGAGTCGAGCGGCATCGTCGACGCCTCGAAGGCCTTCGGACCCGACATGTACCTGATCGACATCCAGGCCCACACGCTCTGGATCGAGAAGGCGCCGGGCGATGACAACTACGCGCCCGCTGGGCCCGACTTCACCTACAAGCGCGAGGGTGGGCAGCTGCTGCTGATGCGGATACCCGGGGCATAGCCCGGCCGGCGCGCAGGTGCTTCAGGATCGCGTCTGCGCGCTTGCGGTAGAGCGTCACGTTGCGGAGCTTGATCTCCTCGTAGCCGCGGATCACGTCGGGCAGCTCGAGCAGCTCGAGGGCCGTGGCGTGGGTGTCCGGGGTGAGCAGGCTGAGCGCCTCTGAGATCAGCTCCTCGTATTCGCCGATCAGCCTGCGCTCGACGCGCCGCACCTCGGCGCGGCCGAAGGGGTCGATCCAGCGGCCGCGCAGGCGGCGCATCCGGTAGAGCATCCGGAACGCGGGCACGAACCAGCGGCCGAGCTTCAGCTTCCGCTTCAGGCCGAGCGCGCGCAGCAGCGGCGGGTGGAGCATGAAGTAGACCTTGGCGTCCTCGCCGAACTCGGCGCCGACCTTCGCGCGCTCGACGGCGTCGAGGTGCAGGCGCGCCACCTCGTACTCGTCCTTGTAGGCCATCAGCTTGAAGAGCTGGCGCGCGACCGCCTCCGTGAGCTCCGAGTGGCCCGGGGTGCGCTCCTGCTCGGCCACGTGCACCTGGCGCACGGCCTCGGCCCAGCGCCGCGCCCAGTCGACGTCCTGGAAGGCCACCAGCTCCGGCACCCGCACCTCGGCCAGCCGGCGCAGCTCGCCGCGGTCGCCGTTCACCGCGAGCGTCACCAGGTACTCCTCGGCGTCCGAGAGCTCCCGCACCGGCTCGATCGTCTCGGGCGCGCGCGTGGCGTCCTCGACGGCGTCGGGCGCCGCCACGACCGCGCGTCCCCAGCGCAGCGCCGCGAGGTTCTTCTCGACGGCCGCGCCGTTCAACTCGATCGCCCGCTCGAGCGCCTCGCCCGAGACCGGCAGCAGGCCGCGCTGATAGGCCGCGCCGAGGGCGAGCGTGTTGGTCATCATGTGGTCGCCGAAGAGGCGCTCGGAGAGCTGCTGAGCGTCGAGGTAGAGGTTGTGCTCGCTGCGGGTGGCGGCGTCGATCTTGTCGAGCTGAGCGGCCAGCTCGGGGAAGCGCTCGTTCACGTCGATCACCATGCGGCCCGTCGGCACCGCGCTGGTTGACACAACGGCCACGGTCCGCTCGCGGTCCGCGGTCAGGAGGTTCTTTTCGCTCCCCGCCCCGAGCAGGTCGAAGCCGAGATAGAGGTCCACGCTGCCCGCCGGCGCCTTGCTCGCCGCCGCGAGCGGCTCGCGCATGATGCGGAGGTCCGAGATCACCGGGCCGCCCTTCTGCGAGAGGCCGGTCTGGTCGAGGCCGGACACGTGCAGGCCGTCGAGCAGCGCGGCCATGCCGAGCACCTGGTTCACGGTGACGACGCCGGTGCCGCCGATGCCCATCATGCGGACGCCGAAGTCCTCGTCGCCGACGAGGCGCTGCGGCTCCGGCAGCTCGACCTCGAGCGACGGCGTGCGGTGCTTCGCCTTCTCGCCCGGGACGATCGTGAGGAAGGAGGGGCAGTCGCCCTCGAGGCAGGAGAAGTCCTTGTTGCAGGAGGCCTGGTGGATCTGCGTCTTGCGGCCGAACTCCGTCTCCACCGGGATGACCGAGAGGCAGTTCGACTTCTCCCCGCAGTCCCCGCAGCCCTCGCAGACGCGCTCGTTGATCATCACCCGCTCGGCCGGCTCGGCCGCCTTGCCGCGCTTGCGCTGGCGGCGCAGCTCGGCCGCGCACTCCTGGTCGTGGATCAGCACGGTCACGCCCTCGATGCCCGCGAGCTCCTGCTGCGAAGTGAGCAGCTCCTTGCGGTCGCGCAGCTCGGCGATGTCCGCGAGCTTCACGCCGCGATAGCGGCCCGTGTCCTCGGTCGTGACGATGATCCGGCGCACGCCCTCGAGCTCGAGCCAGCGGGTCAGGTCCGGCACGCTCAGCTGGCCCTCGATCGCCTGGCCGCCCGTCATCGCGACGTGCTCGTTGTAGAGCAGCTTGTAGGTGATGTTCACGCCCGCCGCGACCGCGGCGCGCACCGCCAGCGAGCCGGAGTGGTGGAACGTGCCGTCGCCGAGGTTCTGCACGAGGTGCCTGTCGTCCGTGAACGGCGCCATGCCGATCCACTGCGCGCCCTCGCCGCCCATCTGCGTGATGCCGGTGATGTCGCCCTTGCCCTCCGGGTTCAGCAGCACCATCGTGTGGCAGCCGATGCCGCCGCCGACGAGCGTCCCCTCGGGGGCCTTCACGGAGCTGTTGTGCGGGCAGCCGGAGCAGAAGAACGGCGTGCGCTGCGCCATCGGCAGCTCCGCCGGGCGGCCGTGAATCTCGGCGAGCTTGCGCAGGCGCGCCTCCACCGAGTCGATCCGCACACCGCGGGCCGCCAGCCGTGCGGCGACGGCGCGCGCGATCAGGTCGGCGTCGAGGTCGAGCTCGCGCGGCAGGAGCGGCTCGCCGCGCTCGTCGCGCTTGCCGAGGATGCGCGGGGCGCCGGCCAGGCCGTAGAGCGCCTCCTTCAGGAGCGTCTCGAGGAAGGGGCCCTTCTCCTCCGCGACGACGATCTCGTCGAGCCCGTGCGCGAACTCGCGGGCGATCTCGTGCTCGACGGGCCAGATCATCCCCAGCTTCAGGATGCGGATGCCGGCGCGCTCGAGACCGGGCCCGTCGAGGCCCAGCTGGCGCAGCGCGTGCATCAGGTCGTAGTAGGGCTTGCCGGACGCGACGATCCCGAGCCATGCGTCCCGCGCGCCCTCGATCCGGTTGACGCCGTTCTCGCGCGCGTAGGCCAGCGCCAGCTCGGTGCGCGGGCCGAACATCGTCCGCTCCATGTCGAGCGACGCCGGCGCGCGCGGTAGTCGTGCAGCTGGTCGACGTCGAAGGTTGCGACGACCCGGGTCTCACCGAGGTCGACGAGGTGCTGGGCGGCGCGGGCCGCGGCGTTGCCGGCGTCGAGGAAGCCATCGAGGACCAGCACCATCGGCAGCCGCTCGAGCCCCTCGAGCTCGGGTACGTCGTCGACGATGTGGACCAGGGTCGGCTCGGTCACGACAGTTCCTCAAGCACGTCCGCGATCCTACGATGCAGTCATGCTCCGACGACTCCTCGCCCCGGCTGTGGTGGCGGCGCTCGCGGCCACGCTGCTGCTGGTCCCGACCGCGCCGGCCCACGCCGGGGAGGCGTGGGTCGAGCGGGCGCAGCGCCGGCTCAACGCCCTGCACTGCAGCGCCGGCCCCGCCGACGGGGTGGTCAGGCCCTGGACCCGGTCGGCCGTGACCCGGTTCCAGTCCCGGCAGGGGATGGCCCAGAACGGCCACCTGACCCGGGTCACCAGGCGTCGCCTCTACGGCGACGCCCACCGGTGCGACCGGCGCCCGGTCCCCGCCGCCAGCGGCTCGGGCCGCCGGATCGTGATCAGCCAGGACCAGAACTGGCTGTGGCTGGTCGGTCCGCGGGGCGGCGTGGCCGCCCAGGGCGGAATGGTCGACAACCCGTCGCAGCTGTCGCGAGGCTCGTACGCCACGGGCTCCTACTGCGGTCGCGCCACCCGGATCCGCCTCAACACGACCATCCGCGGCAACGTCTGGCTGGAGCACTTCGTCCGGTTCGCGCCGTGCGGGATCGGCTTCCACCGGGTCCCGACCTGGCCGTCGACGGGCGCCCAGATCCACCCCGACTGGTACCTCGGGACCAACCGGGCCCGGTCCCACGGCTGCATCCGGCTCAGCAGCCCACTCGCGCGGCGGGTCTGGAGCTTCACGACCTCGCGCACCCGCGTGCGCGTCGTCTGAGCGGCTAGGAGCCGGGAGTCCGTGCGGGAGCGGCACCGGCGGTCTCGGACGTGGCGAGCCGGCTGTGGCGGGCGCCGTACGTGAGTAGACGACGAGGCCGAGGCCCATCCAGACCAGGAACCGGATCCAGGTGCCGCCGGTGAGGTTGAGCATCAGGTAGACGCAGAGCAGCACGGCCAGCGCCGCGACGAGGGGCGCCGCGGGCACCCGGAACGAGCGCGGGAGGTCGCCGCGGGTGCGGCGCAGCACGACCACACCCACGCTGACCAGGATGAACGCGAACAGGGTGCCGATGTTGACCAGCTCGGCGAGCGTCTCGAGCGGCAGGAACCCGGCGAGCGCCGCGACGGCGACGCCGGTGATCGCCGTGAAGATGTAGGGCGTGCCGAACCTCGGGTGCACCTTGGCCAGGCCGCGGGGCAGCAGCCCGTCGCGGGCCATCGCGAACCCCACCCGGGTCTGCCCGAGCATCAGGATCATCGCCACGACGACCAGGCCGATGCAGGCGCCGACGGCGATCACGTCGCCCATCCAGTCGGCGCCGTTGGCGGAGAAGGCGGTCGAGAGCGGCGCGGCGTCCTCGGGGTCGATGTCGGGTAGTCCTGCATGCCGGTGATGACGAGGCTCACGGCCATGTAGAGCAGCGTGACGATGGCCAGCGAGCCGAGGATGCCGCGCGGTAGGTCGCGCTGCGGGTTCTTCGTCTCCTCGGCGGTGGTGGCGACGATGTCGAAGCCGATGAAGGCGAAGAACACGACCGCCGCGCCCGCCACCACGCCGGCCACGCCGTAGATGCTGGGGTCGAGCCCAAGATCGAGCTGATGAGGGGGACGTCGAGGAAGCCGCCGGCGGTCTCGGGCGTCGGCTCGGCCGGCGGGATGAACGGCGAGTAGTTCTCGGCCTTCACGTACGCGAGGCCGGCGACGATGACGAACAGGACGACGGCGAGCTTGATCGCGACGACGACCTGGTTGAGGCGGCTGGAGAACTTGATGCCGAGGATCAGGACCGTCATCACGCGAGCGCGACCAGCACGGCGGGCAGGTTGACCAGCCGTCCGCTGCCGAGGCGATCGCGGTCGGGACCTCGAGCGGCGTCCCGTCGAGGACGTCCTGGAGGTAGCTGGAGAAGCTGGTCGACGAGCGCGGCCGACCCGATGGTGAACTCGAGCACGAGGTCCCAGCCGATGATCCACGCCAGCAGCTCACCGAAGGTGGCGTAGCTGAACGTGTAGGCGCTGCCGGCCACCGGCACGGTGGAGGCGAACTCGGCGTAGCACAGCGCGGCGAGCGCGCACGCGACGCCGGCGATGGCGAAGGAGAGCGCGATCGCGGGCCCGGAGTTGGTGGCGGCGACGGTGCCGGTGAGGACGAAGATGCCGGCGCCGATGATCACCCCGACACCGAAGACGATCAGGTCGAGGTGCCGAGGTTCTTCTTCAGCTGTGGTCGGGCTCGTCGGTCTCGGCGATCGACTGCTCGACGGACTTGGTGCGGAACACGTTCATGGCCACCAACCTAGGGGTTCCGCCGCGTGGCTCGCATCCGTGGCCGGCGGGTCGCCGGGCGCCTCGAAGGTCGCAGCATCAGGTCGCCCGCCCTGCGGGGCGAGCTCGTCGGAGGTGACGTCGTAGTCGCGCTCGAGCAGCCGCGAGACCCCGGTCCGAAGGCCCGCTTCGCGGCCGCGTCGGCGAGCAGGTCGTACGGCGCCTCCCCGCCGTGGTTGGTCTCCAGCCAGCGCATCGCGAACCACGCGATCGCCGTAGCCGTCCCGGGGCCCGCGCTGCGGAAGTCGCCGTCGGGCGGCATCCGGGTGACCCCGCCGTCCTCCTCGGCCTCCGCGCCGCCGACAGTCGCGATCTGGGAGGTCGGGTCGGCGCGCCACGAGGCCCACTCGGCGAGGCCCTCGACGATCCACAACGGCAGCCGGTGGTCGCGCCGCCGATCGCCACGTGGGTCGAACTCGTGGCGGATCAGGTTGAGCAGGACGTCGCCGGCCTGCCGCAGCATCTCCGGGACCAGCACGACCCGGGAGGCGACGACGTCTCCGTCGCGGTCGTCGACCGCCCGGAGCGATGCCGCCCAGCCGCTCGTCCCCCGGCCGAAGCCGTCGTCCGGAACGTGTCGATCGTGACGGGGCCAGCACCACCACCCCTGGTCCCGGTGAAGGGGACCCGGTGCTGGCGACCTCCGCGACCCCTGGGCCAGCCGCGTCAGCCGGTCGGCCTGGTCCTCCGAGCGCCGGTCGAGGACCAGGATCACGCCCTCGCCGTCCGGACTGGGCACCGGCCAGGGTCCACGGTGCGGCGATACCTGGGAGGGCGCCAACCGGTCCGCACCACCCGCCAGCCCTGCTCCCCCTGCTCGAGCTCCAGCACGTGGCTGGCCGCCACCGGCCGCGGGTCGAAGCCGTCGAGGCGGACCAGCAGCTGGGTGGCGACCCGGGTCACGTCGCGCCCGTCGACCCGGTCGATCGGGCTGACCTCGTACGCCGCACTGGCGACCGGCAGCTCTCGAGGTCCTCGAAGCAGCTCACCTGCGCCCGCGGAGCCGGGTCCCGGCGACGCCGTGTCGAGGAACCCCGGCGCCGGTCGGCCGCGGATCGCGCGGGCTCGGCGGGCGAGCAGCCGGTCGACCTCCTGCTCGGACGCGACGGCGGGTGTCGGCTGCCACCGCCGGCCCCTCCGGGGGCCGACGGGCCGCCCGTGCGGCCCGTCGCGAGTCACGAACAGGGCGGCGCAGAGCAGCGTCCCGAGAGCCCGCGCCGCACCTCGCCCGTACGGTCGGCCGTGGGGCTGGTCGACATCGAGCGTGGGGTGGCCGCCGGCGAGCGCGGTGACGTCCTCGACGATGCCGCGGGCCAGGGTCTGGGGCGTCGAGCCCGATCCGCTCGAGGATCACCGCGCGCTTGGCGTGGTCGAGGAACTCCTGCGGGATGCCGTGCAGCCGGAACGGGGTCGTCCACGCCGGCGTCGTTGAGCGTCCTGGAGCAGGCCGGCGCCGCAGCCGCCGACCCGGCCGTTGTCCTCGACGCTGACGACCAGGCGTGCTCGCGCGGCGAGGTCGACCAGCGCGGGGTCGACCGGCTTGACCCAGCGCGGGTCGACGACGGTGACGCCGATGCCCTGGGCGACCAGCCGCTCGGCCACGTCGACGGCGGTCGCGGCCATCGCGCCGACGGCGACGACGAGCACGTCGCTGGTGCCGTTGCGGACGCAGCACGTCGGCGCCGCCGGCCCTGTCGACGGCCTCGATGTCGTCGGGCGGCGGGCCCTTCGGGAAGCGGACGACGGTCGGCGCGTCGTCGACCTCGACCGCCTCGTCGAGCAGCTCGCGCAGCCGGGCGCGCGTCGCGCGGGGCCGCGAGCCGCAGGCCGGGCACGACCTGGAGCACCGACATGTCCCACATGCCGTTGTGGCTGGCGCCGTCGTCGCCGGTCACGCCGGCCCGGTCGAGCACGAAGGTGACGCCGCAGCGGTGCAGCGCGCACGTCCATCAGCACCTGGTCGAAGGCCCGGTTGAGGAACGTCGCGTAGACCGCGACGACCGGGTGCAGGCCGCCCATCGCCAGGCCGGCGGCGCTGGTGGCGGCGTGCTGCTCGGCGATGCCGACGTCGAAGGTGCGCTCGGGGAAGCGGGCCTGGAACCGGTCGAGCCCGACCGGGTGCATCATCGCCGCGGTGATCGCGACGACGTCCTGGCGGCGCTGGCCGATGTGGACGATCTCGTCGGCGAAGACGTCGGTCCAGATCCGGCCCTTGGGGTTCTCCTCGCCGGTGTCGACGTCGAACGGGCCCCGGCGAGTGGAACTGGTCGGCCTCGTGCCGCTCGGCGGCGTCGTACCCGAAGCCCTTGCGGGTCAGCGCGTGCACGATCACCGGGCCGTCGAACCGCTTGGCCTGGGCGAGCACCTGCTCCATCGCGGCCCGGTCGTGGCCGTCGACCGGGCCGACGTACTTCAGGCCGAGGTCCTCGAACAGCCCCTGCGGGGCGAGCGCGTCCTTCATGCCCTTCTTCATCGCGTGCAGCACGTCGTAGGCCGCGGGCCCGACGCCGCGGACGGCGTTCAGCCGCCGCTTGACCAGGTCGAGCACCTGCTCGTAGCGCGGGTTGGTGCGCAGCGCGGTGAGGGCGGTGGCGAGCCCGCCGACGGTCGGGGTGTAGGAGCGGCCGTTGTCGTTGACGACGATGACCAGCCGGCTGTCCTGGCGATCGCGATGTTGTTCAGCGCCTCCCAGGCCATGCCGCCGGTGAGCGCGCCGTCGCCGATGACGGCGACGACGTGCCGGTCCTCGCCGCGCATCGCGTAGGCCTTGGCCAGCCCGTCGGCGTAGCGACAGCGCGGTGGACGCGTGGGAGTTCTCGACGATGTCGTGCTCGGACTCCGCCTGGCTGGGGTAGCCGCTGAAGCCCGCCCTCCTGGCGGAGCGTGTCGAAGCCGGCCGCGCGGCCGGTGAGCAGCTTGTGCACGTAGGCCTGGTGGCCGGTGTCGAAGACGACCCGGTCGCGTCGGGCGAGTCGAAGACCCGGTGGATCGCCATGGTCAGCTCGACGACGCCGAGGTTGGGGCCGAGGTGGCCGCCGGTGCGGGAGCAGGTCGCGACCAGGAGGTCACGGATCTCGGTGGCCAGCTCGTCGAGCTGGTCGGTCGCGAGGTCGCGCAGGTCACGGGGGACGTGATCGACTCGAGGTGGCCCATGGGAGGCGAGTCTAGAGGTCCGGCCACGCGATGGCCCGTTCGCGG
>CAWBAP010000014.1:0-65564 GCA_963786845.1 uncultured Thermoleophilaceae bacterium
CTCACCTTGACCTTCGGCTTCACGCGGTCGATGTCGATCCCGCTCGCCGTGGCCGTCGCGGCCCCGCCGTCGGCGGCCTCGGCGGTCCGAGAGACCGTTTGGTCGGCTCCCGAGGTGCCGAGGACCACCGCGACCGGGCACGTCACCGGCGCACCGTTGGGCGTGCAGGTGAAGCTCACCGTGACCGGGCCGCGGTACCAGCCCGCCGCTGACGGCGCGCGGCTGCTGCTCACGGACGCCGTGATGGCCGGATCCCGGCGCACGATGGTGTCGGAGGACCCGCTGAAGCTGCCGTCGCCCGAATAGGTCGCCACCACCGTCCGGTCTGCGCCGCTCGGCACGTCGTAGGCCAGGGTGGCCGCTCCGGCGATCAGCGTCGCCGAGCCGACGACAGAGCCGTCGACCGTGAAGGCGACCGTGCCGGTGGGGGTGCCCACGGGCCCGCTCACGGCCGCCACGGTGGCGGTGACCGAGGTGGGCGTGACCGCGACCTCAGTCGCGCTCGCGACGGGCGGGCAGTCGTTGGCGGCGCCCTTCGTGACGCTGTCGGTGGTGACGAAGGACCCCGCGCCGTCGGGGCAGCGGCCGAAGCTGGTCGCGGCGTGCGCGGTCCAGGTGTGGCCGTCGATCAGCGTGGTGCCATCGGGCATGAAGACGCGAGCGGAGTCGCTCGACCCAATCCGAACCCGCCGGGGACGTCGGTGTCTACCGCCAGGAAGCCGCCCGCAGCGATGCTGGTGCCGCCTGGGATGGCGAGCGTGCGGCTGTCGTCGTTGTCCTTCAGGACGAGCCCGCTCACGTCGGTCGCCGTCGCGCTGATGTTGATCAGCTCGATGAAGTCCGCGGCGCCGTCGGACTCGACCTCGTTGATCTTGATGCTCGTCAGAGGATCGCCGGCAAGCGCGGCGGGCTGAGCGCCAGACACGCCACGACGATCGCTGCCGCTGACGCCAGCGACGAGACAACGGGGCGACGCGCTGGCGATGACACTCGTGATGATCGTACCGAGCCCCGGAGGGTCGGCTACGGCCTCGCCATTCCCCGCTATCCCTTCCGGAACGCCACCTTCGCCGTGCCGGCGGCCGACCAGCCGGCGCCCGCGGCCTTGAACGCGATCTTCACGGCGTAGGTGCCGGGCTTCAGCCGCCTCGGCAGGCGCAGCCTGCTGGCTCGTCTCGCCTGGCGCGAGGCCCACCGTCAGCCGCGAGTACACCTTCCCGTTGCGGACGAGCCGCAGCGTCAGCCTGCCCGCCTGATCGGCGCGCGCGCCGAGCGCGAGCTGCTTGATCCGGCCGAGCCGGACGCGCTTCGGCACGAGGACCGTGACGCCTCCGACCTGGACGCTCGCCAGCCGCCCGTCGCCGGGAGCGGGGTCGTCGGGGTCTGGCCGGTCGTTCGGAGTCCCGGGGTCGTCGGGAGTCCGGCGTCGTCCGGGGTCGCGGGGTCGTCTGCTCGGCGGCGCGTTGACCGTGACGGTCTTCTCGGCCACCGACTCGTTGCCGGCCTGGTCCTTCGCGCGGAACTTGACCACGTACGTGCCGGCCTGCGCGAACGAGTGGCTCGACGGAGGCGCCCGTGGCCTCCGGCGTGCCGTCGCCGAGCTCCCAGCGCGACGCGCTCGAGTCGAGGCCCGAGCCCGAGTCGCTTGCCGTCGCCGAGAACGACACCTGCTCGCCGGTCAGGGCGACCGTCTTGGACGCGGCTATCGCCAGGGTCGGCCCCTGCCGGTCCAGCACGACGGTGTCGCACTGCGCGTTCGAGTGGTTCGCCTGGCTGGCCTGGCCGGTCTGGTTGGCGCTGTTCGGGTTGTCCGGCACCGAGGCGTCGGATGCGATCGCGCAGACGGTGACCGGGCCGTCCTGGAGCTGCGACGCGTCGACGCTGCAGCTGAACGTGGTGTTCCTGCCGGCGCTGGCCGGGGACGCTGCACGCGGACGAGTACCCGAATCCGCCCTCGCAGGGGTTCGTTCCCGCTGCACGCACACGAAGTTCGCCGGGAACGGGCCCGCGGCGGTGTCGTCGAAGCCGATCGAGACCGGAATCGACCCCTGCTTGGCGAATGCCGCGCCGCCGGCCGCGACGACCGATGCGGTCGGCTTGGTCCGGTCGATCGTCGTGTATGAGCGCTTGCCCTGCATCGTGCCCATCGAGCAGGAGTTCGGGCCCATCCGGGAAGTAGAGGCTGTCGTTCGGGAACGAGTACTCGCCCTGGACGCAGATCCCGTACTGGCTGCCCTCGACGAGCGTCGCCACGCCGCTCCAGTTGGCCCAGCCCGTTCCACTCGTCGTCGTGGTCGTGGCTGACCTCGTGGACCAGGACGTTGTCCCGGTAGTAGCGGTAGCGGAGGCGGTAGCTGTCGGCGAACGACGGCACCTGCCAGCTGAACCACTGCGTGTTCTGGGTCGAGTTCGTGAAGGCGGGCTCGCCGCTGCCTTCGACGGTGACCCCAGCCGAGGCCGGTGCGGCGGCGGCGAGCGCGGCAGCGGTGACGATGAGGCTGATCAGGGTGAGGTGGCGTCGCATGAGCCGATCCTGCACCGGGCTCGCCGCGCGCACATTGGGGGACCCCCCTAACCGGCCCCCTCAATTTCAGGAGGACCCCCTCTACTCCGCTGGGATGAGGGACCAGGATCAGGGGCAAGTGGGGGACCGCCCCCATGCGCGGGCGCTCGACGGTCGCGTGTGCGGTCGTTGCGATGGCGGTCGTTCCGTCGATGGCCGCCGCTGCGGCCCCGGCCTTCGGGGGAGAGGCTTTTTCCGAGTCCGATCCCACCATCACGAACTGTGCCGCCGGCCCGGGCGGCGGTCCCATCCCTACGAGGCGTCCGGCACCGCCACCGGCGCGTATCCGGAGTTCACGGAGACGGCACGGTGATGGTCGGCCCGAGGAGGGCCCGACCCTTCGCCAGCGCGTGACGGCCGCGTCGATCTCGTTCACGGTCGACTGCCCGCGGCCAGGTGACGGGACGAAGACGACGTCCGTTCGGTGATCCGAACATCAACGTCGCCAGCGGACGCCGTGACTTCGACGGCGTCGGCGGCTCGATCACCATCTTCGCCGACGACCTCCGCTACAACGTCACCATCGAGACGCCGACGGCCAGACCTGGAGCCGGGGATGCCGGTCTCCAAGGACGACTGCCGGGACGGCGGTTACGCCAACTACGGCTTCAAGAACAGGGCGAGTGCATCGCGTGGGTGAACCACAACCTGCCGGAGCACGCGCGTAGTCGGAGCATGCGCGCGCTGACTACACTCCGCGCCCGCATGCGACGCCTTCTCTCGACCTTCCTCGTCATCCCCGTCCTCCTGATCGCCGGCTGCGGAGGCGGCGACGACTCGGGCAGCGCGCTGGACGCGGCGCTCGCCTTCCTGCCGAAGGACCCCGCCTTCGTGGTCGTGGTCGACACGGACATCGAGGGCGAGCAGTTCAGGGCGGTCGGAAAGCTGGTCGACAAGTTCCCGTTCGGCGACCAGGTCAAGGAGAGCCTGCGCGACCAGATCGAGCAGTCGCAGAACGGAGTCAGCTTCAACGAGGACGTGAGGCCCGTGCTCGGCAACCCGCTCGTCGTGGGCGCCGCGAACGCCGAGGCCGTCGAGTCGAGCAACTTCGTCGGCGCCATCAGGGCAAAGGACGGGGATGCGCTCGACAACCTGGTCGAGAAGACGAAGCCGCGAGAGGTCGGCGAGGCATCGGGCGCCACCCTCTACGAGAGCGACGGACTCCTTCTTCGCGGTGAAGGACGACATGGTCGTCTTCGCGAACGGCGAGGCTCAGCTGAAGGAGGCGCTGGAGCGCGCCGACGGCGACGACCACTTCGACGAGGACGCCTTCAACGAGGGCCTCGACGGGCTTCCCGAGAGCGCGCTCGCGCGGGTCTACACGGATCTCGAGGCGGTCCTGAAGGACAGCCCGGGCTCGGCCGACGCGCTCAAGGTCAAGTGGATCGCGGCCCTCCGCACGCTCGGGGTGACCGCGTCCGCGAAGAACGACGCCGTGGACATCGACTTCCGGGTCACCACCGAGGGAGACCTCGCCGACGAGGACCTTCCGATCGCGCCCGGCGACGACGCGCCGCCGGTCATCAAGCGCGAGGGCGAGGTGGGCCTCGGGATCCGCGACCTCGCCCACATCGTGGGCTTCGGGGAGAACGCCGCGCAGGCGATCGACCCCGCCGGGTTCGGCGACTACGCCCAGGCGAAGAAGACGATCGACCGGCAGCTCGGCGTGAGCCTCGACGACGACCTCGTCGGCCAGCTCACCGGGAACATCTCCGCGAGCGTCTCGATCGACGGCAAGTTCGGCGTTCGCTCCGAGCTGAAGGACCCGCAGGCGTTCGAGCGCACGCTCGCCAAGGTGGCCGACGTGCTGCCGAGCTTCGCCGAGGGCGCGGGCTTCGGGACCGTCGGCCTCTCAAAGCCCAGGGCCGGCGGGGACTTCTACGCGCTCGCGCAGGCGGACGGGGACTCGGTCGTCTTCGGCGTGGTCGACGAGGTGCTCGTCGTGGCCAACGACCCGGCTCGCGCGAGCCAGCTCGCGTCCGAGGAGCCGGCGGCCGTGCCGGAGGCGCGAGGGTCGGTGACGCTGAGCGCCGACGCGGAGCAGATCGTGAACACGCTGCTCGAGCAGTTCGGGCCCGCGCTCGGCATTCCGGACATCGGCGCCCTCGGGACCGGGCTGCTCACGCGGCCGCTCGGCGACCTGACCGGCTACCTGTCGTCGAGCACCGACGAGCTGCGCGGCAAGCTCACGCTGGCTATCGAGTAGCCCAGTCGAGGAGCAGCGGGAGCGGATCGACCGCCTCGCCGCCCTTCTCGTACCAGCCGCCCACCCAGACCTCGAAGTGGAGATGGGCGCCGAACGAGCGCCCGCTGTTCCCGACCTGGCCGATCTGCTCGCCGGCCGCACGCGCTGGCCGGCCCCGACGAGGATCGAGCCACGGCGGAGGTGCATGAAGACGTAGTCGTGGTCGTCGTCGGCGTCGAGCACCACGTAGTGGCCCGCGCCGGCGCGCTGGAAGCGCACCCAGTCGATCACGCCCGCGTAGGGAGCCACGACCGGCGTGCCGCGGGCGGCCGAGACGTCGTGGCCCATGTGGGTGTGGCCGCTGCGCGGCGCGCCGAACTTCGCGCCGTCGCCTCCGAGGCTGTACTCGCCGGCGACGGGGAAGACGTGGTCGCCGGAGGGGATCAGAGGTGCCGGCGCGGGCGCCGGAGCGGGGGGACGCCGGACCACGCGCCGCCTCCGGTGCCGCTTCCTCGTGGCCGGGACCGCGCCGCCGTAGTGCGCTCCGCCGCCGGCCGCCGGGCTCCCGCCTACGGGCGCGGCCGCGCCTCCCCCGGACCCCGCGGCGGGCGGGGCGGAGAGGCAGAGAGCGACGAGAGCGGCGGCGCAGATGAGGAGGGCTGGGCGGATGTGCACGGCATGTCTCGAATCGGCGCACCCGCAGGCGCCGTTAGCTCTGGGCGCGTTTTCGCGGGCGAACGATGGGTACGGCTTCCGCGTGGGACTACTCACCGCACCCCTTTCGCTCGCCCGCACGCCGCTGCGGCTGACCCTCCAGACATGGGAGCTCGGGCTCTCGACGGCGGCCGAGGCCGCCCGCATCGGCATCGCGCTGCTCGGCTCCGACGAGCCGGCTCCCGACTTCGCCCGGCGCAGCCCGCCCGCGCCCCCGGACTACACCGGCAACGGTCAGCCGGCCGAGGCGCCCGACATCGAGGCGGAGGTCGTGCTCGTGGCCGAAGCGGCCGACGAGGGCGCGGAGGACGGCGCCGGCCCCGAGCTGCACGTCGACCCGCCCTGGGCCGGCTACGACCAGATGACCGCGGCCGCCATCCGCGACCGTCTCGTGGCCGCGACGCCCACCGAGGCGGCGGCGGTGGAGCTCTACGAGGCGACGAAGAAGAGCCGGAGCTCGGTGCTCGAGGCGGCCGAGCGCGCCCTCCGTCGCTAGGCGGCGGCCATCCGGCTCAGCAGCTCGATCGCGCCGCGCTTGCTCAGCGGCTCGTTCAGGTTGCCGCACTTCGGCGACTGGACGCAGGAGGGGCAGCCGCTCTCGCAGGGGCACTCCGAGATCAGGCGGAGCGCGTCGCCCACCAGCCGCTCGAAGCGCTCGAAGCCCGCGCGCGTGATGCCGACGCCGCCGGGATGGCCGTCGTAGACGAAGATCGTCGGCACGCCGGTCTGGTGGTGGTAGGCGGTCGAGAGGCCGCCGATGTCCCAGCGGTCGCACATCGCGATCAGCGGCAGCACCGCGATCTGGCCGTGCTCGGCCGCGTGCAGCGAGCCCTGGAGCAGCTCGAGCGGGAACTCCTCGCGCACAAGCGAGTCGGGCAGCTCGTACCAGAGCGCCTGGGTCACGAAGTCCTGCTCGGGCATGTCGACGGCCACAAGGTCCATCACCTAGTGGTCGGAGACGCGCTTCTTCTGGTAGGCGACCACCTGCTCCGTCACGGAGACGACGCCGAAGGAGAGCGTCACGCCGCACGCGTGTCGCTGGTCGCGCACCTGCTCGATCCAGGTCTCCGACTCCTTCTTCGGCTGCGTGTACCAGTCGCCCTTGAACGGACGCACGACCGCGCGATGCTGCGCAAGGTCGAGCTCCTCCACCTCGAACGCCGCGCCCATGTGCAGGTAGACGGCGCCCGGGTGCACCGCCGAGTGGGCGCGGGCGGTATCGACCGTGCCGATCACCTCGCCGCCGTCGGCCTCGACGATCGCGACCGAGTCGGGCGACGCGGAGCGCAGCGCGATCCGGGCCGCCGGATAGCCCGGGCCCCGCGGCAGGTAGCGCCCGCCGCGCTCGCGCAGCTCGCCCTGCTGGACCAGCCGCCGCGCATGCTCCTCCCAGCGCGGCCCGAAGAGCTCGCCGTCCTCGGCCGTGAGCGGCAGCTCGTACGCGGCCGCCGCGAGGTGCGCCAGGTGGATCTGCTCGGACTCGTGGTCGAGGATCGCGCGCTCCACCGGCCGCTCGAGGAACTCGTCGGGGTGGCGGCAGAAGAACTGGTCGAGCGCGTCCTCGCCGGCGACGTACATCGCGAGCCCGGTGCCGCGCCGCCCGGCGCGTCCCCACATCTGGCGCAGGCTGACGCGACCGTGCCCGGGAAGGTCACGCAGATCGCCGCGTCGAGGTCGCCGATGTCGATGCCGAGCTCGAGCGCGTCGGTGGCTACGACCGCCAGCAGCTCGCCCTCCGCGAGCCGCCGCTCGATCTCGCGCCGCTGCGCCGGCGTGTAGCCGGCGCGGTAGGGCGCGATCCGCTCGGCGAGGTCGATGCGGCCCGCGTCCTCGAGCCGCTGGCGCGCGAAGCGCTGGATCAGCTCAACGCCGCGGCGGGACTTGAGGAAGCAGATCGTCCGGACCTCGTGCTCGACGAGCGCGGCCAGCAGGTTCGCCGCCTCGGCCAGCGCGGACGCGCGCCGGCCCAGCTTCTCGTCCACGAGCGGCGGGTTCCACATGGCGATCTGCCGCTCGGCGCGCGGCGCGCCGTCGCGGTCCACGAGCTCGACCTCGACGCCGGTCAGCCGCTCGGCCAGCTCGGCCGGGTTCGCGATCGTGGCGCTCGTGAGCAGGAAGCGCGGGTCGGTGCCGTACGCGCGGGCAAGGCGGCGCAGCCGGCGCAGAACGTTCGCCACGTGCGAGCCGAACACGCCCCGGTAGACGTGCGCCTCGTCCACCACGATCCAGGCGAGGTTCGCGAGCACGTCGCCCCACTGGCGGTGGTTCGGCAGGACGCCGACGTGCAGCATGTCCGGGTTCGTGAGGATCAGGTTCGAGCGCTGGCGGATCGCGCGGCGCTCCTCGCGCGGGGTGTCGCCGTCGTAGATCGCGTGGCGCAGGTAGCGCCCGCCGAGCTTCGCGAGGCCGCGCGCCTGGTCCTGCGCGAGCGCCTTCGTCGGGTAGAGGTAGAAGGCGCGCGCCGCGCGGGTCGCGCGCGAGCGTGTCGAGCACGGGCAGGTTGAAGGCAAGCGACTTGCCGCTCGCGGTGCCGGTCGTGACGATCGCGTGGCCGCGCCTCGCCGCCTCGAGCGCGTCCGCCTGATGCGAGCAGAGCGCGTCGATGCCGGCCGCGTCGAGCGCCTCCCGCAGCGCCGGGTGGAGGTCCTCGGGGAGCGGCTCCGGCATGCCCGCCTGCTCGCGCTCGCGGGCGGTCGCCACGAGCTGCTCGTCGCGCCCCGCGTCGAGCACCGCCTCCCAGGGGAGGCGGTGGGCGTCCGGCTCACGGCTGCGATAGTACGCGCGCGTTGATCCGGCGCTTTCACCACTCCGAATTCGACGCTCGCGCCTGCTCGAGACAAGACCAGCCGATCACGGTCGTACTGCCGGCGCGCGAGGTGGCGGACACGATCGGGCAGATCGTCGAGCGGCTCCGGTCGCTGGACCGCGCTGATCGACCAGATCCTCGTGGTCGATGCGGCGTCGCAGGACGGGACCGCGGAGATCGCCGCCGACGCACGGCGCCGAGGTACACCAGGAGTCCGAGCTGCTGCCCGAGTTCGGCCCGGTGCTCGGCAAGGGCGACGCCATGTGGCGCGCGCTGGCCGTGGCGCGGGCGAGCTCATCGTCTATTTCGACTCCGACACGCGCGACTTCTCCGCTCACTTCGCCACTGGGCTGCTGGGCGCGCTGATCTGCGAGGAGCAGATCTGCTTCGTGAAGGGCCAGTTCAGGCGGCCCTTCGCCACGGCGGACGGCGAGCAGCGCTCGCACGAGGGCGGGCGCGTCACCGAGCTCACCGCCCGGCCGCTCCTGTCGGCCTTCTTCCCCGACCTCGCCGAGTTCGCGCAGCCGCTCGCCGGCGAGGTGGCTGCGCGCCGGGAGCTCTTCGATCGCATTCCGTTCGCGACCGGCTACGCCGTGGAGACCGCAATGCTGCTGCACGTGCGCGACGTGCTCGGTGGGACGGAGGGCATGGCGCAGGTCGACCTCGACGTCCGCCACAACCGCCACCAGCCCCTGGGACAGCTCGGGAGCATGGCGCACGAGGTGCTCGGTGCCGTCATCGAGCGGCTGCGCGCCCAGGGTCGGCTCGTAGACGACCAGTACCGCGGGCGCCCGTCGAGCGCCCGCCGTTCGCCACGCTGCACGCTTGCGCCTAGTGGGCATCCGCTGCGCCTACACCGACCTCGACGGGACGCTCCTGGGGCGCGGGGCGTCGCTGTTCCGCACCGCGGACGGCGAGTTCACCCTGCTCGCGGCGCGCGCGCTCGAGGCGTGCCACCGCGCCGGCGTGGAGGTCGTGATCAAGTCCGGCCGCCGCCGCGCCCAGGTGATGGAGGACGCGCGGCTGCTCGGCCAGAGCTCCTACATCTTCGAGCTGGGCGCCGGCATGGTGATCGACGGCGAGGAGACGTTCCTGACCGGCGAGCTCGCGCCGCGCGAGGGGAGAGCGTGCACGACCAGATCGCGGCGACGGGCGCGCCGGAGCTCCTGCTGCGCCGCTACGAGGGCTGCCTCGAGTACGACGCGCCGTTCCACCTCGGCCGCGACGTGTCGCACGTGTTGCGTGGCTCGGTGGACGCGGTGGAGGCGAACGAGCTGCTCGGCGCGGAGGGCCACTCCGCGCTGCGGCTCGTGGACAACGGAGAGATCGGCCCGGGCGCACACACCTTCCACCTGATTCCGGCCGACGTCTCGAAGGCGCGCGCCGTTGCGGCGCACATGCGTGCGCGCGGCTACGCGCGCGAGGAGTGCATCGCCATCGGGGACTCGCGCGAGGACCTCGAGGTGGCCGAGGTGGTGGGCCGGCTGTTCCTCGTGGCCAACGCGGTGGCCGGCGACATCTCGGCCTTCCCGAACGTGGAGCGCACGGAGGCCGCCATGAGCGAGGGCTTCTACGAGGCAATCATTCGTGCACTGGCAGAGAGCTAGTAACCGAAGTTACAATCGCGTGTATCCGGAAGCAGTCGGGATCGCTTGGAGATCCCACCGGACGCAGTACAGGAGGTAGGGAATGCACCTCTCCGATGCACATCACTCCCGCAAGATGCTGGCGGGGGCGTGCATGGTCGTGGCGCCGCTCGTGCTGCTGGCCGCCGTGGTGATTCACCCGGCGAGCGACATGGACGAGGCGACCCAGGTGGCCACCATCGCGGACAACCTCGATGCCTGGTACTTGGCTCACCTGCTGGCGCTGGTCGCGATCGCGTTGATGGTCCCGGCGGTGCTGGGCCTCATGCACATGTTGCGCGAGCGCGAGGTCGCGTTCGGGCACGTGGGCGGCGGCCTCGCCATGCTGG
Source organism: uncultured Thermoleophilaceae bacterium (assembly GCA_963786845.1). Classification (GTDB taxonomy): domain Bacteria; phylum Actinomycetota; class Thermoleophilia; order Solirubrobacterales; family Thermoleophilaceae; genus JACVRW01. The sequence goes on from CAWBAP010000014.1 coordinate 10,244, forward strand.
GGCTGCTGGCGTTCACCGGGATCGTCGCGATGGAGCTCGTCATGTGGCAGCTGGTGGGCGCCGGTGAGACCGCTCAGGCGGTGGCGCTGCTCGAGCGGCTGAACGAGACAACGGGGATCGTGATCCCGTTCGTGCTCGTTTCGTTCGGTTTGTCGCTCGGAATGGCGAGCCTGGCGATCGGGCTCTACAGGGCCCGCGCGGTGCAGTCGTGGATGGCGATATCCGTGGCGGCCGGCGCTGTCCTGTTCGGGGCGGCGATCGGCAGCGCGATGAACTGGCTGGCCATCGTGGCCGCGGCGTTCCTCGTCGTGGGTCTCGGGGCGACCGGCCGCATGGTCCTCCAGCAGACGGACGAAGCCTGGGAGCACACCCCGGAGTACGAGGGCTTCCGCCCCGTTCCCGGGATGCGCTGAGTCCCAGACGCGGCGGCCCCCGGCCGCCGCACGGGTGAGGCAGGACGGGCGCCCCAAGTGGGCGCCCGTCGCTTATGTTTTCCGCATGGACGAGCTTGCCGAGCAGGCCGTGAACGCGATCAACGACATTTCCGGGAGGCATGAGGGCCACCGGGCGGCGCACGCGAAGGGGTCGCTGCTCACGGGTACGTTCACTCCCGCCGACGCCGGGCTCACAACCGCGGCACACATGAGCGGTGAGCCCGTTCGAGTGACGGCGCGCTTCTCCAACGGCGGCGGCTCTCCCGCGATTCCCGACTATGCGCGCGAGGGGCGCGGGCTGGCCGTGAAGTTCTACCTCCCGGACGGCTCGAAGACGGACATCGTGGCGCTCAACCTGCCCTGCTTCTTCGCCCGCACGCCCGAGGACTTCCTCGAGTTCACGCGAGCGCGAAAGCCGGACCCCGAGACGGGCCAGCCGGACTTCGACAAGGTCGGGGCCTGGCTTGAGAAGCACCCGGAGGCCGGGCCCTCGATCCAGGCGGCGGTCTCCGCCGAGCCGCCCGAGAGCTACGCGACGGTGCTCTACAACTCGATCCACGCGTTCAGGTGGACCGCGCCGGACGGCACCGAGCGCTGGGTTCGCTACAGCTTCGAGCCCGAGGAGGGCGAGCGGACGCTCTCCGACGAGGACGCGAAGGCGCGCGGGGGCGACTATCTCCAGGAGGAGATCGTCGCGCGGGAGTCGACCGTGTTCCGGCTGGTCGTGGTGATCGCCGGCGACGGCGACGTGGTGGACGACCCCACCGTCGCCTGGCCCGCCGAGCGGGAGCGGGTGGAGGTCGGGCGCCTGGAGCTGACCGGCCCCGAGACGGAGCGCGAGCGGGACGGCGACATCCTCGTCTTCGACCCCACCCGGGTCACCGACGGCATCGAGCCGAGCGCCGACCCGATCCTGCTCTTCCGCCCGCGGGCGTACTCGGCGTCGGTCACGCGCCGCACGGGCGCTCCGGCGCCTGCCTAGACGAGCGCCCGTCCGGCCTCCACCAGCTCCTCGAGCGTGGTCGCCTCCGTGACCGAGGCGAGGTCGATGATGCGCTCGCCGAACGGGTCCAGCCGGTTGCGGCCCACGATGGCGTGGCAGGCGACGCCGCCCTGGCGGCAGCGGGTGGCCAGCTCGCCGACGATCTTGCCCTCCAGGGTCTGCTCGTCGAGCGACCCCTCGCCGGTCACGACGAACGCCGACTCGCGCATCAGCGCGTCGAAGCCGATCGCGTCGAGCACGTACGGCGCGCCCGGCACGAGCGTCGCCCCGTGGGCTGCCCACAGCCCACCCGAGAGCCCGCCAGCGCAGCCGGTCATCGGCTCGCCGCGGGGATCGCGAGGGAAGCTCGCGGCCAGCTCGTCCAGTCGCTGCTCCAGGCGCTTCACCATCGCCGCGTCCGCGCCCTTCTGCGGTCCGAAGACGCGCGGAGCGTCCTCGAACGGAACGCGGACGTCACACACGACGTGCAGCTCGAGCCGGGGCCCCACCCCGGCCTCCTTCAGTGCCTCGAGCGCGCCCGCCCCGCCGTCCGTGGTCGCCGAGCCGCCGACCGTCACGATCACGTGCGGCGCGCCGGCCTCGACCGCGGCCGCGATCAGCTCGCCGGTGCCTCGCGTGGACGCGCTCCAGGCGTCGCGCTCGTCCTCCGCGACCAGCGACAGCCCGCTCGCCTGCGCCATCTCCACCACGCCGGAGCCGTCGGGAAGCACGGCGAACCCGGCCTCAACCGGCCGGCCGAGCGGATCTGAGACGGTGGCCCGCCGGACCTCGCCGCCGAGGGCATCGACCAGCACCTCCATCGTTCCCTCACCGCCGTCGGCGACGGGCAGCTCGCGCGCCTCGCGGCCGGCCTCGCGCAGGCCCGCCGCCACGGCGGCGGCCACCTCGCGGGCCGAGAAGGTGCCCTTGAAAGAGTCGGGAGCGACCAGGGCCGGAAGCGTCAAAGCGCATCCCGGAAGGCTCGCTCCGCGTCATCGCCGTGCACCGCGAACACGATCCGCTCGAGCCCGCCCTCGTGCTCGCGGGCCGCGGACACCATGATCCGCGCCGCCTCGTCCAGCGGGAAGCCGCCCACGCCGGTCCCGAAGGCCACCAGCGCCAGCGAGCGCGCGCCGAGCTCCTCCGCCTTCGCGAGCGTCGAGCGCGTGGCCCGCTCGATGATCTCGGCGGAGGTGGTCCGCCCAGCTCCATCGTCGCGGCGTGGATCACCCAGCGGGCCGGCATGTGGCCGGCGGTCGTCTCCACCGCGTCGCCGAGGCCGATCGGCGCCCTCTCGTCCGACTCGCGCTGCACGTCGGGCCCGCCCGCCCGCGAGATGGCGCCGGCCACGCCGCCGCCGTGGATGAGCTGCGTGTTCGCGGCGTTGGCGATGGCGTCCACCTCGAGCGCCGTAACGTCGGCAGCGATCACCTCGAGCTCCGCCACCGTTCATATCCTGACGAGCGACTGTCGATCTCGCGTCCTCCCGTTCGTGGTTAGGGTGAACGCGACGATCGGCTGTCGCGCAACGAGAGGAGCTGACCCATGAAGTACCTCTGCACGATCTACGGCGACGAGAGCCAGTGGGGCGAGGTGACCCCGGAGCAGTCGGCCGAGGTCATGGCCGCCTACGGGGCCTTCGGCGAGGCGGCCGAGAAGGCCGGCGTGATGCTCGGCGGCGAGGGCCTCGAGCCCACGTCGGCGGCGACCACCGTGCGCGTCCGCGACGGCGAGCGGCTGCTCTCCGACGGCCCCTTCGCGGAGACGAAGGAGCAGCTCGGCGGCTACTACCTGCTCGAGTGCGGCAGCCTCGACGAGGCGATCGAGTGGGCCGCCAAGATCCCGGGCGCCGCCAGCGGCTCGGTCGAGGTGAGGCCGGTCATGAACTACGAGGCCGCCGGCGGCGAGGACGCGCGGCAATCGGCGGCCGCTCAGAGCTAGCCACCCCCGGCGCGGTCGTCGACCGCCTGTTCCGGCGCGAGTCGGGGCGGGCGGTCGCGGCCCTGATCCGAGTCCTCGGCGACTTCGACCTCGCCGAGGACGCGGTGCAGGACGCGTTCGCGACCGCCATGTCGCGCTGGGCGCGGGACGGCATCCCCGCCAATCCGGGTGGCTGGATCATGCTCACCGCGCGCAACAGCGCCATCGACAGGCTGCGGCGCGAGCGGCGCTACGCGGAGAAGCTGCGCGAGCTCGAGCGGCTCGGCGGCGGCCAGGCATCGGAAGCCGAGATGAGCTCCATCCCCGACGACCGGCTGCGGCTGTTCTTCACCTGCTGCCACCCGGCGCTCGCGATCGAGGCGCGCGTGGCGCTCACGCTGCGGACCCTCGGCGGGCTTTCGACGCCCGAGGTCGCGCGAGCCCTGCTGACGAGCGAGACAGCGATGCAGCAGCGCCTCGTCCGGGCGAAGCGAAAGATCCGAGCCGCGGGGATCCCGTACGAGGTTCCCGAGGCCGAACGGCTGCCGGCGCGGCTCGGCGCCGTGCTCGCCTCGATCTATCTGATCTTCAACGAGGGCTATCTCGCAACCAGCGCGGACACGCTCGTCCGGCGCGAGCTGTGCGACGAGGCGATCCGGCTGGGCCGGGTGCTCGCGAGTCTGATGCCGGCGGAGGCCGAGGCACGCGGGATCCTGGCGCTCATGCTGCTTCACCACTCGCGGCGCGACGCCAGGCTCGACGAGGCGGGTGAGATGGTCCTGCTGGAGGACCAGGACCGCTCGCTGTGGCGCCGCGACGAGCTGGAGGAGGGCCTCGAGCTGGCCGTGCGCGCCGGTGACGCGGGCCGCTACGGCCTCCAGGCCGCGATTGCTGCCGAGCATGCCCGCGCGCCGGCCGCGGACGTCACGGACTGGCCCCGGATCGCCGCGCTCTACGCCGGGCTCGCCGCGCTCGACCCGTCGCCGATCGTGGAGCTCAACCGCGGCGTCGCGGTCGCCATGGCACAGGGGCCGGAGCACGGCCTCGCGGTCATGGACGGCCTGGCCCGTGAGGGCGTTCTCGACGACTACCACCTGCTCCATTCGGCGCGCGCGGACCTGCTGCGCCGGCTCGACCGCGACAGCGAGGCGGCGGCCGCCTACACGCGCGCGCTCGAGCTCACGACCAACCCCGTGGAGCGGCGCTTCCTGGAACGGCGCCTAGCGTCTTACCCGGACTGAGCGCCGCACCAGAAGGGAGCGGTTGCCCGCCGCGTCGCTCGCGTGCATGCGCAGCTCGACCCTCGGCCGGCGGCCGCGCCGCAGCGCCGCGCGCAGCACCCGGCGCGCGCGCGGACGCGCCCGCACGAGGAGGCGCGCGGTGGAGCCGCCCGTCAGCGCCGCGGGCACCCTCAGCAGCAGGAGCCTGCGGCGGCCGATCACGAGCGTCCCGCCCGCGCTCAGCGAGCAGTGCTCGCTGCAGCGCACGCGCACGAAGGCGCCGCGCTGGCGCAGCACGCGCTGGCGGCGCGCCGCGCTCGCGAACACCAGCGGCGCGGTCGTGTCCGCCTCGCCGCCGGCCGCCCCCGCCCGGACCCCCGCCGGGACCGGGCAGCGCCTGCGCCTCGACGCACTCGGGCCGGCCCGGGCCGGGCGGCTCGGGGTCGATGCGCAGGAGCTTCCCGAGCAGCGTGGCGAGGTTCTGTGAGTTGTCGTGCACGTTGTTCTGACCGCCGCCGTCGCCGGTCGTGACCCAGAGGCAGCCGTCGGAGCCGAAGTGCATCTGGCCGCCGTTGTGATTGCTCTCCGAGGAGTGCTCGATCACGAGGACGGTCCGGCGCGAGGTTGGGTCCGCGATCTCCGGGTCGATCGTCGAGCGCCTGAACTCCTCGATGCGGATGTCGCCGCCGGAGTCCGTGTAGTGCACGTAGAGCTTCCCGGACACCGCGTAATCCGGAGCGGCCACGACGGACAGCAGACCCCGCTCTCCGGCGGTGCTGACCCCGAACGGGGTGAGGTCCAGGAACGGCGTCGGGCGAGCCACGTCGTTCACGACCAGCCGCACCGTCCCGCCGCGCTCGCCCACGAACAGGCGCGACGCGTCGCCCGGGAAGGTCGCTGAGCGCGATCGGCGTCGCGAACGGGCCGGTCAGCGCCTCTGCAGCCAGCGTGCCGGTGGACCCGCCGTAGACCAGCCGGGAGACCTGCCCGCCGAGGCTGGCCACATACAGCCTCCCGTCCGCGTCCTGCCCGAAGGACGCCGGCTGATCGACCACGAGCCCGGTGCTCTGATCGTCGGGGGCGCTCATGTCCAGCTCGAAGCGAGCGGACGAGGTCGCCGAAGAAGTCGGCGTAGAGGTAGCGCCCCTCGAGGCCGAGCAGCGACGGGTCGCGCACCACGAAGCCTCCGGTCACCGCGTCGGGGCCCGCGGTCGCGTAGTCGAACAGCGGTTTGATCGCGCCGGGGACCGGACAGTCGGCGGGCCGGGGCGGGTTGTCGGTGAGCGACCCCTCCTCGCAGGCCCAGCCGAAGTTGGCCCCGCGCGCCTCCGCGGCCGTGACCCAGTCGATCTCCTCGCGCCGCGCGCCGCCGACGTCGCCGATCAGGACGTCGCCGTTCAGCCTGTCGAACGAGAAGCGGAACGGGTTCCGGAGGCCGAACGCGTACACCTCCGGCGTCGCGCCGGCCTGTCCGGCGAACGGGTTGTCCGCCGGCACCTGGTAGCTCACCCCGGCCTGCGCGAGCGCCCCGGACGGCAGGGCGAGCATCACGAGGATCAGGAGCGCAGCTGCGAGATGTTGCATTCGCTCGGGTCCTTGTCGTCGCGCCAGCGCAGGAGCTTGGCTCCGTGCCTGATCCGATCCCCGGTTATGTGATCGAAGGCCACCTCCACCACCAGCTCCGGGCGCAGCCCTTCCCAGACGAGCTCCTCGTCCGACTTCCAGCGGCTCGGCTCTCCGGACCCGCGCTCGTGCGTGCGGTAGGGCTCGAGCTTCCCGATCAGCTCGCGCTTCTCCTTCGCGCGGAAGCCCGAGGTGTGCCCCACCACGTGCAGCTGCCCGTCGTCGTCGTAGAGCCCGAGGATCAGCGAGCCCACCGTGCCCTCCTCCTTGCCGAACCGGAACGCGGCCACGACGGCGTCGGCCGTCCGCACGCGCTTGATCTTCATCATCCCGGTGCGCTCGCCCGGCGAGTACTGCGCGCGCGCCTGTTTCGCGATCACGCCCTCGGACACGCCCGTGAGCCACTGGCCCGCGTCCTTCGGGTCGGGGGTCATGGGCGTGAGCTGAACGGGATCGGCCACCAGCTCCGCGAGCCGCTCGCGCCGCTCCTCGTACGGGAGCGGGCAGAGCACCTCGTCGCCGTCCGCCAGCAGGTCGAACGCCACCAGCGCGGCGGGCGTCTCCTCACGCAGGCGCTGGACGCGCGAGGCGGCCGGGTGGATCCGCTGAGAGAGGAGGTCGAACTCCTGGACGCCGTCGACCACGACGACCATCTCGCCGTCGAGCACAAACCGGTCCCGGGGCAGCTCGAGCGCCTGCTCCACCACCTCCGGGAAGTAGCGGTTCATCGGCTTGCCGTTGCGGCTCTGGAGGTGCACGTCGTTACCGTCCCGGAACACGATCGTGCGGAAGCCGTCGAACTTCGGCTCGTAGCGCCACTCCTCGCCCTCCGGGAGCTCCTTCGCCGACTTCGCGAGCTGCGGCTTGATCGGGGGCGTCAGCGGCAGCGTCATCGCGGCGCCACGCTCCGGCCGAGGATCCGCCTCAGCACCAGGTCGCCGAGCCGCGGCGAGATGCCGTTCACGATGCGCAGCATGCGGACGGCCGGCGGGTAGAAGAGCTCACGCCGGTCCTGCTCCACGGCCTCGACCACCTTCTCTCCGAGGGGCCCGGCCGGCGCGCGCCGGTCCATCCGGTACCAGTCCGGCATGTGGTCCAGCTCGTGGTCGTGGAGCGTGGTCTCGATCTCGCCCGGAAAGACGGTCGTGACGGACACGCCGGTGCCGTGCAGCTCGTGGCGGAGCGCCTCGGCGAAGCCGCGCTGCGCGGACTTGGTGCCGTTGTAGACGGCCGCCGACGGGAAGCCGCGCACGCCTCCGCCGGACGAGACCACCACGATGTGGCCGCGCCGGCGTTCGAGCATGCCGGGGAGCGCCGCCCACACGGTGTAGATCGTGCCGAGCCAGTTCACGTCGTTCATGTGGCGCGCCTCGTCGAGCGGCAGCTGCGCGAATGGCCGGTAGTGGGTGATGCCGGCGTTGGCGACGACCACGTCCACGTCGCCGAACTCCGAGATCGCGCTGACGATCGAGTCCTGGTCCGACACGTCTCCCTCGAGCGCGACGTGCGCACCGCCCTCGAGCTTCTGCGCCAGCTCCTCGAGCGCCTCGCGCCTGCGCGCCACGAGGCCCAGGGTGGCGCCCCGCGCCGCGAACGCGTGGGCGATCGCCGCGCCGATTCCGCGCGAGGCGCCCGTCACAAGCACGCGAGTCCCTGGCCCGATCTCCACGGCCGCCATGCTAATGACAGGCCTGCGCAGGCGGCTAGGATCAACACATGTCCCAGGAGCAAGCGACCGTCGCCGAGGAGGAGTACCTCCAGATCATCTACTGGCTCCAGGAGGCCGGGCTGCCGATCACCGGCGCCAACATCGCCCGGGCGATGCAGGTCTCCGCGCCGACCGTCCACGAGATGATCGGCCGCCTCGAGGCCGACGGCTACGTGACGCGCGCCGCCGACAAGTCCCTGGAGTTCACCGACTCGGGCCAGGAGCACGCCGCGGGGATCGTTCGCCGGCACCGTCTGATCGAGCGCTTTCTCACAGACGTGTTCGAGATCCCCTGGGACCAGGTTCACGAGGAGGCCGAGCGGCTTGAGCACTGGATGTCGCCGATGGTGGAGGAGCGCATGCTGCGCGCGATCGGCGACGCGAAGACCTGTCCGCACGGCCACCCGATCTTCGAGGGCGAGCGCGAGGAGGGCGTGCCGCTCGCGGACGTGGAGGAGGGCGCGCGCGTGCGCGTGCTGCGCTTCGAGAACGAGGCCGAGGACCTCCTGCACTACCTGAAGGACACGGGCCTCACGCCGGGCCTCGAGGGCACTCTCGCCCGCGCCGGAGACGACGAGATCGTGCTGGAGTCGAACGGCTCGAGCCACTCGGTCACCCGGAGCGTGGCGGAGACCGTCTCGGTGGTGGCCGACCCCTCGCCGCCGGCGCGCACCGCGCTCCCGGACCAGCTGGTGCTGGGCCGCGAGCGCTACGGGCGCTAGCGCGCGTGCCCGATCTGTCGGACGGCCTGCGGCGCACCGCGGAGCGGGTCGCCGGCTACAGGCGAACGGTGGGCGAGCGCCCGGTGGCGCCGCCCGTGGACTCGGCGGCGCTTCGAGCCGCCCTCGGCGGGCCGCTGCCGGAGGAGGGCACCGCCCCGGAGGCCGTGATCGACGAGCTCGTCGCGGCGGTCGAGCCCGCGCTGGTCGCGTCTGCCGGCCCGAGGTACTTCGGCTTCGTCGTCGGCGGGGCGCTCGACGCGGCGACCTGCGCCGACATGCTCACGACCGGCTGGGACCAGCTCGCCTTCAACGCCACCTCGTCGCCGGCGGCGGCGGCGGTCGAGGAGGTGGCCGGCGGCTGGCTGAAGGAGCTGCTCGGCCTGCCGCCCGAGGCGTCGTTCGGCATCGTGACGGGCGCCCAGGGCGCGAACACGGTTGCGCTCGCGGCCGCGCGCCATCGCGTCCTGGCACGCGCCGGCTGGGACGTGGAGGCGGACGGGCTGGGCGGAGCGCCGCGCGTGCGGGTGATCGTCGGCGAGGAGCGCCACGCCACGATCGACCGTTCGCTCCGGCTGCTCGGGCTCGGCGCGAATGCGGTCGAGCCGGTCGCCGCGGACCGGAACGGAGCCATCGACGTCGCGGCTCTCGCGAGCGCCCTGGAGACGGATCCGGGCGGACCGGCGATCGTGTGCGTGCAGGCCGGCAACGTGAACACGGGGGCGTGCGACGACCTCGCGAGCACGTGCGATCTGGCGCGCCGGCACGGCGCCTGGGTTCACGTCGACGGCGCGTTCGGGCTGTGGGCCGCGGCCAGCCCCTCGAAGAGGCAGCTCGTGGACGGCGTCGAGCGCGCCGACTCGTGGGCCGCCGACGGCCACAAGTGGCTGAACGTCCCGTACGACACCGGCTTCGTCTTCTGCGCCGACCGCGAGGCCCACGCCGCCTCGATGCACTACACGGCCTCCTACCTGGCCGGGCAGGAGGCCGGGACGTACGTGCCCGAGTCGTCGCGCCGGGCGCGCGGCTTCCCGACCTGGGCCGCGCTGCGCGAGCTCGGCCGCGAGGGCGTCGCGGAGCTGGTAGACCGCTGCTGCGCCCTCGCCCGTCGCTTCGGCGAGCAGCTCGCCGCGATCGAGGGCGTCGAGATCGGCAACGAGGTCGTCCTGAACCAGGTGCTCGTGAGCTTCGGCTCGGACGAGCGCACCGACGCGCTGATCGCGGCCGCGCAGCGCGACGGCACCTTCTGGGCGGGCGGCACCAGCTGGCACGGTCGCCGCTACATGCGGATCTCGGTCTCGAACTGGTCGACGACCGAGGCCGACGTGGACCGCTGCGTCGAGGCGATCCGCCGCCTGCTGGCCGGCCTCTCGTAGACGCGCGGGCGTCGTGTGGCTAGGGTCCTCCGCCTCCGCCGCGCAAGGGTGCGCGGCCTGATCCTCGGGAGGGATTCGCATATGAGCAGACGAACGTCTGCGGCGGTCGCCGTAGCGGCCGCACTCGCTTCGCTTGCCGGCGTCACAGGCGCCACGGCGGCGACGCCCACCGACTCGAGCGCGCTGCGCAAGGCCGTAACGGTCTCCGGCGTCCGCGCCCACCAGTCGGCGCTTCAGAAGATCGCCAACCGCAACGACGGCCACCGTGAGGCGAGCTCGACCGGCTACACCCAGTCGGCCGACTACGTCGCCGGCAAGCTGAGCGCCGCCGGCTACCGGGTCACACGGCAGCCGTTCGCCTACGACTACTTCGAGGAGCTCGCTCCTGCGACCGTGACGAGCCCCGACGCGGGCTTCCCGTTCACATACACGCCGAATGTGGACATCGCCACGATGACCTACTCCGGCAACGGCAGCGTCACGGGCGTGGTGCAGTTCGTCACGCCCACCGTGCCACTGCCGGTGGGCGCGCCCGACAGCTCGACGAACGACGGCTGCGAGGCGGCCGACTTCGCCGGCTTCACGGGTGACATCGCCCTGATCCAGCGCGGAACCTGCGAGTTCCAGCAGAAGATCAGGCTCGCGAAGGAGGCCGGTGCCGACGCCGTGATCATCTTCAACGAGGGCAACTCGCCGGAGCGCTCCGGCGTCGGCTTCGGCCAGGCGAGCTTCCCGCAGACGGTCCCGGTCGTCGAGATGAGCGCGCAGGAAGGCGCGGACCTCGTGACGTACCTCCGCTCGCACACGGGTGTGAGGCTGACGGTCACGACCTCGACGATCTCGGAGCCGCGCACGTCCGAGAACGTGATCGCGGACGGCACGACGGGACGCACCGACCGCGTCGTCGTCAGCGGTGCGCACCTCGACTCCGTCCCCGAGGGTCCGGGCATCAACGACAACGGGTCCGGAACCGGCGCCCAGCTCGAGACCGCGCTTCAGATGGCGAAGCTCGGCATCAAGCCGCGCAACCAGACCCGGTTCATGTTCTTCGGAGCCGAGGAGGCCGGACTGGTCGGCTCGACGTTCTACGTCAACACGCTGCCCGCGAGCCAGCGGAAGAACATCGCCGTCATGTTGAACTTCGACATGGTCGGCTCGCCTAACCCGGCGTGGTTCGTCTACGACGGCGACGCATCCGACACCGCCTCGACCGGCTCGACCGGCTCGGGCGTGGTCGAGAGCGCGTTCGTGGACTTCTTCGACTCGATCGGACGTCAGACGGAGCCGACGGCGTTCGACGGCCGCTCGGACTACGACGCGTTCGTCGCGGCCGGGATTCCGGCCGGTGGCCTGTTCACCGGCGCGGAGGACCTGAAGACGGCGGACCAGGTGATCAAGTGGGGCGGCACGGCCGGGCTCGCGTTCGACCCGTGCTACCACAGCGCCTGCGACACGATCAACAACGTCGAACCTCACGGCGCTCGACGAGATGTCGGATGCCGTGGCGCACGGGGTGCTCACGTTCGCCCAGACCACGTCCGCCGTCCAGGGCACGGACAAGGCGAGCGACAACTCGACCAAGTACGACCCCGACTACAAGGGCAGCAAGGCCATCCGGTAGCGGGAGCAGCAGCGGTTCTACACGGGGGGCGGCCTTGTGCCGCCCCCCGTGCGTTTTGGTCGAGGTGGGCCGGGGTAGGGCCGAGGCGGCGGGGGTTTCCGGAGGATCCCGGGCGCCTTCCGCCTGCCGACCGTGCCGCCGGCGCACAAACGCCGGCAGGCAGACTCGAACCTCAAGGGGGAAGGGTGTACAAGACCCTGACTGCCGTGGCCGCCGCTTTGGCGGCCTGCCTATTACTTGCTCCGGTCGCCTCGGCGATCGACAAGGTCAACACGAAGGAACTGCGTGCCGGGATGACCGTCGCCGGCATCATGGAGCACCAGCAGGCGTTCCAGCAGATCGCGACCGCCAACGGCGGCAACCGCGCCGCCACGTTCCCCGGCTACGACGCGTCGGTCGAGTACGTCGCCGACCGGATGCGCGCCGCGGGCTTCCGCGTCACGCTCGACTCGTTCAACTTCGCCCAGTGGGATTACGACGGCGGGGCGACGCTCGAGCGGACCAGCCCCGACCCGGAGACATGGGTCGAGGACGTGGACTACGTCGTCTCTCAGTTCTCGGGCGGCGGTGACCTGACCGCTCCGGTCTTCGTGGCCGGTAACACCGAGATTCCGCCGGCCGGCGGAGCCGGCACGTCGGTGAGCGGCTGCGATCCCGACGACTTCGCCGGGATGCCCGACGGCGCGGTTGCGCTGATGCAGCGCGGCACCTGCCCGTTCACCCAGAAGTACGAGAACGCCCGCGACGCGAACGCGGGCGCGGCGCTGATCTTCAACGACGGCTTCCCGGGTCGTGAGGAGCCGCTGTTCATCACGGCTCCCACGGACATGGGGATCCCGGCGATCATGACGAGCAACGACGTGGGCGAGGAGCTCGTGGACCAGGTCCGCGACGGGCTCAACCCGATGGTGCACGTGGACGTGGACGCCACGACCACACCGATCCCGCAGTACAACGTGATCGCGGACTCACGCAGGGGCGATCCCAGCCGCACGATCGTGGTCGGCGCGCACCTCGACTCGGTCCAGGCGGGGCCGGGGATCAACGACAACGGCTCGGGCTCATCGACGCTGATCGAGATGGCCGAGCAGATCACGAGGCTCGGGCTCACGCCCAAGAACCGGCTGCGCTTCGCGTTCTGGGGTGCCGAGGAGGCCGGCCTCGTCGGCTCGACGGCGTACGTCGAAGAGCAGGTCGCGAACGGCGGCATCGACGACATCGAGGCGAACCTGAACTTCGACATGGTCGGTTCGCCCAACTTCGTGCGGTTCGTCTACGACGGCGACCTCTCGAACTCGGCGCCGCCTCCGGGCGGGGCCCCGAACGGCTCCGGCCAGATCGAGGGCGTGTTCGCGCGCTACTTCGGCAGCCAGGGCCTGGCCCACGCTCCGACGGCGTTCGACGGCCGCTCCGACTACGGGCCGTTCATCGCGAACGGGGTGCCGGCCGGCGGCCTGTTCACGGGTGCCGAGGGCATCAAGACGGCTGCCCAGGCCACGACCTACGGCGGGACCGCCGGGGTCGCCTACGACCCGTGCTACCACCAGGCGTGCGACACGATCGCGAACCTGAGCAGCACGGCGCTCGACCAGATGCCGGATGCCGCGGCTCACACCGCGTGGACGCTCGCTCGCTCGAAGAGCGGCGTGACGCAGAACCCGAAGGGGACGGCCGCGCGCAGGACGAAGTCGCGCAAGGTCGGACGCACGAGGGCGCTGAAGTACCAGGGCCCGTTCCGCGTGCGCTGACGCACGAACGAGTCGCAACTGCGAGGGGCGGCCCAAGGGCCGCCCCTCGTCGTTCAGAGCGTCTTGCGCGCCCTCATGTCGTAGTAGAGGAGCGTCGAGTAGATCGCGACGAAGGGCGCCGTGATCGACGTGACGACGGCCGAGCCCACCAGGGCCCAGACGGCGCGGTCGGTGCTCTCCGCGATCGCGGCGAAGGGCGCCAGGAGGATGAAGCCGGGAATCGCGATGGCGACGTTGGCGAGCACCACGAGGCCGAACGTCCTCCACCAGAGGCCCTCCACGAGCTGGGTCGAGCGCGACAGGGCCGCCGGCCCGCGAGCGCCGTCGATCACCACCGCCTGCGGCACGAAGTACCACCGGATCGCGAGGTACACGCCCGGCAGGATCAGCGCCAGGAAGCCGAGAGCGATGCCGGCGGCGGCGAGCACCACCGCCGCGAACAGCGGCGTGAACGCCTCGAACCCGGCCACGAGGACGGTGCCCGGGGAGGGGCGCCGGCCGTCGGCGATCGAGTGGAGCGCGTGGATGCAGATCGCCACGATGATCGGCGTGACGACGAGGAACTCCACGATCGTCGGAATGGCTGCCTCCGCGAGCGACGGCGAGCTGTCGTAGGAGCTCGTGAGCCGCTCCAGGCCGACGCCCTCGACGATCAGCTCCGCCGGCACGACGACGGCCGCCGACAGCGTGACGAACAGCCAGGCGTGACGCCCGAACAGCGCGAGCGCGTCGCGGAACAGCGCTCCCACCTCGCGCGTCCGGCGAAGCTCGAGCTGGGTCACGCAGTGGCGCCGGCCAGCTCGCGGTAGGCATCGGCCACGCGCGCGATGCCCTCCTCGATCTGGTCCGGCGGTACGGCGGAGTACGCGATCCGGAGCGAGCTCTCCCCGCCCTCGATCAGGAAGTCGCTGCCCTTGACGAAGACGACCCCGCGCTCCTGCGAGGCCGCGTCGAGCGCGGCCACGTCGCTGCCCTCGGGCAGGTCGACCCAGAGGAAGTAGCCGCCCTGCGGCTTCACGAAGCGGGCGTCCGGGATGTGGCGCTCGAGGGCGGTCGCCGTCGCGTCGCGGCGCTCGCGGAGCGCCTCCTTCACGGTCTCGATCGAGCGGTCGAGCGCCCCGGAATGGCAGAACTCGGCGACGATCGACTGGGCGACCATGTTCGGCGAGATGTACGTGTTGGTCGCCAGCTTCCGGATGCTCGCGATCAGGTCCGAGGGCCCGACCAGGTAGCCGACGCGGATCCCGGGCAGACCGTCTTCGAGAACGAGGACGCGTAGACGACCGTGTCGGACTCGTCCATGCGAGAGCATCGTCGGAAGCGGCTCGCCCTCGAAGCGCAGCTCGACGTACGGGTCGTCCTCGAAGATGGTGAAGCCGTATTCCGCGGCGAGCGCGAGCAGCTTGCGCCGCTTCTCGAGCGACAGCGTGCACCCGGCCGGGTTCTGGAAGTTGGGGATGATGTGCGCGAGCGTGGGCCGCGCGCCCTCCTGGAGCGCGACCTCCAGCGCATCGACGTCGATGCCGTCCGGCTCGAGCGGGATCGCGAGCAGCTCCGCGCCGAGCTGGCGCAGCGCGAGCAGCGTGCGGTCGTAGGTCGGCGCCTCCACCACGACCACGTCGCCGGGCTCGACGAGCTTCTGGAACAGGAACGCGTCCGCCTGCATCGAGCCGTTGGTGGCGATCACGCGGTCGGGCGCCACGTCGTGCTTCTTCGAGATCCATTCGAGCAGGCGCGGATAGCCGGCCGAGGTGCCGTACGCGAACGTGCCGGCGCGTCGTGCTCGAAGGCGCGTCTGCAGCGACGCGGCCTTGAGCTCGTCGACGGCGACGATGTCGGGCGAGGGAGCGCCGCGCGCCAGTGAGATGTTGGTGAGCTCGGCCACGCGAGCGCCCACGATAGCGCCGGAGCTAGACGCGCGTTCCGAGGATCTCCTCGGCTATCTCGGACACCTGCGTGGGGTTGCGTCCCACGCGGACGCCCTTCGCCTCCAGCGCCTCGGCCTTCGCGGCCGCGGTGCCCTTCGATCCGGACACGATCGCTCCGGCGTGGCCCATCGTCTTCCCGGGCGGCGCGGTGAACCCCGCGATGTACGCCAGCACCGGCTTCGACACGCTCTCCGCGATGTAGTCAGCGGCCTCCTCCTCGGAGCTGCCGCCGATCTCGCCGCACATCACGATCAGCTCGGTCTCGGGGTCGGCCTCGAACAGCTCGAGCATGTCGATGAAGCTCGAGCCCGGCACGGGGTCGCCGCCGATCCCGACGATCGAGGAGTTGCCGAACCCGCGCTGGGCCAGCTCGTTGCCGATCTGGTAGGTCAGCGTGCCCGAGCGCGACACGAGGCCGACGTTGCCCTCCTTGAAGAACTGCGCCGGGATGATCCCGACGTTCGCCTTGCCCGGCGACAGGATGCCCGGGCAGTTGGGCCCCACCAATCTCGACCCACCTCGCAGCAGATGGTTGTAGACACGCAGCTCGTCATGGGCCGGGATTCCTTCGGTGATCGTGATGATCAGTGGGATTCCGGCATCTTCGGCTTCCAGGATGGAATCGGCGGCGAACCGCGGCGGCACGAAAACCATTGCCGCGTTCGCGCCGGCCTTCTCAACAGCGTCGTGGAAGGTGTTGAAGACCGGGATTCCATCCACATCCTGACCACCCTTGCCAGGCGTCACTCCCGCGACGACATCGGTTCCATAGTCGCGGTTCCGAAGGCTGTGGAACGTGCCCTCGCGGCCCGTTATGCCTGAGACGACCAGGCGAGTCTCCCTGTCGACCAGGATGGCCACTATCCCGCCAGCTCCACGACCTTCTCGGCGGCGCCGAGCATCGTCGCCTCCGTGTGGACGTTCGGAAGGTTGGCCTCGGCGAGCAGCGCGCGGCCCTCCTTGTCGTTCGTCCCGTCCAGCCGCACGACGAAGGGCACGTCGGGCTTGACCTGCTCGAACGCCTCGATCAGGCCCTTCGCCACCTCGTCGCAGCGCGTGATGCCGCCGAAAATGTTGAAGAGGACGGCGTTCACCTTGTCGTCCGAGAGGATCACCTCGACCGCGCTGGTGATCGCCTCGGCCTTGGAGCCGCCGCCGGCGTCGAGGAAGTTCGCGGGCCTGCCGCCCGCCTGCGCGACCACGTCGAGCGTCGACATCACGAGCCCGGCGCCGTTGCCGAGGATGCCGACGTTCCCGTCCAGCTTCACGTACGTGAGCCCGCGCTCCTTCGCCATCCGCTCCTGCGGGTCCTCCGCCGAGAGGTCGCGCATCTCGGCCACGTCGGGATGGCGGAACAGGGCGTTGTCGTCGACGGTGACCTTCGCGTCGAGGGCCACCACCTCGCGGCTCTTCGTCACGAGCAGCGGGTTCACCTCGACGAGCGTGGCGTCCTCGCGCACGAAGACGTCGTACAGCTTCGCGAGCATCGCACCGACCGGCCGGATCACGTCCTCCGCGATGCCGGACTCGAACGCGAGCCGGCGTGCCTGGAAGTCCTGGAGCCCGAGCAGCGGGTCCACGTGGAGCATCCGCATCGCCTCGGGGTCCGCGTCCTCGACCTCCATCCCGCCCATCCTCGACAGCATCGCCATCGGCTTCTTGGCCGAGCGGTCGAACACGATCGCGGCGTAGTACTCCTCGTCGATCTCGGAGGCCTTCTCCACGTACAGCTCGTGGACCGTGTAGCCGCGGATGTCCATGCCGAGGATGGCCGTGGCGTGCTCCTCGGCCTCGGCGCGGTCGCCGGCGAGCTTGATGCCGCCCGCCTTCCCGCGCCCGCCGATCTGGACCTGGGCCTTGATGACCACCGGATAGCCGAGCTCCTCGCCGGCCTCCACTGCCTCAGGAACCGACGTGGCGGGGCGTCCGTCGGGCACCGGCACGCCGTGCTTCGCGAAGAGCTGCTTGCCCTGGTATTCGAGGAGGTCCATCGGGTAGGTACTATCCGCCGCCGCGCGGGGGCGACCTTTGCGGCTTCGGCGGCGGTTGACCCTATCGAAAGTCCCTTATATGGCTCTACCTAAAGACGTCAAGTTCGTCACGTTCGACTGCTACGGCTCCCTGATCGACTGGGAGTCGGGCGTCTACGAGGCATTCCAGCGGGAGGCCGACCGCGACGGGTTCACGATCGACCGCGACGTCCTGATCCCGCGCTTCATCGACGTCCAGCGCGAGATCCAGCGCGGCTCTTACGAGCTCTACGCCGAGGTGCTGCGCCGGACGGCGGTGCGCGTTGCGAGCGAGCTCGGCTGGGAGCTGGAGCCCTCGCGCTCGAACTTCCTCCCGAACAGCGTGCCGTCGTGGGCCCCGTTCCGCGAGACCAACGCGCAGCTCGAGCGCTTCGGCAAGAAGTACGAGCTCGGGATCCTCTCGAACATCGACGACAAGCTGCTCGGCGCTACGCGGCGCCACTTCCGCGTGGACTTCGACCTCGTCGTGACCGCGCAGCAGGTGCGGAGCTACAAGCCCGATCCGGCCCACTTCAAGGAGTGCGCGCGCCGGATCGAGAAGCTGAAGAAGAGCTGGGTGCACATCGCCTCCGGCTATCCGACCGACGTCGAGCCCTGCCTCAAGTCGAAGATCCCCGTGATCTGGGTCAACCGTCGCGGCGAGGACCTCGAGGGGCGCAAGAAGCCGGACGCGGAGGTCAAGACCTTCCGCGACGCCGGCAAGCTGTTGAAGGCCGCTTGAGGGCCGTCTCGGTCCACCCGGACGTTCTCGTCATCACAAGCCGGATGTGGCAGACCAACGCCGTCGCTCTAAGAGCGGGCGGCGAGGCGATGCTGATCGACTCGCCCTACTTCCCGGACGAGCTCGAGGCGCTGCCGGGCGTGCTGGCGGGTGCGGGGTTCGAGCCCGACGCGCTCGTGGCCACCCACGCGGACTACGACCACCTCCTCGGCCGGGTCGCCTTCCCCGGGCTCGCTCTCGGGCTCGGCGAGCCGAGCGTGATGCGCCTGCACCAGGAGCCCGGCGCGGCGCAGCGCGAGCTGCGCAACAAGGACGACGAGCTGTACGTGGAGCGTTCCGGGCCGCTGGCGCTGGGCCAGGTCCAGACCCTGCCGGTGCCCGGCAGCATCGAGCTCGGCCCCGAGGAGCTCGAGCTGCATCCGGCTGACGGTCATACCCCGGACGGCATGGCCGTGATGGCGCGCTGGTGCGGCGTCCTGTGCGTGGGCGACTACCTGTCACCGGTCGAGATACCGATGGTGGAGGCCGGCCTGGGCGATTACCGCTCCACGCTCGCGCGGCTGAGCCCACTGGTGGAGGCGGCCGAGACGGTCGTGCCGGGCCACGGCGCACCCCACGGCCGCGACGGCGCACTGCGCATCCTCGACGAGGACGTGGGCTACCTGGACGCGCTCGAGCGCGGCGAGGAGAAACCCGCCCTGCCGAAGGGGCGCGACACGCGCGAGCAGCGAAAGCTCCACGAAGCCAACCTGGAGCGTTTGGGCTAGCCGGGCCCGGGCATCGCAACAGGCGATGCGCAGATTCCTCGTCGCAGCCGTAGCCGTCACCCTCCTCGCGGTGGCGCCGGTCGCGGCGGCCGCGCCCGAGATCGGCATCTCCGACCGCCTCGAGGACCGCCGCTACCTCGCCTCGTCGGAGCGGGCCTACGTCGTCGGCTTCGAGGACGGGCGCTTCTACGCCAACGGCTGGCACATCACGGGCGAGATGGGCGGCGTCTGGACGCCCCCGCTGAAGCTCGTCGACGGTGTCTGGTTCGGCGTGGAGGACCAGTGGATCGGGCCCGCGACCGAGTTCCGCAGCGGCTGGGGCTATACCGAGATGGACCTGCCGCCCACGGCCGGGCTCCAGCTGAGCCGCACCGACTTCGCGCCGGACGGCGGGCGCGCGGCGCTGTTCGGCCTGCACGTGCGCAACCCCGGCGCCGCGGCGCGGACGGTCGCGGTCAAGGTGGACGCGCACTCGGAGCTGCTGGGGCCTATCCCTGGGGCTTCGACAACGTCGTCCCGCACGCGCGCGAGAACCTCCCCGATACGGCCGCCTTCGACGGCACAGCGCTTGTCTTCCGCGATCAGGGCACGGAGCCGAAGCCCGAGGCGCACGACTGGGCGGCGCTGGTGGCCTCGAATCGCGACCCGGTCTCCGGCGTGACCGGCGACACCCACCGCGGCGACCAGGGCGACAACGTGTGCAGACCGCCCGCCGAGCCGCCGCCGAGCGAGTGCGACGAGGGCCGTTCGGCCGCGGAAAGGGCGGCCAGCTTCGATACGAGCTGACCGTGCCTGCCGGCGGCACGCGAGACCCTCTGGGTCGCGGTGGCAGGATCCGACGAGGGCCTGCCGGCCGCCCGTACGGAGCTCGCCGCGGCACTGGCCGACCCGGAGGCCGCGCTGGCGCGCAAGGTCGCCAGGCGCGAGCGCCTGGGCCGGAGGAGCCGGGTGTCGCTGCCCGGGGACCCGCAGCTCGCCCAGGGCATCGAGTGGGCCAAGCAGAACCTCGCCGACTCCACCCAGTATTCGGAGGACCTCGAGATCCGCTGGGTCGACCAGGGCAAGCAGTATCCGCCGCCGGCCGGAGAGCTGGCCCGGGCACGCTGGGTCGGGGCCGGGTTCCCCGACTACCCCTGGCTGTTCGGCACGGACGGCGAGTACACCGCGTTCCCGATGGTGGCGGTGGGCCAGTTCCGGGCGATCGAGGACCACATGCGGGCGCTGCGCGACGCGTCGGACATCGTCAACGGCGGCTCGGGCAAGGTCGGCCACGAGTTCGTGTCCGACGGCTCGATGTGGTTCGGCCAGAACGCCGATCCCGGCAACACCGACGAGACGACGAAGTTCCCGAGCGCGGTGGCGCTGATCTGGCGCTGGACCGGCGACAACGGGTTCCGCGACGAGATGTACGACTTCACGAAGCGCAACATGCGCTACGTCGTCCGCGAGCTCGACGAGGACGGGGATGGCTGGCCCGAGGGCCTCGGCAACGTCGAGCGGTCCGGGATGGGCCCGGAGAAGCTCGACAACACGGTCTACTTCATCCGCGGTCTCTACGACCTCGCCGACCTGGCGCGCTCGAAGCACGACGGCAGCACCTACGCGTGGGCGCGGAACCTCGCGCGGCGGCTGCACCGGCGCTTCGAGGCCGAGTGGTGGATGGACGAGCAGAGCCTGCACGCCGACTCGCTCGGCGAGACAACGAGAAGATCCAGCAGAAGCACTGGATCACGGTCACGCCGATGGAGTCCGAGCTGACCGTCGGGGGCCGTCCGGTGCCCGGGTTGACGACGTTCGATCACGGGACGCGCTCGCTCGCGCTCCACGAGACGCCGTGCTTCAGCGGCGAGCGGCCATTCAACCGCGGCCTCTTCCACACCGGCTGCGGCGGCGGCCCGAATGGAGAGGGCGAGCTCACGATCTTCGGCCTGAACACCGCGATCCAGTCGGTCGGCGAGGGCAATTACGGCCGACTCGCGGAGCAGCGCCGCTACACGGAGGCCGAGGTCGAGCCGCTGTTCTCCGAGCCGGCCACGGGAGGCCTGCCGGACGAGCAGCCCGGAGCGCTCCCGGAGATCCTGCCGTCGCCCGCGTTCGGGAAGAACATCGACCGCTGCTGGACCTGCCGCGCGATGTTCATGCAGGCCTGGGGCCACTACGGCAGCGTCTGGCCCGTCCTGCACCAGCAGCTCGGCGTGCGCCCCGACCTGGGCCGCGGCGAGCTGGAGGTGATTCCGCAGGTCCCCTCCGATTCACCGATCGCGGGCGAGCGGATCCGCCTCGGCGACGGCGCGCTCCGTCTGGTGCGAGCGCGGCGGACGGGGCAGCGCTACTCACGACGGTCGACGTCGGCAGCGTGACGGTCCAGCGGCTCCTGCTCGGGCACACCCTTCCGCGCGGCTCGCGCGTGGACGAGGTGCTGCTGGACGGAAGCCGCGTGGGCTACCGCAAGCAGCTCACGAACCGCGGCCTCGAGGTGCTGGCCCGGGCGCCGGCCGCGGGTCGCCACACCCTGACGGTCAAGACCCGCTAAAACCGCGGGAATGCCGCGCTATCTGGACCGCGCCATCGCGGCGCTCCGGGACTTCGACGGGCGGGACGGCGTCGTCAGGGCGGCCCGGGCGCTCCGCGGGCGGCTGCCGGGCGACCACTCGTACGGCGATCCGCTGTCGATCGCCGGCGACGAGCCTCCGCAGCTGATCGGCCAGCGGCTCGCCACCGCGATGAACGCGCGCCCGAGCGCCGTGCGCGAGCTCGGCTTCGGCGCCATTCAGCTCTGGCAGGCGGCCTCGGAGGCCCAGGGACGCGGGCGCGGCGAGCGTCCGCTGGCGATCCTGTTCGTGGACCTCGTGCGCTTCTCCGACTGGGCGCTCGAGGCGGGCGACGACGCGGCCCTGGACCTGCTGCGGCAGGTCGGCCGCACGGTGGACCCGGTGCTCACCGAGCGCGGCGGGCACATCGTGAAGCGCCTCGGCGACGGCCTGATGGCGGTGTTCGAGGAATCGTCGGACGCGCTCGACGCCGCGCTCGAGGCGAGTGAGCGCGTGCGCACGGTGGAGGCGGACGGCTACGACCCGGAGCTGCGCGCGGGCATTCACTTCGGCAAGCCGCGCAAGCTCGGCAGCGACTACTTCGGGGTGGACGTGAACGTCGCGGCGCGAGTGGCCGACGCGGCGGGACCGGGCCAGGTGCTCGTGTCCGAGGCCGTGTGCGAGCGCCTGGGCGACGCAGAGGTGAGTCTGCGCCGCCACTGGCGCTTCAAGGCACAGGGCACGCCCAAGGGGCTGAAGGTCTTCAGCGCCGAGGTCGGGTCGGGCTAGACGCCCGCCATCGTCACCTGGGTCAGCCGGAAGGAGTTTCCGGACGGGTCGCGGAAGCCGCAGTCGATCCCGTAGGGGCGCTCCTCGGGCTCGTCGGTGAACTCCACGCCGCGGCCCTTCAGCTCCTCGTAGTCGCCCCGGACGTCATCGGTCGTCAGGAAGACCGTGCCGGCGAAGCCCTTCGCCATCAGGTTCTTCACCTGCTCGCCGGTCTCGGCGTCCATCACCGGCGCGCCGGGGATGGCCATCAGCACGATCGACACGTCCTCCTGCCCGGCCGGCCTGACAGTCAGCCAGCGGAAGTCGCCCATCTCCGGGAGCGTCACGTCCCGGTGCACCTCCATCCCGAGCTTGTCGGTGTAGAAGGCGAGCGCCTCGTCCTGGTCATGAACCCAAAGCTGTGCGTTTGCGATTCTCATCATGGGGGGCAGCGCTAGTCCGCGCCCGAGGCGCTGTCTTCTCCAAACGTGCGGTGTTGCGGGCGCCCGAAGAAGCGGACGACGCAGGCCGGCACCAGCGCGCCCGCGGACGCCGGCGGGAACGCCGCGCGGTAGGCCGTCGGGAGTCACGCCGTAGGTGCGCTTGAAGCTCGTGGTGAAGGAGCCGACGCTCTGGAGCCCGACCGAGAAGCAGATCTCGGTGACCGAGTGGTCGGTGTTGCGCAGGAGCGCGGCGGCCCGCTCCATGCGGCGGGTGAGCAGGTAGGTGTGCGGCGACTCGCCGAAGGCGGCGCGGAACTCGCGGCTGAAGTGCGCCCGCGACAGCCCGGCCGCGCTGGCGAGGTCGTCCACGCCGAGCGGCTCGAAGTAGCGCGCGTCCGCGAGGTCCTTCGCGCGCAGCAGGTGGCGTGCGGGCGGAAGGAACGTCGTCATGCCTCGATTACAGCAGGGCCCTGACGCGTGCCCCCTCCGGATCCCACTCCCACGGGGGTGATCCGGCGGGAATGCGCATCCCCCCGAGCCAGCGCTCGCCCTCCGGCATCCAGCGCTCGTCGCCCGCGAGCACGGCGTGGCCGCGCGCGTTCGCCGCTCCTGCCGTCGAGCAGCGGCGTGAGCCGGTCGAGCACACCCCAGGCGGACAGGTCGCTGAGGAAGGGGCGCTCCTCCGCGGCGATCGCCGCCAGGAAGGCGTCCTCACGCGTGTGCGCGCCGTGCGCGAGCGGCTCGAGCAGCTGGCGCTCCGTCCGTGTGAGCCCGGTCCGGGCCCATGGCAGCTCCTCGAGCAGCCGCCGGGCGGCCTGCCCGATCGCGGGCAGCGCGGGCGTGCCGGCCGCCAGCGGCTCGAGCGCGGCGGGCGTCTCCGAGGTGAACGCCGCCCAGGCCGTCCGGGCCAGCTCGAGCTGCGCCTCGTCGACGGGCGGCGCGTCGCGGCCCAGCTCGGCCAGCCGGGCCGGCTCGACGTCGGTCACGCTCGTCCACTCGTCCTGGCCGACCAGCACGAGCCGGGCGGGCGCGCCGGGCGGCACGCGCTCGAGGATCTGGATGAGCAGGAGCACGTCGAAGAGATCCGCCTCGAACCAGAGCATGAGCGGCTCCCGCGCGGCGATCGCCTGGTCGAGCCGCTCCTCCTGCATCCGCAGGCGCGGCTCCTCTCCCCCGAGGAACCCGCCTCGCAGCGCGCGCAGCTCCGTGCGCGAGAGGCCGGCGGGGACGGGCCCGTCATGGAGCACCTCCCGCCACGGCAGGATCTCGCCGTCGACGCCCGCGGCGCGAAGCGGCGCTACCGAGCAGTCCCCGTTGGTCAGATGAAGCACGCTGCGGCTTACTTTATGACCGCGATCGTGTCGCCCGTGGCGACCGAGCCGCCCTCGGACACGCCGAGCTCCTCGACGGTGCCGGCGCTCGGTGAGGTGATCTCGTTCTCCATCTTCATGGCCTCGATCACGCAGATGAGCGCGCCCTCGTCGACCTGCGCGCCCTTCTCCACGGCCACCTTCAGCACCGTGCCCTGGATCGGCGAGACGAGCTCGCCGGGGGCGCCGGCGCCGCCGCCGCTCTTGCGCTCGCGGCGGGGGGCCTTCTTCGCGGCCGGGCCGGCGCCGTTCGCGGCGAGCGCCTCGCCGATCACCGTCACGTCGAAGCGGCGGCCGGAGACCTCCACGGCGTAGTCGCGCGTGACCTTCTCCGGCTCGTCGTCGTCCGAAGGCTTCTCCGCCGCGGGAAAGGCGAGCTGCTTCAGCCAGTCCTTGTCCTCGACGAGGTCGCGGCAGGTCTCGCCGTTCGCCCACTGCTCGGTCGCGAGCAGCGCCTGGTGGAAGGGGATCAGCGTCTTCAGCCCGCCGATCTCGTACTCGCCGAGCGCGCGCAGCATCCGCTTGGTCGACGCCTCGCGGTCCACGTCCCAGACGATCAGCTTCGCGATCATCGGGTCGTAGAGCGGCAGCACCTCGTAGCCGGGCTCGGCGCCAGCGTCCACCCGGACGAACGGACCTGAAGGCTCGCGGTAGTGGCCGATCCTGCCCGGCGCGGGCGCGAACTTCTTCGAGGCGTCCTCCGCGTTGATGCGGCACTCGATCGCGTGCCCGCGCACGACCACGTCGTCCTGCGAGTAGCCGAGCGGCTCGCCGGCGGCGATCTTGATCTGCTCGCGCACGATGTCGATGCCGGTGACCATCTCGGTCACGCAGTGCTCCACCTGCACGCGCGTGTTCATCTCGAGGAAGAAGTACTCGCCGTCCTGGAGAAGGCCCTCGACCGTGCCGGCCGAGCGGTAGCCCACGGCGCGGGCGGCATCGGTGCCGATCTTGCCGATCTGCTTGCGCAGCTTCGGGTCGACCGCCGGGGCGGGCGACTCCTCGATCAGCTTCTGGTGGCGGCGCTGGACGGAGCAGTCGCGCTCGAACAGGTGGATCACGTTGTCGTGATCGTCGGCCAGCACCTGCACCTCCACGTGGCGCGGGTCGGGCAGGTAACGCTCCACATAGACGGTCGCGTCGGAGAAGAACTTCTCGCCCTCGCGCGCCGCGCCCTCGAAGGCCTTCTCGAGCTCGTCCTCCGACTCCGCCACGCGGAAGCCCTTGCCGCCGCCTCCGCCGGCCGCCTTGATCGCGACGGGGTAGCCGACCGAGTCGTCGATCACCTTGCGGGCGTCGTCCACGCTCTCGACCGGATCCGTCGTGCCCGGCACGATCGGCACGCCCGCCTTGGCCATGATCTCGCGGGCGCGCGTCTTCGAGCCCATCTCCTCGATCGCGCTCGCGGGCGGCCCGATGAAGACGATCCCCGCCTCCTCGCATGCTCGCGCGAAGGCCGCGTTCTCCGCGAGGAAGCCGTAGCCGGGGTGCACCGCCTGCGCCCCCGACTGCTCCGCCACCTCGAGGATCTTCTCCACGACCAGGTAGCTCTCGGCGGCGGGGCCCGGGCCGAGCAGATACGCCTCGTCGGCGCGGCGAGCGTGGGGCGCATCGCGATCGGGCTCGGAGTAGACCGCCACGGTGGCGATCCCGAGCTCCTCGAGCGTCCGCATCACGCGGATCGCGATCTCGCCGCGGTTGGCGACCAGGACCTTGTCGAACATCTGCGGGCCGGGAGGTTATCGGCCTGGCGAGGGACGGCAGCCGACCTGAGTGGCGCTACCGTGGCAGCGGTGCGGCGTGCGGCTCTCCTCCTCTGCCTCGCGACGGCGGGGCTTGCCTTCCTCGCCTCGCCCGCCTCCGCCGCGCTGCGCTTTCGGGATTGCGGCGGAGAGAGGATCAGGTGCGCCCGGCTGAGCGTGCCGCTCGACCGCGCGGGCACGGTGCCCGGACGCGTGTCGCTGCTGGTGCTTCGCCGGCGCGCCAATCGCCGCACCGGCAAGGCGCCACTCGTCTTCCTCGCCGGCGGGCCAGGCCAGCCGGCGATCGAGGCGCTGTTCGGCTTCGGCATCTTCCACCCGGCGTACCTGACGCGCGACATCGTCGTCTTCGACCAGCGCGGGACCGGCCGCTCGGGCCTGCTTCGCTGCCCCCGGCTCGAGCGCTCGAACCTGCTTCAGGCCGGCGCGCCCGCTGCCGCCTGTGCGCGCAGGCTGGGTGGGCGGCGGGCGTTCTACACGAGCCGCGACTCCGTCGACGACATCGAGGCGATCCGCAGGGGCATCGGGGCGCGCCGACTGGCCCTGTTCGGGGTGTCCTACGGCACCAAGGTGGCGCTCGGCTACGCGAGCACCTATCCCGACCGCGTGGAGAGGCTCGTGCTGGACTCGGCCGTCGAGGCGGACGGCCCCGACCCGTTCTACCGGGACTCGGCCGAGGGGACGCCGCGCGTGCTGCGAGCGCTGTGCGCGGGGCGCTGCGAATGGACGGGGGACCCCGTGGGGGATCTCGCCGCGCTCGTCGACCGGATCGGTGCGAGCGGCCCGGTCCGGGGGCCGGTGGTCGACGCTCGCGGCGGGGTGCGCGCGGGCCGGCTCACGAGCGAGGACCTGCTCACCATCCTGCTTGCCGGGGACTTCGAGCCCACGCTGCGCCGCGGCTTCCCGGGCGCGGTGAGCGCGGCACTCGGCGGCGACGCGGCCCCGGTGCTGCGCCTGTTTCGGCGCGCCCTCCCGCTGGAGGCGAGGCCGCCCCCGCCGCTGTTATTCAGCTCCGCGCTCTACGCGGCGACGACCTGCGAGGAGGCGCTCCTGCCGTGGGACCGCTCGACTCCGCCGGACCCCGCCGAGCGCCACCGCCAGGCCGCTGACCGGGCGGCGGCCATCCCGGACTCCGCGTTCGAGCCGTTCGACAGGGCCGGCGCGCTCGACAGCGACACGCTCGAGCTGTGCGAGCGCTGGCCGCACGCACCCGTGGCGCGCGGGTTCGGCCCGGGGCCCCTCCCCGACGTGCCGGTGCTGGTGCTCCAGGGCGAGGAGGACCTGCGCACCCCCGTCGAGGACGCCCAGCGGGTGACGCCGCTGTTCCCCCGCTCCAGCCTGGTGGTGGCGCCGACCGGGCACTCCGTGCACGGGAACGACGTCACGGGGTGCGCGGAGCGGGCCTACGCGAACTTCTTCCGGGACCGGCCCGTGGAGTCGCGCTGCACGCGGCGCGTGCGCAGGCCCCCGCCGACCCCGCCGCCACCCGTGCGCCTCGCCGACGTGGCTCCCCACCGCGGCGTCACGGGCGGGCGCGGGCGCACGCTCGCCGCCGTGCGGCTCACGCTGGACGACGTGGCCGTGGATTCCTCGACCGCGTACAGCTTTGACCCGAACGACCCCGCGACAGCGCGCGGCGGCGGCCTGCGCTCGGGGAGCTACCGAATCGGCCGCGACGGCACCCTGGTGCTCGATGGCCTCTCCTTCGTGCCGGGCGTGACGCTGTCGGGGCGGCTGCGGCAGTTCGGCATCTCGTCGCAGCGAGGCAGCCTCCGCATCGGAGGCTCAGCCGCCACTCATGGCCTGCTGCGCGTCGAGCGACGGCGCTTCCGCGGACGCCTCGGCGGCCACCGCGTGCGCGGCGCCTTCGACCCGCCGGCGCGCGTTGCCGCGAGCGCCCGAAGGAGTCCCTGGAGGCTGCCGCGGGTCTAGGCCGCGATTGCCGCGTCGGGCTTGGCCGCGCGGCGCTCCACGACGATCTCGCCGCCGCGCGCCGGGGCGAACACGATCGCCCGGCGGATCCGCCGCTCCGGCTCGGGTCGCGCCGCGCGGATGTCGAGGCGGGCGACCAGCTCGCGCAGCACGATCTTGATCTCGAACTGGGCGAAGCTGGCGCCGAGGCAGCGCCGCACGCCGCCGCCGAACGGGATCCAGGTGTAGGTGCCCGGCGGCTTCTCGAGGAAGCGCTCCGGCCGGAAGGCGCGCGGGTCGTCGTAGACGTCGGCGCGGCGGTGCACGAGGTAGATGCAGGGCGCCACGTTCACGCCGGCGGGCAGCAGGCGGCCGCCGATCTCCATGGGCCGGGTCAGGCGGCGCAGCACCAGGGCGAGCACCGGGCGCAGGCGCAGCGTCTCCTTGACGACCGCATCGAGGTAGGTGTCGTCGCCCGCGTCGATCTCCTCGCGGAGCCGGGCGAGCGTCGCCGGGTGGCGGGTCAGCGCCTCAAGCGTCCACGCGAGTGCCGTGGCGCTCGTCTCGTGCCCCGCCACCAGCAGCGTCATCAGCTCGTCGCGAAGCTCCTCGTCGGTCATGGCGCTGCCGTCGTCGTGGCGGGCCTGGAGCAGCAGTGAGAGCACGTCGTCGCGCTCGGCGAGGTCGGGCGCGTCGCGGCGTGCCCGGATCTCCTCGTAGATGAGCGCGTCGGCCGGCTCGAGCACGGCCCGCAACGTGCCGAGCTTGGCGACGCGGTGTGGTCCGAGGATTGCCAGGAGCGCCATCCGGCGCGGCTCCGCGGCGAACGTGAGACAGCTCCGGAGGACCTCGCCGAGACGCTCCACTCGACTGCTCTCGCGCACGCCGAAGACCGTCCGCATGATCACCTCGAGCGTGATCGCCTGCATGGTCGGCCAGGCGGACAGCGGCTCGCCCGCCGGCCAGCGCTCGATCTCGCGCGCCGCCACCTCGGCCATCGTCTCCTCGTAGCCGCGCATGCGCTCGCCGTGGAACGGCGGCAGCATGAGCTTGCGCTGAGCCATGTGGGCGTCGTCGTCCAGGAGGAGCACCGAGTGGCTGCCGAGCACCGGCAGCAGCACGACGTTCGCCTCGCCGGCATGGAGAAGCCGCGGGTCCCCGGTGAACACCTGCTTCACGGCGTCCGGGTCGCTCAGGAACACCCAGATGCCCTCGTTCGCGATCCTCAGGGTGAACATGTCGCCGTAGCGCCGCGCGGCGTCCTCCATGAACGCCGCGGGCCGCGCGATCCAGCGCGCGGTCTGGAGCGCGCGCGGGGCCTTCGGTCCGGGTGGCAGCGAGGGCTTCACCTCAGGCGAGGGTACGCCCGGCGAGCCTGGCGTGCGCGGCCACGTCGGCGGCGAACTCGGCGAAGTCCGCCGCATAGAGCTGCTGGGGCCCGTCGCAGAGCGCCAGCTCCGGGTCCTCCGCCACCTCCACGATGATCCCGTCGGCGCCCACCGCGGCGGCGGCGCGCGACAGCGGCCCCACCAGGCGGCGGTCGCCTGAGGCGTGCGAGGGGTCGACGATCACGGGCAGGTGCGTGTGCAGCTTCAGCCACGGCACGGCGCCGAGGTCGAGCGTGAAGCGCATCGCGTTGTCGAACGTGCGGATGCCGCGCTCGCACAGGATCACCCGCTCGTTGCCCTCCTTCAGCACGTAGTCGGCGGCCTGCAGCAGCTCGTCGAGGGTCGAGGAGAGCCCGCGCTTCAGCAGCACCGGCTTGCCGAGCTTCCCGACCACCTCCAGGAGGCCGTAGTTCTGCATGTTCCTTGCGCCCACCTGGATGACGTCAACGGCATCGGTGAACGAGTCGGCGAGTTGGGCCGAGGTCATCTCGCTGACGACGGGCAGCCCGGTCTCCTCGCGAGCCTCACGCAGGATGTCGAGGCCCTCGATGCCCAGTCCCTGAAAGGCGAACGGTGAAGTGCGGGGCTTGAAGGCTCCACCTCGAAGCATGCACGCACCGGCAGAAGCGACCGCGCGGGCAACGCCGAGCGTTTGTTCGCGGGACTCCACCGTGCACGGTCCGGCGATCAAGCAGAACGAGTCGGGGGCGCCGATGTGGCGATCGAGGATGTGGAACGTCGTCGGCTCGTGATGTGAGAGCTCGCTCGAGGCGAGCTTGTAGGGGCGTGAGATGGGAATGACGCGGTCGACGCCGGGCAGTCCCTCGAGGCCCATCTCACGGACGCCCTCGGGGTCGCCGATCGCGCCGATTGCGGTCGTCAGCTCGCCCGGCATCACCTTCGCGTGGACGCCTCCCGCCTGCAGGCGCTCCACGACGGCGTCTATTTGCGCCGGAGTCGCCTCCGGCGTCATCACCACCATCATTGGGGGACCTTCTGGCGTGACTTGAGCATCGTGTGGATTAGAAGGGCGACAACCGCCAGCGGGAACGGCACGATCACCAGGACCGGGATGTCGAGGCCGGCCTTGATGAGCAGGGCGAGCCCGGCGCCGATCAGCACCACGGCCAGGGTCGTGCGCAGCACCGCCGGGTCCACGCGGACGGACCAGTGGCTGCCGAGCCACACGCCCGGGACCGAGCCGAGCAGGATCGTCCCGGCCAGCCCGAAGTCGACGTTGCCCGCGATCACGTGCGCAAGCCCGGCGGCCCAGAGCAGGATCGCCGCGTGGAACACGTCCGTCCCGACGACCCGCTGCGGGGAGAGCCGGAACAGCAGGATCAGCCCGACCGCGATGAGCGCGCCGCTCCCGGCCGAGGTCACCCCGAGCACAAATCCCACGCACACCCCGAGCACCACCGCGGCCACCTTGTGCCGCCGCTCCATCTTGATCGTGTCCCGCTCGCGCTCGTGCATCCGCTTCAGGAACGCGCGTATGAGGGTCGCCGTCCCGGTGAGCAGCAGCGCGCCCGCCAGGATCGCGATCACCGCGTCCTCGAAGTCCCGCCCCAGCCAGTCCTCGAGCAGGGTGAGCACGTAGACGCCGCCGATCGCGGCCGGCACCGACCCCACGGCCATCCAGCTCGAGAGCGTCAGGTCGACCGTCTTCTGGCTCAGGTGCTTCCAGCCGCCGACAGTCTTGGTGACGGCCGCGTACGCGAGGTCCGTGCCGATCGCCGTGACCGGCGTGACGCCGAACACGAGGATCAGCATCGGCGTCATCAGCGACCCGCCGCCGATGCCGGTCATACCGACGAGGATCCCGACGCCCAGGCCGAACGCTACGAGGGCGAAGTCCACGTGGGGCAGCCTAGAGGGCTATAGGACCATTCCCGCACCGACGGTGTCGTTCGTCGACTCGTCGATGAGGATGAAGCTGCCGGTCATGCGGTTGCGCCGGTACTGGTCCACGAGCAGCGGCGCCGACAGCCGCAGGCGCAGCTTGCCGATCTCGTTCAGCTCGAGCGACTCCGCCTCCTCCTCGCGGTGCAGCGAGTTCACGTCGATGCGGTAGATCACCTGGTCGACCTTCGCAAGCGCGGTGCGGCTCGTGTGCTTGATGCGGTAGCGGCCCGCCGGGGACAGCGGGCGCTCGGACATCCAGCACACCATCGCGTCGATGTCCTTCGCCTCGGTCGGCCGGTTCTGCGGGCGGCAGATCATGTCGCCGCGCGAGACGTCGATGTCGTCCTCCAGCCGCAGCGTCACCGACAGCGGGGGATACGCCTCGTCGAGCGTCCCGTCGAAGGTGTCGATGGCGGCGATCCGGCTCGTGCGACCCGAGGGCAGCACCACGATCTCGTCGCCCGTGCGGAACACGCCCGAGGCGACCTCGCCCGCGTAGCCGCGGTAGTCGTGCAGCTCGTCGGACATCGGGCGCGTGACCCACTGGACGGGGAAGCGCGCGTCCTGGAGGTTCCGGTCGGACGCCACGTGTACGTGCTCCAGGTGGTAGAGCAGCGACGGCCCCTCGTACCAGTCCATGTTCTGCGAGCGCTCGACCACGTTGTCGCCGTGGAGCGCCGAGATCGGGATGAAGGTCACGTCCTGGATGTCGAGCTTCGCGGCCCAGCCGGTGAACTCGGAGCAGATCGCGTCGAAGACCTCCTGGTCCCAGTCGACCAGGTCCATCTTGTTCACGCACACGACGAGGTGCGGGATACGGAGCAGCGAGGCGATGAACGCGTGCCGCCGCGACTGCTCGAGCACGCCCTTGCGCGCGTCCACGAGGATGAGCGCGAGGTCGGAGGTCGAGGCGCCCGTGACCATGTTGCGCGTGTACTGCTCGTGGCCGGGCGTGTCGGCGATGATGAACTTGCGCCGCGGCGTGTGGAAGTAGCGGTACGCGACGTCGATCGTGATGCCCTGCTCGCGCTCCGCGCGCAGGCCGTCGGTGAGCAGAGCGAGGTTCACGTAGCCGTCCCCGCGGCGCTTCGAGGTCTCCTCCACGTGCTCGAGCTGGTCCTCGAAGATCGACTTGGTGTCGAACAGGAGCCGGCCGATGAGGGTCGACTTGCCGTCGTCGACCGAGCCGGCCGTCGCGAAGCGGACGAGCTCCGAGGTCCGGGGGGCGGTGGGCCGCCCATTCGTGGCCGCGCCGGGCGCCACGGCTAGAAGTACCCCTCCTTCTTGCGGTCCTCCATCGCGGCCTCGGAGATGCGGTCGTCCGCGCGCGTCTCGCCGCGCTCGGTGATCCGCGTGGCCGCGATCTCGGCCACGACGTCCTCGAGTGACGTGGCCTCGGAGGCCACCGCGCCGGTGCAGCTCATGTCGCCCACGGTCCGGAAGCGGACCCACTTCTTGAAGGGCTCCTCGCCCGGCAGGAGCTCGATGAACTCGGACATCGCATAGAGCATCCCGTCGCGCTTGAAGACGTCGCGCTCGTGCGCGAAGTAGATGTTCGGCAGCTCGAGCTTCTCCTCGGCGATGTACTGCCACACGTCGAGCTCGGTCCAGTTCGAGAGCGGGAACACGCGCACGTGCTCGCCGGGCTTCACGAAGCCGTTGTAGATGTTCCAGAGCTCCGGCCGCTGGCCCTTCGGGTCCCACTGGCCGAAGTCGTCGCGGAAGGACATGATGCGCTCCTTCGCGCGGGCGCGCTCCTCGTCGCGGCGCGCGCCGCCGAAGGCGGCCTTGAAGCCGTGCTCCTCGATCGCGTCGAGCAGCGTCACCGACTGGAGCCGGTTGCGCGAGGCGCGCGGCCCCGTCTCCTCGATGACGCGTCCGCTGTCGATCGAGTCCTGCACCGACGCGACGATCAGCCGCGCGTCCATCTCCTCGATGAGACGGTCGCGGTACTCGATCACCTCGGGGAAGTTGTGCCCCGTGTCCACGTGCATGACCGCGAACGGCAGCCCGCCGGGGTGGAACGCCTTGCGCGCGAGGTGGAGGAGGACGGCGCTGTCCTTGCCGCCCGAGAAGAGCAGCACCGCGCGCTCGAGCTCAGCCGCGACCTCGCGGATGACGTGGATTGCCTCTGACTCGAGGGCGCGAAGATGTGAGATTTCGTAGCTCAAGCGTGCAGACCGCACTCGGTCTTGTCCTGCCCGGCCCAGCGGCCCTCTCGGCCGTTGCCAGGGAGCGTGCAGGGGGCGCAGCCGATCGACTCATACCCCCGGTCGTGCAGGGGATGGTAGGGGAGATTGTGCTCCTGGACGTAAGTCCACACGTCGCTGTTCGTCCAATCCGCCAGCGGATTGAACTTCCAGACCTCGCGCGCCTCGTCCCATTCGACCCATTCCGCGTTCGCCCGAGTGGGTGACTGCTCACGTCTGATGCCGGTGATCCAGGCCTCGGTGCCGGCCAGGGCGCGCTCCAGGGCGTCGACCTTGCGTGCGCCGCAGCAGTTCGAGCCGCTCCAGGGCGTGCCGTTCGGCGGCGTGGCGTCCACGACCTCCACGCGCAGCCCGTAGCGGTCCTCGACCTTGCGCCAGACCTCGTACGTCTCCGGGAACAGCACGCCGGTGTCGATCGTGAACACGCGCGCCGACGGCTCGATCCGCATCAGCAGGTCGATCAGGACCGCCTCCTCCTTCTGGAAGGAGCAGGCCATGACCAGCGAGGGGTGATGCCGCTCGACGGCGGTGCGAAGCGTCTCCTCCGCCGTGTGGGCTACACCGCGCATTCGCCCTCTCCCCGGATGACCTGGAAGGGCTCCTTGCGCTGCCAGTCGATGAAGTACTGCATGTTCTCGAGGCCGAACTCGACGGGCATGGCGAGGTCGCGGACCTCGTCCTCGAAGCGGATGCCCTGGACGCGCTCGGCGTAGTCGTTGAATGCCTCGCCGTCGTTCCGCTCCGCCTCGTACATGCGCACCCAGCGCTCGACCGCGTCGGGCACGCGCTTGGCCGGCAGCCTCACCTTCAGGCGCGTGCCGTAGAGCACCTCCCCGCCCTCGTAGTTGCCGCCGATGTGGGCGACGTACGCGGGGATCGTGTGCTCGCCGACCTTGATCGACGCGCCGTAGAACCCGATGTTCGCGATGTGGTGCTGGCTGCAGCCGTTGGGGCAGCCGGACATCTTGATGTGGATCCGCCGGGTGAGCGGGTCCTCGATGCCCATCGACTCGATGCGCTCGCGCACCGCGTGGTTCAGGCCCATCGAGCTCGTGATGCCGAGCTTGCAGGAGTCCGTGCCGGGGCAGCTCACCACGTCGCTGATCTCGTCGACGCCGGCGTCGCCGAGCCCCAGCTCGGAGAGCGCCTGCCAGACCTCGTAGGTGGTCTCGTCGCGCACCCAGCGGAGCACCAGGTTCTGGTGCACGGTCGTGCGCGCGTAGCCGCCCGAGTAGTTCCGCATGATCTCCGCGAGGCCGCGGAACTGCTCCGGCGTGAGGTCGCCGCGCACCACCTTCAGCTGCACCGTCGAGAACCCGCGCTGGCGCTGGGGGACCACGCTCGTCGCGCGCCAGCGCTCGTACTCGCTGCCGTCGCCGTTCGGGCTCGCGTACGTGGCCGGCGCCGCGGGCGCGCCCGCCTCCTCGTCGTCGACGAACAGGAGCGGCTGGGGGTCGAAGTCGCGCTCGGCGACCCAGTCGCCCTTCAGCTCCTCGTCGACCTGCTTGGCCAGCTCCTCGATGCCGTACTTGTCGACGAACACCTTGATGCGGGCCCGGGCGCGGTTCTTGCGGAGCCACTCCTGGCGGTCGAAGATGCGGAAGACCGCCTCGGCGACCTTGAGGTACTCGCCGTCGTCGGCGGTCACGAACTCGCGCAGCGTCGGCGCGACGCGCGGCATGATCGACGTGCCGCCGCCCACGCGCATCTCGAAGCCCTTCACGCCGTCGCGGATGCGCGGGATGTAGGCGATGTCGTGGATGCCGGTGATGGCGCGGTCCTCGTCGGTCGCCGTGAATGCCGTCTTCACCTTGCGCGGCATGAGCTGCGTGGTGGGGTGGCGCACGAAGTAGCGCACGTACGCGCCCACGTAGGGGGTGGGGTCGAAGAGCTCGCCCTCGCACACGCCGGCCCAGGGGTCGCCGGTCACGTTGCGGACGGTGTTCCCGCAGCCCTCGCGGCTCGAGAGGCCGGAGTCCGAGAGCTCGCGGATCGCCTTGGCGGCGTCGCGCAGCGGGATGTGGTGGATCTGGATGTTCTGGCGCGTGGTGATGTGGCCCTTGTTGAGGGGCGCGTACTTCTCCACGACGTCGGCGAACGACTCCATCTGCTCCGGCGTGATCCCGCCGAAGGGGAGCTTCACGCGGATCATCTGGACGTCGGCCTGGCGCTGGCCGTAGACGCCCTGCTTCAGCCGGAAGCCGATGAACTGGTCCTCGGGCGTGTCGCCCCCGAGGAACTTCTCCGCCTCGTTGTCGAAGTCGTCGAACTCGCGCTCGAGGATCGGGATGATGTGCCCGGGCACGTTCTCGAAGACCTCCGGGTTGTCCAGAGACCCCTGCTTGCCCTTGCGCTTAGCGCCCTCCGGAGGCGCGGAAACCGGTTCCATCGTAGGAAAGTACCAAAACCTGGTCGGGATTCCTGCCTTTTATCGGCAGGACCCGGCTAGGAGCTGACCGCGCGCCTGTAGCGTTGGACGGAGAGGGTGGCGAAAACCGCGATCAGGCCGGTGCACCAGAGGAACGCCGCCCAGACGTCGTTGCCGGCCGGGGCGTCGACGAACAGCGCCCGGGCGGCGTCGACGATGGTGCTGAACGGGTTGGCGTTGGCGAACGCCTCGATCGCCGCGGGCATCGACTCGGGCGGCACGAAGGCGGACGACGCGAACGTGAGCGGGAAGATCACCATGAAGCCGAGCGCCTGGGCTCCTTCGGCCGAGCTCGATACGAGCGCGACAAAGGCGAACACCCACGAGAAGGCGTAGCCGAACAGCAGCAGGAGGACGAAGCCGGCGACCACCTCGAGCGGGCTGGAGGTGAAGTTGAAGCCCACGAGCAGGCCGACGACCACCATCACGGTGAGGGCGACCATGTTCGTGGCCACGTCCGCGAGCGTGCGGCCGGCGAGCACCGCGGAGCGCGCCATCGGCAGCGAGCGGAAGCGGTCGATGAGCCCCTTGCGCAGGTCGTCCGAGAGACCGATGGCTGTAACGAAGCCGCCGAACGACATCGTCTGGACGATGATCCCCGGCATCAGGAAGTCGGCGTAGTCGTCGTAGCCGGGCGTCTGGATCGCGCCGCCGAACACGTACACGAACAGCAGCACGAACATGAGCGGCTGGATCGTGAAGGAGACCCAGAGGTCCGGCTGGCGCGGGATGCGGAGCAGGTTCCGCTTGGCGATGACCGCGGTGTCGGCCACCGCGTAGGCGAGCCCGCTCACGCTGCCTCCTCCTCACCCTCGGCCTCGTCGGTGGGCTCCTCCGCGGCGTGGCCGGTGAGCGAGATGAAGACGTCGTCGAGCGTCGGGCGCCGCACGGCGATGTCGTCGACCCCGACGCGGGCGGCATCGAGACGGCGCACGGCCTCGGCTATGCCGCCGGCCGACCGGTTCAGCGGCATCACGAGGATCCCGTGGTCGCACTTGGGCCGCTCATCGGCGAGCGGAGCGAGCGCCTCGATGGCCGCGTCCTCCTGGTCGTAGGACTCGAGCGTCACCTCGAGCCGCTCGCCGCCCACGCGGCTCTTGAGCTCGTCGGGTGTGCCCTCGGCGATCACGCGGCCGTGGTCGATCACCGCGATGCGGTCGGCGAGCCGGTCGGCCTCGTCGAGGTACTGCGTCGTGAGCAGCACGGTCGTCCCGGCGGCCACGCGCGCCTCGATCGTCTCCCACAGCTGGAGGCGGCTGCGCGGGTCGAGCCCGGTGGTGGGCTCGTCGAGGAACAGCACCGGCGGGCGCGCGACAAGCGCCGCCGCGAGGTCGAGGCGGCGGCGCATCCCGCCGGAGTAGGTCTTCGCGAGGCGGTCGGCGGCCTCGGTCAGCTCGAAGCGCTCGAGCAGCTCACGCGCCCGCTCGCGCGACGGGCGCGCGGCCGAGGTGGTAGAGGCGGCCGACCATCTCGAGGTTCTCCGCGCCGGTCAGGTTCTCGTCGACGGCCGCGTACTGGCCGGCGAGGCCGATCTGCGAGCGAAGCGCGGCGGCGTCCCTCACCACGTCGAGCCCGGCCACTCGCGCCGTGCCGGCGTCGGGCGGCAGGAGCGTCGTGAGGATGCGCACGGCGGTGGTCTTGCCGGCGCCGTTGGGCCCGAGCAGGCCGAGGATCGTGCCCGGCGAGGCGCTCAGGTCGATGCCGCAGAGCGCCTGCACGTCGCCGAACGACTTGCGCAGCCCCTCCACCTCGATCGCAGCCGAATGAGCCATCCGCTCACTGTACGGATCGTCGAGAATCGAGTGATGCGTCGCCTGAGCATCTCCGATCCCGAGTTCACCTACGACCCCGAGGACCCCGAGGGATTTCGCGCCGGCATGTTCCGGATCGGCACCCTCGTCGGCGCGGAGCGCACCGGCGCGACCGTCTACGACCTCCCGCCGGGCGAGCTCCTCTGCCCCTACCACTACGAGTACGGCGAGGAGGAGTGGCTGCTCGTGCTCCACGGGCGCCCCTTCCTGCGAACGCCCGAGGGGACCGAGGAGCTCGCGCCGTTCGACATTGCGTTCTTCCCGCGCGGCCCCGACGGCGCCCACCAGGTGGGCAACCGCACGGACGAGCCCGCGCGCGTGCTGATGTGGTCGGAGATGACCTACCCGAGCGCCACCGCCTACCCGGACAGCGACAAGGTGGGGGTCTGGACCGGCGTCAAGCCGGAGGACCTGATCGTGGAGCGCTCCTCGAACGTGGACTACTACCGCGGCGAGTCGGCCGGACGCTGACGGCGGGCGGTCGCCTGGGGTTCCGGCGAACGGCGGCGGTGAAGGGTGTGGGATCGGCCGTGGCGGTGGCTCCTCCGTCAGTTGACCGCGATATACGCGGTCAGAGTGCGGAGCACCCCTCCCTCAATGCCCGCCGTTCGCCGGCCGAAGAGCAACCGTTGGCGAAGAGCGCCGCCTGGCCTCCTAGACGGCGCCCCAGCGCTCGAGGTCGCCCCACGGCGACGGGCCGGCCGGGTCGCGGCCGGTGCCCTCGAGCAGGCCCGCGCGCAGCCACGGGCTCGTGCTCGGCCCGGCGGCCGCCGGGGCCGGCGCGGTGTCGCGCATGAACTGCTCGATGGCGGCGGCGATGGCGGCCGCCTCCTCGGGCGAGGCGGGCTGGCGCACCTCGATCCGAGGCCTGGCGGGACTCTTCTTGCCGTTGCGGCTCACGGGCGGGATAGCGTAATCGCCATGGCCGACCTGCTCGTCTTCCCTCAGGAGACCGTGCTTCGCGCGATCGATCCGGCCGAGGCGATCGAGCGGGTGCGCGACGGCTTCGTCGAATACGCCGGCAACGAGTGGCAGATGCCGCCGAAGGTCTATCTCGACGCCTCGCCGAACGGGGACTTCCGAGCCATGCCGGCGAAGGGCGCGGGGCTCGCGATCCTCAAGTGGGTGACCTCGTTCCCCCGCAACGCCGAGGCGGGGCTGCCTGTGGTGATGGGGATGGTCTGCGTGTCGTCGGTCGCCAACGGTGAGCCGCTCGCGCTGGTCGACGTGCGCTCGGTCACCGCCCTGCGCACCGGCGCGGTCGCTGCCGTGGCCGCCCAGGAGCTGGCGCGAGAGGACGCGCGCAGCGTCGGGATGATCGGCTGCGGGCTGCACGGGACCTGGGCGGCGCGCTGCCTCGCCGAGGCGGAGTACGCCCCGGGCATCTGCTTCGACCCGGACCCCGAGGCCGCCGGGAAGCTGGCGGGCGAGCTCGGCTGGGCGGTCGGGACGCGCGAGGAGGCGCTCGCCTGCGACATCGTGACCTGCGTGACGCCCGGCCACGAGCCGGTCATCTTCGAGAGCGACCTGCGGCCCGGCCTCCACCTGAACATGCTGGGCGCCGACGCGCCGGGCAAGGCGGAGGCCGAGCCGGCGGCCGTCGCCACGCTGCCAGCTCTTCTGCGACGACTGGGCCCAGGCGAGCCACGGCGGCGAGCTCACCGCCGCCGTGGAGGCCGGGCTCGTGACCCGCGAGCAGGTGACCGAGCTCGGTGCCGTGCTCACCGGTTCCCAATCGGGGCGCTCCGCACCGAATGGGGTTACGCTGTTCGACTCCACAGGCTTGGCGATCCAGGACCTCGCACTCTGCCTCGCGCTGATCGAAGCGCACCGGGCGGGGCGTGTGCATGCCGAGACGGTCAGGCTCTAACCACCGACCCGAGGACTCAATGCGCAAACTGCTTCTCACCCTCGCCGTGCTGTCCGTGATCGCCGTTCCCGTCGCGGGCTGCGGCGGCGACGACGAGGCCGCGTCCAGCGCGCTCGAGCTGGTCCCGGCCGGTGCCTCCGTGTACGGCGAGGCCACCATCAGGCCCGAGGGCGACCAGAAGCAGGCCGTCGACACGATCCTGTCGAAGTTCCCCGGCGGCGGCGAGGCGGGGGAGAAGCTGAAGGGCCTGCTCGAGATGGCGTTCCAGGAGTCCGACGCGCCGATCAGCTTCAAGAAGGACATCGAGCCCTGGCTCGGGGACGACATGGCCTTCTTCGTCGGCGACATCGACCCGCAGGGGGGCAAGGCGACGGCCGCGGCCCTCATCGCGACGGATGACGAGGACCAGGCGCAGGCCGCTCTCGAGAAGTCCGCCGAGGGCAAGGTCTCGAAGAAGACCTACAAGGACGTCGAGTACATCACCTCCAAG
Source organism: uncultured Thermoleophilaceae bacterium (assembly GCA_963786845.1). Lineage (GTDB taxonomy): Bacteria > Actinomycetota > Thermoleophilia > Solirubrobacterales > Thermoleophilaceae > JACVRW01. The sequence goes on from CAWBAP010000014.1 coordinate 49,926, forward strand.
ACGGACACCGAGGGCTCGGGTGCGTCCGGTGCCGTGTTCGACGGCTTCGTCGTGATCGGGACCGAGCTCGGCGTAAAGGCCGCGATCGACGCGAGCAAGGGCGGGAAGAAGCTCTCGGACGACGAGGCCTATGACAAGGCGATCGACGGCGCGACCGACGACCGCCTCGGGCTCGTCTACGTGGACGCGCGGCAGCTCTTCCGAAGCCTGCCGGCGGCGAGCATCGCGGGCTTCGAGGCCCTCAAGGACGCCGAGCCATTCGTGGCCACGTTCGATGCCGACGACGACGGTGTGCTCATCGAGGCCGAGGTCTCCGAGGAGGTCGCGAAGTCGCTCGGGACGGTGGGCGAGGGAACCGAGCTGCTGAACGGCCTGCCGGCGGGCTCCTGGTTCGCCACCGCGCAGGGGAACTTCGGAGAGACCCTCGACGGCATCGTGGACAGCCTCGGTGCGTCGCTCGGAGGCCGCGACGTCATCGAGCAGCAGTTCCGTGCGGCCACGGGGCTCGACCTGCAGAAGGACGTGACCGCGTGGATGGACGGCGTGGCCATCTTCGCGCGCGGCACGACGCTCGACGAGCTGGACGGGGCGCTGATCGTGGAGACCAGCGACGAGGCGGCATCGGGGCGCCTGATCGCGGCCGTCGAGCGGCTCGCGAGCGAACAGGGCGGAGGGAACGTCGAGGTCGGGAGGCTGTCCGTGCCCGGCGGTGGAGACGGCTTCAGCGCCCAGGTCGCGGGCGTCCCCAAGCCGCTCCATCTGTTCCAGCGCGACGGCCGCGTCGTGCTCGCCTACGGCGACGCGGGCAAGGACGCGGTCGACCCGGGCGAGACGCTCGGCGACTCGGCCGACTTCGCCGAGGCGCGTGACTCGCTGGGCTCCGACTACGAGATCTCGTTCCTGCTCCAGGTCGCGCCGATCCTCGCGATCGTCGACTCGACCGAGGCGCGCCTCGGACGCGGACTGGCAAAAGGCGAAGCCCTACCTCGAGCCGCTGAGCGCGCTCGTGGCGGGCAGCGCGGACGAGGGCGACAACGTGAGGTCGGCCTTCAAGCTCATCGTCAAGTAGTCCCGGGTTAGAGTCGGCGCGTGACTCTCGAGGAACGCGCCTTCCGGAAGGTCACGCGCCGGCTCATCCCGTTCCTCTTCCTGATCTACGTGGTCGCGTACCTCGACCGCGTGAACGTGAGCTTCGCCCAGCTCCAGCTCGAGGACGATCTCGGCTTCAGCGACACGATCTTCGGGCTCGGGGCGGGCATCTTCTCGCTCGGCTACGTGATCTTCGGCGTGCCGAGCAACCTCGCCCTCGCCCGCTTCGGGGCGCGCCGCTGGCTCGCGGCGATCATGGTCGTGTGGGGCGTGATCTCCGCGTCGATGGCGCTCATCGAGGGCGCGGCGAGCTTCTACGCCCTCCGCTTCTTCTTAGGAGCAGCAGAGGCAGGTTTCTTTCCCGGCATCATCCTGTACCTCACCTGGTGGTTCCCCGAGCGCGAGCGCACGCGCGCGGTGGCGCTCTTCCTCACGGCCGTGTCCGCCGCGTACGTGGCCGGCGGGCCGCTGTCGGGCGGCCTCCTCGAGCTGGACGGCTTCGCCGGGCTCGACGGGTGGCAGTGGCTGTTCATCGTGGAGGGGGTGCCCGCGGTGGTGCTCGGGTACGTGACGCTGCGCTTCCTCGACGAGCGCCCCGCGGACGCCGAGTGGCTCGAGCCGGACGAGCGCGAGTTCCTGACGGCGGAGGTGGCGAGCGAGGTCCCGGCGGTGCCGGGCCGCACGCGGGACGCGCTCGCGAGCGGCCGCGTGTGGGTGCTCGGGCTCGTGTACTTCGTCCTGCTCGCGGCCGGGTTCGGCCTCACCTTCTTCGTCCCCGACCTCGTCCAGGACCGGACCGGCTTCAGCGACTTCGAGGTCGGTGTGCTGTCAGCCATCCCGTATGGCTTCGCGACGGTCGCCATGGTGTGGGCGGCCCGTCGCGGCACCGGCCTAACCGTGCCGATCCTGGTGGGCGCGGCGGGGACGCTGCTCACGGCCTACGCCCAGTCGACGCTGCTGCTGACGTTCGCGATCACGCTCGCGGCCGTCGGGCTCCTCTCGGCGCTCCCGCGCTTCTGGGCGCTGCCCACCGCGTTCCTCAGCGGCACCGCCGCCGCGGCGGGAATCGCCCTCGTGGCCGCGATCGGAAACCTCGGCGGCTTCGTCGGCCCAGCCTTCACCGGGATCGCCGAGGACTCGACCGGCGGGTTCGAGATGCCGCTGACAGTGCTGGCGGGAGTGCTGCTCCTTACAGCGGGATGTTTCCGTGCTTCCGCTTCGGGGTCTCGACCCGCTTCGTCTGAAGCGTCTCGAGCGCCCGGATGAGCTTCGGGCGCGTCTCGTGCGGAATGATCACGTCGTCGATGTAGCCGCGCTCGGCCGCCGAGTACGGGTTCGCGAAGCGCGCCTTGTAGTCGCCGATCAGCTTCTCGCGGCGCTCGTCCGGCGTGGGCGAGCTCTGGATGTCGCGCCGGTGGATGATGTTCACGGCGCCCTCCGGGCCCATCACCGCGACCTCGGCGGTCGGCCAGGCGAACACGAAGTCGGCGAGCATGTGCTTCGAGTTCATGACGTCGTACGCGCCGCCGTATGCCTTGCGCGTGATGACCGTGAGCTTCGGCACCGTCGCCTCGGTGAAGGCGTACAGGAGCTTCGCGCCGTGGCGGATGATCCCGCCCCACTCCTGTGAGGTCCCGGGCAGGAAGCCGGGCACGTCCATGAAGGTGACCAGCGGGATGTTGAAGGCGTCGCAGAAGCGCACGAAGCGGGCGGCCTTCTCGGAGGCGCCGATGTCGAGCACGCCGGCGAGCTGGCTGGGCTGGTTGCCCACGACGCCGATCGGCCGCCCGTTCAGCCGCGAGAAGCCGACCACGATGTTGCGCGCGAAGTGCTCCTGCACCTCGAAGAACTCGCCGTTGTCGACCACGAGGTGCACCACGTCGCGCATGTCGTAGGGCTTGTTCGGGGCGTCCGGGACGATCTGGTCGAGCTCCGCGTCCGCGCGCTCCCGGTCGTCGCCGGTGTCGAGCTGCGGCGGCAGCTCGAGGTTGTTCTGCGGCAGGAACGACATCAGGTAGCGCACGTCCTCGAGGCAGCTGTCCTCGTCGTCGGCGGCGAAGTGCGCCACGCCGGACTTCGAGTTGTGCGTCATCGCGCCGCCTAGCTCCTCGAACTCCACCTCCTCGCCCGTGACCGTCTTGATCACGTCGGGGCCGGTGATGAACATGTGCGAGGTCTCCTTGACCATGAAGATGAAGTCCGTCATGGCAGGGGAGTAGACGGCGCCGCCCGCGCACGGGCCCATGATCACGGAGATCTGCGGGATCACCCCGGAGCACTGCACGTTGCGCACGAACACGTCGCCGTAGGCGCCCAGCGAGACGACGCCCTCCTGGATCCGCGCGCCGCCGGAGTCGTTGATCCCGATGACGGGGCAGCCGACCCTGGCCGCCAGGTCCATCACCTTGACCATCTTCTCGCCCATCGCCTCGCCGAGCGAGCCTCCGAAGACGGTGAAGTCCTGCGAGAAGACCGCCACGGGGCGGCCGTCGATCGTCCCGTGGCCGGTGACCACGGCGTCGCCCCAGGGGCGGTTGTCGAGCATGCCGAAGTCGCTGGTGCGGTGGCGGACGAACGTGTCGAGCTCCTCGAACGAGCCCGGGTCGAGGAGCTTGTCGATCCGCTCGCGGGCGGTCAGCTTGCCGCGCGCGTGCTGCTTCTCCTCCGCCTGCGGGTTCGTGTGGATGGCCTGCTCGCGCAGCTCCTGGAGCCGCGCGAGCTTCTCCTCGTAGGTCTCCGGCGACTTCTCGCGCATTGGCGCCGCAGGTTACTTGGCGGGTCCGTCAGCGCAGGCGGAGCCTCGTCTTCGTGAGGTGGCCGTTCGAGTACCGCACGCGCAGCACGTAGCGGCCGGGCGGCGCCGTGAAGCGCACGCGCCCGGCGCGCACGGGGAACCGCTTGACCAGGCGGCCGTCGCGCCTGAGGCCGGCGCGGACCGCTCCGGTGGCGACTAGCGTCACCGTGCAGCGGACTCGTGGCGCCCTACGCCCGATTCGTCTGACGCGGCAGGTCACCTGGGCGTCGCGGCCGGCCGGGCCCTGCGGCCCGGTCGCGCCGGGCGCCCCCGGGGCGCCATCGGTTCCGGACGGTCCCTGCGGTCCGGTCGGTCCGCCCGGCCCGGTCGGTCCCGTGGGGCCGGTGGGACCCGTCGGCCCCTGAGCACCGGAGATCGTCACCGCAGGCGCAAACGAGTGGTCGTCCTCAGCCGGATCGCTGTTGCCAGGCGAGCTGTCCGGGTCGGGCAGGAGCGCCGCGACGACCTCGGCGGCCACGCGGGCGGTGCCCGGCGCGACCGCGGTGGTCGTGAGAGTCAGGGTCGCGCTCGATCCCGAGGCGACCGCCGGGACGCTCCAAACGTTGCCCAGCACCGTGCCCGCCGAGGCACTGACGTTTGCCACCGTCAGGTTGGGCGGCAGGTCGAGCTTCACCCGGATGCCGGGCTGCGCATGCGGCCCGTTGTTGGACACCGTCACCGTGACGGTCGCCTGCTGGCCCACCGTGCGGGTGGCCGGCGTGGCGTTCGCGGCCACGGACAGGTCGCCGCGGGAGCGAATGGCGGTTCCGCCGATACGGACCGAGCCGACCTGCTCGGGGTACTCGTCGTCGCCGACGGCCCCGATCCCGGGATACCCCAGCTGGCCGCTGAGGTTGGAGCCCCAGCAGCGGACCTGACCCGAGGTGAGCACCGCGCACATGTGGGTGTTCCCGGCGGCGATCGCCGCGGCGCTGCCGCCGAGCTGCACCGGCCCGGCGCTGTCCGGGTGCTCGTTGTCGCCGACGGTGAGCCCGGCCTGGTTGTAGCCGAGCGCGGATCCGGTGCCCCAGCAGCGCACGTGACCCGTGGCAAGCAGCGCGCAGGTATGAGTGCTGCCGGCGGCGATCGCGATGGCGGGCCCTCCGAGCTGAACCGGCGGAACGCTGCCCGGATGCTCGGCAGCGCCGATCGTGGTGGTGTTGCCGTACCCCAGCCGGCCGTTGGCCCCGCTGCCCCAGCAGCGAACCTGGCCCGTCGTGAGCAGTGCGCAGGTGTGGCTGGAGCCCACCGCGATCGCCGCCGCCGTGCCGCCGAGCTGCACCGGGCCCGAGCTGTCGGGGTGCTCGGTGTCGCCGATGTTGGACGAGCCGTTCCCGTTGCCGAGGCGCCCCTGTCCACCGTTCCCCCAGCAGCGCACCTGTCCGGTGCCGAGCAGCGCGCACGTATGCGTGCCGCCGGCTGCGATCGCCGTAGCCGTTCCGCCGAGCTGGACCGGGCCCACGCTGTCGGGGTGCTCGGTGTCGCCGATGGTGGCGATGCTGTTGTATCCGAGCTGACCGCTCGAGCCGCGGCCCCAGCAGCGCACCTGACCGGTTGTGAGCAGCGCGCAGCTGTGCGCGAGGCCGGTCGTGATCGCGGTCGCGGTGCCGCCGAGCTGGACGGGCCCGGCGCTGTCCACGGCCTCGCCGTCGCCGATGACCGCGGTGCTGTTGTAGCCGAGCTGGCCGTCATCGTTCTCTCCCCAGCAGCGCACCGAGCCGGTTGTGAGCAGCGCGCATGAGTGGTTTCCCTCCGCCGCGATCTGTGTGGCGTCGCCGCCGAGTGCGACCGGGCCCGCGCTCTCCGGGTGGTCGGTGACGCCGACATCGGCTGTGTTGCCGTAGCCGAGCGAGCCGTTTCCGCCGTTGCCCCAGCAGCGGACGTCGCCCTGCTCCAGGAGTACGCACGAGTGGAACGCGCCGCCGTCGATCGACCCCGCCTGGGCGGGCAGAAGCCCGGAGCCGGCGCTCTCGGCGCTCGCTGTGCCGGCAAACGCGCCCGCGCAGGCGAGCACCAGCACCGCCACGGCAGAGGACGTCAAGCGGCGGGACGGCGTACGACGCTTCAGCATGCGAGCCCTCTTCCTTCGGTGTACCACAGGAGGGCGCCCACCGTACCCCGGACTCGGGTGCGGCGCCAGCGGCGGGCTACTGGCCTCCGTACCAGGGCAGCCGGCCGCCGGCGCGGTCGATGACCTTGCCGAGCAGGTCGTGCACGGTGCCCGGGTTGCTCCCGGCGACGTTGTTGTTCATGCCCGGGTCGCGGCGGAGGTCGAAGAGCTTGAAGTTGCCGGGTCGGTTGTAACCCCAGAGCATCCAGCGGCGGGAGCGGATGAAGAAGGAGTCGGAGTAGCCGCCCCAGGCGTAGTCGCGCTCGGGCAGCTTCCGGCCGCGGAACGCCCGCGAGAGGTCCACTCCGTTCATGCGCTCGGGCCGGCGGACGCCCGCCATCCGCAGGAGCGTCGGCGCCAGGTCGTGGGTCGAGGCGAAGTAGTCGCTCGCGTCGCCGGCGCGGCGGCGCTCGGGGTGCACGAGGATCAGCGGCACCCGCGTGAGAGTCGGGTAGAGCGCGGTCTGGACCTTCCCGGTCCAGCCGTGCTCGCCGACCATGACGCCGTGGTCGCCCACCAGCGCGATGATGGTCTCGCGCTCGAGGTTGAGGTCGTGCAGGCGCTCGATCAGGTTGCCGAGCCAGTAATCGGTGAGCGTGACCTCGGCGGCGTAGAGGTCGCGCATCCGGCCGGTCACCGGGCCGCGCTGGCTGGAGCTGAGCCAGTTCTCCACGCGGCCGTACTGAGGCATCGACGGCTCGGGGCCACGCCAGCCGCCGTACTGGTCGAGGAAGCGCGCGGGCGGGGTCCAGGGCTCGTGCGGCTCGTAGGTGTCCACGACGAGCGCGAAGGGGCGGTCGCGGCGGGCGAGGTCGTTCAGCTCCCGAAGCGAGTTGCGGAACACGCGCCCCGCGAAGGTCTTGTCGATGCCCAGCCAGGGGCGGCTGTTCGCGAGGTAGAGGCCGACTCGGGCGCGGGTGCGCGAGTCGTCGTTGGCCGGGTGCAGCCAGTGGCGGAGGATGTGGTCCGGCACGCTCGACGGCTTCTGGTTGCCCCCGATCTGGCCGCCGGTGCGCACGAAGCTGTTGACGCTGTGCCGGAAGCGCGTGTAGCCGGCGGCGTAACAGAGGAACGGGTTGTCCGACACGTACGAGGTCCGGTAGCCCGCGCGGCGGAGCATGGCCAGGAAGGAGAGGTCTGGCCGCTCGAGCGGAACCCAGCCCGGCGCCTGGATCAAGCCCGGGCGGTCGTACCAGCCGCGGAAGGGGAACTGCCGCCGCCCGCTGAGGATGGAGTTGCGGGCGGGGACGGTCGGCATGGCCTCGGGGAAGACCTGGGTGAAGCGAAGGCCGCGCCGGGCGAGCGCGGCGATGGCCGGCGTGCGCACCCAGTCGTCGTAGACCGCGTCCGCGCGCAGCGAGTCCACGATCACGAGCAGGATGTTGGGACCGTCGGGACGCTGGGCGAACGCGCCCGGCTCGAACGCCGTCGTGACGGCCGCCGCGGCGGATGCCTGGATCAGACGGCGGCGTGTGAGCGGCGTGCCCATGCGCGGCACCATTGTGGCGTCCGGAGGGACCGGCGCCGCGTCAGCGGTAGATCGGCGGTGGGCGCCCGCCGGCGCGCCGCACCATCGCGCGGTAGAGCTCGTCGATCTTCCGCGGGTGGCGGTGGGCGATGTTGTGCCGCTCGCCGGGATCGCGATCGAGGTCGTACAGGCGCCGGCCGCGGCCGCGGTTCTCGGAGACGAACGCGACGTCGTCCATGCGGGCGTAGTGCCAGTTGGCGTACCCGCCGTACGCCATCCCGCGGCCCCCGCCCGCGCGCAGGTTGCTGCCGTCCATGCCGCGCGGCTGCTTGACGCCGGCGAGCGAGAGCAGCGTCGGTCCCACGTCGTGCGTTTGCGCGAGCCGGTCGTTCGTCACGCCGCGGCGCCTGCTCGCCGGGTCGACGAGGATGAACGGCACGTGCGTGAGGGGCGGGTGGAGGATCGAGGCGATCTTGCCGGTCCAGCCGTGCTCGCCGAGCAGGAGCCCGTGGTCGCTGACGAGCGCGATCGCCGTGTTCCCCTCGAGGCCGAGCGAGCGGAGCCGCTCGAGGAGGACCCCGAGCCAGTGATCGGTCATGGTCACCTCGGCGGCGTACAGAGTCCGTGCCCGCTGGAGCACCGGGCCCGCGCGCCTGTCGTTGAGCCAGCCGGCGGTCCGCCCGTACCGGACCGTCGACGCCTCGGGTCCGCTGTGATTCTTGTCGTACAGGTCGATGTACCTGCCGCGGCGGCGTCCAGGGCTCGTGCGGCTGGAACGTGTCCACCACGAGCGCGAACGGCTGACGGGTGGCCGCGCCGTCCAGGAACTCGGCGGCGCGGGTGAAGACGCGCGCGGCCCATGAGCGCGTTTCGTCGTGCGCGTAGCCGCCCGCGGCCAGATAGCGCCGCTCTCGCTCCTCGACCTTGGGCTTGCGCAGCTCGGGCACGAGCCAGTGGTTGAGCTGGGCGCGCGTCACGCTGTTCACCGGCGCGACCCGGCCGAGTATCCCGCCGATGCTCGCGAAGCGGTCGAAGCTCTCGCGGAACGGCTCGTAGAAGGGCGAGAAGCCCAGGAACGGGTTGTCGGTCACGTAGCCGGTCCGGTAGCCGGCGCGCCGGAGGGCGCTCGTGAAGGTGGTGGCCGGGTTGTCGATCGGCTGCCAGCCGGGGGTGTTCCTGAGGCTCGGGTAGCGGTGCCAGCCGCGGAACGGCCAGACGCGCCGGCCGGTGAGGATCGAGCGGCGCGCGGGGACCGTGGCCATCGCCTCCGGGAAGAAGCGCGTGAAGCGGACCCCGCGTGCGGCGAGTGCGTCGATGTTGGGGGTGTGCGCCCGCCCGCCGTAGGCGCTCACGTAGTCGGCACGCAGGGTGTCGATGATCACCAGGACGACGTTCGGCCGGGCGGGGTCGGCCGCGGCGGCGGCGCCGGCGAGGTAAGGCGTGAGGGCGGCTGCCGCACCGGACTGCAGAAAGGCCCGGCGAGTCTCGGGCATGCGCCTAGTCTCGGCGCGGAGCGGGCGCGATACAAGCGCCCAGGCGAATTGCCGCCCGGCCTACCCGCGCGAGAAGGGCCTGTGGTGCGCCGCGCCCAGCGCGTCGAGCGCCTCGTCCAGGATCACGAGAGCCCGGTCGGGATCGAGCGGCGCGTCGGCATGGGACTCGGCCGCCCCGACCGGCTCGGGCGCTTCCGGCTCGGGCTCGGCGGCGGCCACGGGCTCGGGCTCGGGCTCGACCGGCTCCTCGGCGACCGGTTCCTCGACGCGCGGCCACTCCAGCGTCTGCGCCGCGGGCGCTGCCTCGACGGGCACCTCGTCCAGCGCGTCCTCTGCGGGCGTCGCCTCGGACATGGCCGGCGAGGTCCGCGACCGGAACAGCCAGCCCATGAAACCGCGGCGCTGCGTCTCGCTCTGCGGCTCGGCGACCGGCTCGGTGCGCTCGGCGACGGGTTCGGGCTCAGGTTCCGGCTCCGGCTCGGGCTCGAGGCTCCGGCTGCGGCTCGGGCTCCGGCTCGGCCGCCTCGGGCAGCTCCGCGTGGAGCGTCACCTTGGTCCCCCACCCGGAGGGCTCGATTGAGACGGTGCCGCTCGCGTGCTCGCCCTCCCAGGCGACGGTGTGCTCAGGCTCGAGCTTCGTGATCGTGATCTCGCCGAATGCTCCGAGGTGCTTTGCGAGGCGCTCGACCTCGCTCAGCTCCTCCCACAGCTCCGGCGGCGACTTTACGAGGGTGCGCTTCGCAGTTAGGTCCGGCATTGACCCCGGTTTCGATCAGGGCCGCCGGTCTCCTCCCGACGCGCCCCGAGTGCGAGGCTAGGCCCATGCTCGGCGACGACCTCGGCGAACTGCTCGGCCACCGCATCCCCGCGAACCACAGCCGGCCGGTGGTGGCGGACCAGTACGCGTCGCGACTCCGCGCCCGGCGGGTGCTGGACCTCGGCTGCGGCGCCGGCGACTCCGTCGACCTGTTCCGCTCGGTCGACCCGGACGTGAGCTGGGTCGGGGCGGACATCGGGGATTCGCCCGAGGTCGCCGAGCGCACGCGCGCCGACGCCGAGTTCGTGACCTTCGACGGCCGCCGTCTGCCGTTCGAGGACGCCAGCTTCGAGCTCGTCTACTGCAAGCAGGTCCTCGAGCACGTGGAGCACCCGCGCGAGCTGGTCGCCGAGGTGGCTCGCGTGCTCGAGCCGGGCGGCCACCTTGCCGGCTCGACCTCGCAGCTGGAGGCGTTCCACTCGCGCAGCGTCTTCAACTGGACGCCGTACGGGTTCATGCGCGTGGCCGAGGAGGCCGGGCTGGAGGTCGTCGAGCTGCGTCCCGGTGATCGACGGCTTCACGCTCGTGGCCTGGCGCGCGCTCGGCCTGCCGCGCTTCTTCTACCGCTGGTGGGCGCGCGAGTCGCCGCCCTACCGCGTGATCGAGCTGGCGGCGCGTGCGGGCCGACTTGACGCCCGCACGCGCAACCAGATCAAGCTCGTCCTGTCGGGGCAGTTCGCCTTTCTCGCGAAGCGCCCTTAGCTCACGCCGCCACCGGCTCGGGGACCGCCGCCGGGACGTGCTCCACGACCTCGGGCTCGACCACCTCGACGAGCTCGCCGCGCTCGATGTCGCGCTCGCGCACGAGGAAGAACGCCCCGACCGCCGCCGCGAAGGCGAGCACCGCGCCGAAGATGGCGATGTCGTTGAACCCGGCCAGGAAGCCCTCGCGTGCGGCGTCGGCCACCTGCTCACGGGAGCCGGCCGGCACCTGGGCGAGCGCCTGGTCGAGGTTGCCGGAGGAGACGGACTCGACGAGCTCGCGAGAGCGATCCGCGCCGAGCCCGGTGAGCTCCTGCACCTTCGGACGAGCCGCGGCCGAGGAAGATCGCTCCCCAGACCGCGACGCCGAGCGCGACGCCGACCTGGCGGAACGTGTCGTTGATCCCGGAGGCCATGCCGCTCTGCTCCTTCGGCACGACGCTCACGGCCACGTCCGCGATCACCGGGTTCAGCAGGCCGATGCCCGCGCCGGCGACGATGAAGCCGCCGAGCAGGCCGGTCCACTCGTCCGTCGCGTTCACGCCCGCCATCAGCAGGAGTCCCGCGCCCGCGCCGACCAGGCCGAGCGACAGCATCATGCGCGCCTGCACCCGCGAGAGCAGCGCACCCGCGATCGGGGCCACCAGGAAGACCGCCACCGTCAGCGGCAGGTAGCGCAGGCCCGCCTCGGTCGGGCTGTGCCCGAGGAAGCTCTGGAGGTAGAGCGTCAGGTAGAGGAACAGCGCGAACATCGACGCGGAGATCCCGAACGCCGCGAGCTGCACGCCGGTGAAGGCCGGCCGCCTGAAGAGGCCGAGCGGCAGCATGGGCTGAGCGACGCGCCGCTCGACCGCCACGAAGGCCGCGAGCAGGATCGCCGCCGCCGCGAACAGGCCGACGATGAGCGTGCTGCCCCAGCCCTCCTCGTTGCCGCGGATCAGCGCGAGCACGAGCAGGAACAGCGCGCTGGAGGACGTCACGAGGCCGAGCCAGTCCACGCGAGTGGCGTTCGGGTCACGCGACTCGCGCACCCGCAGGTACGAGATCGCGATCGCGGCCACGCCGATCGGCACGTTCAGGAAGAAGATCCACTCCCAGCCGAGCGAGTCGACGATGACGCCGCCCACGAGCGGGCCGAAGGCGACCGCGAGGCCGATCGTCGCGCCGTAGACGCCCATCGCCATGCCGCGCTCGCGGCCGGCGGGGAACTCCTGCGCGATCAGCGCGAGCGAGACGGCGAACATCACGGCCCCGCCGACTCCCTGGGCGCCGCGCGCGATGTTGAGGAAGGTCGGATCGGTCGCGAGCCCCGCGACCAGCGAGGCGATGGAGAAGATCCCGAGCCCGACCGCGAACACGCGCCTGCGGCCGAGACGGTCGGCGAGCGAGCCGGCGGTGAGGACGACCGCGGCGAGCGTGAGGGTGTAGGCGTCGACGACCCACTGGAGGTCGGTGAAGGTCGCGTCGAGGTCCTCCTCGATCGCGGGGAGCGCCGTGTTCACCACGGTGATGTCGAGGAGGAGCATGAAGGTGGCGACGGAGACGACTCCGAGCGTCCACCACTTGGTTGTCGTCTGGGCTGTCATGTCAAATCTGAACTCCTGGGCTAGAATGGTGCGGGAACCTGACGATCAAGAGTGCCTGACCGTAACAGGCAGGCGTCCTGACTGTCAAGGAGCCTGACGAAACGTGACCGAACTCACAGAGACACCTGGACCCCGCTGCCGGCGCTGCTGGACGACTTCGCGGACGCAGGCTTCGCCGAGTTCCACGCGCGGCTGAACGAGGCCGGGCATCCGTCGATCCGCCAGGGCCACGGCTGCGTCTTCCGCTTCATCCACGAGGGCGGCTCGCGGCTCACCGAGCTCGCCGAGCAGCTCCGGGCTCACCAAGCAGGCCGTCGGCGAGGTCGTCGACGACCTCGAGCAGCTCGGCTACGTCGAGCGCGCGCCGGACCCGGACGACGGGCGCGCGAAGGTCATCTGGCTCACCGAGCGCGGGCGCGGAGGCCCAGCGCCACGGCGCTCGGCATCTTCGGCGACATCGAGCGCGACTGGGCGGAGCGCTACGGCGCCGGAGCGCGTCGCGGCGATGCGCGAGCTGCTCGAGGAGATCGAGGGCCGATCGCGACGGCCGCCGAGGCCGTCAGGCCTCCGAGTACTCCCCGAACTCCTCGCGCATCACGCCGCAGACCTCGCCGATCGAGGCGCGCTCCTTCAGCGCGGCGCGCATCGGCTCGAGCAGGTTGACGTCGCTCGCCGCAGGCCTCGCGCAGCTCCTCGAGGCGCGCGTCCACCGCCGCCTGGTCGCGGTCCTCCTTGAACGCCTCGAGCCGCTCGACCTGCTGGCGCTCGGACTCGGGGTCCACGCGCAGGATCTCGACCTCGTCGACCTGCTCGGTCACGTACTCGTTCACGCCGACGACGATGTCCTGCTTCTGCCGGTAGCGCTCCTCGTAGCCCCAGGCCGACTCCTCCACCTCGGCGCGGATGAACGGGATGCAGTTCACCGAGCCGCCCATCTCCTCGACGCGGTCGATCAGCGCCTGCGCCGCCTCCTCGATCTCGTCGGTGAGCGCCTCGACGAAGTAGGAGCCGGCGAACGGGTCGGCGGTGTCGGCGGCGCCGGACTCGTGGGCGAGGATCTGCTGGGTGCGCAGCGCGATCCGCGCGGCGGTCTCGCTCGGCAGCGCCAGCGCCTCGTCGAAGCCGTTCGTGTGCAGCGACTGGGTGCCGCCGCAGACCGCCGCGAAGCCCTGGAGCGCCACGCGCACGATGTTGTTCTGCGGCTGCTGCGCGGCGAGCGTCACGCCGCCCGTCTGCGTGTGGAAGCGCATCTTCAGCGAGCGCTCGTCCTTGGCGCCGAAGCGCTCGCGCATGATGCGCGCCCACATGCGGCGCGCGGCGCGGAACTTCGCCACCTCCTGGAAGACGTTGTTGTGGCCGTTGAAGAAGAAGGCGAGCCGCGGCCCGAACTCGTCGACCTCGAGGCCGGCGTCGATCGCGGCCTGCACGTAGGCGATCGCGTTGGCGAGCGTGAAGCCCACCTCCTGCACGGCCGAGCAGCCCTTCTCGCGCATGTGGTAGCCGGAGATCGAGATCGTGTTCCACTTCGGGATGCGCTCGCGGCAGTAGGCGAACAGGTCGGTGGTCAGGCGCATCGCCGGGCCGGGCGGGTAGATGAAGTTGCCGCGCGCGATGTACTCCTTGAGCACGTCGTTCTGGGTCGTGCCGGTGAGCTGCCTCGGCCGGCACGCCCTGCTCCTCGCCGACCAGCTCGTAGAGCAGCAGCAGCACGGCGGCGGGCGCGTTGATCGTCATCGAGGTGGACACCTCGTCGAGCGGGATCCCGTCGAACACCCGCCGCATGTCGTCGATCGTGTCGATGGCGACGCCGGTGCGGCCGACCTCGCCCATGCAGAGCGGGTCGTCGGAGTCGCGGCCGAGCTGGGTGGGCAGGTCGAAGGCCATCGACAGGCCGGTCGAGCCGTGCTCGATCAGGTAGTGGAAGCGCTCGTTGGTCTCCTTGGCGCTCGCGTAGCCCGCGTACTGGCGCATCGTCCACTTGCGGCCGCGGTACATGTCCGGGTGGATGCCGCGCGTGAACGGGTAGTCGCCGGGCTCGCCGAGCCGCTCCTCGAGGTTCGGCTCCACGTCGTCGGCGTCGTAGCGCGTGCTTGATCTCGATGCCGGAGTCGGTGAAGCGGCGCGCGTCGTCGGGGCCGACGATCGGCGCGATGCTGGGCTTCTGGTCGGGCGTCGTGGCCATGGGCGCGCCAAGGATACGGTTCCACGCCCGGTGAGCGACGCCGCAAAGATCCTGCTCGCGCTGGTGGCGCTGATGTGGGTGGTCGAGGTAGTGGACGTGATCGTCGACCACCAGCTCGACCAGTACGGGATCGAGGCGCGCGACGTGACGGGCTCGACGGCGTCGTCACCGCGCCGTTCCTGCACGTCGGCTTCGGCGCACCTGCTCGCGAACACGATCCCGTTCGTGGTCATGGGGGTCCTGATCGCGCTCGAGGGCGCGCGCCGGCTGCTCGGCGTGTTCGTGATCGTGGCGCTGGTGAGCGGGCTCGGGACCTGGCTGGTCGCGCCGGAGGGACGATCCACGTCGGCGCGAGCGGCGTGGTGTTCGGCTACGCGACCTACCTGATCGCGCGCGGCTGGTTCAACCGGCGCCCGGGCCAGATCGCGATCGGCCTCGTCGTGGTGGTGATCTGGGGCGGGGCGCTGCTGGGCGGCCTCGAGCCGCGCGGGGCATCTCCTGGCAGGGCCACCTGTTCGGCGCGATCGGCGGAGTGGTGGCGGCGCGCGTGCTGGCGCGAGGCGATGCCGGGCGGGCGCGCGGCCCCGGCGTAGCATCTGGCGGGTGGAGGTCACCGTTCGCCTGTTCGCGATGCTGCGCGAGCGCGCCGGCGCGCCGGAGCTCACGCTGGAGCTGCCCGAGGGCGCGCGCGTGAGCGACGCGCTCGCGAGCGAGCCGCTCGCCGGCGCTCGCCGACGGCATCCCGCTCGTGATGGCCGTGAACCGCGAGTACGCCGACGGCGAGCAGGTGCTCGACGCCGGGCGACGAGCTCGCCCTGATCCCGCCGGTGAGCGGCGGCTCGACCGCGGCCGCGCCGTGGGTGCGCGTGAGCGCCGAGCCGCTGTCGCTCGACGCGCTGGCCGCGCGGGTGCGCGACCCGCGCGCCGGCGCGGTCGTCACCTTCTCGGGCGTGACGCGCGAGGTGGAGCGGCTCGAGTACGAGGCCTACGCCGAGATGGCGGAGGAGCGCATGGCGGCGATCGCGGAGGAGGCGCTCGAGAGGCACGGCCTCTGCGCGGCGGCGGTGGAGCACCGCGTGGGCGACGTGCCGCTCTCGGAGCCGAGCGTGATCGTGGCGGTGTCGGCGCCGCACCGCGGCGAGGCGTTCGCCGGCGCGCGCGAGATCATCGACCGCGTGAAGGCCGAGGCGCCGATCTGGAAGAAGGAGATCGAGGGCGGCGAGGAGCGCTGGGCGGAGGGACGCCGCCGCGCTGAGCAGATCGCCGCGCCTGCTGCCATCACCGCGCCGGCCAAGTGAGCCGAGCAGGAGTCGTGCAGCTCGGTGCGAGACAATGTCCCTGTGGTCCAGCCAGTCGAGGATTGCGCCGTCCATGAGCCAGAGCCAGGCGCGCGGACCG
>CAWBAP010000015.1:0-112902 GCA_963786845.1 uncultured Thermoleophilaceae bacterium
AGGTATAACCCTGGGATTAACGTCCTCTATTAAGAGAGTAACAGTAGAAGTGTATGTAGGTTTTTCTGTAGAAGCACTCAGTATTCCAATAATTATGATTATGATAAAAGGGAAAATAATCCATTTCTTCCTTCGTCTTAATACATCTAGATACTTACGCAGATCTGTCCCTTGATTATTTTCCTCATTTGGAATGATAACGTAGTTAGTACCTTGATATTTCTCTAATTTTCTTTCTTGATATCGGGATGAAAAATCGCTCATGATCATATAACCTTAATTCACAATTAATGTCCTAAGCGAACGCATGAAGGCACATACATACGTATATGCGTATTGCTTTGGTGAGCCTTCCACACAGGTACTCGCAGGTCCTTTGGCAGGAAAGAGCCGTCGCATACTAGCAGGCTTTGGATTAGCAGGAGAAGAAGCTTTCCCTTGGAGGGATCTCCCGTCTCTCCTGTGCGGCTCATCGTATAACTTAAATGTTGCTCCAACGGCGCCATGGAGTTCCTGTAAGCCGCATAAAGTCACGCTGCCAAGGCATCAGGCATCTGCGAGAGCCTGTCGCAGCTTATCCGTATAACGTTGCACTCCGCCAATCTGGGTCAACTGCTGGAGGACACGACGCTTCTCTTGGTTGGCAAGGAGTTGTTGGAGCTGACGCTGTTTGTCCCCCAGACTCTGGGCAGCCGCAGACACCCCAGGTGGCGACATGGAGAGCAAAATGTAGGCGCAATACACCCAGTGGACATGCGACATCACCGAGTCAAATCCACTCGTGGCGACATCCTCAAAGCCTAGGTGCTGCTTGACCGTTTTATGAAACAGCTCAATCGCCCAGCGGAGCCGATATCCGAGAATAATTTGGCGTGCCGTTACTCGCATGTCATTGCAGGCGAAATACTTGCGGCGACCCTCCGGTCGTCTTCGAGGCTCTGAGCACACCAATTGGACTTGACCCACATAGCGCAGATATCCAATCGTGTCTCGGGTGCGAAACTCCATTCGCTTCCGTTTTGTCCCATTCGTCGGGATACGAATGGTTTGCCACTTGAGCCAGCGGTGATTGCGAAAGAACGTGGCAACATGCGACCACTGCTTCGCCTTGGGCGTGGTGAGAGCGCGCATTGCCGACTTCACACTGCGGGTTTTCCCCAGAGCGATAATGAAATGCCACTGCTTGGCGGCGATGGCATTCTGGATCTTTTTATTATCGTAGCCGCTGTCCGTGAGGACAACCACCTCACGCGGATCATAGGAGCCGATATACTCTTCCAGCTGTAACTGCTGGATGTACTCGACAACGAGGTCATGCTCGGTTCGATACTCCAGCTTCCGCTCCCGGCAGTAGCGCTGGCTATAGAACGGGATGGGACGAAGCGGAATCAGCATGTCCTGGAGGAGCAACACGATATTGGTCCACTGATGCCCAACGACAAATCCTTGCCCATGATTGAACGTTTTGGCGTTTTCTGGATGCAGACTCGCGCGATGTTGGAGCGTACTATCCACGATGATCGCAATCTTCCAGGGTAGCTCTCGCAACTTTTGTCGGACTCGGGCAACTTGCTTGGCTTGTTGCTTGGAGAGCCTCTCCAGCGTAGCGACTGCGACAGGGCTATGCGCTTTCAACATCTTCGAGAATTGGGATTTGTGCAGTCCGGAAAACCGGGCGGCTTCCTCAAGAGAATGTTTCGTGGTCACGACCATCAAAAACAAGAGGTAACTCGTGCAGACGTGCTCAAGACGTCGACGGACGACGATATGACGGGCGATCCAAGTCTGCACCGTCTGTGCTCGCATGTGGCCTCCCCGGTGTCGCGCTGGCGCTGTGGATAGAGGCGGATACTCTAGCGCCGAGCAGCCGAGGGGGCGAGCCATCTTTGCACAAGATGGGAGGTGTGGTATACAGGTGTCAGCCTCCCGGTGATCCGAAAACGTTGTGGAGATGGACGTCTCAACGACGCGAGATCAGCGCGTGGATACGCAACCGGGAGGTGGATTGTGCCTATCCTCGCTATTTTCAGGTCTCGGAAGCCATGACTCCTTGGAATCTATTGTTTTTCTGTGTCTTTAGGAACTACGGAAGCTTTTCAGGCAACATTTAAGTATAAGTAAGCCCGAATTTGCACGTGTAAAATCGCAAGTTTCCGGTCGTAAATGACAAAGGCATATGGCCTTTTACACAACCATACATCTTTGTGTTAGAAAGCGCGTTTGCCTAAGTGTTGCTGTAGGATAGCAACCTGATAATCTATAGAGAAGGCTCCTCAATCGAGCGCTACAGTCAGGTGGCATAGGCGATATGGCAACTGACGCCTAGCCCGATGAGGAGACGGCGATGCCACTATACGGCGGGATTGATCTGCATGCAAAGAACTGAGAACATAGCTTCGCCCTCTCAGTTACAGACTTTGTTGTATGCTTGCCACTGCCGCCACAAGAGGCGCACCAGACAATCCTAGTCCTATAGCAGCGCTGGGACGCCACCACGCTTTGCTGCTCCTCTCTACTGCAAGGTCTCTACGGACGAGCCTGACAGCTTATGGCCATAGCCGCGCAGCCCAGCCCTCGCGGAAGGATTCACATCATGGGGCTACTCCAGCGGCAGACCCGCCAACAAAAAAAGGCGCCCGCGGACTCCCCCGGCCTACGGCCCGTAGGTGAGCTCCACTGGCGCCTTCTCTCATCTGTCTGAAAGAAAAGACTTGCAATCGGCCACTAGCGTGCACCAAACTACCACAGGCCATAAGGGACAGTCCTCGGGCTTGATAGGGCTGGTGATGGCGACTTGTCAGAGCAAAATCACCAGCCCGTCGTATTTCGAGCGCCTATAACTACCTCAGTCAGCCAGGTATCTCTCTTTTTATGATCATGGCAGCGCAGCCTAGCCCTCGCGGAGGGATTCACATCATGGGGCTACTCCAGCGGCAGACCCGCCAACAAAAAAAGGCGCCCGCGAACTCCCCCAGCCTACGGCCCGTAGGTGAGATCCGCTGGCGCCTTCTCCCATCTGTCTGAAAGAAAAGACTTGCAATCGGCTATTAATGTGCACTAAACTACCACAGGCCATGAGGGACAGTCCTCGGGCTTGATAGGGCTGGTGATGGCGACTTGTCAGAGCAAAATCACCAGCCCGTCGTATTTCGAGCGCTTATAGCTACCTCGGTCAGCCAGGTACCTCTTCTGTACTACGCCTCCTGCCTACCGTTGCATCCCTCATAATACACAAAGTCTGTCGCGAGAGCTCTCTTCCACACGAGAGCCACGGAACTGAAGTCTATCCAAGAAGTCTATCTGAGTAGTATTCATAGAATACAAGTCTCAACTTCCCTGGTCAAGAAAAAATTAACATTCTACCAGATTGTACTTATATCATTCATCGGTTTCTGCTTCGCTGAAAAGGTAACGAATTGTTAGAAATAAGTAATGGGCTCCCTTTTTGCTGATAGCATAGTACAGGATCCCTTTGAGATAACATAGGCAAGAAAAAAAGTGACGCTTTACCAGCAATTCCCGGCGGGCCACAAAGCCCAGGAACCAACCCGACCTCCTGGGTGCCTTTGCAGCAACATGAGGACAAAAATAGCTCGTGCACGTGCATGATTGGCCGTTTGCATGCCAGGGCTGCCCATGGCGACCGTTGGCCCGCCAGGACGGCAACCTCTCTCCACCGAGGCGCTCTTGCGGTTGGGGCACCCCGGCGTTGACTACATCCCCGATCCTCGTCCTGCCGAGCCTGCCATGGCGTTCACCGCTGCCCTCGTGGCTGTCGGCGCCCTGGTCTCCCTCCCATCGCCCGCCCGCCTCGTCTGTGACTCTGTGACAAGGAGCGTGCCGCGGGTCATGTGGCAACCCTCTCTGGGAGCGCGCTGCGCTTCTACACAACTGTTTATTCTGGCTGACAGCCGATCCCTGGAGCGGCGACTCTACCGTCCTCTCACGAACCGCCATCCCCAGTACCGGGGCGACTCGCCACTGTGATGGTAGCTCTGAGCGTGACATGGTCTATACGGGCTATGATGGGAACCACACCAGTAGTACCGGGTTGAAAGACGGCCCGCGCTTCCCCATTGCGTGTGGGCGCATCCGTAGGGGTGAAGGACGCATACTGCGTCCAGGACGGCTCTACGGAGAACGTCACCACCATCCCATCAACGGGCTGATCCTGCGCATCACGGACACGCACGATGACCTCGGCAGTTTGTGGTAAGCGGCGCGGGTCTGGGACATTAAGCCAGATCAGGGTGTCAGAGATGTGTAAGGACACCCTATATCCACGCTCTGACAGGGCTGAAGACTCACCGTGCTTCGATGCACATCCTGTACCCCCCCACAGCAGCATTAGACAGAGGCATACAGCAGGAACGTACCGTGTCATACGCTTCCTTTCATTGTTGACGTGTACTCACGATTGCTGTTCTACAGACGCGAGAGCATGCCTATGCGGCACGCCGTAGAATCCGGGTCGCTCAGAGCCAGAGATATGGAGCTTACTGCGACCCGACAGTGTACGCTAGCGCGATGGCGCCGAGTACCCCGGCCTGGTCTCCAAGTGCGGGCGACACGATGTAGTCATCAAGCTGATCAAAGAGTTCTGGGACCTGGATGTAGTCGTTGAGCAATTGTCGCACCTCAGATCGCAAACGTGGCAAGATATGTTCCTGGTGCATGACACCCCCTCCCATGATAATGCGCTGTGGCATGAGGATGCAGATAAACGTCACCAGCCCCAGGGCGAGATAACGAGCTGCCAACGACCAGGCGGGATGGCTGCAGGCAGGGTATCAGCCGACTGGCCCCAGCGCGCTGCCAGGGCCGGACCGGAGGTCAGCCCCTCCAGACAATCACCATGGTACGGACACAGGCCGGGAAACGGATCCACTCCACGGTCGTGTGGAATGCGGATGTGTCCCATTTCCGGGTGCAGCAGGCCGTGCAGGAGGCGCCCATTGACCATGGCGCCCCCTCCGATACCAGTCCCCACCGTCACATAGAGGCAGGTGTCGAGTCCCTGCGCTGCCCCCCAGCGGTGTTCGCCGAGCATGGCGGCGTTCACGTCGGTATCAAAAGCTACCGGCACGTTCAGGGCCCGACTGAGCGTGCCGGCGAGGTCGGTGGAAGCCCACCCGGGCTTTGGTGTTGAGGTGATATAACCATAAGAGGGGGACAGCGGACGGCAATCGAGCGGCCCGAACGAGGCGATGCCCAGCGCCGTGAGGTCAGAGCCATACGGCGCAAAAAAGGCCACGGCGCGTTCAATGGTCTGTGCTGGTGTGGTGGTCGCAAACTGTGTGCGCCGGTGTACAAGTCCCAGGGTCTGTGCCCACGGCACAGACGCATCTGGTGCCACCAGCTTCCAGGCCACCGTAGAGTAGGCCATCACCGGCTGGAGCTATCATACTACATAGACTGTACAGGCGCTGCATTGCACGATATCACAGCCGTACCTGGTGTCCTTCAGGCCGGGGTTGTTGCCGAGGTCCCACAGCAACGGTGTCCCAGGCTCGGCGTCGACCTTACAAATCGCGCCATTCACACGCAAGGTAACGCACTGCGACACCTCCCTCTATAGGGGTGTTTGTACCCTAGAATACTCGCCTGGCTGCGGGCTGTCTAGCGGAAAGGTAACCTAGGGGGCTACTCTGCGGGAAGTCACGTGAAAACCTCTGGCGGAAATCGCCACGAGGGAGTAGGCTTGGTGCGCGATAGCACCACGGTCATCACTCGCACACGGAAAGAAGACACCATGCGACATCAGCGTTGGCTGAGGATACGGGCAGCATTGCTCAAAGCGGGGCCGCAAGAAGGACGTACGACTCTGCATCGGGTGCCGTGTACAACGCTCCAGGGGTGGCTGGCGCATCATGCCTGGCATACAGCACAGGAACATTTCCGTGGTCGAGAGCTCGCCGACGACGGTGACCACGACGCCTATAAGACCTGGGCTGCCGCCCGGCACGAGACTGCGCAGGTGTACGACGCAGTCGCCGAGGAATTTTGGCAGGTCCGGGCGGCATGCGAGTGTCTCTCCCATCGAGTGGCTCGGGAGTATCGTCTCATCTATGCTGCTTTAACGGGGGAACCGCTCACCAGCGAACCATTGCATGGGGAGCCAGCCTCAGAGGCGTGAGCGCAGATCTGTCGAATACAATTAGCTGATATGGTGCGTCACCCATGTGATAGTCTATGCGTGAGAGGCTATAGCTGGTGGCGTCGAGTCCACGAAACTGAAATGTGCTCTCGTACCGCATGCCGATCTTCTCGAGGACGCGCCGTGAGGCCTGATTCTCTACCATGGCTGCGGCAATAATGCGTTCCAGATGGAGATGACTCAAAGCCGTAGCGTAAGCTGGCACCGCGCCTTCGGTCGCCAGGCCTTTACCCCAGTAGCGTCTGTCGAGGGCATAGAGCACTTCGACTGCCGATGAGTCCGGCCAGTAGCGTAGACCGCAATGGCCAATGAGCTGGTTGTCTGGCTTATAGATCACGACCCACGGACCAAAGCGATGCCTGGTCCAGTGCTCCACCATGACGGTAGGGACGCGCGTGTCGAACTCGACTCTGGATATGGGATTACGTCCTGACAGGGTGCGCATCACGTCCGGGTCGGCGTAGATGCGCTGATAGTAGGCGTCCAGGTCGGTGGCTTGCAGACGCCTGAGGTATAAGCGGGCAGTTTCGATAGCGGCCATGCGTTCTCCTCCAACGTATACCCACAGACTTCCATTTGTCACACGTGCCTGCTAGCACCATAGAATTTTAACCGGGCTGAGGGGCTGAGCAGCGTCACCGTATGGTCAGTGTCTGCGCCGTCGTCGCAATGAATTTCTCTAAACCCTCCCCATCAAGCGTCGGCTGCGGACGCAGCACAAGTCGATCGACGCCGACCGCGGCGTAGCGCTCCACGTGTCCCGGTCCATATCGTAGCCCGGTGGAGTGATGCTGATTTCCAGCCTACCGAGGTCGGTCGGGCGCGGTAGCGTTGCTCAGCCTTGCGCAGCGCCTCGATATCCTGCGCGGCCTGCTCGACATCCAGCCCGAACCCATACCAGCCGTGGCCATGCTCCACGGCACGGCGGAAAGCCGCGGGGGCGCGACCGCCAACGATGATCGGTGGCGTGGGCCGCTGCACCGGTTGCGGCTGAGCTTGCACTCCGGCAAAGCTCACGTAACGGCCCTGATAGGCTGGCTTCTCTGCGTCCAGATGGCGCGCATAGCCGCGAGGTATTCATCTCCCCGTCTGCCCACGGTGTTCAAACGGCACGCCGAGAGCCTGAAACTCCGGCTCACACCAGCCGACCCCAAGGCCAAACATGAGCCGACCATTGGACAGCACGTCCAGACGTAGCCAGTTGCTTGGCCAGAACTAAGGGCTGGCGTTGGGGCAAGCACGATGACGCCCGTGCCCAGGCGGATGCGCGTGGTATGCGCCGCGTAGAAACGTCAACATCACAATAGGATCGAGCAGGCGCATAGTCAGGGGCCATCGGGCGTTGGGGCATGGGCGGATCTGGCAGCACCACATGATCGGCTACCCATAGCGATTCGAATCCTGCGGCCTCTGCGGCCCGGGCCAGCCGTGCTGCCGTTATCCGGGTAGCCGCAGGAGTGGAGGTTCACGGAGTGCAGACCGAATTTCATCGATAGCCCTCCTCAGACGGGCTTGGGCGCTAGGTCAAGTGCCTGGACAGAACGGGCCTCACCCTCCGGAAGCATAGGCAGGTGAGGGTTGTCAGGGACTGATCGAGAGGTGGGCTTCAGGCCCCCTGCCTCTCCCCGTGCGAGAGGGGGGTCTCGTTAGGGAATCAACACGATCTTGCCATAGGCTCGTGACTCGATGACCGCATGGTGCGCCCTGGCGGCCTCGGCGAGCGGAAACTCCTGGCCGATGACCGGCCGCAGTGCGCCGGTGGCGAGCCCGGCAGCCAGGGCGGCATGCATGCTCATCACCTCGGCTCAGACGCTGCCCCGAGGCTACGCCGAGAATCGCCGCATCGCGACTCATGATAGCGCGGGGATTGATGGTGGCGGTACCCTGATTGCCAGGACCCCGGTTGCCGATGGCGGCGACTCGACCACCACGGGCCAGCACATTCAAGTCATTGCCCAAATTCACATTGGCCAGCATCTCCAGAATCACGTCAACGCCACGGCCTGAGGTGAGGGTCAGCACCTGCTCCAGATAGCCTGGCAGCGTGTGTGATCCAGCGCGTGATGCGCCCCCTGTTCGAGCACGAGTTGCCGGCCGCTGTCCGTCCCCGCCGTGCCAATGACCGTCATACCAGCGGCGCGGGCGAGTTGCACTGCCGCGATGCCCACGCCACCGCTGGCGCCGTGGACCAGGACAGTTCTCACCGGGATCCCGTGCGCACGCTGGAACAGGGCGTGATACGCCGTGCCATAGGCCACATTCATGGCCGCTCCCTGGGCGAATGAGGCCGAGAGGGAGTGGATACACACGCTTGGCAGAGCACAGGGATTTTCGGCATACGTGCCACTGATCGAGCCGGCGATATAGACCCGATCGCCAACCGCCACGCTGTTGACATCCGGACCTACGGCCTCGATAACCCCAGCCCCATCGTTGCCCGGCGTGTAGGGCGTCGGGGGTTTAGGGTAAATTCCCGACCGTACATAGGTTTCGACCGGATTGACCCCGACAGCATGCACCCGCACCACGACCTGACCGGGCCGGGTTGTGGATCTGGGACCTCCTCGAGCTGCATGACCTCCGGCTCACCGAACGTATGGATACGAATCGCTTTCATACCTGCACCCTCAAGTTATTGATATTGCCATAGCTTCTGCTGCACTGAACCTATCGAGTTGCGCCGAGGGTGCGTATCGTACCGCATTCGTGCCTGGCTGGTCAAGCTGATCTGCCATGGCGATACTGGTCCCATGGCGAGGAGGGCCGTAGGTATCGACGGTGATTTTGATGACGGAAAAAATCTTCCCGTTGGACAGATCCATTGTTCTCCTTGCCCACGTAATACCCAACGACACAACCGAAACGTCATGGCTCGCAATCGCCCTGTAATGGAGGGATGAGGTATGCGTAGGCACAGATCTGTTCTTCTCTGTATGGCAGGCACACTGCTGACCCTCACATGGCTGGCTGGTTGTCGCAGCGACACCCCCTCCACTGCCGCGACGACCTCGTCCGGAGAGACAGTGCCAGCCACTCCCGCGCCTTCTGTGACGCCGTGCGCGGTCGCACTCACGCCGCATGTGGGCACTGCACGCGTCGACCAGGACATCATCCGCCGCCAAGAAGCCGTGCGCCAGGCCACGGTGGACGCCGGTGCCCACCTCGAACGCCTGGGGTGGGCCTTTGTTGCCAAAGCGCGCAGCAGTTTTGATCCGGGGTTCTATACCCTGGCAGAGCAAAGTGCCCTGTGTCTGGGCGCGCAGCAACCTGATAGCGCTGAGACACTGTTGTTACGCGGCCATGTTTTGCATCAGATGCATCGCTTTGCCGAGGCCGAGGGGCTGGCGCGGCAGGTAGTCGCTCAGCGTGGCTGGTGGTTTGACTACGGCTTGTTGGGCGATGTGTTGATGGAGCAAGGCAAACTGCCTGAAGCTGTTGAGGCCTATCAACACATGATGGATCAGAAGCCGGGTCCACAGGCGTATAGCCGCGCGGCGCACGTACGCTGGCTCACGGGCGATCTCACTGGCGCCATTGCCCTGATGCAGCTGGTCACCGGGGGCGGGAGCTTCCACGATCCTGAAGCTGCTGCCTGGGCTGAGGTGCGTCTGGCGCTCTACGCCTGGCAAGCCGGGCAGGGAGCGCCGGCGGTGCAATACCTTGCCGCAGCCCTGGCCAGGCAGCCTGACTATCCGCCAGCCCTGCTGTTGCGCGGTCGGATGCTGCTGGCAGAGGGGCAAGCCCAGGATGCCGTGGCCCCCTTGCTGCGTGCTGCGCAACGTAACCCATTACCAGAGTATCAATGGGGCCTGATAGAAGCCTTGCACGCGGCAAAGCGCGCCGCGGAGGCGCAGTCCATCGCCGCCACTGTGCTGCAATCTGGTGCCGTGAATGATCGGCGCACGTTTGTGCTGTATCTCGCTTCCACCCAGCAACACCTTGATACCGCCCTGCGGCTGGCAGAAGAGGAACTGGTCACGCGTGCCGATGTGTTTACGCTTGATGCGTACGCGTGGACCCTCTACGCCATTGGTAGATATCACGAAGCTCGGACCGTCAGTGAGCGCGCGCTGGCGGTCGGAACCCAGGAGGCGCGCTTGTTCTATCACGCTGGCGTCATTGCGGCAGCCGTGGGACAGCCTGAGGCAGCGACCCACTGGTGTGCCAGGGCAATGGCCATACAACAGATGCTCTTGCCGTCAGAACGCGAGCACCTGACCCAGGTGTCTGCACAGGTGCAGACACCGCGTACGGCGCTGGCTGTCCAGTAGTCCCCCTACGCCAGTGCTTTATCATGCATTAAGGAGAGGATATATGCAGACCCTGTTACACAAGTTGTTGGTTGGGGCTACCGCCGCGTCCTTGCTGTTGGCTCCGGTAAGTAGTCCGCCAGCGTTAGCCTCGAGCCACATGGATGCCCCGTTGATTACCCTTGATCCGGCAGCGAACACCACGGACGTGTACGCCTTTGTGGATCAAGATGGCACTGAGAAAAGCCTTGTCGTCGCCCTGGGGGTCTATCCGCACCAGGAGCCGGGTATTGGCCCCAACAAGTACAACTTTGATGATAACGTCCTGTATGAGATTCATGTGGCCCTCGGCGACGATGTGGCTGCCGGACGCAAGACGTTGAGCTATCAGTTCAAGTTCAACACGACATTGAAGAATCCGCAGACCATTCTGCAGTCATACCTCGGGGTCATCAATGACGTTGATGATGCGAACCAGAACCTCACGCAGCGTTATAGCGTTACCAAAGTCGATAACCGCACGGGGCAACGCACGGTGTTAGGCCGGGGAGTGGTGCCCCCCAATAATCAAGGCAACGCCACTCCATTCTATAATCAGGGGAACAACGGAGAGCAACTGGCCAGGGACGGTGTAGCGACCGCCGCCCAACTGGATAAATACACCCGGCAAGCGATCGCGACGCTGAGCAACGGCTATGTCGCCTTTGCCGGGCAGCGTGACGACGGGTTCTATGCTGACATCCAGTCCATCTTCGATCTGTTGCGCTTGCGCTCGCCTGGGCAGAGATTCGCAAGGCGGTTTTAACCTGCACCTCATGGCCCTGAACATTCCCCTCAGTGAGCTGGGCGACGATCAGCAAATTGCTGGAGTCTATGGCACTACCAGCCGCCGCAAGGTCACGGTATTGTCGGGCAAGCTCGGCAGTGAGACCGACGACCTCATCGCCGGGAGCTTTGTCCAGGTGGCGCGCCAGGGCAATCCGCTGTTCAATGAAGGCTTAGTGGCAATTATGGATAAAGATCTCTATAGTCGTACCAGCCCACCCAGGGATCGCCAGCTCTTTCGCAAGTATGCCGCGCGTCCGGAGTTGTGCCGGTTGATCAATGCCCTGGTGATCCCAGGCACGGGTCTGAATCCGTGTATCGAAACTGGTCGTACGGATATTGCGGCGATCTACATCCCCGACCTGATTAAAGTGGATCTCTCGACTCCTGGCGTGCGGTTCGCTGGCGGCGGACCCAGCCATCCCACCAACCCGGACGATGCCGGCTTCTCGCGCTTGAGCATCTTTGGCGGGGACCTGTTACAGAGCCAGATTCAAGACCCATTTAACAACGGTGGGCTGATCCCTGGTGGCTGGCCAAACGGCCGGCGCTTTGGGGATGATGTGGTGGACATTGCTGTCACGGCCCTGATCAGCGACTTGCGGGTGATCCCACCAATGATCCAGGGCCCCGTGGGGGACGGCGTGGACCGTAATGACATGGCGTTTAACAAGGTCTTCCCGTATGAGTCAACGCCGCAAAATGGGCGTCGGCATCGTCATCCCTAGTTCTGACGTTGATAGATACTGACATACAGCAGGGCAGGCGCTCCGCCTGCCCTGGGTGTTGCCGAGGGAGATGGCTATGGCTCGTTACTACGTGCTCCTCGCGGCTGTCATGTGGAGCGTATTCTGTAGCTTCGGAGCGGCGGTGCAGGCGCATGACCCCGGTCTCAGCGCCGCGATCCTGCGTCTCATGGATAACCAGGTGACGGCCCACCTGACCTTTGCTCGACGCGAAATCGACACGCTCGTGCCACTCGATGCGAACCGTGACGGGACCGTCACGGCTGAAGAACTCGCGACCGCTCGTGCGCACCTCGCTGCCCTGGTGCCAGACCTGTTGACCCTGAGCAGTGCCGGACTGGAGCGCACGGCACAACTCACTACGGTGGCACTCGACCAGAGCGACGCGCTACACGTGTGGCTCCAGTTCCCACCGCTGACTGAGGAGCGGCTGCGCGTGACAGCGCCCATCCTGGCGCGTCTGGCGCGTGGGCATCGCCAGTACCTGTCAGTACGTGATGCCCAGGAACGGCCTCTACTCGCACGCATCCTGGATGCCGAACAGGCCAGTGTCGAACTGCATCATACCCCGGTGGTAGCCTCGTCTGCCCCATCCTTCCGCCAATTTGTGCTCCTTGGAGTTGAACATATTGTCACGGGGTATGACCATCTGCTCTTTCTCTTCAGTTTATTGATCGTCGGCGGGAGTGTACGGAGTACGGCCCGGATCATCACGTCGTTCACCGTGGCGCACTCCCTGACGCTGGCGGTTGCGCGAGGGCGGCTTCTCCGTCGACAGGGTGCTGGTCGAGGACCTACGCCCGGTCCCCGCGGTCTGCGCGATCGGGCGGCCTATCAGGCGCCCAGCTCGGCCTTGATCTCGCAGCGGTCGACCGAGGCGCGCGTCCCGGGCGTGTCCCCCGGATCCATCGCGTCCAGCGGGGCCTCGGCCGCCGCCATGTCGTCGGCGGTTTCGAAGAGCTGGATCACGACCGCGGTGCGCTGGTCCTGGTCATGGAGGATCTGGATGCCCTTGGCGGGGATGTCCACGGGCGGTGCCCCAGCCTCGATCCTTCCAAGCGCCCGGCCAGGTGATCGGGATCGACGTCCGTGAACCTGACGACGCGCGCATACATGGATCCTCCCTTCGGTCGCCGGTGAGCACAACCTACACCGTGACCGGCTAGCGTCACCTGTCTGTGAACGCCCCTGTCGTCTTCTATTACGACTTCAACTCGCCCTACGCGTATCTGGCGGCCGAGCGCATCGGCGACCTGATCCCGGATGCCGAGTGGAAGCCGATCGCGTTCGCGATTGTCCTCAGCAAGCTCGGTCAGCTGGAACGCCGGCTGGAACAACTCGACCCGGCGCCGATCGTGGCGGAGATTGCCCAGCGCGCCGGGGATCGGGGCCTGCCGCCGTTCGCACCTCCTGAGGCCTGGCCGGTGGAGACATGGTCGCTGGTCCCGCTGCGGGCGGCCCTGGTGGCCGACGAGCGGGGGTGCCTACGCGAGTTCTCGCGCGCCGCCTTTCGGAAGTCCTTTGTCGAGAGCCGCTCGCTGGCCGAGCTCGACAACGTGGTCGCGGCCGCGCGCGACGTGGGACTCGAGCCGGACGAGGTCAGGAATGGGATCGAACGGCCGGAGATCAAGGAACGGCTCAAGAGCAACACCGAACAGGCGCTCGCACGCGGGGTAACCGGCATCCCCACCGTCGCGAGAGGCGACGAGCTCTTCTGGGGCGACGACCACCTCGACGAAGCCGCGGCCGCCGCAACGCGCTAGCTAGCGTTCGGTGGCGTCCTCGTCGAGGATCCTCCCGAGCGTTTTTCCTGACCGGCTCAGCATCCTGCGAGCGCCGGGCCCGACGATCAGGAGCCGGAGCCGCGTCAGCGGTCCGCAGTCCTCGAGTCGAAACCTGTAGTGGACCATCGTTCCGGCGTCGGTGGGGGTGAACTCGAAGGTCTCGATGCTGGGGAAGAAGAGCGGCCCGCGACCCAGGGGCGTGAAGCGGTTGGTGAAGTAGCTGTACGGGCGCCAGTCGAGGTATTCGCGCAGCACATCGCCGCCGACGCCGTGGGCGCAATGGCTCGAGGCTCCCGGCCCGAGCCTTCCCTGCTGGTTGGGCTGGTTCTTGACCGCGGTCTGCAGCGGCTGCCAGCGCAACCGCTTCTCGGGATCGACGAAGTACTGCCAGACAACGGCGGGCGGATACGGATGCTCGCCAAAGCTGATCTCCGCGTCGGCATCCTCCGAGCCGATGTAGACGCGGCGGGCTTCGCGCATCCGGGCAGTGACCGGCTCGAGGTCGTGCACGCCGCCCGTCGTCTCGCCGAACGACTCGTAGGTTTCGCTGTGCGAGGGCAGGTCGAACGACGGGGGCATGCGCTGCAGGCAGGGGTCCGTCAGGAAGGCGTAGGCCTGCGGCCCGCCGCCGTCGCCGACGGTGTTCTTCAGCAGGCGGTGGACGAGGATGACGTCCGGTCCAGCGAGATCCTCCCGGTCGCCGTCGGAATCGACCACATAGGTGCCGTAGTGGGCGACGAACTTCAGGTCGAGCGAGCCGATCGACGCGCACGCGGCGCAGCGGCAGGTTGTCCCGCGCTCCATGTCCAGCAGGCGGTTGGAGAAGTCGAAATAGCAGCTCTCGATCAGCTCGATGAGCCGCTCACCCTCCTCGAACGATGTCTCGTCCGCGTAGCAGAAGACAGCGTCGCCTTCGAGCTTCACGAAGCGCATCGGAGGCGAGAGCCGCTCGCGGATGAGCGTGGTCAGCTCATGGACGATGGCGTTGGCGTGCTCGAGCTCGGTGCCGGCGAGGAACGCCGTGTAGCCCGAGATGTCGGCCAGCAGCAGGTAGCCCTGTCGGGTGCGCTGATCCTGTGACACGGGGCGAAGATACTCGCCGGGCATACTGCGTCCATGCCCGCGCCGCTGATCGAGTTTCCGGCCGACGACCCCGATCGCGCCCGGCGGTTCTGGCACGGAGTTCTCGGGGTCACCCTCGCGCCGCGGCCCGCCGCTGCCGGATCCGGGTGGGAGACCGACGCCGACGACCTTCGCCTCGGAGTCCACGAGCGTGGACCGGGCCCCGGCGACACCGCCTCCCTGCCCTACTTCACCGTGAGCGACCTGGCCGCGACACTCGAGCGCGTCCACGAGCTCGGCGGCTCGATCATCCATCCCGGCGATCGGTGGGCCGTGTGCCGGGACTCCGAGGGCAGCCCGTTCGCGCTGGCGGCCGCGCCCGGTTAGCGGACGCGCGAGCGCACGACCACCTGCGCGCCCTGCGACGGGATCATCGTGACGTTGCGGTGCACGGCGCGCTCGGGCTCGGGGTCGGCGGCCACGAGGTCGAGGCGGCGGGCCATCGTCTCGAGCACGACGCGCTGCTCCGCCATCGCGAGGGCCGCTCCCAGGCAGCGGCGGATGCCGCCGCCGAACGGGATCCATTCGTAGGTGCCGGGCTTGCGGTCCTCCCAGCGCTCGGGCCGGAAGGCGAACGGGTCGGGGTAGAGGTCCTCGCGGTGGTGGATGAGCAGGATGCTCATGAGCACCGGCGTGTTCGCCGGCACGGCGTACTCGCCCAATCGCCAGGGCACCGTGACGCGGCGGCCGATCATCGGAATCACCGGTCGCGAGCGCATGGCCTCCTGGATGACCCGCTCCACCTCGCCGGCCCCGTCGCCGGAGCGCACGGCCTCGCGCAGCCGGTCGTGGGCCTCGGGGAAGCGAACCAGGCGCTCCCAGGTCCAGGCGAGCGAGTTGGCGGTCGTCTCGTGCCCGGCGAGGACGAGCGTGAGCAGCTCGTCACGCACCTCCTGGTCGCTCAGCGTCTCCCCGTCCTCGGTCGTCGCCTGGAGCAGCATCGACAGGATGTCGCGCCGCTCGCCGAGGTCGGCGGCTTCGCGGCGCTCGGCGATCACCCGGTAGGTCGGCCGGTCGAGGAACGACAGCGCCAGCTTGGTCGGCCCGACGGGCTCGTCGCTACCGATGTTGAGCAGCTCGCCGAGCTGGGCGATCTTCCAGGTGGAGAGGTTGACGAGCGTGCGCACGGCACTGCGCAGGCGTTGCTCGGGCGTGCCGCGCGCGGGCTGGCCTTCTATGCCAAAGATTCCGGCCATGATCACGTCGAGCGTGATGGCCTGCATGCGCGGTGCCAGGGCCAGCGGCTCACCGATCGGCCAGCGATCGACCTCGCGCTCGGCGGCGTCCGAGATCATCTCCGAGTAGCGCTCGATCATCTCGCCGTGGAAGGCCGGCAACAGCAACTTGCGCTGGCGCATGTGGCGCGGGCCGATCGCCGTCAGCACCGAGTTCGGCCCGACGATCGGGCGCAGCGGCGACTCACCGGTGATCGAGGGCGCATCCTCCGCACTGGCGGTGAACAGCGACCGGACGTGGTCGGGGTGGCTCGTGACGACGTCCTCGTCGCGGTAGGCGCGCATGCGCCAGACCTCGCCCAGGGCGCGCCGAGCCTTGAAGACGAACTCGATCTGGCGCTGGTTGAAGCGAAGGACCTGCACCGGCCGGGGAAGCGGCACCATCGGCGGTGCGGGGAACGCGGCCGCCTCCTCGGCGGAGACGGGCCCAGCCGGCGAAGGCGACGCCTCGCCTCCGTCCAACGCGACGGGGTCAAGCAGCGCTTCCACGCCAGCAACCTCCACAGCTAGATCCTACGACCGTGCCCGATCCCGACGCGCCGTATCCGGCACTCTGCAGGCTGCGATGAGCGTCGTAGCCGTTCGTGTCTTCCTGTTCGGCGTCCTGCCGCTCGTGCTGGCGGCGGCGCACGTCTGGCTCGACGAGCGGGTCCGACATCAGGCGCAGCGGTATGAGGTGTTCTTCCTCTACGTGCTGGCGGTCGGCGTGGCGGGCGCCGGAATCGGCGGGTTCTTCGCGCACGCCTTCCTGGCCGATGAGGTCGCCGAGTCGATTGGCTGGCCTCCGGGCAATCCGTTCCAGACCGAGGTCGCCTTCACGAACCTGGCGCTCGGAACGCTCGGCATTCTGGCGATGAACCGCCGTGATGGGTTCCGAGACGCCACCGTGATCGCCGTGACGATCGTCGCCGGCGGAGCGACGATCACGCACGTCATCGACATCGTCGAGATGGGCAACCTCGCCGCGGGGAACACCGTCCAGAACCTGGCGAACGTCCTCAGGCCCGCCGTCTTGATCTGGCTGCTTCTAGCCATCCGGCGCACGGCTTCAGCCGAGGGACATGCCGAGGAACCCGCGCTCTTGGACGAGTGGCGAGACACGGCGGTGATGGCGGCCGCTCAGGCGACGGCCGTGGTATCGGCGGCGTTCAGCATCGGTTACGCCGTCGATCAGCCGGCAATCGGGGCCGCCGTCGGCAGCCTGCTCGCCGTGGCCGCCATGGCACACGCCGTGTCACGGACCCGGCGATGACGCAAACCCTCACGAGGGACGCAGGTGCGTGACGCTCACGCCGTGGTCCGCTGCGAGGCGCTCGGCCACCAGGGAGCGGTGGCAGGCCTCGGGGTCGCGCTCCACGCACAGGAGAGCCGCGGCGCCCGCCGGGGGCAGCGAGGCGGTCACGGCGTCGAGGTCCGCGTTGTCGAGGATCTCGGTGAGGTAGCGCTCGCGGTAGGCGGGCGCCAGCTCGGCGCGTGAGCGCTTGCCCACGCCCTGGCGGTCGTCCTCGGCGTACTGGAGCTGCCTCAGCTCCGTCGTGGGCGCCAGCTCGGGGTGGTGGCGGTAGGCGATGCCGGCATCGTCCAGCGCCGCCTGAAGCCGCTTCGCGTTCGCCCAGGCGTACTCGGGCCCGCGCACGCCGCGGCGCTGGCGCACGTCGAGCAGCAGCCGCACGTCCGCGTCGCGCAGCGTGCGGAGGAAGTCCTCGGACGTGAAGCCGTAGACGCCGATGGTGGCGAGCCGTTTGCTCACCGTGCGACCTCCACCGCCACGGCCTCGATCTGGCGCTGCCCGTAGCTGCCGACCTGCACCCGGCCGGCCGCGCTCAGCCGGGCGCCCGGACCGGGGAGGGGGTGGGGGCGCAGGTCGCTCCGCACGTCGATGACAGAGATCCCGGGTGCTGTGACGGCCTCGCGCGAGGCGAGCACGAAGTGCGCGTCGCCGTCGCCGTCCGGGTCGACGCGCTCGACATGAACTATGCGGCCGGACGCGGTGCGGCAGCCGGCGAGGTCCGTGGGGCAGCGCGCTCGGGGCCCAGGCCGTTCGGGGAGCGCGGCCTCTGAGCTGGGGCGCTGCTTGCGAGGCTCGGCAGGCTCGCTGTCGTCCGAGCACCCTGCCACGAGCAGCGCGGTCGCCGTGAGCAGCACACTCATCCGGAGGATGTGACGACCAGCCTTCCGGCCGGCACCGCGCGGTCGCCGTCCGCGGGGGTGAAGAGCAGCTCGTAGCGGCCGGGACGGCTCGCCAGGACGTCGAAGCGCGCCGGCGTGAGGCGGTCCGCCGCGGCGCTCAGGCCCATGTCGGGGACCTCCACGCTGCCCGCCTCGTCCACCGCCACCTCGAGCGTCGCGGCGGCGCCCGCCCGCAACCTCATGGACTCGTTGTCGGCCGCCTCGAACGAGATCGCCGAGACCGGCTCAGGGGCCGGCCGGGGGGCCACGGTGGGCTGCTGCGGCTCGCGCGGCCCGCTGGATTCCGAATCGTCTCGGCGCTGCTCCAGCGGCCTCGACAGCGACGCGACGAGCGCGGCCAGGGCGAGAACGATCGCGAACAGCATGAGTGCCCGCCTGAGATGCACCGCATGGATGGTATTTGGTGGACATTTGGCCTAGGCAATGGGGATGTCGGAGTAAAGGTTCTCCCCGCGAAAGCCGATCTACGCCCATAGGCCAGAGCC
The DNA here is from genome assembly GCA_963786845.1 of uncultured Thermoleophilaceae bacterium. Lineage (GTDB taxonomy): Bacteria > Actinomycetota > Thermoleophilia > Solirubrobacterales > Thermoleophilaceae > JACVRW01. Next base: position 18,795 of record CAWBAP010000015.1, read on the forward strand.
ACGGTGTAAAGGCAAACCCGTCGCGAGGCGGGGACGCAAAGCTCCGGAGCTCTCCAAGGGACAAGTTCCCGGAAGGAGCGGGCCGAGCTGCCACCACGGTTCACACAGGCGGCTATCCGCGGCAACTGGCACCAGACCAAAACCGTCACCTTCAAGGAGGAGACAAATATGCTGCGGAAGCTTCGCGAGCGCATTCACAACGGGCAGGAGGGCTTTACCCTCATCGAGCTGCTCGTCGTCATTCTGATCATCGGCATCCTGGCGGCCATCGCGCTGCCGGCGTTCCTTGGTCAGCGTCAGAAGGGTCAGGACTCCGAGGCCAAGTCGAACGTGCGTAACCTCGTTTCGCACATGGAGTCCTGCTTCACCACTGCCGAGACCTACGTCGGCTGTGACGCCACTCAGACCGACATCGCCAGCAGCGGCCTGCCGCTCGCGTCGATGGTCATCTCGGCTCAGAGCACGACGGGCTACACGATCGTCGGCACGTCCAAGTCCGGTCACACGTTCACGTACGCCAAGACGGCGGCGGGAACCAGCAAGACCTGCACGCCGGCCGGTGGCGGCGGTGGCTGTAACGCTGGTGCCTGGTAAGTAGTTCGCCAGTCGCATTCGACCAGGGGCGGGCCTTCGGGCCCGCCCTTCGTCGTTCTGGGGGCGATCTTGCACACCGGTAGCGGATCCGCCATCGGCCCTATGGCCATAGGCAGATGGCCCCCTCTAGCCGCGCACACGCGAAGCCGACTACCAGTCTCAATGGCTTCTCGCGCTCGCCCCACTGCCCAGGACGGATTCACGCTGATCGAGGTCCTGGTCGCCATGATGATCCTCCTCGTCGGAGTGCTCGGCGTGGTGACGCTCGTGGACGGCGCGAACGCGGTCACGTCGAAGACCAAGGCCCGCGAGGGCGGCACGGCGATCGCCCGCTCGGTGATCGAGGTGTCGCGCTCGATTCGCTACCGCGACCTCACCCAGGGCACCCTCGAGGCTGCCCTCGACAGCCGGCCCGCGCTGGCGGACTCGAAGCCTTCCACCACGGGCTACACGATCCAGAGCCGCGGCATCCAGCTACGAGATGACGCTCACCGTCTGCTCGCTGGACGACGACAAGGACGACCTCGGCGCCCGGCCGCCGGGCGTGCTCTTCTGCGCCGACAGCGCCGGGCCGCCCGTCGCGCCGCGTGACCGCAACCCGGACGACTACAAGCGCGTCCGCGTGCTCCTCGAGTGGTCGACGCGCGCAACCAGGCACAGCGTCACCCAGACCTCCTCGATCATCAACCCGGTCGGCGGCCTCGGCCCGAGCGTGACCGGCCTCACGATGACCTCGCCGGCGTCGAGCGGCACCGACGAGGTCCGGATCGAGGGCAGCTCCGCCAGCCTGATTCCGTTCGCGAGGTTCGCGGCCGTCACGTCCACCTCCGCTGCGGACCTCACCTGGTCCGTGAACGGCGACTCGCAGGGGAAGGCGAACGGAGGCCCGACCAACTGGGACTTCCAGTGGGACTTCGACGACGCCGACGGCAACCCGATCTATTACGACTGCAAGTACTCGATCCAGGCCGACGGCTTCGACGCCGAGGGCCGCGCCGGTGCGCCGCGCATCCTCAGCGTCGTGCTCAACCGGCGCGAGCCGTATGCGCCGGTCGACGTCACGGCCGGCCGCAACGGCTCCGGCGACCGCGTCGACGTGCGCTGGTCGCCGAACCCCGAGTGCGACGTCGTCGGGTACCGCGTCTATCGCAGCACCGACCCGGCCGTGCTTGGCACCGTGGTCACCTGCCCCGACCCCGCCGCGCCGGACCCGAGCGTCACGACCAAGGACTGGTGCGTGGACGAGACGGCGCCTGCGACCGGGCCGCTGTACTACCGCGTGGTCGGGAGTGGACACGCTCGCGAGCGGCGCCCTGCGCGAGGGTACGAAGAGCGTGGCGGCCACGGTGGGCGCAAGCGGCGGCAACAGCCTGCCGACCGTGCCCCAGGGCGTCACGACCTGCCTCGGCGGCCAGCCTGGCTGCCTCGCACCGGACGGTGACCCCGCCCCGAACGGCCAGATCGTCGTGCGCTGGCTGCCGTCCGTCGATGCGGACGGCACGGTGGCCTCGTACCGCATCTACCGTGACGGCACCGCGTACGCGAACCGGTGGGACGACTTCTTCCCGGACGCGAGCGGCGGCCTCCTGGCGTGGCTCGAGTACGCGCCCGACGGGAGCTCTCACACCTACTACGTGACGGCCGTGGACAACGGCTTCGGCGAGTCGGGCCCGAGCGCCGGGGTGACCGCGCCATGACCACCGGCATGCTGCGCGGCGAGGACGGCATGACGCTCGTCGAGCTCCTGCTGGTGTGCGTGCTGATGCTCATCATCCTGGGGAGCACGCTCACGGCGTTCAACACCTTCGAGCGCAACGCGCGCAACAACCAGGACCTGAACGAGGCGCAGGACGGCGCTCGCCGCGCGCTGGACCTGATGGCGCGCGACCTCCGGAACCTCGCCAGCCCCGCCCTCGAGGTCCCGATGGCGGTGGACGTGGCCCTGCCGCAGGACATCATCTTCCAGTCCGAGGGCAAGACCAAGGACCTGGACAGCCTGAACGTGCAGAACACGATGCGCGTCCGCTTCTGCCTCAACACCACGAGCAAGATCATCTTCCGGCAGATCCAGACCTGGAAGACGGCCGCGCCGCCGGCGATCCCGGGTGGGGCGTGCGGAGTCACAACGGGCTGGAACTCGACGCTCTCGGTGGCCACCGACGTCGTCAACGGCACCCGTCCGGTGTTCACCTACAACGCGGTGGCGCACGACGAGATCACCGAGGTGAGCAGTCAGATCTACGTCGACACGACCCCCAACAGGCTGCCCGCCGAGGTCGATCTTCAGACGTCGGTCTACCTGCGCAACCAGAACCGCGCACCCACGGCCGTGTTCAGCGCGGTCTCGATGCCCGGTGGCGGCGTCTTCCTGAACGCGTCGGAGTCCACGGACCCCGAGGAGAAGGCGCTCACCTTCGAATGGTGGGATGCCGATGCACCGCTTGGCCCCGAGAAGGTGGGCGAGGGGATCGTGTTCACGTACGTGCCCCCGGCCGCCGGCTTCCGCCAGATGTACCTCGTCGTTAGGGACGCGACGCTTCCCACAACCTCGGACACGAGAACCGTGTGCGCGAACGGACCTGGAGTCATCTGCCCATGAAGAAGAAGCTCGCAGCGGAGCGTGGAAACGTCCTCGTGACCGCAATCCTGCTCATGTCGATCATGCTGAGCGTGGGAATCGCGGTCGCGTCGACCGTCGACACCCAGACCAAGCAGTCGCGCATCGAGCGCGAGCGTGAGTCGACGTTCAACCTCGCGGAGGCCTCGCTCTCGGCCCAGACCTTCATCCTCGGCCGCCGTGGCACGGGCACCGCGACGAACCCGTATCCGGCCACGGGCTGCCCCGGCGCGGGCACCAGCTTCTTCTGCCCGTCGACCACGACCCTGATGCAGAGCTACAGCGGCGACGCATCACAGGTCGACTTCGGCGCCGACACCACCTGGAAGACGGACGTGCTCGACGACGCCGACGCCAGCGGGAACGTCGTCACGTTCTGGAAGGACGACTTCCTCTCCGACACGACCTGGCCGCGCTACGACGCGAACAACAACCGGCACGTGTGGGTCAGGTCCGAGGCCGTCGTGCGCGGGCACAAGCGCGCGATCGTCGCCTGGGTCAAGATCGAGGACCGGATCGTGTCCTTCCCGCAGTACGCGGTGCTCTCGGGCTACCTGCACGGCAAGAACTCCGGCGGTCACGGCGGCCGTCCGCTCGTGAACTCCACGGGCTCGCTGGGCATCGCCGTGCGTTGCAGCCTGCCGCCCCAGTCGGCCTGCGTCGACCTGAATCCCACGAAGGGCCCGCAGCTCCAGCCCCCGGGGAACTACCAGCTCAGCTATCCGAGCGCGACCGCCATCGGCGGCGACGAGCTCGCGGCTCTGGAGGACGTGGCGAAGGCGAACGGCACCTGGTACGAAGGCTGCCCGTCGAACCCGAACGGCGACGTCGTCTATGTGAAGAACGCGGGCACGTGCCGCTACACGAACAGCGCGCCGGCCGCGCCCGGTGGCACGAAGTGCTGCAACACGTCGACGAACCCCGGCCTCTACATCCTCGAGCGGGGCACCGTGGACTTCGGCGGCAACATCGAGTTCTGGGGCGTCATCTACAACGCGAACCTGGACAACTCGAACTCCGAGCGGATGGTGGAGACCTCGGGCACCGCGGCGGTCCGCGGCGGCGTCCTCGTCGACGGGGCCGGCGGCGTGTACGCCGGCTCGAGCGGCGACAACATCGTCTACAACGCCTTCTCGTTCAGCGACATCAAGGCCGTCGGTACGGCCGGCGTCGTCCAGAACACCTGGCGCGAGATCGTCCCGGCCGACAACTAGCCGACCGGCGACGACGCTAGCTTCCGCGCGCGATGGAGGCCTCCGCAGTCGAGGTGGTCGTCGCGGGCCTGTTCGGCGCCGTGATCGGCAGCTTCCTGAACGTCGTGGCACACCGCGTGCCACTCGGCGAGTCGCTCGTGAGCCCCGGCTCGCGCTGCCCGGAGTGCGGCGCGCCCGTGAAGCCGTACGACAACGTCCCGGTGGTCTCGTGGCTGGTGCTGCGAGGGCGCTGCCGGAACTGCGACGCGCCGATCTCGCCCCGCTACCCGCTTGTGGAGCTCGCCACGGCGCTCGCCTTCGCCGCTGTCGTCGCGGTCCGCGGCTTCGACAACGACCTGGTGCTGGAGCTGCCGTTCGTGGCGGCGCTGATAGCGCTCGCGGCGATCGACTTCGACCACAAGCTGCTCCCCAACAAGATCGTCTACCCGCTGGCCGCCTACGGCGTGATCGCAACGCTGCTCGTGGACCAGGACGACCTGGTCGAGAACCTGATCGCCGGCGCTGGAGCGTTCGCGTTCCTGCTGGTGGCCGTGATCGCCTACCCGCGCGGGATGGGGATGGGCGACGTGAAGCTGGCCGGCGCCATGGGCCTCTACCTCGGGCTCTCGGTGATCCCGGCGATGCTGACGGCGTTCCTGTCCGGCAGCGTCGTCGGTCTCTTCATCATCGCGCGTGAGGGTGCCGCGGGCCGCAAGAAGGCGGTCCCGTTCGGCGTCTTCCTTGCGCTCGGGGGCATCGTGGGCGTGCTTGCCGGGCACGAGCTGATCGACGTCTACGAGACGAACTTCCTCGAATAGCCGCCGAGTCGTCCAGGGAGCGTCCAGCAACTCTGGACATTTTCGGACGGGCGTTAAGGGTGTCCAGCCGCGAGCCGATACCCCTTCCGTACGCCCATGATGTCCCTCCGCAAGAACTCCTCTGGTGGCTCCGTCGGTCTGGATATCGACGGCCGCTACCTTGCCGCCGCCCAGGTCGAGAGCGGTCGCGTCGTGCGCGGCGTGAGCCTCGAGCTGCCGGTCGGCCTCGTCGCCGACGGCGAGGTCGTGAACCGCGACGGCCTGGCTGAGGCGCTCAAGAACTTCATCGCCGAGACCGGGCTCCCCAAGAACGTCCGGCTCGGTGTCGCGAACCAGCAGATCGTCGTCCGCGTGGTCGAGCTGCCGCGCATCGAGGACGAGAAGCAGCGCGACGCAGCGGTTCGCTTTCAGGCGGCCGAGGCCATCGCGATGCCGCTCGACGAGGCCGTGCTCGACCATCAGATTGCCGGCTACACCGAGGCGCCCGACGGAAGCCCGCGCATGCAGGTCGTGCTCGTGGCGGCCCGGCGCTCGATGATCGAGGCGCTTCTCGCAGCGGCCAAGCAGGCCGGCCTCAAGCCGGAGGGCGTCGACCTCGACGCCTTCGCGCTCGTCCGCACGCTCGCCGTCGCCGCGGGCGAGACGCCGGAGGACAGCGCCCGCGTGTACTGCCACCTCGGCGGCGTGAGCAACCTCGCCATCGCCGTCGGCTCCGCGTGCTTCTTCACCCGGCCGCTGTCAGCGGTCTGGGACGAGGAGGACGCCGCCGCCCGCCTGGCCGACGAGGTTCGCCTTTCGATCGACTACTACATGACCCAGCCGCAGGCGAAGCCGGTCGGCGAGGTCGTCCTCTCCGGCCCCGGCTCCGCCGACGAGCAGCTCGTCGAGAGCCTGGGTGTGCACCTTGGCATGCCGACGATGGTCGCGGCGCCCCTTGGCGTCCTCGACCGGTCCGCGCTCGACTCGAGCGAGGACCCGCACAGGCTGACCGTGGCCGCCGGGCTCGCGATGGGGAAGGCCGCATGAAGGCCGTAAACCTGATCCCCTCGGACCAGCGCCGCGCGAAGCCGAGCGGTGAGAACGCCGGTAGCGCGTACGTCGTGCTCGGCGTCCTGGTCGTGCTGCTCGTGATGGCCGTGGCCTTTGTCGTGACCTCGAACAGCGTGAACGAGAACACCGCGAAGGCCAAGGACGCCAAGCAGAAGGCCGCCGCCCTCGAGAAGCAGGTCTCCGCGCTCGACTCCTACACAGACTTCGCCTCCATCAAGGAGCAGCGCCTCGGGGCCGTCGTGCTCGCCGCCGAGACGCGCTTCGACTGGGAGCGCCTCATGCGCGAGATCTCGCGTGTCATGCCCAGCGGCAGCTGGCTCCAGACGACGGAGGCCTCGGTGCTCGGCGATCCCGCCGATGCCGCCGCCCTCGCGGTCGACCCGGCAGCGGCCCCGTCCGGCCCGCAGGCGACGTTCGTCGGCTGCACGCCGAAGCAGTCCGAGGTCGCCAAGATCCTCGTACGCCTGCGCTCGATGCACCGCGTGACCGACGTCGAGCTCAACGAGTCGCTGCGCGAGCAGGGCGTCCTCGACGTGACCACGGACAGCTGCGGCTCGCTCTACAAGTTTGACGTGACCGTGACCTTTGCGCCGGCCGCTCCGGTCGAGGCGCCGCGCGGGACGAACCGCGTGCCCGTATCGCTCGGAGGTGGATCGTGAGCAGCATGTCTGACCGCGACCGCAAGATCCTCCTGGCGATCGTGCCGGTGCTCGTGATCGTGGCCTACTGGTTCCTCCTGTTCTCGCCGAAGCGCGAGGAGGCCGCATCCGCCAAGAAGGAATTGACGGAGCAGCAGCAGCGCCTGAAGTCGGCGCGTGCCCTCGCCGCCCAGGCGAACGGCAGCAAGACCAACTTCGCGGCGGACTACGGCGAGATCGTGCGCCTCGGCAAGGCAATCCCCGCGCGTGTGGACATGCCGAGCCTGCTCGTGCAGCTCGACCGCGCCGCCGAGGGCACCGGCATCACCTTCACGAGGATCGCCCAGGGCGAGCGCACGGCTCCGGCCGTCGCCGCACCCGTGGCAAGCGTCACGCCGCCCGCGGACCAGACCGGCAGCGGCACGCCCGCGACCCCGGCTGCCCCGGCCGCCCCCGGTACGCCCGCGACCCCGGTCGCGGCCGGTGGCGAGGCCGCGCAGAGCGCTCCCGGCGCCGCCACGGAGGCTGCCAACGGCGCCGCCGCGACCTCGGACCAGGCAAATGCGGCCGCCCAGCAGTCGGGTGTGGACGCGACGACGGCCACCTCCACCGGCGGGGGCCTCCCCGTGGGCGGCGCGGCCGGCACGCCGGCCACCGACGGCACGCAGATGGTCACCTCGGGCGGTCTCGAGACCGTGCCGCTGGAGCTCAGCTTCATCGGCAACTTCTTCAACCTCGCGGACTTCTTCCACGACGTGAAGCGGTTCGTCCACGTCGCGAACAACAGCGTGGTCGTGAACGGCCGCCTCGTGACGATCGAGGGGATCAACTTCACCAGCGACCCCACGATCTTCCCGCGCATCAAGGCGGAGCTCACGGCGACGGTCTACCTCTCGCCGCTGGGCCAGGGCGCGACCGCCGGAGCGACCCCCGCGGGTCCCGCTCCGACCACCACGCCCGCCGCGGCGCCGGCTCCGGCCGACGGAACGGCTCCCGCCGCGACCCCTGCCCCGACCGCCGCAGCGACCCCCTAAGGACTGACCATGAAGATCTTCCTCCTCGATCTCTGGCATGACCTGCGCCAGAAGCGCCTGGCTCCGGTCGCCGTGGTCCTTCTGCTCGCCCTGGTGGCGGTCCCCGTGCTGCTCGCGAAGCCCGCCGAAGAGCCCCGGTCCCGCACCGGTGGCCGGCGCCGGCATGAAGCAGTCCGACCGTGACGCGCTCGCCGCGCTGACGAAGGTCAAGCTCGGCGACGACGAGGTCGGCAAGGGCTCCACGCTCGGCGTGTTCGACCCGGACAATCCCTTCAAGCCGCCCAAGGGCGCCATCAAGAAGGACGACGTCCTGGCCGGCGCGGCCGGGCCCGGCGACGCTGCCGGGACCCCCGGCGGCACCGCGGGCGGCGACACGTCGCTCGACGGCGGCTCGCTCGGCGGCGGCGTTGGCGGCGACGTGCCCGGCGTCACTCCGCCCGGCACCGGCGGCGGCGGCACCACCACGACGACGACCGTCTACAAGTACGTCGTCGACGTCACCTTCAGCGCGAACGGCCACACCCGGCGCCTCAAGGGCCTCGAGCAGCTCGACATGCTGCCGAACGAGTCCGCGCCGCTCCTGATCTTCATGGGCGTCACGGCCAAGGGCGCCGACGCGGTGTTCCTCGTGGACTCGACGCTCGAGGCTGCCGGCGAGGGCCGCTGCAAGCCGAGCGCCGAGGAGTGCGCGTTCGCCTACATCGGCGCAGGCGCCGAGTACGTCTTCACCGAGGAGGACGGGGACACCTACACCCTCAAGATCGACGAGATCCGCAAGGTGAAGGTGGACACGTCCGCCAAGAGCGCCAAGGGCGCCAAGGCCAATGCGTCAGTGGGACCGCACCGCCGTTTCGTCCCGCCGATCCTGGCCGACCTGGTCGTCGTGGCCAGTGATCGGCTCGAGAATTCCGCAAACGACTCAGACAGCCGATAGGGAGAGACATGCGACGCTTCGTCATCACCTGCCTCACGCTTGTCGCCGCCGCTCTCCTGGTGCTACCGGCGGCTGCGTCCGCTGCGCCCGCGAAGGATGCCGCGACGGCCACAGTGCCTCAGATCACCCGCGTTCAGCCGATGCGCATCAGCGTCGGCGGCTCGCTCACCATCACGGGGCGCCGGTTCAAGTCCACGCGCAACAAGAACACCGTGATCTTCCGCGCGTCGGACGGCCGCACCGCATTCGCGAAGCCGCGCCGGGCGACGACCCGCAGGCTCGTCGTGACCGTGCCCGCGTCGGTCTCGCGTCTCCTCAAGGTGGCGAACAGCCGCCAGGAGCCCACGCGGCTCAAGCTGCGCGTGCTCGCCGGCAAGTTCTCCAAGTTCACTCCCAAGCGCCTCTCGCCGGTCGTCACGGCCGCGGGTGACGGCGACGGTCCCGGCGGCGGTGGTCCCGGCGGTGGCGTCGCGATCTGCGACGACGATTCGGATCACGACAACGACCTGCTGGCGAACAGCCTCGAGCTGTCAATCGGTACCGACCCCTGCCTCGCGGACACCGACGCCGACCAGATGACGGACGGCTGGGAGTTCTGGTCCGCGAAGGACCTGAACGTCAAGGCTGTGCCCTACCCCGGCAAGCGTCCGTTCCCGAACGCGCTCGATCCCAGTGACGGCGCGCCGGCAGGTATCAGCTTCAGCAACGTCGACTTCGACGGCGACGGCCTCACGACGCTCGAGGAGTACCGCGCCTGGCGCTACACCGGTAGCAACCTGGACACGGCTCGCCTCGGCGTCGGCCTCGAGTCCGCGCTCGGCTACAGCGACGGCACGAAGTTCAGCCGCGCGAGCGACGTCCCGCCCGCGCCGGCCTTCCGCTCGGCCGACTACGGCCTTGCGAACCCGACGCAGCCGTTCCCCGCGAGCTACAACTTCAGCGGGATCTACTTCGGCGACTCGGGCCAGTACCGCGACGACGAGCGGGATGCGGACGCCGACGGCCTCTCGAACTACCTCGAGGCGGCGCGCGGCCCCGGCTACGCCAGCTTCTGGCCCGGCTACTGGAAGGTCGACTTCCGCACGATCGAGCCCTGGGCGAAGAGGTCCTACTGCGGGCCCGATCCCCTGCAGCGGCCCGGCGAGTTCAACCAGCGTCCGTTCGCCGATCTCGACCTGGCGGACCCGGACGTGGACGGCGACACGCTGCTCGACGGCGAGGACGATCAGGACGCCGACGACTACAACAACATCACCGAGCTGTACGAGGTCGTCGCCGACCTGGACGGCAACGGGCAGCCCGCCTGGTGCGGCAAGGATCCCGGCGCGATCCCGACGATCACGTTCGGGGCCTACGACAACGCGATCAACCCGTTCAACCCCTGCGCGCCGGACATGAACTCGCGCAGCTGCCCGCCCTACATCCCGCAGACCTAAGCAGCCCTCCCAGCAGTTCCCTCCTCCAACCTGGCGCCCGCACCCTCGTTTGTAGGGTGTGGGCGTCATGTCTTTCCGGTTCGTAACCGCCGGGGAGTCCCACGGACCGGGGCTCACCGCCATCGTCGAGGGGCTTCCCGCGGGCCTCGAGCTTCGGCCTCTCGACATCGACTCCGACCTCGCGAGGCGCCAGCTCGGCCATGGCCGCGGCGGCCGCATGAAGATCGAGAAGGACCGCGCCACCGTGACGGCGGGCGTTCGCCACGGGCGGACCCTCGGCAGCCCGGTGGCCATGTGGATCGAGAACCGCGACTACCAGAACTGGGAGGAGCGGATGAACCCGTGGCCGGTCGAGGCCGAGGTGGAGGAGGTGCACCTCCCGCGGCCGGGGCACGCCGACCTGGCCGGGATCCAGAAGTTCGGCCACACGGACGTACGCAACGTGCTCGAGCGCGCATCCGCCCGCGAAACCGCCGCCAGGGTGGCGGCGGGCGCGCTGGCAAAGACCTTCCTGCGCGCGCTCGGCGTGGAGGTCCGCTCGCACGTGACGCGGATCGGGACCGTCACGGCGCCGGTGCGCGACGCGCTCACCTCCGGCGACTTCGACGGCGTGGACGAGTCGCCCGTGCGCTCGCTCGACGCCGGCGCGAGCGAGGCGATGGTCGCCGAGATCGACGCCGCCCGGAAGGCGAACGAGTCGCTCGGCGGAGAGTTCGAGGTGATCGCGTTCGGGCTCGTGCCCGGCATCGGCTCGCACGTCTCGTGGGAGCAGCGCCTCGACGGGCGGCTCGCGCAGGCGATCGTGTCGATCCAGGCGCTGAAAGGCGTGGGGATCGGCGACGGCTTCGCCCTGGCGGAGCGCGTGGGCTCCCAGGCCCACGACGAGATCTTCTGGTCGGACGAGCGCGGCTACAACCGCGAGACGAACCGCGCCGGCGGCATCGAGGGCGGCATGACGACGGGCGATCCGGTCGTCGTGGTCGGAGCCATGAAGCCGCTCCCCACGCTCACGAAGCCGCTCCGCTCGGTGGACACGGAGACGAAGGAGCCGGCGCAGGCGCTCCGCGAGCGCACGGACTCCTGCACGGTCCCCGCCGCCGCCGTCGTGGGCGAGGCGATGGTGGCGCTGGTGCTCGCCGCGGCCTATCGCGAGAAGCTCGGCGGCGACCACATCGACGATGTGCGGGCGGCGCTCGGGGCATACGAGCAGCGCATCGGCTGGAGGCGCGCATAGCCCTCGTACTGGTCGGCTTCATGGGGGCGGGGAAGTCCACCGGCGCCCGCTCGCTGGCGGCCGAGCTCGGCGCCGAGCCGCTCGACTCGGACCGCGAGCTCGAGCGGCGGCTCGGCGAGCCGGTCGAGTCGTTCTTCGACCGCGAGGGCGAACACGCCTTTCGCGCGCGCGAGGAGGAGCTCGTGCTCGAGCTGCTCTCGAGGGAGGACGCGAGCGTGGTGGCGCTCGGGGGCGGAGCGGTGGGCTCGGAGCGCGTGCGCGAGGCGCTCGCCCGGCACACCGTGGTCCACCTCGAGGTCGAGCCGGGCGAGGCCTGGCGGCGGGCGTCCGGCAAGGGCCGCCCGCTGGCGCGCGACCAGGGCCGCTTCGCGCAGCTCCACGGCGACCGCGTCGCACAGTACGAGTCGGTGGCGGACGTGCTCGTGCCGCCGTGCGACCGCGAGGCGCTCCGGCGGGCGCTGCCGGCGCTGCGGGCCCTGGAGGCCGCGCCCCCCGGCACGCGGCTCGTCTGGGCGGCCAGCTCGTCGGGCGAGTACCCGGTCTTCCTCGGGCGCGGGCTGATCGAGGCCGGCTTCTTCCACCCTGCGGACGGCCGGCGGATGGTCGTGACCGACGAGAACGTGGCGCGCGCCCAGCCGTTCGAGGGCGACGAGCGGATCGTCGCGATGCCGGGGGAGGAGCACAAGTCGATCCACGGCGCCGAGTTCGTGCTGCGCGCCCTCGCCCAGGCGGGGGCGGAGCGCGGCGACATCCTGGTCGCGGTGGGTGGAGGCGTGGTGGGCGACCTCGCCGGCTTCTGCGCGGCCGTGTACCAGCGCGGGATGCGGCACGTCCAGGTGCCGACCACGCTGGTCGCGCAGGTGGATTCGGCCTACGGCGGGAAGACCGGAGTCGACCTGCCGGAGGGCAAGAACTACGCCGGCGCGTTCCACCAGCCCTCGGCGGTCATATGCGACCCGGCGGCACTCGACACGCTGCCCCCCGAGGAGCTCGCCGCGGGCTACCCCGAGGTGGTGAAGACGGCGCTGATCGCGGGCGGGCCGCTCTGGTCGCGCGTGCGCCAGGGCGGCGACGTGGACGCCGCCGTGATCCTCGGCTGCGTGCGCACGAAGCTCGCGGTGGTCGCCGAGGACGAACGCGACGAGGGCCGCCGGCAGGTGCTGAACCTGGGCCACACGGTCGGCCACGCGATCGAGGCCGCCACCGGCTACACCCGCTACCGGCACGGCGAGGCCGTCGCGATCGGGCTGCTCGTGGCGCTCCGGCTCTCGGGCCGCGAGCCGCTCCGCGGCGAGGTGGCCGAGCTGCTGCGCGCCCGCGGGCTGCCGCTCTCCTTCACGGGCGCCCCGGTCGAGGACGTGCTCGAGCTCGTGGAGCGCGACAAAAAGCGCAGCGGCGGGCGGGTACCGTTCGTCCTCGTGGAAGCCCCAGGAGACGTGAGCCCAGGACATCAGGTCGACCCCGGCGAGCTGCGCGCGGCCGTCGAAGAGGTGTATGCGGCGTGAGGCATCGCATCGAGGTGATGCACGGCGTGAACTTCGACGTGCTCGGCCGCCGCAACGTCGAGCTCTACGGCGGGCTGACGCTCACGGAGCTCGAGGTGAAGATCAAGACGTTCGCGCGCGAGCTCGAGATGGAGCCGAGCTTCTCGCAGACCAACCACGAGGGCCATTTCTGCGAGACGCTGCACCGGGCGGGGCAGAGCGCCGACGGGCTGGTCCTGAACCCGGGAGCCTGGGCGCACTACTCGTACGCGATCCGCGACGCGCTGGAGGTGGCGGCGCTGCCCGCGGTGGAGGTCCACCTGTCGAACGTGGACGAGCGAGAGGAATGGCGGCGCACGTCGGTCATCCGCGACCTCTGCATCGGCTGCGTGCAGGGGAAGGGTGTGGAGGGGTACCACGAGGCGCTCGAGCTGCTGAAGGCCCGCCTCCAGTGAGCGCGGCTCGCGCGGACCGGCTGCTCGCGCTGCTGACCGAGCGCGAGCTGGACTCGCTGCTCGTGACGAACCTCCTGAACGTCCGCTACCTCACGGGCTTCACCGGGACCAACGGGGCCTGCCTGGTGAGCGCCGAGGAGCGGCTCTTCCTCACCGACTTCCGCTACGTGGAGCAGGCCCGCGAGCAGGTGCCGGACTTCGAGCGGATCGACGCCGGCCGCGACATGCTCGGCGACCTTGCGAAGCGCCTCCGCGGCCGCGCCGGCTTCGACGACGAGGACCTGAGCGTCGCGTCGCACCGCAAGCTCGCCGAGAAGGCGCCCGACGGCGTCGAGCTTGTGCCGGCGGGTGGGCTGGTGGAGCGGCTGCGAGCGGTGAAGGACGAGTCGGAGGTCGCCTCCATGCGCGCCGCCGCCGAGCTGTCCACCGCCGCGTACGAGTCGCTCCACGAGCGCGGGCTGGTGGGGCGGACCGAGCGCGAGGTGGCGGTCGACCTGGTCCGCTTCATGGAGGACTCCGGCGCGGACGGGCCGTCGTTCCCGCCGATCGTGGCGTCCGGCGCGCACGGCGCCCTGCCGCACGCGGTGCCGCGCGACGTCGAGATTCCGCGCGACACGCTCGTCGTGATCGACATGGGCGCGATCGTGGACGGCTACTGCTCGGACTGCACGCGCACGCTCGCCACCGGCACGCTCGGCGACGACGCGCTCGAGATCTACGAGCTGGTGCTGCGCGCGCAGGGCGACTCCCTCGCCGCCGCCAGGGCCGGCGCCGACTGCCGCGCCGTCGACGCCGTGGCGCGCGAGCTGATCGACGCCGCCGGGCACGAGGAGCAGTTCGGACACGGGCTCGGCCACGGAGTCGGGCTCGCGGTCCACGAGGCGCCGCGGCTCGGGAAGACCGCCGAGGGATCGCTCGAGGCGGGGAACGCGGTCACGGTCGAGCCGGGCGTGTACGTGCCGGGCGGCGTCGGGGTCCGGATCGAGGACCTCGTGATCGTCGCCGACGGCGAGCCGGAGATCCTGACCGGCTTCCCGAAGCAACTCGTAACGGTCGGCTGATGGCGCTCGCCGCCGTGGCGGCGCTCGCCGGTGCCGCCATTCAGTCCGCGACAGGCCTGGGCTTCGCGCTGGTGCTGTCGCCCGCACTGTTCGTGGTCATGGAGCCCGCGGAGGCGGTGACCGCCGTGCTGTTGCTGGGCGCGGCGCTCTGCACGCTCGTGCTGGTGGAGAGCCGCCGCGTGGCCACCCACGGGCTCGGGCGGCTGCTCGTTCCAGCGCTACCCGGCCTGGCCGCCGGGATGGTGCTGCTCACGGCGCTCTCGAAGGAGCCGCTCCAGGTCGGCGTGGGCGTCGCCGTGATCGCCGCGGCCGGCTGGCAGCTCTGGCATCCGGCCCCGGTCCGCTTCCCGGCGTGGGTCGCGGGCGCGCTCAGCGGAGCGCTCACCACGTCGATCAGCGTCAACGGGCCGCCGCTCGCGCTCTGGCTCGAGGCGCAGCGCGTGCCGCCGCCCGAGTTTCGGACGACGCTCGCCGCGGCCTTCCTCATCCTGGACATCGCGGGCGTCGCTGTGATCGTGTCCAGCGAGGGGATCGACACCATCGACCTGGGTGCGCTGGGTCCGCTCCTGGCCTGCGTCGTCGCGGGCTATGGCCTGGGTGCGGTGGCGTTTCGCCGCCTGGACACCGCCCGCTTTTCGGCCGTCGTGTTGACCCTCGTCATCTGCACGGGTCTCGCAAGCGTGGTTGCCGGAATCCTCTAAACCGCCGCGGATCGCTTGCGAAAAGCGGCCGACCGGGCTTAGGGTCGTTCTCCACATGCTTCGCCGCTCGCGCCCGCTGCTCGGCGCACTCCTCGTCTCCCTGGCCGTCATGGCGCCCGTCGCCGAGGCCAGCCAGGCCGTCAGCGCCGGAAGCGCCGTCGCCCGGTCCTGCCACCGCGACCTCGCGTCGTCGGCCTCCGGCCGCGACGTCGTCCGCGCGAAGGCGCCCGCCCGTGGCCTCGTCAGCGTGCGCCTGAAGTCGGCGGGCGACTGGGACCTGGGCGTGTTCGGCGCGAAGGGGCGGCTGGTGGCCGGCTCCGCGTCGTTCGGCGGCAACGAGCTCGCCTCGGGCTTCGTGCGGCGCGGCGAGCGCCTCACCGTGCAGGCCTGCCGCTTCCGCGGAGACGCCGGGAGCGCACGCGTCTCGATCCACTTCACGAGCATCCCGAGGCACAGGGCGCGCCGCATATCCGGTCGTCGACGTACTCGTGCCGAAGCGCGCCGACAGGGCGCGGCTCCAGGCGCTCGGCCTCGACCTCACCGAGCACGGCGACGCGAACTCGCTCGAGGTGCTCCTGCACGGCCGCGCCGACGCGCGGACGCTGCGTCGCGCAGGCTTCCGCTACACGGTGCGGGTCGCCGACCTCGCGGCGCGAACGCGCCGCAACCACCGCCTCGACGCGCGCCACGCCCGCGCGGCGGCCGCGTCCGGCCTCCCGAGCGGGCGCGACAGCTACCGGCGCCTGCCCGACTACGACCTCGAGCTGAAGACGCTCGCGATGCGGTACCCGTCGCTCGCGCGGCCGGTGACCCTTAACCACCGCAGCCTGCTCGGCCGCGACGTGAACGGGATCGAGATCTCGACGGGCGCGCAGAACACGGCCGACGGCAAGCCGGTCTTCCTGATGATGGGCGTGCACCACGCGCGCGAGTGGCCGTCGTCCGAGCACACGATCGAGTTCGCATACGACCTGCTTCGCAGCTACGGGAGCGACGCGCGCACCACGCAGCTGCTCCAGAACACCCGCACCATCGTGGTGCCGATCGTGAACCCCGACGGGTTCAACATCTCGCGCGAGGCCGCCCTGATCGGCGACTTCTCGCTGTTCGACTACGAGATGAAGCGCAAGAACTGCCGCGTGTCCGCGAGCACGCCGAAGAAGTACGCGAGCGGGACCTGCGACGACAACAAGGCCGGCCGCCTGCGCGGCACCGACCCGAACCGCAACTACGGCGGGCTCTGGGGCGGCAGCGGGGCGAGCGTCAACTGGTCCGACGACACCTTCCGCGGCGACGCGCCGTTCTCCGAGCCGGAGATCCAGAACGTCCGCGAGCTGGTGTCCTCGCGCCAGGTCACGAACCTGATCACGAACCACACCTACTCGAACCTCGTCCTCCGCGCTCCGGGCGTGGCGGACTTCGGCTTCCCGCTCGAGGAGCCGGCCTACAAGGCGCTCGGCGCGTCCATGACGGCGCACAACGGCTACTCGAACGACCCCGGGTTCGGGCTCTACGACACGACCGGCACGACGGAGGACTGGTCGTTCTGGTCCACCGGCGGCTTCGCGTTCACGTTCGAGATCGGGGGAACGGACTTCCACCCGCCCTACGCGATCGGCGTCGAGGCGGAATACCTGGGCCTTGCACCGGCGGTCGGCGCCGGAAAGGGCGGGAACCGCGAGGCGTACTACGCGATGCTCCAGGCCACCGCGGACGCCTCGCTCCACTCGGTGATCGAGGGCGCGGCGCCGGCCGGCTCGACCCTGAAGCTGTCGAAGAGCTTCCAGACGGCGACCTCGCCGGTGTGGGCGGACGACTTCGGCAACTCGATCGGCGACCCGATCCTGTTCACGGACACGCTCAGCTCCGAGCTGAAGACGAGCGGGCCGACGTTCGCGTGGCACGTGAACCCGTCCACGCGCCCGCTCGTGGCCGGCCGCTACGGCCGTGACCCGACCGGGCCGCCGCAGGCGCGCATCGACCTGGCGAACCCGCCCGGGGTTCCGGCCGAGAACACGAGCTACCCGCCGGGCGGCCCCGTCGAGGAGATCCCGTTCACGGTGGAGGGGCCCGACGACGGCGTGGACAACGGGCGCATGACGGTGCACATCGAGTGGTCCAGCCCGGACACCGACTGGGACATCTACGTGATCGGGCCGAACGGCCAGATCGTGACCCAGTCGGCGGCCTTCGGCGACACCACGGAGGACGCGGCGCTGTTCGACCCGCCGCCGGGGCAGTACAAGGTGCACGTCGTGAACTACGACCAGGTGATGAACACGCCGGACGACTGGTTCGACGGGAACGTCACCTTCAGCTCGCCGACCCCCCGCATCGAGACCGGCACGAAGGAGAGCTGGACGCTCACCTGCATGGACTCGCGCGGCCGCGTCCAGGCGACCCGCCAGGTGATCGTGGACCGCGGCGCCCGCGCCCGCGTCGGCAACGCCTGCTCGCACTCGAAGTAGCGCTCGCTTCAGGGTCCCACGTCAGGGTCGGCTCCCGATGTCGGGGGGCGCGACGAGACGGATCATCGACTCCATTGTCAGCAAACAAGAGGAGTCACCATGTCAGTCACCCGTTTCTTCGCCGCACTCATGGCCCTGGCCGTGGTCGCCGCGGCGACCGTCGCGTTCTGGCCTGCTTCGGAGGCCGACAAGGCTCGTGAGGATGGCGAGCAGCTCGGCCAGGCCGTCTACGAGCTCTACTACGCCGGCAGCACGGCCGAGGTGGATGCCGCCCTCGAGGACGTCGGGGACGCGGTCGTGGACAGCCGCGATCACCTCAGCGACGCCCTCTCCGAGCAGGTCTCGGACCAGGCGGATGCCCTCGACCGCGCCGCCGACGGGTTCGTCGGCTCGCTCGAGTCCGACAACGAGTTCGACCAGGAGCTGTACGAGGTGGAGCTCGACTACGCGCTCGAAGACCTGTCCACGGGCGCGGCGGACTTCCAGGAGAACGCCCCGGAGGTCGAGCAGGCCTACTGGGAGGGAGTCGAGAGCGGTCTGAACGGCTCCTGATAGCTCGCTTGCATGCCGCCGGGGCGAGTGCGAACATGTGTTCGTACGATGATCGTGTGCGCCCTCTACCCCCGGTTCGAGCTGCTGGCGGCCTCCGGCGACCGGCGTGTCCTGCTCTCAGAGCCGGCCGCGCTGGCGCCGGAGGCCGGCCGCGAGCAGGTGGTGGGGGAGGTGTCGGGGCCGGCCGAGGCCTATGGCGTCGTGCGGGGGATGCGGGTCGGGGAGGCGATGTCGCGCTGTCCCGGGCTGCGGCTGGTGGCGCCTGATCCCGAGGGGGTGCGCTCGCTGTGGCACACGGTGCTCGACCGGCTGGAGGGGATCGGCGCTGAGGTGGAGTCCGATCATGCCGGCGCGGCGTTCTTCGCCGCCGCGGGGCTTCACGGGATCCACGGCGGCGACCTCGCCGGCGTTCTCGGCGCCGCGCGCCGGGCGCTCGGGCCGGGCGCCCGCTTCGGGGCGGCGCCGAGCCGCTTCGCGTCGCACGCGGCGGCGTTGCAGGTTCGTCCCAGAAAGGGGCGGAGCTCCCATGTCGTAATCGAGGCGGCGGTACGCGACTTCCTCGCTCCGCTTCCAGTCGCCCTCCTTCGCACGCGGCCCGAGCTTCAGGCGCTTCCCGAGGTGCTCGAGCGGCTCGGCATCCGCACGCTCGGCGAGTTTGCGGCGCTGCCCTCGCGTGCGGTGGCGGAGCGCTTCGGGCATCCGGGGCTGCTCGCGCTCGACCTCAGCCGAGGCCGCGACACCCCGCTCGAGCCGCGCCGGCCATTCGAGCCGGTGGTCGAGCGGCTCGACCTCCCGGAGGCCGCCTCGGGCCAGCAGCTCGAGCGGGCGCTCGAGCTCCTGATCGCGCGCGTGCTCGCCCGGCGCGAGCGCCGCGGCCGCTCGCTGCGCGGGCTTGCGGTGTCGGCTCGCTTTGCCGCGGGCGGCACCTGGCGCACGGCCGTGACGCTGCGCCACGCGAGCGCCGACCCCGCCCGCATCAGGCTCGTCCTGGCCCAGAGGCTGGGCGACCTCCCCGCGCCCTCGTCGGCGCTCGCCCTGGAGGTCGAGGCATTCGGCCCGCCCGCGCAGGACCAGGGGCACCTGATCGACGAGGCGGACTCGGTACGCCGCTCGCGGCTCGAGGAGGCGGTGCGCCAGGCGCGCCAGGCGGCCGGGGCGGACGCCGCACTGCGCGTGCTGGACCTCGACCCCGACTCGCGCATCCCCGAGCGGCGGGCGGTGCTGGCGCCGTTTCCCGACGCGTCGTGACGCCCGATGGACGGCGCGCGCGGCGGCTCGGCACGCCGAAGCCGACCTCGGTCATCCCCGGCGAGGGCGGGTCGCCGCGCAGCGTGGCGGGGAGGGAGGTCGACTCCGTCCGCGAGGAGTGGGTGGTCGAGGACCGCTGGTGGACCGGAAAGCCGCTGCGGCGGCGCTATTTCGAGCTGGTCCTGCTGGACGGCCGCAACGTGGTGGTGTTTCGCGATCTCGTCGATGGCGGCTGGTTCCTGCAGCGTTCATAGCCGGTATTTACGCGAATTACGCGCTTGAGCGATTGAGCATGCCCGCCGATAGAAATCAGAGGTGTACCGCCCCCGCAGACCGCCAGCCCAAGTGAGCACCCTGCCGACGATTGCTCGCCTCGGCACGATGTTCGAGCGCACGGCGCTGGTTCGCGACGAGACCGACCTCCAGGAGGTCCTCGAGGACGTGTGCCACACGATCGCGGAGCTGCTCGGCTACCGGGCGGTGGTCGTGAACGTGTACCGCCCGGCCTTCGACGACATGCTCACCTCCGCGGCTGTCGGCTCCGAGGACTCCGTCAAGGAGCTCGTGGGCAAGAGCTCCCCGCGCGCGACCTGGGTGCCGCTGCTCGACGGCCGCTTCGAGCGCCGCGGCGCCTACTTCGTCCCCGGGGGCGAGTTCGACTGGGAGGGGATGGGCTTGCACAGCTACGTCCCCAGCATCGCCCCGAGCGACGACCCGGACGCCTGGACGGCCGAGGACGCGCTGTTCGTGCCGCTCCGCGACCCCAAGGGCCTTCTGATCGGCGTGATCTCGGTGGACGAGCCCGAGACGGGCCGGCGCCCGGCCGACGAGGAGATCGACGCCCTGGTGGCGATCTCGCGGCACGCCGCGCTGGCCCTTCGAATGGCGCAGGACACCGCCAACGACATGCAGCACCAGCGCATGCTCGAGGGCATCCTCGAGGTCTCGGCTCGCGTCGCGGAGGCGGACGACCCCGAGCACATCCTTCAGGCGGTCTGCGACGGCATCCATGACGCCCTCGGCTTCGGCAAGGTGGCGATCGAGCTCGCGCCGCGAGGCGACATGCCGCTCGTGCCCGCGGCGTCCAGTGGCTGGTCCGGAAAGCCGCGCGCGAGCAACGCGATCACGCTCGACGCGCTCGCTCCGCTCCTCACCGACGAGTTCGAGGTCGCGGGCTGCTACCTGCTGCCGACCGAGGTGGCCGACGAGCGGCTGCGGCGCTACCCCGCCGAGTACGACTCCGAGCTGTACGGGCGCGGCCCGAACGCGTGGTCGCGCCACTGGCTGATCGTGCCGCTGACCGAGCCCCAGGGCCGCCGCCGCGGGCTGATCTGGGTGGACGAGCCCCACGACGGGCTGCTGCCCACACGCCCGCGGCTCCAGGCGCTGCGCCTGTTCGCCAACCAGGCGGTGGCCACGCTCCAGTCCGCCGACCAGTCGCTGAAGCTGCGCCACGAGGCGACCCACGACGCGCTCACAGGGCTTCTCAACAGGCGCGCGTTCCGCGCGCGGCTGGCGCGCGAGGCGGGGGAGCTCGACGCCGGCTTCGCGCTGATCCTCTGCGACATGGACAACCTGAAGCGAGTCAACGACTCGCTCGGCCACGAGGCGGGCGACGTCGCGCTGCGGCTGCTCGCTCACGCCCTGCGAAGCGGCCTGCGCCGCGACGACGCCTACAGGCTCGGTGGCGACGAGTTCGCCGTCGTCCTGGCGGGCGCATCGGCGCTCGACGCAGAGCGGGTGGTCCGCCGCCTCCAGCACGCGGTCTCGCGCGCGTCGGAGGGGCCGATCGAGCTGATCGAGGCGAGCTTCGGGCTGGCGGTCTACGAGTCGGGGGAGAGCGCGGACCACCTGGTGGCGCGCGCCGACCACGTGCTCTACCAGGCGAAGCGCCGCCGCCGGCTAAAGGGGTCAGACCCCCTTGAGGGTTCCTTGAGGGTTGGTTGAGGCGTATGCGAACATGTGTTCGTGTCATATGTCGAGCTCCACTGCCACTCGGCCTACTCGTTCCTTGACGGGGCGTCGCATCCGGTCGAGCTGGCGGGGGTCGCGGCGGAGCAGGGCCACAGCGCGCTCGCGCTGACGGACCACGACGGGCTCCACGGCGCCATGGAGATGGCGCAGGCGCTGAAGCCGCTCGGGATCCACCCGATCACCGGGGCCGAGGTGACGCTCGACGACGGCACGCATCTCACGCTCCTGTGCGAGACGCGCGAGGGCTACACGAACCTCTGCCGCCTGCTCACGGCCTCGCACTGGCCCACCCGCCGCTGGGCGCGCGAGGGCTTCGCCGAGGGGAGCGGGCGCCAGGATCCGCTCGACGGCGAGCCGAGCATCGCGATGGAGCAGCTCGAGCAGTACGCCGCCGGGCTCGTCTGCCTCTCGGGCTGCGCGCAGCGGGGCGCCGTGGCCTCCCGGGTGGAGGCGGATCGCCACGCGGAGGCGGCGGCCGTCGCGCGCCGGCTCGCCGGCATGTTCGGCCGGGACGGCTTCCGCATCGAGCTCCAGCGCCCGTTCTGGCGGCACGACCGGCGCCGCAACCGGCTGCTCGCGGAGCTGGCCGGGCGGCTCGGCGTGCCCACGGTCGCCACCGGGAACGTGCACGTGCACGCCCGCGAGCGGATCGCGCTCCAGGACGCCATGGTGGCGGTCGGGCTCGGCAAGACGCTCGACGAGACGGAGCCGCTGCGGCGCGGCAACTCCTCGCACGTGCTCGCCCCGCCCGAGCGGATGGCGGAGCGCTTCCGGGAGCACCCGGACGCGGTGGAGGAGAGCGGCCGGCTGGCGGAGCGCCTGCGCTTCGACCTCACAGAGGACCTCGGCTACCGCTACCCCGGCTCCGAGGATCCGGATGCCGACGCGAAGCTCGCGGCCCTCTGCCGCGACCGCTTCGAGGAGCGCTACGGGCGCAGTGCGCGAGGCCGGCGCGGAGCCGCCGGCGGAGCGATGCTCTCCTGCGAGGCCGCCGCCCGGCTCGACGAGGAGCTGCGGGTGATCCGCCACCTCGGGCTGTCCGGCTTCTTCCTGCTGCACCGCGACATGCTCGAGCTGGCGCGCGAGGTTGCCGCGGAGGTGCGCGGGCCGGAGTCGTCGCGACGCCTGCTGCCGCCGGGACGCGGACGCGGGTCGAGCGTGTCCTCGATCGTCTGCTATCTCACCGGGCTGTCGCACGTCGACCCGATCGCGAACGAGCTGCTCCTCGGCCGCTTCCTTAACGAGGAGCTGACCGCGCTGCCGGACATCGACCTCGACTTCCCGCGCGACATCCGCGACGTGCTGATCCCGCGCGTGCACGACCGCTACGGGCGTGACCGCTGCGCGCTGGTGGCGGCCTTCTCGACCTTCCAGGTGCGCTCGGCGGTGCGCGACTTCGCCAAGGCGCTCGGCCTGCCGCCCGGCGAGATCGAGCGGCTGGCGCGCCAGGTCGACCCCTGGAAGGACCGGAACGACATCAGGGGCGAGGTCCCGCGTGGCGGCTCGCCGCGCTGGGACGCGCTCGTGAAGCTCGCTCACGACGCCTGGGGGCTGCCGCGGCACATGTCCCAGCATCCGGGCGGGATGGTCATCTCGACCCAGCCGCTGATCGACCTCTGTCCCGTTCAGCCGGCCTCGATGGAGGGGCGCCAGATGGTCCAGTGGGACAAGGACTCGTGCGGCGACGCGGGCTTCCTGAAGATCGACCTGCTCGGGCTGGGGATGCTGTCGGCGGTCGAACGCTGCATCGACGAGATCGCGCGCGTGCGCGGCGAGCGGATCGACCTGTCGCGGATCCCGTACGACGACGGCGAGGTCTACGCGCGCATCCAGGAGGCCGAGACCACGGGCGTGTTCCAGATCGAGTCGCGCGCGCAGATGCAGATGCTGAAGCGAACGCGGCCCGCGACGCTCGACGACCTGACCGTGCAGGTGGCGCTCGTGCGGCCGGGGCCGATCATCGGCGGGGCCGTGCACCCGTACATCGAGCGGCGCAAGGCGCTGCGTGCCGATCCGGCATACGAGGTGCCCTACGAGCACCCGTCGCTCGAGCCCGTGCTGCGCGACACGCTCGGCACGATCGTCTTCCAGGACCAGGTGCTCGAGGTGGCGATGGCGTTCGCCGGCTTCAGCGCGGGGGAGGCCGAGGGGCTGCGCCGCGCGATGAGCCGGCGCCGCTCCGAGGCGGCCATCCGCGCCTACGAGGACAAGTTCCTCGCCGGCGCCGAGGAGCGGGGCGCCACGCGCGACGTCGCCGAGACGGTCTGGAGCCAGATCGTGGGCTTCTCCGGCTTCGGCTTCCCCAAGGCGCACTCGGCGGCCTTCGGCCTGCTCGCCTACCAGTCGACCTGGCTGCGGGTTCACTACCACCCCGAGTTCCTCTGCGCCCTCCTGAACGAGCAGCCGATGGGCTTCTATCCACCCGACGCCCTCGTGCACGAGGCGCAGCGGCGCGGGGTGGAGGTGCTTCCACCCTGTATCTCACGCAGTCATGCGGAATGTCGTGTCGAGGGAAATTCAGTTCGCATCGGGTTGGGTTATGTAACGGGGGTCAAAGAAGCCGAGGTCCGAGCAATCGTCGCCGAACGCGCCTCCGGCTGGCGCTCGCTCGGCGACCTCGCCGGCCGCTCGGGGGCCTCCGCCGAGACGCTCGGCAGGCTCGCCTGGGCGGGCGCGTGCGACGCGCTCGTCGACGGCGATCCGGCCGAGCGCCGCCGCCGCGCCCTCTGGACGCTTGGGGTGGCCGTGCCCGGCACGCAGGTGGCGGCCGGCACCCAGCTCGCGCTGCCGCTCGATCCACACGAGGGCCCCGAGCTGCGCGCGCTCAGCGCCTGGGAGCGGATGCTCGCCGACTACGGCTCGACGGGCGTGACCCTGCGCGAGCACCCGCTCGAGCTGATGCGGCCCGGACTGCCCGCGGACCTCCGCACGAGCACCGAGCTGGAGCGCCACCCGCACGGCCGCCGGGTGCGCGTGGCCGGCCTCGTCATCGCGCGGCAGCGCCCCGCCACCGCGAAGGGCGTCACCTTCATGCTGCTCGAGGACGAGCACGGCACGATCAACCTGATCGTCTCGCCGCCGGTGGGGGAGCGATTCCGCCTCGCGGTGCGCACGGAGCCGCTCGTGCTCGCGTCGGGACGCCTGGAGCGCCGCGACGGGACGACGAACGTGATCGTGGACAGCATCGAGCGCCTCGACCGCCCCGACCTCCCACCGGCGAAGGTCACTCACATCGAGCCACGCCGCGTGTGGTCGAGCGACGCGGGCGACCTGAGCGCCGTGCTCCCGGCGGCGCACAGCTTCGGCCGCCGCGGGTAGGCAATATCAGGACCAGATGAGCGGTCGAATCCTCGTCGGCACCTCGAGCTGGGCGGACCCCGGGTTCGTGAAGGAGTGGTACCCGGCCAAGATGCCCGCCAAGGAGCGCCTGCCCTGGTACGCGCGGCACTTCGAGCTGGTCGAGCTGAACTCGAGCTTCTACGCGGTCCCGGACCGCAGCACGGTTCACGGCTGGGTGGAGGTCACCCCGGCCGGCTTCAGGTTCGACGTCAAGGCCCACCGGGCGCTGTCGCGCCACTCCGCGCCGGCCGAGTCGCTGCCGCCGGACCTGCGCGGGCTGCACGGCACTCCGGAGCTGGAGCGCCCGCTCGCGGAGCGCCTCGTCGAGGAGACCGCGCCGCTGAGGGAGGCGGGCAAGTTCGGCACCTACCTCCTCCAGCTGACCCCGTCGTTCTCGCCCCGGAAGCACAGGCTGGAGGAGCTCGACACGCTGGTCGAGGTCCTCGGCCCGCACGGTCTCGCCGTCGAGCTGCGGAACCGCAACTGGGTGGGGGACGAGCAGCGCGAGCGCACGCTCGACTGGTACGCGGACCGCGGTGTGACCTTCGTGGGCGTCGACGCGCCGCCGGCCGACAACTTCCAGATCATGCCCCCGCTGGACGCCGTCACCAACCCCTCGATCGCCTACCTGCGCGCGCACGGGCGCAACACCAAGGGGTACCTCACCGGGAGGTCGGTGGCCGAGCGCTTCGCGTGGCAGTACACGGACGACGAGCTCGAGGAGATCGCGGGCCGCGCCCGCCGGCTGGCGGAGAGCGCGGGCGAGGTGCACGTGGCGTTCAACAACAACCGCGGCGACGATGCCCCGACCGCGGCGCAGAGGTTCCGCGCGCTCCTGGGCCAAGCGGTCCCGGAGCCGGACGACCCCCAGCTGACGCTCTAGGCGCGGGTCAGCTCGAACCAGACGCGCTTCGAGCTGCCGTCGTCGCTGACGCCCCACTTGGGGGCGAGCATCTGCACGAGGAAGAGGCCCCAGCCGCTGTCCGGGTCGTCGAGGCTCTCGGGGTCGGGGTCGAAGACCGGCCCATCGTCGGTCACCTCCGTGAGAACGGCCGACGATCCGACCGCCACCCTCAGCGTGATCGCGTCGCAGTCCGTGTGCCGCACGCTGTTCGTGACGAGCTCGGTCACGAGCAGGCGCAGCGTCTCCACAAGGGGTGGGTCGAGGTCCGCACGGAGGGCCGCGATCGCGCGCCGGGCCTCCGCGGCCGCCTCCGGACCGCCGCCAAGCCGCAGCCTGAAGCCCTCCCGGCCCTGCCGACTCATCCCGCCATTGCGGGTTCCCTGCATCTCAGCGGGCATATAGGGGGTGTACCCGGGCGCGGATAAGGCCCAACCCGCGGGCGGCAGGTTGCGCCTCGTCTATTCGGCCACTCTGAGGACCAGCACGGCGATGTCGTCCCTGGGACGGCCCTCCTGGGACAGCACCGCCGCCTCCTCGATCCGCGCGGCTATGGCGTCGGCGCCGCTGCCGGCGCAGGTCGCCACCAGCTCCTCCAGCCTGCGCTCGTCCAGCACGCCGCCGGAGGTCGCGCGGCTCTCGATCACCCCATCCGTGTAGAAGACGAGCGCGTCGCCCGGCTCGAGCGTCACGGCCCGATCCTCGAGGTCGGGGTCCCCGACGACGCCGAGGAGGGTGCCCGGCGCCCCCACGGCCTCGACGCTGCCGTCCACGCGCAGCAGCAGGGGAAGAGGGTGCCCGCCGGTCGAGATCCCCACGCGGGCGCCGCGGTCGAGCTTCTCGAGGTAGGCATAGGCCACGGTGCAGAAGCGGCGGTCGTCGCGCTGGCGGAGCAGGGCCTCGTTCAGCATGGCGAGGGCGCGGCTCGGAAGCCGCTCGCGCATCGCCGCGGCGCGCAGGGTGTAGCGGGCCAGGGCGGTGACCGCGGCGGCGTCCGGTCCCTTGCCGCACACGTCGCCCATGACCACCGCCCAGCCGCTGTTGCCCGTCTCGAACATGTCGTAGAAGTCGCCGCCGACCTCGTTGCCCTCGCCCGTGGGGCGGAAGCGGGCCGCCGCCTCGACGCCGGGGATGTCCGGCAGCTCCACCGGCAGCAGGCTCTGCTGGAGCGTGCGGGCGATGTAGGACCGCTCGGTGTAGAGGCGGGCGTTGTCGATCGCCGTCGCACAGCGGCGCGCCAGCTCCTGCGCCAGCTCGACGTCCTGCTCGTCGAAGCGCCGGCCCGAGGGTCCGCTCACGAAGGTGAGTGCGCCGAGCGTCTGGCCGCGCGTCGTCATCGGCACGATGATCACCGAGCGCATCCCGATGTCGACCAGCTCGCGGTAGTGCTCCTCGTCGACGGCGCCCTCGCGCAGGAGCTCGTCGGGGATCTCGGGGTAGAGCTCGGCCTGGCCGCTCTTCATCACCTGGTAGACGCCCGCCGGCGAGTCCGGGTCGGTGGGGTAGCGCTCGCTCAACCTGATCGCCCGCTCGAGCACCTCGGGGTCCACGTGCGCGAGCGCCTTGCGCTCGAGCACCCCGCTGTCCGTGGCGACGTCCACGGCGCACCAGTCCGCCACCTCCGGCACCACCAGGTTGGCCACCTCGGTGAGCAGGTCGTCCGGGTTCAGCGACGAGGCGAGCACCTCGCCACTCCGGGCCAGGAAGCGCTGCGCGATCTCCGTGCGCTTGTGGTTGGTGATGTCCTCGATCACGTTGATCGCCATGGTCACCTCGCCATCCTTGCCGCGGATCGGGGTGGCCTTCACGTTCGACCAGCGCTCCTCTCCGGTGTCGCGCACGCGGAAGCGCACGAGCGACTCGGCGCCCTCCTCCCCGGAGAGCGCGCGACGACCGGGCAGCGCTTCCGGCGGGAAGGGCCGGCCGTCCTCCTGGAGGATCTCGAAGCGGCCCAGGATCGTCTCGATCGGAGCGCTCATCAGCTCCGCCGGGGAGGCGAAGCCAAGCGAGGCCGCCGCGGCGTCGTTCGCGAACAGCAGGCGGCCGTCCGGCGCCTGGGCCGTCACCGCGTCCGCGACGCCCTGAAGGATCGCCTCGAGCTGGGCGCGCGCCTCCTCGCGCTGCTTCTCCGCCTCGCGGCGAACGGCGATGTCCCGGATCGTGCCGGTGAACAGCGGCGGATCCGACGCGGCGATCACGTTCACGGCGAGCTCCGCCGGGAACTCCTCGCCGTCGGCGCGCATGCCGGTCAGCTCGATGCGACGTCCGAGGATGCGGCTCTCGCCGGTCTCCAGGTAGCGGCGCAGCCCCTCCCGGTGACGCTCGCGCAGGCTCGGCGGGATCACGAGCCCGGCCATCTCCTGGCCGAGGACCGCGTCCTCCGGGTAGCCGAACAGGAGCTCCGCCGCCCGGTTGAACTCGACGACGCGGCCCTCGTGGTCCATCGTGATCACCGCGTCGAGGGAGGAGTCGAGCACCGCGCGCAGCCTCGCCTCGCTGATGCGCACGGCCTCCTCGGCCCGCAGGGTCTCGACGAACTCGCCTACCTGGCTGCCCGAGTGCCTCCGTGAGCGCGTAGATCTCCGGGTCGCGCTCGCGTATCTCGTGCGAGAACAGCTCGATCACGCCGATGATCTCGGCGCCGCCGGTCACGGGGAAGGCAAGTCCGCCGTGGAGGCCGGCGTCCTCAGCCTCTCGGATTCGGATGAAGTTCCCGGCGGCCAGCGCGTCGCCGAACCAGACCGGCCGGCCGGTCTCCCACGCCTGTCCCGGCAGCCCCTGCCCGGGCTCGAACGTGAGCTCGCGGCTCGCGCGCTCGAAGGCATCCACGGCGAGGCCGTCCTCTCGCCAGTGGGCTACGCAGTGGAGCGAGGCCGTCCTCGCCCCGCGTCCAGAACTGCGCCACCTCACGCCCGAGCGGGCGCGCGATGGCGGCGAGGAGCGGGCGGCGCGGCCTCATCGAAGCTGGCGGCGTCGCCGATCGCGCGAGCCACCCCGTACTGGACCTGCAGGCGTGCCGAGTCGCGCTCCCCGGCCGCCCGCAGCCGCGTGATGATCACGGCCAGCAGGCCGCCGATCGCGACCACGCGCGACGCCCATGAGGTGCGAGCTGCTGCCGAACGCGTCGGAGGCGACGCCGATCGGCACCGCGATGACCAGCGCCAGGATCGTGACCGCGAGCGTCTGGCGGGGTGTGGCGCCTGTCGCGGCGATCAGCGGTCCGGCCACGAGCAGCTCCACGAGGACGGCCGCAGTGCCGATCGCGAGATCCACCGCCGTCACCATCAGGAGCGCGGCCAGCGCGAGCGGGAACGCGCGCCGTTCTCGGGCGGTGTCCCCCGTATTCAATTGCGAGCCCAACTTGGGCGAGAATACTCGCTAGAAACACCCGTATGCCGGTACCGGAGGGCGTCATACGCGTTCGCGCCGAGAACCCGTCTCCGCTGACGCTGGACGGGACGAACACGTACGTCGTCCATCGCTGGGTCGTCGATCCAGGGCCCTCGCTCCCTTCCCACGTCGCTGCAATCCGTCGGGCCGCTGACGACGGCATTGAGGGGGTGGTTCTGACTCATTCGCATGCTGATCATTCGGAGGCCGCCTCGGCGTTCGACGTTCCTGTCACGCTTCCGGTTGACGGCGATGAGGTTGGTCCGTTTCGCGCGGTCGGCACGCCGGGTCATTCGCCGGACAGCGTGTGCTTGGTGATGGGCCGCGTGTGTTTCACCGGCGACACCGTGCTCGGTGCCGGCAGTGTGTTCATCGCCCCCGGCGAGGGCTCCCTCTCGGCGTACCTCGACTCGCTGCGCCGGCTGCGCTCACTTTCGCTCGATGTCCTGTGTCCCGGGCACGGGCCCTACGTGTGGGACCCGGCGGCGAAGCTCGACGAGTACATCGCGCACCGGTTGGACCGCGAGCGCCGGCTGCTCGAGGCGTTGGCTGAGGGCGCTCGCAGTGAGGATGAGCTGCTGGACGCCGCGTGGCCGGAGGTGCCCGCGGAGCTGCGGGCCGCAGCGGCGCTGACGCTGAGGGCGCATATGGAGAAGCTCTCCGCGGAGGGCCGGCGTGCCCCCGGGCGCCGGCGAACGACCGCATTAAGGGGGACGAATCGCCGAACGCCGTTGCACTTAACCGCGTAATGCGTGGCAAAGTGCAACACGAGCCGGCGGACCGGGCGATCGGGCGCCTTGCGGAGGGTCAGCACGGTGTGGTCACGCCGGGCCCAGCTGTCAGAGCTTGGCTTTCGGACGACGCGCGATCGACCACCGCTCGAGCTCGGTCGGCTGCGCCCCATTTACCGCGGTGTGTACACGATCGGACACAGGCTCCTCACGCAACACGGACGTTGGATGGCTGCCGTCCTGGCCTGCGGGCCCGGAGCGGTGCTGAGCCACCGCGCGGCCGCGTCGCTCTGGAACATCCGAGGTGGGACGCGCGTCGAGGTGACCGTTCCGGGGGCGAAGCACGCGCGCAAGGGCATCCAGCTCCACCGGGCAACGCTCCCCGCCGACGAAACCACCACCCACCACGGCATCCCGACCACGACCGTCCCAAGAACGCTCCTGGACCTCAGTGCTGTCGTTCAACGCCACGAGCTGCGCAGCGCGATCAGGCAGGCCGAGCAGCAACGCCTGAGCGACCGCTCTGGCTCGGCGACATGGCTCGAGCGCTACCCGCGAAAGCCAGGGGTGCGCGGCCATCAGGGCACTGATCGAGGAAGCACAACGAGGCCTGGGCGTAGTCAGAAGCGAGCTCGAGGAGCGCTTCCAGGCCTTCCTCCTCGATGCCGGTCTTCCACTGCCCAAGACCAACGTCCGAATCGAGGGCATGGAGGTGGACTGCGCATGGCCGGCGCAGCGCCTGATCGTGGAGCTGGACGGCCGGGCGACTCACGACGTCGCCGACGCATTCGAAGCCGACCGCGCCCGCGACCGACGACTCGAAGCGGCGGGCTGGCGGGTCATCCGCATCACGTGGCGCCAGCTCCACGAGACGCCCCATGAGCTCGAGGCCGACCTGCGAAAGCTGCTCGGCCTCAGCCAGCCTCGCGCAGCCTGATCTCGCTCGTCAGGGGGCCCGCACGAGCGCCTCGGGCCCGATCTCCGCCACCGAGCTGCAGCCGGCCAGCCCCATCGTCAGGTCGAAGTCGGCGAGGAAGTTCTCGATCACCTCGCGCACGCCCGCCTCGCCCGCGAGCGCCAGGCCGTACACGTGGGGCCGGCCGAGCAGCACCGCCCGGGCTCCGAGGGCGAGCGCCTTGAAGGCGTCGGCTCCGCTGCGGATGCCGCTGTCCAGCAGCACCGGGATCCGCCCGTCCACTGCCGCCGCGATCGCCGGCAGCGCGTCGAGCGTGCCGATCGCGCCGTCGACCTGGCGACCTCCGTGGTTCGACACGACAATGCCGTCGATCCCCTCGTCCACGGCGCGGCGCGCGTCATCGGGATGCAGGATGCCCTTCAGCAGGATCGGCAGCTTGGTGCGCTCGCGCAGGAAGGGCAGGTCGTCCCATGTGAGCGACGGCCGCGAGTAGATCTGCACGAAGCGCTGGACGGCCGCCCTCGCGCGGCCCGAGCGGAGCGCCGGGAGGAAGCGCTCCGGATAGTTTCTCACCAGCTGGATCAGCACCTTCAGAGCTGCGAGGTTCCGCTTCGGCTCGGGCTGGCCCTCGCGTCCGCCAGGCTCCGACAGCAGCCTCGTGAACACAGGGTCGCTGGTGTACTGCGCGATCCCCATACCGCGCAGGAAGGGCAGCCAGCCCAGGTCGAGGTCGCGCGTTCGCCAGCCCAGCATCGTCGTGTCGAGCGTGACCACGATCGCCTCGCATCCGCAGCCCTCGGCGCGCCGCGCGAAGCTCTCCACGAGCTCCTTTCGCGTGCTCCAGTAGAGCTGGAACCAGCGCGGCGAGTCGCCGAGGATCCCCGACACCTCCTCCATCGCCACCGACGCCTGGTTCGAATAGACCATCGGCAGCCCTTCGTCGCGGACCGCGCGAGCCACTGCCCGCTCGGCCTCGCGGTGCGCCATCTCCAGCACCCCGATCGGAGCGACGAGGAACGGCGACGGCAGCGTCCGGCCGAAGAGCTCGACGCTCGTGTCCCGCTCGGACACGTCGCGGAGCATCCTCGGGACGATGCGCCAGCGGTCGAAGGCGGCGCGGTTGGCCCGCATCGTCGCGCCGGTGCCGGCGCCGCCGGCCACGTAGGCGAACGCCTCCGGTGACATCGCCTGGCGGGCCGCGTCCTCGAGCATGGTGGCGTCGGTGGGGCAGCGCGGGCGCGTACCGCTCACGCCTCTCGCGTAGATCGTGGTCTGCTGTTCCAGGCCGCGCACGAAGGGCAGCGCTCAGCCGGCGTCGCGCACGACGAAGTCGCCCGACTCGAGCGGCGTCCAGACGGGATTGAGAGCGGGATCCGTGCAGACCCCGGCGGCCGCGTCGAATGCGCCCGGCGGCTGCGGCGGCTCGGTCGCGACCCGGTCGACGGCCTGACCGCTCTGCGGCCGGTCGTTGTCCTCGATGTAGACCTGCACGCCGCCGCCCTGCGGCGGAGCGCCGGGGCCCGAGGCGCGCTTGAACCGGTACTTGATCGAGGCGCGGTTGCCCTCGACCCTCATGCACGTAATCGGGCCGTCGACCTCGAAGTAGTCGACATACACGCCCGACCCGCGCGCATGGCCCTGCGCGAGCGGACCCTCACCGCGGCCGTTCACGCTGAGCGAGAAAGGCCCGCCGGTCTCCTGGAAGTGGCCCGTGCCGGTCCCGACGACGGAGCTCTGCGAAGCCCCGCCCGCGCTGGCCGCGACCACGAGCAGCGCGCAGACGACGGCACCGAATGCACCCCAACCCCTCATCGCGACCGGTATACCCAGCGCGGCTAACCTTCCCACCCGACAACCATGATCAGCACCAACCAGTTCAAGAACGGCACGCACATCGAGGTGGACGGCACGGTCTTCAAGATCGTCGAGTTCCAGCACGTGAAGCCCGGCAAGGGCGGGGCGTTCGTTCGCACCAAGCTCAAGCGCGTCCGACGACGGCGCGGTGATCGACAGGACCTTCCGCGCCGGCGAGAAGTTCCGGCCGGTTCGCACCGAGTCGCGCAAGATGACCTTCCTCTACTCGGACGGCACCGACGCGCACTTCATGGACGTCCAGAGCTACGAGCAGATGGCGGTGCCGCAGGACGCCGTGGCCGAGTCGCTCCAGTGGGTCGTGCCGAACGAGGAGGTCGAGATGCTCTACGTGGACGACTCGCCGAGCGACGTCCAGGTGCCGAGCGCCGTCGAGCTGGGCGTCGCGGAGACCGAGCCCGGCCTGCGCGGCGACACCGCCAGCGGCGGCGGCGACAAGCCCGCCACGCTCGAGTCCGGCGTCGTCGTCCGGGTGCCGCTGTTCGTGAACGTGGGCGACCGGGTCCGCGTGGACACCCGCTCCGGCGAGTACGTCTCGCGCGCGTGACGGCCGTGGCGAGGCGGACTGAGCAGCGACGCGCCGCGGTGGTGGCCCTCTACCAATCCGATGTGACCGGCCGGCCCGCGCCGGAGCTGGTCGAGCGCGGCGCGACGCCGTTCACGCGCGAGCTCGTGGAGGGGGTGGAGGCCGAGCGCGGACGAGCTCGACGAGTCGATCGCGAGGCACGCGACCGGCTGGGCGCTCGACCGGATCGCGCCGCTGGAGCGCAACATCCTGCGCGTGGCCGTGCACGAGCTGCGCAGCAGGCCGGACATCCCGGCCGAGGTCGCGATCGACGAGGCGGTCGAGGCGGCGAAGGAGCTGTGCGGCGTCGACGCCCCCGGCTTCATCAACGGGGTCCTCGGCGCCGTGCAGAGGGAGAACGGGGCCGTGGCATGAGCCGGCCCGACTCGCTCACCGCGCTCGCCGAGGAGCTCGAGGCCGTGGCCGACAAGCTCCGCGCCGACGCCGTCGACGCCGACGA
The DNA here is from genome assembly GCA_963786845.1 of uncultured Thermoleophilaceae bacterium. Lineage (GTDB taxonomy): Bacteria > Actinomycetota > Thermoleophilia > Solirubrobacterales > Thermoleophilaceae > JACVRW01. The sequence goes on from CAWBAP010000015.1 coordinate 52,460, forward strand.
GGCGGCCGACCTCGTCGAGCGCTGCGCCGAGATGGCCGCCCGGCTCGGCGCCGAGATCGACGCCCGCGCGCGCGGGGCGGCCGAGTCGGAGGGCCAGGAGCGCCTCCTTTGAGCCTCTGTGGAGGCGCCGGCCTACCCGGTCGAGCTCCAGGAGAAGGTCGACGCCTATCTCGAGGGGCTCCGCTTCGCCGCGGAGCCCGGCACCGCCCGGCTCGAGGAGGCGATGCGCTACTCGCTGCTCGCCGGCGGCAAGCGCATCCGGCCGGTGCTCGCGCTCGCCACCGCCGAGGCGCTCGGCCGCGCCCCCGAGCGAGGTGCTTCCGCTCGCCGCGGCGATCGAGATGATCCACACCTACTCGCTCATCCACGACGACCTCCCGGCGATGGACGACGACGAGCTGCGCCGCGGCAAGCCCACCTGCCACGTCGCGTTCGGCGAGGACGTCGCGATCCTGGCGGGCGACGGGCTGTTCGCCGAGGCGCTCCGGCTCGCGCTCGACCAGCAGACCGGCGAGCCGGCGAACGTGCTCGCCGCGCTGCGCGAGGTCGTGACCGCCGCCGGAACGCACGGGATGGTCGGCGGGCAGTTCCTCGACGTCGCCGGCGCCGGCGACGGCGACCTGCGCCGTCTGCACGAGCTGAAGACGGGCGCGCTGATCGCCGCGTCGGTCGGGCTCGGTGCTCGCGCTCGAGGGCATGGACGGACCTGCCACAATGCCGTTCCGGCGCTTCGCGGCAGAGCTCGGCGTCGTCTTCCAGATCGTCGACGACATCCTCGACGTGACGGGCGACGAGGCAGAGCTCGGAAAGCCGCGGGGCTCCGACGAGCGCCATGGCAAGGCGACCTACGTGAGTGTGTTCGGACTCGACCGGGCACGAGAACTGGCTAAGGAGAGCCACGCCGCGGCACGGGCCGCGCTCGCAGAGGCCGACGGGGCCACCGGAAGGCTCGGGCAGATCGCCGACTACATCCTCACGCGCACCACATGACCCCCAAGCTCATCGACCAGATCGACGGCCCGGCGGACCTGAAGGGGCTCGACGACGACCAGCTGCGTGCAGGTGGCGCAGGAGGTCCGCGAGCTGATCATCGACACGATCGGCGAGATCGGCGGGCACTTCGGCGCCAACCTCGGCGCGTGCGAGATCGCGGTCGCGATCCACTCGCTGCTCGACTCGCCGCGCGACAAGGTGCTCTGGGACGTCGGCCACCAGGCCTACCCGCACAAGGTCCTCACGGGCCGGCGCGACGCAGCTCCACACGATCCGCAAGTACGAGGGCCTCGCGCCCTTCTGCGCGATCCACGAGTCGGAGCACGACATGATGGGCGCCGGCCACGCCTCGACCTCCGTCTCCTACGCGGTCGGCATCAAGGAGGCGATGCGTCAGGGGATCGCGCCGGACGGCAAGGTCGTCGCGGTGATCGGCGACGGCGCGCTGACCGGCGGCGTCTCCTTCGAGGCGCTCCTGAACGCGGGCGGCATGGACATGCCGATCGTGATCGTGGTGAACGACAACGGCATGTCGATCGCCCCGAACGTCGGCGCGCTGTCGCGGCTCTTCACCCGCATGCGCCTCAATCCGAAGCTGTACCACGCGCGCGAGGACGTGGAGGAGACGCTCACGAGGCTGCCCGCGGGCATCGGCAGCAAGATCGAGCGCCTCGGCCCGATCCTGAAGGAGTCGCTCAAGGCGTACTGGGCGCCGGGGCTCTTCTTCGAGGAGCTCGACCTCGCCTACGTCGGGCGTGATCGACGGCCACGACGTGAAGGCGCTCCGCCAGGCGATCGGCGAGGCGCTCGAGGCCGACCGGCCCGTGGTCGTCCACTGCAAGACGGTGAAGGGCAAGGGCTTCGCGCCCGCCGAGGAGGGCGGGCTCGAGGGCATGGAGAAGTGGCATGCCGCGAAGCCCGGCTCGATCGTGAACGGCGCCGCCGCGCCGAAGAAGCGGACGTCGCCCCTGAAGTCGGCGAAGGCCGCGCCCGCGCCGCCGCCGCAGTACACGACCGTGTTCGGCGAGGCGCTCGTCGAGGAGGCGCGCCGCGACGAGCGCGTGGTCGGCATCACCGCGGCGATGAACTCGGGCACCGGCCTCAACCTGCTCCAGGAGGCGCTGCCCGAGCGCTACTACGACGTGGGCATCGCCGAGCAGCACGCGGTGCTGTTCGCCGCCGGGCTGGCGCTCGAGGGCGCGAAGCCGGTCGCGGCGATCTACTCGACCTTCCTGCAGCGCGGCTACGACCAGATCGTCCACGACGTCTGCCTCCAGAAGCTGAACGTGGTGTTCGCCATGGACCGCGCCGGGCTCGTGGGCGACGACGGCCCGACCCACCACGGCGCCTTCGACATCTCCTACCTGCGCTGCCTGCCGCACATGGTGCAGATGGCGCCGCGCGACGAGGCCGCGCTCGTGCACATGCTGCACACCGCGCTCGTCTACGACGACGGGCCGGTCGCGCTCCGCTACCCGCGCGGCGAGGCGGAGGGCGTGCCGCTGCCGCTACGGCCCGAGCCGATCGAGATCGGCCGCGGCGAGCTGCTGCGCGAGGGCGAGAACGTCGCCTTCCTCGGCTACGGCTACGGCGTGAGCGTGGCGCTCGGGGCGGCCGACAGGCTGCTCGGAGGAGCACGGCGTGGACGCGACCGTGGCCGACGCCCGCTTCGCGAAGCCGCTCGACGCGGAGCTGGTGGAGCGCCTCGCGGCCGAGCACGACGTGCTCGTGACGGTCGAGGAGAACGTGCTCGCCGGCGGCTTCGGCTCGGGCGTGCTCGAGCACCTCGCCGACCACGACCTGCTGCGCGACACGCGCGTGCTGCGCTTCGGCCTGCCGGACCGCTACGTGACGCACGGCAAGCCCGCGCTCCTCCGCGAGGAGGTCGGGCTGACGCCCGAGGCCGTGGCGGAGCGCGTCGCCCAGGCCGTGCTCGAGCCGTCGCTCGCCTAGGGCGCTCGCGGCTACCAGCGCGCGAGGCTCGTGTCGGCCTCGAGCCGCAGCGCGAGCGCGGTGAGCAGCTTGATGGTGGCCTCGACGTCGGCGAGGTCCACGAGCTCGACGGGGGAGTGCATGTAGCGCAGCGGGATCGAGACGACGGCGGTGGCCACGCCGGTGCGGCTCAGGTGGACCGTGTCGGCGTCGGTGCCCGTCTGGCGCCCCGCCGCCTCGGTCGCGCACTCGATCCCCTCGGCCGCCGCGACCTCGTCGAGCAGGTCGTTCACCGCGCGGCTCACGATCGCGCCGCGGGTGATCACCGGGCCGCTCCCGAGGCCGTGGTCGCCCAGCTCGCCGGGATCGACGCCGGGCGCGTCGGTGGCGTGGGTCACGTCGACGACCACGGCGAGGTCGGGCTCGAGGCCGTAGGCCATCACGCGCGCGCCGTGCGCGCCGATCTCCTCCTGCACGGCGGCCACGCCCGCCACCGGGCCGGCGCCGCCGCCCGCCTCCTTCACGCGCCGCGCCACCTCGATCGCGACGAACACGCCGAGCCGGTTGTCGAGGGCTCGGGAGGCGAGCGCGGCCGTTCGGCAGCTCGAGCGGCTCGGCGGCGATCAGCACCTGGTCGCCGGTCGCGACAAGCGAGCGGGCCTCGTCGCCGTCCTTCGCGCCGATGTCCACGTGCAGGTGCTTCAGCTGCACCGCCTTCTTGCGCTCCTCCGCGTCGGTGAGGTGAGGCGGCTTGCGGCCGACCACGCCCGGCACGGGCCCGTTCCGGGTGAGGACCTCCACGCGCTGGCCGACGAGCACCTGGGCGTCCCAGCCGCCGGACTGGACGACGTGAAGGAAGCCCTTGTCCGTCACGTGGCTCACGAGCAGGGCGATCTCGTCGATGTGCCCGACCACGGCCATCAGCGGGCTGCTCGCCGCGCCCGTTCACCCGCGCGACGGTCGTGCCGAGCGTGTCGGTGGTCACCTCGTCGGCGAACGCCTCGGCCGCCTCGCGCCAGACGCGCGCGGGCAGGCTCTCGTGCCCGGGCGGTCCGGGCGCCGTGAGCAGGCTGTGGAGCAGTTCTGGCGCGGCCATCGGCGAGAGGCTAGCGGCGCTCGACGGTGGGCTCGATGCTCATCGCGCTGTTGAGGCTGTTCGCGACGAAGCAGTGCTCGTGCGCCGTGTCGACGAGCTTGCGCACGCGCTCCTCGCTCGCGTCGCCGGCGACGGCGATGCGCGGCCTCAGCGTGATCTCGGTGATGCGGACGGGCTCCTCGTCCTCGGGCATCAGCGCCACGGCCTCGTCGTCGTAGGCCACGACGTCGATGCGCGCCTTGGAGGCGAGGTGGAGGAACCACAGCATCTGGCACGAGGACGCCGCCATCAGCAGCAGCTGCTCGGGGTTGAGGACGCTCGGGTCGCCCTTCGACTCTCCGGTCGTGACCCGGACCTCCTGCTCGGCCGGCGGGGCCATGACGGTGTGCTCGCGGTCGTAGTGGTCCCAGCCGAGGCCGGTGGAGCCGGTCCAGCTCAGTCGGGTCTCGTAACGGTGGGTGGCGATCCGTGGAGAATAGGAGCGTGTCGAGCGCGAACGTCGATCTCGTGCGATCCAGCTTCGAGGCGTTCGCGCGCGGCGACTTCGACCGGGCCTTCGAGGTCTACGACCCGGCTGTCCAGTGGCACACCGCGGACGACGAGCCGGACTCGCGGACCTACACGGGCGTTCCGGCGCTGCGCGGCTTCGTCGAGCACCTGGCCGAGCCGTGGACGGACAGGTTCGGTCCGGCCATCAGCTTCGAGGACTTCATCGACTGCGGGGACTGGGTCGTGGCGCCGTGGAGGGCCCGGCTCCACGGCCACGGAAGCGGCATCGAGATGGCCGTCTCCGAGACCTATGCCGTGCTCGTGCGGGACGGCCGGATCACGCGCGTGGACGAGTACCGGACGGTCGACGAGGCGCTCGAGGCCGTCGGGCCGCCCCTGGAATGAGAAACGGCCCCGCTGGGAGGCGGGGCCGTTTCGAGGGAGGAGTGATGCGTATGTGTTCTGTGCGAGGAAGTCTTGGTTATGCGGTGCTCGCGCTGTAGCGCGTGACCGAGGTCATCACGAGGGCGGCGAGCCCGGCGCCGGCGAACAGCCCCATCGCCGCGAGCTCGCCGTACAGCGCGAAGATGCCCGCTGAGACGATCAGGCCGAGCGCGAGGCCGCGGTCGTAGATCGCCTGTGTCGACATCGGCAGCGATCCGCGGGCGCCCGGCTCGGTGCCGGCGAGGCCGAGGGCGATCGTCAGCGCGCCGACGATGACGCCGGTCACGAGCGGCGCGGCGTCGAGCCCCAGCAGGAACGGCCCGCCGATCAGCGCGCTCCCGGCCACCACCAGGAGGCCTGCGCGGAGCGTGTGGGAAATGAGGCTCGAACGGCTCATCACAATCGAAGTTACCCCTGGCCCACCCGGGGTGTGTGAGGTGGGTCACAGAGGCGGGTACTCTCCGGCCGTGGCCAAGCGGCGGCTCGACACCCTGCTCGCCGAGCGCGGCCTGTTCGAGTCGCGCTCGCGTGCCGCCGCCGCTGTGATCGCCGGCGACGTCCGCGTGGGCGGACGCCCGGCGAGCAAGCCGGGCGAGCTCGTGCCCGACGAGGCCGAGGTCGCCGTCGCCGAGGCGCCGCCCTACGTCTCGCGCGGGGGCGTGAAGCTCGCGAACGCGCTCGACGCCTTCGGAGTCGATCCGGCCGGGCGCCGGGCACTGGACGTGGGCGCCTCCACCGGAGGCTTCACGGACTGCCTGCTCCAGCGCGGCGCCGCCGCTGTCATCACCTACGACGTGGCCTACGGCGAGCTCAACTGGCGGCTCCGGAACGACGGACGTGTCACGGTCATCGAGCGGCGCAACGCCCGCTCGCTCGATCCGGGCGAGCTTCCCTACCCGCCCGACCTGATCGTGGCCGACGTCTCGTTCATCTCGCTGACGAAGGTGCTGCCCGCGCTGGCGGGCGCCGCCGCGCCCCGGTTCGATCTGCTCGCGATGGTCAAGCCGCAGTTCGAGGCGGGCCGCGAGCGGGTCGGGAAGGGCGGGGTGGTGCGCTCCGCGGACGACCGGCGCGACACGCTCGTCGGCGTCGGCGCGTTCGCGCGCTCCGAGCTCGGGCTGTCCGTGCTCGGCTACGCGTCCTCGGGCCTGCCCGGCCCGGCGGGCAACCGCGAGACGTTCGTCTGGATCGCCGAGCCCGGTCGCGAGGGCGCCCTGGAGGACCTCGAGGGCGCCGCACGAAGGGCTGAGCCGTGACGAGCGTGACCGTCTTCAGCCATGCGCGCCCGCGCCAGACGGGCGAGGCCCTGCGGCGGGTCATCGAGCTGGCGAGCTCCGCCGGGGTCGAGGTGCGGCTGCCCAAGGAAGAGGTGGAGAAGCACGGCATCGAGCCGCAGGACGGCGTCGTCCTGGGGGCCGATCCGGCCGATGACACCGATGTCGCGCTCGTGCTCGGCGGCGACGGAACGATCCTGTCGACGCTGCGGCTCTACGCGCGCCGGGACGTGCCGGTCTTCGCGGTCAACTTCGGCACGATCGGCTTCCTGTCGACGATCGAGCCCTCCGGCCTCGACGAGGGCGTGCGCCTCGCGCTCGCGCGCGACTTCGACGTGATGCACATCCCCGGGCTCGTGGCCGCCACGACGGGCGGCGACCAGATCGGCATCAACGACATCTCGTTCCACCGCCGCCAGAGCGGCCGCGTGGCCGAGCTCGCCTACTCCGTCGAGGGCGAGCAGCTCGGCGAGGTGCGCTGCGACGGCCTGGTGGTCGCCACCCCCGCCGGCTCGACCGGCTACAACCTCGCCAACGGCGGCCCCGTGCTGGCGTGGGGAGTGGAGGGGTACGTCGTCTCGTTCATCGCGCCGCACACGCTCACCGCGCGAGCCCTGGTCGTGGCGCCGGGCGACACGCTGGCGGTCACGAACCGCTCGCGCGAGGAGGACGTGGAGATGACGACGGACGGCCGCGCGGTGTGCTCCCTCCCGAGCGAGGACACGATCTCCGTCCGCTTCGAGCCCCGCTGCGCCCTGCTCGCCCAGCTGCCGGGCGCGAGCTTCTACCACCGCCTACGCGAAAAGTTCGGCCGTCTGGCCTACTGACACGGCTCCGGAGAGCCAGTCGGCGCTGATCTTGTCCGGCTCGACGGCGGGTGAGAACAGGTAGCCCTGGCCGAAGCGGCAGCCGCATTCGAGCAGGAACTCGCGCTGTTCCTCGGTCTCGACGCCCTCGGCGATCACCTCGAGGCCGAATCCCTTTGCGAGGTACATGATCGTGGTCACCAGCGTCCGCGCGGTGTCCAGCTCCGGCAGGCCCTGCACGAACGAGCGGTCGATCTTGAGGAAGGTCACCGGAAGCTCGCCGAGTCGCGCGAGCGATGAGTGGCCGGTGCCGAAGTCGTCGATGGCGAACCGGATCCCGAGCGCACGCAGTTTTGCCATCTCGTCGGTTTGCCCGCGCCGCGGGGTCATCATCGACGACTCGGTCATCTCGAGCGTGAGTCGCGAGGGCTCACCACCCGCGTTCCTGATCAACCGTCCGATCGCCTCCGCGCCGATCTGCTGGCACGTGTCCGGCGGGACGTTGATCGACATCGCGTGGTCGTTGCCGGCGGCCTGCCATAGCTCGGCCTGCCGGCTCGCCTCGGCGATCACCCACTCGCTGATCGGCCGGATCAGGCCGGTGCGCTCGGCCAGCGGAATGAAGTCGTCCGGCGGGATCATCCCGCGGGTCGGGTGGTCCCAGCGAATGAGCGCCTCGGCGCCGGTCATGATGCCGGACCTGAGCTCTACGACGGGCTGGTAGTGGAGCACCAGCTCGTCGGCGGCGATCGCCTTGCGCAGGCGCACGGCCAGCTCGAGCTGCTCCTGCGCGTCGCGCGCGCCGGGTTGATAGACGCTGGACGAGTCGCGCCCAGCGGCCTTCGCCTGGTACATGGCGGCGTCGGCATGCTGAAGCAGCGTCTGGGCGTCGGCGGCGTCGAAGGGGAACAGGCTGATCCCGACGCTTGCGTGGATGTCGAGCTCGACGCCGCTGACCGAGATCGGCTCCTGCAATGCGCGACGCACGCGCTCCGCGGCCTGTTCGGCGGCCGTCGTGGCATCGGGCAGGAGTCCCGGCAGGTCTCCCATCAGCAGGAGGAACTCGTCGCCGCCGTCGCGGCCGACGATGTCGTCCGTTCGAGTGGCGCTGCGAAGGCGTTTGGCGATGGCGGCCAGGAGCTCGTCGCCGGCCTCGTGGCCAAAGCTGTCGTTGACGAGCTTGAAGTCGTCGAGATCGACGTAGAGGACGGCGACCGCTCGGTCGCGCTTGTCGGCGTGCACGAGCGCGTCGTCGAGCCGGCTTCGGAACTGGTCGCGGTTGGGCAGGTCCGTAAGGGGATCGTGATTGGCGCGATGGATCAGGTCGCGCTCGGCGACCTTGCTTTCGGTGATGTCGAGTATCACGCCCTGGGTGAGCGCGGGATTTCCGTCGGCGTCCGGCAGGATCACGGTTTGGTCGACCACCCAGCGCACGACCCCGTCGGCCGACACGATGCGATACTCGTCGCGGAACGGCTCCTGTGTCTCCTGCGAAGCTTCGTATCCGGCGCGAGCGCGTTCGCGATCGCCGGGATGGACCGCATTGAGCCAGGCGTCGGCGCTCCCGAGCCACTCCTCCTGGGTCATTCCGAACAGCTCCTCGACCTGGGGGCTGACGAATGCGCTGCCTCCGGGTCCGAGGTAGTCCACATAGGTGACCGCCGGCAGCCGCTCGATCAGCGACTGGTACTGGGCCAGCGTCGAGCGCAGCTCGTCGTGCAGGTTGGCGTTCGCAACCACGCTCCCGGCCATGTCGCAGAGCAGCTGGCAGTACGAGACGTCGTCCTTGCTGAACGTGCCTTCGGCCCGCGCGATCTCCATCGTCCCGATCGCCTGGCCACCCGATACCAGCGGCAGGACCATGGCCGCGGTCAGCCCGCGTCCGCGGAGCCAGTCCTGCTCGCTCAGGTTCTCGCTGGGGTGACCAACCTCGACGCTGAGCGGCCGGCGTTCCTCCAGCACCCGCAGGGTGGTCGGGTACTTCTCGAGGTCCGCGTAGACCTCTCCCGACTCCACCTTCAGGCCGAGATCCGCGATCTCCAGGTGAGTCAACGCCCTCAGGACGTTCTCCTCACGGTCCCAGAGCGTGAGCGCGGCGGTGGCCGCGCCGGTCTCACGGATCGCCCATGAGACGAGGTCCTCGGTCAGCGCGCGCAGGTCGAGGCTCGACGTCATGCGCCGCGACAGCTCGGTGAGGTCGTGGAATCTGGGGTCGGTCATGGGGCGCACGCCCGAAAAGCGCGGCTTTTTGGTCTATCGGCATCCCGCGTGGATCGGGTGAGCCTCTGCGGAGCGGCGAGGGCTCCGTCGGGGCTCGCTGGTACACCTGACCGGTGCTGCTCGAGTTGCGCATAGAGAACCTGCTCCTGATCGAGCGGGCCGAGCTGAGGCCGGGCGACGGCCTCACGGCGCTCACGGGGGAGACTGGAGCGGGGAAGACGGTCCTCGCGCACGCGCTCGACCTCCTGCTGGGCGGAAAGGCGCGCTCGGGGATCGTGCGGCCGGGAGCGCCGGAGGCCTATGTCGAGGGCGTCTTCGAGCTGCCGCCGGGACTGCTCGACGAGCCGGAGCTCGCGGAGCTGCGCGAGCGGGTCGGCGAGGAGCTCGAGGAGATCGTGCTGGCCAGGCGGGTCAGCGCCGAGGGCCGGACGCGGGCGTTCGTGCAGGGGCGGTCGGCCACGGCCGCCGACCTCCAGGCGCTGGGCGCGCGGCTCGTGGCCTTCTTCGGCCAGCACGAGCACAGGCGGCTCACGCTGGCCTCGGCGCAGCTCGACCTGCTCGACGGCTTCTGCGGGCGCGCGCAGCTGGAGCTGCGGGCGGCCCTGAGCGGTGCGCATGCGCGGATGCGGGAGCTCGAGGGCGCGCTGAGCGAGCTGCGCGAGCGCGCGGGCACGCGCGACCGGGACCTCGACCTGCTCGCCTTCGAGATCGAGGAGATCGAGGCGCTCGACCCGAGCGAGGAGGAGCGAGCCTCGCTCGGCGCGGAGCAGGCCAGGCTGCGCCAGCTCGACGGGCTGCTGGCGGCGGCCGGAGCCGGAGCGGAGGCGATCGCGCCGAGCGGGGACGAATCCGGCGTCAGCGCCCTGCTCGCTGGGGCGGAGCAGCTCGCCCAGGCGGTTCAGCGGGCCGATCCGGAGATGGACGGTCTCGCGGAGCGGCTCACGGCGCTTCGCCTCGAGGCCGAGGACCTCGGCGCCGACCTCCGCAGGTACGCCGACTCGCTCGAGGCGGAGCCGGGGCGCCTCGACGTCGTCGAGGAGCGGCTCGAGCTCTACGACCGCCTCGAGCGAAAGCACGGCGGCAACGTCGCGGCCGTGCTCGCGCACGCGGAGCGCTGCCGCGCCGAGCGCGCGCTGCTCGAGCAGGCCGAGGTGGAGACCGAGCGGGCCGAGGCCGCGCTCGCCGGGGCCCGGGCCGAGCGCGACAAGCTCGCGAAGAAGGTCACGGCCGCGCGAACGAAGGCAGCCCCGCTGATGGCCAGGGAGATCCTGGAGGAACTGTCGGTGCTGGCAATGGAGGGGGCTGAGTTCGAGGTGATCCTGGAGCCTCGCGACGAGGTCGGTCCCACCGGCGCCGAGCGCGTCGAGTTCCTGCTCGCTCCCAACCCGGGCGTTCCGGCCGCTCCCATCCGCGAGGCGGCGTCGGGGGGAGAGCTCTCGCGCGTGATGCTCGCGCTCATGACAGTGGCGGGTACGGGCGAGTCGCGCACGCTCGTGTTCGACGAGGTGGACGCGGGCGTGGGCGGCCAGACGGCGCGCGCGGTCGGCGAGCGGCTCAGGGCGCTCGGCGAGGACCGGCAGGTGCTCTGCATCACCCACCTCCCGCAGATCGCGGCGCTCGCCGGCGCCCACTTCCGGATCGAGAAGTCGGCGGAGACCGAGACCGCGCTCACCACCGTCGAGGCGCTCGAGGGCGACGGCGTGGTCGCCGAGCTCTGCCGCATGCTCGGCGCCGAGGCCTCGGACAAGGCCGCGCGCCGCCACGCCGAGGAGCTCCTCGCGGCGGCATGAGCACGGGCCGCCGGCCGTCCGCCGGATCAGCGAGTACACTCGACTTCCCAGAGACTTGATGCCACAGAGCCGCCCGGAAACCCGCTTCATCTTCGTCACCGGCGGCGTCGTCTCCGCACTCGGGAAGGGCATCGCCGCCGCGTCGCTGGGCCGGCTGCTGGTCGCGCGCGGGCTCTCCGTGACGATCCAGAAGTTCGACCCCTACATCAACGTGGACCCGGGCACGATGAGCCCGTTCCAGCACGGCGAGGTGTTCGTCACGGAGGACGGCGCCGAGACGGACCTGGACCTCGGCCACTACGAGCGCTTCACGGACACGAACACGAGCCGCGCGTCGAACGCCACGGCGGGCGCGATCTACAACTCCGTGATCAGGCGCGAGCGGCGTGGCGACTACCTGGGCGGCACCGTCCAGGTGATCCCGCACATCACCGACGAGATCAAGAACCGCATCAAGCTGGTCGCCGAGTCCTCGGAGGTCGACATCGTGATCACCGAGATCGGCGGCACGGTCGGCGACATCGAGTCGCTGCCGTTCCTCGAGGCGCTCCGCCAGTTCCACTCGGACACCGGGCGCGACCGCTGCATGTTCATCCACCTCACGCTCGTGCCGTTCCTGGGGAACGCGGGCGAGCTGAAGACGAAGCCCACGCAGCACTCCGTGCAGGAGCTGCGCCGGATCGGCATCCAGCCGGACATGGTGATGTGCCGCTCCGAGGAGCAGCTCGGCAACGACATCCGCGAGAAGATCGCGCTGTTCGCGAACCTCCCGGTGAGCTCGGTCGTGTCGGCGCGCGACGTCGACTCGATCTACAAGGTGCCGCTCGAGTTCGCGCGCGAGGGCGTCGACGAGGTGGTGCTGAAGCACTTCGGCATCGAGCTCCCGTCGCCCGACCTCACCGACTGGGAGAGCCTCGTGGAGCGCGTGGAGTCGGCCACCGACCGCGTGCGGATCGCGCTGGTCGGGAAGTACAACCAGCTCGCCGACGCCTACATGTCGGTCATCGAGGCGCTCAACCACGCCGGCTCACACCACGGCGGCCGCGTGGACGTGGTCTGGGTGGACAGCGAGCGGCTGACCGATGGCGAGGTGGCCGAGGAGCTGGCCACCTGCGACGGCATCCTCGTTCCGGGCGGCTTCGGCGTGCGCGGGATCGAGGGGAAGATCCAGGCTGCGCGCTATGCGCGCGAGAACGAGGTCCCGTACCTCGGCATCTGCCTGGGCATGCAGATCGCGGTCGCGGAGTTCGCGCGCCACGTGGCCGGGATGGACGGGGCGAACTCCACCGAGTTCGACCCCGAGACGCCCTACCCGGTGATCGACCTGCTGCCGGAGCAGAAGGAGGTCCGCGACATGGGCGGCACGATGCGCCTCGGCGCGGATCCCGTGAAGCTCCACGACGGCACGCGCGCCCGCGAGATCTACGACGAAGCGGTGATCTACGAGCGCCACCGCCACCGCTACGAGGTGAACAACCACCTGCGCAAGCGCCTCGAGCACGCCGGCCTGGTCTTCAGCGGCACCTCGCCGGACGACCGCCTGGTCGAGGTGATCGAGCTGCCCGAGCACCCCTTCTTCGTGGCCTCCCAGTACCACCCGGAGTTCAAGTCACGGCCGCTGCGGCCGCAGCCGCTGTTCCGCGACTTCGTGGGCGCGGCCCTCGAGCGGTCCCGCGGGCGCGCTCCCGGCGAGCGCGCGCCCGAGGTCGAGCCGGAAGTCCGCGCAGAGTCGCGCGCGTAGACCCGGTCGCCGCGCGGTCTTAGAGTTGGCTGGTGATCTTCCGCCAGCTCGTGCACGATGACCTCGGCTGCGCGAGCTATCTGATCGGCGACCAGCACGCGGGCGTCGCGGCCGTGGTCGACCCGAAGCTGGACATCGACGAGTACCTGCGGCTGGCGCGCTACCTCGGCGTGCACATCGACCACATCCTCGAGACGCACAACCACGCGGACCACGTCTCGGGCCACGGCCGGCTCGCGGCGGCCACAGGCGCGACGATTCACGTGCACCGCGAGGCAGCTCCGGATTACGACCACGAGCCGTTCGACGACGGCTGGGAGCTCGCGCTCGGCGCCGTGACGGTGCGGGCGATGCACACCCCGGGACACCGGCCCGAGCACTCGGCGTTCGCGCTGGTGGACTCGGGCCGCAGCGGCGACCCGTGGGCCGTGCTCACCGGCGACAGCCTGTTCGTGGGCGACATCGCCCGCCCCGATCTCGCGGTCGACAAGGCCGAGGGCGCCCGCGGGATCTTCCACTCGATCAACGACACGCTGCTGGCCCTCCCCGACACCTGCGAGGTCTGGCCCGGCCACCTCGGCGGCTCGCTCTGCGGCGGGGCGGGGATGGATCTCAAGGTCTCGTCCACGATCGGGTTCGAGCGCGCGAACCAGCCGCTGCTCCAGGTCCGCGACGAGGACGACTTCGTGCGCCGAACCACGGCCAGGCTCGGGCCGCAGCCGCCGAACTTCGAGAACATCGTCGCGCTCAACCGCGGCCCGCTCGTGAAGGACACGGTCGACGCGCACCCGCTCACGCCGCGCCAGGTGCAGCAGGCGGAGCGCGACGGCGCGCTCGTGGTCGACGTGCGCACGGATCTCCAGTTCGACGAGGCGCACATCCCGGGCGCGGTCTGCATCACCGCCCGGCGCGGCGGCTTCGGCTCGAAGCTCGCATGGCTCGCCGACCCCGATCAGCCGATCGTGTTCGTCGGGCGCGACGACGAGGATGCCTGTGACGCCGCCGTGCTGGCCAGCGCGGTCGGGCTGCGGAACGTGGCGGGCTACCTCGCCGGCGGGATGACGTCCTGGCGCGAGGAGAGGGAGCCGGTCGAGCGTGTGGAGCGGCTCAGCGTGGACGAGCTTCACGAGCGCCTGGAGGCGGACCCGCACGCGGTGCAGGTGCTCGACGTGCGCGAGCGCACGGAGTGGGACGCCGGGCACATCCCGGAGTCCTTCCACCGGCCCTACCACGACCTCCGCGCGCTGCCGGACGAGCTCGACGCCGGGCGCCCGATCGCGGCGATCTGCGGGTCCGGGCCGCGCGCCGCGGTCGCCGCGAGCCTGCTCAAGCGCCTCGGCGCCGAGGACGTGATGCACGTCGTGGACGGCGGAATCTCGCGCTGGCGGCAGGAGGGCTGGCCGATCGAGCGGTAGCGTTCGCGGCGTGATCCACGCCGCGTCGACCGAGGAGCGGGAGCGCCTCCTCGCGGAGTTCATCCGCTTCTGCGAGATCGAGAGTCCGTCGGGGCGCGAGCGCGGCGTTGCGGACGCGCTGATCGAGGAGCTTCGCGGGATGGGGCTGGAGGCGGAGGAGGACGAGGCGGGCAACCTCCTCGCCCGCGTCCGGGGTCCCGAGGGCGCGCCGACCATCCTCCTGTGCGCGCACATGGACACCGTGCCGCTGGACGGGCCCGTCGAGGTGGTTAGCGAGCACGGCCTTCTCACCAACAAGCACGACGCGATCCTGGGCGCGGACAACAAGGCCGCGATCGCGACCATCCTGAGCGCGGTGCGGCGGGTCGTCCGGGACGGGGCTCCGCCGGCGGGCGTCGAGCTCCTGTTCACGACCGGCGAGGAGCGGGCGCTCCAGGGCGCCAAGGCGTTCGACATGGCCAAGCTGACGGCCGCCTACGGCTACGTCTTCGACCACGCCTCGCCGATCGGGGAGATCGTCGTGGGGTCGCCGACCTACTACTCAGTCGAGGCGCGCTTCAAGGGCCAGGCGGCGCATGCCGGAATCCGGCCCGAGGCCGGTCACAACGCGATCACCGCGGCCGCCCGCGCGATCGCCGCCATGCGGATCGGCCGGCTCGACCCGGAGACGACCGCGAACGTCGGTCAGATTCAGGGCGGCACGGCGGCGAACGTGGTCGCTGAGCGCTGCTACGTCGAACTCGAGACGCGCAGTCTCGACGCGGAGAAGGCGGGCGAGGTGGTCACCGAGATGGTCGATGCCCTGTCGGCGGCCGCGAGCGACTCCCAGTGCGACGTCGAGACGTCCGTCCAACGCCTGTTTCGCGGCTACCGCCTCCCGCGCACCGCTCCGGCCGTTGAAGTGGCGGCCGCGGCGCTGTCGGACAACGGGATCGAGCCGGTCTACATCACGACGGGCGGCGGCAGCGATGCGAATGTGTTCATCCCCGCCGGCCTCCCGGTTGTGAACCTCGCGAACGGCACGCACGGCAACCACCAGCCCGACGAGTCGGTGACCGTGGACGCGCTCGAGACGATGATGGAGGTGACCGTCTCGCTCGTGCGGCAGGCGGCGCTCGTGGCGGCGCAGACCACGCTCGGCGACTGATGGAGCGCGTCGGCGGCAGAACCGTCTGGGAGGGCAGGATCGCGAAGGTGCGCGTGGACCGCTTCCGCTACGACGACGGCGTGGAGGCCGAGCGCGAGATCGTGGAGCACCCCGGGGCCGTGGGCATCGTGGCGCACGACGGGGAGACGCTCTACCTCGTCCGCCAGCCCCGCGAGGCCGTCGGCGAGGAGGCGCTGCTCGAGCTTCCGGCCGGCAAGCTCGACGAGGAGGGGGAGCGCCCGCTCGACACCGCCCAGCGCGAGCTCGCCGAGGAGATCGGCAAGGGCGCCCGCAGCTGGCAGCATCTGACTCGCTTCTACACGTCGCCCGGGTTCGCCGACGAGGAGTGCCACCTCTTCATGGCCACCGACCTCTACGACGAGAGGGCCGACACCGACGAGAACGAGCGGATCGAGATCGTCGAGGTCCCGCTCGGCGATCTCGACAACGTGATCCGCGACTGCCGCGACTCGAAGACGCTCGTGGGCCTGCTCTGGCTGCGGGCGTTCCTGTGCAGCACCAAGGGATGACGCCCACACGCCCGAAACCACGGGCGTGGCCACCATCGAGAAGCCGATCGTCGAACGCCGGTTCGAGCACCTCGTCCTCGACTTCCTCGCCTATCTCGAGTTCGAGCGCGGTCTCTCCCGCAACACGCTCGATGCGTACCGCTCGGACCTGCTTCAGTTCGGTCGCTTCCTCGAGGAGCGAGAGGCATCTGCCCTCGAGGCCACCCCGGCCCAGGTGTCGGATTTCCTCGAGTCGCTTGCCAAGGGCGGCTGCCCTCGGCGGCCACCGTCCATCGCAAGGGCGCCTGCCTGCGCTCGTTCTACCGCCACCTGCGCCGCGACGGCCTGCTCGACACCGATCCCACCGCCACGCTCAGCACCCCGCGCCGCTCGCGCAAGCTGCCGCAGGTCCTGACCCGCGGGGAGATCGAGAAGCTGCTCACCCAGCCGCGCGGGACCGAGCCGGCCGCCATGCGCGACCGCGCGATCCTCGAGCTGATGTACGCCTGCGGGCTGCGCGCCTCCGAGGCCATCGGGCTCGAGCTGATGGACGTGGACCTCCAGGAGGGAGTGCTGCGTGCCCGCGGCAAGGGCTCGAAGGAGCGGATCATCCCGGTAGGCCAGACCGCGCTTCGCGCGGTCCGCATGTACCTGGAGCGCGGGCGCCCCGGGCTCGTCAGGAGCGCCTCGGAGGCGCACCTCTTCGTGAACTTCCGCGGCGGCTCGCTCACCCGGCAGGGCCTCTACAAGATCGTGCGCAAGCACGCGCTGACCGCCGGGCTGGCGGACCGTATGAGCCCGCACACGCTCCGGCACACGTTCGCGACCCATCTCTTGGCCGGCGGCTGTGACCTGCGCTCCGTGCAGGAGATGCTGGGCCACGCCGACGTCTCGACGACGCAGCTCTACACGCACCTGTCGAGCGAGCGCCTGAAGGACGTGTACTTCCGCGCGCACCCGCGTGCTAGAACCGACGTGAGTGCCAGAGCTTCCTGAGGTAGAGACGATTCGCCGCCAGCTGGCGCCCGCCGTCGAGGGCCGCCGGCTCGAGCGCATCCGGGTGCTGGACCCGCGCTGGTGCGAGCCGGCGCCGCCGGAGGCGATCGCCGACGCGCTGAACGGTCGCGTCGTCGAGCGGCTCGGCCGGCGCGGCAAGTACCTGGTGATGTCGCTCGAGGACGACGTGCACCTCGTGATGCACCTCCGGATGACCGGCAACCTGCTCCTCGACCGGCGAGGAGCCGAAGCACACCCGGGTTCGCATGGAGCTCGACGGCGGCCTGAAGCTCCTGTTCGTCGACGTGCGCCGCTTCGGCACCGGCGACGTCCTCCTCGGAAGCGACGCGCTGGCCGAGTACTTCGCCTCTCGCCTGGGGGTCGAGCCGCTGAGCCCCGACTTCACCGCCGAGGCGCTGCGCGGGCAGGCAAGGGGGCGCAAGCAGCCGGTGAAGGCGTTCCTGCTGAACCAGGAGCGGATCGCCGGCGTTGGGAACATCTACGCCGACGAGGCCCTGTTCCGGGCGCGCATCCACCCTCTGAAGCCGGTCGGGACGCTGCGGCGGCCGCAGATCGAGGCGCTGAGGGAGGGCGTGGTGGAGTCCCTGACCGCCGGCATCGACGCGAAGGGCGCCTCGATCGACGACTACCGCCACGTGGACGGAGCGCGCGGCTCGTTCCAGGACCGCTTCCTGGTGCACCTCCGAAAGGGCGAGCCCTGCGTGAGATGCGGAACCCCGATCGAGAAGATGCGCGCCGCCGGCCGCGGCACCTACATCTGCCCGCGCTGCCAGCGCCGCCCGCGGTCATAGCTCAGCCGCGGCCCGGCTCCGCGGACGAACGACGGGCATTGAAGGAGAGGGTTGGGCGCTTTCTGTTTCCATTTCGCAACGGAAAACGCCCAACCCCTTCTGGAGCGCCCCTTCAATGCCGCCGTTGGCCGACTTCTACGCGGCGAGCAGGTTCTCGAGCGTCCCCTCGCGATCCGCCTCCAGGAGCTCGCGGAAGCCTCCGATCGCGCGCTTTCCGACCACGATCTGGGGGAACGTCATCTGACCTGTGAGGGCGACCAGGGCGGCCCGGCCCTCGGGGTCCTTCGCGAGGTTCACCTCGCGGTAATCGACGCCGCGTGTCTGCAGCAGCGTCTTGGCCTGGCGGCAGAAGCCGCAGGGGTCGGTTGTGTAGAGGAACACCACGTTCTCGTCCGCCATCCAGTTCAAAGTCTATGTACCCGAATGCCTGGCTCTTTTAAGACAGAAGCGATCGTGCTGCGCTCGATCCGCTACGGCGAGGCCGATCGCGTGCTGCACCTCTACACGGTGGACCGCGGCCGCGTGGGCGCCGTCGCGAAGGGGGTGAGGCGCGTGAAATCGCGTCTCGGCGGGCGTCTCGAGCCGCTCAGCCGGGTGCGGCTGGTGATGCACCAGGGCCGCGGCGAGCTCTGCACCATCAGCCAGGCCGACACCGTGCACGCCCATGCCGGTCTGCGCGAGCACAGAGCGGCGCTCGAGCGCGGTGCCCAGGCCTGCGAGGCCGTTCTGCGCCTGCTCGACTCCGCCGAGCCGAACCGGCCCGCCTACAACCTCCTCTGCAACGAGCTCGCGCTGCTGGACGGCTCCCCCGACTACGCGAGCCGCGCCCAGGCGCTCGCGTTCCGCCTCAAGCTGCTGCTGGCGGCAGGCTTCGCGCCCGAGCTGGCGTCGTGCGCGGCCTGCGGCGAGGGGGAGCACCTCGGCGCCTTCTCGCCGAGTGCCGGCGGAGTGGTGTGCGCGGGCTGCGAGGCCGGCTCGTTCCCGCTCGGGCACGAGGCACACGACTTCCTCGTGGAGGCGCTCGCCCGCCCGCTCGCCGAGGCGCCGGACGCGCCCGAGCGCGCCCTCCAGCAGGCCGACCGCGCGCTCGCGGAGACGATGGAGTACCACGCGCACGTCCGGCTGCGGCGCGTGGCGTAGATTCCCCGCGGGTGACGGACAAGCTGGTCTACGACTTCACCGAGGGCTCGCGCGACATGCGCGAGCTCCTGGGGGGCAAGGGTGCGAACGTCGCCGAGATGACGCGGGTGCTCGGCGCCGACCGCGTGCCCGCCGGGTTCACGCTCACAACGGAAGCCTGCATCGCCTACATGAAGGGCGGCGGCCTGCCCGACTTCTCCGCTGCCCTGAAGCGGCTCGAGGAGCACGCCGGACGCGCCCTCGGGCAGGCCGACGACCCGCTGCTCGTGTCCGTGCGAAGCGGCGCGCGCGAGTCGATGCCCGGGATGCTCGACACGGTGCTCAACCTGGGGCTGAACGACGAGTCCGTCGAGGGCCTCGCGGCCACCACCGGCAACGAGCGCTTTGCGTGGGACTCCTACCGCCGCTTCTGCCAGATGTTCGGCAACGTCTGCCGCGACATCGCGGGCGAGCGCTACGAGGACGTGATCAAGGAGCGGAAGCGGGACGCCGGCGTCGAGCAGGACGTGGAGCTCGACACCGACCACCTGAAGGCGCTCACCGCGCGCTTCAAGGAGATCTTCCGGGAGGAGACGGGAGAGGGCTTCCCGCAGGAGCCGCAGGAGCAGCTCCGCCAGGCGATCACCGCCGTGTTCGACTCGTGGATGGGGAAGCGGGCGGTCGAGTACCGCCGCATCAACCACATCCCGGACGACTGGGGCACGGCGGTGAACGTGCAGCAGATGGTGTTCGGGAACAAGGGCGACAGCTCGTGCTCGGGCGTGGCGTTCTCGCGTGACGAGATCACCGGCGAGCCCACGCCGTCGGGCGACTTCCTGCCGAACGCGCAGGGCGAGGACGTGGTGTCGGGCGTGCGTACGCCGCGCGACCTCCACGAGATGAGGGACTCCATGCCCGACGCCCACGGAGACCTCATGGACATCCTCCGCACGCTGGAGCGCCACTACGGCGACATGCAGGACACGGAGTTCACGGTGGAGGAGGGCACCCTCTACATGCTCCAGACGCGCAACGCGAAGCGGCCGGCGCAGGCCGCCGTGAGGTTCGCGGTGGACGCCGTGGAGGAGGGGCTCCTCGACCGCGCCCAGGCGATCGCGACGATCGACGCCGGCAGGCTCGACGCGCTGCTCCACCCCGGCTTCAAGCGCGACGCCGACTACAACGTGCTGGCCGAGGGCGTGGCGGCCTCGCCCGGCGCCGCAAAGGGCGCGATCGTCTTCACCGCCGACGACGCGGTCCAGGCGGCGGAGGACGGGCGCGACGTGATCCTGGTGCGCCCGTTCACGGAGGCCGAGGACATCGCGGGCTTCCAGGCCGCCAAGGGGATCCTCACGGCCGAGGGCGGCAAGGCGAGCCACGCGGCGCTGGTCGCCCGCGGAATGGGCAAGCCGTGCGTGTCGGGCGCCGGCGCGCTCGACATCGACCTCCACGCGAAGACGCTCAGCGTGAACGGCACCCGGCTCGGCGAGGGCGACCTGATCGCCATCGACGGCAGCGCGGGGGTGGTCACGGCCGACGACGTCCCGCTCGAGGAGCCCGAGGTCTCGGACCACTTCGAGACGGTCCTGAGCTGGGCGGACGAGCTCCGCACGCTCGGCGTGCGCACCAACGCCGACACGCCCGAGGACGCCCGCCGCGCGCGCGAGTTCGGCGCCGAGGGGATCGGCCTGTGCCGCACGGAGCACATGTTCATGGCGGCGGACCGCCAGCCGAAGATGCGCGCGATGATCATGGCCGAGTCGGAGGAGGAGCGCCGTGCCGCGCTCGGCGAGCTGCTCCCGCTCCAGCAGGGCGACTTCGAGGGCCTCTTCAAGGAGATGGAGGGGCTCCCCGTCACGATCCGCCTGCTCGACCCGCCGCTTCACGAGTTCATGCCGCAGGCCGAGGAGGTCGCGCAGGACCTGGAGCGCGCGCGTATCGAGCAGACGGACAACCTCGACGAGCTCGAGCACACTGCTCGAGCGCATCCACTCGATCTGCGGAGACCAACCCGATGCTCGGCACCCGCGGCGTGCGCCTCGGCGTGCTCCACCCCGAGGTCTACGAGATGCAGGTCCGCGCGATCTTCCGGGCCGCGCTCGCGATCCCGGAGCCGCCCGAGCTCGAGATCATGATCCCGCTGGTGGCCTACGAGCGCGAGATCGAGCTCATGCGCGGGCTCGTCGAGCGCGTGGCCGAGGAGGAGGGCGCGACCGGGCTCGACTACTTCGTCGGCACGATGATCGAGCTGCCGCGCGCCTGCTTCGTGGCGAACCGGATCGCCGAGCACGCCGACTTCTTCTCCTTCGGCACGAACGACCTGACGCAGACCGCGCTCGGCTTCTCGCGCGACGACGTGGAGGGCAGCTTCCTGAACCGCTACATCGAGACGCAAGATCCTGGACCGCAGCCCGTTCGAGACGATCGACCGGCCGGGCGTCGGCTGGCTCGTGCGGCTCGCCGCCTGGACCGGCCGCGAGGCGAAGCCGGACCTGAAGCTCGGCATCTGCGGGGAGCACGGCGGCGATCCCGAGTCGATCGCCTTCTTCCAGATGGCGGGGCTCGACTACGT
Organism: uncultured Thermoleophilaceae bacterium; assembly: GCA_963786845.1. Lineage (GTDB taxonomy): Bacteria > Actinomycetota > Thermoleophilia > Solirubrobacterales > Thermoleophilaceae > JACVRW01. Next base: position 73,815 of record CAWBAP010000015.1, read on the forward strand.
GAGCTGCTCGCCCTACCGCGTGCCGATCGCGCGGGTGGCTGCGGCGCAGGCCGCTTACGAGTCCCGGTAGGGTCCGCGCTCGTGATGAACGCAACGCGCCTGCTCTCCACCGTAATCGGCATCTCCGTCGCCATGGCCATGCTCACGACCGCGGCCTTCGGCCACGTCGAGCGCACCTCCTACTGGCCGAACCCGGCGCCGGACACGACCGTCAAGCCGGCGGCCGGCGGGAAGGTGCCGAAGGCGCGGACGCTCGCGTCGGCGCTGAAGGTGAAGGCGCGCGGCGACACGCGCGTGGTGTGCCAGCGCGGGTCGCTCAAGCGCGCGATCCGGTCGATCAACCAGGCGCGCAGGAAGGGCTCCACGCTGCGGCCGTCGCAGGGGAAGAAGAAGCTCTCGGCACGCAACGCGCGCCGGCTGAAGCGGCAGAACCGCGCGTTCGCGAGGCTCTGCAAGTTCAAGAGCATCCAGGCCGCGATCAAGCGGTCGCGCAACAACGACCGCGTCGTGATCATGCCGGGCAAGTACGTCGAGCCGAAGTCGCGCGCCAAGCCGACGGACGACCCCAAGTGCGCGCAGTACAAGGAGGAGTCGGATGACGGCGCGGGCGCGGCGACCTACCGCTACCAGGCGAAGTGCCCGAACGACCAGAACCTGATCTACCTCCAGGGGCGGGCGCTCACGAACAAGGCCGTGCCGTTCCCGCCGCCGGAGAACCGCCGCGGCATCCCCGACGAGGGCAGGTGCATCCGCTGCAACGTCCAGATCGACGGCTCCGGCGCGAAGCCGGAGGACGTGGTGATCGACCTCGCCAAGGACACGAGGGCGAAGCTGCGCGGTCCCTCAGACCCGCTGAAGGAGGTCGGCCTCCGCGCCGACCGCGCTGACGGCCTCGTGATCCGCAACATCACCGCCGCGCACGCCGCCGAGCACGGGATCTACATCCATGAGACGGACGGCTACCTCATGCAGCGCGTGAAGTTCTTCTACAACAAGGAGTACGGCGGGCTGATGTTCACGTCGGACCACGGCCTGACGACCGACTGCGAGGGCTACGGGCACGGCGACTCCGCGATCTACCCCGGCGCGTCGCCCGACACGGCCGAGCAGACGACCGAGCCGAGGCGGCGCGTGAACAACACGATCATGCGCTGCGACATCCACCACAACACGCTCGGCTACTCGGGCACGATGGGGAACGGCACGCGCGTGGTGAACAACCACTTCTACGACAACGGGACCGGCATCACGACCGACTCGTTCTACGCGGGCGGCCACCCCGGCTATCCGCAGGACGGCGCGAGGTTCGAGAAGAACCGGATCTACTCGAACAACTTCAACAGCTTCCTGCCCGGCTCCGACGTGGAGCCGAAGGTGCCGGTGCCGGTGGGCGTCGGGATCCTGATCGCCGGCGGCAACGGCAACGAGATCCGCGGCAACACGATCTACGACAACTGGCGCCGCGGCACGATGCTCATCAACGTCCCGGACTCGTTCTCGGACGAGAAGGCCACGACCGTGAACTCGGTGTCACACCGCAACCGCTACCACGACAACGTGTATGGGGTCGCGCCCGACGGCACGAAGCTGCCGAACGGCGTCGACTTCTGGTGGGACGAGGCGCCGAGCCAGCAGGACAACTGCTGGTTCAACAACGGCGACGCCACGAGCGACCCGCCGGCGCCGCTGATGCCCTCGAACTGCGACAACACGAGCGCGGGAGTGACCTATCCCGCCAAGTTCAGCGGCGAGCTCGCGCCGTGCGCGGGCTCGATCGCGGGCGGCACCTACGACGCGACGACCTGCCCGTGGTTCCGCACGCCGGACAAGCCCTCGTCGGGCGGTGACGGCGGGATGGGGTTGCCGGTCAAGGCGTCGGGAGCCCCGAAGGTCACGCTCTTGTCGGGCGACTGCCGCATGGCGGGCTCGACCCTGTCGTGCGACGGGCTGCTCGACCGGCCCTAGCCGCGGCGGCTGCGCTCCTGGCCGTGGGCTGCGGGGGACAGCCCGCGGCCCCGGAGCCCTTCGGCGTCAAGCTCCAGGTGGCGACCTGCAGGGACTGGCACGAGTCGTCTCCGCAGGAGCGCCAGTCGGCGGTCGACCAGCTCGAGGCCGCGGTCGCGGGTCCGCGCAAGGAGGGCAACACGCTCCCGGACGACCTCGCCTACACGACGCTCGACGCGCGCTGCGAGCCCGACTTCGCGAAGGGGTTCCTGCTCTACCAGCTCTACATCCGCGCGGCGGCCTTCACACCGCCCAGCGAGTAGGTGCCACAATCGGCGCCGTATGGCCCAGCTCGCCCGAACTTCCTTCCGGGAGCGGATCGAGCGGCTCGAGGAGTCGCTCTCGCCGCTCGCTACGCGGTCGTATCCGGCCGTCCGGGCGGAGCCCGAGCCCGATTCCGGCCACCGCACCCCGTTCCAGCGCGACCGCGACCGGATCGTGCACTCGAAGCCGTTCCGGCGGCTGAAGCACAAGACCCAGGTCTTCATCTCGCCCGAGGGCGACCACTACCGCACGCGGCTGACCCACACGCTCGAGGCGTGCGGGATCGCGCGCAACGTGGCGCGCGCCCTGGGGCTGAACGAGGACCTGACCGAGGCGATCGGGCTGGGCCACGACCTCGGGCACCCGCCCTTCGGGCACACGGGCGAGACCGTGCTCGACGCGTGCGTCCGCGAGCGCGGGGGGAGCGGTTTCCGCCACAACGAGCATTCACTGCGTGTGGTGGACGAGCTCGAGCGGCTGAACCTCACGGCGCCGGTGCGCGACGGGATCCTGCGGCACACCGGCGACGACCCGCCGGAGACGCTCGAGGGGCGGATCGTGCGGCTCGTGGACCGGGTCGCCTACATCAACCACGACATCGACGACGCGATCCGCGCGGGCGTGCTGCGCTTCGACGACCTGCCGCGCGCGGAGATCGAGCTGCTCGGCTCGACCGGCTCCGACCGGATCGAGACGCTCGTTGAGGACCTCCTGCGCCACTCCGAGGAGGCCGCCGACATCGTGCAGGGCGAGGAGGTCGGCAGCGCGATGCTGCGGCTGCGCGAGTTCATGTTCGAGCGCGTCTACCTCGGCCCGGTCGCCCAGGCCGAGCGGCCGCGGATCGAGCGCATGATGCGCGCGCTGTTCGACCACTACTCGGACCGAGCTCGAGGACCAGCAGCGTGTGGTGGACTGGCTCGCGGGGATGACCGACCGCTTCGCCATCCGCGAGTTCGAGAAGCTGTTCGTGCCGCAGGGCTACTGATGGCGCTGTTCACGAAGGACACGATCGACCGGGTCAGGGACGCGGTCGACATGGTCCACCTGGTCGGCGAGAAGACCGACCTGCGGCGGGTGGGCACGCGCTGGACCGGGCTGTGCCCGTTCCACGACGAGCGCACGCCGTCCTTCTCCGTGAACGCCGAGGAGAAGCTCTACTACTGCTTCGGCTGCGGCGAGGGCGGCGACGCCTTCAAGTTCGTCCAGCAGACCGAGGCGCTCGAGTTCCAGGAGTCGGTGGAGCTCCTGGCGGAGCGCTTCAACGTGAGGGTGGAGCGCGAGGAGGACGACCCGGCGGTCGAGCAGCGCCGCCGCCGCAAGGAGCGGCTCCACACCCTGCTCGACCGAGCGGCTCGCTTCTATGCCGCCTATCTCCGCGACGCGGGCGAGGCCGGGCCCGCGCAGGGACTATCTGGCCTCGCGCGGGCTGTCGCCCGAGGTGCTCGCCCAGTTCCGGGTGGGCTACTCGCCGAGCGCCTGGGACCGGATGCTCATCGGCGCGCGGCAGGGCGGCTTCACCGAGGAGGAGCTCGTGGCGGCCGGTCTCGCCCAGCGCGGCAAGAGCGGGGGCTGTACGACCGCTTCCGCGGGCGGATCATGTTCCCGCTGGCGGACGCGCGCGGGAAGGTGCTCGGATTCGGCGCGCGGCAGATGGGCGAGGGGAGCGCGGGCCGAAGTACCTGAACACCTCCGAGAACGACCTCTACCACAAGGGCCGCCAGCTCTTCGGGATCGACGTGGCGCGCAAGCAGGCGATGAAAAGCGCTCGTTTCGTCGTCGTCGAGGGTTACACCGACGTGCTCGCGCTTCACCAGGCGGGGATTCGCGAGGCCGTGGCGATCATGGGAACCGCGATGACCCAGGAGCAGCTCGCCGAGCTGGCGAAGGTCGGCGACTCGAGCCGCCGCGGGGCGGTCTTCCTCGCGCTCGACGCGGACCGGGCGGGCCGTGACGCGATGCTGCGCGCCGCCCGGCTGGCGGAGGACCGCGGGGTGGACCTCCGCGTGATCGACATGCCGGAGGGCACGGATCCGGCGGATCTGGTGGGCAGGGACGGGGCGGACGCCTTCGTGGCGCGCATGGACCGCGCCACGCCTATGATCCAGTTTCAGGTTCGTCGGATACTTGCCGATGCAGACCTGGACACGCCTTCAGGCAGGGACCAAGCACTAGGGGAGGCGCGGAAGCTGATCTCAGCTGTGCCCGAACGCACTGCAACAAGAGACGCGCTCGTCCGCGAGGCCGCGGATCGTCTCGACGTTCCCGTGGAGTATGTGATGGCTCCGCCGGCCGCCGAGCGCGTCAGCGTGCCCGCTCTGCCGGCCCAGGCGTCCCCCGGCGAGCTCGCTTTGCGCGCAGAACGCGAGTTTCTTACGCGCTGCCTGTCGAGCGCCGACCTCGGACGCGACTACCTTTCGCGGCCTGCCGACGACCAGTTCTCCTCAGACCTTCTCCGGCGGGCGCGCGATCACCTCGTCCTGCGCTTCGACGACCCGCTCGCGGCCCTGCCCGAGGACGATCCCGCGCTGGGCGCTCTCGTCACCGACGTGGCGCTCGCCGCGCAGGAGCGCCCGCCCAGCGAGGAGCCCGTCCTGCGCATGAGCATCCTTCAGCTGGAGCAGCGCCGCATCGACCGCGAGATTCGCCGCGCGACGCAGGACGGCGACCATGCCCGCAAGGGCGAGCTGGCCGCCGCCGAGCAGCGTGTGCGCGACGAGCTCGGCACCGTGATGGGACAGACGGCATGAGCGAGCTGGAGCCGGCTGCCGCACAGAAGAACGGCCACGTCGACGAGGAGACGGACGAGGAGCCCACGGCCGCCGACCTCTACGACGAGGGAGGTGTCGTCACCGCCGGCCTCCTGGTCGCTCCTCCGGAGCACGGGGCGGAGGACGCCGTACGGCTGTACCTGCGCTCGATCGGCCGCGTGCCGCTGCTGACGCGCGAGGACGAGGTCCGGCTTGCGAAGCGGATCGAGCAGAACGACATGGCCGCGAAGAACTCGCTGATCGAGGCGAACCTCCGGCTCGTGGTCTCGATCGCCAAGCGCTACACCGGCCGCGGCCTCACGCTGCTCGACCTGATCCAGGAGGGCAACCTCGGGCTGATCCGCGCCGTCGAGAAGTTCGACTGGCGCCGCGGCTTCAAGTTCTCGACCTACGCCACCTGGTGGATCCGCCAGGCGATCACGCGCGCGCTGGCCGACCAGTCGCGCACGATCCGCATCCCCGTGCACATGGTGGAGCGGATGAACCGCGTGGCGCGGGCGAAGCGCTCGCTCCTGCAGAAGCACAACCGCGAGCCCACGCCGGAGGAGATCGGCGAGCTCGTGGAGATGCCGGCGAAGAAGGTGGAGGAGATCCTGAAGCTGGGCCAGGAGCCGGTCTCCCTCGAGGCGCCCGTCGGGGGCGAGGAGGGCGACGCGTCGCTCGGCGACTTCATCGAGGACGCCGCCACCGACCGCCCGCTCGAGATCGTGGCCAACCGCATCCGCGACGCCGACCTCCAGCAGGTGCTCGACTCCCTGCCCTGGCGCGAGCGCCGCGTGATCGAGCTGCGCTACGGCCTGGGCGACAAGGGCCCGATGACCCTGGAGGACATCGGCCACGAGGTGGGCGTCACCCGCGAACGAGTGCGCCAGATCGAGTCGAAGACACTCGCGATGCTGAAGAGCTCAGGCGGCGCCGACCGCCTGGCCGGAACAGCCGACGAGGCCTAGACGCGCGCTATCCTCGGCCACGCCGTTCCCCGGTGATGTAACGGCAACATGACTGACTGTTAATCAGTTCTTGGTGGTTCGAATCCACCCCGGGGAGCCTGAAACGAGAAAGCCGCCCGGTGGGCGGCTTTCGTCGTTCAGGGCGCGGGCAAACCGGCCCGGAACGTAAGCGAGACGCAGACTTCGCGTTTTGAGGTCCGTTCCAGTCGACCGAAGTCGACCTTCGTATCCCGGGGCGAGCCTCACAACCTCTGGCTTCGCTCTTCACGCTCCGTCCGCGTCTCGAGAGTGAGTAGACCAGCGGCCGGCCCGTGCGTCAAGTGCTGTTTTGAAATCAACCCGCTCTTTGCGGGTATTTGTGTTTTTCGGGGCGCTCGGCGAGCTCCTCGACGGCGTCCGCGGCCGCCGCGGCGCCGTCGTTCGCGGCCGCCCAGTCGCGCAGCTCCTCGGCGCGGCGGCGGTAGCGCGGGTCGCGCAGCAGCCGGCGTACCGCGAGCCGCACGCCGCGCGCGGTGTGGAAGCGGCGCGGGAGGGAGACGCCCGCGCCGGACCAGCGGATGCGGGCCGCGTTCTCCGCCATGTCGCCGGCGTGGGGGCACGCCACCACGGGCACGCCGCTCGCCAGCGCCCGCGCGACGGTGCCGTGGCCGGCGTGGCACACCACCGCGTCGCACAGCGGCATCGTCCGTGCGTACGAGACCCAGTCCACCAGCCGCGCGTTGGCGGGCACCGGCAGGGGCGACGAGGGCGGGCGCCGGTTGGTCGTGGCCAGCACGCGCACCGGCTCGCCGGCCAGCCCCTCGAGCGCCGCGCGCACAAGCCGGTGCTCCGGGTCCTGCGAGGTGCTCGGCGCCACCAGCACGAGCGGCGCGTCGCCGGGCGGCAGCTCGACGTCGCCGAACGGCTGCTCCCAGAGGAGCGGGCCCGTCACGCGCATTCCCGGCCAGGCGCTCGCGCGCGGATACTCGAGCTGGGGGAACGTCGCGACGATCGCGAGCTGGCGCGAGATCCCGCCGTGCACCTCGGCCAGCGGCGGCAGCCCGACGCGCTCGCGCGCCCCGTTCAGCTCCACGCGCCCCCGCTCCTCGCCGGTCATGACGAGCGGGCGAACCGCGTCCCAGAAGCGCCGCCCGGCGGCGGTGCGCGGATAGACCGCGCCGATCGAGTAGATCGGGAAGCCCGGCTCGCCGGTGGGCATCACGTGCGGCACGAGCGTCGCCCAGCGCCGCCCCTCCGCCTGCGCCGCCAGCGAGGCGGCCGAAGTGATGATGTCGGCCACCACGACGGCCGGGTCGCACGCCCGGATCGCCTCGCGGGTCGAGCCCGAGGCGCGCACCGCGGCGACGTAGGGCTTCAGGGGCTTCTCGCGGGTGGGGAAGACCTGGTACACCGGCGCGGCCGCGAAGCTCATGCCCTCGCGCTCGACGTGCTCCTGCCAGCGGTCCCAGGTCTCCAGCGTCACCTCGTGGCCGCGCCGCGCCAGCTCCGCGCCCAGCGCGATCGCCGGGAACGCGTGCCCCGGGTCGCCGAACGCGGCGAACGAGGAAGCGCCGGCTCAGAGCATCTCCGCCAGCTCGCGCACCATTCGCCGTCGCTCGCCCGGGTCAAAGGCCACCGGCGACACGATCAGCGAGCCGACGCCCGGCATCGCGGTAGACCTCCAGCCGCTCGCGCGACCTTGTCGCGCGGGCCCACCAAGGCGACCGTGTCGATCAGCTCCGGCGGCACCGCCGCCGCGGCCTCGTCCTTCTTCCCCTCGAGGTAGAGGTCCTGGATCTCGCGTGCCGCGTCCTCGAAGCCGTAGCGCTGGACCAGCTGGTTGTAGAAGTTCCGCTTCCGCGAGCCCATGCCGCCCACGTACAGCGCGATGAAGTGGCGCATCTGGTCGCGCGCGCGGTCAACGTCGTCGTCGATCGCCGCGGTCACGTTCGGCGCGATGTCGAAGTCGTCGCCGAGCGTGCGCCCCGCCCGCGCCGCGCCCTCCTCGAGCAGCGTCCGCGACTCGCCCACGTGCTCGGGGGAGAAGAACGTCGGCAGCCAGCCGTCGGCGATCTCGCCGGTGAGCTGCGTGTTCTTCGGCCCGATCGACGCGATGTAGATCGGCATCCGCTCCTGCACGGGCGCGATCATCAGCTTCAGCGCCTTGCCCGGCCCGTCCGGCAGCGGCAGCCGGTAGGTCTCGCCCTCGTAGACGAGCCGCTCGCGCGCCAGCGCCATCCGCAGGATCTCAACGTACTCGCGCGTGCGCCCGAGCTGCTTGCCGAAGCGCTGGCCGTGCCAGCCCTCCGCCACCTGGGGGCCGGAGGTGCCGATCCCGAGCAGCATCCGCCCGTCCGAGAGCTGGTCCAGCGTGGCGGCGGTCATCGCCGTCATGGCGGGCGAGCGCCCCGGCATCTGGAAGATCGCGGAGCCGATCTTGATGCGCGACGTCTGGGCCGCGAGCCAGGCCAGCACGGTCGCCGCGTCCGAGCCATAGGCCTCCGCGGCCCACACCGAGTCGAAGCCCGCGGCCTCGGCCTCCTGCACGAGCTCGAGCTGGTCGGCGGCCGTCATGCCGAGCCCCCAGTAGCCGACATTCAGGCCTAGCCGCACTGCAAGTCTCCGTTCGTCGCTTGCCTCTGGAGGCGAGGAGCACTAATAACTGGGGCATCACACGCCGCCGCCCAGCCCGCGACCTCCGCATCGCCATCGACTGCCTTCCGCTTCAGACGCGGAAGGCCATGCTCGAGGGCGTGGAGGCGAACCGCATCATCGTCGGTGCCTACACGGACCGCGACGGCGGCGTCTGCCCCATGCTCGCCGCCCACCGCAACGGCGGCCGGACCAGCCTTGCGAGCTTCGCCCACGCCTGGGACGCCTATACGGGCGTGCGCCGCCGGGCGCGGCCCGCCACGGACCGCGAGCTGCACCACGCTGAGGACCATGCTCGAGGCGAGCATCGCGGTCGACGAGCTGCCGGCGGTCGCGGACGTGGCGCGCGAGGCGCAGGCACGGCGCGCGCGCCGGCTGCGCGTCTTCCGCCGCTTCGAGGAGTACGAGCGCGCCGTCGCGGAGCTGGCCGTCGTCAGAGCTTCTGAATCGCCCGGACGAACGAACTGAACCTCAGGCACCACGCAGTTCCGTGACGTCCTGAGCAGGAAGCGGATCGCCTCGGCGATGTCCTCGGGCTGGATCATCTCGTCCTTGGGGACCTGACCCTCGACCCAGTCGGTCATCGGCGTGGCCACGAAGCCGGGGCAGAGGGCGGTGACCTGGACGCCGTCGCCCGCGAGCTCCTTGTGGAGCGCCTGGCTGAGGCCGACGACGCCGAACTTGGTGGCCGAGTAGGCGGCGAGCCAGCCCTGGCCGTGCTTGCCCGGCGATACGAGGCCGTGTTCGTCATCAGCGCCTTGCCGTGCTCGGCGCCGGCCTCCTTCAGCATCGGGATCGCCTCGCGGGCCAGTAGGTAGACCGCGCGCAGGTTCACGTCGAGCTGGAGATCGAGCTTCTTGGTCTCGGCATCCGCCACCGCGCCGCCGATGCCGATGCCGGCGTTGTTCACGAGCACGTCGAGCCGCCCGCAGCGCTCCCTGTGCGCGGCGACGAGCTTCCGGATCTCCTCCTCGTCAGCCATGTTGGCGGGCACGGCCTCCACGTCGAAGCCGTCGTCGCGGAGCGCCTGCGCCGCGGCCTCGAGCTTGTCGGGGCGCCGTGCCGAGACGGTCAGCCGGTAGCCGTCCTCGCCCAGCGCGCGGGCGATCGCCAGCCCGATCCCGCTGGAGCCTCCCGTGATGAGCGCCGCCCGGTCCATGGCGGCGGGCACTCTAATTCACTTCTCTAGCCTCCGGTCGCGTGAGAGCGCGGATTGCCCTGATGGCCACGGTGCTGCTGATCGCCGGCTGCAGCGACGACTCCAGCTCGGGCGACGAGCAGGCGCCGCCGCCCGCGCGCGCCCAGGACTTCCCCAAGCCGAACGGCAAGAGCCTGCAAGAGCTGCTCGCGGAGCTGGGCAGCGGGCCGGTGCTCGCGCCCTCCGGGCAGGAGTTCCGCACGGGCACGGAGCGCTTCGGCTTCGCGCTCTTCAGGGAGGACCGCTCGCAGATCACCGACGCCAGCGTCGCCGTCTACGCGGCGCCCGCGGGCGGCGGTCCCGCGGAGGGCCCGTACCTCGCTCGCTACGAGTCGCTTGCCGTGACGCCTCAGTTCCAGAGCCGTCAGACCGCCTCCGATCCCGACGCCGCCGGGTCGATCTACACGACGGAGATCCCGTTCGAGAAGCCCGGCCGCTACGAGCTGCTCGGCATCGCGCGCCAGGGTGGCAAGCTGGTCGCGGCGACCACACCCACCCCGGGCGTGGTCGTCAAGGATCCCGCGAAGGATGCGATTCCGGCGGTGGGCTCGACCCCGCCGCGCATCCACACGCCCACCGAGGCGAGCGCGGGCGGTGACATCGCCTCGATCGACACGCGCCTGCCGCCGTCGTCGATGCACGACACCGACTTCGCCGAGGTGCTCGGCAAGAAGCCCGTGGTGCTGCTGTTCGCGACTCCCCAGCTCTGCCAGAGCCGCGTGTGCGGCCCGGTCGTCGACATCGCCGAGCAGGTCAAGGCGAAGCTCGCGAACGACGACGTGGAGTTCATCCACATGGAGGTCTTCCGCGACAACCGGATCGACAGGGGCATCCGCCCGCAGATGGCCGCGTTCCACCTGCTGAGCGAGCCCTGGCTGTTCGTGTTCGACCGCTCGGGCAAGGTGGCGGCGCGGATCGAGGGAGCGTTCTCGGAGCGCGAGCTCGAGCGCGCGATCGCGCGGGCCGTGAGCTAGCTCGTAACGCTCAGCGCCGCTTGGCCGGCCTGACCGAGACGCGCTTGCGGTAGGTCGGCGTGGCGCCCCAGCCCGCGGCCACGAGCCTCACATTGACCTGGAGGACGACTCGCCTCCGGTGCCGAAGCGCGCGCAGCAGCGCGAGCCTGCTGCGCTTGCTCAGCTTCATACGGATCCGGCCGGTCTTCCCGGGCAGCGGCAGCGTCGCGACCCGCTCGCGGATCTTGATGCGGGTCCCGCGCGGCGCCTTGGCAGAGACGACCAGCGTGCAGCCGCGGTTGCACCTCGCGTGGACGTCGATCCACCCGCGCCGGAGGAGCCGGCGGGTGTCCACACGGAACCTCACGTTCGGGCGAAGGTGGCTGAGGCCGCTGCCGCCCACCAGACCGCCGCCGTCGACCGGGTCGCCGCCTCCATCCGGAGTGCCGCCGCCCGCGTCGATTGCCGTGGCGGTCCAGGCGTAGTTGACCGAGATGCCGGAGCCCGCGTAGACATTGTCCCCGCTGGTGGGGCCCGGCGGCCGGCCGGTGTCAGGCAGCGACGCCGTGAAGCGGAACCGCCGCATCCTTCCCGGACCGATGTTGCCGATTCCGCGGTTTCCGAGTGCGTTGAGCGCGCCCGCAAAGACCGGTATCGAGTCGCCACCCGTCACATCCGCGACCTCGAGCTGGATCGCGTTCGAGAGCAGGCCGCCGTTGGCGCCCGGATGCTCTTGAACGCCGGCCTGAGTGAGTCCCAGGTCTCCCGCGAGGGCGCCCGCGTTCGAGAGCTGGACGGTCCCGCTCACCGATTGGCCGGGGGCCAGGCCGCTCGCCTGGAGGATCGCCTGGCCGTCACGCGAGTTCGTGACCTCAAGGTCCCCGCTCGCGTCGACGAGGACCGCATGCGGCGGCGCCGCCGGCCCCGCGAGGCCGTTTCCGGCGCACACGGCAACAACCGCGACAATCGCGGCAAGCCCGATCAGTCTGCTCAGCGGTAGCGAAGACACCCGTTAGGCAAATATCGGCTCTGCAACGGCAAAATTGAGCCCGATTTAGCCGAAGCACGGCGATTTCGACAAATATCTCCGCCCCCCGCAGCGCATAGGCTGAGCCCACGGGCCGGTAGCTCAGTTGGTTAGAGCAGCGGACTCATAATCCGTCGGTCCCTGGTTCGAATCCAGGCCGGCCCATTGGACTAGCCCTTGTCGACAGCCGCGGCTTGGTCACTCTCGATCTCGTTGATCCGCGCGCCGACCATCTTGGCGAGCACGCGCATGAACTCGACCTCTTCGGCTCCGAGGTCTGCCCGCGGCTGGCTGCTGACGCAGCACAGCGTTCCGTGCACGCGGCCGTCGGCGAGCGTGATCGGGACGCCCGCGTAGGCGCCGATCAGCCCGCTCGCCCCGAGTTCGCGCGCCGCCGGGTCTGAACGGGTGTCGGGGACCACGTTCGGCAGCTCGCCCTTCAGCATCCTGTGACAGTAAGTCTGCTCGATCGGGACCACCGTGCCCGCTCCGAAGCCGAGGGCGCTCGAGTCGCCTGAGACCTGGTCGATCGACTGGATGCCGGGGGTGTGGGTCGTGACGTAGGCGGCGTCCATAGCCAGCCGCTCGCGCGCAGCGTCCAGGGCCAGCTCGATCGTGTGCGTCGTCTCGGCGGCGGCGATTCGTGCAAGCGTCTCAAGGTCGCGCTCGTCGAGGGGCTGTGACTGCGGGGCCACCGCGGTCAATTCAAACACACCGAGCGTGCTCGGAAAGATGCGCCGTACATGATCGCTCGCAGCTAATCCGTCGGTCCCTGGTTCGAATCCAGGCCGGCCCACTCGTGAAGCGCTGCACAGTGAAAACGCTTCCTGGGCGAGAATCCGGACAAGCTAGAACGACAGCCGGTTGTAGCCCCGCGCTGCGAACGCGGGCCCGAGAGGTGCGAGCGCCTCAAAGGCCTTGTCCAGCTTCGCCGGTATCGACCGGTAGATCCGGTCGTTGCCGAAGTCCGCGGCGGCGCCCGCGTCGGCGATGTGTCCCCTGATCCGCTTGAACACGGCGATCACACGTCGGTGGAGGTCCGCGACATCAGTGGGCGGAGTCATTTGCTCGAGCCTCCCGATCAGTCTGTCGGTGGTCTTGCGAAAGGTGGAAAGCTGGGTCGCGGCCTCGAGCGCGTCCCGCTCCTTGAGCACGTGCGCCGGGAGTTTCTCGGTCAAGGACGCCTCGCGTGTGAATGGGCGGTTAGCGTCGAGAAGTCGGTCCTGGTACTGGTCCTTCGACAGTCGCGCCGGCGGCTCATCACCGGAGCCGCCGGCCAGGAGGACGGCGGCCGCCAGCGCCGCTGCCACGAACGCCGCAGCGGCCAGCACCAGCGAGCGCCTGCGCCTGGGCGCTCGGGGGGATGGGGTTGCCGGGCGCGTCGCGCCCGCCGCGCTCGGCGGAGCTTCCTCGGCGAGCGCGGTCGGCGGAGCGGCCTCGCCGGCCGCGACGCTCCGCTCGACCTGCGCCACCATCGTCCCCTCGGCCGCCGCGCGCGCCGCCCGGCCGAGATCTCCGGCCGAGGGGTAGCGCTCATCGGTGTCCTTGGCCATCGAGCGCGAGACGATCGCGTCGAAGCCGGGCGGTACGTCCGGCGCTGTCGCGGCGACCGAGGGGGGCGACTCGCTGGCGTGGGCGAACATCTTCGCCACGTTCGATTCCTTCGGGTAGGGCACTTGCCCGGTGAGGGCCTCGTAGAGCACGCAGCCGAGCGAGTAGACGTCGGCGCGCGCGTCGAGCCGGTCGCCCGCGATCTGCTCCGGAGGCATGTAATCGATGGTGCCGACGACCATGCCGGTCTCGGTCATCGCGCTCTGCGACGCGGTGTGCTTGGTGAGGCCGAAGTCGGTGAGGTAGGCGTGGAGGGAGTCGCCCTCCCCGGCGATCAGGACGTTCGCCGGCTTGATGTCCCGGTGAACCAGTGTCTTCGCGTGGGCGGCGTCGAGCGCCGCAGCCACCTGGGACACGATGTCCGCGGCGAGCCCGGGCTCGAGTCTGCCATGTTGTGCGATCAGCGTCTTCAGGTCGCTGCCCTCGATGAAGTCCATCGCGATGTAGAGGCGACCGCCCTCCTCGCCGGCGCGGAAGACCGTGATCACGTTCGGGTGTCTGATCGAGGCGGCGAGTCGAGACTCGCGCTTGAAGCGATCCCGGAAGCCCACGTCCTGCGCGAACTGGTCAGAGATGACCTTCAGCGCGACCAGTCGCTCGAGCGTCAGGTCCGTAGCCCTGTAGACGACCCCCATCCCGCCGCGACCGGCTACCGCCTCGATCCGATAGCCGGCGATCTCAGCCCCGGCTAACAGGTCCGTCATCTCAGGGGCTGAGCCTGAACGGCGGATAACGGTCGGTGACGAGCACGATGGCGTAGCCGATCACCCGGTTGGTCCAGCGCTCGACGCCGACGAGGTAGTCGAAGAGCCCGCGCGGAAAACGACCCGTGAAGAGGATCGCGAACCAGGCGACGACGACCACAAGGATGCTGGCGATGTAGAGGAAGACGAGCACCACGTAGTGCGGGATGGCGAGGAGCCACTTGACGATGGGAAGCCCGCGACTCAGCTCGTGCTCGGTGTCGGGGTAGGGGAAATCGAGCATGACCGACTGCCGCTCGTCAGTCGACGGATAGCGGTCGTCCATCAGCGCTAGGTAGATGGTCAGGCGGGAGGTGAAGCGCATGAGCTCCAGGTTCCAGTCGAACCACCAGCGCGGATACTTCCGGCGGAAGAGAATCATCAGCAGCACGGGGAAGAACAGGAGGCCGCCGGTCGAGATCGCGATGGTGGTCCCGCCGGCGGTGATCCCGCTCGTGCCGCCGTAGCCGCCGGTTAGGCCGACGAACACGATTAGGATCGGAATCGCGGCGAAGATGCGAAAGAACGTCGTGAGACGGTTCAGCGCGCGGTCGGGATAGTCGACCGAGAACTGCACGGGGTAGGTGTTGTCCATGGCCCTCCTCTCGTCCGCCGGCCACGGCCCAGTGCCGACGATCTGGTGGGCCTACCCTACGCGTGTGAGCCTGGGCGAGGTGGCCCGCTTGCGGGAGCCGCGCCGCGGATGAGAACCTGAGCGAACTAGACGCAACTCCGCTTTCCTAAGCCACCCCGACCCAAGACGGGCCCCTCCGGGCCAACTCATAATCCGTCGGTCCCTGGTTCGAATCCAGGTCGGCCCACTACAAGCCCAGTGCTCTCGGTCGGGCTGCTATCCCGCTGGGGCCGTGCCGCGCACGTACCAGGCCGTCGCTGTCAGGCGGAAGCGGCCGGACGGCGATCCGAGCCGCTCGGCCGCGCCGCGCTTGAAGCGCTCGCGGCGCGGCTCGTCGAGCGCCTCGTAGAAGCGGCCGAGGCTGCCGACGCCGTTCGCGAACGGGTACCAGAGGTCGTCGAAGTCGGCATAGTCGGCGCCGGCGTCGACCTGGCCAAGGTCGACCTGTTCGAGGCCCGTGGTGCGCCAGAGCTCCTCGAGCTCGTGCGGGCGCGAGAAGGGGTTGCGCCGGTCGGCCCCGAACGAGCGGGCCAGCTCGACGTCGACCTCGAGGGCCGAGTCCCAGACCGCACGCAGCAGTCGCATGCCCTTCTCGAAGTCCCAGACGCACGCCGAGAGTACGCCGCCGGGCCGCGCTACGCGGAGCATCTCCGCTGCACCGTGGCGGGCATCGTTCAAGCCGTCCACGACGAGCTGCGCGAGCACCGCGTCGAACTCGTCGTCCTCCCAGGGGAGCTCCTCGCCCGTCCCGACTCGCACGTCGGCGCCCGGCACGCGCTCCCGGCAGGCCGCGACGAAACGCTCCGACGGGTCGATCCCAGCCACGTTTCCGCCACCCAGCACCTCCGCCAGCGCGATCGTGAGCGCGCCGGTCCCGCAGCCGACGTCCAGCGCCCGCTGGCCGCCTTT
Organism: uncultured Thermoleophilaceae bacterium; assembly: GCA_963786845.1. Lineage (GTDB taxonomy): Bacteria > Actinomycetota > Thermoleophilia > Solirubrobacterales > Thermoleophilaceae > JACVRW01. Next base: position 89,507 of record CAWBAP010000015.1, read on the forward strand.
GACGGCGGTCACGCGCACCATCTCCCTGGCGAGCTCGGGGCCGTAGCGGCCGACGTGCCGGTCATACGCGTCCACCGCGGCGCCGACGACCGAGGAGCGCAGCGCTCGAGCCATGCTCAGACCACCCTAACCCCGCCGGGGCCGCCGAGGTTTACTCACGGGACCTACATCAATAGACGTTCGCTGCCGATAGCTAGCCCTAGTGTCGCTCCGCCCCGCACGCTCGCCTGTTGTTGTGGCCGCCGTCGCCCTGCTCGCCGGCGCACTGGGCGGGTGCCTCGGCGACCCCGACCCGCGCGCCGAGAAGCTCGAGCGTTTGATCAAGGTCGAGACCGCACAGGCGCTGCTGACGGACACCGGCGTGCCGACGCCGCCCGCAGACAGTCCCAGGGTCCAAGAGGCTGCGGATCAGCTCGACGTGAGCTGCGAGTCGAAGAGCCGACGTGGCTTCGAGTGCGAGACCGACTGGGGCGAGGGCCGGAAGGTCTACTGCGCGGTCGCGACGAACGACAGCATCACGCGGGTCGCGTCGAACCGCTGTGGTCAGCAGGGCGTCCCCGAGACGCGCACCGCGGAAGTGGACTGCGGGACCGTCGGAGAGCAGACCGACCTCTCCGACCCGCCAGGCGACGTCTTCGAGAGCAGCCCGCCCCGGCCGGTGAATGTGTCAGCGACACCGGCCGCCGTTGCCGCCGACCTTGAGAGGGTTCGGGTCGCCGTGGACTCGGATGCGCTGTGCGTCCACTGGCGCGTCCGCGGCGTTGTCGAACCGCCGTACTTCCTTCACGTCTGGCTGAGACCCGGCGAATCGAGCGAGACCCAGCTTGCGCTCTCACTGACGCTCCAGCCCGGCAAGCCGCCCGAGGTCGGCCTGCTTTCGTTCGGGGACTTCGACGCCACGGTGGACGTGCGCGGCAACTCCGTCTCCATGCTGATCGAGCGCGACGAGCTTCCGGAAAGCCGTCACGCGGTATTCGACGGCCAGCCTTTCACCGTCATCGCACGGGTCTCCAACGAGGCCGGCTACTACGACGAGTTCGGTCCCTAGAACGGATCAGCGGCTACGCTGTCAGGGAGCGAAGGGAGGGCAGCTTTGATCGCTCTACGCAGTCTCGTCGTCACCGCCATCACGCTCGCGCTGTTCGTCGCCCTGGCGCCGGGGCAGGCGTGGGCGCCGGTGCCTCCGCGCAATTGCGGAATGCTCGAGGCAGGCGGCAAGCGCTTCAACATCAAGGCGGACCAGATCCGCTGCCGGACGGGCGCGCCGGTACGCCCGCCGTTACCTCGTCCAGCACGTCAAGCCGACGCGGCTACAGCTGCCGAACGTACGGTCGCGAGACCAGCATCGCGTTCCGGTGCTCCAAGGGCGCCCGGGTCCTGTTCGCGATCCGGCGCTGACCGGCGACGGTGTTTCTCGCTCACGGGCTCGTCCAGCGTGCCAACCTGCCGATCCCGGAGTGGCTGTTCGGGTGGGCGGCCGCGGTGGTGCTGGTCATCTCGTTCGTGGCGCTGGCGCTGCTGTGGCCGGAGCCGAGGTTCACGGGCGACCGCTGGCGGCCGCTGCCGGGCCGGCTCGCCCGGGTGCCGGTCTCGCGGCCGGTCGAGATCGTGTGCGGCGCCATCGGCGTGCTGCTGCTCCTCCTCGTGCTCGTGGCCGGCCTCGCGGGCACGCAGAGCGCGCTCGACAACTTCGCTCCGAGCTTCGTGTTCATCGTCTTCTGGGTCGGGCTCGTGTTCGCGAGCGCCCTGCTCGGCAACGTCTTCGCCGGCTTCAGCCCCTGGCGCGCGCTCGGGCGGGCGACCGGCTGGGCTCTCACGCGTGCGCGCGGCGGGCAGCCGCTCCGCCACCGGCCCTATCCCGAGCGGCTGGGGCGCTGGCCCGCGGTGGCCGGCCTGCTTGGCTTCACGTGGATCGAGCTCGCGTCGGAGTGGAGCGAGGACCCGCGCATGCTGGCCGTCGCGGTGCTCGGCTATACCACGGTCACTTTCGCCGGGCAGGCGGCCTTCGGCGTGGACACGTGGACCCGCCGCGGTGAGACGTTCGCCGTCTATTTCGACCTGTTCGCGCGGATCTCGCCGTTCGAGCGCCGCGGCGGCGTAGTCGGCCTGCGCCCGCCGCTCGCGGGCCTGCCCCGACTCGACGTGGTCCCCGGCACGGTCGCGCTGATTCTGGTCATGATCGGCACCGTCACCTTCGACGGCCTCTCTCAGGGCAGCCTGTGGACGGACCTGACCGGCGACGCCGCGTTCGACGCACCGCTCCTGGTGAACACGGTCGGCCTGCTGCTCGGCGTCGCGCTCGTGAGCGGCTTCTACGCGCTCGGCGTCGCCGGCGCGCGCTCGGTCGGCGGCGACGTGGGCACCCCGGCGCTTCGCCGCGCCTTCGTCCACTCGCTGGTGCCGATCGCGCTGGTGTACGTGGCTGCGCACTACCTCACGTTCCTGCTCTTCGACGGTCAGTCGATCGCCTACCTCGCGTCGGACCCGCTCGGCGAGGGCTGGGACCTGTTCGGAACAGCCGGCGCGGCGATCGACTACGGCGCCATCAGCCAGAACCAGGCCTGGTACCTGCAGGTGGGCTTCGTCGTGGTCGGCCACGTGGCCGCGCTGGTGCTGGCTCACGACCGTGCGCTCTCGCTCTACTCCGACTCGCGCCTGGCGGTGCGCTCGCAATACTGGATGCTGGCTGTGATGGTCGGGTTCACGACGCTGGCGCTGTGGCTGCTCGCCGCGCCACAGGGATGAGGCGAGCGGTATGCCTCGCGCTGCTTGCCGCGCTTGGCGCGGCCGGCTGCGGCGACTCGGAGACGCAGGCCGGGCGCTCCGACCGGCTCGTCGACTTCTCGAAGAAGCCGCCCTACGTCAACTCGCTCGAGCGCGACCCGAGCACGGGCGAGTTCCTCCTGACCACCAACCGCGGCTTCTTTCGCATCGACGGCGAGCGCGATCGCGTTCGTCGCGTGAAGGGCACGATCGAGGCAGGCGGGGACCGCGCCACCGTCGGCACCTTCCTCGAGCTCGACCTCGACCCCGAGGGGCAGCTCGTCGGCTCCGGCCACCCCGATCAGCGCACGCTGCCGCAGTACCTCGGCTACCTGCGCTCGGACGACGGTGGAAAGAGCTGGCGCGTGGTCTCGCGCCTGGGCGACGCCGACCTGCACAAGATCGTCTTCAAGCACGACCGCCTGTACGCCTGGGATGCGGTGTTGAGCGCGCTGATCGTGTCCGAGGACGGCGGGCGCAGCTTCGCCGAGCACTTCACCCCTCGCGGCCTCATCATCGACTTCGACGTGGACCCCGAGGACCCGAAGCACGTGCTCGCGGCCACCGACGACGTGCTGTTCCGCTCCGAGGACGAGGGCGAGAGCTGGCGCCCGCTCGTGCGCGGCGAGGGGTCGCGGCTGGCCTGGCCCGAGCCGGACCGCCTCTACCTGGCGGCGAAGGACGGAACGGTGAGCGTGTCCGAGGACGGAGGCGACAGCTTCGACGAGGTGGGCCGCGTGGACGGCGAGCCGTACACGCTCGATCCGGTGTCGGGCGACGAGCTCTACATGGCTCTGAGCGACGGTACGATTCTGCACAGCGACGATGGCGGTGCCGACTGGGAGGAGGTATTCCGTCCGTGAGGCGAGCAGCCGCTCTCGCGATTGTGCTCTCGAGCTGCGCTGCGCTGGCCCCCGGCCACGCCGCCGCCCACTCGCTCGTGCGTCCCGCCGGGGCGGTCGTGTCCTACCTCTCGGCCGACGCCACGTCTCTCAACACGCTCGAGGCGCGGGTGAGCGGGAACCGCATCGAGTTCCGCGACGAGACCGTCGACGGCGGGATGGACCCGGGGAACTGCACGCCGGGCGATGTGGGTGCCGGCGGCTACATCATCCAGACCTTCTGCCCGCTCGGCCGCCGTGCAGCGGGTGCGGATCGACCTCGGTGAGCGGGAGGACACCGCGACCGTGGAGTCTGCCGGTCGCCGCAACGGTGCTCGCGGGACCGGGGGCGGATCGCGTGACCACCGGCGGCGAGGCGGACGAGCTGAGCGGCGGCGAGGGTAACGACGGGCTCGACGGCGGCGGGGGCGACGACGTGCTCTCCGGCGACCAGGGCAGCGACACGCTCACCGGCGGGTCGGGCGCGGATCGGATCGCGGTCCGGGACGGCGAGGAGGACAGCGTGGTCTGCGGCGCGGGCGACGACACGGTCGAAGCCGACACGCTCGACCGGCTGGCAGAGGACTGCGAGAACGTGACGCGCATCGCCACGGCCGGACCGGGGGCGAGTCGTGGACGACGGGCGGCCGCCGCAGCTCGCGGTCGGCGCGCCGACGCTCCAGCGGCTCGGCCGCTCGCGGAAGGTGCGCGTCTACGCGACCTCGAGCGAGCCCGGTGCGATCAGCGCGTCGGGAGCCCTCGAGGTGGCCGGCCTGGCGCTGCCCGTGAAGACGATCGACCGCCGGCGCGTGCGGGTCGGCGGGGGCGGCGTCGTGCTGACCTACCGGCTCTCGGGCCGGCACCTGCGCGAGGCGCTCCGCGGCCTGCGCCGCGGCAAGCGCGTGGTCGTGCGCCTGGGGGTGGTGGCCACCGACCTGGCGGGCGAGTCGAGCAGGCGCGACGCGCCGCCGATCACGCTCGCGCCGGCCGGCGGGCGCGGCGTCGGGGCGCGCGCGACCCTGCACCCGGAGCCGGGCGACATGGACGGTGACGAGGTCCCCGATCAGGTCGACAACTGCCCCGACACGAAGAACGGCAGCCAGGTGGACACCGACGATGACTTGCAGGGCGACGCCTGTGACGTCGACGACGACGGCGACGGCGTGCCCGACGCAGGCGACAACTGTCGCATCGTCTCGAACCCCGGGCAGGAGGACGACGACGGCGACGGCTACGGGAACGTCTGCCCGCCGACGCACAGCGACAGCGACGACATCATCGACGACGACGACAACTGCGACACCGTGCCCAACCCCGACCAGGCCGACCTCGACGGTGACGAGCGCGGCGACGTCTGCGACAACGACGACGACGGCGACGACCTGGACGACGGCTTCGACAACTGCCCCACCGTCTACAACCTCGACCGCGGCGTCGATCGCAACGGGGACGGCTTCGTCAACCACCAGGACCAGGAGGACTACGACGGTGACGGGATCGGGACCGCCTGCGACCCGGACGAGGCGCGCGTCGGCGGGCCGGGCGGCTCCACCGACACGACACGGCCGCGTTTGGCGGTGAGCGTGGAGCGCCGCGTTCGCCTGGCCGCGGCGAGGGCCGGGCTCGTGGTCAGGGTGCGCTGCTCGGAGGCCTGCGGGACCACCGCGGAGCTCGCGGTCCCGCGCTCCGTGGCCCGTCGCCTCGGCCTGCGTCGCACGCGCATCCTGGCCGGAGGCTCGGCGACCCTCCAGGGCGCCGGCGTCACCTACGTCTTCGTGCGCTTCGACCGGCGCGCGCGAAGCAGCCTGTTCCGGATGGACCGGCTGCGCACCACGCTGATCGCGACGGCCGTGGACGGGGGTGGCAACCGGAGGCGTGTGACCCGGCGCATCGCCCTGGTTCGCTGAGGCGGCCGCGCCAACTTTGCATCCTGATCGCCGATGGGCGTAGACTGCCGCGCCGAGGGGGACTCGCGACCCACTTTCTGGTCACAACTTCATAGGAGGAGGGGATCAGTGGGACGCTCGCGCATCACGCCGGCCGGTGGGGCCGCGTGTGCAATTCTGCTCGGACTCGTATTCGCCCCCGCGGCGATCAGCGGTCCTTCGTCCAAGACGCTGAAGAGCGCCGACGCCGTCGTTCAGGCGCCGCCACCGGCGGCCAGCCACCACGATGGCCTGTTCGGACATCTTCCGCCCCAGCAGCAGAACATCGAGGTAGTCGGGCAGCTGTCGCCGACCGGCCAGTTCGGCGACATCCGGCCGGGCCAGATCGCCGACGTGGCCGTCTTCAAGGGGTTCGCTTACCTGAACTCGTGGGACAGCCCGGTCTGCGAGCGCGGCGGCACCTACGTCGTCGACATCCGCGATCCGAGCCAGCCCAAGGAGGTCGCGTTCATCCCCGCGCCGGCCACCTTCTACCACGGCGAGGGCGCGCACGTGGTGACACTCAACACCCCGCAGTTCCAGGGTGACGTGCTGGCCGTGAACGACGAGACCTACGGGTCGAACACGCCCGGTGTGTGCTCTGACGCCCTCGACCAGACGGTCGGTGGCTTCGACCTCTACAACGTCACCGATCCGGCCAACCCGGTCCCGCTGGTCCAGGGCGCGGGCGACCAGGACCTCGACAACGACCCGAACACGCCGCCGGATCCGGTCGCGAACTCCTACCACTCGGTCTTCGTGTGGCAGGACGGCCCGCGGGCCTTCCTCGTCGCGTCGGACAACATCGAGCTGACCGACGTGGACATCTTCGACATCACCGACCCGAGGAACCCGGTGATGGTCGGCGACCACGAGCTCGCGGACCTGTTCCCGCAGATCCTCGACGGCGAGAACGCGAACGGCAACGCCGTGTTCAACCACGACATGGTCGTCAAGCAGATCGGCGGGCGTCCGGTCATGCTGGTCAGCAACTGGGACTCCGGCTACGTCCAGATCGACGTGACGGATCCCGCCAACCCGACGCTGATCAACGACACCACCTTCTCGGGTGAGGACCCGCTGCGGCCGGGCTCGGGCCTGTCACCGGAGGGCAACGCCCACCAGGGCGAGTTCTCGCACGACAACCAGTTCTTCCTGGCCGCGGACGAGGACTTCGGGGCGTTCCGCAACGTCGTGCGGGCGACCAGCGGGCCGACCAGCGGCCGCGCTGCGACGGCGGCCGAGGGCAACTCCAACGCGCGGATCGAGGAGCTTCCGGACCAGAAGATCAACGGTCCGTCCGTGTTCGCCGGCGACGGATGCGATCCGGCGACGTTCCCCGCCGCACCCGCCGACGACGCCGATCCGAACACGGAGGACGTCGCGCTGATCGAGCGCGGCGGGACCCTGCCGTCTCCGCCGGCCCCCCCGGGCACGGTCTGCGGCTTCGCCGACAAGTTCCAGAACGCCGAGGACAAGGGTTGGGACGCCGTGATCGTGTTCAACCAGGTCCGTCCCGACGACGGCCTGGTGAACATGTCCACGGGTCCCGCGGACATCCCCGGCGTGCAGATGCGCCGCGTCCACGCGCTGGGCTCGCAGGGGGTGCTCTCGACATCCACCACCACTCCCCCGATCGGCACGGCCGGGCCAGACGTCGAGGTCCAGACCGAGTTCGACGGCTGGGGCTACGCGCACCTGTACGACGCAGCCAACGGCGATCACATCGACGCGTTCTCGATCCCGGAGGCCCAGGACGAGCGCTTCGCGCTCGACTTCGGCGTGCTCTCGATCCACGAGTTCGCCACCGACCCGACCGAGAACCTCGCATACAGCGCGTACTACTCGGGTGGCATGCGGGTGCTCCGGTACGACCGGACGACCGGGCTGACTCAGGTGGGCTCGTTCATCGCCCCCGAGGGCAACGACTTCTGGGGAGTGGAGCAGTTCACCACTCCGCAGGGGGAGCGCCTGTTCGCGGGCTCCGATCGCGACTACGGGCTGTACCTGTTCCGGTACACCGGGCCGGGCGCGGCGCAGAAGCCGGCCTGCTCGGACACGACCGTGCTGGTGCCGTTCAAGCAGTCGGCGGACGTGCCGCTGCCCTGCTCGGACGCCAACGGCAACTCGCTCACGCAGACGAGGCTGTCCGATCCGGCGGGCGGCACGATCGCCGACCGCGCGGGCGGCGGTTGGACCTACACGCACACGGGTGACCGCATCGGTCCCGCGGGTGCGTTCACGTTCAAGGCCAACGACGGGGCGGCGGACTCGAACGTCGCCACGGCGAGCCTGGTGGCGGTGGCGCGCGGCGGCGGCCGCTGCTTCAACCGGTTCGTCGGGTCGGGCGCCCGGGACGTGATCGTCGGCAGCCAGTTCGGTGACCGGATCGGCGGCGCCGGTGGCCGCGATGCGATCGCGGCCCGTGCGGGTGACGACTGCGCGTCCGGCGGCCGGGGCGCCGACAGGGTCTCCGGCGAGGGCGGCCGTGACCGCGTGAGCGGAAACTCGGGCAACGACCGGCTGTTCGGCGGCGCCGGCCGCGACCGGGTGATCGGCGGGTCCGGCCGTGACCGGCTCAGCGCCGGCGGCGGTAGGAACCGCCTCTCCGGCGGCGGAGGCAACGATCGCATCGGGGCCCGCAACGACAGGGTCGACAGGATCAGGTGCGGTGGCGGCAACGACCGCGTGACCGCCGACCTGAACGACCGCGTGGCGCGCGACTGCGAGCTCGTGCGCCGCGGCTAGAGACCGACGCCTGACGTGGGCGGGCGCGCTTGGGCGCCCGCCCAGTCGGGTGGCGCCGGTGGCCCCGCTCGCCGCGTCTCGATAGGATCGCGGTCCGGCTGACACCTCCACGCGGGGTCGCCAGTCGCCGACTCGCAGGGAACGAGGCGCGGTGTTTTTGAGACGTCGTGCTTGTTCTCCAGCCCACCATCGGAGGACAACCCGTTTGCCGAGACACGTCGAGCCGTTCACCTGCGAGGTCAGGCAGGAGCAGGACCTTGTCGTGATCGCTCCGCGCGGCGAGCTCGACATGGCGACCGTCGGCGCGGTGGAGCAGGAGCTGCGCCGGCAGCTCGACTCGGGCTGTCGCTCGCTCGTGCTCGACCTCGCCGGCCTGTCGTTCATGGACTCCACCGGGCTGCACCTCGTGGCGAGATGGTCGGCGGAGGCCTCGCGCGACGGGTTCGCCTTCCAGCTCGAGCCGGGATCGCCGGCAGTCCAGCGCGTGTTCGAGCTGGCCGGGATGACGGACGAGCTTCCGCTGCGAAAAGGGGAGTAGCGTCCGGAACATGCACGCATCAGTACGCCGCTACCGGGTCAGGGACATCGACGCGCTCGTCGAGAAGGTCGAGAGCGAGTTCGTCGATCAGGTGAAGGGAATCGACGGCTTCGTCGGCTACTACGTGATCGACGGCGGCGACGGCACCGCCGCCTCCGTGACGGTCGGTGAGACGGCCGACGCCGTCGCCGAGTCCGTGCGGGCCGCCGCCGCCTGGGTGCGCGACAGCGCTGCCGATCTCGTCGACGGCTCGCCCGAGGTCACGGTCGGCGAGGTGCGCGTGCGCGCCGAGAGCTGAGCCCCGGCCCGAGGCCTCAGACGGGCCGCGCGGAGGCGGTGCTCGGGCAGCGGCTCGAGGTCGTTCACGAAACGCGGCTGCGCCTCGACGCGGTCGAGCCACCGCCGATGCGCGCGTGATCGGCGAGGTCGGCGCCGGCATCGTCCGCGCAGTGCACGTAGGCGTACAGGGCGATGTCGGCGACCGAGTAGTCGCCCGCGACGAAGTCGCGGCCGTCTGAGAGCCCGCGCTCGAGCGCCTCGAGCGCGTCGACGCCCGCGCTCCAGGCGGTTCGCGTACACCTCCGGGAGCTGCTCGTGGCGACCCGACAGCCGCAGGAAGCGCGCGTAGCCCAGCTCGGCCTCGACGCGATCCTGCTCGAAGAACATCCACTGGTGCACGCGCGTGCGCGCGAGGCGGTCGGTCGGGGAGGTAGGGCGTGCCGTCGGCGAGGTGGGGGAGGATCGCGCCCGACTCGGCGATCGGCTCGCCCGAGTCGAGCTCGAGCACCGGGATGCGGCCGTCCGGGTTGCGGCCGAAGTGCTCCGGGCTGCGCGTCTCGCCCTTGAACAGGTCCACCGTCACGCGCTCGTACGGGAGCTCCAGCTGGCGGAGCAGGATGCGGGCCTTCATGCAGTTCCCGGACGCGGGGTGGTCGTACAGGATCACGAGCGCAACCTAGCCTGTGCGGGTGCGCAGGCGACTAATCTTGCTTATGGCAGCCATCACGCTCGCGCTGCCCGTCCCGGCGGCCGCGACGGAGGTGGCGCCCGGCGTGGTGTGGACCTCGATCCTGCGCGAGCGGGGGCCCGTCAGGATCAACGTGCTCGAGGTGGATCCCGCGCGCGTGCGCGGCGTGCTCTCCAACGAGACCGGGTCGCCGGCCGCGAGCGGGTGAGCAGGATGGGCCAGCGCGTGGGGGCCGTGGCCGGCGTGAACGGCGGCTACTTCAGGCCGAGCGGGGACCCGGTCGGGCGTGCTCGCCATCGACGGCACGCTGCTGAGCGAGCCCCTCGACGGGCGCAGCGCACTGGTCGTCAGCGCCGGCAGGGCGGCCGTCGGGCCGATTCGCTTCAGCGGCTCCGTCACCATCAACGGGTGGAACGCGCTGATCGACGGGGTCGAGCGCACCCGCGGCCTGATCCCAGCATGCGGCGGGCGCGGCGGCGATGTGCCGACCACCCGCCCCAACGCGGTCCTCATCTGCACGGACTCGAGCGAGCTGGTGCTGCTCTCGCCGAGCTACGGGGCGCGGCCACCGAGGGAGGGCGGCGTGGAGGCCGTGCTGCGCGACGGGACCGTGGCGAGCGTGCGCGCGCCCGGCAGCGGAGGGGTGCCGCGCGACGGGCTGCTGCTCACCGGCACGGGCGACGCCGCCCGCTTCCTGCGCAACGCGGCGCTGCCGCGCAGCCGCGCCGAGATCGAGCTGAAGCTCACGGCGGCGGGCCGCCCGCTCGATCTCGCGCAGCAGACGCTCGTGGTGGGCGCCGGGCCGCGGCTCCTGCGCGCGCGGGCGCGTGGCGGTGACCGCGAAGGCCGAGGGCTTCGCGCCGCCGCAGGCGCCGGCGTTCTACGGCTCGTTCGTGGCGGGGCGCAACCCGCGCACGCTCGCGGGGGTGAGAGCGGACGGCAAGCTCCTGCTGGTGACCGTGGACGGCCGCCGCCCTGGTTGGAGCACGGGCATGACGCTCCCCGAGGCGGCGCGGCTGATGCGCTCGCTGGGGCGCGCGAGGCGCTCAACCTCGACGGCGGCGGCTCCTCGACCATGACCGTGCGCGGCGAGGTCGTGAACCGGCCCTCCGACCGCGGCGGCGAGCGCCGGGTGAGCAACGGGGTGGTCGTGCTCCCGTGAAGGCGCCTGATCGCACGCGGCGCTCACCGCGTTCTGGCGCCGGCTCCCGCGCAGGCAGACGCGAGGCGCGTCGTCTGGGCCGCGGGCGACGTGGCCACGCCCGGGTGCGCGCGCGGACCGCATTGCCGCGCTGGTGCGCCGCGCCCGGCCAGACCGCTTCATCTACCTCGGCGACGTGTACGAGACCGGCACGGCCGAGGACTTCCGGCGCTGGTACCACCCGCGCTTCGGGCGGCTCGCCCGCATCACGGAGCCCACCATCGGCAACCACGAGTGGGACAACCGCTTCAAGGGCTACTACCGCTACTGGTACCGGCGCAAGGGCTACCGCCTGCCGCCCTGGTTCAAGACCCAGATCGCCGGCTGGGAGATCATCAGCCTGAACTCGCAGGCGCCGCACAGCACGGACTCACCGCAGCTCCACTGGCTGCGGTCGGCACTCGAGGGTCCGGGCGACTGCCGCATCGCCTTCTGGCACCGCCCGCGCTACAGCGACGGGCGCCTACGGCGGCGCGCGCGACCTCAACCCGTTCTGGAACGGCTCGTCGGGCCGCGCCCGCATCGTGCTGAGCGGGCACGACCACAACCTCCAGCGCCACTCGCGCCAGCGCGGGCTCGTCCAGTACGTGGTCGGCGCGGGCGGGCGGGCGCGCTACAAGCTGCACCCGGGCCCCTCGACCATGGTCTGGGGCACGGACAGGTTCGACGGCGCGCTGCGCATGGTCCTCAAGCCCGGCCGGGCCCTGCTCGAGTTCCGCGCCCCGAACGGCCGCCTGATGGACCGCAGCCTCCAGCGCTGCGGTACCCTTCGCTGTGATGGACGAGACCGTCGTGATCCTCTGCGGAGGCCGTGGCACGCGGCTGCGCGAGCACACGCAGACGATCCCGAAGCCGCTCGTGGAGATCGGCGGGCAGCCGATCCTCTGGCACGTGATCCGCATCTACGCCGAGCAGGGCTTCAGGCGCTTCGTGCTCTGCCTCGGCCACCGGGGCGACCTGATCGAGGCGTTCATCGAGGGCAACGGCCTACCGGACGGGCTCAGCATCGAGTGCGTGGACACGGGGGAGGAGACGCCCACCGGCGGCCGCATCGCCCTCGTCCGGGACCGGCTCGAGGGCGGCGCGCTTCTGCGCGACCTACGCCGACGGCGTGGCCGACATCGACCTCGCCGCGCTGCTCGACTTCCACTCGGGCCACGGCGCGCTCGCCACGATGACGGTGGTGCGCCCCGAGCTCCAGTTCGGCGTGGCGCGCCTGGACGGCGACGACGTCGTGCGGGCTTCGAGGAGAAGCCGCGCTTCGACGGCTGGATCAACGGCGGCTTCTTCTGCTTCGAGCCCGGCGTGCTGGATTACCTGGACGAGGACTCGTGCTGGAGCGCGAGCCGCTCGAGCGCCTCGCCGCCGACGGGCAGCTGCACGCCTACCGCCACACCGGTTTCTGGGACTGCATGGACACGTACAAGGACGCGGTCCTGCTCAACGATCTATGGGCGGCCGGCAGGGCGCCCTGGAAGGAACTGCACAGGTTGCGCCGAAAACCGCGTTCGTGACGCGTACCGGAACGACCGCCCTCACCCTGTCCGAGGAGATCCGCCAGCGCTTCGACGAGTTCAGCCGCTCGCAGAAGGACGTCGGGCAGTACATCGTCGACCATCTCGAGGAGGCGGCGTTCCACACCGCCGAGGAGCTCGCCCGCCGCGCGAACACCTCCAGCTCCACGGTCGTGCGCTTCGCACAGGCCCTCGGGTTCGAGGGCTTCCCCGAGCTTCAGGCCGCCGCGCGCGACGAGTACAGGCGCGCGCGTGAGAACGGCGCCTCCACGGCCGACCTGACGACGCAGCCGCTCTTCCCGATCGACCAGACGGAGTTCGAGACCGCGCTCGCCGCGGACCACGCCAACATGGCGGAGACCGCGCGCAAGGTGGATCGCGACGAGGTGACCGCGGCCGTGGACCTGATCTCGCGCGCCGAGCGCATCGTGCTCTGCGGCACGGACCAGATGGCCTTCTTCGCGAGCTACCTGCGTCACCTGCTGATGCTGCTCGACCTGCGCGCCGAGGTGGTGGCCTCGCCGAGCCAGGAGGGCCTCGCCAAGCTCGGCCGGATCGACGACAAGACCGTGATGGTCGGCTTCTCCGCCGGCCGGCCGCACCCGCTCGTGGTGCGCGCGATGAAGCTGGCGCGCAACAGGCGCGCGGCGACGATCGCGATCGCCGACGCCACCCTTTCCGAGGTGGCCAAACTTGCAGACCACAAGCTGTACTACTCGTCCAACAGCCCCGCCTACGTGCGCTCGCACTCGGCGCTGCTGGCGCTGATCCAGGCGCTTGCCTACGGGGTTTACGCGCTCGACGAGTCCGCCTACGCCGATCGCATCAAGGCCTTTCGCCTGAAGTAGCTTCAGGCGGCGCCGGCGGGTAAGCTGCACCCATGGTGCTGCGAAGCCTTTGCGCTGCCCTCGTCCTGCTCGCCGTCTCCGCCGCTCCCGCCGCCGCCGACTTCACTCCGGGCGCCGACGGCGCCGGCGACCCGTTCTACCCGAACGCCGGGAACGGCGGCTACGACGTTCGCCACTACTCGCTGAAGCTCGACTACGAGCCGCAGAACGAGCAGCTCGCGGGCGACGTGACCATCTCCGCGCGCGCCACACAGGACCTGTCGAGCTTCAACCTCGACCTGCGCGGCTTCAAGGTGCAGAGCGTGACCGTGAACGGCAGCGCCGCCTCGTTCACGCGCAAGGGCCAGGAGCTGACGATCACGCCGTCGGCGGGTCTGCGGCGCAACCGTGACTTCAGCGTGCGCGTCGTCTACGACGGCCACGCGAACTACGTCCTCGACCCGGACAAGTCCAAGGACGGCTGGATCCCGACGGACGACGGCGCGTTCGTGGTGAACGAGCCGCAGGGCGCGCCGACGTGGTTCCCGGCGAACGACACGCCCAAGGACTTCGCGACGTTCGAGTTCGCGATCACGGTGCCCGAGGGCAGGACGGCGATGGCGAACGGCAGGCTCGTGTCGACCACCGACAACGGCGACACGACGACATGGCGCTGGCGCGAGGCCAGCCCGATGGTGCCGTACCTCGACGACCGCGACCAACGGCGTCTTCGAGCTCCGGACGGGACGCTCGCGAACGGGCTGCCGGAGTACAACGCGGTCGACCCGCAGACGCGCCGCTTCGGCCAGAAGGAGCCCGAGCCGCAGCTCGCCTGGGACCGCCTGGCGGGACGCAGGAGCCGGCGCTCGACCTGTTCATCGAGCTCTACGGCCCGTACCCGTTCGACAGCGTCGGCGCGATCGTCGACTGGGCGCCCAACGTCTTCTACTCGCTCGAGTCGCAGACGAAGCCGAACTACTGGCACGTCGCGAGCGATGCCACGATCGTCCACGAGATCGCGCACCAGTGGTTCGGCGACGCCGTCGTGCTCGAGCGCTGGCCGGACATGTGGCTGAACGAGGGCTTCGCGACCTGGTCCGAGTGGATCTGGTTCGAGCGGACCGGCGGGCCGACCGCGCAGGAGCGAGTTCGACGCGCTCTACGCGACGCCGGAGGACTCGGCCGCCGGCCAGGACCTCTGGTTCCCGGCCCCGAACGGGCTTGCGGAGCCTCTGAGCTGTTCCACACGCCGGTCTACGACCGCGGCGCGATGACGCTCCAGGCGCTGCGCGAGAAGGTCGGCGACGCGACCTTCTTCCAGATCGTCCGGAGCTGGTACGCCGAGAACCGCTACTCGAACGTCACGACCGCAGGACTTCATCGCGCTCGCCGAGCGGGTCAGCGGCCAGCAGCTCGACCAGTTCTTCCAGGTGTGGCTGTTCGAGGAGGGCCGCCCCGAGCCGGGGTCCTGGTAGCTCTATCCTGAAAAGCCACATGGAGACGGGCACCTTCAGAGTCAAGGCGGGCCTCGCCGAGATGCTCAAGGGCGGCGTGATCATGGACGTCGTCAACCCGGAGCAGGCGAAGATCGCCGAGGACGCGGGCGCGTCCGCGGTGATGGCGCTGGAGCGCGTGCCGGCGGACATCCGCCGCGACGGCGGCGTGGCGCGCATGAGCGACCC
Organism: uncultured Thermoleophilaceae bacterium; assembly: GCA_963786845.1. GTDB lineage: Bacteria > Actinomycetota > Thermoleophilia > Solirubrobacterales > Thermoleophilaceae > JACVRW01. The sequence goes on from CAWBAP010000015.1 coordinate 104,553, forward strand.
CACGATGATCGAGGGGATCAAGGAGGCCGTCTCGATCCCGGTGATGGCGAAGGCGCGCATCGGGCACTTCGTCGAGGCCCAGGTGCTGGAGGCGCTCGACGTGGACTACATCGACGAGTCCGAGGTGCTCACGCCGGCCGACGAGGCGCACCACATCGACAAGTGGGCCTTCAAGGTGCCGTTCGTGTGCGGCGCCACCAACCTCGGCGAGGCGCTGCGGCGCATCGCCGAGGGCGCCGCGATGATCCGCTCGAAGGGCGAGGCCGGCACCGGCAACGTCGTCGAGGCCGTGCGCCACATCCGGATGATCACGGGCGAGGTCCGCAGGCTCCAGACGCTCGGCGCGATGGAGCTGCCCACCGCCGCCAAGGAGCTCCAGGCGCCGCTCGAGCTCGTCAAGGACGTGGCCGAGGCGGGCAGGCTGCCGGTGGTGCTGTTCTGCGCCGGCGGCATCGCGACGCCCGCGGACGCCGCTCTGATGATGCAGCTCGGAGCCGAGGGCAACTTCGTGGGCTCGGGCATCTTCAAGTCGTCGAACCCGGCGCAGCGCGCCCGGGCGATCGTCGAGGCGACGACCCACTTCGAGGATCCGGAGCGGGTGGCCGCGGCCTCGCGCGGGCTCGGCGACGCGATGGCCGGCATCGAGATCGGCACGCTGCAGGAGAACGGCGGGCTGCTCCAGCACCGCGGCTGGTGACGGGTCGGCGTACTGGCGCTGCAGGGCGGCTTCGAGGCGCACGCGAAGGCGCCTGCGCCGAAGCTGGGCGCCGATGTGCCGCGAGGTCCGGACGCCGGAGGACCTCGAGGGCTCGACGCGCTCGTCATCCCGGGCGGCGAGTCCACGACCATCGGGCTGGGCGTGGAGCGGAAGGGCCTGGCCGAGCCACTCATCGAGTTCGTCCGCAGCGGGCAGGCCGGTGCTCGGCACATGCGCGGGGATGATCATGCTCGACCGCGAGCACCTCGGGCTGCTCGACGTCTCCGTCCGCCGCAACGCGTTCGGCCGCCAGCTCGCCTCCTTCGAGGCCGAGCTCGACTTCGACGGCGAGCCGCTGCGCGCGGTCTTCATTCGCGCGCCCTGGGTGGAGGAGGCCGGCGAGGCGGTGGAGGTGCTCGCGGAGGTGGACGGCCACCCGGTCGCCGTCCGGCAGGACAACATCCTCGCCGTCGCGTTCCATCCGGAGCTGACGGACGACCCGCGGGTGCACCGCTGGCTTGTGGATAGGGTCCAGACGGCATGAGGGACCCCCGCGTCGACTCGCTCGCGCAGATCCTCGTCCGCTACTCCACGAAGGTGAAGAAGGGCGACGTCTGCTCGATCGCCGCGCCGACCGCGGCCGAGCCGCTCGTTCAGGCCGTCTACGAGGAGGTGCTCCGCGCGGGCGGGCTGCCGATCATGCAGCTCCAGCCGAGCGGGGCGATGGCCGCCTTCTACGAGCTCGCGTCGGACGAGCAGCTCGACTGGGTGCCGCCGACGACCGAGTGGACCGTGGAGAACGCCGACGTTCACATCAATGTGATGGCGTCGCTGAACACGCGCGAGCTCTCGAACGCCGACCCCAAGAAGCAGGCACGCCACCAGAAGGCGCGCAAGCGGATCATGGAGACCTCGATGCGGCGCGCCGCGGAGGACGCCTACCGCTGGACGCTCACGCTGTTCCCGACGCACGCCTACGCCGGCGAGGCCGGCCTGTCGCTCACGGCCTACGAGGACTTCTACTACGCGGCCTGCCTGGCGCTCGACGGCGACCCCGTCACGGCGTGGCAGCGCCAGTCCGAGCAGGTGCGCCGGCTCACCGACTGGATCCAGGGCAAGGAGGAGGTGCGCATCCAGGCGGACGGCACCGACATCACGCTCGGCGTGGCCGGGCGCAACTGGATCGCGTGCGTGGGCGAGCACAACATGCCGGACGGCGAGTTCTTCACCGGCCCCGTCGAGGACTCCGTGAACGGCGAGATCTGCTTCTCCTTCCCGGCCAGCTACGGCGGCCGCAGCGTGTCGGGCGTGTGCCTGCGCTTCGAGGACGGCAAGGTGGTGGACGCCTCGGCCGAGCAGGGCGAGGAGTTCCTGCTCGAGATGCTCGACACCGACGACGGCGCGCGCCGGCTCGGCGAGCTCGGCATCGGCACCAACTTCGGCATCTCCACCGGCACCAGGGAGATCCTGCTCGACGAGAAGATCGGCGGGACCGTGCACATGGCCGTGGGGATGAGCTATCCCGAGAGCGGCGGCACGAACAGCTCGGCCGTCCACTGGGACATGGTCTGCGACCTCCGCAAGGGCGGATCGATCAGCGTGGACGGCGAAGAGCTGCAGCGCGACGGCAGGTTCTTGGTCTAGCGAGGCCGGCGGCGCTGGATCCGGTCGCGGCCCGGGCCGCCGCGGAAGGTCACGGGGATGCGGCCGATGACCGTCAGACGGTCGTTGCCGGCGCCGCCGTAGAGGACGATTCTGCGGACGCGCGATGCGGGGCAGCTCACCGTGCGCGCGGTAACGCGCCTGCAGCGTGCGCCGGCTCGTAGTCGGGCGAGCCTGTCGCTCACGATCCAGCGGCGGCCGCGCCTGCGGGCGGTGATGTTGTTCCTCACGCCGGGCGCTCCGCGGGCGATCAAGGTGCCGTCGCCGCACGAGCACCGTGCCGGTGCGCGGCGCCGGCGTGTTACCGCCGGGCGTGGTGCCCGGCGAGCCGCCGTCCGGACCGGAGCCGCCGGACGGCGGCTCGGCTCCGGGCGGGGTGCCGCCGGCGGGCGGCGAGCTCGGCAGCGGATCGTCGGCGAGGTCCTGGGCCAGCTCGTGGTGGGCATCGACCTCGGCCTCGCTGAGCGCGCGCGTGTAGAGGGCGAGCTCGTCCGCCTCGCCCGCCGAATAGGCGTCGTTGGAGCCGTTCCGCATCACGTGCCAGGGACTCGCGGCGGGGTCGCCGGAGTCGGTCGCGTCCGGCGTCGAGTGCTCCTGCGTGCCGTCGACGTACAGGGTCGCCGTGCTGCCGTTCTTCGTGACGACGATGTGGTGCCATTCGCCGTCGCGCACGAGGTCGATCGGATCGCCCGTGTTGATGGTCGGACCGCCGACGCGGTAGGTGAGGAACGCCTGGTCGGTCCCACCGGCGAGGGCGGGCATCCAGCCGCGACTGGGGCCGGTGTTGTCGCGAAGCACGGTCCTCCCGGAGCGCCAGCGGAACCAGCCCTCGATCGTCCCGTTCGCGCCCAGCGCACTGCCCCCGATCGCCAGCTCGGCGCCGACGCCGTCGAAGCTCGCCGCGGTGTTCCGGAGCGGGCCGAGCACGCCGGGCTGGCCGAGGACGTAGCGGCCCAGGAGGTCGCCGGACGTGTCCGAGGTCTCGTCCTTGGACGTCGTCCCCGACAGCTCTCCGAGCCGCCAGTAGTCGGCGAGGCCGGCGGTCGCCAGCACGGCGTCGCGGTAGGCGTCCGATCCGGGCGCGCTGCCGGCCACGAAGACGCGGTCGTCGCCCGAGACGGCGCCGGTGCCGTTCTCGGCCACCAGCCGGTAGTGGTAGAGGCGGCCCGGCTCGAGCCCGGGAAGCGTGGCCTCGACCTGCTGGAGGGCGGCGCCGCCGAGCGTCTGTGCGGCGGTGGCCGCGCCGTACTCCTCGGTCGGCCCCGTACTCGACGTGCCAGTCCGTGGACTGGCTCTGCGGGTCCAGGGCGCCGTGCACGGTCGAGCCGCTCGCCCCGCCCGTGTGGACCTCGGGCGCCACGGGAAGCCCGACCAGGATCTCCTCGACGAACGTGCTGGACGCGCCATCGTTATCGGTGACCGTGAGCGTCGGGAAGTATCGGCCGCTCAGCGTGTACGCGTGCGTCGGCTCGGGGCCCGTGGCGTCGGTGGTGCCGTCGCCGTCGAAGTCCCAGGCGTACCCGGCGATCGACCCGTCCGGATCGCGCGAGGCGCCGGACCCGAAGGTCACCTCGAGCCCGGCGGGCCCGCTCCTGACGTTCGGCTCGGCGTCGGCGATCGGGGGAGCGTTGGCCGCGATCGGCATGAAGGCGTGGAGCGCCGTGTCGTAGTCCTCGTAGTTCCAGTAGCCGCCGCTCATCCAGATCACGCTCTGGTCGCCGCCGGTGGCGGCCATTCCGCGCGGAGAGACCGGCCGCACGTTCTTGCCGCCCGCGCTCAGCACCGTCGGGAGGCTCCAGGTCGCGCCATTGTCGGCGGTCGTCTGCGTCTCCGCCTGCCAGGCGCCGGCGCCCACCTGGCGCGAGAGGTACACCCGCGACGGATCGTCGTGGTCGAGCGTGATGCCTCCCGAGTAGCGCGGCGACCGCCCGGGCTCGTCCGCGATCGAACCGCCCGCCGCGGTGATCTCGTTCACCACCCACCCGCTGCCGGTCCAGCGCGCGTAGTGGTAGCGGTGGTCGGTGACGCTGGGGAAGCTGGCGAACACGAGCACGGGGTTGCCGCTTGCGTCCGCGGCGACATCGTGGATCCAGGCCGGCGCTGCCCCGTCCCAGACGAGATCGCCCTCCGCCGGCTCGATCGGATCGTCGAGCGAGCCCACCTGCTGACCGCCGACCCGCTCGATCCGGCCGCCACGCACGCGCGCGTAATAGATGTTGGAGTCGCGGGCGATGGCTGCCTGCTCGCCGGGGTGCAGGTTGGTGTACGCCACATGGATCGTGTCGCCGCCGCTCGCGTCGTACTTGACGTAGGGGCGCGACCCGGGATTGGTGATCAGCGTGCGGGCCGGCGACGACCAGGTCGGCTGGCCGTCGTCCTGGGTCGAGAACGTCGGGTTGTAGTTGCCGCCGCGCCAGAACAGATAGGTGCGGCCCTCGTCCTCGAGCCGAATCGGGTTCGGGTAGGTGTAACCGAAGCCGCCCGGAGTGTTCTCGTCGACCGTCTGCGCCGGTTCCCAGGCGGTCACGTCCTCCGGTTGCGAGGACACGCGCTGGTGCATCGCCGGCCCGACGTGAGCCGAGTAGTAGACGACGAGGTGCCCGTCCGGGCGCACCTGGATCGAGGGGTTCGCGTGGTCGTCCTGCTGGAGGCGGGCGTGGAGCACGGCGGTAACCCGCTCGCCGGTGGTGTGGTCGTAGGAGCTGACCTTGATGTCGCCCTCCTGGTCGACCCAGCCCACGTACGTGCGCCCGTCGTGCGTCACGGCGCGCGGGTCGCCGAACCACGACCAGGCGCCGTCGCCGATCGGATTCACTGCCGCGGCGGCGGGAGCGGCCGCGGCCAGCGAGCAGGCGGCGATTGCGGCTGCGAGCGCGACCCTCACGCGAACTGAGCGTAGCTTCGAGTGCGGGCGGCGGCTCCGGGTGCGCTCAGAGACGGCCGCGTCCGCTGAGGATCGGCTGGCGCTGCTTCCCGTCGCGCTTCTGCGCCAGCAGGCGCGCGTCGGCGTGGGCCATCAGCTCCTCGGGGGTGTGCGCGTCGTCAGGCACCAGCCCGGCGGCGAACGTGGCGGGGTGCTCCATCACCTCGCGGAGGTCGCGCAGCAGGCGCAGCACTCCGGACGCACCCGCGCCGGGTGCGAGGAGCGCGAACTCGTCGCCGCCGATCCGGGCGACGCAGTCTCCCTGTGCGGGCGACGCTCGCGGTGGCGACCGCCACCGACCGCAGGACGGCGTCCCCCGCGGGGTGGCCCTCCTCGTCGTTCACGCGCTTGAAGTCGTCCAGGTCGATCAGGATCAGCGAGTACGGCTCCCCGGTCGCGGCGGCGCGCGCGAGCGCCGCGTCGAACCCGCGCCGGTTGTGCGCTCCGGTGAGCGGGTCGATCTCGGCCATCGTCCGCTGGTGGACCTCGGCGCGAACGAGGCGGCCCTTCAGGAACTGGATCGCGACCATCGCGCCGGCGACCGCCAGGGCGAACATCGCGAGGCGAGCGGGGTAGCCCAGCGCGACGGCGTGCTCGTCGTAGAAGAGCGGCGTGGCGTAGGCGTACACGAACAGCGCCATCAGCGGCCAGGCGAGCCGCGGCGGGAAGAAGTACGAGATGAACAGCGCGGTGAAGATCATGACCGGCTGGATGAAGCTGGTGGCGCCGCCGGTGGCCCAGAGCGCCAGGGCCACGATCGGCATCGTCGACGCCGTGACGAGCGCGCGCCGCCCCACGGGCATGCCGCGGCCGCGCGAGGCGAGCCAGATCTCGAAGAGCCCCCACGCGGTGGCGAAGCCCGCCAGGACGAGCGCCAGCGTCACGTGGCTGCGGTCCGAGCCGGGCAGCCACAGGACGATCGCGCCGAGCAGCCCGGTGGCGCTCCACATGATCCCGGACGTCAGGTCGGGAAGCGGGCCGTCGTCCCACTGGTCGCCGTCCGCGTGCCGCGGCCGGCTGAGGCTTTCCCTGAGACGCCGCATCCCTGCGACGAAGATCGGTTTTTCGAGACGTAGACTTGAAGGCCAGATGGCCGGTCATTCCAAGTGGGCGTCGATCAAGCACAAGAAGAAGGCCGTGGACGCGAAGCGCGGCGCCCTCTTCACGAAGCTCACGCGCGCGATCACGGTCGCCGCGCGTGAGGGCGGGGGAGACCCCGAGGGCAACCCCTCGCTGGCGCTCGCGATCCAGAAGGCGAAGGACGCCTCGATGCCGAAGGACAACATCGAGCGGGCGGTGGCCAAGGGCACCGGCGCCGACGCGGACGCCGACGCCTTCGAGGCCGTCCTCTACGAGGGCTACGGCCCCGGTGGCGTCGCCGTGCTGGTCGAGGCGCTGACGGACAACCGCAACCGCACCGGCTCCGAGGTGCGGAACATCTTCACCAAGCACGGCGGCAACCTGGGCGAGCCGGGCTCGGTGGCGTGGACGTTCGAGAAGAAGGGCGAGATCGTGGTGGACGGGTCGCGCTACTCCGAGGACGACCTGCTGCCGGCGATCGACGCGGGCGCCGAGGACCTGGCGCTCGACGGCGACGTCTGGGAGGTGGTGACCGGGCCGGCCGAGCTCACCGCCGTGCGCCAGGCGCTCGAGAGCGCCGGCGTGGAGATCGACTCCGCCGAGCTGGTGCAGCGCCCCACCACGCGCACGCCCGGTCGAGGAGGACCGCGTGGCGACGCTCATGCGGCTGATCGAGGCGCTCGAGGAGAACGACGACGTGCAGGGCGTGCACGCGAACTTCGACGTGGACGCCGAGGTGCTGGAGCGAGTGGCCGCCGCCTGATGCGAGAGCGCCTGGGTGCGGCGGCCTTCTGGCTCGTCGCCGGAACGATGCACTTCGTGATCCCGCGCCAGTACGAGGCGATCGTGCCGCCGTCGCTCGCGCGCTGGAAGAAGGAGCTGGTCGTGGCCAGCGGGATCGCCGAGATCGCCGGCGGCGCGGCCATCCTCCCGGAGCGCACGCGCCGCGGGTGCGCGCTGGTGGCTACTGGCCACGCTCGTGGCCGTCTACCCGGCGAACATCCACATGGCGGTCCACGCGGAGCGGTTCCCGAAGATCCCGGCAGCCGCGCTCTGGGCGCGGCTGCCGGTTCAGTGGATCTTCGGTTGGCTCACCTGGCGCGGAACGCGCTAGGCCACTGCTTGCTGAGTCCGACCGCCCTGAGGGTTGGCCGAGGGTGGGGAGGCGTCCGCCCCCGCGCGCAGAATCCTCCTATCAGTGATCGTCCTCGGCATAGACCCGGGCACCGCGAGCACCGGGTATGGCGTGGTGCTCGCGCAGGGTGGAAGGCTCGCGGCGCTCGACGGCGGCGTGATCGAGACGCGCGCGGGCGTGCCGCTGGAGCGGCGGCTCGCCCAGATCCACGCGCGCGTGTGCGACCTGATCCGAGAGCACGAGCCGGCCTCGCTCGCGGTGGAGGACCTCTACTTCGGCCGCAACGCCCACAGCGCGTTCGCGGTGGGGCAGGCCCGCGGGGTCGTGCTCCTGTCCGCCGGCATGGCCGGCATCCCGTGCTTCTCCTACACGCCGCAGGCCGTGAAGCAGGCCGTGTGCGGAAGCGGCTCGGCGGGGAAGGGCCAGGTGCAGCGCATGGTGGGAGCGCTGCTCGCGCTGCCGGAGCCGCCGCACCCGGACCACGCGGCCGACGCGCTCGCGGTGGCCATCTGCCACGCCAACGGAGCGCCGCTGAAGGAGGCGCTCGGATGACGTGGCGCCGCAGGCTCAGGCGGAGGATGCCGCTGGGCCTGCGCCGCCGGCGGAGCGCCTTCCCGCGGAGGGTGTTCGCGTGATCGCCTCCGTACGGGGCGAGCTCTTGACACGGCTGCCCGGCGACGTCGTGATCGAGGCGGCGGGCGTGGGCTACCGGCTGAGCGTCTCCTCCGAGACCCTGGCCGGGCTCCCGCGGGCCGGCGAGCAGGCGCGGCTCTTGACGCACCTGGTGCTGCGCGACGACGGCATGCACCTGTACGGCTTCTCGAGCGCGGCCGAGCGCGAGCTGTTCCTGATG
>CAWBAP010000016.1:0-206512 GCA_963786845.1 uncultured Thermoleophilaceae bacterium
GTCCGGAATTATTGGGCGTAAAGAGCGTGTAGGCGGTCCGGTAAGTCGGCTGTGAAAGTCGGGCTCAACCCTGGGATGCCGGTCGATACTGCCGGACTAGAGTTCGGAAGAGGCGAGTGGAATTCCCGGTGTAGCGGTGAAATGCGCAGATATCGGGAGGAACACCTATGGCGAAGGCAGCTCGCTGGGACGTTACTGACGCTGAGACGCGAAAGCGTGGGGAGCAAACAGGATTAGATACCCTGGTAGTCCACGCCGTAAACGATGGGCACTAGGTGTGGGAGGGTCGACTCCTCCCGTGCCGGAGCTAACGCATTAAGTGCCCCGCCTGGGGAGTACGGCCGCAAGGCTAAAACTCAAAGGAATTGACGGGGGCCCGCACAAGCAGCGGAGCATGTGGTTTAATTCGACGCAACGCGAAGAACCTTACCTGGGTTTGACATGTTCCTGACCGCCGTGGAAACACGGTTTCCCTTTATTGGGCAGGATCACAGGTGGTGCATGGCTGTCGTCAGCTCGTGTCGTGAGATGTTGGGTTAAGTCCCGCAACGAGCGCAACCCCTGTCGCATGTTGCCAGCATTTAGTTGGGGGCTCATGCGAGACTGCCGGTGACAAACCGGAGGAAGGTGGGGATGACGTCAAGTCATCATGCCCCTTATATCCAGGGCTACACACGTGCTACATTGGCCGGTACAAAGGGCTGCGATACCGCGAGGTGGAGCGAATCCCAAAAAGCCGGTCTCGGTTCGGATTGGAGGCTGAAACTCGCCTCCATGAAGGCGGAGTTGCTAGTAATCCCGGATCAGCAACGCCGGGGTGAATACGTTCCCGGGCCTTGTACACACCGCCCGTCACACCACGAAAGCGGGCAACACCCGAAGCCGGTGACCCAACCCTTACGGGAGGGAGCCGTCGAAGGTGGGGCTCGTGATTGGGGTGAAGTCGTAACAAGGTAGCCGTACCGGAAGGTGCGGCTGGATCACCTCCTTTCTAGGGAGCTCTCAACAGCAGAGCCCGGCCTGCCGGCCTTCTGGCCTGCACGGCGCCCCTAGAACGTCGACCGAGCCTGGAGGCTGCGTGCGTTCGCGCGCGCGACTGCGTACTGCTGAGTTTTGAGAGACCAGCCGGGGAGTCCCCTCGGCTGCGCCCTCGCCGGACCTTGAAAACTGCACAGTTGGCCAAACAACAACGGAAGATCACCGTTGCAAACCGGCGCCCGCTCGAGCGCGCCGCTATCAACGATCACCGTCAAGATAGTAAGGGCACACGGTGGATGCCTTGGCATCAGGAGTCGATGAAGGGCGTGGACGGCTGCGATAAGCCGCGGTGAGCTGCTGAACAGGCTTTGACCCGCGGATACCCGAATGGGGAAACCCGGCGCCGGTAATGCGGCGTCATCCCGCGCTGAATACATAGGCGCAGGAAGGCAAGCGAGGGAACTGAAACATCTCAGTACCTCGAGGAAAGGAAATCAACCGAGACTCCCCGAGTAGTGGCGAGCGAAAGGGGATCAGCCTAAACCGGTTAGGTGCAAGCGTGCAGGCGTTGCGCTAGCCGGGGTTGTAGGACGTGCCTTCCGAGCGCTGCATGGCTCGGCGGGAGTCACAAAGTCATCAGCTAGCCGAAGAACAGTGGAACACAGGCACCACAGCGGGTAATAGTCCCGTAGGCGAAAGCGGATGGCCTCCCGAGCTCGTTCCTGAGTAGGACCGCTCCCGTGAAACGCGGTCTGAATCCGGGGGGACCACCCTCCAAGGCTAAGTACTCCCTGATGACCGATAGCGGACTAGTACCGTGAGGGAAAGGTGAAAAGTACCCCTGAAGGGGAGTGAAATAGTACCTGAAACCGCGTGCCTACAAGCGGTCGGAGCATCCTTCGGGATGTGACGGCGTGCTTTTTGCATAACGAGCCGGCGAGTTACTCGTCACTGGCAAGGTTAAGCGATGAGCGGAGCCGCAGCGAAAGCGAGTCCGAATAGGGCGATTCAGTCAGTGGCGGTAGACCCGAAACTGAGCGAGCTACCCATGGGCAGGTTGAAGCGGGGGTAAGACCCCGTGGAGGACCGAACCGACCTAGGTTGAAAACTGGGCGGATGACCTGTGGGTCGGAGTGAAAGGCTAATCAAGCTCAGAGATATCTGGTTCTCTCCGAAATATATTTAGGTATAGCCTCCGGTCAATACCTAGCGGCCGTAGAGCACTGCTTGGACTAGGGGCCCTACCAGGTTACCGACTTCAGGCAAACTCCGAAGACCGTTAGGTGTACCCGGGGAGTCAGTCTGCGGGGGATAAACTTCGTAGGCAAAAGGGGAACAGCCCAGACCGCCAGCTAAGGTCCCCAAGTGCTAGCTAAGTGGGAAACGATGTCCGAGTGCCGAGACAACCAGGAGGTTGGCTTAGAGGCAGCCATCCTTGAAAGAGTGCGTAACAGCTCACTGGTCAAGTGTTCGGGCGCGGAAAATGTAACGGGGCTCAAGCTAGTCACCGAAGCTGCGGGTGTACGCGATCCTTCGGGATCACGTGCGCGGTAGGAGAGCGTTCTCGAGCTCGCGAAGCGGCGGGGGAAGCCAGCCGTGGAGGCTTGAGAAGTGAGAATGCCGGCATGAGTAACGAAAGAGGGGTGAGAATCCCCTCCACCGATTGTCCAAGGTTTCCTGAGCAACGTTCTTCGGCTCAGGGTCAGTCGGGACCTAAGGCGAGGCCGAAAGGCGTAGCCGATGGCCAACGGGTTGATATTCCCGTACCACGTCGCGTCCGTTATGACCGATGGGGGGACGAGGAAGGCTAAGGGAACCCCGGCGACGGTTGTCCAGGGGTAAGCGTGTAGCCAGGGCTCCTAGGTAAATCCGGGAGCTCGTTACGGCGAGGCGCGATGCCAGCTGGCCGGAAGGCCGGCGAGTCCCCGACGCCATGCCTCCGAGAAAAGCCTCTAGGCAGGACTGCGCGTGCCCGTACCAAAACCGACACAGGTGGACAAGTAGAGAATACTAAGGTGATCGAGATAACCCTCGTTAAGGAACTCGGCAAAATGGCCCCGTAACTTCGGGAGAAGGGGCGCCCCGGTAGGGTGAAGGTCTTCGCGACCGGAGCCCGAGGGGGCCGCAGTGAATTGGCCCAACCGACTGTTTACCAAAAACACAGGTCTCTGCTAAGTCGCAAGACGACGTATAGGGGCTGACGCCTGCCCGGTGCCGGAAGGTTACGTGGAGGGGTTAGCTGTCTTCGGACGGCAAAGCTCTGAAACTAAGCCCCGGTAAACGGCGGCGGTAACTATAACCGTCCTAAGGTAGCGAAATTCCTTGTCGGGTAAGTTCCGACCTGCACGAATGGCGTAACGAGTTGGGCGCTGTCTCAACGAGGGGCTCGGTGAAATCGCAGTCTCGGTGAAGATGCCGAGTACCCGCGGCAAGACGGAAAGACCCCGTGAACCTTTACTACAACTTGATATTGGAGTCTGAGGCACCTCGCTCAGGATAGGTGGGAGGCTGTGAAGCCAGGACTGCGGTCCTGGTGGAGCCACCCTTGAGATACCACCCTTGGTGTCTCGGGCTTCTAACACCGCGCCGTGAATCCGGGCGGTGAACAGTGTCAGGCGGGTAGTTTGACTGGGGCGGTCGCCTCCCAAAATGTAACGGAGGCGCGCAAAGGTTCCCTCAGCACGGTTGGAAATCGTGCGTAGAGTGTAAAGGCAATAAGGGAGCTTGACTGCGAGACAGACATGTCGAGCAGGTGCGAAAGCAGGCCTTAGTGATCCGGCGGTAGCAAGTGGAAGCGCCGTCGCTCAACGGATAAAAGGTACTCCGGGGATAACAGGCTTATCGGGCCCAAGAGTCCACATCGACGACCCGGTTTGGCACCTCGATGTCGGCTCGTCGCATCCTGGGGCTGTAGTCGGTCCCAAGGGTTGGGCTGTTCGCCCATTAAAGCGGTACGCGAGCTGGGTTCAGAACGTCGTGAGACAGTTCGGTCCCTATCTGCCGTGGGCGTTGGAGAGTTGAGAGGAGTCGTCCCTAGTACGAGAGGACCGGGATGAACGGACCTCTGGTGTGCCAGTTGTCCTGCCAAGGGCACTGCTGGTTAGCTACGTGCGGATTGGATAACCGCTGAAGGCATCTAAGCGGGAAGCCAACCTCGAGATGAGCTCTCCCATCCCCTTGAGGGAGTAAGACCCCTGGAAGACCACCAGGTAATAGGCCGGATGTGTAAGCACAGCAATGTGCTCAGCAGACCGGTACTAATGGTTCGAGGGCTTGACGGATATTTTGATCTTTCGCAGGCCATTGGCACTGTGCAGTTTTCAAGGTCCGGCGAGGGCCTGGTCTCGACCGTTTTCGGTGGTGATAGCGAGGGGGCCACACCTCTTCCCATTCCGAACAGAGCAGTTAAGCCCCTCAGCGCCGATGGTACTTGGGCCTCGCGGCCCTGGGAGAGTAGGTCGCCGCCGTTCTTCATGGGCCGCCCCTCGGGGCGGCCCGTCTACGTTCTGGGCCATCCCTAGACTCCCCGCGGCATGTCCAACTCTCGCCATAGTCCTGATCGCGGTCGGCGCGATCCTGCTGGTTCTGCTGCTGCTCGGGTTCCTGGGCGCGCGGGCACGCGATCGCAGCCAGGCCGGCTCCTGGGAGGCCCACGTGCGCTCCGCCGATGCCGCGCTGGCAGCAGGCCGCCGCCTCGGACCGCGGCTGGCAGCGCGACGTGATGGAGACCGCCGCGCGCTCGGCGCTCTCGGAGTCGCGCCCGGACTGGACCTACGGGGACCTCCATCTGATCCTCGTCGACGACCAGCCGGGCGTGGAGGAGGACAGGGCGCACTTCGTCGCTGTGGCGGAGGGCGGGGACGAGGCCCGCGTGGTCCTCTCGCGCCAGGGCGACCGCTGGGTCGCCGACAGCATCGACTGAGTGGCTGCCGCCGCAGTTCCCGGATTTGTCCCAGAGACGGATCTCGAGCGGGCGGTGGCGGCGGATCCGGCTCTGAGGAAAGGGCTTGCCTGGGGCAAGCCGCGGCGCGGACACCCGGAGGGGGCCGTGGGGGAGCACGTCGCCGACCTGCTCCAGACGATCGAGCGCTGGGGCGAGACCGGCCGGCGCCGTGAGGAGCTCCGCTTCCTCGCCCTCGTGCACGACTCGATGAAGAACCGGGTGCGGAACTGGCTACCGCGGACGGGCGAGAACCATCACGCGATGAGGGCGCGCCGCTTCGCGGAGGGCTACACCGGCGACGAGCGCCTGCTCGCCACGATCGAGCTGCACGACCGGCCCTACGACATCTGGCGCAAGATGCGCCGCCGCGGCCGCGTCGACGACCACGCCTTGCGGCGAGATGATCGACCGGATCCCCGACCTCGACCTGTTCCTCCGCTTCGTGGAGCTGGACGGCTCGACCGAGGGCAAGAACCACGAGCCGATCCGCTGGCTGAAGGCGGAGCTGGCGCAGCGCGGCGTATTCGAGCGGCGCGGCGAGCCGCGCGGCGAGCAGGACGAACGACAGCACTAAGGTGGCGAGGGTGGGGCGCTTTCCGTTGCGAAACGGAAACACAAAGCGCCCGACCCCCTCCGGGCCCACCTTCAATGCTGTCGTTCGCCGGCGCCGCGGTGGCGCGCGGAGCTGCCTAAACCGCCAGGCAGAGCTGCTCGGGCGCTATCGGTGCGCCCTTGCGTGCGCGGCTGCGGCCAGCCGGGCGCTGGGTCGCGGGCGGCCGGGCGTGGGCTGCGCTGCTCGCAGCCGACCGACCGCCGGGCCGCGGGGGTCGCGACCGGCGTCGAGCCGGTCGCCCCACCCGCGACGGTGCGGCGGACCGCAGCGCGCAGCGCTTGCGCGCTTGCGCCTCCCAGCTGCGGTGCCTGGCCAGGAGCGTCGGCGGGGGCGCCCGAGGCGCCGAGTCCGTCCATCTCCAGGCGGTACTCGCCCAGGGTGGCGAACTCGACGAAGAGGTCGAGCGCCGTGCCGAACTGCTCTCTGAGCCGGGGGAACATGCGTTCGGGAAGGTACGCCGGGGGTCGGATGGAAGAGCCGATTTGCTGCAACTTTGCTTGCATCGGCCACCGCGACGCCGCTTGTAGGCTGCCGCCGTGGCCGAGCCCTTCCGTCATCGCATCCGCGTGCGCTTCAACGAGTGCGACGGCCAGGGCGTCGTCTTCTACGCGAACTACCTCATGTACTTCGACGTGGCGATCACGGAGCTGTGGCGCGAGGCGTTCGGGGACGGCTACGCGGGGATGATCGCGAGCGGCACCGATGCCATGGTGGCCGAGGCGAACATCCGCTACCGCGCGCCCGCTCGCTTCGACGACGAGCTCGACCTCGTGGCGCGCGTGACCCGCATCGGGACCACGTCGACGATGACCAACCTGACGGCCGAGCGCGTGTCCGACGGCGCGGTCCTCGCCGAGGCCGAGCTCCGCCACGTGTTCATCGACCTGAAGACGCTCGAGAAGACCGAGATCCCGGAGGAGATGCGCGCCGGGATGGGCAGGTTCGCCGAATGATCCACCTGAGGATCGTCGCGCCGGCGGACGTGGCCCATCAGGCGCTCGAGGTCCTGAATGCCTCGCCGGCCGTCCTCAACATCATCCACCTCCACGGCGCCGCGACGAAGCCGGATGGCGACCTGATCCTCTGCGACGTGGCCCGCGAGGAGGCCAGCGTGATCATCGGCGACCTGAAGGAGCTCGAGATCCCGCGCGTGGGCTCGATCGCGGTCGAGCACATCGACACCGCCCTGTCCGATGCCGCGGAGGCGGCGGAGCGGGCGGCGCCCGGACTGCCGTCCGACGCGGTCGTCTGGGAGGAGGTCGAGCAGCGCACCAGCGAGAACACGGAGCTCTCGGTCAGCTTCGTGGCCTTCATGGTGCTGGCGATGCAGATCGGCGCGGTCGGCATCCTGCTCGACCAGCCGATCCTGATCGTCGGCGCGATGGTGGTGGGCCCGGAGTTCGGGCCGCTCGCGGGCCTGTCCGTAGCGCTTGTGGAGCGGCGTCCGGACTTCGCGCGCCGCTCGCTCGCGGCCCTCGGCGTCGGCTTCCCGGTGGGGATCGTGCTCGCGTGCCTCGCCACGCTGGTGTTCCAGTGGATCGGTGCGAGCCCCGACGACTACGTCCCCTCCGACCACGAGCTGACCGGCTTCATCTCGGACCCCGACTTCTTCTCCTTCTTCGTCGCGTTCGTGGCGGGCACGGCCGGGATCCTGTCGCTGACGAACGCGAAGTCGGGGGCGCTGATCGGCGTGCTGATCTCGGTGACGACCATCCCGGCGGCGTCGAACGTGGGCGTCGCGGCGGCCTACGGCGACTGGGACGAGGCGGGCGGCGCTGCCGCGCAGCTCGGAATCAACCTCACCTCGATCGTCCTGGCGGGCCTGCTGACGCTCTACATCCAGCGCCGCTTCTACGTGGCGCGCCGCAGGAAGCACCTCCAGGACCCGAGCCGCGCCGCCGCCGGCCTCCCGGTCGGTCACAGCGCGCACAAGCGCCGCTAGAGAGAGGCCCAGATGTCGATCTTCGTGCGCACGCGCGAGATCACCTCGGTCGTGAACTCGCTGGTTGCTGCGTGGCCGCCCAGGTCGGGCGTGCGCACGCCCGTGGCGACCGCCTCGAGCACGGACTCGTAGACCGCCCGCGAGGCCGTCTCGCAGCCCTCGTGGCCGAGCTCGCCGGCGTAGTGGAGCAGCGCGGCGGCGGCCAGGATCATCGCCATCGGGTTCGCGATGTCCTTGCCGAGCAGCGCGGGAGCGGTGCCGTGCGGCGCCTCGGCCATCACGGCCTTGGCGTCGTAGTTGTCGTCGAAGGCCAGCAGCACCGACTCGGCGCCGGCGATCGACCCGAACATCGGCATCACGAGGTCGGAGAGGCAGTCGCCGTCGCGGTTCAGCGCCGGGATCACGAGCGGCGCGTCCGCCGCGCCGCTGATCAGGCCCGCGTAGGTCGCGTCGATCAGCACCGGGCTATAGGGGACCTCCGGATGCCGCTCGGCGGCCTCGTCCAGCTCCTCCTTCAGCATGCCCTCGTAGACCGGGCTCACGGTCCACTTCGGTCCGCCGTAGACGCGCCCGTGGATCCGGCTCGCCGTGCGGAAGCTGTACTCCGCCACCGCGCGGCAGACGTTGCGCGAGATCCGCTCGGTCCGGAAGGCGATCTCGTCACCGTTCTGCCGCTCGCGGCCCTCCTCGGCGCCGTAGGCATCGCCCACTGCCATCCGGACCACCGCGATCGGGTAGTGCACGCCGGCCACGGGCGTGACGCCCGGGATGCGCCGCCCGGTGCGGATGATGACCTTGCCGTCGATCGCCTCGCGCAGCAGGCGGTTCGGGCTGCCCACGTCGTCCTTGCCCTCGGGCGTGATCGTGGCGGCCTTGAGCCCGAAGCGGGCCTCGCCGATCGCCTCGGCCGCCTTCGTGACGACCTCGTTGCTCGTGCGGCGGCGGTTGTCGAGCGAGAGGTCGTAGTGCTCCAGCTCGACGGGCACCTTGAGGATCTTCGGGTCGAGCACGCGCAGGGCCTGCTCGAGCAGCTCCTGGCCGGTCTCGTCTCCCTCGAGGACGATAATCCGCAGGGGCTCCTCATCCATGGCCGCGCAATCTACAGAGAGCTGCTCCTGGTGCGGGAACGCGATCGACCGCGAGGACGGCTGGCGCGCCGAGGAGATGCCGGGTGCCCGGCGGGCGGCGTTCTGCCGGCTCGAGCACATCTTCCCCTGGAAGGTCCAGGGCCCGCACTGGGACCCGGGGGAGCTCGAGGAGCCGCGCGGCATCGCGGACTCGCTCGACACCTGCGCCCACTGCGGCGCGGAGCTCGGCGACGTCCGCGTGCTGCTGGTGCGCCACCGCGGCGAGCACCGCATCCCGGACGCGTTCTGCTCACCCGACCACATGGCCGAGTGGGCTAAAGCGGGCGGGCGCTGGGCCTGAGCTCGTAGGAGCGGGCGGCCTCGGCGAGCCGCTCCAAGAGGTCCTCGACCACCGGCGTGCGCGAGCCGCCGGGGGCGAGCGCCTCGACCGTGCGGCTGCCGGTGGGACGCTCGGCGAGCGGGAGCGCCGTCACGCCGGGCGGAGCCGTGGCGAGGACGAGCCCGTGCATGGGCACGACGGCGATCCCCGCCGCGACGAACGCCTGCGCGGCCGGCAGGTCGTCGAGCTCGTAGGCCACGCGCGGCGCGAAGCCCGCCTGCGGCGCACAGGTGCTCGACGAGCGACCGGAAGCGCCCGGCCGGTGTGTCGCGCCGCGGCAGGATCAGCGGCTCTCCCTCCAGGTCCGCGACGCTCACCGTGTCGCGGCGTGCCAGCGGGTGCCCCGCGGGGAGGACGACGTGGAGATGGTCGACGAGGAGCCGCCGCCGCTCGAGGCCGGACGTCTCGGGCATCGCGACGCCCGGCAGGTGGTGGACGATGGCGAGGTCGGCGCCGCCGGCGCGGAGGCGCTCGACGCCCTCCTGGGTCTCGAGCTCGAGCACCTGTACGACCAGGTCCGCATGTGCGCGCCGGAGGTCACGCACCGCCGCCGGGACGAAGGAAGACAGAGCGCTGGCGAAGGCCGCGAGCCGGAGGCGGCGCGTGCCGCCGCGAAGGTTCTCGAGCGCCGCCTCGGCTCCGCCCAGCGCGGCCAGCACGCGCTCCACCTCCGGGCGAAGCGACTCGCCGGCCTGGGTCGCGCGCAGCGGGCGCTGCGAGCGGTCGACGAGGGGGGTGCCCACCTCGCGCTCGAGCGCGGCGAGCTGCTGCGACACCGCGGACTGCGTGTAGCCCATGACGTTCGCCGCGCCGGAGATCGATCCGAGGTCCAGGACGAGCGCGAAGGCCCGGAGGCGGTGGACATCGCCGAGGGACATGAAGCAACTCTAATACTGTCAGCAGCGAATGAAGTGGCGCTGATGGCGATCGCCCGCGACCATCCGCCGCATGAACACCACCTACACCACCCACACCACCGAATCCGCCGGCTACGCGATCGCCTCGGGCGAGGGCGAGCGGCTCTGGATCGTCGGCGACACGATGACGTTCAAGGCGACGGGCGAGAGCACGGGCGGCGGCCTGATGCTGCTCGAGAACCTCACGGCCCCCGGCGGCGGGCCGCCGCCGCACGTCCACGGAGGCGAGGACGAGTTCTTCTACGTCCTCGACGGGAGCTTCGAGATCCGGATCGGCGACGAGCTGCACTCCGTCGGCCCGGGCGGCTTCGCGTACGTGCCCCGCGGCACGGTCCACAACTTCCGCAACACCGCGGAGACCGCGAGCCGCATCCTCGTGGGATTCACACCGAGCGGCATGGAGGGGTTCTTCCGCGAGTCGGGCCGTCCCGCGACCGACGACGGACCCGCGCCCCCGCTGGACGAGGACGAGATCGCCCGCACGATGGCGGCCGGGCCGAGGTACGGGGTGGAGCTCGTCGCCTTCGACTCGGACGCCTAGTCGGGCAGCTGCGGCAGCGACGGCCGCTCGTCGTGGTCCAGCAGCACCGCCCGCGTGATCGCGTCGGTGCCGAAGCGGTCGCGCAGGTCGTCGAGGGTCGAGTCGAGTGCGCCGGCGCGGTCGCCGTCGAGGGCGAGCTGTGCCGCGCCGGCGTCCTCGAGGCTCGACAGCGCCACGCCCACGAGCGTGATCCCGCGCTCCTCGACCGTGGGTCCCGCGGCGGCGAGCAGGGAGCGTGCGGCGGCGAGCACCACCTCGGTGCGGTCGGTGGCCTCCGTCAGGGTGTGAGAGCGGGTGGCGCGCTTGAAGTCTTGGAAGCGCAGCCGCAGCACCACCGTCCTGCAGACGCGGTGCGCGGTCCGAAGGCGCCCGCAGGCGCGGTCCACAAGCGCCACAAGCGCGGCGTCCACCGCCTCCGGCGTGCGCGACCGCCGGCCGAGCGCGTGTTGCGCCCCGATCGACCTCCGCCGGCGCCGCACCGCACCCGCCGCGGGTCGCGGTTGTTCGCGAGCGCGTGCAGGTGCCGGCCGGCACCGCGCCCGAGCAGCTCCACGAGCGTGCGCTCCGGCAGCTCGGCCACCTGCCGAACGGTCCGGATCCCGGAGTCGCGAAGCCGCTCCGAGGTGACCGGCCCGACGCCCCAGAGCCGCTCCGCCGGCAGCGGATGAAGGAACGCGAGCTCGCCGCCGGGCGGCACCACGAGCAGCCCGTCCGGCTTCGCCACCGCGCTGGCCACCTTCGCCAGGAACTTGGTCTCGGCGACCCCGACGCTGATCGGCAGCCCGACCTCCTCGCGCACCTCGCGCCGCAGCCGCGCGGCGATCTCCTCGCCGTGCCGGCGAAGTGCTCCATCCCGCGGACGTCGAGGAAGGCCTCGTCGATCGAGAGCGCCTCCACAGTCGGGGCGGTGTCGCTTGAAGATCGTCGAAGACGGCCTTGCTCGCCTCGGTGTAGGCCTCGAACCGGCACGGGACGACCGCCGCGTCGGGGCACAGCCGCCGGGCCATCCCGGCGCCCATCCCGCTGCGCACGCCCCGGGCCTTCGCCTCATAGCTGGCCGCCATCACGACGCCCGGCCCGACGATCACCGGGCGGCCGAGCAGGGAGGGGTCGTCCCGCTGCTCTACGGACGCGTAGAACGAGTCCAGGTCGGCGTGGAGGATGGACACGAACGCATGTTCGCGTCCCGCCAGGACGGACCGGTCAGACCTGTGCGCGCGGGCCCAGGCCCAGCTCGTCCGCGCGCTCCTCCATCGCTCCGATCACGAACGCCACGTGCTCGTCGAAGTCCACGCCGAGCTCCTCGGCGCCCTCGCGCACCTCGTCGCGGTTCACGCCCGCGGCGAAGCTCGGCTGCTTCAGCTTCTTCTTGACCGACTTCGGCGTCATGCCGTGCACGCCGTCGGGGCGCACGTACGCGCACGCGGCGATGAAGCCGGACAGCTCGTCCACCGCGTAGAGCGTCTTCGCCATCCGCGTCTCGCGCGGGACGCCCAGGAAGGTCGCGTGGCCCGCCACCGCCTCGATCAGCTCCGGCGGGTAGCCCTTCTCCTCGAACAGCTTCAGCGCCTCCGCGGATGGCCGGTCCCGAGGTCGGGGTAGCGCTCGTAGTCGAGGTCGTGGAGCAGGCCGGTGGCGCCCCACAGCTCCTCGTCCTCGCCGAACTTCCGCGCGTAGGCGCGCATCGCCGTCTCCACGCCCAGCATGTGCTTGCGGAGCGAGTCGGACTCGGTCCACTCGCAGACCAGCTCCCATGCCTCGTCGCGTGTCGGTTGGGCCATGCGAGGGCAGGGTATCCTCGTCGGCTCCCGAACGGATCTCAACATGGAGAAGTTCATCATCGAAGGCGGGACGCCCCTCGCGGGCACGCTGATCCCCGCCGGCAACAAGAACGCCGCCCTGCCGGCCCTCGCCGCGTGCGTCCTCACGCGCGAGGAGGTCGTGCTCCGCAACATCCCGCGCATCGCGGACGTCGAGGCGATGCTGGAGCTGCTGCGGCTGCTCGACGTGAAGGTCGAGTGGCGCGACGAGAACGTGGTGGCGCTCCAGGCGGACGAGCTGAGCCACTCGGACGTGGACCGCGGCTGGGCCGAGCGCATCCGCGCCTCGTTCCTGCTCGCCGGGCCGCTGCTCGCACGCCGCGGCCGGGCCGACATGCCGCCGCCCGGCGGCGACGTGATCGGCCGGCGCAGGCTCGATCCCCACCTCGACGCCTTCCGCGCCCTCGGCGCCGAGGTGAACGTGGACCGCAACTGGTACCGGCTGGGAGCGCCCGACGGCCTCCACGCCTGCGACTTCTTCATGGACGAGCCCTCGGTCATGGCTACGGAGAACGCGCTGATGGCCGCCGCGCTCACGCCCGGCTCGACCGTGATCCACAACGCCGCCTCGGAGCCGCACGTGCAGGACCTGGCGCGCCTGCTGATGGCCATGGGCGCGCGCATCGAGGGCATCGGCTCGAACCTCATGATCGTGCACGGCCAGGAGGAGCTCGGCGGCGCCGACTACACGATCGGCCCGGACTACATCGAGGTGGGCAGCTTCATCGCGCTCGCGGCCTGCACCGGCGGCGAGCTGCGCATCAAGGACACGCTCCCGGACGACCTGCGCATGACCAGGCTCGCGTTCGAGCGGCTCGGCTGCCGGATCGAGTTCGAGGGCAACGACGTCGTCGTGCCGGGCGGCCAGCGGCTGCGCGTGAAGTCGGACGAGGGCGACGCGATCTCCAAGATCGAGGACGGACCCTGGCCCGCCTTCCCAGCCGACCTCACCAGCATCGCCGTCGCCATGGCGACGCAGGCCGAGGGCCTCATCCTGATCCACGAGAAGATGTTCGAGAACCGCCTCTACTTCGTCGACAAGCTCGTCACCATGGGCGCTCGGGTGATCGTCTGCGACCCGCATCGTGCGGTCGTAAGCGGCCCGAGCCGGCTTCACGGTGAGCGCATGGAGAGCCCCGACATCCGAGCCGGCATGGCGATCCTCATCGCCGCTCTGTGCGCGGAGGGCACGTCCGAGATCGGGAACATCGGTCAGATCGACCGCGGCTACGAGCGGATCGACGAGCGGCTGCGGACGCTCGGTGCGCGCATCGAGCGCGTCGCCGCCGAGCGCGTGCCTGCGTAGGAGACTCTCCACATGACCGGACAGGATTGCTCCGTCGCGGGCAAGGCCGCGACCTCGCACACGGCCATCCCCTCGGGGACCAGGGACGTGCTGCCCGAGGAGATGCGCGAGCTGCGCGCGATCGGCGACCGGATGCGCGCGGCCTTCGAGGGCGCGGGCTACGGCGAGGTGCACACGCCGGCGCTCGAGTACGAGGACGTGCTTCGCCGCGGCGACGCCCGGGCCGCGGGCGCGCGCTACCGGACCTTCGACGAGCAGGGCGCCGTGCTCGCGCTGCGCTCGGACATGACGATCCCGATCGCGCGCGTGGTGGCCACCCGCTACGCCGAGGCAGAGCCGCCGCTCCGCTTCTCCTACGTCGCACGCGCGTGGCGAGCCACCGATCGCGGTGTGGGCGAGCCGCGCGAGTTCCTCCAGGCCGGCGTGGAGCTGATCGGCGTGCCGGGCGCCGAGGGAGAGGCCGAGGTGGTGGCGCTCACGATCGCCGCCCTCGACGAGGCCGGCCTGCGCCGCCACCGGCTGGGCATCGGCGACGGTGCGCTCTACAGCAGCCTGCTCGACTCGTTCGGGGTGGCCGAGGAGGCGCACCTGCCGGTGCTGGAGAGCCTCTCGCGCCGCGACCTCGTGGGACTCGAGGGCCAGGTGGACCGGCTCGGGCTCGCCCAGGCCGAGCGCGACCTGCTGGTGCGGCTGCCGCAGCTCCGCGGCGGCCGCGAGCTGCTCGACCGCGCCGACACGCCGGGCCTCGACGGCCTGCGCGCCCTCCACGATCTGCTGGCCGAGCGCGGCGTGGCCGACCGCGTCATCTTCGACCTCGGGCTCGTGCGCGAGCTCGGCTACTACACCGGCTCGGTTTTCGAGGTCTACGACCCCGCCGTGGGCTTCACGCTGGGCGGAGGGGGCCGCTACGACGAGCTGATCGGGCGCTTCGGGCGCGACCTCCCCGCGTGCGGCCTGGCGCTCGACGTGCAGCGCGTGCACCTCGCGCAGGCCGCCGAGGAGGCGCTCGGATGAGCGACCGGCTGACGATCGCGGTGCCGCGCGGCGCGCTCTTCGCCGGCACGCTCGACCTGCTCGACGGGCTCGGCATCGACACCGCCGAGGTCCGCTCCAACGAGCGCAGGCTGCTGTTCGAGGACGTCGGCATCGTGACCATGCGCCCGAGCGACGTGCCGACCTACGTCGAGCACGGCTCCGCCGACATCGGGTTCACGGGCAAGGACGTGCTGCTCGAGCAGTCGCACCGCAAGGTCTACGAGCTGCTCGACCTGGGCTACGGCGAGTGCGACATGGTCGTGGCCGCGCCCGACCGCGGCGACCCGATCGCCGACGCCCTGCGCCGCCTCGGCCGCGTCCGCATCGCGACCAAGTACCCGCGCGTGGCCGCGGAGCACTTCGCCGAGACCGGCCGCCAGGCGGAGATCGTGGAGGTGAAGGGCTCGGTGGAGCTCGCCCCGCTCACCGGCCTCGTGGACGGCATCGTGGACCTCACAGCCACCGGCAAGACGCTGGAGGAGAACCACCTTCGGGTCGTCGAGACGATCGCGAGCTGCAGCGCCCGCCTGATCGCCAACCCGGTCGCGCACAAGCTGAAGGCGGAGCAGATCGACTCGATCGTGGAGCGGGTGCGGGGATGAGGGTGCGACGGCGCCAAGGACGAGCTCGTACGTCGTCACGAACTACCCCGACACCGCGCAGGTGGCAGAGATCATCAAGGAGGTCCGCGCTTCGGCGATGAAGCGGTCATTTCGATTCACGGAGCGCTTCGACCATGCCGAGCTCGGGCCGCGCGAACTTCAGGTGGACCCGAACGAGCTGGAGGCATCCATCGGCGTGCTCGAGCCGGATGTCCTGGCGGGTCTGCGGACCGCGATCGACGAACGTGAAGGCGGTGGCCACGGCACAGGTACGTGACGCGGTCGTAACAGTCGACCTGCCGCAGGGTCAATCCGTAGAGATCGTCGAGCATGCGGTGCGCCGCGCGGCTGTGTACGTGCCCGCCGGCAGGGCGCCATATCCGTCCACGGTCGTCATGGGGGCGGTCACGGCGCGCGTGGCCGGCGTCGCGGAGGTCGTGGTGTGCGCGCCGCCGGGTCCGGAGGGCCGCGCGCATCCCGCGATCCTCGCCGCGTGCGTGCTATGCGGGGTAACCGAGGTGTATCGGATGGGTGGCGCCCAGGCGATCGCTGCGCTTGCGTACGGCACTCGAGACGGTGCAGCCGCGTCGACGTGATCGTCGGTCCCGGCAACCCGTACGTGCAGGAGGCGAAGCGGCAGGTCGTTGGACAGGTCGGAATCGACGGGATCGCGGGGCCAAGCGAGCTTGTCGTAATCGCGAGCGCCGGAGCCGATCCCGAGCTCGTGGCGTCTCGACCTGATGGCCCAGGCCGAGCACGGGCCGGACAGTCCCGTCTGGTGCCTGTCGCCCGACAGCTCGCTGCTGGACGCCGTGGCGGACGAGGTGAACGGACGCGGTCCTGACGGCGAGGCGAAGCTGGTCCAGAAGGCTGGCGTCGTGGAAGCGCTCGAGATGGCCGAGCGAGATCGCGCCGGAGCACCTCCAGCTCATGGGCGACGAGGCGGAGGCCCTCGCCCCGTGTGTGCGCAACGCCGGCTGCCTGTTCGTCGGCGCGAGTGCCGCCACCGCCTTCGGCGACTACGTGGCCGGCTCGAACCACGTGCTTCCCACCGGCGGCGCGGCGCGCTTCCAGTCCGCGCTCTCGCCCGCCACCTTCCGGCGGCGGATGGCCCGCGTATCCTTGCCCGCCGGGGCAGCAGCCCGCCTCGCGCCCGCCGGCGCCGCGCTGGCGCGGGCCGAGGGCTTTCCTGTGCACGCAGAATCCATGGAGCGCCGCGCGTGAGCCGCACCTCTCAGATCCACAGAACCACCGGCGAGACCGACGTCCAGCTGACGCTCGACCTCGACGGCACGGGCGCGGGCGAGCGCACGACGGGGGTCGGCTTCTTCGACCACCTGCTCGACGCCGTGGCCCGCCACGGCCTGTTCGACCTGGACGTGCGCGTCGACGGCGACCTCGAGACCGGTGCTCACCACACCGTGGAGGACGCGGGCATCGCGCTCGGACAGGCGATCGACGACGCGCTCGGCGACCGCGCCGGGATCCGGCGCTTCGGCCACGCCGTCGTGCCGATGGACGAGGCGCGCGCCTCGGCGGCGATCGACATCTCGGGCCGCCCCTTCACCTCCTTCGAGGGCGAGTTCCCGGCCGAGCGCGTGGGCGACTTCGACACCGAGCTCGCCGAGGAGTTCTTCCGCGCGGTGGCCAACGCCGCGAAGCTGACGCT
This sequence comes from uncultured Thermoleophilaceae bacterium, assembly GCA_963786845.1. GTDB lineage: Bacteria > Actinomycetota > Thermoleophilia > Solirubrobacterales > Thermoleophilaceae > JACVRW01. The sequence continues at coordinate 16,834 of CAWBAP010000016.1, forward strand.
GCACGTGCGCGTGGAGGCGGGCACGAACGCCCACCACATGGTGGAGGCCTCCTTCAAGGCGTTCGCCCGCGCTCTGCGGGCCGCGGTGGAGGACGACGAGCGCGTGGAGGACGTGCCCTCCACCAAGGGCGTCCTTTGACAACCCTCAAGGGGGTCAGACCCACTTGAGGGTTTGCGTCGCGATCCTCGACTACGGCATGGGGAACCTGCGCTCGGTCGCGAAGGCGCTCGAGCACGTCGGCGCCGAGCCCGTGCTGACGAGCGATCACGCGCGCGTCCGCGAGGCCGGCGCGATCGTGCTGCCCGGGGTGGGCGCCATGCCGAAGGCGATGGAGCGCGTGCGCGAGCTCGCGCTGGACCGGCTGCTGCGCGAGCGCGTCGAGGCCGCCGTGCCGGTGATCGGCCTGTGCATGGGGATGCAGCTGCTGTTCGACTCCACGACCGAGCTCGGCGGCGCCGAGGGGATCGGGCTCCTGAGCGGACCTGTCGAGGCGCTCGACGCCCCGGGCCTGAAGGTGCCGCAGATCGGCTGGAACCCGGTGAGCTGGCGGCGCGAGAGCCCGCTGAACGAGGGACTGCCGGCGCCGTGCGCCTTCTATCACGCGAACTCGTTCGCGCCGCGGCCGTCCGATCCGGACGCCGTGCTCGGCACCGCGGAGTACGGGAGCGAGTTCGTGAGCGTGGTCGAGCGGGCGCCGGTCTACGGGCTCCAGTCGCATCCGGAGAAGTCGGGCCCGGACGGGCTGCGGCTGCTCAAGAACTTCGTGTCGCTCGCCTCGGCCTCCCGATGATCCTCCTGCCGGCGGTGGACATCCGCGACGGCAAGGCGGTGCGGCTCCGCCAGGGGGACTTCGACGAGGAGACCGTCTACGCCGACGACCCGCTCGAGGCCGCGCGCTCGTTCGTGGAGGCGGGGGCGCGCTTCCTGCATGTCGTGGACCTCGACGGTGCGCGCGACGGCGAGCCCGTGAACCTGCACCACGTGGAGCGCATCGCCTCGGAGCTCGATGTGCCGGTCGAGCTCGGCGGCGGGCTGCGCTCGATCGCCTCGATCCGTCGCGCCCTCGCGGCGGGCGCGAGCCGCGTCGTGCTCGGCACGGCCGCGTTCACCGACCCCGACCTGCTCGACGAGGCGCTGCGCGCCTTCACCTCGCGGATCCTGGTGGGCGTGGACGTGCGCGGCGGAAAGGTGTCGGTGGCCGGCTGGACTCGTGAAACTCAGATGAGGGGCGAGGACGCCATCCGGCGGATGCAGGGGCAAGGCGCCACGCGCTTCGTCTACACGAACGTGGACCGCGACGGGATGCTCGAGGGCCCCGACCTCGAGGAGATCAGCCGCGTGTCCGAGGCGGTGCGCGGCCGCTTCCTCTACTCGGGCGGGATCGGCTCGCTCGACGACCTGCACGCGCTGCGCGAGCTGCGGCTCGTGAACCTGGCCGGGGTCATCTCCGGCAAGGCCCTGTACGAGGGCCGCTTCGGCGTGCGCGAGGCGCGCGAGGCGCTCGAGGGCTGATGCTGCTCCGGCGCGTGATCCCATGCCTCGACGTGGACAAGGGCCGCGTGGTCAAGGGCGTCGAGTTCGTGAACCTGCGCGACGCGGGCGACCCCGTGGAGCTCGCCGTGCGCTACCAGGACGAGGGCGCGGACGAGATCGTCTTCCTCGACATCACCGCGTCGCACGAGAAGCGCGAGACCGTCGCACGGCTCGCGCGCCGCTGCGCCGACGACGTCTTCATCCCGTTCACGATCGGCGGCGGGGTGCGGGCCGTGGGCGACGCCCAGGCCGTGCTCGACGCCGGGGCGGACAAGGTGTCGGTGAACTCGGCGGCCGTCGCGCGGCCGGAGCTGCTCTCGGAGCTCGCGGAGGTGTTCGGCGCGCAGTGCGTGGTGCTCGCGATCGACGCCCGCCGCGAGCCGGACGGCTCCTACGCCGTCTACGTGAACGGCGGGCGCACGCCGGTCGGCCGCGACGCGATCGAATGGGCGCGCGAGGGCGTGGAGCGCGGAGCGGGGGAGATCCTCCTGACGAGCATGGACCGCGACGGCACCGAGGACGGCTACGAGCTCGAGCTGACCCGCGCGGTCGCGGACACCGTCGACGTGCCGGTGATCGCCTCGGGCGGCGCGGGCACGCTCGACCACCTCGTGGACGCGGTTGAGAAGGGAGGCGCGGACGCCGTGCTGTGCGCGTCGATCTTCCATTACGGTCACCACACCGTGCGAGAAGCGAAGGAACGGATGCGCGAGGCCGGGATCCCGGTCAGGCTCTGATGCCGACGCCGTCGAGCCAGCTGCGGGAGCGCGTGCGGCTTCTGCCCGGAATGGAGCGCCTGCTCTCGGCGCTCGAGGGGCTTCCGCCGGCGTATCTCGTCGGCGGCGCCGTGCGCGACCTGCTGCGCGGCGCCGACCCCATCGACCTGGACATCGCCGTCGAGGGCGATGCTCGTACGGCCGCGCGCGAGATCGCCGACCGTTTCGGACACGCCGCCACCGAATACGAGCGCTTCGGGACGGCGGACGTCAAGACGCCGGACGCCACCTACCACTTCGCGACCACCAGGGAGGAGGTCTACGACGCGCCGGGGGCGCTCCCGCGCGTATCGCCGGCTTCGCTCTCCGAGGACCTCGGGCGGCGCGACTTCACGGTCAACGCCATGGCGGTGGGGCTGACCGGCGACGACCTCGGCCATCTCTACGACCCGCTCGGCGGGGTCGCCGACCTGCATGCGGGCGTGATTCGCGTGCTGCACGAGCGCAGTTTTCTCGACGACCCGACCCGTCTGCTCCGAGCCGTCCGCTACGCGTCCCGGCTCGGCTTTGAGCTCGATCCGGAGACCGAGCGCCTCGCCCGAGAGGCGGTGGCGGCGGAAGCCCTCTCGACGGTCTCGGGCGAGCGCATCGGCGTCGAGCTTGAGCTGCTCCTGAACGAGGCCGAGACCGCCTCGCGGATCGAGTTGCTGCGCGACCTCGAGATCCACAGCGCGCTGCATCCGGAGCTCGATCCCGATCCGGAGGTCGTTTCCGCAGCCGTCCTCGGAGCGACGGCAATCCACGCGTCGCGCGCCGTTTCGGGGCTCGCGGCGATGGTCGAGAGCGCTCCGGAGGCGCTCGACCTCTGGCTCGCGGACCTGGGCCTCACCGCCGGCAAGCGCGACGCGGCATCGCGCGCGGCGCGCGTGGGTCCGCGCATCGCGATGGCGCTGCGCGACCACGAGCACACGCCGTCCGAGCTCTACAACCTTCTGGCGCACGAGCCGCTCGAGGCCCTGGCGCTCGCGCTGGCGCTGCGGGCGCCGTCGGAGACCGTGCTCAGGTGGGTCACGGATCTCCGCGGCGTCGGGCTCGAGATCTCGGGAGCGGACCTGCTGGCGGCGGGCGTCCCGGAGGGCCCCGCCATCGGGCGGGCGCTAGAGGAGACCCTGCGCCGCAAGCTCGACGGGCTCGTCTCCGGCCCCGACGAGGAGCTCGAGACCGCGCTGCTGCTCGCCCGGGAGCCCGCGCAGTGAGGCTGCCGTCCGCCACGGTCACGTTCACGACCCGTCAGGGCGGGGTGAGCGAGGGGCCGTACGAGTCGCTGAACCTCGGGATTCTCACCGACGACGACCCGGCGAGCGTGACCGAGAACCGCCGCCGCGCCGCCTCCGAGGCGGGCGTCGAGCCGGAGCGCATGGCGATGGGGTGGCAGGTGCACGGCACCGAGCTGCGCGAGTGGACGGGCCCACCGCCGGACCGGGCATACGCCGAGCCCGGCGACAAGGAGCTGGAGCGGGTCGACGGGCACCTGACGCGCGAGTCCGGCATCGGCCTGCTCGTGCTCGTGGCGGACTGCTTCCCGGTGGCGCTGTCCGACGGGGAGCAGGTGGCGATGCTCCACTGCGGCTGGCGCCCGCTCGCGGGCGGGATCGTGGAGAAGGCGCTCGCTCGCTTTGCCTCCACGCCTGCTGCGGCTGTTGGGCCTGGGATCGGGGCGTGCTGTTACGAGGTGGGGGAGGAGGTACTCGAGGCGTTCTCGGGCATCGAGGGGGCCGCCTCCGGGCGGATGCTCGACCTGCGCGCCGTAATCGCCGCGAAGCTCGCCGCGGCGGGCGTCACCGACGTGCAGCACGTCGACCGCTGCACCAGCTGCGAGCCGGAGCTCTACTTCTCCCACCGCCGCGACGGCGGGGTGACCGGCCGCCAGGCGGGCATCATCGTGCGCGATGGACGCTGAGAGCGTCCGGCGCAACCTGGAGCGGGTCCGCGAGCGGATCGGGCCCGACGTCGAGGTCCTCGCCGCCGTGAAGTACGTGGAGGCGGCCGACCTGCCCATGCTCGCGGAGGCCGGCATCGAGCTCGTGGGGGAGAACCGCGCGCAGGAGCTGCTCGAGAAGCAGGAGGCGCACGGCGACCTGTTCACCTGGGACTTCATCGGCCAGCTTCAGAGCCGGAAGGTGAAGGACGTCGCGCCGAACGTGCGCCTGATCCACTCGCTCGCCTCCGAGTCGGCGATGTCGAAGCTGGAGCAGCACCCGGCGAAGGAGGTCCTGATCCAGGTGAACGTGGCGGGGGAGGAGGAGAAGGCGGGGATCGCGCCCGACGAGCTGGGCGACTTCATCGCGCGCTGCCCCGTCCCCGTGACCGGCCTGATGACGATGCCCCCGTTCGTGGAGCGAGCCGAGGACAACCGGCGCCACTTCGCCCGCCTGGCCGAGCTGGCCGCCCACCACGGCCTGTCGCGCCTCTCGATGGGGACGACGCAGGACTACGAGGTGGCCGTCGAGGAGGGAGCCACGATCGTGCGCCTGGGCTCTGTCCTCTACGACGAGCACTGAGGAAACCGGTCCGAACCGGGCCGCCGGCATGGGTTGGGCGCTTTTCCTTTCCATTTCGCAATGAAAAGCGCCCAACCCCCGAAACGTTGACCCTCAGTGCTGCCGTTCTGGGGCGTAGCCGACCCGCTCGAAGAAGTCCGGCGATCGCGTTCGACAGCCGCGCCCCCTGCCACGCCAGCGGCGAGTCGCCCTTGTCCTCCACGACGAGCTCGCAGTTCGGCAGCTTCCGGCAGTACTCCTCGGCCACTCCGAGCGGGTGGAGCCAGTCGGAGTCGTCCTGGGAGCCCACGACGAGCACCGGCACCTCCAGCTCTGAGAGCGCGTCGAGCCCCTTCCAGGCGATCGAGCTCGGCACCTCGCGGAGCGCCTGCGCCACCGATGTCAGGTCGGCGTGGCGCTCCATCCGCTGGCGGGTCGCCTCACGGGCCACCTCGCGCCAGCGCTCGGGCAGGTTGCCCGGCTGGGCCACCTTGATGAACTCCTCGATGCCGCCGTCCAACGCGGTGGCGAGCTTCTCCCAGTTCTCGCCCTCGAAGTCCCCGGTGCGCGCGTAGCCCGTGTAGGCGGGCGTGACCTGCACGAGCGCGGGCACTCGCTCCGGCTGCTCCAGCGTGAAGGCCATCGCCGTCGCCGCGCCCATGGAGCTGCCGACCAGGGCGGCCTTCTCCAGCTCGAGCTCGGCCAGCACCGCCTCGAGGTCGCCCACGAGGTCGCGGTACTCGTAGCTGGGCGCCGGCGAGGACGCGCCGTGGCCGCGCGCGTCGTAGGAGATCAGGCGATAGCCGCGCTTCGCGAGCGCCCGCGAGCCCTGCACGACGTTCCTGCGCGTGGCCGACAGCCCGTGGAGCAGCATCACGGGCGGTCCCTCGCCGAGCGACTCGCCCTCGAGGGTGATGCTTCCCGCCCCGGGAAGCTGCCGCAGCACCTGGAACTCCTGCGCCTCCATCGCCCTACACTGTGACAAGGAGTTTCCTCGCTTACGCTCGAACCCCACGGTCGTATGGCGCTTCGCGACACATGGCATAAGACCCTTGTCTACTTCGGCCTCGCCGAGGAGGAGGATCCGCGCTACGAGGCGATCCCGGACCCCGAGCCGGAGGCCGAGCTCGAGGACCGCTACCGGGAGCGCCCGAACGTGCGCAGGCTCCAGCGCCGGCGGCGCGACGAGTTCGACGACATCTTCGCCGACGAGGCGCCGCGCGGCGGCGCGAGACGCGCGTGCTGCGGTCGGTGGGCGGCAACGGCGGTGGGGTCCGCGGCGGGGACATCCAGGTTCACCTGGTGATCCCCAAGAGCTTCAACGACGCCCAGCAGATCGCCGACCAGTTCAAGGAAGCGGTCCCGGTCATCCTCAACCTCCAGAGCACCGACACGGACCTCTCCAAGCGGCTGATCGACTTCGCCTCCGGCCTGACCTACGCGCTCGACGGCGGCATGCAGCGGATCGCCGACAAGGTGTTCCTGCTGACGCCGCGCAACGTCGAGGTCTCGGCCGAGGAGCGCGCGCGGCTGATCGAGAAGGGCTTCTTCAACCAGTCCTGAGGTCGGGCTGCGGGGCCGGATAGGCTTCCGGCGCAATGAAGCTGGGTCTCGTAGGAGCAGGGAACATGGCGTCCGCGCTCGCTCGCGGCATCGGCGAGCCGGTGCTGGTGCACGACGTCGACGAGGCCAAGGCGGCAGCGCTCGCCGAGGAGCTGGGTGGGGAGGCCGTCGCTTCGAACGCCGAGCTCGCCGAGCGGGCCGATGTCCTGGTGCTCTGCCACAAGCCCAAGCAGCTGAACGAGGTCGCGGCGGAGGTTGGGACTGTGCGCGCCGTGGTTTCGATTCTGGCGGCGACGAGCACGGAGCAGATCAGCGCGGCTTATCCCGGGGCCTCCATCTACCGCTTCATCCCGAACATGCCCACCGAGGTCAAGCGCGGAGTGCTGTGCTACGTACCCGGCCCCGCGGGCGTCAGAGGGCCCCGAGGACGAGATCCTCGAGCTGATGGGCCGCGCCGGCGCCGTGATCCGGCTGGACGACGAGCCGCTGATCGAGCCGGCGATGGCGCTGATGAGCTGCGGCCCGGCCTTCCTGGCGCTCGTCGCGGAGAGCTTCGCCGAGGCGGGCGCCGCGCACGGGCTCGACCCGGACGACGCGATGCGGATGGTGGTGGAGACCATGGGCGGCACCGCCGACTACCTCGCCCTCCACGGGTACGACGGCCCCGCACTGCGGGCGCGCGTGGCCACGCCCGGCGGCACCACCGAGCGCGGCCTCATCACCCTGGAGGAGCGCGGTCTCCGTGACGTGACGCGGGCGGCCGTGGACGCCGTGGTCGAGGCCACGCGGTGAACACCTACCTCGCCATCACGCGCGGCGACGTGGCGGACTACGTCGAGACGCTCGCGATCGTCTACCTGGTCCTGATCTTCATCCGGATCCTCAGCAGCTGGATCCCGCGCATGCCATACAACCGCTACCTGGCGGCGTTCCTCCAGTTCGTGGGCGACGTGACGGACCCCTACCTCAACCTGTTCCGGCGCGTGCTGCCGGTGGTCCGGATGGGGCCGGGGGCGCTCGACCTGAGCCCGATCGTCGCGACAATCGTGCTGATCCTCGTCAGCGGGATCGTGTCCGGCCTGATCAGAGGGTGAGCAGGGCAGGGCCGCCCGCGGCCGTCGCCACCGCCGGGCTCGTCGTGGCGATCGACCAGGCCACGAAGCAGCTCGCCGACTCGCGGATAGGGCGCGGGGAGGAGGTGAACGTCTTCTTCGGGCTCGATCTCACGAACACGCGCAACACCGGCGTGGCGTTCGGCGCGCTCGAGGGCGGCGGCCTGGTGGTCGCGATCCTGATCGGCCTGTCGCTCACGCTCCTGCTCGGCTACTTCCTGGTCAACCGCGCCATGCCGTGGCTGTGGCTCCCGGTCGGGCTGCTGCTCGGCGGCGCGCTCGGCAACCTGGCCGACCGCGCCCGCGAGGGGGCGGTGATCGACTTCATCGACCCCGTGGCGTGGCCGGCGTTCAACCTCGCCGACACCTGCATAGTCGCCGGCGTGCTGTCGCTGCTGTGGGTCGTGGAGGGGAGCCCGAGACGGGCGCGCGCGAGCTGATCGCGGCCGCGGAGGACGCCGGGCTCCGCCTGGACGCGTTCCTGGCGGCGCGTGGCGCCGTGGCCTCGCGCGCGGCCGCGCAGCGGGCGATCGAGCGCGGCCTCGTTCTCGTCGACGGCGCCGTGCGGCCGAAGAACCACCGCATGCAGGAGGGGGAGCGGGTCGTGGTCGAGGAGCCGGACGCCGCGACCGGAGGGTCGGGGGCCCCGGCGGAGGTCCCCTTCGGCGTTGTCTTCGAGGACGAGCACCTGATGGTGGTCGTCAAGCCGGCCGGCGTGGTCACGCACCCCGCGCCCGGCCACGGGAAGCTCACGCTCGCCGAGGTCCTGCCGGAGGGCGCGGCCGTCGCTCACCGGCTCGACAAGGACACCTCGGGGCTGCTCCTCGTCGCGCGCACGGACGAGGCGCTTGCCGAGCTCCAGCGGATGATGAAGGCACGCGAGGTGACCCGGGAGTACACCGCCCTCGCGGAGGGCCATCTGGACGCCGAGAGCGGCACCATCGACGCCCCCATCGGCCGCGACCGGACCAACCGCACCGTCATGTCCACGCGCACGGACCGGGGGCGCGACGCGGTCACCCACTTCGAGGTGATCGAACGGCTCCCGCGCACGACATTGCTCCGAATCCGCCTCGAGACGGGCCGCACCCACCAGATCCGCGCGCACCTGGCGGCGATCGGCCATCCCGTCGTGGGGGACCCCCAGTACGGCGGGCGGGACAGCGGGCGGAGGATCGGCCTGGACAGGCAGTTTCTTCACGCTTCGAAGCTGATGTTTAGGCATCCGCTGAGCGGGGAAATGCTGGCTTGCGAGTCCAAACCACCCGTCGAGCTCAGTCATGCAATTGACAACGCCCGACGGGAGCCAGTCTCCGGAGGGCCAGACGGGGACTGAGACATACGAGCGAGGCGGTCTCCGGACCGCCTCGTCTCGTTCCTGGACACGTTTGATGGCTATCCTCACGCCCGTACGGCAAAGCTACCCCGCTGGATCACAGCGGCCGCGCCCTGCCCGGGGTAATCCCGGGTCCGCGAGCCGGCCGGCGGGCAGACATCGAGACAACTTCAAGGGAGCAACTCTTTGGCCACCGAGATTGGCATCAGGGAGCTGCTGGAGGCCGGGGTCCATTTCGGCCACCAGACGCGCCGCTGGAATCCCAAGATGCGCCGCTTCATATTCGGCGAGCGCGACGGGATCCACATCATCGACCTTCAGAAGACGGAGCGCCTGCTCCACACCGCCCAGGAGTTCGCCGGGGACCTGGCGGGCCGCGGCGGCACGATCCTGTTCGTGGGCACGAAGAAGCAGGCCCGCGACGCGATCAAGGACGCCGCCAACAGCTGCGGCATGCCCTACATCGACCAGCGCTGGCTGGGCGGGCTCCTGACCAACTTCCAGACGATCAACAAGCGCATCCGGCGCCTGCACGACCTGCGCGACTGGACCGAGTCCGGCACGATGGAGCTGCTGCCGGTGCGCGAGCGCATCGCCGCGATCAACGAGCGCGACAAGCTCGAGACGAACCTCGGCGGCGTGGCCGACATGCAGCGCCCGCCCGACGCGGTGTTCGTGGTGGACCTCAAGGTCGAGGACATCGGCGTGCGCGAGGCCAAGCGCCTCAAGATCCCGATCATCGGGCTCGTCGACACGAACTGCGACCCGGACCCCGTGGACTACGTGATCCCGGGCAACGACGACGCGATCCGCTCCTGCAAGGTGATCATCGACGGAATCGCCGGCGTGGCGCGCGACCGCGCCACCCAGTTCCGTGCCGAGGAGGAGGCCGCCCGGCGCGAGCGCGAGGAGGCCGAGCGCAAGGAGGCCGAGGAGAAGGCCGCGCGCGAGGCCGAGGAGCAGGAGAAGCGCGAGGCCGAGGAGCGTGCCCGCCGCGAGGCGGAGGAGGCCGGCTTCTCGCCGGACGAGCCCGCCACGCCGAGCGGCACCCGTCCGGAGGCCGCCTCGGGCGCCGGCGCGCCGCGCGAGCGCCGCACATTCGACCCTGACGAGGAGTCCTGATGAGCGTCACCGTGTCCGCCCAAGACGTGAAGACCCTGCGCGATCGCACCGGCGCGGGGATCATGGACGCCAAGGCCGCGCTGCAGGAGGCGAGCGGCGACGTCGACAAGGCCATCGAGATCCTGCGCGTGAAGGGGCAGGCCTCCGCCGCCAAGCGCGGCGAGCGGGCCGCGGCCGAGGGCGCCGTCTCGAGCTACATCCACGCCGGCGGCAAGATCGGCGCGCTCGTGGAGGTGGACTGCGAGACGGACTTCGTCGCGCGCACCGAGGAGTTCCAGGCGTTCGTGCGCGAGGTCGCGATGCACGTGGCCGCCTCGAACCCCCAGTACATCTCCGTGGAGGACGTGGACGACGAGGCCAGGGAGGCCGAGCTGCGCGTGCTCCGCGAGCAGGCCGCCGCCGAGGGCAAGCCGGAGAACGTGCAGGAGCAGATCGTCGAGGGCCGGCTGAAGAAGTGGCTCGAGGACATCGTGCTGCTCGACCAGAAGCACGTGAACGAGGAGAAGCACAGCTCCAAGACGATCGGCGAGCTTCGCACCGAGCTGGCCGCCAACACCGGCGAGAACATCGTGATCCGCAGGTTCGCCCGCTTCCAGGTCGGGGAGGAGTGAGCGAACCGGCCTTCCGGCGAATCCTGCTCAAGCTCTCCGGGGAGGCGCTCATGGGCGACCTCCCCTACGGGGCCGACCCGGAGCGGATCGCCGCCATCGCCACGCAGGTGAAGTCCGTCGTCCGATCGCGGCGTCGAGATCGCGATCGTGGTCGGCGGCGGCAACATCTACCGCGGCCTCGAGGGCGCCGCGGAGGGCATGGACCGGGCCACGGGCGACTACATGGGGATGCTCGCCACCGTGCTGAACGCGCTGGCGCTCCAGGACGCGCTCGAGCAGGTCGGCGCGGTCACGCGAGTGCAGTCCGCGATCACGATCTCGGAGGTCGCCGAGCCCTACATCCGGCGGCGCGCCATGCGCCACCTCGAGAAGGGCCGGATCGTGATCTTCGCCGCCGGCACCGGCAACCCGTTCTTCACGACGGACACCGCGGCGGCGCTGCGCGCGCTCGAGATCCACGCCGAGACGATCCTGATGGCGAAGAACGGGGTGGAGGGCGTGTACAGCGCCGACCCGCGCGAGGACCCGGACGCGCGCTTCATCGAGGAGCTGACCCACCAGGAGGCGATCGAGCAGCGGCTGGCGGTGATGGACTCCACCGCGCTCTCGCTCTGCATGGACAACAGCCTCCCGATCCACGTCTTCAACATGGACGACGAGCGCAATATCGACCGGATAGTGTGCGGCGAGCGTGTGGGAACCGTGGTGAGGAGCGGATGAACGACGGTACTGAAGGATTTCTTGGACGACGCGAAGGACCGCATGCAGCGGTCCGTGGACGCCACCCGAACCGAGTTCGCCACCGTGCGAACCGGCCGCGCGTCCCCGCATCTGCTCGACCGCATCGAGGTCGACTACTACGGCGCCGTGACGCCGCTGCGGCAGCTCTCCCAGATCTCCGCCAGCGAGGCGCGCCTGCTCACGATCACGCCCTACGACAAGAACTCGATCAAGGCGATCGAGAAGGCGATCCTGGAGTCGGACGTCGGGCTGACGCCCTCGAACGACGGCCAGGTGATCCGGCTGTCGATCCCCGAGCTGACCGAGGAGCGCCGCAAGGAGCTCGTGAAGGTCGTCCACGGGATCGCGGAGCAGGGGCAGGGTGGCGGTCAGGAACGTCCGCCGCGACGTGATGCACGACCTGCGCGAGCTGAAGAGCGAGGGCGAGGTCGGCTCCGACGACGAGCACCGCGCCGAGTCAGAGCTCCAGAAGCTGACCGACTCGCACGTGAGCGAGATCGACACCGCCCTCGCCGGCAAGGAACAAGAGATCCTCGAGGTGTGACGGGCGAAGCGGCGCGGGCGCGCTACGTCGCCATCATCACCGACGGAAACGGTCGCTGGGCGCAGGAGCGGGGCCTGCCCGTGCTGGCCGGGCACGAGGCCGGGCGCGGACGTGGTCAAGGCGCGGCTGCGCGACGCCGTCGAGCTGGGCGTGCGCGAGCTGACCGTCTACTCGTTCTCGACCGAGAACTGGTCGCGCCCGCGCGCGGAGGTCGACGGCCTGATGGCGATGTTCGCGGCGCGCATCGACCGCGAGACGCCGGAGCTGCACGACGAGGGCGTCCGGATGCGCTTCATAGGCCGCCGCGAGGGCCTCGACGCGGAGCTCACCGGGCGGATGGACTGGGCCGAGGAGCTGACGGGCGGCAACGACCGCATCACGCTCTTCGTGGCGTTCAACTACGGCGGCAGGGCGGAGATCCTGGACGCAGCGCGAACCTTCACGGGTGAGACGGAGGAGGAGTTCCGCAGCCACCTCTACGCACCCGACATGCACGACCCCGACCTCCTGATCCGCACGAGCGGCGAGCTCCGCATCTCGAACTACCTGCTGTGGCAGCTCGCCTACGCCGAGTTCGTCTTCCGCGACGAGCTCTGGCCCGACTTCTCGCGCGAGGCGTTCGAGGCGTCGCTCGACGAGTACGCGGAGCGCCGGCGCCGCTTCGGGAGCCGCTAGGCCGTGGCCGCCCGGCGGGAGCGTGGAGCGGGGTCGGATCTCGCGCCGCGCGTGGTCGTGGCGATCCCGGCGATCGTCTTCGCGCTCTTCATCGTGGACCAGGGCGGGCTGATCTGGACGCTCGGCATCTTCGGCCTCGGGGCGATCGCGATGGGCGAGCTGTTCACGCTCATGGGGCGGGTGCGCCCGCCGGCGCTCGCCGGCTTCCTCACGCTGGCGGCGATGCTGGCCGCCGCCCTCTACGGCGAGCCGCGCCACGTGATCATGGTCCTGGCCGCGTCCTTCCCCGTGACGTTCTTGCTCGCGACGCTCCGGCCGCGGCGGGAGCACGTCTCGTGGGCGATCGCGGTGACCTTCTTCGGCGCGCTCTGGATCGGCCTGGCGATGGTGCACGCGGTCTGGCTGCGCGAGAACCTGCCGCACGGCGACGGGCTCGTGATCGACGTGCTGGTGGCGACCTTCATCGGCGACACCGCCGCCTACTTCGGCGGGCGCTTCTACGGCCGCACTCCGCTCGCGCCGCTCATCTCGCCGAACAAGACGCTCGAGGGGCTGGTCGCGGGCGTCTTCGGCGCGCACGCTCGCGTTCTGGGTCGCCGGGCTCTACCAGGACTGGCTGACCGGCCCGCACGCGCTCCTGATGGGCGTCCTGGTCGCGCTGGCGGCGCCCGTGGGCGACCTGTTCGAGTCGATGGTCAAGCGCGACCTCGAGGTGAAGGACACCGGCAAGCTCTTCGGCGCCCACGGCGGCGTGCTCGACCGCCTCGACGCGGTCTTCTTCACGGTCCCCGTCGCCTACTACGCGGCCGTGGGCCTCGGCTACGCCTGAGGGCCCTCCTACACTCAGCCCGGTGCGCAGGATCCTGATCGTCGGCTCGACCGGCTCGATCGGAACGCAGGCCCTCGACGTCGTCGAGCGCAACCCCGAGCTCGAGGTCGTGGGGCTCGCCGCCGAGCTCGAGCGGGGAGCTGCTGCTCGAGCAGGCGGCCGCGCACGGCGTGCGCCGGATGGCGCTCGCCGACCCGGACGCCGCCGCGCGGGCGAGCGAGCACTCGGGAGGGGGAGGTGCTCGCCGGGGCCGAGGGCCTCGTGGAGCTGATCACGGACACCGACTGCGACCTCGTGCTCAACGCGCTCGTCGGGTCCGCCGGGCTCGGCCCGACCGTGGCGGCGCTCGGCGAGGGCATCGACCTGGCGCTCGCCAACAAGGAGAGCCTCGTCGTCGGCGGCGAGCTCGTGATGGCCCTCGCCGAGGCGACGGGCGCGCAGCTGCTCCCGGTGGACTCCGAGCACTCCGCGCTGCTCCAGCTGATCGCCGGCGAGCGCCCGGGCACGGTCGACCGGCTGGTGCTCACCGCGAGCGGCGGGCCCGTTCCGCGGCCGCACGCGACCTCGACACGTGACCCGCGAGGAGGCGCTCGCCCACCCCACCTGGGACATGGGCGGGAAGATCACGATCGACTCGGCGACGCTGATGAACAAGGGCCTCGAGCTGATCGAGGCCCATCACCTGTTCGGCGTGCCCTACGAGCGGATCGACGTGGTGGTGCACCCGCAGTCGATCGTCCACGCGCTGGTGCACCTGAACGACGGCGCCTCGCTCGCCCACCTCGGCTATCCCGACATGCGCGTGCCGATCTCCTACGCGCTCAACTACCCCGACCGGGTGGACGTGCCGGTCGCGACGCTCGACCTCGCCGAGCTCGGCGAGCTGACCTTCGAGGCGCCCGACCTCGACACGTTCGCCTGCCTGCGGCTCGCGCGCGAGGCGGCGGAGGCGGGCGGCACCGCGCCGTGCGTCCTGAACGCCGCGAACGAGGTCGCCGTGCACGCGTTCCTGGCCGGCGAGCTGTCGTTCCCGGGCATCGCCGAGCGTGATCGAGCCGACGCTCGACGAGCTGCCCGCGCAGCCGGTGCGGCACTTCTCCGACCTCTACACGGCCGACGCGCAGGCGCGCGAGCTGGCGCGCGGGCGTCGGCCGCGTGACGTGCGCTTGAGCTGGGTCCTCGCCTTCGTCGGCTTCGCGCTGCTCGTGATCCTGCACGAGCTCGGGCCACTTCACCGTCGCCAAGGCGGTGGGGATGCGGGTCGAGAAGTTCTCGCTCTTCTTCCCGCCGACGCTCTGGAGCAAGAAGGTGGGGCGAGACCGAGTACGCGATCGGCGCGATCCCCGCGGGCGGCTACGTGAAGATCAGCGGGATGAACCCGGACGAGGACCTCCCCGAGGAGGTCCGCGACCGCGGCCTACTACTCCCAGCCCGTCTGGAAGCGGATCGCGGTGATCGCGGCCGGCCCGGCGGTGAACCTGGTCGCTGGCGTTCCTGCTGCTGTTCGTCTTCTTCGTGGCGATCGGGCCGCGAGACGGCGACCGAGCAGCGTCGGGCGCGTCGAGAAGGGCTATCCCGCGGCCGCAGCTCCAAGCCGGGGACCAGATCGTGGCCGTCGACGGGAGCGCGGCGAGCCCGCGGACCGACTCGCCGAGCGGATCGCCGCGCACCGCTGCCCGGAGCGGCCGCCGCGCGACGGCTGCGGGGCGGCGACGCCCGCCACGATCGATCGTCGAGCGCGACGGCGAGCGGCGCACCCTCGAGCTGACGCCGGTCTACGACCCGGCGGCGAAGCGCACGCGGCTCGGCTTCTCGTACGCGCCACCGGCCCGCGCGAGACCGCTGCCGTTCGGCGAGGCCGCTCGACCTGTCGCTCGACCACTTCTGGTTCATCACGAAGGGGACCGTCGAGCTGCCGGCGCGGCTGTTCGACGCCGAGCAGCGCAAGGAGATCTCAGGCATCGTGGGCTCCTACGAGGTGACCCGCCAGACGATCCTCGACGACGATCGCGGAGGTGGTCGGGATCCTGGCGATCATCTCGCTGTCGCTCGCGATCGTGAACCTGTTCCCGTTCCTGCCGCTCGACGGCGGCCACATCTTCTGGGCGATCGTCGAGAAGGTGCGCGCGCAAGCCGGTGCCGCTGCAGCGTGATGGAGCGGGCGGGGGTGGTCGGCTTCATGCTCGTGATCCTGCTGTTCCTGATCGGGCTGACGAACGACATCGACCGCCTGCGCGGCGAGGGGTTCCACGTCCGCTGAGCGCTAGCGCTCCGCGCAGCCGTGGAGGAGACGTACGATGGAGCTGCCACCGCCGAGCGCGTACCGAGCGGCCGCCCGCACTCGACGCCACGACCGTCTCCGAGGCGTTCCAGACCACCGCCGAGCGACATCGCCGACAGCCGGCGATCCGCACCAAGGGCGACGAGTTCACGCTGCACCTGGCGCGAGTACGCCGACAGGGTGCGCGCGCATCGCCGCCGGGCTGGCCGGGCTCGGCCTCGAGCGCGGCGACACGGTCGGCGATCATGCTCACCAACCGGCCGGAGTTCCACTCGTTCGACGCCGCCGCGATGCACCTCGGCGCCACGCCGTTCTCGATCTACAACACCTACACGTCCGAGCAGATCGAGTACCTCGTGGAGGACGCCGGCGAACGCGATCGCTCGTCACCGAGCAGGCCTTCCTCGGACGCGTCAGGCGGCGCAAGGGCGACGACGCGGACTCGAGCACGTGGTCGTCGTGGACGGCGACGGCCGGAGGGCGACGACCGCTCGACGACGCTCGAGCCGCGCGCGACCGGACTTCGACTTCGACGCGGCCTGGCAAGGCGGTGGAGCCCGACGACCTGCTGACGCTGATCTACACGTCCGGCACCACCGGGCCGCCGAAGGGCGTGCAGCTCACCCACGCGAACCTCGATGCGCCGGCTGGCGGCTCGACGAGGTGATCGAGTTCCCCGACGACGGGCAGGGTGGTCTCCTGGCTGCCGATGGCGCACATCGCCGAGCGCGGCTGCTCAGCCACTACCTGCCGATGTGCTCGGCTTCACGACGACTGCTGCCCCGACCCCCGCCAGGTGATGGCCTACCTGCCCGAGGTGCAGGCCGACGTGGTTCTTCGCCGTCCCGCGCATCTGGGAGAAGCTCAAGGCCGGCGCTCGAGGCGGGGATCGAGGAGAGCAGGACGCCGAGAAGAAGCAGGCCGACGCAGTGGGCGATCGAGGTCGGGCTGCGGAAGGTCGGCCGAGCAGGCCGGCGAGGATGTCCGCCGACGAGCTTGCGCAGCAGTAGAGAAGGCCGACGAGCTCGTCCTCTCGAAGATCCGGGCGATGCTCGGGCTCGACGCAGGTCGAGTCGCGTGAACGTCGGCGCGGCGCCGACGCCGCCCGAGGTGATCGAGTTCTTCCACGCGATCGGCATCCCGCTGGCCGAGCTGTGGGGCATGTCCGAGACCTGCGGCGCCGGCACCTGCAACCCGCCCGACAAGATCAAGATCGGCACGGTCGGCCCGCCGTCGCCGGGCGTCGAGATCAAGCTCGGCCGAGGACGGCGAGATGCTGATGCGGGGCCCGTTCGTCATGACCGGCTACCGCAACCAGCCCGAGAAGACGCCGAGACGCTCGACGACGACGGCTGGCTGCACACCGGCGACATCGGCGAGTTCGACGACGACGGCTACCTGAAGATCGTCGACCGCAAGAAGGAGCTGATCATCAACGCCGCCGGCAAGAACATGTCGCCGGCGAACATCGAGTCGAAGCTCAAGGCGTCGAGCCCGCTGATCGGCCAGGCGATCGCGATCGGCGACGGCCGCTCCTACAACGTCGCGCTGGTCACCCTCGACCCCGACGCGGCGCCGGCCTTCGCGAGCAGCAGGCATCGAGGCACGACCTCGAGGCGCTGCGTCGACGACGAGGTGATCGCGGCGGTCCAGGAGGCGTCGACGGCCAACGAGCAGCTCGCGCGCGTCGAGCAGATCAAGAAGTTCAAGCTGCTGCCCGAGGAGTGGCAGCCCGGCGGCGACGAGCTGACGCCGACGATGAAGCTCAAGCGCAAGCCGATCGCCGAGAAGTACGCGGAGGAGATCGAGGAGCTCTACGCGTAGGCGCCATCACCGTGGAGCTCTCGGCTGAAGAGCGTGAGCTCCTATGGCAGGGACTCCATCAGTGGGGCGGCCCCACCAGAGCTGGTCAGCCCCTGACAAACGGGACTGCGAGCGCGCGCTCGTCGCCCTTGAGATCGTTTTTGCCAGCTCCTACTACGGCGCTGCCGGCGCCTGGGAGATAGTCAGCACCTGGAATGACGACAGGACCCTGCGGGTGCTCCGCGGGATACAGCGCAAGCTGGCGGATTCCGATCGCCACCGCGCCGCTAAACGAGCGAAAGGACCGCAACGGCGCCCAACCCGACGATGGCGCCGCCAGCGAGTCCTGACGCGGCCCTCGCGTACGCCTCCTTTCTCTTGAGAGCGGTGATCGCTTGGGAGAAGTTCGTTTCTCCGTAGGCCAGGCCGACCTTCGGTTTGCCGACCCTAATGCTGAGCCCTGAAACCGCAAAGAGCAGGGCGAGACCCGCCATAACGGCGACGACGACGTACGCGCTTGTCTGGCCACTGTCGGCTAAGAAGGCTGCCGTTGCCAATAGGAAGCTCGACACGGGCGCCGCCGTTCCACAGCGAGTATTCATCTCGGCCGATTCTTGGCCAAGCTCGGTCCAGATTTTCTCCGCGTCGTCCGCATCCCGACTGCGAGCTTCTCGCGACAGCTCCTCGTGACTCGGGATCTCTGGTGCGTCGAAGCGCAGCCAGTTCGTCCATCGCAAGAGCCACTCGGGGAACCTGACTTCCAGTACTTCCTTCACGCTGGAGCCGAACCGGCGCATGGTGGGCAGTTCGGCTTCGGACGCAGGAGACCTTTCGTAACCGCTCAGCTGGCGAAGGCGCGGCGACGACGCCCTGGAATACTCCGGCCATGAAGTCGTCACGCGGCGACCGTGGAGGAGCCTCGGCGACGGCAGCGGACGTCCGCCGGTACGTGGATCGGCTTCACGAGCAGGGCTATGCGGAGGGCGAGGACGGCGGGCGTACCCCGCTCGCGCCGCACGCGCTTCCGAAGGAAGATGCGCGGGACATCAGAGATCTGGCGGTTTCCGAGGGTGTCGGCACGACCCTGGAGGTAGGGCTCGGGCTTGGGGTGGGCACGCTTTCACTCTGCGAGGCGCTGCTCGCGGTGGGGCGTCCCGGTGCGCAGCACGTAGTGGTTGAGGGCTTCCCGAGTGACCTTGGTGATGCGGGGATGCGCACGCTTCGCGCGGGTGGTGTTGCGGACCTGGTGGAGCTGGTCCGCGAGGAGTCGCAGCTCGCTTTGCCGAGATTCGCCGTTGAGGGCCGATGCTTCGATCTGGCTTTGATCGACGGCGACCATCGCTTCGAGGGGATCTTCCTCGATCTGTGCTTCGCCGACCGCCTCGTCCGGCCAAGGGGCCTCGTGATTGTCGACGACCTGTGGATCCCAGCGATCCGCCTCGCCGTCTCGTACGTAGAGCGGAATCTCGGTTGGGAGCTGCTGCCGACCGCGATCACACACGCCTTCAACTGGCGGCGGTTCCGGAACCTTCCGGGTCGGCGGTTGCGCGGTGTCGGCGACATCGCCGTCCTCCGCCGCCCCGCGGAAAGGCCGGACCGTCGCGACTGGGACCGTTTCGTGCCGTTCACATAGATCGGTGCCGGCGGCTGACACGGGTTGGAGCCCAGGCTGCCTAGCTAGGCTTGGACACCACGCATGGCCTCCAAGAAGCAGATCGACGTCGGTGGCGTGAAGATCGGCGGCGGTGCCCCGGTCGCGGTCCAGTCGATGACCAAGACGGAGACCGCGGACTTCGACGCCACGATGAAGCAGATCCACGCCATCGCGGAGGCGGGCGGGGACCTCGTGCGCTGCGCCGTGCCGCGCGACGAGGACGTGCGGGCGCTCGAGCGGATCGTGGCCGAGTCGCCGATCCCGGTCATCGCCGACATCCACTTCAACTACACGCTTGCGCTGAAGGCCATCGACGCGGGCGCCCATTGCATCCGCATCAACCCGGGCAACATCGGCGGCCACGACAAGGTCGGCCTCGTCGTGGACCGCGCGCGGGCCGCCTCGGTCCCGATGCGGATCGGCGTGAACTCCGGGTCGCTCCCGAAGCACCTCCACGAGCTGGAGCGCGAGAGCCCGGTCGAGGCGCTCGTGGCGGCCGCGCTCGAGCACGTCGAGCTGATGGACCGGCTCGGCTTCGAGGACTTCAAGGTCTCGATCAAGTCCACGAACGTCCCCAACACGATCGCCTCGAACCGGCTCCTCGCCGAGAAGATCGACAACCCTTTGCACCTCGGCATCACCGAGGCCGGGACCAAGTGGTCGGGCTCCCTGAAGTCGGCGGTCGGGCTCGGCACGCTCCTGGCGGACGGCATCGGCGACACGATCCGCATCTCGCTCTCCACCTTCCACGCGGAGGAGGAGGTGAAGGTGGCCTGGGAGATCCTGAAGGCGCTCAAGCTGCGCGAACGCGGCCCGGTGCTGATCGCGTGCCCGACCTGCGGCCGGCTCCAGTTCGACATGGACACCGTCGTGGCGGAGATCGAGGAGCGACTGCGCCAGTACGACGATCCGATCGAGGTGGCCGTGCTCGGTTGCGCGGTGAACGGGATCGGAGAGGCGTCACACGCCGACTTCGGGATCACCGGGGCCAAGAACGAGGGGCTCATCTTCGCCCACGGCAAGCCGCTCCGGAAGGTGCCGCAGGACGAGCTCGTGGACGCGCTCTTCGTCGAGATCGACAAGTCGATCGACAGAGGCACCGTGACGGTCGACGAGCGCGAGGCGGCCGAGGGCGCCGAGTGGCTCCACAAGATCGAGGAGGAGAACGCCGGCGAGCTGACGCCGGAGCGGATCGCGGCGATGGAGGCCGCGGCCGCGCTCGGAAACGGCGAGGCGCTGCCGATGGCCGGCGCGCCGAAGGCCAAGCGCATCCCGCTGGACGAGGACGCCTCGCCGACGGCGGGGCGTCGCTTCAGTCGCGCGTAGTGCGCAAGCACCGGGCGGTGCCCGGTGCGCCGCGACAGCCTTAGTTAGGCAGCGACGCGCTGGTCTGGCTTGCGCTCCGCCGAGCGGGCGGGCGGGAAGCAGAGGCTGCGGTGCACGGCCGTCATGCGCTGGCCGTCGATCCGGACGAGATACTGGTCGCTCTCGTCCATCTGCCTCCGGCAAACCTTGCAGGTTGGGCGGGGATTCGGGCTCATGGGTTCATGGTTCGGCAGCTGAGCGGCGTTACTGAATACGTAGTTCGCCACAGGTTGAACTTTCCCTGGAAAGTACGCGGCAAAACGCACTAACCACCATCGGGTCGAACTGCGATCCGGCGCACCGGCGCAGCTCCTCCAGGGCCTCGGCGTCGGTGACGGGCTCGCGGTAGGGGCGCTCGGTGGTCATCGCGTCGAAGGCGTCGCAGACGGCGACCACCCGAGCACCGAGCGGGATCTCGTCGCCGCGGAGGCCGTCCGGGTAGCCGCCGCCGTCCCAGCGCTCGTGGCTCGAGCGCACGATCCGTGCCACGGGCCGCAGCGCGGGGGCCGCCAGCAGGATCCGCTCTCCGATCAGCGGGTGGCGGCGCATGAAGCTCCACTCGACGGGGTCGAGCGGGCCGGGCTTGTCGAGGATCGCGTCCGGGACCGCGATCTTGCCCATGTCGTGGAGCTCCGCGGCGCGGGCCACCTCGTCGAGCGCCTCGGGGCCCATGTGCAGCTCGCGCCCGACCGCCAGCGCCAGCTCGCCGATGTCGCGAAGCCGGACCTGAAGCTCGGGGCGCCGCTCGGACAGAGTCCGCAGCAGGACGTCGCGAGACTGCTGGCCGGCCGACGTCCGGCGGCCTCCCTTGCGGGCGTACATGCGCCGGTCGGCGAGCTGAAGCGCCTGGGTGGGCGTGCTCGCCTCCTCCGGCAGCGTGACCACGCCGAACGAGCTCGTGACCTCGAAGCCCTCGCCGCGCTCGTGCAGCGCCGCCGAGCAGCTCGCCAGGACCGCGTCGACCCCGTCGCGGCCCGGTGAGACGAGGACGCAGAACTCGTCGCCGCCGAGCCGGTAGGCGTCCCCGCTCGGGCCGACGGCCTCCGCGAGCCGCGCCGCGATGCGCACCAGCAGGCCGTCGCCCGCGGGGTGGCCGAACGCGTCGTTGTACTCCTTGAAGCCGTCGAGGTCGAAGAGCAGGAGCGCCCGCGGCGACGCGAGGCTCGACAGCCCGAGCTGGGTCTCCAGGTCGGCGAGCAGGCTCCTGCGGTTGCGCAGGCCCGTCAGCGAGTCGGTGCGCGCCTCCGTGTGGGACTGGGACAGCGAGCGCTGGTTCTCGAGGAACGCGAGCGCCATGCGCGCCAGCGCGAGCAGCAGCGCCCAGGCGGCGAGGCTCACCGCCGCCAGGTTCACGCTGCGCTCGAAGTGGTCGTAGACGAGCAGCTGCACGGCGACGAGGCCGCAGCCCACGGGCACCGCGATGATGAGCCAGTCGCGGATGGCGATCTTCTTGCGCACAGGCTGCCACGCCGCCATGGCGACGAGCAGGGCGGACACGGGCCACGCGAGGTCGAGCAGCGTCCCCTCGACGTAGGTGTCGGTCGCGCTCTGCACGAGGTAGAGGCCGTCCGCGACCGCGGTGAGCGCGAGGCCGCCGCCCAGCACGAGCCAGACGGGGTCGGGGCGCCATCCGTTCAGCCCGAAGACCGCGACGACGAGGCCGAGCAGCAGGAGGTCGCCGACCGGATAGGCGATGTTCACCGCGATCTCCGCGGGGCCGCCGCTGGTGGCGTCCACGATCGGCTGGAAGGCGAGCGTCGCGATCAGCGCGGCGACGGTGAGCGCGGCGATCGCGCCGTCGAGCCAGAGGCTGCTCCGGAAGGAGTCGGTGCGCGAGCGCGCGAGCAGCAGCAGCGCGGTGTAGCTCGCGGGGTAGAACGAGAGGTAGAGCACGTCCGCCACCGACGGGTAGGGGGGATCCGGGTTGTCGGCGATGAGCGTGGTCCAGGTGACCTCGCCGGCGGCCCATGCGAGCAGGCCCGCGCCCATCACGAGCCACGCGGCGCGCTCCTCCCGGAATGCGAGCGCCCGCGTGACGCAGATCGCGCCCGCGGCCATGATCAGGCCGCGGTAGACCCAGCTCGAAGAGCCCGTCGAGCTCAGGCGAGCCCAGGCCGAAGGCCGTGTGGAGGACGTACGCGAGCAGCGCGGCGCCGGTCAGTGCCCCGAAGGCCTGCAGCCCTGCTCTGAGCCTGGGTGAGACGCGCATGGGTGTTGACCGTGCCGGAACGACCTGGTCCCAGTCTGGATCGGCTCGCGCAAAGGCAGAACTGAAGGGTCACGGATTAGACTCGCCCGCCGTGACCCGGCTTTCTCGCTACTTCCTTCCGACCATGAAAGAGGCGCCCGCCGACGCGGAGGCCGTCTCGCATCGCCTGATCGTGCGCGCGGGGCTGGCGCGGCAGGTGGGGGCGGGGCTGTGGACCTTCCTCCCGGCGGGCTGGCGGGCGCATCGCCGGGTCGAGCAGATCGTGCGCGAGGAGATGGACGCGATCGGCTCCGGGGAGATGCTGATGCCCGTGCTCCAGCCGGCCGATCCCTGGCGCGCCACCGGCCGCTACGAGATCGACGAGATCTTCAAGCTCCAGGACCGGCGCGGAGCCGAAATGGTGCTCGCGATGACCCACGAGGAGATCCTCACGTGGCACATCGCGCGGGAGGTGCGCTCGTACCGCGACCTGCCGAAGCTCCTGTACCACTTCCAGACGAAGGAGCGCGACGAGCCGCGCCCGCGCGCGGGCCTCCTGCGCACGCGCGAGTTCATCATGAAGGACGCCTACTCCTTCGACCGCGACCTCGAGGGCCTCGACGCGTCCTACCAGCTCCACATCGAGGCCTACGACCGCATCTTCGACCGTACGGGGCTCGAGTGGTACCGGGTCGAGAGCGACGTCGGGATGATGGGCGGGTTCGGCGCTCACGAGTACATGGCGCCCTGCGCCGCCGGCGAGAACGACGTGGCGCTGTCGGACTCCGGCTACGCCGCGAACGTGGAGATCGCGAGCGCCGACGCGCAGCCGGTCGACGGGCTGCCCGCCGCGTCGGCGCAGCCGCAGGAGGTCGAGACGCCCGCGGCGACCACGATCGACGCGGTCTGCGGGCTGCTGGGCGTGCCGCCCGGGGCGCTGATCAAGGCCTTCCCGGTGGTGGCGGAGGAGCGCGGGCCGGTGCTCGTCGTCATCCGCGGGGACCACCGGCTCAACGAGATCAAGCTTCAGAACGCGCTCGGCTCCCCGTACCGGCCCGCCGAGGCGGAGGAGGTGCGTGCCGGCTTCGGCGCCGAGCCGGGCTTCATCGGCCCCCTGGGCGCGCCTGTGCCGGTGCTCGCGGACGAGGCGCTGCGGGGCCTCGCCGGGCTGGTGGCGGGCGCCAACAAGCCGGACCTGCACCTCACGGGCGTGGAGCCCGGCCGCGACTTCGAGCCGGAGTGGGTGGACGTGCGCCGGGTGGAGGCCGGTGACCGCGACCCGTCGGGCAGTCCGATCCGCATCGAGCCGGCGATCGAGGTGGGCAACATCTTCAAGCTCGGGACGCGCTACTCCGAACCGCTCGGAGCCGCCTACCTCGACGAGGACGGCAAGGAGCAGTTCATCTGGATGGGCTCCTACGGGATCGGCCCGGCCCGGATCGTGGCCGCCGCGATCGAGCAGTTCGCGGACGAGCAGGGGATCTCGTGGCCGCGCGCCGTGGCCCCCTTCGACGTCGAGCTGGTGACGCTCGGCAAGCCGGGGGAGGAGGCCCGCTCGCTCTCCGAGCGGCTCTACGACGAGCTGCGCGAGCTGGGGCTCGACGTGCTCTACGACGACCGCGACGACGCGAGCCCGGGCCAGAAGTTCGCGGACGCGGAGCTGCTCGGCTGCCCCCTGCGCGTGACGATCGGCAAGAAGAGCGTGGAGGCGCGCGAGATCGAGTTCCAGGTCAGGCGCGGCCAGGAGAAGGGATCGCTCCCGCTCGAGGGCGCGGCCGAGGCGGCGGCGGAGCTGTGGCGGACCCTCCCCTGACGTTCCGCCGGCTGGTCGGCCTCGACCGCTCCGACGGGCCGCCGCCGGAGACGCGCCGCGGCCAGCCGCTCCGCCCGTGGACGATCCCGAACGTGATCGGCTTCGCCCGCCTTGCGCTCCTCCCGCTGTTCCTGGCGATCGCCCTGAGCTCGGGCGACGGCCGCTCGGGACTGGCCTTCGCGCTGTTCGCCTTCATCGCCTGGAGCGACTACTTCGACGGCATGGCCGCGCGGATCACGGGCCAGTACAGCCGGCTCGGGGCGCTGCTCGACCCGCTGACCGACCGCCTGCTCGTGGCGTGCGGCGCCGTAGTCGCGTGGCACTACGGGACGCTGCCGCGCTGGGCGCTCGCGGTGCTCGCCGCGCGTGAGGTCTTCATGCTCGTGCTGACGGAGCTCGCGCTGCGCCGCGGGGTCGACCTGAACGTCTCGATGCTGGGCCGCTGGGCGGTGTGGCCGGTGATGAGCGCCCTGGCCCTCGCGCTCGTGATCGACGGCTGGGCGCTCGACGTGGTCCTCTACGTCGGTCTCGCGATGACGCTTGCGGCGACGGGCCGCTACCTGCAAGATGGGATACGCGGGATGCGCAAAGCCTCAACCTGAGGTTGAGGAGCGCTATAGTCGCCTCAAGCAGACGCACCGCAGGACTCTCTCGAAAGGACCGGCTTTGGACACGTTTCCCGACCTCGGCGCGCTCTCCGACAGTGAGCTGAAGGACCTCATCCAGCAGCTCACCGAGGAGGAGCAGGAGGTTTCCTACAAACGCCGGATCCTCCACGGCAAGATCGACATCCTGCGCGCGGAGCTGGTGAACCGGCTGCGGAAGAAGCACGAGGAGGGCGAGTCCGTGATCAGCGGCGCCGACGTGCAGCAGCTGACCGACATCCTCTCCGGCAAGGGCATCCCCGCGGACGCGGACATCGAGTAGCGATGCACTGCCCCGAGTGCGGCTTCGCCAACGCAGAGGGCGCGAACTACTGCCAGAAGTGCGGGGCGTTCCTCGGCGACCAGACCGAGAGCGGCAGCGGCGACACGACCGAGGTCTACCAGGTGGACGAGACCGGCGAGCTCCGTCCGGTCGACCTCGACACGATGACCCACGAGGGGGCCACGCTCGTGATCCGCTCGGGCGGCGGCCGCTCGGGCGAGGCGTTCAACCTGACCGCGGAGCGCAACACGATCGGCCGCAGCCCGGACGCCGAGGTCTTCCTGGACGACGTGACCGTGTCGCGCAACCACGCGCTGCTCGTGCGGCGCCGTGACGGGCTGTACGTGGACGACCTGGGCTCCCTGAACGGCACCTACGTGAACCGCCACCGGATCGAGTCGCATCGCCTTCAGAACGGCGACGAGCTCCAGGTGGGCAAGTACAAGCTGACCTACCTGGAGGAGCGATGAGCACCGAGGTCACCCACGAGGTGCCGCCGCGCAAGGAGAAGGCGCTCACGATCGGGGCTGTCACGAAGCAGCTCGAGCGCGAGTTCCCCGACATCTCGATCTCGAAGATCCGCTACCTCGAGGACCAGAAGCTGCTCGCGCCGCGGCGGACGCCGGGCGGCTACCGGCTCTACGCGCCGGCGGACGTCGACCGGCTGCGCACGATCCTGCGCCTCCAGCGCGACGAGTTCCTCCCCCTGAGGGTCATCCGCCAGGAGCTGGCGGCCGGGCGCGCGGACGAGGTCGCCACGCCGGATGCGTCGGCCGAGCCGCGCGGCGGCGGCACCGGCGGGCGGCGCGCGACCTTCCAGCTGCGCGGCCCGGGGTCGCTCTACCGCCTCGCGGAGGTGCTCGACGAGACGGGCGCCGACCAGTCGCTCGTCAAGGAGCTCGAGGACTTCGGCGTGATCAAGGGCGAGCGCCGCGACGGCGAGGTCTTCTACGACGACACCGAGCGCGAGATCGTCCGCGCCGTGGGCGAGCTGAAGCGCTTCGGGGTCGGCGGGCGCAACCTGCGCGTGTTCCGCACCTCCGCGGACCGCGAGGCCGCGCTGCTCGAGCAGATCCTGGCGCCCGCGCTCCGCTCGCGGAACCCGGAGCGGCGCAAGGAGGCGGTGGAGGCGCTCGAGAACCTCGCCGCGGTGGCTTCCCACCTGAAGCACCTGCTGCTGGTCCGGGACCTCCGCAAGCTCACGCGCTGAGGCGCCCTCCGTGCGCCTCGAGGACCACATTCAGGACATCCCCGACTTCCCGAAGCCGGGGATCGTCTTCAAGGACATCACGCCGCTGTTCCTGAACGGGCGCTGCGACGCGAGGGCGCCGAGGCGCGCGGCTTCGTGCTCGGGGCCGCCGTGGCGGTGGCGGCGAACGCCGGCTTCATCCTCGCCCGCAAGCCGGGCAAGCTGCCGCGCGAGGTCGCCTCGGTCGAGTACGCGCTGGAGTACGGCATGGACGCGCTCGAGGTCCATTCGGACGCGATCAGGGACGGCGCGCGGGTGCTCGTGCACGACGACCTGCTCGCCACCGGCGGCACCGCGAGCGCGCTCTGCCAGCTTGTGGAGCAGGCGGGCGGCGTCGTGGCAGGATGCGGGTTCGTGATCGAGCTGGCGTTCCTGAACGGTCGCGAGCGGCTCGAGGGCTACGACGTGCGCTCGCTCGTGGTCGTCGAAGACGAGTGATGGTGGTTCACCGCGAACGCGTGGTCTCGGCGGAGCCCGCGGAGGTGTGGCGGATCGTGAGCGACCCCACCCGCCTCGCCGCCTGGTGGCCGGGCGTCACAAGGGTGGAGGAGGCCAGCCGCGATGCATGGACGACCGTGCTCGTGTCGCCCACGGGGAAGTCGGTGCGCGCCGACTACAGCCTGCTCGAGGCCCACGGGCTCGAGCGCGTCCTGTGGCGGCACGAGGTGGAGGAGTCGCCCTTCGAGCGGCTGCTGTCCCAGTCGACGACGGAGATCGCCCTCACGCCCGAGGCCGCCGGCGGGACGCGCGTGCGGGTGACGCTCGACCAGCGCCCGCGCGGATGGGCGCGCTTCAGCCCGTTCCAGCTGCGGGCGGCGGCCCGGCGACAGGCCGAGGCCGCGCTCGACGGGCTGGCTGAGCTGCTCGGGGACGGGCCCTGATGCGCTGGTGGGGCTGGGGCGAAGACGGGCACGCCGTCCAGCTCCCCTCCGGGGCGGAGGCGCTGCTGCGCGAGGAGCTCGGGGCAGACCCCGAGACGAGGCGGCCGCCGGTGGCGTTCGAGCAGGTCACCGTTCCCGAGGCTCGCCTGCCGGACGCGCTCCGCGAGCGCCTGGCCTCGGCCGTCGGGGCGGAGCAGGTGCGCGACGACCGCGAGACGCGGATCGCGCACGCGCTGGGCCGCTCGTATCCGGACCTGGTGCGAATCCGGTCCGGCGACGCGTCGAGCGCGCCGGACGCCGTGGTGCTCCCCGCGTCGGCCGAGCAGGTGTCCGCCGTCCTGGCCGCCTGCGCCGAGCACAGCGCGGCGGTGGTGCCCTTCGGCGGCGGCACGAGCGTCGTGGGCGGCGTCGAGCCCGTGAAGGACGGCTTCGGCGCGGCGATCTCGCTCGACCTGAGTCGCCTCGCCGCGACCGTGGAGGTTGACCGCACCTCGCTCACGGCCCGGCTCGACGGCGGGCTGTTCGGCCCCGAGGCGGAGCGCCGGCTGGGGGAGGAGGGCGTCACGCTCGGGCACTTCCCGCAGTCCTTCGAGTACTCGACCGTCGGCGGCTGGGTCGCGACCCGCTCGGCGGGCCAGGCGTCCACCGGCTACGGGCGCATCGACGAGCTCGTGGAGGGCGTGCGCTGCGTGACGCCAGCCGGCGAGCTGGGCACGAGGGCGGTGCCGGCGTCCGCGGCCGGGCCGAGCCTGCGCGAGCTCGTGGTCGGGTCCGAGGGCGTGCTCGGCGTGATCTGCGAGGCGACGCTGCGCGTCCGGCCCGCGCCGCGGGCTCACCGCTACGAGGCCTGGTCGTTCGCGGGCTTCGCGGACGGCTGCGACGCCCTTCGCGTGATGGAGCAGGCGGGCGCCGCCGCGGACGTCAGCCGCCTCTCGGACGAGGACGAGTCGCGGCTGACCATGGCACTCGGCGCTTCCGGCAGCACGACCGAGAAGCTGGGCCGCCGCTACCTGCGCATGCGCGGGCACGAGGGCGGCTGCCTCGCGATCGTCGGCTTCGAGGGCGAGGAGGACGAGGTCGAGGACCGCCGGCGCCGCACGGCGGCGCTGCTGCGGGCGGGCGGAGGCGTCGCGCTCGGGCACAGGCCGGGCGAGGCCTGGCGCCGGAACCGCTACGCGGGCCCCTACCTGCGCGACGAGCTGCTCGACCGCGGCGTGCTCGCCGAGACGCTCGAGACCGCCACGAGCTGGACGAACCTCGGCACGCTCCACGCGGCGGTGCGCGACGCGCTGCGGGCCGCGCTGGGCGGGCGCGGGACGCCGCCGCTCGTGATGTGCCACGTCTCGCACCTCTATCCCTCCGGCGCGTCGCTCTACTTCACCTTCCTGGCCCGCCAGGAGGAGGACGCGCTGGGGCAGTGGCGCGCCGCCAAGACGGCCGCCTCGGAGGCGATCCTGGCAAACGGCGGCACGATCACGCACCACCACGCGATCGGGCGCGACCACCGCGAGTGGCTCACGGCCGAGACCGGCCCGCTCGGGATCGAGGTGCTCCGCGCCGCGAAGGAGCGGCTCGACCCGGCCGGGATCATGAACCCCGGGAAGCTGCTGCCCCCGGCCTAGCCGGCGTTGTTCGGTAGCGGCACGAGGTCGATCTGGCCGAGCAGGGTGGCCCTGTTCTTGCCCGTGCCGCGCGTGACCGGGTCGTCGCGGAGCTTCAACTGGCCGCGCATGACCGAGCGGCCGGGGCGCGCCTGCTGTCCTTCGACGGTGGCCGTCGTCATGTCGATGAACTTGAAGCGCTTGTAGTCCTCCGGCAGCGCCTGGCTCACGCCGAAGTTGCCCTGGGCGTCCGTCACCTGGGCGCCGAGGTTCGTGCGGTCGCTCTCGCTGTTGTAGAGCCAGACCTGGTACGCGGTGTTGTCGGTGGTCGGCTCGAGCCCGACGGCCGTGAGCACGATCAGCGGCTTTCCTTTTTGCGCGGCGATGATCGCCTGGCCGCGTACCTGCGTGTTGACCGGCGTCTCGCCGGCCGGGGTCTCGGTGGCCGCCTGCTCGCCGCCGTTGCCGCTGCCCGCGCTGGTGCCGCCGCCGTCGTCGTCGTCGCCCGTGAGCAGGCCGACCGGCCAGACGAGCACCACGAGCAGGATGAGCAGGAGCGCGCCCGCGCCCGCGAGCAGGCGGCGCCGCATCACGGGGTCGCCCGCGGCGGCCAGCGGCGAGCGTGCCGCCGTTTCGCGCTCTGCCGGGGCAGCGGCGGCCGTCCGCTTCGCCGCGCGGCCGCGCTCGCCCTCGGGGATGGCCGGCACCGAGCCGTCCTCGTAGAACTGCTCGAGCGAGTCGAGCAGCGAGCGCGCCCAGCCGCGTGCGGCCTCGGAGCGCCTCAGATGGCCCTTCGTCGCGGTCGCCTCGGGGCCGGACTGCTGGCCGAGCACGTAGTCGGCGAGCTGGCTGCGCCAGTCCTCCTCGACCCCGCGCACGCTCACCGGCGCGAGCTCCACGAGCGCGTCGCGGGCCAGCTCGCGCACGCGGCTCTCCGGCAGGTTCAGCATGTCCGCGAGCTCGGCGTAGGTCTTCCCCTGGCGGAGCACGAGCTCGACGATCGCCCGCTGCTCGGGCGAAAGCTGGTCGAAAGTGGCCATTTCCGGGCGAACTGTAGTGTGCCCGCGCGTATGGAATCGCCGGTTGAAAGGTATCCCGCGCCCGGAACGCTCGACGACGTGCTGGGCTTCGAGCTGCTCGAGGCGAGCCCGGAGCTCTGCCGCGGGCGCTTCGCCGCCGAGAAGCGCGTCCAGCAGCCCCTCGGGCTGGTTCACGGCGGCGCGTACGCGGCGCTGGCCGAGTCGATGGTGTCCGCGACCACCCACCTCGCGGTCATGGGGGAGGGCAACTTCGCGGTCGGCCAGTCCAACAGCACGAGCTTCTTCCGCCCGGCGACCGCGGGCCACGTGCACGCGGAGGGCACCCCGATCCACAGAGGACGGACCTCGTGGGTCTGGGACGTGCGCTTCACCGACGACGACGGCCGCCTGTGCGCGGCCTCCCGCGTGACGCTGGCCGTCAGGCCGGCGCGGGGTCAGGCTTAAGCCTGACCCCGGTGGACGCCCCCTACTTGAGCGCCCGGAGGCGCCGCTCGGGCCCGGATCCGCCGAGGACTCGTGGCGGTTCGTGATCGGCAGGCGCCGGTCGCGCCCGAACGCCTTCGTCGAGATCTTGATCCCGGGCGGGGCCTGGCGGCGCTTGTACTCGGCGCGGTCGACCATGCGGATCACACGCTCCACCTCCGCGGCCGGAAGGCCGCGGTGCACGAGCTCCACGGCGTCGAGGTCCTCCTCGATGTAGCCCTCCAGAATCTGGTCGAGCAGGTCGTAGGGGGGAGCGACTCGTCGTCGCGCTGCTCGTGGCGAAGCTCGGCCGAGGGCGGGCGGTCGAGCACCGAGGCCGGCACGAGCTCGCGGCCCTCCTGCTCGTTGCGCCAGCGCACGAGCCGGTAGACCTGGCCCTTGTAGACGTCCTTCAGCACGGCGAAGCCGCCGGCCATGTCGCCGTAGAGCGTGGCGTAGCCGACCGACATCTCGGACTTGTTGCCGGTCGCGATCACGAGCCAGCCGAACTTGTTGGACAGCGCCATCACGACGTTGCCGCGGATGCGCGCCTGGAGGTTCTCCTCCGTGACGTCCGGCTCCCTGCCCTCGAAGGCCTCGCGCAGCAGCTCGTCGTAGGCGCCCATCGCCTGCTCGATCCCGATCTCGCGGAAGTCCGCGCCGAGGTTCTCCGCGATCGCGCGGGCGTCGGCGCGGGTGCCCTCGCTCGAGTACGGGGAGGGCATCGAGACGCACGTAACGCGCGCGGAGCCGAGCGCGTCGGCGGCAAGCAGCGCGGCCAGCGCCGAGTCGATCCCGCCCGAGAGCGCGATCACCACGCGCTCGAAGCCGTTCTTCTCGACGTAGTCGCGCAGGCCGGTGCGAAGCGCGGCGTAGATCTCGGCGTCCGGCTCGAGCATCCCGGCGAGCTCGCCCGAGACGACCTCCGGGTCGCCCGCAGCGTCCGTGTTCACGCTCGCGAGCGTGAACACCGGCGGCTCCGCGATCACGGACGCGCGGCGCTGCCGGCGCACGTTCACCCGGTGGCGCGTGTCGCGCAGGCGAGCCGCGCTGATCGCGCGCGGGTCGATCGTGCAGAGCGTGAGCGCCTCCTCGAACTGGGGCGCGCGGGCGATCACCTCGCCGTCCTGGTCGATCGCGAGGCTGTGGCCGTCGAACACCAGCTCGTCCTGGCCGCCGACGGTGTTCACGAACACGACCGCGGCGAGGTAGTCCACGGCCCGCTGCACGAGCATGCGCTCGCGGCGGGGGCCGTAGCCGGCGCGGTAGGGCGAGGCGGACAGGTTCACGATCACCTGCGCGCCGGCGAGCGCCTCGGTCATGGCCGGCGGGCCCGGCTCCCAGATGTCCTCGCAGATGCTGAGCCCGATCGGGATGCCGTTCACCTCGACGAGCGCGGCCTCGGAGCCGGACTGGAAGTAGCGCTGCTCGTCGAAGACGCCGTAGTTCGGCAGGTACATCTTGCGGTAGGTGGCCACGACCTCGCCGTCGGCCAGCACGGCGGCCGAGTTGTAGACGTCCTCGGCCTTCTCCGGGTAGCCCACCACCGCGACGATGCCCTGCGCGTGCGCCGCCAACTCGCGCAGCGCGGCGTCGGCGGCGTCGAGGAAGCTCGTCTTCAGCAGGAGGTCCTCGGGCGGGTATCCGGTGAGCGTCAGCTCGGGGAACACCACGAGCGCCGCCCCCTCGTCACGGGCGCGCGCGATCTGGTCGGAGATCTTGCGGGAGTTGCCGCGGATGTCGCCGACGGTCGGGTTGATCTGCGCGAGTGCCACGCGCAGGAGGTCGGTGCGCTCCGCCATGCCCTCAATTATGGCGACCGCACCCGAGCGTCACGTTCAAATAGCGGTTCGGGCGGATCTGGTGCTCGAAGTGCCACCACTCGTTCAGGTAGGCGCCGAAGCCGAAGCGCTCCATCGCGTTCATCAGCGTGAGGCGGTTGCGCAGGATGCGCCCGCCGGCGTTGTAGGTGTGCGAGCCGGGCCCGAGGTCGAAGCCGCCCATGCGGAGCCGCTTCCCGTCGCGGAAGCGGATCAGCGTGATGTCGACCGCGCTCCCGGTGTTGTGGCGGCTGCGGCGGGCGATGTACGTGCCCACGAGGTGGCCGCGCCCGGTGCGCTCCGCCCAGCGGACGAGCGCCTCCGTGGCGCGCACCGGGCGGTAGGCGTCCAGGATCAGGAGGCCGAGGCCCGAGCGGCGCAGGTAGCGCTGCACCTGGCCGAGGCTGAACGCCGCCCGTTCGTGCAACAGGGCCCAGTTCTTGCAGTAGCCCGGGAGCGGCGCGCCGGTCTCGTTGCGCTTCGTCCGATAGGAGAGGTCGACCTTGATGCCCGGGGCGAAGCGGTGGACATCGACAAGGCCGGCCCGGCGCGTGGCGGGCGTGCCGGCCTCGGCGGGCTCCTCCGCGCCCGCGCCGCGCCCGCGGCGGTGGAACAGCCGCTGCGCGACCCCCCGGAGCGTCTCGGTCCCGTACTCGTGTGACGGGTTGCCGTCGGTCAGCACCGCCATCGATACGCGCGTGTCCCCGCGCTCGAACAGCGCCGCCTCGTGCACGAGCTGGCCCGCGTCCGTGCCGCGCCAGCCGCCCTTGAAGAAGGTCCTGAAGCCGGCGGCTGCCGCGTAGCGCGAGAAGCCCCAGCGCTGACCGGAGACGATCGACGACAGCAGCGAGCGTGCGTACGCGCGGGAGGCCTTCGGCACGAGCCTGTCGATCCTGCCGAAGAAGCGCGCCTGGTCCTCGGCGCTGAAGTGGGCGTTGCCCCAGTAGCCGCCGACCCAGAAGCGACTCATCCCGGCCCGCTTGGCGACGTCGTAGAGAGCCGCGTCGCCCACGCGGTAGTAGACCGTGTCCGCGGCGTCATTCGACGACGCTGTGATCATCGGGCCGAGCGCGGCGCGCTCGCCGGCGTCCGGCGGGCGATTGCCGATCCTGCGCAGGTCCGCCACGAGCAGCATCGCCTTGACGAGGCTCGCGCTCACGTACACGCGCTGCGGCTCGAAGCTCCGCAGGCGCCCCCAGTTGTCGATCAGGGCCCACGAGTTCGTGCCGGCGCGGCTGCGCAGGAAGCTCTGCACCGCCCGAACGCGGCCGCTCGGCGGGAAGCGCGCCGGGAGCGCGTTGCGGGTCATCCTGCAGCCGCGGCGCGGCCTGAACGACACGGTCACGGTCGTGAGCCCTCGCGAGCGGATCCGGACCGGGCGGGAGCAGCGCCCGGGCCGCCGCCTCACGAAGTCCTCCGCCACCAGCCGGTACAGCCCGGCCGGAAGCCGCCTCGTCATGCGCACGCGCCGCCTGGCGGGCCTGCGCTGGACCACCACCGCTCCCTCGCGATCCCGGACCTCCACGTAGGAGAAGGATCCTTCGACCAAGAGCGTTCCGGGGGCGGCTTCGGCAGCAGCCGGCAGGGCGACTGCCGCGAGCGCGACCGCGGTAACCAGCGTGCGCTGCACCGTGCGCGGGATGGTACGGGTGCCCGTATGGACCGCGCTGCGCGGGCCGCGTAGCGTGGGCGGCATCGCACGACTTGTGAGACCGATCCTGGACGCACGCACGTACACGCGCATCCTGTACATGCTGCTGGCGCTCCCGCTGGGCGTGGCCGAGTTCAGCTTCCTCGTCACCGCGATCTCGACCGGCTTCGGCACCGCGATCACGCTCATCGGCGTCCCGATCCTGATCGGGGCGATGTGGGCCTGGCGCTGGATCGCGGACTTCGAGCGGCGCCTCATCGGCCGCCTCGTCGGGGTCGAGATCCCGAGCCCCTACCGGCCCGAGCCCGAGGGTGCGCGCTGGTGGCGCCGCGTGGCCGCGCGGGCCGCCGACCCGGCCACGTGGAAAGACCTCGCGTTCCTGCTGCTCCAGCTGCCGCTCGGGGTCGTGGCCTTCTCCGTCACGGTCGTCGTCCTCGGCACCGGCCTGGGCGCGCTGTTCGCTCCCGTCCTGGAATGGACGCTTCCCGACGACGCCAGGATCGCGTGGCTCGAGATCGACACGCTCGCCGAGTCGCTGGCGCTGGTCCCCGTCGGGGCGCTCGTCCTGCTCGTCGGCATCCCCGGCCTGAGCGCCCTTGGTCGGCTGTACGGCTGGCTGGCCGCCCAGCTGCTCGGCTCGAACGCCGACCCGGCGCTGACCGCCCGAGTGACCGAGCTTCAGGACGCGCGCTCGCGCATCATCGCCGCGGCCGACGCCGAGCGCAGGCGCATCGAGCGCGACCTCCACGACGGCGCCCAGCAGCGTCTCGTGGCGCTGGCCCTGAACCTGCGGATGGCCGAGGGGAAGGCCGCCAGCGGCGATCCCGCCGCGGCGGAGCTGGTGCGCCAGGCAGGGGAGGAGGCCCAGCTCGCCCTGAAGGAGCTGCGCGACCTCGCCCGCGGCATCCACCCGGCGATCCTCACGAACCGCGGCCTGCCGGCCGCGCTCGAGGACCTCGCGGCGCGCGCGACGGTTCCCACGGACGTGATCGCGGCGCCCACCGAGCGCCTCCCGGACGCCGTGGAGGCCGCGGCCTACTTCGTCGTGTCCGAGTGCCTGGCAAACATCGGGAAGCACGCCCAGGCCTCGTACGCAACGGTTTCGGTGAGCGTGGAGGACGGGCAGCTCGCCGTCGTCGTGACCGACGACGGGGTGGGAGGGGCCTCCCTCGACAACGGAACCGGCATGCAGGGCCTCGCGGACCGCGTGGGGGCCCTGACCGGCTCGCTCGGCGTTGAGAGCCCGCCAGGCGAGGGCACGCGCGTGCGGGCGTCGATCCCGCTGACGGCGGAGGCGCTCGCGATCGCCGAGGCGCACCCGTCGGGGCATGACCCGACGCCCGTCCTGTCAGCCGCGGAGGCCGAGGCCCGGCAGGAGGAGCGCAGGCACCACCTCATGCTGCGCACCCTGTCGTGCGGGATCGTCGCGGGAGTGCTCGTCGCGATCTGGGCCCTGACCGGCTCCGACCTGCCCTGGATCGTGTGGCCGCTGCTGGCGATCGGGTTCGTAGCCGCCCTGGACGCCTGGCGCGTCCTGGCAACGCCCCCGCTGACCGAGCGCGACCTGGCCGGCGCCGCCGACCGCGACGTCGCGCTGCGCCGCCTGAGGAAGCGGCGCGCCCTGCGCCATCAGGCCGGCGCGCTCGCCATCCTCAACCTCTTCCTGGTCGGCATCTGGCTGGCCTCGGGCTCGAGCTACTTCTGGCCCATCTGGGTCATGCTGGGCACAGCCCTCGCGATCGCCCTGAAGGCGCTGCCGCGCCCCGCACGCGCCGAGGGCCACCTGCTGGGCGGTGCCTAGCGAAACAGCCGTACACACAATGTGGGTACACATGTGTATAGTTTCGAGGCGAAATGTCTACGGCTCCTAAGACAGCTCGACGCAATTTGCGAGTCTCGCCCGTCGACGATCAGCTTTTCCGCCAGGCGGCCGCTGCGGTCGACGAGTCGGTCTCGGAGTTTCTCGTCGAGAGTGGACGGGCGCGCGCCGAGACGATCTTGGCCGACCGAACGCAGTTCGTCCTAGACCGCGATGAGTGGAAGGCCTTCACGGCGGCGCTCGACCGCCCAGCAGAGGCTAAGCCAGCCGTCGTCGAACTCATGCGTCGAGCTCGGCCTGAGTAGTTGTCCCGATTTCGGGACCCTGAACCTCTCGCTCCAGATCACGACACCCGCGACTTCGACTGCGGCGTCGAGTCGCTGAATCTTTGGCTCCAAAGGCATGCGGCGCAAGCTGCCGCTGTTGGCTCGGCGAGGACCTTCGTCATTCACGACAACGAGCAGGATCGTGTCATCGGCTTCCACGCACTAACGGCCGCTTCAGTGACCCACGAGGAAGCGACAGCACGGGCCGCGAAGGGGATGCCGCGACATCCCATCCCGGCCGCCCTGCTAGGACGTTTGGCAGTCGATGCGGCAGTGCAGAAACGCGGCGTCGGCGCCTGGTTGCTGCGCGACGCGATGCTGCGGACGCTGAGCGCCGCCGAATCCGTGGGGATTCGAGTTCTACTGGTCCATGCGATCGACGAGGAGGCCCGGGCGTTCTACGAACGTCATGGATTCGAGCCTTCTCCGACGGACTCCCTCAATCTCCAGATGCTCATCAAGGACATTCGCGCGGCCGTCGATGAGGTCGGTTCCTGATGAGCACGGCTGTACACGCGCGCGGCTCGCACGACCGTGGACGCGTGCGGCGGCTGCGTTTCGCGCGAAGCGACACTCCCGCCGTGCTGTCGGGGAGTGCTCCTTTCATGGGATAGGGACACTTTCGCCGGCGGCGCCGCCGCCTTTGTGGCCGAAGCGGTCGCCCAGGGGCGCCGGCGAGATCGCTACGCCCCGAAGCCGGTGGCGTTGGCCTCAGCGGGGCTGGTGCCCCGGGCGCCGAGTCGCTCGAATGCGGCGGCGGCCTGACTCGACGCTGGGGGAGCCTTGCGGCGGAAGAGGGAAATTGGGAGGCTTCTCGGCATGCCCTCGGTCGGAGGCGCTACCAACGTCCTCGTCAGGGGTGCGATCGTGTTGGCCGCAGTGTTGGGGGGTTCGACTCTGGCCCCAGAGGCCGCACTCGCCGCGCAGCAGATTCCCGTACGACACACGCCCGCCGATGAGTTTGCGGGTTTCGCAGGCTCCGGATTCTTGGGCTGGACCCAGAACTCTCCGAAGCATCGCAACCGGTACCACGTTTTCTTGCGGGACTCCGCCGCCAACAGGCTGAAGGTGAATCGCCCGGGAACTGAGGGCGCGGGGGGCGGGATCGACGGCAGCACGCTCGTCTACGAAGAGGCAACACGGAACTTGAACCGGCTCGTCCTCTATGACGTCACGGCCCGTAGCTACACCAACCTGCCCATCAGCGATAGCCGCCGAGCCGGCATGCATCCGACAATCTCGGGCGCTTGGATTCTCTACACGGAGGGTGTGCGGGACAGGCGAACCAGCGTGCGCCTCTACAACCGCATTACCGGCGAGCGGCGTCAACTCGGGCGGGTAGCCGCCCGGGGCCAGCGGCGATTCGTCTACTCGGGGCAGGTGGCGGGCGATTGGGCGGTCTGGGGACGGGTGCTTCGGCGTACGCAGGATGTTTTCTTGACAAACCTCGCTACGGGCCAAACCACCAAGATCAATCGGCCACGTGGCGTCAAGGCTCAATACAACCCGGCGGTGACTCCGACCGGCACCGTCTTCTTCGTCGGAAACGTGCCCTGCGCGAGGCGCTGCAAGGACACGCCTGGCCTGCTAGTTGAGCAACGCCTCGGCAAACGCCCACGCGTCGCCGTGACCTTGCGCAAGGGGCAGAACGCCGGCTACATGTACGCCACACCACAAGGGACTCGGGTCAGATTGCTATACGGGCGCTTCAACGACCTCCCGAACGAATACGTCACCTACGGCGACATATTCGCTTTCACCGTTCCTTCTTAGCGTTGTAAGCCGACTAATGCCCGTGCCCCATCGCTTCGGCCACAAAGTGGTCATGCCTGCCCCTCGAGAGTGTCGGAACCCCATGCGAGCGGGAGCGCTGGCGGCTCTCATCTAGCCGGTGAGGTAGGACATGGGGTGCATGCGGGGGGAGTACGCGGCCGAGTCGACAGATTGGAGTGTCATGCCTTACGCGAGGAATCCGCTGGACGGACGTCGGGTGTACTTCGAGGAGGACGGCGGCAACGGCGCGCGGGTCGTCGTTCATGGCGGATTCCTGGATTCGGTTGCCGACCTTCGGAGCAGCGCAATCGCGGGGCGGCTGCCAGCCGACGAGTTTCGTCTCGTTTACGTCGACCACCGCGGTCTCGGGCGCAGCGACAAGCCCCACGACGTCCAGGCCTACGCGATGCCGCTTCGCGTCGCCGACGCTGTCGCGGTCCTCGATCGGCTCGGCTGCAGACGCGCCCACTTCGCCGGCATGTCGTGGGGAGGCCGACTCGGCTTCGGGATTGGCGAACACGCGCCTGAACGTGTGCTATCGCTCGTGATCGGCGGCCAGCAACCCTACGCCTGGCCGGACAGCCCGCTCACACGCGCTGTCACCAACGCCCTAGCCGCGGCACGGACCGAGGGCATGGAGGCGCTGGTGCAGGCTTTCGAGGCCTTCTGGGGTGTCCGCTTCCCGGACGCCCAGCGCACGCGCTGGCTCGACAACGACCCAGCCGCCCTCGAGGCGGCGTGGACTGCGGCGCTGGCTGAAGGCGGGATTTCCGACGACCTTCGGGCGTGGCAGATCCGTTGCCTGATCTTCATGGGCGCCGGAGATGCCGACTTCCTCGAGCAGGCGCGGCGAGCGGCCGACGAGATCCCGAAGGCGGAGCTCCTCGTGCTCGAAGAGGCCGACCACTACGCGGCTCATATGAGCCAGGACGAGCTCTTGCTCGACGCCGTTCTCCGCGCGCTGCGAGGCGATGGCTGACGGAACGGGTCGACAGTATCCCTCTCCCATGGAGCGGAGCTCCCGCCGCCCGGGCGCCGCGCCCAATCACGTCTCGAGAAGCGCCAGTTTGGCCAAGCGCTCGAGATTCTCGCTGAGCTGGCGCTTTGTGCCGAGCTCGCGCGCCAGCGCCTCGCGGTCGCGCGTTCCGTCCGCCAGCTCGACGAGCCGGCGCATCCGCTCGTCGAGCCCGATCGGCTCGTGATCGAGGTTCGTGACGGTCTCGTCGCCGAGCGCCAGCTGCCGCCGGGCGAGGGGCGCTCGCTACGCTAGGTGCCCGAGCAGCGCCACGACCTCTCCGAGCTCGTCGATCGAGCGCTCGGTGATCGGGTCCACGACGAGGATCGCCTCGTCCGCGCCGGCGTCCGCCAGCTCGAGCAGGGTCGCCGCCATCTGGTCCGCCGAGCCCTCGAGCGGCCGCGCATCCAGCGCGGCCGAGCGCTCTCCGTGCGCGCCGGCCAGGGCCACGAGCACGCACGCGCTCCGGTCGATCTCGCCGGGATCGCGTCCCGCCTCGCGTGCGGCGCCGGTGATGCGGTCGTTCAGCTTCGCGAAGCCCTCCGGCGCGTTGCCATAGCCGTCGTACCACGTGTTCCAGGCATCGACGTGGGGGAGGGTGGCCGCGAGCATCCGCGGCCCGTTGCTGCCGACCATGAGGCGAGGGCGCTCGGCCGGCCGAGGCACCAGGACCGCGTCGTCGGCCTGCCAGTAGCGCCCGCGCAGCGTGACGCGCTCGCCATCGAGCAGGCCGCGGATGATCGAGAAGGACTCCTCGAATCGCGATACGCGGTGATCGTGCGGCAGCCCGAACGCGCGGAACTCCTCCTGATTCCAGCCAGCGCCGAGACCCAGGACGAACCGGCCGCCGCTGACCTCGGCGACCGTCGCGGCCATCTTCGCGATCAGTCCGGGCGGATGAAAGGCCGTGCAGGCCACCAGCGGCCCCAGCTCGACGCGCTCGGTGGCCGCGGCGAGCGCGGCCAGGAGCGTCCAGGCCTCCCACGGCCCGCGCTCCCGCCGGCCGTCGCCTCGATAGAGCAGGTGGTCGCCGACCCAGATGGAGTCGAAGCCGGCCGCCTCGGCAGCGCACGCCATCGCGAGGTACTCGGGCCAGGGCACCGATCGCTCGACCTCTGGAAGCTGAATGCCGATGCGCAGGGATCTCACCAATCAGGACCGCCGCCGGGGCCACCATGCTGGCACCGCGCGCCGATAGGCGTCGTACTCAGCGCCGAACTGCCGCGCAAGCGTCGGCTCTTCGTAGAGGT
Source organism: uncultured Thermoleophilaceae bacterium (assembly GCA_963786845.1). GTDB lineage: Bacteria > Actinomycetota > Thermoleophilia > Solirubrobacterales > Thermoleophilaceae > JACVRW01. The sequence goes on from CAWBAP010000016.1 coordinate 57,075, forward strand.
GCACGAACAGCGCGAAGGCAACCCCGATCGCGGTCGCATAGAGCAGCAGGCCCGCCTGGCCGAGTACGGCGGCCTGCCCGACGATGACCGCCTCGACGGCGAGGTACATCGGGTTGCGCACGTATCGGTAGAGCCCGCCCACGACGAGGTGCTGGGGCGGCGCGACGGGTGCCGGCGTGCCGAGGCCCTCGACCACGAACCGAACGAAGGCGTGCATGAGAACCCCGACACCGCCCGCCAGGAGCAGGACACCGGCCACGGTCAGCGGCAGGGGCACAGCTCCGCCGGATTCCCAGCCCGTGAGCCACCACGGAACCAGTCCGGCGAAGACGCCGGGGGCGACTGCGAGGAAGAGGACGCTTCCGAAAGCGGCCTTCGCGCGGGTCAGGCGCCTAGTGCCCCCAGCCCACAGGCTCCTCGTGCCGCACGCTGTCCTCGCCGCTCTCGCCGGTTCGGATGCGGATCGACTGCTCCACGTCGTAGACGAATACGCGGCCGTCGCCGACGTTCCCGGTCCGGGCGGTCTCCACGATCGCCTCGACCACGCGGTCGGCGATGTCCGAGGGCACCACCGACTCCACCTTGATCTTCGGCAGCAGCGAGATGTTCGCCCGCACGCCGCGGTACTGCTCGGTGTAGCCCTTCTGGCGGCCGCAGCCGACCACCTCGCTGACGGTGAGGCCGGACACGCCGAGCTGGTCGAGGGCGTCCTGCACCTCCTGGAGCCGCTCGTGGCGGATGATCGCCTCGATCTTCTTCATCTGACTAGCCCTCCTGCATCCGGGTGGTGACCGGCATAGTCACCGGCTGTGGCCTGCGCGGAGGCCACCCCGCCGGCATCGCCGGGGGACGGTACTCCGAGCCGGGGACCGGCATGAACTGCTCCGGGTAGCCCCACATGCCGTGCTCGACGATGTCGAGGCCGTAGCGCTCCTCCTCGGGCGCCACGCGCAGGCCGTAGGTCTTCTTGATGGCCCAGAAGACCAGGTAGCTGACCGTGAAGACCGTGGCGAAGGCGGCGACCACTCCAAGCGCCTGCACGCCGAGCTGCTCGAACGAGCCCGTGTAGAAGAGCCCGCCCTCGCCAATCGCGTTCAGCTCCGCCAGCCGCGGGCTCGTGAAGAGACCGCAGGCGAGCGTGCCCCAGATGCCCGCGATCCCGTGCGCCGAGAGCGCGCCGACCGGGTCGTCCAGCTTGCGGTCGATGGCGATGATCGCGCCGACCACGACCGCGCCGGCCACGAGGCCGATGAGCGGGGCGGCCCAGTACTCGACGTAGCCCGACGGCGCGGTGATCGCGACCAGGCCGGCGATGGCGCCGTTGGCGCTCATGCCGATGTCGAACTTCTTCGTTACCAGGTAGCTCACCAGCATCGCGCCGAGCACTCCCATCGCCGCGCCGAGCTGCGTGACGACCACCACGTCCGCGAAGCGCAGTCCCACAGCGCCGAGCGTGGAGCCCGCGTTGAAGCCGAACCAGCCGAACCAGAGGATCAGCACGGCGAGGCCGACGAGCGGCATGTTGTGGCCGGGAATGACGTTCGGCTTGCCGTCCTCGCCGTACTTGCCGTGGCGGGGGCCGAGCAGGAGCAGCGCGGCGAGCGCGCCCGTGGCGCCGATCAGGTGGACCACCGTCGAGCCGGCGAAGTCCTGCATGCCGAAGTTCGCCTGGAGCCAGCCGCCGCCGAAGATCCAGTGGCTGATGACGGGTAGATCAGCGCGCTGAACACCACCGCGTAGATGAGGTAGGCGCCGAACTTGATGCGCTCGATGGTGGTGCCCCAGACGATCGCCAGCGACACGGCGCAGAAGACGAACTGGAAGAAGAACTTCGCCGGAACCGCAGCCGCCGAGAACTCCATCGCGGGGAACATCGCCGGGTCCGTCGTGCCGAGGAACGTGCCCTCCGTGCCGGCGAACCAGCCCGCGCCACCGAACGCGAGGGCGAATCCGACGGCCCAGTAGCAGACCGCCGCGATCGAGAAGTTCGCGAGGACCTTGGGCACGATCGTGCCGGCGTTCTTCATCCGCGAGAAGCCGACCTCGAGGAAGAGGAAGCCGGCCTGCATGAGCATGACGAGCACCGCCGCGATGACGACCCAGGTCGTCTCGATCGCCGGGATGGCGTCCTTGAGCGTGGGTTCCATGACCGACATAGTCGATCCGGGCGGTCGATCCGTCATGCGCCCGCCGTACAGGATTCGCCGACGGCGTTTGTACCGGCGTGTACTACTCGCCGAGCGGCACGACGGCGCCTTGACGCAGCGAGCCAGCTCATGCGGATCCACGCAGAAGAGGCTGTTCGGGTCGCCGGCGGCGGCCCAGACGCGCTTGTGGGCGAGGAGGCCTCGTCGAACAGCACCGGCAGGTCGTGCCCGAACGGCGGCACGCCGCCGATGGCGAAGCCGGTGGCGGCGCGGACCTCGTCAGCCTGGGCCTGGCGGACCTCGGCCACGTCGAGGGCGTCGGCCACCTTGGCGATGTCACGCGGTGCCGGCCGGAGGCCACGCAGACCACCGGGTCGCCGTCGGCCACGAACACGATCGACTTGGCGATCTCAGCCTCCTGGCAGCCCACGGCGGTCGCGGCATCCGCGACGGTGCGCGTGGAGGCCTCCAGACGCTGTACGTTCATCTCGACCCCGAGGTCGCGGGCGCATTCCGCGAGCCTGTCTCTCACGCACGCACCGCCGGAGCCGAGGGCTCCTCTCGTCGGCCGTCAGCTCGACACCCGCCTCGGCGGCGAGCTCGGCGAGCGAATCGCGGACGTCGTCCGCGAACTCGTCCAGGTCCCACATGAGGTCGTAGTCCCCAACAGCCCGAAGTTGATGCGCCCCGCGTAGGAGAGGAGCGCCACGCCGAGCGCCTGGTTCTTCGCGAGCGGGACCATCGGGAACGGGTCGATCATGCGCCGGCCGGCGAGGTAGAGCGGGATCTGCGGTCCCGGCACGTTCGTGACCACGAGGTTGAAGAAGCGCTGGCGCGCCATCACGCGCGATGCCTGGGCCATGACGGTGGTCGGCGCGAAGCCGGACAGGTCGGTGAGCACCTGGGCGCCGACGGCCTGGCCGCCCGACTTCAGCCCCTTCAGCTCCTCACGCACGATGTCGAGCCGCGCGACTGGGTCCTGGCACCAGACCGGCAGCGGGGCCATCATCGCGGCCACGCGGTTGCCGAGCGCGCCGCGCTCCACGTCGGCGCGCACGCTCACCGGAACCATCGCCTTCAGCTCGACGCCGTCCGTGTTCTGGCCGCGGCGGCGGAGGTGCCTGCCGAGCGCGCCGGCGATCGTCGACAGCACGACGTCGTTGACGGTGCCGCCCAGCTCGTCCTTGATCGCCTTGATGTCGGCCAGGTTCGCGCGCACCCACGTGAAGCGCCGGTGCGGGCCGATCGACTTGTTGTAGGGAGTGGGGGGAGCGGGGTTGAGGCCGGCCCAGGCCATCGCGCCGACGCCCACGGCGGCGTCGCGCAGCCCCTCGGCCACGCGCCGCGGGCCGCGGAAGACGGCACGCACGGAGCGCGCGAGCTCGCCGGGCATCGTGGCGCGCTCGACGATCGCCTCGCCGAGCAGCTGCGCGGCGGAGGGGAGGGGCCTCGGCAGCCAGCGCTCGCCCGTGTCCGTGGGCGCGGCGGGATCGGCGGAGGTGTCGAACAGCACGGACATGATGTCCACGCCGGAGATGCCGTCCACGAGCGCGTGGTGCGTCTTCGACAGCATCGCGAAGCGGTCGCCCTCGAGGCCGTCGACGAGCCAGATCTCCCACAGCGGCTTGTCGCGGTCGAGCTGCTGGGCGAACACGCGGCCCGCCAGCTCCTTCAGCTGCTGCTCCGAGCCGGGAGCGGGCAGCGCGGTGGCGCGCACGTGGTAGCGGAGGTTCAGGTGAGGGTCGTCGACCCAGCGCGGGCGCCCCTGCCCGAAGGGCACGAAGGCGAGGCGCTGGCGGTAGCGCGGGACGAGGCCGAGGCGGCGCTCGATGGCCTCGAGCAGGTCGTCGTAGGGGGGAGGGGAGCCCTCGAAGAGCATCACGCCGGCCACGTGCATGTGGGAGGCGGCGTCCTCCAGGTGGAGGAACGAGGCGTCGAGACCTGTCAGGCGATCCGCGGACATGCCCCTAGGTTACGTCAGAGCGAGAGGCTGAGCTGATCGTCCGCCACGGCCTGCGCGCTCTCCTCGTCGAGGCCGGCCACGCGCACGCCCAGGAGGCGCACCGGGCGGCGCGGATCGAGGCGCCGGAGCAGGTCGAGCGCGACCGTCCCGACCGCGTTCGTGTCGTTCACGGCGGCATCCAGGCTGCGGGCCCGCGTGACCGTCGTGAAGTCGTCGAAGCGGACCTTGATGCCGATGGTGCGCCCGCGCCGCTCCTCGCGCGCGAGTGTCTCGCAGAGCTCGTCCGTGAGCCGCTCGAGCACCGGCTCGAGCTGGGGAAGGCCGTTGAGGTCGCTGTCGAAGGTGGTCTCGCGGGACTCCGACTTCGCGATCCGCACCGTCTCGATGCTGCGCTCGTCCTCGAAGCGCGCGAGGGCGGCCAGATGCGGCCCGAGGCGGGGGCCGAACCACTGCGTGAGCTGCTCGTCGGGAGTGCCGCCGAGGCGACCGAGCGTGGCGATGCCGAGCTGCTCGAGCCGCGCGACCGTCTTGGGGCCGATGCCGGGCACGAGGCCGGGCGAGGCCTCGGCGAAGCGGACACGGGCCTCCTCGTCGGTGAGCTCCACGAAGCCGTCCGGCTTCTCAGCGTCCGAGGCGACCTTCGCCACGAGCTTGTTCGGGCCGATGCCGACGCTGCACGTGAGCCCCGTCTCGCTCTTCACCGCCTGCTTCACGCGCCGGGCGGCCGAGCGGTAGCGGTCGAGCCCGGTGAGGTCGAGGTAGGCCTCGTCGAGCCCCACGACCTCGACCCGCTCGACGTGCTTGCGGAGAACCGCCATGACCTCCCTGGAGCGCGCCCGGTAGGCCTCGAAGTCGGGTGGGACGAAGACCGCGTCGGGGCACAGCCGCCGCGCCCGTTCCGCCGGCGTGGCCGAGAACACGCCGAATTGCCGCGCCTCGTAGCTCGCCGTGGTCACGACCGCCCGCGGCCCGCTGCCCGCGACGACCACCGGCAGCCCCCGCAGCTCGGGCCTGCGCTGAAGCTCGACGCTCACGTAGAAAGCGTCCATGTCGACGTGCGCGACCCTCACGACGATCAGGTTACGTGGGCTGGTGGATGGGTCGGATCAGGATCTCGTTCACGTCCACGTGCGGCGGCTGGGTCATCGCGAAGAGGACGGCGCGGGCGATGTCGTCGGCCTCGAGGGCGCCGCTCACGCGGTTGTCGAAGAAGGGCGTGTCGACCATGCCCGGCTCGATCAGGGTCATCTTGATGTCCGTCTCGGCGATCTCCTGGCGGAGCGCCTCGCCCATCGCGGTCACCGCGTGCTTCGTGGCGGAGTAGAGCGAGCCGGGCAGGACGCGGCGGCCCGCGATCGAGCTCGTGAGGATGAGGTGGCCGCGGCCTTCCTTCTTGAAATGGGCGAGCGAGGCGCGGATCGAGAGCGCGGCGCCGAGCACGTTCGTGTCGATCATCGACTTCCAGTGCTCCACCGACTCCTCGAGGAAGCCGCGCGCGGCGCCGAAGCCGGCGTTCGCGAAGTAGGCGTCCATGCGGCCGTAGCGGTCGAGCGTCGTCTCGACGAGCGCCTGCTGGTCGTCCCAGCTCGTGACGTCGCAGCGCACCGCCAGCGCCGTCTCGTCGCCGCCGAGCTCCTCGGCCAGGGCCTGGAGTTTGTCCTCCGAGCGGGCGGCCAGCACCACCCGGTGGCCGAATTCGATCGCGCGGCGCGCCGTGGCGGCGCCGATGCCGGTGCTTGCGCCGGTGATTACAAGGACGGGGTGATCTGCCATAGGCCGGTGAGGTTACGCTGCGCGGCGCGTGGCCTCCGTCGACCCAACAGCGGCTCGCTTCTCCGGCCTGTCCGCGAAGGCGGGGCACTACGAGAGCTTCTATCTCAAGCTGACCCATCCCTCGGAGCCGCTCGCGGCCTGGATCCGCTACACGGTCCACAAGCGGCCCGGCGCCGCTGCCACGGGCTCGCTCTGGTTCACGCTGTTCGGACCCGAGGGGCCGATCGCGGCGAAGCTCACCGTTCCGGCGCCCGAGAGCGGCGAGGCCGACTGGCTGCGGGTCGGCTCGGCCCGGATCGGCGCCGATGGGGCCACCGGCTCGATCGAGGACACGCGCTGGAACATCGGCATCGAGAGCGCGGAGGAGCCGCTCTTCCACCTGCCGGCCGCGTGGATGTACCGCGCGCGGCTGCCGCGCACCAAGCTGCTCTCCCCGGCGCCCGCCGCACGCTTCTCCGGCTGGATCGCGGTCGGGAAGGAGGAGCACTCACTCGACGGCTGGCACGGCATGGTGGGCCACAACTGGGGCGCACAGCACGCGGAGCGCTGGATCTGGCTCCACGGGATCACCGAGGAGGGCGACTGGCTCGACGCCGGCCTGGGGCGGATCAGGCTCGGCCGGCTTCTCACGCCCTGGCTCGGAAACGGCGCGCTCAGCATCGCCGGTGACCGCTACCCGCTTCGCCGCGCGCGCGTGAACGAGTATCCGGGGCACTGCACGTTCACGCTGTCGGGCAGGGGCATCGAGGTGCGGGGGACGGTCGAGGCGCCGCACGAGCGCTTCGTCGGCTGGGTCTACGCCGACCCGGACGGCTCGGAGCATCACTCGCTGAACTGCTCGATCGCGGACATGCGCCTAAGCGTCAGCCGTGGGGGAGGACCGGCCGCGGAGCTCGTCGTGGCCGGCGGGGCGGCTTACGAGCTGGGCCTGCGCGAGCGCGACCACGGAATCGCCGTGCAGCCGTTCCCCGACGGATGAGGGCGAGCGCGGAGATCGTGATCGAGCGACCGCTCGAGGCGGTATGGGAATGGGCGTCCGATCCGCGCCACTGGCATCGGTGGGAGGAGCGGCTCGGCGACGTGACCGTCGAGGACTACGAGATAACGGAGAACACGCCGCCGCGCAGGCAGGTGGTGCGGGCGATGTCCGGGTCGCACCCGTTCGAGGGCACGCTCGAGCTGTCCCAGGACGTGATGGGCACCCGCGTGCGCCAGACCGTCGCCGCCGGCCCGGAGGACGCGCTCGCGCGCTTCGTGTTCGCGGCGGCTGGCCCCCTCGTCAGGCGCAGCATGCGACGCCGGATCGGGGCGCAGCTCGCGCGGCTGAAGGAGATGGTGGAGCTGGAGGCCGCGCTCTAGGCGCTCAGGGGGCGAGGCGCTCGGCGCGCCAGCCGTCGCCGGCCCGCTCGTAGCGGAGGCGGTCGTGCAGGCGGTTGTCGCGGTGCTCCCAGAACTCCCAGGCCGCGGGCTCGACCCGGAAGCCGCCCCAGTCCTCGTGCACCGGCAGCTCGCCGTCCGCGTGCTCGCGGTCGAGCTCCGCCACGCGCCGCTCGAGCCACTCGCGGTCCGGGACCACCCGGCTCTGGGGCGACGCGAGCGCGCTCAGCTGGCTCTCGCGCGGCCGGCTGCGCGCATACGCCTCGCTCTCCGCCCGCTCCACGCGCGCGACCGGCCCCTCGATACGGACCTGGCGGCCGATCGCGGGCCAGTGGAAGAGCAGCGCGGCGTGGGGGTTCCGGGCGAGCTCCTCGCCCTTGCGGCTGGCGTAGTTGGTGAAGAAGACGATGCCGCGCTCGTCGACGCCCTTGAGCAGCACCATGCGAACCGACGGCTCGCCTTCCTCGGTCGCCGTGGCCAGCGCCATGGCCTCGGCGTCATACCCGGCGGCCGCGCGCGCCTCCTCGAGCCAGCTCCGGAAGAGAGTCAGTGGATCGTCCACGAGATGGCATTCTGCGGGATGCTTCGGCCTTCAACCGATTGGAGAGGAGGCGCACGATGCCGAAGAGGACCGCCAGCGCCGTGTGGAACGGCTCGTTGACCGAGGGCAACGGGACGATGCGGATGGCGAGCGGCGCCTACGAGGGCCCGTATTCGTTCCAGTCCCGCTTCGAGGAGGCCGACGGCACCAACCCCGAGGAGCTGATCGCCGCGGCCCACGCGGGCTGCTACTCGATGGCCCTGTCCGGCGAGCTCGGCCGAGCCGGCCACGACCCCGACAGCGTCGAGACCGATGCCATCGTGCATATCGAGAAGGTCCCCGAGGGCTTCGCGATCAAGCGAATCGAGCTGCGAACGCGCGTGACGGCGCCGGGCCTGGACGAATCAGCCTTCCAGGAGGCCGCCGAAGCGGCAAAGAAGGGCTGCCCGGTGTCGCAGGCGCTGGCAGCGGTGGAATCGATCGAGGTAGACGCCCAACTGCAGCAATGAAGCCCGTCCCGCGCGGGGTGGGGCGTATTCCGTTGCGAAATGGAAACGAAAAACGCCCAACCCAACGGCTTCACCGCTGCAGGTCGTGGTTGGTTGACATAACCAAGGTTCTGAGGCATCGCCTTTATCGGCTGGGTCGCCGGGGCTTCGCCATACTGAGCCCCGGTGCGTGCCGTACTTGTCATCGCCGCCCTTCTGGGCGCCTGCGCCGCCGTGCTGCTGGTCACGGCCGGTGGCGACGAGCGCTCCAGTGCGGCCGCTCAGCTCCCGGAAACGACGGTCACCTCGCCGCCGCCCGGGCATCACGCGGATCCCGCGCTGAAGACCTACGTGTTCAGGGTCGGGCCGTTCAGCATCGGCGGCTACCAGACCTTCAGGCACAACGACGTCGTCAAGCCGCCGCCGGTGCCGGGCTCAATCGTCGGCATGGACGTGCGCGTCGTCGACACCGCCGGCGACGAGATCCCGCAGTCGCAGCTCATGCTGCATCACAACGTCTTCACCAACGGCGGCCCCGACAACCGGCGCAGGGACGGCGCTTGCCCGCACCGCTCCGTCACCGAGCGCTTCTACGGCACGTCCGAGGAGCTCCGTCCGCTTTCACTGCCGCGGGGTTATGGATACCCGACCGACCCCCAGGACAACTGGAAGATGATCTGGATGGTCATGAACCACCGCCACCAGCGCCGCGAGGCGTACGTGGAGTACCGCGTGACCGTCGACCCCGCTCAGCTCACGCCCGTGACGCCGTACTGGCTGAGCGTCGTGCCGTGCGTGTCGGACCCGCAGTACACGGTCCCCGGCGGCGGGAAGCCCGGCGCGGTCCACACGAAGTCGAAGACGTTCAGGATGCCGAGGGCCGGGCGGATCGTGGCCGTCGGCGGCCACCTCCACGGCGGCTCCCACCACCTCCGGCTGACCCAGCCGGCGTGCGGAAACCGGACGATCGCGCTCAGCGACCCCACCTACGCGCCCGAGGGCGACCCGCTCTACAGGGTGCACCCGGTGCTGCACGAGCCCGACCCGAAGTCGATCGACTGGCACCAGTGGACCGACGGCTGGGCCATCGGCCGCGGTGACAGGCTGCGCGTGACGGCGACCTACGACGGCACCAGGCCGCACATGCGCGTGATGGGCATCTCGCACGTCTACCTCGCCCCGGACAGCTCGGTCCAGAGGGGCTGCGCCCCCGCGCCCACCGACACCGAGACGCTCGGCGCCGGCTTCGAGGGCCGCGACGACCCGCCGGCCGTCCGCCTCATGCTCGCCGAGTGGCGCGGACGCGGCCGGGCCAGGGAGATCCAGCAGCCGAGCGGCCGCTTCGCCCGCCTGAACGGCGACGCGCGCGTCCTGGTCGACAACTTCGCCTTCGACCCGCCGCTCGTGTCCATCCCGCGCGGCGCGAGGCTGAGCTGGCGCTTCCGCGACGACTTCATCCACGACGCCACCGTCGTCCGCGGCCCGCGCGGCTTCGCGACCGCGACGGTCACGGGCAGGAGCCAGCGCCACCGCTTCACTGTGCCGGGCGAGTACCGGTTGTACTGCTCGATCCACCCCGTTCTCATGTCGCAGGTGGTGAAGGTCCGCTAGGAGGGGATATAGAGCCATGGCCGACTTCGACACGTCCGAGTTCAGAGCCGCCCGCTTCGCCCGGAGCGCGGCTGAGCAGATCGAGAGCCGCAGCTTCCCGATCGTGATGCGCGGCTACGACCGCGCCGCGGTCGACGCCTTCGTCCAGGAGGTCCTCGAGCTGGTCAGGGGGCTCGAGGGCACCCAGTCGCACGAGTCCGTGATCCAGCGGGCCCTGGAGGAGGTCGGCGAGGAGACGGCGAGCATCCTGCAGCGCGCCCACGAGACCGCCGACGAGATCGCGGCGCGCTCGCGCGCCCAGGCGGAGGGCCGCCTACAGCGGGCCGAGCGCGAGGCGGACCTGCTCCGGCAGGACGCCGACGCCTACTCGGAGAAGATCGTCGTGGACACGCGCCTCCTGTGGGATGAGCGCCAGCGGCTGATCGAGGACATCCGCCAGCTCGCGGACGACGTGCTCGCAACCGCCGAGAACGCGCTCGAGCGCGTCTCGATCCCTCAGATGCTGTCCGAGCAGGAGCCCGAGACCGACCCGGCGCCCACCGAGGAGAACGGGCCGCCGACGAACGAGGTCGAGCTCGACGTCCTGCCCGGCGGCGCGGCCGAGGACGAGGACACCACCAACGGGCGCGGCTGAGCCGCCCGTCTAGAGCGGCAGCTTGTCGCGCGCGCTCCGGCCCTTGGACGCGCTCTTGTTCGTCGCCTTGCGCGACGTGCCGAACGACTTGGAGAAGAAGCGGCCGATCGGGCCGGGCGCCTTCCCGCCCGCGCGCTGTCCGACGCCGAGCGTGCGGTCCACGCCGCGCTGCGGGTGCCTCGACAGGCGCGGCACCAGGAACCCAAGGATGAGGAGCACGATGCAGACGGCGACGATGATGGCGATGGTCATGGCCACCCGGTACCCCCCGGCTGCGCGCTGAAAACCGCCTAGACTCTCTCGACCGTGGCGAAGCAGAAGCAGGTCAGGATGCAGATGCAGGTGGGCGCGCTGGCCGCGATCCCCCAGCTCGAGTCGCGTACCGACGAGCAGCTCCAGAGCGAGTCGAAGCACCGTGTGGCGGCGAAGGCCATCCTCGGCGCGCGCGCCGCCGAGCGCTACGACGCCAAGGCGGCTCGGGCGTACTTCAACGAGGCGCTCGCCGGCTGCCACCCGCAGGAGCGTCCCGCGCTGCGGCAGATGATGAAGGCCTCGCTCGCGCTCGCCGAGCGCCGCCCGGACGAGCTCCGCGACGCGATGGAGAAGCTCGGCCAGGAGGCGCCGTCCGGCCGTCAGATGTTCATGCTGCGCTTGATGGGGCTGCTCGTGCCGCCCGCAAGCGCCGGCATGGTCGCGCGGATCCGCGGCATCCTCCTGATCGTGTTCCTGGTGATCGCCCTGCTGGCGATCGGCACCGGGATCGTGCAGGGCATCGGCCTGATCTTCGGCGGCATCGGCGTGGGCAGCTCGGTCTTCTTCGGCTTCCTGCTGGTCGTCGTGGCGCTCGGCGTGCTGATCCTGCTCGGCCGGCGAAGGCAGGCCAGGGCCGCCGCCGACCGGGCCGCGCAGCTTCCGGGCAGGCGCTAGCTCAGTTGAGCGCCGCCGAGAGGCGGCGCCTGTGCTCGCGCGCGAGCGGGTCGTCCGGGCCGAGCTCCGTGAAGAGCGCGACCATCACCCGCCGGATCAGGTCGCGGCGGTCCGGGTCGGGCTCGCTCCGCAGCGCGTCCTGAAGCTGCTCGAGCGCCGCCCCGTGGTCGCCGTCGTCCCAGGCGGCGAATGCGCTCGCCAGGGCCGGATCGGCGCCATCCGCGAGCTGCGCCCGGGCCAGGAGGCCATCCGCGACGAAGTCGCCGGCCGCGCCCTCGAGCAGCTCCACGGCCTCCGCGGTCTCGCCGCGCCCGAGCAGCAGCTTTCCGAGCTCGCGGCGAGCCGTCGGGTGGGCCGGGTCCAGCTCCAGCGCGCGGCGGAGGTCGTCCTCGTCCCCGCTCGTCGCGAGCTCGTCCGCCTCGGACGGCACCAGCGCGTCGAAGAAGCGCTCGACCTCGGCCGGCGGCAGCGCGCCCGCGAACTCCGCCGCGATGCGGCCGTCCCTGAACGCCTTCACCGCCGGGATGCCCTGGATGCGGAAGGCGGCCTGGAGCCGCGGGTTCGCGTCCACGTCCACCTTGGCGAGCTCGACCTTCCCCGCTCGCTCGGTCGCGGCGCGCTCCAGCACCGGCGTCAGCTGCTTGCACGGCCCGCACCACTCGGCCCAGAAGTCCACGACCACCGGCAGCTCGCGCGAGCGCTCGAGCACGCGCTGCTCGAAGTCCGCCTCGCCGACGTCGAAGACCGTCGCGTTCCCCCGAGCCTCAGCGCTCACGGACGATGGTCTTCTGGATCGCCACCGACTGGAGCGGCGTGCCCGTGCCGCCGCTGGCGGGATCGCCGAGCTTGCCGATCTCCTGCACGACCTCCATGCCCTCCGTGACCCTCCCGAGCAGCGCGTAGTCGGCCGTCAGGCCCGCGCCGGCGCCGGTCACGACGAAGAACTGGCTGCCCGCCGTGCCGGAGGGCTCATTGCCCGCCTTCGCCATCGCCACGACCCCCGGGTCATAGGCGGCGTCCTGCGGGACGCGGTCGCGTGTCGAGTAGCCGGGGCCGCCGCTGCCGCTGACCGTCGGGTCGCCTCCCTGGATGACGAACCCGGGGACGATGCGATGGAAGATCGTGTCGTCGAAGAACCCGTCCTTGGCGAGCGCGACGAACGAGGCCGCGGCCTGCGGCGAGGTCTTCTGGTCGAGCCGGATCGTGAACGCGCCGCAGCTCGTCTCGAACACCACCTCGTAGGTCTTCGGCTCGTCGAGCGTCTTGGTCGGCTTCTTCTGACCGCCGCCGTCACGCGGAGGCGGCTGCTCGATGTCCTCGCAGGCCGCCTGCGGCTCCTCGGCCGGCTGCGTCTCGGCGGCCGCGGGCTTGTCGGCGGCCCCGCCGTCGTCCTGATCGTCGTCGCCGCCGCATCCGCCGACCAGGATCGCGAGCGCGAGAACGGCAGCAATGCAAGGCCCGTGTCATGGCGGCGTAGGCTAGCGAGGTGCCCCTCTCCCCCCTGGCCCGTCGCTACGACCAGTTCATCCTGGATCTGGACGGCTGCGTGTGGATCGGCGACGAGCCCACGCCGCGCGCCGTCGAGGCGATCGACGCGCTCCGCTCGGCCGGCAAGGAGGTGGCCTACGCGACGAACGATCCACGCAGCGCGACCGAGGAGTACGTGGCGCGACTGTGGAAGATCGGCGTGCGCGCCTCCGTGCGCGACGTCGTGACCGTCGGCGGCGCGATGCAGCACCTGCTGGCGGAGACCCGCTCGGGCAGCACCGCCTTCGTGATCGGCACCGACGCCCTGCGGCGCCACGTCACGGACGCGGGGCTGCGCGTGCTGAACGGGACCGACCTCGCCTCGCGCGCCGAGGTGGTCGTCGTGGGAGGCACCGAGGACCTGGTCTACGCGGACCTCCGCGAGGCCGCGCTGGCGGTGCGCCGCGGGGCCGGCTTCCTCGCCACGGCGCGCGACCCCACCTACCCGCAGCCGGACGGCCTCTGGCCCGGCACGGGCGCGATCCTCGCGGCGGTCGAGGTGGCGAGCGGCCAGACCGCGGAGATCGTGGGCAAGCCGCAGCCCCAGCTGTTCCTGACCGCGCTGGACCGGATGGGAGGCGACGGCCGGACGCTGGCCGTGGGCGATCGCGTGGACACCGACCTGGCGGCAGCGGCGGCAGCTCAGCTCGACGCGGCGCTGGTGCTCTCCGGCGGGACGGAACGACAGGCATTGAATGGGTTTGAGCCGGCGCCGGTGGCAGTGACGGACACGCTCGCCGACCTGATCCTGGCCTGAAAGCAGCTGGTGACAGGCCAGCGTTGCGGAAAACGCTACGTACGCCTGCCACCTGCGAGCGGCGCCAAGGATCGAGCACCCCTCAATGCCGCCGTTCCGCGGCGTCCCCAGCCCGCATCACGGCATCCACCTCCGCGGGCGCCACCCCCAAAAGCGCGCACGTATACCCATTCACCATGAGCCCGGCCGCCGCGGCACGCGCCAGCGCCTCCGCCGGATCCACCCCGCGCGCCTCGTGCAGGTGGGCCGCGCAGACCGCCGCGACGAAGTCGGTGTGGCGGTCGCCGTGCACCGCCACCGCTCCGCGGCGGCGCAGCTCGCGGCGCAGCAGCGGCAGGATCTCCTCGAGCGCCTCCGCCCCGCGCTGGGCCGAGTCCACCGGCACGTGGTGCCACTCGAGGCCGGCGTCCTCGTAGGCGCCCAGGTTGTGGCGCGACGCCATCGTCGAGACGCACAGCCGCACGCCCTTCTCCATCAGGTGGGCGATCTCTGCCGCGCGGCGCTCGGGCCGGTGGCTCCTCCCCCCTCCACCGGGCCGCTCGAGCCCGCACAGCTTGCCGGGCCGCGCCCACCAGATCCGCCTGGGCTCCTGCTGCTTCGTGCTCATGCGAGCAGAAGCGCCGGGCGGGCGAGATTCGCCCCCGGGTGGGTAGCATCCGATCCCTATGTGCCGCGTGTTCGGCTGCGTCGCCGCGGAGCCGGTTTCGATCCGGCATGAGCTGCTGGAGGCCGAGAACCCGCTGATCCGCCAGTCCGAGGAGCACGACTCCGGCTGGGGCATGGCCGTCTACGAGCGCGCGGACGGCGCCGAGCCGCAGGTGGTGCGCTTCCCGGAGGCGGCGCACGCCGATGGCGAGTTCCTCAATGCCACGAACCTGAAGGGCCGCATCTTCAACATGCACGTGCGCCGCGCGACGATGGGCGAGCTCGCGCCCGAGAACACGCATCCCTTCTCCCTCGGGAGCTACACGCTCGGGCACAACGGCACGATCGTTCGCTATCCGCGGCTGCTCGAGCCTCACATGCGGCGGCCGGAGGGCAACACGGACTCGGAGCACCTCTTCAACCTGCTCATGCACGACTTCGACGACGGCGACCCCGTGGCAGGCCTCCGCCACACGCTGGCCCGGGCCGTCGAGTGCTCGCCGTTCAGCGGCTTGAACATCCTGTTCTCCGACGGCGAGAAGCTCTTCGCCTACCGACTCGGCCTCTTCGAGCTTCACTGGCTCGCGCGGCCGGGCCAGCTGCTGGTGGCCTCCGAGCAGGTGACCGACGAGCCCGGCTGGCACAGCGTGCAGCAGGACGTGCTGCTCACGCTCGATCCGAGGGACCTCGAGGAGCCGCACGCGGAGCGGCTGCTCGGCGACGAGCTTCTCGAGCGCGCGGAGATCCGGAAGGTGGACCTCACCCCGCACCTGCGCGGAGCGGAGCGCGGCGCGGCCGCGGCGGAGCGCGCGAAGGCCGCGGCGGCCGCCGGGTGAGCGCGGGTGCCGCGGCGCTTTGCGCTGCTCGTAAACCCGGCGTCCGGCGAGGGGCCGTGCCCTCAAGGCGCTCCCGGCGGTCCACGCCACGCTCGACAGCCTCGGCGCGCAGCACCGCACGGTCACCACCCGCAGCATCGACCACGCCTACGAGGAGGGCTGCACGGCCGCAGCGGAGGGCGAGACCGTGGTTGCGCTCGGAGGCGACGGGCTGCTCCGCCCGCTCGCCGGAGCGCTCAAGCACACCGAGGGCTCGCTCGCGGTGGTTCCCTGCGGCCGCGGCAACGACTTCGCGCGCGTGCTCGGCGTGCCGAAGGACCCCGCCGAGGCCGCCCGCGTGGCGGTCGAGGGCCGCGAGCGCATGGTCGACGTCGCGAACGTCGAGGGCACGCCCTATCTGGGGATCGCGAGCTTCGGCTTCGACTCCGACTGCAACCGGATCGCCAACGAGGCGAAGCTCATCAAGGGGAACGGCGTCTACGTCTACGCGGCCCTGCGCGCGCTCGCCGCCTGGAAGCCGGCCAGGTTCACCGTCATCGTCGACGGCGAGCGCCACGAGGGCACCGGGTACTCGGTCGCGGTGGGCAACTCGAAGGTCTACGGCGGCGGCATGTACATCCTCCCCATGGCCGAGATCGACGACGGCAAGCTCGACGTGCTGCTCTCGAAGGAGAGCTCCAAGCTGCGCTTCGTCCGCGAGCTCCCCAAGGTCTTCAAGGGCACGCACCTCGACTCGGAGTACACGCAGTTCTTCCGTGGCGAGGAGATCGAGGTGAGCGCCAACCGTCCGTTCGCCATCTACGCCGACGGTGACCCGATCGGCGCGACCCCCGCCATCATGCGCGTGGAGCGCCGCTGCCTGCGGGTCATCGCGCCGGCCTGATGTTCGGCGCCGCACGCTCCCTCGCCCGGCTCGTCCGGGCTCTGAGCCGCCGCGCCGGCCGCAGCGGCGGCACGACGGCGCCCGGCCGCCTGCTCCTGAAGGTCGCGCCGCGGGCGCTCGAGCGGATGTCTCGCGAGCTCGAGGCCGGCTCCGTGCTCGTGTCCGCCACCAACGGCAAGACCACCACCGCCGCCATGATCGCGGCGGCGCTCGAGCGCGCCGGGCGTCCCGTCGTGCACAACCGGGCCGGCTCGAACATGGCCTGGGGCGTCGCCACCGCGCTGCTCGACGCGGGCCGCGAGGGCGGCCAGCTCGGCCTCTTCGAGGTCGACGAGGCCTGGCTCCCGTCCGTCGCCCGGGACACCGCGCCGCGGCTCGTCCTGCTCTCGAACCTGTTCCGCGACCAGCTCGACCGCTACGGCGAGCTGGAGCTGCTCGCGGACCGCTGGGCCGAGCTGACCGCCGACCTCGACGGCCGCGCCCGCCTCGTCCTGAACGCGGACGACCCGCTCGTGGCCGACCTCGGCCGCGAGCGCGGTGGCGTGACCTACTTCGGAGTCGAGGACGACTCGCAGGCGCTGCCCGGCATGCAGCACGCGGCCGACTCGAAGCACTGCCGCAACTGCGGGCACGCCTACGAGTACGAGGCCGTCTACCTCGGCCACATGGGGCGCTACCGCTGCCCGAACTGCGGCCGCGCGCGACCCGAGCCCCAGGTGGCGGCGACCCGGGTCTCGCTCGACGGCATGGACGGGTCGCAGGTCGACCTGCGGACGCCGCAGGGAGAGCTCTCGGTGCGCCTCCCGCTGCCGGGCCTCTACAACGTCTACAACGCCGTCGCGGCGACCGCGACCGCGTTGGAGCTGGGCGTGCCGCTCGCAACCGTCGGAGAGGCGCTCGAGGGCTTCAGCGGCTCATTCGGCCGCGTCGAGACGATCCCCGTGAACGGGCGCCGGGTCTCGATCCTCCTGATCAAGAACCCGGCGGGCGCGAACGAGGTGCTGCGCACGCTCACGCTCGAGGACGGCAAGCTGGACCTCTGGATGGCGCTCAACGATGGGATCGCGGACGGCCGCGACGTGTCCTGGATCTGGGACGCCGACTTCGAGGTGCTGGCCGGGCGCGTCCGGCGCGTGACCTGCAGCGGCACGCGCGCCGAGGAGATGGCGCTGCGGCTGAAGTACGCCGCGATCGACGCGGAGCTGGAGGTTGACCGCGACCTCGGCGACTCGCTCGACAGCGCCGTCGCGAACGCCGCTGGCGAGCGCGTATACGCCCTGCCCACCTACACGGCGCTGCTCGAGCTGCGCGACCTGCTGGCCGACCGCGGCCTGGCGAAGCGGTGGTCCGAGTGATGGACGCGGCCGTGATCTGGCACGACGTGGAGCACGGCTCCTACGAGGCCGACCTGCCGCTCTGGCGCGAGCTTGCGGAAGCGGTCGGCGGCCCGATCCTCGACCTCGGGGCGGGCACCGGGCGCGTGGCCGCCGACCTGGCCGCCAGGGGCCACGAGGTGGTGGCGCTGGACAGCGATCCGGACCTGCTCGCCACCCTCGTCGAACGTGCCCCGCAGGTGACGACCGTTACTGGAGACGCACGCGATTTCGCCCTCGAAGCCCGCTTCGCACTCGTGATCGCACCCATGCAGCTCGTCCACATCGTCGGCGGCCACGACGGCAGGGTCGCGATGCTCGAGCGTGTGCACGCACACCTTCGAGCGGGAGGAATGTTCGCGGCCGCCCTCGCCGAGCCGCTCGACGCCGTCTCGGATCTGGACGCAGTCCCTCCGCTCCCGGACATGCTCGAAAGCGATCGATGGGTCTATTCGAGCCAACCCGTGTCGGTGGAGGAGCGGGATGGGTGCGTCGTTGTCGCACGGAGGAGGCAGGCTGTCTCACCAGCCGGCGCCCTCGAGGCAGAGGTGGTCGAGATTGCGCTCGATCTCGTGACCGTCGAGGAGTTCCGGGCGGAGCTGGAGGCTGCCGGGTTCGCGGACGTGACCAGCCGCGAGGTTCCGGAGACCCCGGATCACATCGGGAGCACGGTGGTCGTATGCCGGCGCTGAGGGTCCTCTCGCTTTACCCCGAGCTGATGAACATCTACGCCGACCGCGGCAACATCGCGGTGCTGCGCGCCCGCTGCGAGTGGCGCGGCCTCGGCTTCGAGCACGCCTCGTCGAGCCTCGGGGAGCCGCTCGACGGCGACGCCCACGACCTCTTCTACATGGGCGGCGGCCAGGACCGCGACCAGGTCGCCGTCGCGCGCGACATGGCCGATACCAAGCGCGAGGCGCTCCACCGGGCGGCGGACCGCGGCGCGGTCGTGCTGGCAGTGTGCGGCGGCTATCAGCTGCTCGGCCACTCGTACGAGCTGGACGGCGAGGAGCTCCCCGGGGTCGGCCTCGTCGACCTCCGCACGGTCCGCGAGCCCGGCCCGCGCCTGATCGGCAACTGCGCGATCGAGGTAGACCTCGGGACGGGGCCTCGCGTGATCGCGGGATTCGAGAACCACGGCGGCCGGACCCACCTGGGACCAGGCGAGAGCCCGCTCGGCCGCGTGCTCCGCGGGCACGGGAACAACGGGCGCGACGGCTTCGAGGGCGTGCAGCGCGGCAACGTGATCGGCACCTACCTGCACGGTCCGCTGCTGCCCAAGAACGTGTGGCTCGCCGACCGCCTGATCGAGCTGGCGCTCGGGATCGAGCTGGAGCCCCTGCCCGGCGACGAGCTCGAGGACGCGGCACACGCCTCCGCACGGCGCGCGGCGGGCGTCTAGTCGGCGGGGCTCCCGAGCACCCGCAGCACCTCTGAGATCGAGGTGACGCCGTCGCGCACTTTCTGGAACCCGGCATCCCGGAGCGTGCTCATGCCGTGCGCGGACGCCTCCCTGCGGAGCTCGTCGTGGCTCGCGCCGGCCAGGATCAGCCGTCGCAGCGTGTCCGTCATCGTCATGACCTCGTAGAGGCCGGTGCGGCCCTTGAAGCCGGTTTGCGCGCAGCGCACGCACCCGCCGGGCTCGTGCACCGTCATGCCGCGCGGGTGGTCGAACCCGTTCTGCGCGAGCGTCATCCTGTTCACCTTCACCTGCTGCTTGCACTCGCACAGCCGCCGCACCAGGCGCTGCGCGACCACGCACTCCACGCTGGAGGTGACGAGGAAGGGCTCGATCCCCATCTCGATCAGCCGGGCGGCGGCGAGCGGGGCGTCGTTGGCGTGCAGCGTCGTGAGCACGAGGTGTCCCGTCAGCGCCGACTCGATCGCGGTCTGCGCGGTCTCGGCGTCGCGGATCTCGCCGACCATGACCACGTCGGGATCGGTCCGCAGCATGGCGCGCAGGCCAGTGGCGAAGCTGAGCCGCGTCTTCGAGTTCACCTGGACCTGCTTGATGCCCTCGAGCTCGTACTCGACCGGGTCCTCGACGGTGACGATCGTGCGGTCGGGCGTGTTCAGCTCCGCCAGGCCGGCGTACAGGGTGGTGGTCTTGCCGGAGCCGGTCGGCCCGGTCACCAGGATCGCGCCGTGGGTCGCCCCGAGCGCGCCCTCGAACCTGGCCCGGCCGTCGTCGTCCATCCCGAGCCCGTCGAGGTCCATCGCGGTGTTGCGCGAGTCGAGGATCCGCATCACGACCGCCTCGCCGCGCACGACCGGCAGCGTCGCGATCCTGAGGTCCACGTAGTTCCCGTCGACCGAGAGCCCGATGCGGCCGTCCTGCGGCATGCGCTTCTCGGCGATGTCGAGCTCGGCCATGATCTTGATCCTCGAGACGAGGCCGGAGACGAGATGCCGGGGAACGGTGGTCGAGTCGGAGACGACGCCGTCGACCCGGAACCGCACCCGCATGTCGTGCCCGCGCGGCTCGAAGTGGATGTCCGAGGCGCCGCGCCGCACGGCATCCGCGATCACCGCGTGGACGAGCTTCACCACGGGCGCCTCGTCAGCCGACTCGCGCAGCTCGATGACCTCAGCCTCTTGGTCCTCGTCGTCGATCTCGTGGACCGAGTCCTCGAGCGTTCCGAGCTGCTCGATCAGGGCGTCGACGTCCTCGGGAGAGGCGACGGCGCGGCGCACGTCGTAGCCCGTCGCGAGGGTGATGTCGTCGAGCGCCAGGAGGTTCGCGGGATCCGAGGTGGCCACGAGCAGCGTCCGCTCGGCCAGGAAGGCGATCGGGATCGTCCGGTAGCGGCGCGCCTTCTCGCCGTCGATCATCGCCGCGGCGCCCTTGTCGACGTCGAAGGTGTTCAGGTCGACGTAGTCGAGCCCGTTGCGCTCAGCCAGCGCCTGCGCGAGCTGCCCGGAGTCGACGATGCCTGCCTCGATCAGCGCCTGGCCGAGCGGAAGGCCGGCATGCCGGCCGCCCGTCACGACCTGCTCCACGCGCTCACGCTCGGCGAAGCCGAGCTGGACGATCACGTCGCCGATGCGTCGCTTGACGCCGTTGCGGCGGGTGGGCGGCGTGAGTCCGGGAACCGGAAATGGGGCGGCGGAGGCAGCCTGAGGCTCCATACCCCACTGGTATCGGCACGGGCTCGGCTTAGTTCAAGCCCGGGCCGGCTCGGTCGCGGCCCGCTGCGCGCTCTCGCGATCGGGGCACACCCGCAGGCTCTCCACCATGTCCGCGATCTCGAATACGCGCGCGATCGGCCCGCCGGGGCAGACGATCGCAAAGCCCTGGCCGCGCCGCCGGACGCGGCGCCGCGCGTTCATCAGGAGCGCGAGCCCCGTGGAGTCCATGAAGACCACTCTCGACAGGTCCACGATCAGCGGAAATGCCATCTCGGCCAGCGCCTCGTTCAGGGCGGCGAGCATGCGCGGCGCCGTCGCGATATCGAGCTCGCCCTCCACGGTGAGCACCTCGTATCCGTCGCTTCGGGTCCGCTTCACGGCAAGCGGGGTCACGGCGTCCGGGAGTGTACGCATTTGTATGTCCCCGGGTCGCGATACCGTCGGGTGCGTGCAGCTCTCCGACTACCAGCACCGCTCCCGCGCCACGGCCGTCTATCCGGACGCCGGCGACAACCTCACCTACCCCGCGCTCGGACTGTGCGGCGAGGCGGGTGAGTGCGCCGAGAAGGTGAAGAAGGCCATCCGCGACGACGCAGGCGTGCTCACCGAGGAGCGCCGGGCGGCGCTCGCCGGCGAGCTCGGCGACGTGCTCTGGTACGTCGCCCAGCTGGCGACGGAGGCCGGGCTCGAACTCGACGAGATCGCCGAGGAGAACCTCTCGAAGCTGCTGTCGCGTCAGGAGCGCGGCGCGCTTCAGGGAAGCGGCGACACGCGCTAGCCGTTCGGGTTTAGCAGCGCCTTCTTGCCCTCGAACGCGAAGAAGAGCAGGTCCACCATGCGGAACTTGGTGCTGCTCGGCCCCAGCGACGGTGCGAACGAGGGGTCGCGCACGATCGAGTTGTCGCTCCCCTCGATCGCGCGGTGGAAGGTCTCCGCCACGATGCGCGCTCCGACGCCGCTCATCTTCCCGCCGTTCAGCTCCGCCTCGCGCAGGACGTAGAACCAGAGCGGCGTGTTCGTGAGCACCGCCTGGCGCTGGGCCTGCGTGAGGTCGCTGAGGTCCGCGCCGTTGTTCCCGTCGCGGATCTGGGGCTTCGTCAGCTTCGTGAGATTGACGCCCTTGTTCTTCAGGAAGTTCGCCATCTGCTGGCCGGTCGCGAGCTTCACCATCTTCGCGCGCGTCAGGTTGCGGAAGGCGAGGTTGCGTCTCACGTCGTTGAAGGCGGCGTTGTTCGGCAGCCCGACCGTCTGCGGCGGCAGGTGCTGGAGCGGGTCGACCATGCGCGTGTCGATCCGCATGGCGCGGTTGAACTTGGCGGACGGCACCGTCAGCGCCGGCTTGTTCGCCTCGCCGAAGTCGTACAGGCGGCGCCAGTCCGCGATCCAGATGCTGGCGAGCCGGGTGTCGAAGCCGAGGTTGCCGCCGGTCGCCGAGAACGTGAACAGCAGATCGAGCGTGCCGGGTATGCCGGAGCTGCTGTCGAAGTTCTTGTTCCATTGGTACGTCGCCCGCACCATGGCGTGCCCGAGCCGGAACCCGGCGATCGAGAACTCGATCGGCATCGTCGGCACCTCGGTGGGATCCACGCCCACCTCGAACGCCTTGCGCCCGTTGTTGAAGACGTCGTTCACGACGCCCTGCCTGCAGATCCGCGGCAGGTAGTCGGTGCGGATCATCCACTGGTAGTGCTTGGTGACGATCTCGCGCGCCCTCGCGAACTTCTGCGCGGGCGCGACCCCACCCAGCTGCGTGTCGACCACGCGGTTGTGGAAGCGGATCATCGCGAGGTGCGTCTGCGCGACGGCCAGGTTCTCGTCGTTGCGCGGGTCGGGGATGATCGCCTTGCGCTTCTTGGCGTCGGTGTTGCCCGCGCCGCGCGGCAGGTCGAAGCCGTTCTTGACCGGCCCGGTGCTCTTCCCGACCTTCAGGTGGAGGCCGTCCGCCTCGTAGAACTTGGCCGACTCCGGGTCGCTCGGGCCGGCGCCGTAGAGGGAGTCGAGGTCGAGGCTCGGCGAGCGCGCCTGGAGCAGCTGCGCGGGCGTCACGTTCGCGCCGAGCATCACCACGGTCTTGTCGAACGTCAGGTCGTGATCGAGGAACTGCCCGAGGTAGGTGAAGCCGGCGGGAATCTGCGACGAGCCGCCGCCCGCCCTCGCCATCGCGGCCCCGAGCTTCTTGCGCGCCCCCTCGCCGATCTGCTTGCCGGCCCCGCTCGGGCCCATGCGCGTGAAGCGGAAGGGAGGAGCGCCCCCGGCGTCACTCGTTCTCGCGGTGGTGGGGCCCGCTCCGTTCTCGGAGGCGCGGCCTCCGACGCTTTCCGCGAGGAGCCCCTCGCCGATTACGAAGTAGCTCTCGGAACCGTGAGTGACCATGGCGCGACCCTTCCAGTCGGGGTAGCTCCGATGTTCTCACGCGCTGCAAGTGCACGAGTTAGGGGGCGCCGTTCTCCGAAAAACGCTCGAAGCGCGCCGCCGCCGAGGCCGGCACCCTGGCGCGGATCCGGACGCCCTCGGCGGTGTCCTCGCGCTCGAGCTCGCCGGCCACGTCATGCAGCTCGGAGAGCGTGCCGCCGTCGCGGTAGGGCACGAGCAGCTCCATCGGGAGGAGCGTCGCCAGGAAGCGCGCCTCGATCGCCTCGCGCAGGTCGTCGAGCCCGTGGCCCGTCTCGCCAGAGACCTGGACCCCGTCCGGGAACCGGAACGACAGCTCGCGCCGCCGCTCGGCGTCGACCAGGTCGACCTTGTTGAGGGCGAGGAGGCGCGGCGCGTCCCCCGCGCCGATCTCGTCGAGCACCTCGTCCACGGCGGACATCATCTGGTGCAGGTCGCCCTCCGGCACCGACGCGTCCACCACGTGCAGGACGAGGTCCGCCCCGAGCGCCTCCTCGAGCGTCGCGGAGAAGGCCTCGACGAGCTGGTGGGGCAGCTTGCGGATGAAGCCGACCGTGTCGGTGAGGAGGTACTGGCGGCCCGAGATCTCGAACGCGCGCGTGGTCGGGTCGAGCGTGTGGAAGAGCCGCTCGCGCACGCCCACGTCCGCGCCGGTCATCGCGTTCAGCAGCGTCGACTTGCCCGCGTTCGTGTAGCCCGCGAGCGCCACCGTCGGGAGCGCGGCGCGCTCGCGCTCGCGGCGCATCGTCGCGCGCGTGGCCTTCGTCTCGCGGAGGCGCTGCCGCAGGGTCGAGATGCGGTTGCGCGCCAGGCGGCGGTCGGTCTCGATCTGCGACTCGCCGGGGCCCCTCGTGCCGATGCCGCCGTCCATGCGCCCGGCGCCAAGACGCTCGAGGTGGGTCCAGAGGCCGCGCATGCGGGCGAGGTTGTACTCGAGCTGCGCGAGCTCGACCTGGAGCTTGCCCTCGGCCGAGCGCGCGTGGTCGGCGAAGATGTCGAGGATGATCGCCGTGCGGTCGATCACCGGGATGCCGAGCTCCTCCTCGAGGTTGCGCTCCTGGCGCGGAAGCAGCTCGTCGTCGACGGCGATCAGGTTGGCGTCGGCCTCCTTCGCCGCCTCCTTCAGCTCGGTGAGCTTGCCGCGCCCGAAGTAGCGGTCCGGATCGGGTCGCTCGCGGCGTTGCGACATCTCCCCGACGACCGCGACTCCGGCGGTGCGGAGCAGCTCGCGCAGCTCCGCCAGGTCCGCCTCGCCGGGGGCGACGCCGATCGTCAGCGCCCGCTGGCGAGCGCGCCGTGCGGCGCCGTTCTTGGGTGCATCCACTGCCTCCAGTCTAGGGATACGATGGCGCGCGCCATGAGAGCTTTCGTGACCGGCGGAACGGGGTTCATCGGGTCGCGCGTGGTGCAAGCGGCTGCGCGACCGCGGCGACGAGGTCGTCGTGCTCGCCCGGCGTCCGGAGAAGGCCGCGGGACTCGACGCCGAGGTCGTCCAGGGGGACCTGAGCGACGCCGACGCGATCCGCCGCGGCGTGGAGGGCTGCCAGGCCGTGTTCCACATCGCGGCCGACTACCGCGTCGGGATGGCCGCGTCGAAGCGGGAGTCGATGCGCGACTCGAACGTGCGCGGCACCGAGCGCGTGCTCGACGCCGCCGCGGACGCCGGCGTGGACCGGATCGTCTACGTCTCGACGATCAACGTGTTCGGCAACACGAACGGCCGCACCGTCGACGAGAGCTACAGCCGCAACGAGGCGGACGGCTTCGTCTCGACCTACGACGAGACGAAGTACCGCGCCCACCGGCTCGCCGAGGAGCGCGCCGCCAAGGGCGCCCCGATCGTGATCGTGCAGCCCGGCTCGGTCTACGGCCCGGGCGACCACGCGCTCGTCGGTCAGATGATCGATCAGGCGAGCACGGGCAAGATGCCGGCGAAGGCGTTCCCGGAGCTCGGGCTGAACATGGTCCACGTGGACGACGTCGCCGACGGCATCATCCTCGCTTACGACAAGCGGCAAGCCCGGCGAGTCCTACGTGCTCGGCGGCGAGATCACGACGCAGGGCGACCTGATCGACAAGGCGGCCGCGATCGGCGGCAAGAAGCCGCCGCGGATGACGGTCCCGCCGCTGATGCTCAAGGCGATGATCCCGGTGAGCCGCTGGGTCGGCCCGGCGATGGGCCTGCCGCCGAACTTCCGCGAGATGATCTCGGCCGCCCACAACGTGACCTACTGGGCGAAGGACGACAAGGCGCGCAGCGAGCTCGGCTACCAGCCGCGCGACCTCGACACGGGCCTCAGGGAGACGATTCAGGCAGGTTGATGCGCTCGACCGGGGGCATCACGCCCTTGCTCGAGAACACGTCCGGCAGGCCGCTGCCCGGAAGCACCACGCCCCCGAGCCAGGAGGCGTGCCCGACCGCATAGCGGTGTGCGCAGAGTGCACACGCGACCGCGTCGAGCTCCTCGATGCGGCGGTGCCAGAGGTCGCCGCCCTCGTCCGTGATCCGGTCGCCGACCAGCTCCTCGATGCGGAGCTGCATTCCGTACGGGTGCCGCTTCGCGGGCAGCCGCCGGCGCTGGAGCGCGTTGAACACGTCGTCCGGGTTCGTCTCGAAGAGCGGGAAGTCCTGATAGGCGCCGTCCGGCACCGGACCGTCCTCGTCCTGTGAGAACAGCGGCAGGTCGAGCGCTTCCACCAGGCTCTCGGCGCCACGCGCAAGTCCAACGACGACGTCACCGAGGGCGCGCAGCTCCTCGGCGATCTGAGCGGCCGATCCCGGCTCGTAGAAGAGCGCGGTCAGCCGGATCGGCGGCTCCGGATCGCGCACCTCTTCGAGCAGCGCGAGCTGGAGCATGCGCTGCATCGGGACGATGCCGCAGTAGTGCACCCGCTAGCCCCCGAGGCTGCCGCGCAGGCGCTCGACGGCCTCCGAGAGCCGCTCGTCCGGCACGGTCAGGGAGATTCGGAAGAAGCCCTCGCCGTTCGCGCCGTAGGAGCCGCCCGGCGACACGACGACGCCGGACTCCTCGAGCACCATCTCGCAGTAGGACGCCGAGGTGTGCCCCGCGGGCACCGGCGCCCAGACGTAGATCGTGCCCCTGGGCGGCGTCACGTCCACCCCGACCTCCGCGAGCGCGTCGCACACGAGGTCGCGGCGGCGCTGGTAGATCTCCGGCATCTCGGGCGGCGGGCCGGCGTCGAGCGCGGCCACCGTTGCGAGCTGCACCGCCTCGAACACGCCGGAGTCGATGTTGGTCTTGAGCTTCCAGTAGGCGGCGACGGCGTCCGCGTTCCCGACGATCGCGGCGGTCCGCCAGCCGGTCATGTTCCAGCCCTTGGAGAGCGAGAACACCTCGACGCCGACGTCCCTGGCGCCGGGCGTCTCGAGGAAGCTCGGCGCCACGTAGCCGTCGAAGGTGGTCTCCGTGTACGAGGCGTCGTGCACGACGAGCACGTCGTGCTCGCGGGCGAACTCGACGGCGCGCTCGAACAGCCCGTCGGGGACGACCGCGCCGGTGGGGTTGTTCGGGTAGTTCAGGTACATGAGCCGCGCGCGCCGCGCGACGTCGCCGCCGATCGCGTCGAGGTCGGGGCCGAAGCCGCGCTCGGGCAGGAGCGGCATCAGCACCGGCTCGGCGCCCGCCAGCAGCGGCCCGCCCGTGTAGACCGGGTAGCCGGGGTCGGCCGCCAGGGCGACGCTGTCGGGGTCGAGGAAGGCGAGGTTCAGGTTGAACACGCACTCCTTCGCGCCGAGCGCCGGAATGATCTCCGTCTCGGGGTCGAGCGTCACGCCGAAGCGGCGCTCGTAGAAGCGCGCGTACGCCTCGCGGAGCTCGGGCCGGCCCCGGTTCGAGGGGTACTGGTGCGTGCCGGGGTCGGCCGCGGCGCTCGCGAGCGCGTCGCTCACGGCCCGCGGGGTCGGCGTGTCCGGGTCCCCGATCCCGAGGCTGATCACGTCGACGCCGGCCGCCCTCTTCTCCCGGATCTTGCGCTCCAGCTCGGCGAACAGGTACGGCGGCAGGCGGTCCAGTCGGCTAGTCAGTTCGCATGCAGCTCCTTGAAGAATTCCTCGCTCAGGGTGCCGGCGTACACGGGCCGCGCCCAGCCGGTCATCTCCACGTGCAGGTCCTCGCCCACCTCGATCACGAGCTCACCGCCGTCGAGCACGACTCGCACGGGGCTCTTTACGCCGCGGAGGACAGCGGCGACGGCCGCTCCGGTCGCGCCGGTGCCGGAGGACAGCGTCTCCCCCACCCCGCGCTCGAAGATGCGGACGCGGATCTGGGAGTGGCCGGTGCGGCGCCAGAAGGAGACGTTCGTGCGGTGCTTGAACAGCTCGCTGCGCTCGATCTCGGGGCCGTAGCGCTGAAGGTCCAGCACCTCGAGCCCGTCGGGAACCTCGATCGACACCTGCGGGTTGCCGACCTGGACGAACTGGAAGTCGAACTCGTGCCCGGCCGCGGTGAGCGTCCCCCTCCCGTCCTCTTCACCCTCCGGGTAGTCGCTCGTCGCGCG
Organism: uncultured Thermoleophilaceae bacterium; assembly: GCA_963786845.1. Classification (GTDB taxonomy): domain Bacteria; phylum Actinomycetota; class Thermoleophilia; order Solirubrobacterales; family Thermoleophilaceae; genus JACVRW01. The sequence continues at coordinate 84,595 of CAWBAP010000016.1, forward strand.
CAGCCGCACGTGCCCGATGTCCATCGCGCACAGGTCGCCGTCGATGCGCGGCCGGACCTCGCCCGCCGCGGTCCGCAGGACGAAGCTGTCCTCGTCGGTCCAGCCGTTCCGGCGCACGTACATCGCGGCCTGACGAACGCCGTTCCCGGACAGCTCCGCCTCGGAGCCGTCCGGGTTGAAGATGCGCACCTCGGCGACGAACCCGGGCTCGCCCGTCTCCCGAAGCACGAGAACGCCGTCCGAGCCGACCCCTGTGTGCGGCGCGCAGAGCCGGCGCACGCGCGCAGGGGTCAGCTTGAACGGCAGCTCACGTTCCTCGACGATGACGTAGTCGTTGCCCAGCGCCTGCCACTTCTCGAAGCGCACGGCGCGGGACTCTACGCAAGGAGCTACATGTTCCCGTCGAGCCAGGTGTCACGGCCGGGGTCGTCCCCGCGCGCGACGATCTCGAGGCGCTCCAGGTAGTGGTCCCAGCCGTGGGCGTGCTTCCCCGCCGCCTCGGCGTCCGGCAGCCCGCTGTGCGTGAAGCGGAGCAGCGTGCCGTCGCCCTCCGGCACGAGCTCGACCTCGATCGTGCTCGATCCCGGCGGGCACCGGGCTCTGGCTCTGGTCGGACCAGCCCCAGGTCCAGACCAGGCGGTGAGGGGGATCGACCTCCACGAACTCGCCCAGGGCGACGTTGCCCGAGATGACCTCCACGCGGTACTCGCCACCCGGACGCGGGTCGAGCAGCGCCGAGATGCCCATCCAGCGCTCCGCCTTCTCCGGGATCCACGAAGAACTCCCAGACGGTCTCCGGGCTCGCCGCGATCGAGATCTCGCGGTGAATTCCAGTCTCAGTGCTCGCTTCCATCCTTCTTCCTTTCCTCGAGTTCGGCCTCTCTCCTGAGCGCCTCGAGCCGCTCGTCCCAGAACTGCTCGAGGAACTCCCTGATCGGCTCGAGGCCCTCCGGGCGCACCCGGTACAGGCGCCTCGTGCCGTTGCGCCGCTCGTCCACCAGCCCCGCCTCCTTCAAGACAGTCAGGTGCTGCGACACCGCCGGCCTGGTCACGTCGAAGTGCGCCGCTATCTCGCCCGCGGAAAGCTCGCCGTCACGGACGAGCGACAGGATCTGGCGGCGGTGCGGCGCGGCGATCGCCTTCAGGGCGGCTTCCATACGCCTATATGTAAGCAGTTCCTAACGTTAGTGTCAACTAACGGTGTCTGGGAACGGCTTGCATTGAGGGGCGGGCTCGACCGTGCCGCCGATCCAGGTGGCGGGATCGATACGTTGCGCTACGCTACCCACCACCTGAGCGAGGCCGGTCCGGACCCGTTCCTCAATGCAAGTCGTTCGCCGGCGAGCACGCAGCCGGGGCCGCGCCTACCGGTGCCCCGTGAAGTCGATCACCTGCTGGATCCCGCTCGGCCGGTTCGTGTAGCGCATCGTGTACGTGAGCAGGCCGGGTGCGAAGGTGATCCGCTCGCGGTTCGCGTCTGCGCGCCACGCGGCCGGGTCGCTCCCCTGCGCGGCCTCGAGCTCCACGCCGGCGGCCTCGAGCGCCGCCCACAGCGCCGCGCGGCACACGTTCACGTCGCCGCTGCCGCAGTAGCGGTTCGCGAACGGCCCGTTCACGCTCTCGCCGAGCAGCGAGCGGATGTCCTTGCTCCATGTACATGTGCCAGCCGCTGAACTGCCCGTCGGGCGGGAGGTCGTAGCGGTCGTGGAGGGTCGCTCCCAGCTGGTCGGCGAGCGGCTTGCCGAGCACCGGGGTCATCGCCGCGTCCGCGAGCCGGTTCCAGGCGGTGTCGAGGATGGCCGCGCCGGGATGGTCGATCTTCCCGTCGAGGTCGCGGTCGAGGCGGCTGCCGCCCTGCGCGCGCCACTCCTCGAGCAGCTCGAGCATGCGGCGTCGCGCGCGCGCTCGGGGCCGTGCCGCCCTTCAGCAGGCGAGCCAGCAGCGGCACGAACTTCATCGCGCGCACGTCCTGCGTGGCGGCCGCGTTCATCGCGCCGGTGAGGGTCGCGAGCGAGTGCCTCCTCACCTTGGCGGTGTTGTCGTTCAGCAGGTTCACGCGCCCGATCGAGCCGTAGGCCCACTGGTCGTCCGCCGCCGGGAAGCCGCGCGCCGGCTTGTTGTTCCAGTTGTTGAGCACGCCCGCCTTCAGAACCGCCTGCGGGTGTGCCTTCGCCTTCAGGAAGCCGCGCCACTCGAAGTTCCCCTGGCCGTCGGTCGGCAGGCCCGGGTCCACCCCCGGGGCTCGCTGCGGCAGCCGCCCGGTCGTGATCTGGGCGACGTTCTCGTGGTCCGCGTAGAACGTGTTGAAGGTCTGGGGCGAGACCGCCGCCGCCTTCAGGAATGCGCGCGCGTTCGGCACGCGCCCGCGCGTGAGCTTCTGGAACAGCAGCAGGTCCACGCCGTCCAGCAGGTAGCTCGAGCGCTTGCGCGACACCGCGACCCTGCGCCCGTCCACGGTCGCGTAGCCGACCACCGGGCCGTGCACGGTCCGGTTGAACGTCACGGGCTGCCCGTCGAGCGTTCCGGCGTCGAAGGGCGACATGTCGAGGCACTGGCCGCGATACAGGTACTTGGTGTCGCTGCCGCCGCAGAGCGTCTCCACGTAGATGTCCACGATGTCCGCCCCGGCGGAGGTGAGCGTCCACACGAAGTCCTCGCGGCGCCCGATCAGGATGTAGCCGGGGAAGGGCGCGGAGGTGGCGCCGCGGGCGCTCCAGCCGGGGCCATGGAGGTCCATCTCGAGCGTGAGCCCGGGATAGAAGTAGCCGATCTGCGGCCCGCCCACGAACAGCGGGTGGCCCGTCCTCGAACGCTTGCCGGCCACCATCAGCACGTTGCTCGTGTGGTCGCGGAACTGGTCCTGCGCCGTCGCCGCCGCGGCGGCCGGCACCGGGACGCCCTCGAAGGAGCCGTTGTCGAGCACCACGTTGCCGCTGCGGTTGGCGGGCAGCGGGGCGTACGGGAAGTTGCGCTTGATCGAGACCGGCGTCTCCGGGTCCTGGCGCTGGCGCAGGTCGTTCCAGACCGAGTAGCCGGTGTCGGCGCCCAGGGAGTCCTGGAGGCCGTCGAGGAACTCCGCCGCGTCGACCTCGTCGCCGCCACCCTCGCCGAACAGCTCGCTCTTGATCGCGTTGACGGCGATCACGTCGCGGACGGTCCACGGCTTGTGCGGGGGCTCGCTCGGGTTGGCCCGGTAGAAGGCGTTGATGCCCTTCACGTAGACGGCCATGTCGTGCAGCAGCCGGCGGCCGGGCCTGCCGTACCTCCGGAGCTTCCCGACCTCCTTGCCGAGCTCGCGCTCGGTCTGCGCGCTCGGCTGGAAGTTCTTCAGGCCGACGACGAGGCCGATCGCGTTCAGCCCGGGCGCGTCGATCACGGCGACGCGCGAGTTGTAGCGCGCCTGCTCGAGCAAGAGCTCGCGGTCGTGCGCGAGCGCCCAGCCCGCGCCCCATGTGACGTCGTCGTTCGTGCGGCCGTAGATGTGCGGCACGTTGAACTTGTCGCGCAGGATGCGGACGCCGGCGCGCGGCACGGGCTCGCGCTTCATGCGGCCCTGGCCCTTGGTGCCCAGCTTCTCGGACTTGAAGTAGCGCGTGAGGTCGCGCGTGCGCACGTCGTCGAAGAGAGGCGTGAGCCCGTCGTACATGCGCGCCTGCTGGCTCGCCTTGCTCGGCACCGGAAGGGCGCCGTACTGGCCCGACGGGATGATGTTGAGCGCCGTGCCCGAGAAATCGCGAACGGCAGTGGCGGGTCCGGCGGCGGCCAAACAGGCAGCCACCGTGGCCAGCAGGGCGAGACGCTTCACAAGTCCTCCTCCAGGGTGAGCGGGAAGCCTACCTGCGCATCGAACACGCGAATGCCGTGGAGGCGCCGCATCCACGTAAGTTGGCGCTTCGCGTAGTTGCGGGTGCGGCGCTTCATCGCGTCGACGTCGTCGCGCAGCAGCTCCTCGAACCCGAGCGCCTTTCGCGCCGTCGGCGATGCGCCCGCGGCATCCGCCCGCCGCACCTCCTCGCCCGCCCCCGCCGCGACCATCGCGTCCACGCGCGCGTCGATGCGCTCGTAGAGGTCGCGGCGCTCCATCGTCAGCCCGCACAGCACGGTGGGCCGGCGAAGCTCCGCCGTCCACAGGCGCGACTCCGCCCCGGCGGGAGCCGGCTCCTCCCCCATCTCGAGCAGCTCGAGGGCGCGCACGACGCGCGTGCGATCGCTCGGCTCGACCGCGGCCGCCGCCGCCGGCGAGCGCTCGGCGAGCTCGGCGTGGAGCGCCTCCGGGCCGCGCGCCTCGAGCTCGGCAAGGAGGCGCTCGCGCACTCCGGGGGGCGGCGGCGGCCGCAGCTCCAGGTCCGTGAGCGCCGCCTGGAGGTACAGGCCCGTCCCGCCCACGACGATCGGACGCCGCCCCGCCTCCAGCGCGGCATCGATCTCGGCGTGGGCCAGCGCCGCGAACTGCCCGGCGGAGAAGGTCTCCGTGACCGGGACGAACGAGACCAGCCGGTGCTCGAGCCGCTCCTGCTCCTCGGACGTCGCCACGCCCGTGAGGAGCTCGAGCCCGCGGTAGACCTGAAGGGCGTCCGCCGAGATCGCCACCGGATCCTCGCCGCGCGCGCGCAGGCGCTCCGCCAGCTCGATCGCCACGGACGTCTTCCCCACCCCGGTCGGGCCGAAGATCGCTATGAGGGGTTCCGGGGCGGCCACGATCGCTAGTAATACCGGCGGTGCGCGCTCGCATTCTCATAGCTCTTGCCCTGATGGGCGCGCTCGCGGGCTGCCAGGAGTCGGGCTTCGACGAGTCCAAGGAGACCGCGCGCCCGCTCAAGGTGCAGCACGCGCTCGACGAGCTGACCGGCACGAAGGTGCCCGGGCAGGCCGAGCGGCCGCTGACGCTGACCTACGACGCGCTGGGTGACACCTCCGCGCTCGGTGTCCGGCCCGTTGCGGCGCTGATCGAGGGCGGGCGCCCGCCGAGCTACCTGCGCCCCGCCGTGCGCGGCGTCGAGGTCCTGGACTCGTTCGCCCTCGGGCAGATCGAGGCGATCGAGCCCGACCTGATACTCGGCGCCAAGGAGTTCCAGGGCGACGCGTACGACGAGCTCAAGAAGATCGCCCCAACCGTGATGAGCGAGGGCTATGACTGGATCCTCAACCTGCGCCTCCACGGCGAGGCGCTCGGGCGCACGAACGACGCCGAGCAGCTCCTGATCGATTGGGACAACCGCGTCGCGAAGGTGAAGGAAGCGATAGCCGGGCGCGACCTCTCGGTGAGGTTCGTCTCGCGCGTCCGTGAGTTCGACCTGGGGCCGGGATCGTTCGCCGCGTCACTCCTGAACGAACTCGGGCTCAAGGAGGGCAGCGGGGGCCAGGAAGTGCTCGTTGTGCGCGCCGGCCAGGAATGGGTCGGCACCGGCGGCCTGCTCGGGGCACGTGACGCGCTCGCCGACGTGGCGGCAGCGCTCTAGCAGTTCCCCGCTCGCCCCTTTGGCGCGACCCCTCTTTGGCCGATGGAGACTGGGGAACCATGAGCACCCAGACCCTCGACGCCCTGTCCCGCCTCGCCGCGCGGCGTTTCGGCAGCTTTGCCGATGCCGCCACGGCGGTCCTCGACCTGCTCGAAGGCGCCTCCCCGGGAGGCAGTCTCGTGCTCGGGCAGGTCGACTGGGACGAGGGCAAGTGCCGCATCGTCGACGCACGCGGCGGCATGGTCGAGCGCGGCACCATGATCCCGCTCGCGCGCGCCGTGCCCAGCAATGGGCCCGCCGCCGGCGATCTGCTCGACGGCGACGCCCTGGCGGCGCTCGGTCCGGCGAACTGGGTCGCGGCGCCGCTCGACGCCGCGGACGGCAGCGTCGTCGGCGTGCTGCTCGCGAGCGGCCCCGCCGGCGAGGCGCCCCCGCGCGAGGCGGCACAGCTGATCCTCATCGGCGCCCGGCTCCTGTCCTACGAGTGGGAGAGCATCTCGGCACGCGCCGAGCTCCGCCGCCTCGCCGAGCTGGCGCGCGACCGCACGACCACGGACCCGATCACCGGCCTGCCGAACCGGGAGACGCTCGTCGCCTCCATCGAGCGCGAGCACGAGCTCGCCAAGCGCGGGACGGTCGAGTCGTACGTGGTCGTCTGCCACGTGTGCGAACGCGACGCGCTCGTCGACCGCTACGGCGAGGCCATGGCCAACCTTCTGCTCAAGGACGTCGCCGAGGTGCTGAGCGGCGCGATCCGCCGAACCGACTACCTCGCGCACGTGTCCACCGACGCCCTCAGCGCCGTCCTCGTGGGCTGCAAGGGCCCCGACGGCGCGCTCGCGTTCCTCGGGCGCTTCGAGCGCTCGCTCGAGCGCCTCACCGCCGGGCGGCCCGCCTCGCTCGAGCTCTCCTACGGCATCCAGCGTCTCGCCGACGCGGATTCCCCCAAGAGGCGCTCGAGCTGGCCGAGACCTCGGCGCAGTCAGCGCCCGCACGGCGCAACGGGACGCCGCTCGGGACGGCTCCGTCGAAGGGGAGCGTGTGAGCGCCGACCCGCTCACGGGCACGATCGCGAGCCCCGCCAGCGGACCGCCACTGTCCCGCCCTGGCGTGACGGCGCCCACACTCAGCGGCGCCGGGAGGCGCTTCCTGTCAGACATCCTCGTAGAGCTCGGCTTCGTCAGCGAGCAGAAGGCGGAGGAGGCCGTCCAGGCGGCCCGTTCGGGGCAGACGCCCGAGAAGGTCATGCTGGACAGCGGCGCGATCACCGAGGACCAGCTCTCGCGCGCTCTCGCGGAGCGCTACGGCCTCGAGCACATCGACCTGACCGAGTTCGCGGTGGACAGCTCCGCCGCCGCGCTCCTGCGCGAGAGCGCGGCGAAGCGCTATCTGGCGGCGCCCGTGGGCTTCGCCGACGACGGCGCCCTCGTGCTCGCGGTTGCCGATCCGGCCGACTCGCTCGGCCTCAGCGACATCGCCGTGATGACCAAGCTGCCGGTACGACCCGCACTGGCGGCTCGCAGTCAGATCGCGAAGCTGCTAGACACGCTTGTGTTCATGGCAGAGCCGGCCCAAGGCGCCAGCCAGTCGGTGAGCACGGTGATCGTGCCGCCCGACGGCGGCACGGCCGAGGAGCCCGCCGCGCCCGCCGAGTCCGCGGACCCCTCCGCGAGCGTTCCCGCAGCCGGCGACGCCGCCGACCGGGAGCTGTCCCGGCTGCGCGAGGAGCTGGCGCTTGCACTCGTCGCACGCGACGAGACGAGGGCGAAGCTCGCCGCGCAAAGCGACCACTCGGCCTCCGCCGCCGACCGCGAGCGCGAGGAGGCGATCTCGTCGCTGCGCCTGGAGCACGAGCGCGACATGGCGGCGGCGGAGACGGCCGCCGAGGAGGCGCTGCGCGCCGAGCGGGCGAGCGCGCAGCAGGCGCTGACCTCGCTGCGGGCGAAGCACGACGAGCAGCTGGAGGCCGAGCGCGCCAAGCGCGTCGAGGAGGTCGAGGCCGAGCGGGAGCGCACCGCGGCGGCGATCGACGCCGAGCGCGAGCGAAACCAGAGGGAGCTCGAGGCGCTGCGCGCCAGGCTCACGGAGGAGCTGGAGACGGCACGCGCCGAGACGACCTCCGCCGCGCCCGCCGACACGGGACGCGTCGAGGAGCTCGAGCGGGCGCTCGCCGAGGCGCGCGAGCAGCTCGAGGTCACGGCGGACGCCGACCGGCGCGCCGAGGCCGCCCGCGCCGCCCTTGCCGCCCTGCGCGACGAGAGCGAGCGCCAGGCGCAGGTTCACGCCCTCACGGAGCGCGAGCTGCGGGCCGGGATCGAGTCGCTTCAGGCCGAGATCGAGTCGCTGCGCGCCGAGCTACCCGAGCCGAGCAAGCAGTAGCTCTTCGCCCGCCAGCGTGGTGCTGGTGGCCGAGGCGATCTCGACGTCGGCCAGCTCGCCCGCCGCGGCCACGCCGCTGAAGTTCACGGTCTTGTTGTGGCGCGTGCGGCCGCGCAGCCTCGACGGGTCGGTTCGCGACGGCCCCTCCACGAGCACGTCCATCGTCCGGCCGACGAATCGCTGCGCGCGCTCGGTGGCGTGGCGCTGCACCGCGTCCACGAGGCGCCCCATCCGCTCACTGGCGACGTCGTGCGGTACCTGGTCAGGAAGCGTGGCCGCCTCCGTCTCGCGGCGCGGCGAGTAGATGAACGTGAAGGCCGAGTCGTAGCGCACCTGCTCGACCACGTCGAGCGTCTCGGCGAAGTCGTCCTCGGTCTCGCCCGGGAAGCCGACGATGATGTCCGTGGTGAGCGAGCAGTCCGGCACGAGCTCGCGGATCATCGCCACCCGGTCCAGGTAGCGCTCGCGGTTGTACGTGCGCCGCATCGCCTTGAGGATCCGCGTGGAGCCGGACTGGAGCGGCAGGTGGATGTGCTCGCACACGCCGGGCAGCTCGGCGTGCGCCGCGATCACGTCCTGGCGGATGTCCTTCGGGTGCGGGCTCGTGTAGCGAATGCGCTCCACCCCGTCCACGGAATCGACCATCGCGAGCAGCTCCGCGAAGGTCGCCTTGGACCCCCTCGGCAGGTCGCGTCCGTATGAGCACACGTTCTGCCCCAGCAGCGTTACCTCCCTCACTCCCTCGGCCGCCACTCGCTCGACCTCGGCGACGATCTCCTCCGGCGGCCGTGAGACCTCGCGGCCGCGCGTGGAGGGCACGATGCAGTACGAGCAGCGGCAGTTGCAGCCCACCGAGATCTGCACCCATGCCTGGAACTCGCGCTCGCGCTTCATCGGCAGGTGGCCGGTGAAGCCCTCGAACTCGAAGAAGCCCTGCGCGCTGATGCTGTCGCTCGTGAGGAACTCGGCGAGCTTGTGAACCTGGCCGGGGCCGAACGCCACGTCGACGAACGGGAACAGCTCGAACACCTCGTCCTTCAGCGACTGCGACCAGCAGCCGCCGATCCCGATCACGCGCTCGGGGTCCTCGGCCTTGAGGCGCTTCGCCTCGCCCAGGTGCCCGGTGAGCCTGTTGTCGGCCTTCTCGCGGATCGAGCAGGTGTTGAAGAGGATCAGGTCCGCGCCCTCGCGGTCGCCGGCCTCGCTGTACCCGAGCGACTCGAGCATGCCCTTCATGCGCTCCGAGTCGTGCTCGTTCATCTGGCACCCGAAGGTGGTCAGGTGGTAGCGCTTCACGGCGCCGAGGATACGCGCTCGGCCAGCTCCGGATAGTGGACGACGAGGCCGTCGTCGTCGAACTCCAGCTCCCCCACGAAGGAGCGGTGGCGCCCCACGTAGCGCACGTGGTGCTCGTCGATCGGCTCGTAGCGCTGCTCGGAGCGGTGGACGGTCAGGTCCGGGACCGCCACCCAGGCCATGACGAACTCGCGCGGCTCGGCGCCGGGGTCCAGGAGCCGCTCGCGGAGCACCGGCATGGTGTTCGTGAGCGGGCACAGGCCGAGGTCGCAGTCGAGCGCGCCCTCCACATCGGGCAGCGGCCTGTCGTCGGCCGTCCAGCTCCCGTCCGGCCTGCGCGCGAGGAGGAGGCGCTTCAGCGCCCCGCCCCGCAGCAGGGACAGCTCGAGCGTCTCCGTCACGAGGTCCGCGCAGGTTCGCAGGTGGTAGTCCAGCCGATACGGGTCGGGGCCGAACTGGGTGCCGTGGGCGCTCATCCGGCCGTCCTCGATCCGCACGTACGCCCCGTCGGCGCGCCAGTCGTCGAGGCCGCGCCATAGCACCAGGCGCTCCATCTAGCGCGCGTAGTCCGTGGACCTGCTCTCGCGGATCACCGTGACCTTGATCTGGCCCGGGTACTCGAGCTCCTTCTCGACGTCGCGGGCGATCTGGTGCGAGAGGAGCGTCGCGGCGTCGTCGTCGATCTCCTCCGGGTGCACGATCACGCGGATCTCGCGTCCGGCGTGCATCGCGTAGACCTTGTCCACGCCGGGGTGCCGGCAGGCGATCTCCTCCAGCTCGTGGAGCCTCTTCACGTAGTGCTCGAGCGACTCCCCGCGCGCGCCCGGGCGGGCGCCGGACAGCGCGTCGACGATCTGGACGATCACGGCCTCGACGGTCTGGGGCTCGACCTCGTTGTGGTGAGCCTCCATGGCGTGGGCCACGGCCTCCGTCTCCTTGTAGCGGCGCGCCAGCTCGCCGCCCACGAGCGCGTGCGGGCCCTCGCTCTCGTGCGACACGGCCTTGCCGATGTCGTGCAACAGCGCCGCGCGCGCCGCGCAGCGCGGGTCGCCGCCCAGCTCGGCGGCGAGCATCCCCGCGAGCCGCGCGCACTCGATCGAGTGATGGAGGACGTTCTGCCCGTAGCTCGTGCGGAACTTCAGGCGGCCGAGGAGCTTCACGAGCTCCGGGTGGAGTGAGCCCACGTTCGCCTCGAACACGGCCTGCTCCCCCACCTCGACCACGTGTTGGTCGATCTCCGACCTGGCCTGATGGAACGCCTCCTCGATCCGAGCAGGGTGGATGCGGCCGTCCTGGAGCAGCTTCTCGAGGGTGAGCCGGGCGATCTCGCGGCGCACCCCGTCGAACCCCGACAGGAGGACGGCGCCCGGCGTGTCGTCGATGATGAAGTCGATCCCGGTGAGCGTCTCGAGCGCGCGGATGTTCCGGCCCTCGCGGCCGATGATCCGGCCCTTCAGCTCGTCGGACTTCAGCTCGACCACCGACACCGTCGTCTCCACGGTGTGGCTCGACGCGACCCGCTGCATCACTGCGGCGAGGATGTTGCGTGAGCGGCGGTCCGCATCGCGGCGGGTCTCCTCCTCCACCTGCCGGATCATGCGCGCGCTGTCGTGGCGCAGGTTGTCCTCGAGCTCGTGCATCAGGAGCTGCTTCGCCTGCCCGGCGCTGAGGCCGGACACCCGCTCGAGCTCACGGAGCTGCCTCGCCTTCTCGGTCTTGAGCTCCTCGCGCGTGTGGTCGAGGTTGCGCCGCCTGTCCTCGAGCGAGCGCTCCCGCTCCGCGAGCTCGTGCGCCTGAAGGTCGAGCGAGCCCTCCTTCGCCCGCAGCCGCTCCTCGATCCTCGCGAGCTCGGACCGGCGCGCAAGGAGCTCCTCCTCGAGTCCGTCGCGCCCCGTCGGGGCCGCCGGGCGCGGCTCGCTCGCGGCCGGGGCCTCACGCGCGGCCGGCGCGGCGGGCGCTCCGGCCCCCACGGCGCGCGGGCGCTGCACGAGCATCACCACCGCCACCGCGACCGCCGCCGCGACCAGGGCCGCCAACACGATCTCCATCTCGGTCTCCTCACACGACGCGCAGGGGCGCCGGGTCTCAACTGTCAGTTCGTTGAGCGGTGCGGCATGGGGCCACGAGACTGCAGACGGCTACGGACCCTCCCGAGCACTCCTTTCGGGACGGTCGCAGGTGGTTGGCAGGATCACGTTCAGATGAAGCACAAAATCGGCGATTTGCTCGTCTTTTGGGTCTCGCGCCGGTCACGCCGGCCGCTTCACTGGAGACTAACTCCACAAGGCGAGACTGGCAACCGCGTTTTCTGCACGCGCGCCTAGCGACGGAGCATGCGCGCGATCAGACCGCCCACGATCGCGTAGAGCACCGCGGCGAGACCCCAGTTGACCGCGACCTGGGCCTTCCTGCCGTCAGGCGTGAAGATGCCGTGGAACGGCTGGCTGAGGAAGTCGGCGGCGCCGACGAGCCAGTCGACGATGGCGTTGTCCCGGTTGGCCTCGAGCAGCACCAGCACGATCCCGACCACGATCAGCCCGACGATCACCGAGGTGATCAGGCGAACGACGCGGGCAACTCCCCACATGCCGCGCCGCGCTGCCAGCCCCGCCCGACCTGAACGACGAAGTGCCATAGCCATGCATCTGGTCTACCCGAAAAACCCGGGTTTGAGCACGTCGTGCCACGGCTATGTGAGAGCCGTTCACCGGCTACGGAAAGGAGCGCGGATATGGCAGGCAAGGCCGATCTACTCCGCGAGCGCTACGAGCAGTTCTCCCAGGGGGACGTCGAGGGCGCGCTGTCGAATTGGACGGACGACTTCACCTGGGAGGGCGGGAACTCGGAGGACATGCCGGGCGGCGGGACGCACGAGGGCAGGGACAGTGCGCTCCAGGTGCTCCAGCAGGCCGTGGGCGCCTGGGACGAGTTCAACCTCAGCGCCGACGAGTTCTTCGAGAACGGCGACAGCGTCGTCGTGCTGGGTCACACCGACGTCAAGAAGGGCGACAAGAGCGCACAGCTCCCGGTGGTGCACATCTGGCGCTTCCGCGGCGACGAGGAGGTCTGCCGCCTGCAGATCCTCACCGACACGCTGGAGGCCGCGCGGCTGCTCGGGAAAGCGTGACCGAAGCAGCGGGCCCTACGCGGCGCGGCGGCGCTCGCGCTCGGCGCGCTCCCAGGCCCTGATCGCGTCGTAGGCGATCTCGGGCGAGTAGCCCCGGCGCACCAGCATCTGCCAGGCGCGGTCGCGCTCGCGGTCGTCCTGCGGGGCCTCTCGGTAGCGCTGTCCGAGCAGGATCAGCGCCGTCCTGATCTCGGAGTCGCGGCTGTGATGCGACACCGCCGCGTCGATCAGCTGCGCCGCTATGCCGCGGCGCCGGAGGTCGCTCGCGATCCGCTCCGTGCCCCACTGCTCGAGCTCGCGCTTGTCCTCCGCGAACTGGCTCGCATAGCGGGCGTCGTCGAGGAAGCCCGTCTCCTCCAGCTCCGCGACCGCATCGTCGATCGCTTCAGGCGGCACGTGCTTGCGCTCGAGCCGAGCGCGCAGCTCGGCGACGGTGAGGTCACGGCGGGCGACCGCCTTGTAGGCCAGGTCGATCGCCCGCTCGCTCTCCGTGCGTCTCACGGCTTAGGCGGCCTGCTCCTCCGGGATCTCGACCTCCGGGGTCCCGCCGGCGACCTCCTCGTCGCCGGGCGGCGGCGTCTCCACCACTCCGAACGGCGAGGCCGGCTCCAGGCCGAGCGCCTCGTAGATCTTGCGCTCGATCTCCTTGGCCACGTTCGGGTTCTCGCGGAGGTAGCCCTTCACGTTGTTGCGGCCCTGCCCGAGCCGCTCGTCCCCGTACGAGAAGAACGAGCCGGACTTCTGGACGATGTTGTGCTCGATCCCGAGGTCCAGGATGCAGCCCTCCGAGCTGATCCCCTGGCCGTACTCGATGTCGAACTCGGCCTGGCGGAACGGCGCCGCGACCTTGTTCTTGACCACCTTGACGCGCACCCGGTTCCCGACCGCCTCGGTGCCCTCCTTGAGCGTCTCGATGCGACGGATGTCGAGGCGCTGCGAGGAATAGAACTTGAGCGCCCGGCCGCCCGGCTGCGTCTCCGGCGAGCCGAACATCACGCCGATCTTCTCGCGGATCTGGTTCGTGAAGATGCAGAGCGTGTTGGCGCGGTTCAGGTTGCCGGCCAACTTCCGCATCGCCTGGGACATCATGCGGGCCTGGAGGCCCACTGTCTGGTCGCCCATCGCTCCCTCGAGCTCCGCCTTCGGCGTGAGCGCCGCGACCGAGTCGATCGCCACCACGTCGACCGCGCCCGAGCGGATCAGGAGGTCGGCGATCTCGAGCGCCTGCTCGCCGTGGTCGGGCTGGGACACGAGCAGCTCGTCGACGTCCACGCCGATCCGCTTCGCGTACACCGGGTCCATCGCGTGCTCCGCGTCGATGAACGCGCAGATGCCCCCGCTCTTCTGTGCGTTGGCGAGCACGTGGTAGATCAGCGTCGTCTTACCGGACGACTCCGGCCCGAAAACCTCGACGATGCGCCCGCGCGGCACCCCGCCGACGCCGAGCGCCAGGTCGAGCGACAGGGCGCCCGTGGGCACCGCCGCGACCTGCACCTGGGCCGCGGGGTCCCCCATCTTCATGATCGAGCCCGCCCCGAAGGTCCGCTCGATCTGGGTGAGCGCACCCTTCAGCGCTGCCTCACGCGCCTTGGCGGCCTTCTCTTGCTCCTTCTCCATGGTTGTGTTCTCCTCTAAGTCTTGAGGTCACAACGTAGGAGCACGGTCGGATGGATACTCGCCCCATGTACAGCCACGCCGATTCCAACGTCCTGAGGCGCGCCATCCGCCGCTCCGCGGGCTGGAAGCCGCTCTCCCTGTTCTACGCGCGCACGCTGCACCTGATCGACCGCGCGGTCTTCAAGCTCACTCGCGGCCGGGCCACGTTCACGTCCTGGCTGGCGGGCCTGCCGGTGGCCTGGCTCACCACCACCGGCGCCAAAAGCGGCGCCGAGCGGACCTCGCCCGTGCTGGCGATCCCGTGCGGCGACGGCCGGCTGGTCGTGATCGCCTCGAACTACGGCCAGCGCAACAACCCGGCCTGGTACCACAACCTGCGCGCCAACCCGCGCACGCGCTTGCTCTTCGACGGCCACGAGCACGACATGGTCGCGCGCGAGCTGGACGGCGAGGAGCGCGAGCGCTGGTACGAGCGCGGAATCGAGATCTACCCGGGCTGGGTCCAGTACCGCAAGCGCGCCCCCAGGCGCATCCCCGTCATCGAGCTGACGCCGGGGCCTTGAAGACGGGGGCGGCTAGGCGCAGTCCGGGGCGGAGCCGGCGGCGGCCGGGCCCGCCTCCGCCGCGCGCCGCATCTGGCGGGGCGTGACCACCTGGCACAGGCCCGAGTGCCAGCGCCCGCCCTCGCGCTGCAGGAACAGCCCGAACAGCCTGCCGCGACCGCGCGGAAGGCCGCAGGTGACCCCCGAGCGGACGCTCCGCACCCTCACCCTCCGGCCGCGGCGCAACCCCGGGCCGCCGTTGTAGACACGACCCACGCGGTAGACGTAGTCGGTCGGGTCGCCGGTGCCGATCGGCTCGCCCTCCGCGGGCGGGTCCACCACCCGAACGGCGAGCAGCCGGCCGACGAACGCCCCATCGGCCTCGGCCAGCATCGCGCGCGGCCTGGGCGGCACGCACGAGCACGCCATCGCCGCGTCGGCAGCGAGCAGCGGGATTCCGAGCGCCACGGCAGCGATCGCGAGCCGCCGCGTCATGCCGGCAGCTCGACCGAGCCGTCGTCGCGCGATCGTCCAGTGCGGGTTGTGGGCCACCTCCCAGGGATGGCCGTCCGGGTCGGTGAAGGCGGCGGAGTAGCCGCCCCAGAACGTCTTCGCGGGCTCGCGCACGATCGCTGCGCCTGCGGCGCGGGCCTCGTCGGTGACGGCGTCCACCTCCTCGGGAGAGCGCACGTTGTAGGCCAGCGTGATGCCGCCCCAGCCGCCGGAGTCCTCGACGCCGCTGTCCTCGGCCAGCCGCGCGCGGTCCCACAGCGCCACGATCATCCCGCCGGCCTGGAAGAAGACCACGTCGTCGCCGGGATCGGCGCGCGTCGTCCACCCCAGCGCCTCGTAGAACGCCGCGCCCGCGCCAGGTCCCGGACTCCGAGCGTCACCAGGCTCAGACGCTGTTCCATACGTGGAGGCTACGGTCTCGGACAGAATCGGTCACATGCGGGACCTCCTCGAGCGCGCCGGACGGCAAGGGCACCGCTCGCTCGCCGCGGCTGTGACCGCGGCCGGCGCGACCGTCGCCGAGGGCTGGCGGCCGCCGGTCCGCGGCCGGACGCGGACACGCTGTTCGAGATCGGCTCGATCACGAAGGCCTTCACTGGCGTGCTCTTGGCCGACATGCACCTGCGCGGCGAGGTGGGGCTCGAGGACCCGCTCTCGCGGCATCTCGACGGACCCGTCCCGGCATGGCGGGAGCGGGAGCCGACCCTTCTCGAGCTCGCCACCCACCGCAGCGGGCTGCCGAACACGCCGCGCCCGCTCGCCCGCCGGGAGCTCCTGTCGCGCTCGGGCGGCGAGCGCGACCCTGGAGCGACGTCGAGCCGGTCGCTACGCGGAGCTCCTGGGACACCGGCCCGCCGCGCCCCGGGCGGCCGGCTGCGCGACTCGAGCATCGGCTCGGCCTCCTCGGCACGCCTGGCGGCGCCGCCGGAGCCGTACGGCGAGCTGCTGCCGAGCGCTCCGGCCCGCTAGGGCTCCACGCAACGAAGCTGGCGCCCGGACCGCCCGCGATCCAAGGCCACTCGCGCCGAGGCCGGCCGCGCCCGCCGATCGAGGACCTCATGCCCGCGGCGGGAGCTCCGTCCAACGCGGCGGAGCATGATCGGCCTTCCTCCGCTGCCTCCCTCTCCCCGGGGGCCGAGCGCCCGGGCCCGGCGCTCCTGCTCGCGCAGCGCCGGCGCACGCATCAACCGGCGACTGAGCATCGGCCTCGGTTGGCTGATCGTGCGCCGCCGCGCGCAAGAGCTCGGTGATCTGGCACAACGGCGGCACCTGGGGGTTTCGGAGCTTCGCCGGCTTCGGCCTGAGCGCGACCGGCGGCCGTCGTGCTCTCGAACACCGCGCGCTCCGTCGACGGCTGGGCTGGCGCCTCCTCGACCGCGGGCGGCCCGCATAGCCGGGACGTCCTCGCTGCGTAGGCGTCGGACCGGACCCGCGAACCGCGCAGGCAGGCCCGCGATCCACACGGCTAAGAGCGTCGTCCGCCAGCGACGCGAGAACGCTGATCGAGGCGATCGGTCGGCGAGGCCGTCGGCGTCCAGCATCTGCGCGTTGTCGAAGAGGTGCTCCTCGAGCGGGCCGAACAGCGGCTGCGCTCGAAGGCCGCCCGCCGGCCGCCCGGTGCGTCGGCACGCCGGCGCGGTGAGGCGCCAGCAGCGCTCGAGCGCCTGGTTCAGCGGGTCGTCCTCGGCGCGGCGGTTCCACAGCAGCGCCAGGCGGCCGCCCGGCCGCAGCACGCGGTGGATCTCGGCGAGCGCGGCGTCGCCGTCGAACCAGTGAAAGGCCTGCGCGACCGTCACGAGGTCCACCGACGGCGTCGTCGAGCGGGATCGCCTCCGCGGTCCCGTCGAGGACTCGGCGGCGGTCGGCAGCGCGGCCCGCATCTCGGCCACCGGCTCGACGGCGATCACCGCCGCGCCGCTCTCCACGAGCGCCCGCGTGAGCTTCCCGCTCCCGGCCGCCAGGTCGAGCACGGGAACCCGGGCGCCACGCCCAGCGGCTCGAGCGCGGCGGCGGGATAGCCGGGCCGGCCCCGCTCGTAGGCGGCGGCCGAGCGCGCGAAGCCGGTCGCGGCGGCCCGGTGGATCACGGCGCGTCTCCGGCAACCGTACGCGCAAGCGGCTCGTAGAGCGCGCCCTGGGGGCGCAGCGTCGAGCGGTAGAGGGTCAGCTCCCCCCCGTGAAGGGCTTGGCCGGCGGTGGCGTGCCTGAGCGGCGGTACGCGCCGCTCGCCGCGCTTGACGCGCGCCAGGGTGATGTGCGGCCAGAAGGGCCGCTTTTCGGGCTGTACAAGTGCCCGGCCTCGAGCGCGTCCGACACCGCCGCCTGCAACGCGGCCGCGCGCCCGCCCTCATCCTCGAGGTCGAGCGCGAACAGGCGCGGGTCGCGCGGCGGCAGCGCCCGCACGCCGGTCGGCGTCAGGAGCGGCGCGGCAGCCGGCGGGCGCGCGCCGAAGGTGGACTCGGCGATGCGTCGGCGGCCGCCTCGTCCTGCCAGCCGAGGAACACGAGCGTCACGTGCAGCGCCTCCGCTCGGACCGGGCGAAGGTCCGTCGCCCCTCGACCAGGTCGTCACGCCACCGGCGAGGCTCCTCCCGCGCTCCCGCCGGGAGGTCGAGTGCGAGGAACATGCGCGCACGCGGGCCGCTCACCGGCGGCCGTCCTCCGCGCCCGTGAGAGCGCGTCGCAGCAGGTGCATCGCGACGGTGGTGGAGCGGTCGCGGATGTCGCTCGGTCACCGGGCAGCCGCACCGTGCGGGTGATCGCGCGCCCGTCGGCCAGCTTAACGCTCCAGCAGACCGTCCCGACGGGCTTCTCCTCGCTGCCGCCGTCGGGTCCCGCGATGCCCGTGATCGAGATCGCGGTGTCTGCGTCGAAGCGCCGAGGGCGCCGTCCGCCATGGCCTCGGCCACCTGCTCGGACACCGCCCCATGCGCGCTCGATCAGCTCGGGTCGACGCCGAGCAGCTCTGTCTTCGCCTCGTTCGCGTAGGCGACCACGCCGCCCTCCACGTACGCGGAGGAGCCTGGCCGGTCGGTGAGCCGCGCGGCCAGCAGGCCGGCGGTGCAGGACTCGGCGGTGGCGAGCCGGCGGCCCGCCAGCAGCTCCGCCACCAGATCGTCGATGCGCGAGCCGTCCTCGGAGAAGATCTCGCGCGCGTGGCGCTCGCGGACGAGCGCCATCAGGCCGTGTAGGCCGCCTCCGCCTCGGGCTCGTAGCGCGTGACCATCTCGATCTCGCCGCGCCGCAGGCAGGTCGTGATCTCGAGCTGCTCGAAGCCGTCGACCTCGCGCTCGGCCTCGCGCAGCGTCTCGGCGAGGCCCGACTCGGGGAGGCCGAACATGCGCACGGTCGACTGGTCGTACTCGGTCCGGGCGGCGATGGCGCGCTGCACGGGCTCGCTCTCGACCGCCACGCGCCACATCGGCTGAAGCTCGCGCGGCGGCCCGGGCAGCACGACGACGGCCGGGTCGCCGGGCACGATCACGCCGGGGGCCGTGCCGACCGGGTCGATCACGTCGCGCCCTCGGGGATCAGCGCCTGCTTGCGGTTGGCCGCCCTCATCGCCTCGGGGTCCCAGTGCCGGAAGCGCTCCATCAGCGGCTCCAGGATCGCGTAGATGCTGCTGCTCGAGCTCCTCGTCGAGCATGAGCTCGCGGCCGCTGAAGCGCGCCACCATCTCGACGGTCATGTCGTCGGCGGTCGGGCCCAGTCCGCCGCTCGTGAGGATCAGGTCGACGTCCTGCTCCGCCATGAAGCGCAGCTGCGCCTCGATGTCCTCCGGGCGGTCGCCGCAGATCGTGACGTGGGCGAGCTCCACGCCCAGCTCGAGCAGCCGGTCGGAGAGCCAGGGGCCGTTGCGGTCCTGCACGCGGCCGGTCAGCACCTCGGTGCCGGTCACGACGATGCCGGCGCGTGCGCTCACGGAGGACGCACAGGGCCGCTCGCCGAGGGGCAGCTGGCGCGGCCGCGGCGTGAACTCGAAGCCGACCGGGTCCGGCCCCGGGGTCACCTCACGGGCTTGCCGTTCATCGGAGCTGGACGTCCGCTTGCCGAGGTTCACGCGCACGCCTTCCCCCTGAACGTCTGCGGAGCGTCGATCGTGTTCTCGAACAGCACGGGCGTGCCGGTGCCGCGGTCGACGCAGACGTAGGTGGGCGTCGGCGGGATGATCCTCAGCGCGACCCGCCTGGGCGGCGGCGGCTTCGGCTCTGGCTGGGGGCGGTCGCGCTCCTCGCGTGTCGTCTCGGGGCGCTCCGCCTGTCGTCGCCGCCGTCGTCGCGCTCGCAGGCCGATCGCCACCAGGGCGCCGAGGACCGCCACGGCGCGACCAGCGGCGAGCGAGCCCGGGCCGAACCGCGGGCCGCGGGGCGCCGGTCGCGCCCGGCGAGGGTGGGCGGGCCCAGCGACTGGAGGCTCGAGCTCGTCGTCGCGCTCGTAGTTGGCCCGGTACTCCTCGACCAGCAGGTGCGGGTCGAGGCCGAGCGTCTCCGCGTAGGTGCGCAGGAAGGTCTTGACGAAGGTCGGGCCGGGGAGCATCCCGAACTCCTCGTTCTCGAGCGCGCGCAGGTACTTCGCCCGGATCTTGGTCCGCGCCTCGACGTCGGCGATGTCGAGACGCTGCCGCATCCGAGCCTCCCGCAGCGTTTCGCCAATGCTCGGCATTGGCGCGTATTGTGACTGAAGGGCTAGTCCTCGACGGGTCCGGCACGGCGGGCTCGCCCAGTGCCTCGAGTACGCGGGGCAGATCGGCCTCGGTGATCAGCACCTGGCGGGCCTTGGAGCCCTCGTATCCGGAGATCACGCCGCGCCTCTCCATCATGTCGATCAGCCGCCCCGCGCGCGTGTAGCCCACGCGCAGGCGGCGCTGGAGCATCGAGGTCGAGGCGGTGCCCATCTGCACGACGGTGGCGATGGCGTCGCCGAGCAGGTCGTCCTGGTCCGGGTCGAAGTCGGCGTCCGGCCCGTCGCCGGAGTCCTCGCTCTCCACCGCCTCGAGCAGCTCCTCCTGGAGCTCGGGCTCGCCCTGGCGGCGCCAGTGCTCCGTGACCCGCTCGATCTCCTCCTCCGCGATGAACGCGCCCTGGATTCGCGCGGTGCGCGACTCGCCGGCCGGGCGGAACAGCATGTCGCCCTGCCCGAGCAGCGACTCCGCGCCGTTCTGGTCGAGGATCACGCGCGAGTCGGTCTGGGAGGAGACCGCGAAGGCGATGCGCGCGGGCACGTTCGCCTTGATCATCCCCGTGATGACGTCGGCGCTCGGGCGCTGCGTGGCGAGGACGAGGTGGATGCCCACGGCGCGCGACTTCTGGGCCAGCCGGATGATCGAGTCCTCCACGTCGGCGGGCGCGACCATCATCAGGTCCGCGAG
This sequence comes from uncultured Thermoleophilaceae bacterium, assembly GCA_963786845.1. Taxonomy (GTDB): domain Bacteria; phylum Actinomycetota; class Thermoleophilia; order Solirubrobacterales; family Thermoleophilaceae; genus JACVRW01. Next base: position 104,894 of record CAWBAP010000016.1, read on the forward strand.
CTCGTCGATCACGCACAGGATGTAGGGCAGCGGCGCCTCGCCTGTGCGCACGCGCACCCGGTTCAGCTCCACGAGGCTGCGCGTCTTGGCGCGGCTCATCACGCCGTAGCGCTCCTCCATCTCCTTGATGAGGTTGCTGAGCACGTTCGCGGCGAGGCGCGGCGAGGTGACCACCGGGGTGAGCAGGTGCGGGATGCCCTCGTAGTGGTTCAGCTCGACGCGCTTCGGGTCGACCAGCACCATGCGCACCTCGTTCGGCGAGGAGCGCAGCAGGACGCTCGAGAGCATCGCGTTCACGCAGCCCGACTTGCCCGATCCGGTGGTACCGGCGATCAGGATGTGCGGCTGCTTGGCGAGATCGGTGCCGATCGCCTTGCCGGCGATGTCCTTCCCGAGCCAGACCGACAGCGGCGACCAGCCCTTCGGCGGGTCCTGGAAGACGTCGCCCAGATGCACCATCGCGCGCACCCGGTTCGGGACCTCGACGCCCACGGCCTGCTTGCCGGGGATCGGGGCGAGGATCCGCACCTGATCCGCCGCGAGGGCGTAGGCGAGGTCGTCCTTGAGCGTGGCGACCTTCGACATCTTGATGCCCGGCGCGAGGCGCAGCTCGTAGCGGGTCACGTGCGGCCCGCCGACGGTCCCGATCAGGCGCGCCTCCACGTTGAAGTGGCTGAGCGCCTGCACGAGCTGCGCCCCCACCCGCTCGATTCCCTTCGTGTCGAGCTTCTGGGCGCCGGCCGAGCGCTTCAGGATGGAGAGCTTCGGCATGCGGTACTCGATGTCTTCGGACTCCGTCACCGGCGAGCGGCGGTTCCCCATCGGGGTCAGCTCGACCTCCCGCTCCTCCTCGTATTCCGGTTCCGGCTCCGGCTCGAGCTCCTCCTCGATCTCCTCGAAATCCTCTGTTTCGGAAATGGGAACCTCGACGTGCGTCGCGCGAACCACCGGCTCCTCCTCCGGTTCAGGAGGGACGATGGGTGGAAGCGGTCCGTAGGGAGCTCGAGTCGTGCGGCGCACGCGCTCGGTGGTGCTCACGGCCGCCTCGCGCGTGGCGGTGACGACGCCGGCGATCGACGCGCCCGTGAGCAGCAGCACGCCGGCCAGCAGCAGGAACGCGAACAGGATGTGGGAGCCCGCGGTCGAGAAGAGCTTCGCCGAGGCCCAGAAGAGCGATTCCCCGGCGAGCCCGCCGTGATGCTCGAGATAGCCGGCATCCAGGAAACCGTCGCGCGGGGTGTCGCCCGGTCCGAGCCCGAGCGATCCCGCCGCGAGACCGAGCATCAGCGCAGCCGTGAGGCAGGCTGCGCCGGTCTTGAGCGGGTGCAGCGCCGGGACCATCGGGCGGATCACGATCACCGCGCCGGCCGCGAACAGCAGGACGGGCGCCGCGTAGCCCACGCCGCCGAGCATGAAGAGGATCGCGCCGGCCAGCGCCTCCCCCACCTCGCCGCCGGCCCAGTCGAGATAGAACACGCACGCGAAGAAGGCCGCGAACGCGACCAGGCCGAGCCCGATCAGGTCCCAGTGGCGCTGTTCGAGGACCGGCAGCCCGAGATCGGGCCACCACGCCCTGCGAGCAGGGCGTCGCTTCCTGCGTCGGCGGCTGGCCATAAAGCCTGCATTCGACGGAAGATCCCCGCACCCTCCCTACCATTGGGTGCCATGAGCGGACGCCCCCGTGTGCTCGTTGTGGAGGACGACGCCGACATCGCCGGCGTGCTTCGGCGCTCCCTCGACAAGGAGGGCTACGACGTGCGCGTGGCCGCCGACGGCGAGTCCGCGCTCGAGCAGTCCGGCGTGTTCGAGCCGGACGCCGTCGTGCTCGACCTCGGGCTTCCGAAGCTCGACGGCATGGAGGTCGCGCGGCGAATGCGCGCCGAGGGCGATGTGCCGATCCTGATGCTCACCGCCCGCGACGCGCTCGAGGCGCGCGTGGACGGCCTCGACGCCGGCGCGGACGACTACCTGGTGAAGCCGTTCGACCGCGACGAGCTGCTGGCCCGCATCCGCGCGCTGCTGCGCCGCCGCCCGCCGCGCGGCAGCGCCTTCCTGGTGGTCGGCGACCTGAGGCTGAACCCCGACACCCGCGAGGTCTACCGCGGCGACCGCGAGCTGGAGCTCACCGCCCGCGAGTTCGAGCTGCTCGAGCACCTGATGCGCAACGAGCGCATCGTGGTGTCGCGCCAGGCGCTGCTCGACGAGGTCTGGGGCTACCACCCGTTCGCCGAGACCAACACCGTGGACGTCTTCATCTCCAACGTGCGGCGCAAGCTCGAGGCGGGCGGCGAGCCGCGCGTCCTCCACACCATGCGAGGCGCGGGCTACGTGCTGAGGGAAGCATGAGGACGCGCCTCCCGGTGAAGCTGAAGGTCGCGGTGCTGAGCTCCGCGCTGACCTTCGCGATCCTGTGCCTGTTCGCGGTCGTCGTCGGCACCGTGGCCGAGCGGCGCATCGTCGCCGGATTCGACGACGACCTGCGAGCGAGCGTGGTCGAGCTCGGCGACCGGCTGCGGCTCGAGCGTGGCCCCAGCGGGCTTCAGCTGAGCCAGTCCGACCGGAGCATCCTGGCCGGCTACGCCGCGGGCGACGCGATCGTGCGCGTGGTGAACCTCAGCCAGACGCGGGAGTGGACGAGCGACCCGGGGATCGCGCTCGGCCCTCCGATCAGCGGCGTCACGACCGTCGGCGACCTGCGCGTGACCATGCGCGAGCTGGCCATCCCCTCCGGCGACCCGACCGGCGCCTTCGAGGCGCCGCTCCAGGCCGCGACCACCCCGATCGGCTACGTGCAGTACGCGAAGCCAGAGGGCAGCATCCAGAAGACCGTCAACCGCGTGCGCTTGTTCCTCGCCTTCGGGGCCTTCGGCGGCACGCTGCTCGCCTTCCTCGGCGGCCTCGTGGTGGCGCAGCGCGCCATGCGCCCGATCGCCGGGCTCACGCGCGCCGCGCGCGAGGTCGCGCGTACCCGCGACCCGGACATCACGCTCCCCAAGCCGCAGGCGAACGACGAGGTCTCGGATCTCGCTCACACGTTCGAGGACATGCTCCGCGAGCTGAGCGCCGCGCGCGAGGAGACCGAGGCCACGCTGGACCGCCAGCGCAAGTTCGTGGCAGACGCCTCGCACGAGCTCCGCACCCCGCTCACGAGCATCCTCGCCAACCTCGAGCTGCTGGAGGCGGAGCTGGCCGGCGAGCAGCGCGACATGGCCGACTCGGCGCTCCGCTCCTCCCGGCGCATGCGGCGGCTCGTGGGCGACCTGCTGCTGCTCGCGCGCGCGGACGCCGGCCGCGACGCTCCGCGCGCTTCGGTGGACCTGACCGCCGTCGCCGCCGAGGCGGCGGGCGAGGCCGGCGCGCTCTCCTCCGACCATCCGGTCTCACTGGACCTGCCGGCCCCGGTGACGGTGCACGGCGTGAGCGACGACCTGCACCGGCTCGCGGGCAACCTGATCGAGAACGCGCTCATCCACACCCCGGCGGGAACGCCGGTGACCGTGTCCGTGCGCCGCAAGGGCGACAGCGCGGTGCTCGAGGTGGGCGATCGCGGCCCCGGAGTGCCCCACGACATGCGCGAGCGCGTGTTCGAGCGCTTCGCCCGCGGCGCCGCCGACGCCGCCCCGCGCGGTGGCAGCGGCCTTGGCCTCGCGATCGTCAGGGCCGTGGCCTCGAGCCACGGCGGGACGGTCGAGCTGCGCGACGCGGAGGGCGGCGGAGCCCGCTTCGTAGTCACCCTTCCGGCGGAACCGAGTACCCGCTCCGATTCTCGCGCTAGCGTGTTGGTGCAACCAGGCCTCACCCCCGAAACCTCCAAGGAGTAGTCGTGAAGTCGCTGCTGCGCCGCCGGCCCTCGCCGGCAATGGTCATCGCCCTGATCGCCCTGTTCGTCTCGCTGAGCGGGGTCTCCTATGGCGTCGCGACCGGCTTCATCGACAGCCGCGAGATCAAGAACAACGAGGTCCGCAGCCTCGACGTGCGCAACAACGAGATCCGCACGATCGACCTCCGCAACAACCAGGTGCGCGGAATCGACATCCGCAACAGCACCGTGCAGGGCCGCGACCTCGCGCTCAACACCGTCACGGGCGACGACGTGAGGGAGGACACGCTCCAGAAGGTGCCGAGCGCCCTGCTCGCGGACAGTGCCACTTCGGCGACCACGGCCGGCAGCGCCGGCAGCGCCGGGAGCGTGGACGGCCTGACGTTCGTAGACGCGACGGTCGCGCGGGGCGCGGTGGACGCCACGCTCGCGACGAACGGTCCTCTCACCCTGCTCGGCGAGTGCACCAGCAACGCGGCGAACACGGTGGCGAACCTCACGCTCAACACGTCCGAGAACAACACGATCGTCGCCGATCAGACCAACGCGGAGCCGGACCTCGATGCCGCCGAGCCGCCCTACGTCATCCGGGGAGTGACCGACGCGACGGGCGGCAACAGGGCCGCGGAGCCGGTGTTCTTCCATGCGACGGCGCCGAGCGGCCCCGCCTTCACCGGGAACGTGTCGGTCCAGTCGCAGGCCACGTCGCCCACCGCCGGCACCTGCCGGTTCCAGGGCTTCGTCGTCCTTCCGGGCTAGACCTCGACGACGACCGGCAGGATCATCGGGCGCCGCTTCAGGCGCTGGTAGACGAACTCCGCGATGTCGTCGTGGAGGTGGTCCTGGAGCAGGTCGATCTCGGTGATCTGGTCCTTGGCCGAGCGCGCGAGCGACCCCTCGACCGCCTCGCGCAGCTCGTCGACGAACGAGTCCGACTCCTCAGCGAACGGGACGCCGCGGAAGATGATCTCCGGCGGCACGACCGAGCGGCCGTCCTGCTCGGAGATCGTTGCGACGACGATGAAGATCCCGTCGGCGGACAGCATGCGGCGGTCACGCAGGGCCACGTCCTCGATGTCGCCCACCTCCATCCCGTCCACGAAGATCAGCCCGGCCTGCTCGCGCTCGGCCCACCGCGCGCCCGACTTGGTTATCTCGAGCGGGAGCCCGTTCTCGCCGCGGAAGATCGACTTCGGCGGCACGCCCACGGCCTCGGCCAGCTCGCCGTGGAGCCGCAGCCGCTTGTGGTCGCCGTGCACCGGCATCACGTAGCGCGGCTTCGTGAGGTTGATCATCAGCTTGAGCTCCTCGGCGTAGCCGTGGCCCGAGGCGTGCACGGGCACGTCGGCCGTGGTGAAGACGTGTGCGCCGAGCCGGTAGATCCGGTCGATCGTCTCGTTCACGGCACGCTCGTTGCCCGGGATCGGGGTCGCGGAGAAGATGACCGTGTCGCCGTCGTGCAGGTCCACGTTCGGGTGGTCGCCGTGCGCCATGCGGCGCAGGGCCGACAGCGGCTCGCCCTGGGAGCCCGTCGAGATGACCACGAGCTTGTGGTCCGGGAAGTCCTCGATCTCCTTCGGGCCGACCAGCATCCCGTCCGGGATGTCGATGTGCCCGAGCATCTTCCCGATGTTCGTGTTCTTGCGCATGGAGCGGCCGATCAGCGCGACCCGCCGGCCGAGCGCGCCCGCGGCGTCGACCACCTGCTGGACCCGGTGGATGTTCGATGCGAAGCAGGTGACCACGATCCGGCCCTCGCAGCGACCGAACACCTCCCGGAGCCGCGGGCCCACGGCCGACTCGGACAGCGACATGCCGGGGCGGTCGGCGTTGGTGGAGTCGCCGCACAGGAGGAGAAGGCCCTCGCGGCCCAGCTCGGCCAGCCGCGAGACGTCCGCCGGCACGCCGTCCACGGGCGTCTGGTCGAACTTGTAGTCGCCCGTCATCAGCATCGTGCCGAGCTCCGTGGTGATCGCGACCGCGAACGCGTCCGGGATCGAGTGGGCCATCTTCACCATCTCCACCGAGAACGGCCCGCTCTCGAAGGTCTGGCCGGCCAGCAGGTCCTCGACCTGCGCGTCCTTCAGGCGGTGCTCGTCGAGCTTCGAGCGCACCATCGCCGCCGTCAGCGGCCCGCCGTAGATGACCGGCGCCCGGTTGAGCTCGCGCAGCACGAACGGCAGCGCGCCCACGTGGTCCTCGTGGCCATGGGTGAGCACGATCGCCTCGATGTCCTCCTCCCGCTCGCGCAGGTAGGTGAAGTCGGGCAGCACCAGGTCGATTCCGAGCTGGTCGGGCGTGGGGAACATGAGCCCCGTGTCGACGACGAGGATGCGGCCGCCGTACTCGACGACCATCATGTTCTTGCCGATCTCGCCCAGCCCGCCCAGGGGCAGGACCCTGAGCGTCCCGTTCGTCAAACCGTGGCGAGGAGGTTGTGGCGCTCGAGCGCCTCGCGGATGACCGCGCGCTCCTCCTCGGAGGCCTCCACCAGCGGCAGCCGCAGCGGCCCGGCCCGGTGGCCGATCATGTTGACCGCGGTCTTCACGGGGATCGGGTTCACCGTCACCGCCAGCGCCTTGTAGAGGTCGCGCAGGCCGTCCTCGATCTCGTGCCGGTTGTCGGGCTCGTCGACGATCCGGCGCATCTCGGTGCCCACCAGGTTCGACGCGACGCAGATCCCGCCGGTCCCTCCCATGTCCATGACGTCGGCCAGCACGTCGTCGTTCCCGGCGAGCAGGTCCATGCCGTCGATCGGCGCCAGATCCTCGTAGCGAGCCTGCTTGACGGCGGCGACGTTGTCGATCTGGGCCAGCTCCGCGAGCAGGTCGTTCGGCATGTCGGTGGCCGTGCGGGACGGGATGTTGTAGGCCACGATCGGGCGGTCGGTGGCCGCGGCCACGGTTTCGTAGTGCGCCTTGATGCCGCGCCGGTTCGGGCGGACGTAGTACGGCGTTACGACGAGCATGGCGTCGACGCCCGCCTCGTGCGCCCGCTCGGTCAGCTCGACCGAGTGGCGCGTGTCGTATGTCCCGGTGCCGGCGATGATCGGGGCGTCGCCCGACTCGGCCACGCCCAGCTCCCAGAGCCGCACCTTCTCCTCGTCGGTCATCGTCGCCGCCTCGCCGGTGCTTCCGGCGAGGACCAGCCCGTCGGAGCCGTTCTCCAGCAGGTGGCGGATGAGCCGCACGGCGCCCTCCTCGTCCAGTCCCCCGTTCGCGTCGAACGGGGTGACCATCGCGGTGAGGATGCCGCCGAGGCGCATGTCGTCGCGGGAGAAGCGCTCCGCCACTACTGGATCGGCTTGAACGGGTCGGGGCTGGCGTTCGTGTCGCCGCCCTCGGTGCGCTCGGGGGGAGCCGGCGGGGCCGGGGACTCCTCCGTGGGCGCGTCAGGCGTGGAGGCGGCGGGCGCCGCAGCCGGCGGAGGCGTGTCGGCGGCCGGCGTCTGCACCTGGCGCCCGTGCTCGTCGAACTGGGCCCCCTGGCCCGGCTGCCCCTGCGCGTCTGACTTGTTGAAGTTCTTCTGAGCGTCGTCGAGCTTCTCCTGCGCCTGCTCGGCGAGCTTCTTGGCCTTGTCCATGAATCCCATTCGGTCCTCCCGTGTCGGTAGGGAGACGATATCGCGCACGGCGGCATGCAGTCCCTTCCGGAAGGAGTGCTGCAAATGACAGAATTCCGGTCGGCATGGCGACGGAACGCGATTACAGCCACCGCTCCACGGTGCAGAAGCTGGGCGTGGGGCCCGAGCAGCGCGTGGAGATATCGGGCGACGTCGGTCCGGGAATTCGCCGCGACGTCAAGGACGCGATCGGGCGCGGGCTCGTGAAGTCGGGCCTGCTCGACGGCGCGATCGTGCTCGTTGAGTCGGAGGACGAGGCGAAGGAGGTGCTGGTGCGCTACCGGCCGCGCCTGCGCGACACCGGCTACCTCTGGATGATCACCCGGAAGCGGGGACACGAGAAGTACCTCAACCAGATGGCGCTCGTGCCCTTCGCGAAGCGCCTCGGCCTGATCGACAACAAGACCTGCTCGATCGACGACGACCGCTCCGGGATACGATTCGTGATCCCGCGCGCAATGCGCGGCAACGGCAGCCCGTGACCACCGACGCTCACACCCCGGTGCCGCTCCGGCCGTCCGCCGAGGAGCGCGAGCGCGTCGTGCGCGTGCTGCGCGACAGGTCGGTCGAGGGACGCCTGTCCACCGACACGTTCGCGGAGCGAGTCGGCCTCGCATACCGGGCGAAGAGCGGCGCGGAGCTGGCGGAGCTCACGTCAGACGTCCGCCCGGCACGCCGGGGTCGCCGGACCCTGCTCGCCGCGGTCGAGTGGCTCTCGGGCCTCCAGGCGGACGTGGAGGCCGCGTGGACTCGCCCGCGCGTGCCGACCCTCGCGCTGCCGCGCGCCGACGGCGTCCGGCTGATGGTGGGGCGCGCCCCGAACTGCGATTGCGTGCTCCCCGAGGACTGCGTCTCGCGCCGCCACGCGCAGCTCTGGCGCGAGGGCGAGCGCTGGTTCCTGCGCGACCTCGGCTCGCGCAACGGGACGCGTGTGAACGGCATGAGCGTGATCGAGAGCGTGGAGGTGCGTCCCGGCGACCGCCTCAGCCTCGGCGGTGCCGCGTACAGGCTGCGCTCGCGCGGACTGCCCGGCTAGGCCCGCGCGCGGGCGCGCGGCTCGTCGCTCCAGACACCCTCGATGCAGTCGGCCGCCCGCTCGGTGCCCGGGCTCGCCTGGAGCCGTGACGAGATCTCCTTCAGGCGTCCCGCGAGCCCCTCGTCCGCCAGCAGCCGCTCGATGGCCTCCCCCAGCTGCGCGTCCTCGAAATCGAAGGTCGGCAGGCGCACGCCCAGCCCCAGCTCGTCCATCCGCTGAGCGTTGTCGTACTGGTCCCAGAACAGCGGCAGCACGACCATCGGCTTCCCGAAGTGGAGGCACTCGGTGACGGTGTTGTTGCCGCCGTGCGTGATCACGGCGTCGACCGCGGGCAGCAGCGCCGGCTGAGGCACCAGCTCGGCGCCGGTCTGGCCCTCGCGCAGCTCGATCTGGTCGTGCTGCGGCCCCTTGCTCACGATCGCGCGATAGCCGCCCGCGGCGAGCAGGTCGACGAGCCGCTGCATCAGCTCCACGTCCGCCGACCCGAGGCTGCCGAGGCTGAGGTAGACGAGCGGGCCGTCGCCGGGCGGGACCTCGAAGTCGCCGGGCTCCTTGCGGACGCACGAGTCGAGCCGCTCCCACATCGGGCCGAGCGGCCGCGAGCGCTCGTAGTCCGCGTCCTCCGGATACAGGAACAGGTTGAGGTGCGAGGAGCGGTGGATGAACTCGAGCTCCGGCAGCGGCGGGCAGCCCAGCTCGCGCGCGAACTCGTCGAAGTCCGCGTGCATCTCGCCGTGCACGCGGCGGTACTCGTCCCTGAACTCCTGCCAACCCGAGCTGTCGTCCGTGGGATAGCCGGAGAAGACCGGCGGCAGCTCCGGGTCGGGCACCTCGAGCGGGTTGCAGGACGCGATTCGCACCCACGGGCAGTCGGCCGTGACCACGGCCGGGAAACCGACGACGTTGTCCTCGACGATCACATCGGGACACACCTCGTCGAAGATCTCGCGCAGGCGGTCGTCGACGTACTTCGACCCGCTCACGAGCGCCTCCCAGGTCGGGCGGATGAACCCCTCGAGCTGCTCGATCGTGGGCTTGCGGAACACGGGGCCGGTGTCGCGGATGAAGTCCTTCCAGAACTGGCCCGGCTCCTCCTCGGTCTCGGCGGGCGGCTGGAGGCGCATCAGCCGCTCCTCGAAGCCCTTCTCCTGGAGCGCGCCGGCGAACGACTCCTCGATCACGAAGACCACCCTGTGCCCGCGCTGCCTCAGCGCGTGGCCGATCCCCACGCAGTTGTTCGTGGGCCCGTAGGCCCCCTCCGGGAAGAAGACGATCGTGCCCATGGCTCAGACCCCGGGCACGCCTGCCACGCCCCGGCGGCCCTGGGCCGTCCGGCGCAATACGAGGTAGGCGATGATGATTGCCGCGAGCGTCAGCACCAGCATCATTACCGCAGTTGCGTTGACGATGGGAGAGATGCCGAAGCGCAGTGACGAGAAGATCCGCAACGGCAGCGTCGTCGTGCCCGCGCCCGAGACGAAGAACGACGTGATGAAGTCGTCGAACGAGAACGTGAAGGCCAGCAGGCCGCCCGCGAGGATCGCCGGGGCAAGCCGTGGCAGCGTCACCTGGCGGAACGTGCTGAGCGGCCCGGCACCCAGGTCGTAGGACGCCTCCTCGAACTCGCCGCCCATCCCCACGACCCGCGCTCTCACGATCAGCGCGACTACCGAGGCGTTGAACACCACGTGCGCGATCAGGATCGTCGTGAGACCCAGCGGTATTCCAGCCTGCACGAAGAAGATCAGCGCCGAGATCCCGAACACGATCTCGGGAGTCACGAGGGTCATGTAGACGAGGGCGTCGATCGGAGCACGGACCCGCCGCCGCATGCGCGACAGGCCCAGCGCCAGCGCCGTTCCGAGCACGCACGCCACGATCGCGTTCCCCACGCCGATCAGAAGGCTGTTCTTCAAGGGCTCGGTGATCGTCGGGTCGGCCAGCGCCTCGCCGAACCACTTCGTGGAGAAGCCCTCCCAGTTGAGCACCTGCCGGCCGCCGTTGAAGGCGTAGACGACCACCACGACGATCGGCGCGTAGAGGAAGACGTACACGAGCGCCGACCAGCCGACGACCAGTCGCCTACCCACTGTAGGCCTCCTCTCGGCTCGCCATCCGGCTGTAGACGATCACCACGACCGTCATCGAGAGAATCAGCACCATCGCGATCGCGGACCCGAACGGCCAGTCACGCGACAGCAGGAACTGCTGGCCGATCAGGTTCCCGGCATAGATCGTCTTGTCGCCGCCCAGGATGACCGGGTTCAGGTACTCGCCCATCAGCGGAATGAACACGAGCAGCGATCCCGCGACGATCCCCGGCGCCGCCAGCGGCAGCGTGATGCGGCGGAACGCCCTGAGTGGGCTGTCGCCGAGGTCCTCGGCCGCCTCGACGAGCGACCAGTCGAGCCGCTCGAGCGCCGCGTACAGCGGCAGGATCATCAGCGGCAGGTAGGTGTAGACGACCCCGATGTAGATCGCCTTCGTCGTGTAGAGCAGGTCCAGCCCGCCGATCAGCGGGAAGTCCGGGTCGAAGATGATCAGCCAGGCGTAGGTGCGGATCAGGATGCTGGTCCAGAACGGCACCACCACGAGCAGGAGCAGCAGCGTCTTGTGCTTGGCCCAGCGCGCGAGGTAGTACGCGAGCGGGAAGCCGATGACGAGGGTGGCGACCGTTCCAACCGCCGCAAGGCCGAGCGTCCGCGTGAAGACCCCGCCGTAGAGCGGGTCGATCAGGTCGTCGTAGTTCTGGAGGTTGAAGTCGTAGACGATGTCGCTGAAGCCCTCTCGCCGCGAGAACGAGAAGACGGCCATGATCGTCAGCGGCCCGACGAAGAACGCGAGGTACCAGGCCAGTGCCGGCAGCGACAACCAGGCCGGGTACCTCGGTCCACCCACGGTGCGGCTACGCGGCCTTGAACTCAGTCCAGGCGCGGTCGCGCAGCTTCGTTCCCTCGGGGCTCACCCCGTTCGGCTCCAGGTTCTCGAGCGTGTCCTCTGGCGGGAACACGTCGTCGTTCGTGAACACCTTCTTGTCCATCACCGGCTCGAGCAGATCGCGCTTCACCGGCGAGCCGTAGTACGTGTACTCGGTCTCCGCGGCGTTGTGCTCGGGGTCGTAGACGTAGTCGATCCACGCGTGCGCGGCCGTCGGGTTCTCCGCGCCCTTCGGGATCACGTAGGCGTCCACCCAGAACTCGCCGCCCTCCTCGGCGACGACGTACTCGGCCGGCTTCTTCGCCGCGACCGCCGCTCCGTCGCCGTTCCACCCGAGCGCCATGACGGCCTTGCCGGCGATGAGCATCTGCTTGTACTCGGTCGACGTGATGGCCAGGATGTGGGGCTTCAGGTCGATCAGCTCCTGCTTGGCCTCGTCGATCTCGCCCTCGTCCTCGGAGTTGAACGAGTAGCCGAGCATGACCAGCATCGAGCCGATGCACTCGGGGATCCCGTCCAGCACCGTGACCTTGCCTGAGTACGGGCCCTTCGTCAGGTCCACGAACTCGCGCCAGCTCGTCGGCTTCTCCTTGACCATGTCGGTGCGGTACATGAACCCGGTGGTGCCCCAGTCCTTCGGGACCGACCACGTGTCGTCCGGGTCGTAGGGCAGCTTCCGGAACCGCGTGTCGAGGTTCTTCTCGACCGTCGGCAGCTGTGACCAGTCGAGCTTCTCGAGCAGTCCGGCGTCGGCGAGGATCTGCACCATGTAGCCGGTCGGCGCCGCGAGGTCGAATCCACGCGCCCCGCCCTGCAGCTTCGCCTGGAGCTCCTCGTTCGAGACGAAGAAGTCCTTCTTGATCTTGACGCCGGTGTCCGCCGTGAACGCCTTGTAGGTCTCGGGCGCCACGTAGTCGGCCCAGTTGTAGTAGTGGAGGACGCCGGTCAGCTCCGCGGCCTTCTTCGGCGCGTCGGAGCCGCTGTCGTCCTCACTCGAGGAGTCGCTGCTCCCTCCACAGGCGGCGAGGAGCGCACCGGCGGCACCCACCGCCACGAATCCCCTCCGTGTGTAGTTGCGCTCCCATCTCAGATCCGTCATGAGCCAGTCCTCTCTCTCTCCCGGGTCAGGACCAATGCAGCGTCCTGTGCCCATTGCACGTTCACTCGCTCGCCCGCACGGACGGCCTCCAGCGGGCTCTCGTGGTCGCCACGCTGCTGGCGCACGAGCACCTCCTGGCCGTCGTCCGCCCTGACGAGCGTCTGTACGGCAGGGCCGATGATCATCGTCGTGATCACCTCGCCGCCCATGCCGCGCCCCCCGGCGTCGCCCTCGGGACGGAGGTGCACGCGCTCAGGGCGCACGGCGACCGTCGTCCCGTCCTGCTCGATGAAGTTCGTCTCCCCGATGAAGTCGGCCACGAAGGGGCTCGCCGGGCTGTCGTAGATCTCGCGCGGGCTGCCGATCTGCTCGATGCGGCCGTCGTTCATGACGGCGACCCGGTCCGACATCGCGAGCGCCTCCTCCTGGTCGTGGGTCACGTACACGAACGTGACGCCGACCGTCTCCTGGATGCGCTTCAGCTCGATCTGGAGCTGGCGGCGGACCTTGAGGTCGAGCGCTCCGAGCGGCTCGTCGAGCAGGAGGACCTTGGGCTCCATGACGAGAGCGCGCGCGAGCGCAACACGCTGCTGCTGGCCGCCCGACAGCTGCTTGGGCTTGCGGGCCTCCACGTCGGGCAGACGCACGAGCTCGAGCATGGCCCGCGCCCGGCCATGGCGCTCCACCTTCGAGAGGCCGCGCTGCTTCAGGCCGTAGGCCACGTTGTCCAGCACCTTCAGGTGCGGGAACAGCGCGTACGACTGGAAGACGGTGTTCACGTCGCGCCTGTACGGCGGCAGCCGCGCGACGTCCTCGCCCCCGATCAGGATGCTGCCCTCGTCGGGGCGCTCGAACCCGGCGATCAGGCGGAGCGTCGTCGTCTTGCCGCATCCGGACGGCCCGAGCAGCGACATGAACTCGCCGGCGTCGACCTGAAGGTCCACGTCGTCGACGGCGACCACGTCGTCGAAGCGCTTGGTCAGACCGCGGAGGGTCACCTCCGCGGACGCGAGTCTGGCGGCCATGCCGCAACCTACCCCATACCGGGGACCGGTTCCAGCCTGTCGGCTTAGGTGCGGCGCGCCACCCAGACGTCCTCGCACGGCCACCTCTGGGCCCACCCGCGCCGCGCGTAGTAGCGCACCTCGTCGGGGTCGCCCTCGGGGGCGTACAGCTCGTGCAGCGCCTCGACCTCGAAGCCGGTGTCGCGCAGGAGCTTCACGCGCTCCCCGTGGGGCTGGTGGAAGTCGGTGCCGTCCGGGTCGGGCCATTCGATACGGCCGAGGCCGAGCTGCGGATGGAGCAGCGTCTCGCCGATGGGCTCCTCCGAGCGCGGCGCGCACAGCGGCACCAGCACCGAGTGGCACAGGAAGATGAGCCGCCCGCCGGGGCGCAGCAGGCGGTGGGCGTGCGGGATCCACACGAACGGGTCGCACCAGATCGCCGCGCCGTACTCGGAGAAGACGAGGTCGAAGGAGCCGTCCGGAAGCGGCGGGTCCTCGGCGCTCGCGTGGATCAGCGGGAAGTCGATGGCGTGCTCCTGCTGGAGCTCCCGCGCGGTCGCGAGCTGCCCCTCCGAGAGGTCGAGCCCCACCGGGTTCGCGCCCAGCTTGGCGAACCAAGCGCACCAGTAGCCCGTGCCGCAGCCGAGGTCGAGCACGTCGAGCCCGGAGACGTCCGGGAGGATGCCGGCCCGCTCCTCGGGCACGTGCCACATCCCCCACCACGGCGTCGGGCTCGCCCACGCCCTCCGGCCGCCCTCGACCCAGTTGGGCGCGTCCTCGTTCCAGACGTCCCGGTTCCGTGCGGCGTGGTCGCTCAGGCGCATGCGCCCAAGCTAGCCGAGGAAGCGCTCGACGTCCGTCGCGTCGCGCTCCAGCGCATGGCGGTCGGCCTTCGCGATGCGGCGGAACGGGTGGAGCGCGAGCTCGCCGCCGGAGAGCTTCCACCGCGCGACGGCCTTCCCGCGCACCATCGCGAACGGGTAGAACATCCCGCCGACGGTGACGAGGTTGGGCTGGCCGTCGCCGACGATGTCCGTGCGAGAGGTCCATCCGAGCAGGCACGGCTCGAAGCTGCCCAGGAGCCGCGGTGGAGGGAGCCCCGGATTCGTCCCTGATGCGGTAGGGGCCTTCCCGGCAGCGGCGAGACCCGCACGGGCATCGCGCAGCGGGATGCCCGCCCAGCGGGCCAGATCGCGGTCGGTGGCGGGGCCGTGGCCGGCGAGATAGCGGCGCGCGAACTCGCCGAGCGCCCTGTCGCGGTCCACCGGCTTCTGCTCGCCGAGCCAGTCGCGCACGAGCACGTAGGCGTGCGTCTTGCCGGCCATCGGCCCGCGTACGACCAGCCCTCGGAGCGACGCCTGGAAGAGCAGGTGGTAGAGCGCCTGGCCCTCGGAGCGCACACCGGTCTCGGCCACGCGCTCGCGCAGCTGCCTCGAGCCGAGCGGGCCCTCGTCGGCGAGCGCGCGCTCGATCGCAGCTATGCCACGCTCGACATCCCGCGGCGGCACGCCCTCCTGCTCGAGCCGGCGCGCGCTTGCGGTCTGGAGCGGCGGCGTCGTGACGGCGTGGATCAATGGGTAGTCCTCGCTGCGGACCAGGTGGAGGGTGCCGCGGTTCAGCCAGGTCACGACCAGCGAGCGCTCCTCGCTCAGCGCGCGGTCGACGTCCGAGGCGTGCAGCCCCTCGGTACGAGCCCGCACGGCGAGCCGGAAGCCGCGCGGATCCTGCCCCTGCACGGCGAACACTCGCTCGGCCACCGCCACGGGATCGCGCGCGGGCGGTCCGGCGAGCAGCTGCGCCGTCAGGCGCGCGGCTAGAACTTGTCCCAAGTCACCCGGGCCTGGTTCTTCGTGCAGACCCAGTGCCGGAAGAAGAGCTCAGCCTCGTCATGCGCGCGGCTGCGGCAGCGGTAGCCGAACGGCAAGCGGTTCCCGTTGTAGACGGCGCGCACGATCCGGCGCGCGCGCCGGCAGCTGGTGCCGCGGGCGTGGATGTTGGCCGCGATGTTGTCGGTCTGCGGCTCGAACCCGATGCGGCCGCAGTGCCCGGCGGACGCCGTCCCGGGGAACGCCGCGAACGCACCGGCGGCGACGACGAGGGCGGCGAGCGAACGCCTCATGCGCCGATTAGAGCAGGTTTTCGAGGCCGATCGTGGGCGAGCGCTCGAGCGTGCCGACCTTCCGCACGGCCAGCAGCACGCCCGGCATGAAGGAGGCGCGGTCGATCGAGTCGTGCCTGATCGAGAGCGTCTGGCCGGGGCCTCCGAAGATGACCTCCTGGTGGGCCACCAGGCCGGGCAGGCGCACCGAGTGGATCGGCTCGTGCACGTTGCCTCCGGCGGCGCGGATCAGCTCGGCGGTGCGCGCCGCGGTGCCCGAGGGCGCGTCCAGCTTGCGGTCGTGGTGCAGCTCGACGATCTCGCACTCGGGCATGTGCTCCGCCACACGCTGCGCGAGCTCCATCATCAGCACGGCGCCGATCGCGAAGTTCGGCGCCACGAGCAGGTTCGCGCTCCCCACGCCCTCCAGCGCGGAGAAGTCCGCGCCGGTGGTGCCCATCACGCAGTGGACGCCCGCCTCGAGGCAGAGCCGCGCGTTGTCGAGCGCGCTGTCGGGCGTCGAGAAGTCCACGACCACGTCGGCGTCGCCCAGCACGTCCGTGAGCGCGGTCCTCAGGAGCGGGTCCGCGCGGCCGGTGAGCGCCATGTCGTCCGCGCCCTCGACGGCGTCGCAGACCGTCTGCCCCATCCGCCCCGCGGCGCCGGACACCGCGACGTTGATCATGCCGCGGCGAGCGCCGGCGACACTGCCTCGAGCGCCCGGCGGAAGGCTGTCTCGTCGCCGCCGACCCCGGCGGCGGACATGCGCTCGGGCTGCCAGAGCTCCTGAGCGAGTCCGTTCACGTCCTCGAGCGTAACGGCGTCGAGGGCCGCGAGCAGCTCGTCGACGGTCAGGAGCGGCACGCCCATCAGCAGGGAGCTCCCGATCCGGTTCATCCGCGTGAGCGTCGACTCCATCGAGAGCACGGTGCGGCCCTTCACGTTGTCGCGAGCCCGCTCGAGCTCCTCCTCGCTCACCCCGTCGTCGTGAAGGCGACGCAGCTCCGAGCCGATCACGTCGACCGCCTCCCCCACGTTGTCGGGGCGCGTGCCCACGTACAGCGCCACCTGCCCGGTGTCGGCGTAGTGGCTCGCGTACGAGTAGACCGAGTAGGCGAGCCCGCGCCTCTCGCGCACCTCCTGGAAGAGGCGCGACGAGGTCGAGCCGCCGAGGATCGTGTCGAGCACCCGCAGCGCGAAGCGGCGGTCGTCGCCGCGCGGGATGCCGGATGCGCCGAGGCAGAGGTGGTACTGCTCGGTCTCCTTCTGGTGGAAGCGCAGCACCTGGCCGTTCGACCGCGGCGCCTCGAACGGGGCGGGCCGGGCGGGCCCCGCGGCGCCGACGGCGCGCTCGGCCAGCTCGACGATCCGCTCGTGCTCCAGGTTCCCCGCCGCGGCGAGCACCATGTTCCCGGGGACGTAGCGCCCGTCGTGCCACGAGGCGATCTCCGGCACGGGCACGGACGACACGACCTCGGCGCGGCCGATGATCGGCCTGCCGAGCGGATGGTCGCCGAAGATCGCGCCTGCGAGCACGTCGTGGACCTTGTCCTGCGGCTCGTCCTCGTACATCGCGATCTCCTCGATCACCACCTGGCGCTCGGAGTCGATGTCCGGGTAGGCCGGGCGCAGCACCATGTCCTGGAGCACGTCGAACGCGCGCTCCAGGTGGTTGTCGAGGAAGCGCGAGTACACCGAGGTCGTCTCCTTGCCGGTGCCGGCGTTGACCTCCGCGCCCATGGCGTCGAACGCCTCGTCGATCTCGCGCGAGCTGAAGCGGTCCGTGCCCTTGAAGAGCAGGTGCTCCAGGAAGTGCGAGATGCCCGCGTGCTCGTGGTCCTCGTCGCGCGACCCGGCCCGCACCCAGAACCCGAGCGCGATCGAGCGGACCGAGGGCATCGCCTCGGTCACGACTCGAACGCCTGAATCCAGGGTTGTGAGCCGGGCCGGCTCCGTCACGTGTGCTTACTCGCTGGTGGGAGAGGGGTCCGGAGCGCGGTCCGGGTCGCGGTCGCGTCCGCCGCGGTCCCGGTCACGCGGGGGGCGCCGCTCCCGGTCGCGGCCGCCGCCGCGGCCCTCGCGCCGTCCGCCGCGTCCGTTCCCACGGTCGCCACGGTCTCCGCGTCCGCCCTTGTCGCCGGTGCCCATGGCGGCCAGCTCCTCGGGCGACTTGCCCGCGATCTCCGGGTCGTCCGCGAGCCGCAGGCCGATGCGGCCACGCTCGGGATCGACCTCGACGACCTTCACCTTCAGCTCGTCGCCGCGGTTCACGACCTCCTCCACCGTGTTCGGGCGCTGGCCCGGGGCGATGTTGGAGATGTGGATCAGGCCGTCGGTGCCCTTGGCGAGCTCGACGAATGCGCCGAAGGTGGTCGTCTTCACGACCTTGCCGGTGAACTCGTCGCCGAGCTCCACCTCCTTCGTCATCGACCGGATGCGGTCCACCAGGGCGTCGCCCTGGTCGCCCGTCTGGGCGTAGATGCGGATCGTCCCGTCGTCGTCGATGTCGATCTGGGCGTCGAACTCCTCGGACAGCGCCCGGATCGTCTCCCCGCCCTTGCCGATGACCGCGCCGATCTTCTCGGTGGGGATCTGGATGGCGGAGATCCGCGGCGCGAACTGCGAGAGCTCGGAGCGCGGCTCCGAGATCGCGTCCTTCATCTTGCCGAGGATCGTCAGCCGAGCCTCCTGCGCCTGCTCGAGCGCGCCCTTGAGGATCTCGAACGTGACGCCCGTGATCTTGATGTCCATCTGGAGGGCGGTGATGCCCTCGGAGGTGCCGGCGACCTTGAAGTCCATGTCACCGAGGTGGTCCTCGACGCCCGCGATGTCGGTGAGCACCACGTGGTCCTCGCCCTCCTTGATGAGGCCCATGGCCACACCCGCGACCGGCGCCTTCAGCGGCACGCCGGCGTCCATCAGGCAGAGCGACGACCCGCAGACCGACGCCATCGAGCTCGAGCCGTTCGACTCGAAGATGTCCGAGACGACGCGGATCGTGTAGGGGAAGTCCTCCACCGTCGGCACGACCGGCACAAGCGCCCGTTCGGCAAGCGCTCCGTGGCCGATGTCACGCCGCTTGGGGCCGCGCATAAAGCCGGCCTCGCCCACCGAGAACGGCGGGAAGTTGTAGTGGTGGAAGTAGTGCTTCTCCGTCTGGAGGCCGAGCGTGTCGAGACGCATCTCGTCACGCGTCGTGCCGAGCGCGGCGACCGAGTAGGCCTGCGTCTGGCCGCGGGTGAAGATCGCCGAGCCGTGCGTGCGCGGCCCCACCCCCACCTCGATCCAGATGTCGCGTAGCTCGTCCGGCGCGCGGCCGTCGGGACGCTTCTTGTCCACGGCGATGCGCTTGCGGATCGTGTCCTTCTCGAGCTTGTCGAACGCGAACTGCACGGCCGCGCGCTGCGCGGCGGCGCCGTCCTCGTCGGCCTCGGTGCTCGTGCCGAGCGCCTCGAGGACCTCCTCCTCCACGCGCTTCGTGGCGTCCTGGCGCTCGAGCTTGTCGACCACCTGGGTCGCCTCGTCGAGGGCCGAGCCGAAGCGCTCCTGGAGCTGGCTCATGATCGACTCGTCCACCTTGCGGCGGGTCGATCTCGGTCTTGTCCTTGCCGGCCTGCTTGCGCAGGTCGTGCTGCGCCTCGCAGAGGCGCTTGATCTCCTGGTGCGCGATGTCGAGCGCGTCGAGGATCTCGGCCTCGGTGATCTCGTTGGCGCCCGCCTCGACCATCAGGATGGCCTCCTCGGTGCCCGCGACGATCAGGTCGAGCGGGGACTCGAGCAGCCACTCCTCGTCAGGGTTGACGATGAAGTTGCCCTCGGCGTCCTGGCCGATCCGAACCGCGCCGACCGGAGCCGGGAACGGGATGTCCGAGATCATCAGAGCGGCGCTTGCGCCGTTCATGGCGAGGATGTCGTAGGGGTGCTCGTGGTCGATCGACATGGGGATCGACACGAGCTGCGTGTCGCGGTTCCAGCCCTTGGGGAAGAGCGGCCGCAGCGGCCGGTCGATCATGCGCGCGGTCAGGGTGGCCTTCTCGCCGGCCCTGCCCTCGCGTCGGAAGAAGCTGCCGGGGATCTTGCCCGCGGCGTACATGCGCTCCTCGACGTCAACCGTCAGAGGAAGGAAGTCCACGTCGCGCGCGGATCCTGCTGTCGCGGTGCACAGGACCATCGTGTCGCCCGCCTGAACTACGACGGAGCCACTGGCCTGCTTGGCGTACTTGCCGGTCTCGAAGCTGATCGAGCTACCGCCGATCTCAAGGGAGACCCGGCTAACACCATCATTCATTGCTGTCCTTTCGGCCGCCTCCGGTTGGCGGCACTTCTAATTACGTTCCGTTGCGAACCCGGGCGACTCTAGCAACAGAGGTCGCCGCCGGGCCCGCATGGAACGTCTGCCCTAGCGCCTGACGCGACAGTCGCCGCGCAGGTCCAGGCTCCGCCGCTCGCCACGGGCGACGAACACCTGACGGGCCGAACGGGTCACACCCTCCGGTGTCTCGCAGGACAGCGTCCAGGTCTCCTCGGGAGCCTGGTACGGATCGGGGCTGGCGTACGTGACCGTCCCGCGTCCACGGATCGGCCGCCGCCCAGTTGATCACGCGCACGACGTAGGAGCCCGACCGGGTCGAGCACGGTGCCCTGCTCGAACGCCGTCGTGCCGTTGGTCGCGCCGTTGCCGGACGACACCACGGGATCGCCCGTGGCGTTGCCGTCCGCGTCGGCCCTGTAGACCTTCATGTCCCAGTCGCTCGCCGGGCGTGAACTCGATCCGGAAGGTGGCCTTTCCGTTGTCGATCCCGGCGCCGCTCGGGACCGTGATCAGGTGGTCCTCGTAGCAGCCCTCGGGCGGCGTCTCGAAGTTCGCGCACGGGACCGTGCTGCCGGGCCCGTTCGACTCGAACTCCTGCGGCGGGCT
Source organism: uncultured Thermoleophilaceae bacterium (assembly GCA_963786845.1). GTDB lineage: Bacteria > Actinomycetota > Thermoleophilia > Solirubrobacterales > Thermoleophilaceae > JACVRW01. The sequence continues at coordinate 125,427 of CAWBAP010000016.1, forward strand.
CGGGTCACCGGTGGGCTCTCGGCCGCTGGCGCCCTTCGCCACGAGCGGGCGCGTCGAGGGGTTCGTGTGCCACTCGAAGACGCCGCTCGCCGGCACCTGCATGGTCGTGTTCAGGTTGTCCCTGAACGTCAGGCCCTCGACCGAGGTGGGCATGTCGAACGACTTCGTCAGCCGCAGGATCGCCCCCGCGGGCGCACGCCCGGCGAGCACCGAGTGCTTGCTCGCGTCGGCGGTGTTCTGCTGGGCCTTGAAGTAGGCCTCGCGGTTGCCGCCGCCGGTCGCGTCCTCCGTCGTGCCGTTCCACTCCGCGACCGTCTCCGCGAACGGCGGGTGGAAGCCGAGGTCGCCGATCTCGAACGTGAAGCCGAGGCCGCCGGTCGCGTTGTAGGACCAGTCCTCGGTCGTCCCGTCGGTGTCGTAGAGCTGGTAGCCGAACTGGCTCGAGTAGCCGTTCTCGGCCGCCATCGAGTCGCCGAGCGCCTTGTAGATCGGCTCGTCGACCGTCTCTCCCTGCGCGGCGATGCCGGGCGGGCGGAGCACGAGGTTCGAGAACGTGTGGTTCGTGATCAGCGTCGTCACCTGGCGCGCCGAGATCAGCTCGCGCACGTTCTGCGTCTCGGGCTCCGAGAACGGGGCCGGGCCGCGGTAGGTCTGCGTGGGCGCGAGGCCGCTCGAGCCGTTGCCGCCCCAGAACGCGCCGTAGTTGCGGTTCGGGTCGACGCCGTGGCCGACCACGCCGGTGTCCACGCCGGCGAGGCAGTTGCCGAGCGGCGGGTCGCCGAAGAGGCGGCAGTTCTTGCGCCGGTACTCGTTCGGGCTGGTCGACCCGGCGAGGATGAACTCGGGGTCTGAGATCTCGCCGTCGCCGTCGTAGTCGGTGTCGTGGCCGCCTGCGTGCTGGAGCAGCTCGCCGGCCTCGCGGCTCGCGTTGAAGCCGTCCACGTTGACGACCGGGACGACGATCGTGCGCGTCTTCGACACGAGGTCGCGGACGCGGGCATCGCCGTGGCGGTAGCCCAGCACCAGCTCGTAAGCCCACTCCATCGCGTGCTCGGCCGACGGCCACTCACGCGCGTGGTGCGCGCCCATCTGCAGGAACACCGGACGGCCGTCGCGGGCGTTCGGGTTCGTCGCGATCTCGATGCCCTCGACCGTGCGGCCCTCGTAGGTCTCGTGGTTGAGCGTGATCGGACGGACGAGGTCCGGGTGCTCGCGCGCGAGCCGCTTCATGTCCTCGTTGTAGTCGAACAGGCGCCGGTACTCGTTCCGGCCGCTCGGGCAGCTCCGTGTTCGGGTAGGCCGCGGCGAACTTCGCGTCCGCTGCCCGGTCCCGGCGGGCCTGGACGGCCATGTCCGGCACCTCGAGGGTGTAGGCGAAGTTGTTGTCGACGAGCTTCTGGGCATCCGCCGCTCCGTAGAGGACGACGTCGAGGAAGCCGGGGCCGCCGTGCTCGGTCGAGTCGAGGCCGAGCCGGTTCAGCTCGTTCCTGCGCTCGAGCGTCGGGGTCGAGACGCGCACGAGCTGGACCTTCTGCGCCCTGCTCGTGTCGACCGGCGTCGCGCCGACGCTCAGCTGCGCGGTGGACGTGCCACCCGAGAGCCGGCAGGCCTGGACGATCAGGTCGCTGCCCTTCACGGCGAGGCCTGACGCCGTCTCGCTCGCGCCGCTCGACGCGGAGCCGGCGACGACGCGGCCGTCGGCCGAGTCGATGATCGCCACGTCCCAGTCGCCGCCCGCGGCGCTCAGGCGGGCCGTGACCCAGCCGGCCGCCGGCATGCTGAAGCGCTTCTGCGCGACTCCCGCGCCGCTGCGCTCGCCGCCCGTGCAGGACGTGTCGACGGCGCTCGCCGCCGAGACGGACTGAGAAAGAAGGTCTATCGCCGATGCCGGAGCCGCCGTCCAGAGCGCTCCAACCGCCACCACGAGTCCAACCAAACCGCGCGCCTTCATCAATTCCCCTTGATCGGTGTCAGGGGGTGGAACGCAGCGCGTGCCCGAAACTTGCGGCGCCTAGCCCAGGCGCCAGGCCGCGAGCGTGCGACGCGTCTTCGCCCGGTTGGTGGTGAACCGCTTGTTCACCAGCCCGACCTCGCGGACCCTTCCGCCCTTGACCTTGAACACCACCCGCGCGCGCTTGGCCCGCTTCACGTACCAGCGGTTCGAGCCGATCCGGATCGGCCGTCCGCCGATCCGCCGTCGCACGACCCGCTCCCGCGTGCCCACGCGCATCCCGCGGACCCGGAAGCGGCGGCTCGAGGTGAGCGCCAGCAGCGCCTTGTTCCGCGCGTAGCGCCGGCCCTGGCGGCCGAGCTTGCGCCGGAAGCGCTGGGTCGAGTAGCCCACGCGCACGACGCGGGTGTCGCTCAGGCAGAAGCGGTCGATGCCCTTGCGGGTCTGCTTGCGCCCGATCCGGTAGGCGCGGAGATGCGCCTCCCGATCGCCACCCAGGCGGACGCGATCGAGCCGTCGCCCGCGAAGGCGCCCGGTGGGGTCGTCGCAGACCTCGCCCGTCTGGGCTCCGCCCCCGCCTGGCTGGCCTCCGCCTGGCTGGCCTCCGTCGTCGCCCGGCTTCGCGGCTGCCGCCCGCACTTCGCAGTCCACGAGGTTGCAGAACACGATGTAGCCCGTGTAGGTGACCGCAAACGGCTCGAGCCCGAAGGTGTGGTCGAACTCGGTGGACGGCTGTGGCAGTAGCGCGCCCGCGATGCGGATGCGTCCCTGGCCGAGCGGCACCCCGCCGAGGGTCGCGTTCTCGAAATCCGCCGAGGCGTTGCGCGTGCCGGAGTCGGCCGAGGTCGCCGTCACGTTGCCGCCGGCGGCCTCGAAGGCGTCCTTGGCGACGTGGTACTGGCGCGCGTGCGCCTCGTCGGCGCCGGACGTCTGGTTCTGGATGGAGAAGCCGAGCGGCGTGGGCTCGAACGTCTGGCGCCGCTTCTGCTCATCGCCGCCATTGAAGCGCGAGCCCGGCTGGCGCACGTTCTCGGCCAGCGGCTCGTCCGTGGTGTCGTCGCCCGCCGTCTCGGCGAACGACATCTGGCCGGCATAGACCGTCCGGCGCTCGATCGCCGCGGGGTCGACGCTCGTAAGCTCGGGGAGGGCGCGCACAGCGCCGTCGGTGAGCACCAGGTTCCCGCCACCCTCGACCCACGCCCCGAGCGCGTCGAACCACGCGTCCTTCTCGGCCGGCGTGTACGCGCCGGTGCCGGTGGCCGGCTCCTCGTCTGGAGGTGGCGGCGCGAAGGTGATCGACCCCGCCCAGGGATCGGCCTGATTGGCCGCAGCCCAGTTGTCCACGCGGAGCACGTAGTGGCCCGCCGCCGGGTTCTCGACGTTGATCTCCTCCCAGTTCGTTTCCCCCTGGGTGCCCGTCGACCTGCCAACCTCGGTGCGGTCGTCGTTTTCCTCCTCTACGAAGAGGAACATGTCGTAGTCGTTCTGGACGTTGTCCCAATCGATCCGGATGCGCATGGAGCCGTTGCTGTCGTCGGGCCCGATGTCGAACTCGACCTCCTCGAAGGTCCCGGGCAACCCCGAGCTCGCTCCGGGAACCGTCGTGCCGTCGCTCTCGATCTCGATGTCGTCCGTGGGCGGTCCCGTTGGCTCCTGCTGCGGCGCTCCGAAGTCGCCCGTGTAGCCGGGCAGCGGGTCGTCGGCCAGCACCAGTGAGTGCAGTCCGTCCAACGACTGCTCGCCGGCGATCACCGCGCGGGGGTCGATCTCCCGGAAGCGCTCGGCCGGGTCCTCGACGAACGGGTTGAGGCTCTCGAAGAAGTCCGTGTTGGCCACGTCGTAGGCGTGCACCGTGGGCGGGTCGCCGCCGCCCGTCTCGCCGTCGGTGGTCGCCGGACCGGAGGTGAAGTCGATGTTCATCGTCGCCGGCGCGGGGCTGTCGATCAGCGCCCGCCACTCGACCGCCGTGCCGTCCTTCTTGAACGCCTGCGGCCGGTTCACGGCCGCGGTGATTCCGGACTGGGCGTAGAGCGGGGACTGGTTGTAGTCCTCGGTGACGGTGAACCACTCGTCGTCCTCGGTCACGCCGGGATGCTCGTCACAGCCCTTGCACTGCACCTTCAGCGTCGTGATGCCGGTGCCCACGCCCAGGGCGTTGGTCGTGGTGATGTCCACGCGCATGCCGCCGTTGAAGACGGTGTCGGAGCGTTCGACCGTGAACGGGAACTCCGTGAGGCCGATGGGGTCGGTGCTCGGCGTGCCGGGCTGCCCCGCAATGTCGGCCTGCGGCTGGCTGCCCGGGGGCGCGCCGGGCTGGAACGTCTTCTCCTCGCGCTTCAGGCGGCTGTTGGCCACGTAGCCGTTGGCGCCGGCCGGGTCGAACACGCCGCTGCGCGGGGCGAGGATCGTGCCCAGGTGGGCGTAGATCAGCGCCTTGTTACCGTCGACGTGCAGCTGCTCGGTGTGCGGGTCGAAGACGACGTTCTTGTCCAGATGCGAGAACGACATCTCGTTGTCGATGCCGTCCGCGCCGAGGCCCACCGAGGAGTCGAAGTAGTCGCCCAGCGCGCCGGTGGTCGTGTAGTTGATCGTGTCGTAGACGGTGCCCCACGTCTGGCCGTAGATCTTCTGGCAGGCGCCGCCAACCGGGGTCGGGGCGCACGGCGTGCCGCCGCCCTGCGGCGCGTCGTTGGGCTGCACGATCGGTGACCACAACAGCGCCTCCTCGGAGGCCTCGTGGATCGCAATCGCCGTGTCGCGGATGCGCAGGTCCTTGCCGAAGTCGTGGCGGCCGTGCGGTAGCAGCGTGAATGAGAGCGCGTCCGCGAACGGCTGGCCGTGCAGGTCGTCGCCGGCGGTGAACTCGCTGCCGGTGCTGCCCTTGACCTCGTCGAAGAACCCGGCGAGCGCGCGCGACTCGGGCTCCGACAGGCCGCTGTAGGGCCGGAAGTTGAAGCCGATGTCCGGCCAGTCGCGGTTGAGGTCGACGCCGTTGCCGTTGTAGCGCTGGAAGAAGACCCCGCCCTCGCTCACCGAGCCGCGGCGCCAGCCGTCGGGGTTCGGATAGGTGAAGTAGATGATGGCCTTCTTGAGGACGTCCGAGAAGGTCGGTGCGTCGGGGTCGACCTCGCGCGGGACCACCGGCTCGTCCTGCTTGCCGGTGGTCAGCGCCGTCACGATGTCCTCGACCGCTCGGGTGCCGCCCTCGACGCCGGCCCGCTCGATCCCATGGATGGACAGCGACAGGGCGTAGCGCTTCTTGCCCGCGTCGGGCACGGTCTCGTCGGTCACGCGCACCACTACGAGGTCGACCTTCTGGCGCTCGAGCGTGCTGCTCGGCAGGCCGGCGGACTGGTACTCCTCCTTGGGCTCGAACTCGAGCCGGCCGAGGTTGTTGCCCGGGAAGGCGTCCGCGCCGAGGCCCGTGCCGGCGCCCTCGCCCAGCTTGCCGTCGAGCGGCCACACCTCCATGTGGTTCTGCCACTCGGGGCGCTGGTTCATGTACTGCATGCCGTCGAGGAACTCCTGCCACTGGATGAACTGCGTGGCGGGGGTGTTGCCCTGCGCGTTGGGTGAGCAGGGCTCGCTGTCGGCCTCCTGGCAGCCCGCCAGCGGATCCGGGAAGACGCGCCCGAGCGCGGTGTACTCGGAGTCGTTCGTGGCCACCGGCGTGGCCAGCGCGCTGTGGCCTCCCGCGAGGACCGAAAACGTCGTCACGAGCACCGCCGCAAGCTTGCGCATGACTGCTGGAACGCCTGCCGCGCCCAAGACTTGCGGCCCGCCGATCAGCTCAGACGCGCCAGGTCCGCGCGGAAACGTGCCTCTGGGACGCCCGGATGGGCGGCGCCGTGGAGGAACTGCGTGGGCGTCGTGGCCACTCCCGCGCGGATGCCGCTGCGGAAGTCGCGCTCGACGCGCTCGGCGACCTCCGCCGAGCGCCGGTCGGCCTCGAAGCGGTCCAGGTCCAGGTCCATCCGGTTGGCGCGCGCCCAGAGGTGCGGGTCGTCGAGGTGGCCCTGGTCCTCGAGCAGCGAGTCGTGCATCTCCCAGAACCTGCCCTGGAGGCCCGCCGCCTCCGCGGCGGCGGCGAGCACCCTCGCGCGCGGATGCTTCGACGTGACGGGGAAGTGGCGGAACACGCGCGTAACGCGCAGCTCCTTCAGGATCAGGTGCGCCTTGGCGCAGTACGGGCACTCGAGGTCCGCGTACTCGATGACCACCGGCCCGTCGCCGCGCGAGTGGTCGCCGGGCCCGGGCTCAGGCGGGGGTGCGCTGCTCCAGCGCGTCAAAGATCAGGTTCGCCCCCGGGACCTCGAGGGGCGGCGAGAGGTAGGACCACTGGACGATGCCGTCGGGGCCGACCATCACGAGCGCGCGCACGGCCACGCCATGGTCCTCCGACCAGACCCCGTAGGCCTTGGCGACCTCACCCTTCGGGTGGAAGTCGGCGAGCAGTGGAATGGACAGTCCCTGGTGCTGCTGGAATGCCTTGTGGGAGAACGCGTTGTCCACCGAGACGCCGACGAGCTCCGCGCCCTGCTCCTCGAGCTGCGGGAGCACCTCCTGGTAGACGCTCAGCTGGTCCGTGCAGACCGGGCTGAAGTCGGAGGGATAGAAGACGAGCACGACCGTGCGGCCGCGAAAGTCCGCCAGCGAGACCCTGTTGCCGTCTTGATCGGGGAGCGTGAAGTCCGGCGCCGGAGAGCCGGGCTCGATCATCGACGGAGGCCGAGCTCCTGGATGAGCGACCGGTAGCGCTCGATGTCCGAGCTCTGGAGGTAGCGCAGCAGCCGGCGCCGCTTGCCCACGAGCATCAGAAGGCCGCGCCGCGAGTGATGGTCCTTCTTGTGCGTGCGGAGATGCTCGGTGAGCTCGTTGATCCTGGCCGTGAGCAGCGCGACCTGGACCTCGGTGGATCCGGTGTCGGCATCGGCGCGCCCGTACTTGGCGACGATCTCCTGCTTCTTCTCGGCGGCAAGGCTCATCTGCGACGCAAAACCGTAGCAGCCGAAAGGCCGTCCTCACCGGAGCCTGACCGGCCTTGCAGTCGGAGCTGTTTGCTCTTCATCCACGAGGGGCAGGCCCTGGCTGCTGCGGCGGGCTAGGCTCAGCGGCCGCGAGCGCCGCGCGCGCCGCCTCCATCCGCTTGCGTCCCTCCTCGAGGGAGCGCAGCGCCTCGTAGAGCTCCACGTCACTCCGATCGTCCTTCGCCAGCAGCTGGTTCGCGCGGTCGTAGAGCTTGAGCGCCCGCTCGTACTCGTCGCGGCCGCGCGCGCTCGCGTTCGGCATCTCGACGTCGAGGTCCAGTGCCTCGATGTCCTCGCCCAGGGCGATCAGCTCGTCGCGCGCGTCGCCTCGGACGAGCGTCTCTCGGTCATGGGCCGCCACGCGTCGCCTGCGCAAGGCGAGCAGCAGCACGATCGCCCCGATCAGGAACGGCAGGGCTATGGCCGCTGCGACTATCAGCACGCCGATCCGCAAGGCGTCGCCGGCATCGTCGCCGGCGTTGTCAGGCGCCCGTACCTGGAAATCGGGCAGGGCGCCGGGGGTCGGCGCGTTCAGGTCCGCCTCGGCCCCGGGATCCACCTCGGCGATCCCCTCCACGGCGGCAAGCAGCTGCGCGCCGAGGCTGTCATCGCCATGCGCGTCGACGGCGGCCCGGAGCGCCGCGGCGGTGGGATTCACCACTCGGTGCGAGGTCACCACGTGGAAGGCCTGGCCGTTCGTGACGAGCAGCGACCCGCGGCGGCCCGGCATCGCCTGGTCGATCGCGTTGGCGAGCTCTCCCAACCCGCCCGCCCGCTCCGCGCTCTCCGGGGCCACGACCGCGATCTGGATGCGGCCGATGTCCACATCGACAATGCGCAGGCGTATCCGGCCCCGCTCGGGCACCGGGAGCAGCCGGCTCTGGGAGTCGGCCACATACACCGGGTCCGACCGAAGCGCCGCTGCGATCCTGCCTGCCGATTGCGCGAGGGCGGCGTCCGGGAGGAGCGCGACGGCGAGCCAAGTCGCGGCGGCAAGCAACGGAGCGCGGCGGGTCACGGTGCAAGCGTCCCACATGGTGAAGCGCGTGATCGAGGGCCGCAGGAACCGGCTTTCGCTGGACCCCGATGTGCTCAGTGAGGCGGCGGAAAGCACGCCGGTCGCGGTCGCGCTCACCCCCATGACGCCCGGTTGGGCCAGTCTGTAAGCATTGGCCTGTGGCGGACCAACAGCAGACGACACTGGGCACGGACTTCGCGCACGCGTTCGCTGCCAAGGACCCCGAGCGGATCCGCGCGATCGTCCATCCGGAGATCGACTTCCGCGGCCTTACTCCGAACCGGAACTGGGAGGCGAGCGACGCCGACTCGCTCGTGTCGATCCTGTTCGAGAGCTGGCTCGAGGACAAGGACGACGTGGAGTCGCTCGAGCGCGTCGAGAGCGACACGGTGGCCGACCGCGAGCGGGTCGGCTATCGCATGACGGTCACGAACCCGGACGGCCGCCACGTGGTCGAGCAGCAGGCTTACATCGGCACGCGCGACGGCCTGATCGACTGGATGCGCGTGGTCTGCTCGGGCTTCCGGCCGGTCGACTAGCCGCTACTTGACTCCAGAGCACATCCAGGCCTTCCTGCGCGGGGTCGACGCGATCAACCGCGTCGACGTCACCGCGCTCCTGGAGGTCGTCCACGATGAGACCGTCTTCGAGCCGCTCCGGTCCGCCACGGAGGGCGCCTTCGTGGGGCCCGAGGGCATGAGGCGCTTCCTCGCCGACACCGCCGAGACGTTCGACCTGTTCAAGGCCACCTACACGGACATCCGCGACCTCGGCGAGGGTCGCCTGCTGGCGATCGGGACGATCCGGATGCGCGGCCGCGGCAGCGGCGTCGAGAGCGACGTCCCCTCGGCCGCCATCGTCGAGTTCCGCGACGGCCTGCTGGCCCGCTACAAGGACTACGGCGACGCCCGGGTCGCCCTGCAGATGGCGGGCCTCCCGAGCTAGGCGGCCGGCGGGCCGCCGGCCGCCTCGACGATCCGCCTCGCCTGCTCGACGTCGCGGTTCATCTGGGCCACCAGCTCGTCGACGCTCTCGAAGCGCTTCTCGCCGCGCAGGCGCTCGAGGAAGGCGATGCGGAGCGTCTCGCCGTAGATGTCGCCGTCGAAGCCGACCAGGTGGGCCTCGACCAGAAGCCCGCGGCCTGTCTCGAAGGTCGGTCGCACGCCGACGCTCACCGCGGCCGGGTAGCCGCGAGCGGTCGCCGCGTAGACGCCGTGCCCCGGCACGACGTAGCGCTCGTCCGGCACGAGGTTGGCGGTCGGCATCCCGAGCCCGCGGCCGCGCCTGTCGCCCTGGACCACCTCGCCCTCGAACAGGAACGGGTCGCCCAGGAAGTCGGCGGCCTGGTCGACCTCGCCCGCGGCGATCAGGCCGCGGACGTGGCTCGAGGAGATCGTCTCGCCGGCCGCCTCCACGAGCGGCACAACGCGGGTCTCGAACTCGTCGTGCGACGCGAGGAACTCGGGAGTGCCCTTCGCGCGCTTCCCGAAGCGGAAGTTCTCCCCCACGGAGACCTGCTCGGCGCCGAGCCGCTCGATCAGCACGTCCTGCACGAACTCCTCCGCCGTGTGCGAGGAGAAGCCCCTGTCGAACGGGATGACCACGAGCTCGTCCACGCCGAGCCCGGCGATCAGGTCGCGCTTCACCGGAAACGTGCTGATCAGCTTGGGGGTCGCCTCCGGGCGGATCACCGAGAGCGGGTGCGGGTCGAAGGTGAGGACCGTGTCCGCCCCGCCGATCACCGCGCGGTGGCCGAGATGGACGCCGTCGAATGTGCCGATCGCGATCCGGCGCGGGCCGGAGTCGGGCTCGACGTCTGGGAGGGAGACAACCTTCATGCGGGCGCGAACACTACGACGGGCTGGAGCTCGCCCGCCAGCGGCTCGGCAACGGCCAGGACCTCGCCCTCGTGTGTGAGCCGGAGGTGCTGCGTCCCCTCCTCGTGCGCCTGGACGCGTCTCCCGTTGCGCACCGCGGCGGCTTCCTCGGCCGAAAGGACCCGCTCGGGCATGAACGCGAGCGCGTCGCTGAGCGGAATGAGGTCGCCCGCGGGGGCGGCCGCCGCCTCCGCCGGCTGCGCGCCCTCCAGCCGGAACGGGCCGATCGCCGTCCGCTCCAGCTCCTCGCAGTAGGCGTCGCCCAGGTCGGTCACGAGCGTGCGCACGTAGGTGCCCGACGAGCACTCGATCTCGAACCCGGCACGGTCGTCCTCGTGCCAGAGCAGCTCGGCGCGGTGGACCGTGACCGGGCGCGGCTCGAGCTCCGGCTCCTCCCCGCGCCGGGCGAGCTCGTAGGCGCGCTTCCCGCCCACCCTCACCGCGGAATACGCCGGCGGGGTCTGCATCTGCGGGCCCACGGGGATGTCGAGCGACTCAGGGACCCGCCCCGTCTCGACCAGCTCGCCGTCGCGGTCGCCCGTCGTCGAGGTCCACCCCAGCCGCGCCACGGCCCGGTAGGTCTTCGGCAGCTCCATCAGGAAGCGCTGGGCCCGGGTGGCCCGGCCGACGAGGATCAGCAGGAGCCCCGTCGCGAACGGGTCGAGCGTTCCGGCGTGGCCGACCTTCGTGCCCCGCGGGAGGGACCGGCGCACCTCCGCCACCACGTCGTGCGAGGTGACCCCCGCCGGCTTCGCGCGGAGCAGCACGCCGTCCATCGAAGGAGCTACGAGCCCGAGAGCTGCTCGCGCACGTGCTCGCGCAGCTGGCTCACGAGCTCCGGGTACGGCACCGCGGTCGAGAAGCCCGCCGCCTGGGGGTGTCCCCCGCCGCCGAACGCGCGCGCCACGCGCGACACGTCGACCGAGCCGTCCGTCGCGCGCAGCGACACCTTGCGCATTCCCTCGCGGTCGTCCGACAGGAGCTCGCGCACCAGCACGGCGACGCGCGTTCCCTCGACCGCGCGCATGTGGTCCACGACCCCCTCGGAGTCTGTCTCGAACGCACCGGTCTCCTCGTAGTCGCCCTTCGTGAGGTGGGCGATCGTGATGACGCCGTCGTCGTGGCGCTTGATGGACGCCAGCGCCCGCTGGAGCAGCTGAAGCCGGCGGAAGGGAAGGTCCTCGTAGAGCTGGCGGTACACACGGTGCGGCTGCACGCCCGCCTCGATCAGCTCGGCGGCCATCTTGTGCGCGACCGGCGAGGTGTTCTCGTACATGAAGCGCCCCGTGTCGGTGACCAGGCCCACGTAGAGCGCGTTCGCGATGTCCGGCGTGATCTCGGCGCCCAGCTCCTTCGCGATCCGCCACACCATCTCCGCGGTGCACGACGCGGTCGAGCAGACGAGGTTCACCGTCCCGAAGCGCGTGTTGTCGTGGTGATGGTCGATGTTGAGGATGTGAAGCCCGTCGGCCTGGAGGAAGTCGACCGGCATGCGGTCGATGTTCCCGCAGTCGAGGAACACGATCGTGCGCTCGGCCACGTCGTCCGGCGGCGCGCCCACGAGACCCTCGCCCTCGAGCGGAAGCCCCGGTACTCCCAGGGCAGCGGGAACTCGTCCGGCGACATGTACATCACCGAGTCCTTGCGGAGCTGGGTCAGGATGCCGTGCATCGCGAGCAGCGAGCCGAGCGCGTCCCCGTCCGGGTTCTCGTGTGTGGTGAGGAGCAGCTTGTCCGCGGCGCGGAGCTCCATCACCACCTGTTCCTGTTCGGTGGCGACGCTCACTCGTCGTCGCTCAGCAGTTCCGTGATCCTCATCCCTCTGTCAATCGACCCGTCGAAGACGAACTCGAGCGTCGGCGTGTGCTTCATGCGCAGCTCGCTGGCGACAGCCTGCTGGAGAACGCCGTGCGCGGACTCGAGCCCGGCGAGGGTGGCCGCCCGCTCGTCGTCCGTCCCGAGCACGGACACGTACACGCGTGCCTGGCGCAGGTCGAGGCTGGTGTCCACAGAGGTCACGGTCACAAATCCTATGCGCGGGTCCCTCAGCCCTTCGGCGAGCCGCGCCGAGACGACCTCACGGACCGCCTCGTTCACCCGGCGCATGCGGTCGGGCATCCTAGAGAAGGTCTTCCCTGGACACCAATCGGAATTCCACACGCGCGCCGTCGGGAAACATCGAGATCACGAAACGCTCCAGTGCCGCGGCTCTATTCCCCAAATCGGTAATACCGTTTCCGACTAGAGCCGCGGTCAATTCCGCGCGCTGCCAGAGCTCGTGATGATCGGTTTCCGCGACCGCCGCGCCGAAGCGCCGCTGCAGCTGGGCCTTCAGCGAGCTCAGCTCCTTTCGCTTGCCCTTCAGGCTTCCGTTGTCCGGGAAGTGGAGGTGAATCTCGAGGAGGCAGACGAAGCTCAACCGAGCGTCTGCTCCACCTGCTTGATCTCGTAGGCCTCGATCACGTCCCCCTCCTTCGGGTCGGGGTAGTTCTCGAGCACGATGCCGCACTCCATGCCGGCAGTCACCTCGCGGACGTCGTCCTTGAAGCGGCGCAGCGAGCCGATGCGGCCCTCGTAGACGACAGTGCCGTCGCGCACGAGGCGACACTGCGCGCCGCGCCGGATCACGCCGTCGGTCACGGCACAGCCCGGCGATGGTGCCCACGCGCGAGGCCTTGAAGGTCGGCCCGCACCTCCGCGGTGCCGACGGCCTCCTCGACCTCCTTGGCGTCGAGCAGGCCCTCCATGGCGTCGCGCAGGTCGGAGACGATGTTGTAGATCACCGAGTAGGTGCGGATCTCGACGCCCTCGCGCTCGGCCACCTGGGCCGCGTTGCCTACTGGGCGCACGTTGAACCCGATGATGATGCCGTCGGAGGCCGCCGCCAGCATCACGTCGGACTCGGCGATGCCGCCCACGCCCTCGCGGATGACGTTCACCTGCACCTGCTCCTGTGGCAGCCGCGCGATCTCGTCGGCGAGCGCCTCCAGCGAGCCGGCCACGTCGGCCTTGAGCACGAGGTTCAGCTCCTTCTCGCCACGCTCGGCGCGCGCGAGCACGTCCTCGAGGGAGACCCTGCGGCCGCCCTGGCGCGCCAGCGCCTCCTGCTTGATGCGGATCGAGCGCTCGTTCGCGACACGCTTCGCCTCGCGGTCGCTCTCCACGACGCGGAAGTGCTCGCCGGCGTCCGGGACGCCGTCGAAGCCGAGCACCTCGACCGGCATCCCCGGGGTGGCCTCCTCGAGCGCCTGCCCGCGGTAGTCGTGCATGGCCCGCACGCGCCCCCAGGCCTCGCCGGCGACGAGCGAGTCGACGACCTTCAGGCGCCCGCGGTGGACGAGCAGCGTCACGACCGGGCCGCGGCCCGGATCGAGGCGCGACTCGATCACGAACCCGCTCGCCTCGGCGTCCGGGTTGGCGCGCAGCTCCTGGATCTCGGCGAGCGTGACGAGCGTCTCGAGCAGGTCCTCGAGGTTCTGCTTGGTCTTGGCGGACACGTCGACGAACTCGGTGTCGCCGCCCCAGTCCGCGGGGGTCAGGCCCTGCTGCGCGAGCTCGCCGCGCACGCGGTTCGGGTCCGATCCCTCCTTGTCGATCTTGTTGACGGCGACCATCACCGGCACGCCGGCCGCCTTGGCGTGGTCGATCGCCTCGACGGTCTGCGGCATCACGCCGTCGTCGGCGGCGACCACGATCACGGCGATGTCCGTGACCTTCGCGCCGCGGGCGCGCATCGCCGTGAAGGCCTCGTGGCCGGGCGTGTCGAGGAAGGTGATCGTGTTGCCGTCGTGGTGGACCTGGTAGGCGCCGATGTGCTGCGTGATGCCGCCCGCCTCGCCCGCGGCGACCTCGGTCTCGCGGATGGCGTCCAGCAGGGAGGTCTTGCCGTGGTCGACGTGGCCCATGATCGTGATCACGGGCGGGCGGTCGATGAGCTGCTCGTCCGAGTCCTCGTAGACCGGCTCCTCCTCCACGTCCTCCGCGGCGGAGTGGATCGTGACCTTCTTGTCGAGGGCGTCGGCCAGCACCTCGATGGCCTCGTCGGAGAGCGTCTGGGTGAGCGTGGCCATCTCGCCGAGCTCCATCAGCTTCTTGATGACCTCGGGGGCGGAGAGCTGGAGCGACTCCGCGACCTCCTTGACGGTCGAGCCCGAGCGCACGGGGACCGGCGGGTCCTCCTGGAGCGCGGCCTCGGCCGCCGCCGCGCCTGCGCCTCGAGATCCGGCTCGACCCACTGGGGACGGCGCCTGCGCCCACGTCCGCGCCGCGCCGGCTGCTGCGGGGGCGGCGGCGTGCGGTCGCGCCGCGCGGCCTGAGAGTCGATGACGACGCGCCTGCGCCGGCCGCCGCCGCCGCCACCGCCGCCGCCGCCCTCGCCGCCGCGGCCGCCTCGGGTCGGGCGCGACCGCCGCCGCCGCGCGGGGGGCCGGCCGGGCCGCCACCGGGACTGTCGGACTGCTTGGGCCCGCTCGCGCTGGGCGCCCTGGGGCCTGGGCGGCTCCGGGGGCGGAGCCTCCTGAAGAATGCGCGGGCCGCGTCCCTCCGGACCGGCCCGCTTGACCTCGCCCTGCGGGGAGGGCGGGCGCTGGATGGCGGGCCGCGGCTTGGGACTTGCGCCTCGCCCTTCGCCGCCGGCTTGGCCTCGCCCTTGGCCGCGGCGCCTCGCCGCTCGCCCTCGGCGGCGCCGGCTTGGCCTTCGCCTCGGCCTTCGCCTCGGCCTTCGGCCTCGGCGCCGTCGTCCTTTGCCTTCGGCCTTCGCGTCTCGCCTTCGGCGCGGCCTTCTTGGCCTTCGCGGGCGCCTTCGTGGCACTCGCGCCGTTGCCGAGCGCCTTGGCTGCCTCGGCCTCGTCCACGCTCGAGGATGCGGTCGTCACCTCAAGCCCGGCCTTCTGGAGCGCGCGAGGACATCCTTCGAGGGGATGCCTCGTTCCTTAGCTATCTCGTGGACGCGCTTCTTTGCCATGCGTGTGATGAAGTCTAAGGTCTCCTGTTGAACGGTTACCGGCGCGCGAAAGCTCCGTGCCAGCGGGCGGCCCCTGCCGAGCCTAGCGGCGCATTCGGGGTTGGACAGACGTAGGCGCCGCGGCCGTCCGCCTGGGCATCCGGGTCCGGCTCGGACCCGGCCGTCGTCGCCCCGCACCAGCCGCAGGAGCTCGCCCTTGGGAAGCGAGCGCCCGCAGCCGACGCAGCGGCGACGCGGGCTCTACGACTCCTCCGCCTCCTCGGCGGGCTCCTCGGCGACGACAGCGGCGTCCTCTTCGGCGGCAGGCTCCTCCTCGGCCGGAGCATCCTCGTCGGCGGCGCTCCTCCTCAGCGGCGGGCTCGTCCTCGTCCGGACCTCCTGCTCGGCGAGCGGCTCCTCGGCGGCCACGGCCTCGTCCTCGGCAAGAGGCTCGTCCTCGGCGACCGCGGCTCGCCCTCGGCCTCCGCAGGCTCGTCCTCCTCGACAGGCTCCGCCTCGGCGACGGGCTCCTCGTCGAGCGGCTGATCGGCCGTGGCGGAATCCTCCACCGGAGCGCCCTCGGCCAGCTCGCCGTCGCCCGCTGCTGCGAGCTCGTCGTCGCCGTCCTCGGGGGGCTCCTCGCCCTCCTCGGGCGGCACGAGGTAGTCGGTGCCGGTGCCCTCGAGCGCCTGGTGCGCAGGCAGGCCGCAGTAGCGCGAGCCGGGCAGCGAGGCGTTCGGGCAGCGCTTGCCGTTCGCGAGGATGCGGCGCAGCGGCCGGACACCTCCTCCTCCTGGTAGCCCATCTCCGCCTCTTCCTCGGCGAACTCGGTCTCGGAGCGGATGTCCACGCGCCAGCCGGTCAGCCGGGCGGCGAGCCGCGCGTTCAGCCCGTCCTTGCCGATCGCGAGCGAGAGCTGGTCGTCCGGGCACGATGACGGTGGCCTGCTTGGCCTCGTCGTCAACGAGCACCTCGCGCACGCGCGCGGGCGACAGCGCCTTCGCGACGAAGCGCGCGGGCTCCTCGTTGAACGGGATGATGTCGATCTTCTCGCCGCGCAGCTCGGACACGACCATGCGCACGCGCGAGCCGCGCGGGCCGACGCACGCGCCCACCGGATCCACTCCGCTGGCGTGCGAGACGACCGCGATCTTCGAGCGGTAGCCGGGCTCGCGCGCGACGTTCTGGATCTCCACCAGCCCGTCGGCGATCTCCGGGACCTCGAGCTCGAACAGCGCGCGGATCAGCTCGGGCGAGCGCCGCGACACGATGATCGACGGCCCCTTCGCCTGGTTCGAGACGTCGGTGATGATGGCCTTGATGCGCTGGCCGTGGTCGTAGCGCTCGCCGTGCACCTGCTCGCCTCGCGGCAGCAGCGCCTCGACGCGCTCGCGCAGCTGCACGAGCGTGTAGCGCGAGTCGGACTGCTGGACGATGCCGGTGATCAGCTCGCCCACGCGGTCCTGGTACTCGTTGAACATCATGTCCCGCTCCGCCTCGCGGATGCGCTGGAGGATCACCTGCTTGGCGGTCTGCGCGGCGATGCGCCCGAAGTCGTCGGGCGTCACGTCGCGCTCCTCGATCTGGTCGCGGTACTGCAGTGAGCCGCTCCTGGTCGATCTCGGGCGGCTCGGGGTAGACCATCTCGCCCGTCTCGGGGTCGACGGTCGGCTCGCCGGCCTCCTCCTCGACCTCGTCGAGCAGCTGCTCCTCGAGGTCGGGCGGCAGCAGCAGCTCGTACACGCGGAAGTCGCCGCTCCCGCGGTCGACCTCGACGCGCGCGTACTTCGCCGCCTCCGGCGTCTTCTTGTATGCCGACAGGAGCGCGTCCTCCAGCGCCGCCATCAGGCGGTCCGCGGAGATTCCCTTCTCGCGCTCGAGGACTCCTACGGCCTCGACGATCTCCTTGGTCATCGCTCCCCCTCGAGCAGATTGCTGCGGTTGATCTCCGAGTACGGGATCGACACGACCCCCGTGTCGGCGGCGACGGTGACCTCTTCGTCACTGGCGCCGACGAGCTCCCCGGTAAAGGTCCTGTGGCCGTCCCGCGGCTGGCGCAGGCGCACACGCGCGCGCTTGCCGAGGAAGCGCCGGAAGTGGTCTGGCTTCGAGAGCGGCCGCTCCGGCCCGGGCGAGGAGACCTCGAGCCCGAAGTCCACGAGCAGGTCGGCCGAGGTGCTTCGTCACCCGCTCGCAGAGCGCCAGATCGACCCCGTCCGGATGGTCGATGAACAGGCGCAGCCGTTCGGCGCCCGACCTGCTCGCAGGCAGCACCTCGACGTCCGGCTCGGCCGTCGAGAGGCGCTGCTCGATGTCTGTTTGGAGGGTCTCGATCCGCATTGGTCAGAAAAAAGGTGGACCTCGCGGCCCACCTTCAGGCGCCGCCCCGCGGGCGGCGTACGACTGAAGTTGTCGAACGAGTGTAGCGCTCACAGGCGAACTTGCCGGTCGCGCCCGGCGGCCGGCAGAGCTCTTCGCCGACGGGGCCTTCCGCCTCCGGATCGTCACGGCTCGACGACGCCGATCGTGCCGTCGACTTCGTCGCCTTGATCGTGCGCTTCGCGCCCACGGGCAGACGCTTCGCCTTCGAAAGTCCGCCGACGCACCTCGCGCGCGGCGGCGCCGCGCGTGCAGGTCACGCGTGCGCCGGTTGCAGCGCCTGCCTCTTCGACCGCCAGGCAGCCGCCGCGTTGCGCCGCCGGCTCGTGGTCGACGGCGGGCGCTCGCGACAGCCGCGCTGCCCGGCGCCGCGTGCGCTCGACGCCGGCTGGCTGATCGTGGTCCTCGCCGGACGTGCGAGGGCGGCCACGCCCCCGCGCTCCCCGCGCGATGCGACTCGATGGCAGCGGCTGCTGGCGGGCGAGCCGCGGGCGGCTCGAGCAGGCCTACGCGTTCGAGTCGTCGGCGCAGGTCGGCCTGTACGTCGTGGGTCCGCTCGCGGCCGGCGCCGGGATCGCCGCTGGCGAGCGCGTCCGCCACGATGCTCGTGATCGCGGCCCGCTCCTCGCCGGAGGCCTCGCGTTCGCGGCGCTGGCGCGCTCGGCGCCGTCGCCGGATCGTCCGGCGGCGCGCCGGGGCTCGGCCTCCCTCCGCCTGCCCGGCGCGCTGGCCCTCGTGGTCACGGTCGCGCTGGCGGACATCGCCCTCGGAGTGGTGGACGTGACCGTGATGTGGCCTTCGCGAAGGAGCGCGGCGAGGCGGGCGTCGCGGGCGTGCTGCTCGCCGTCTTCGCGCTCAGCTCGATCGCCGGCGCCGCGCTCGTACAGGGGCGCCGCCGCTGGCGCCGTGCCGCCGGAGCGCAGGCTGGTGGTGTCTGCTGGGCCTCGGGTCGATCGCGACCCTGCCGCTGGCGCTGAGGCCGACTCGCTGCATCGCGCTCGGCTGCCTGCTCGCCCTGGCGGGAGCCACGTCGGCGCGCCCAGTTGGCCACGAGCTCGATCGCGCTCGACCGCGTCACTACCCGCCGGGCGTGGGAGCCGAGGCATACAACTGGCTCTCGTCGGCGAACGCCGCGGGCGTGGCGCTCGGCGCAACCCTCGCCGGCGCGGTGATCGAGTCGCGCGGGACCTCCACCGCATTCCTGGCCGGCGCCGCCGGGCTGGCGCTCGCCGCGTGCTGCCTCGGATGGCGCGTCTACAGCTGCAGCGACTTCGCCACGAGGAACTCCTCGAGGCCGTAGCGGCCCATCTCGCGGCCGTGGCCCGACTGCTTGTAGCCGCCGAACGGCGCCATCGGGTTGAACGCGCCGCCGTTGATCTCCACCTGGCCGGTGCGGATCCTCGCCGCCACCCGCTTCGCCCGCTCCTCGTCCTCGGACCACACGCCGCCCGCCAGCCCGTAGAGGCTGTCGTTGGCGATCCTGACCGCGTCGTCCTCGTCGTCGTACGGCATGATCGCGAGCACCGGGCCGAAGATCTCCTCCTGCGCGATCGTCATCTCCGTCGTCACGTCGGAGAACACCGTGGGCCGCACGAAGTAGCCGCGCTCGAGGCCCTCGGGCGGCTCGGTGCCGCCGGTCACGAGCCGGGCTCCCTCCTGCTCGCCCTTCTCGATGTAGCCGCGCACGAGCTCGCGCTGGGTGTCCGAGACGAGCGGCCCGAGCGCGCTGCCGTCCTCGAACGGGTCGCCGGGCGTGAAGGCCTCCTCCGCGATCGTCGCGGCGATCCGCTCCGCCTGCTCGAGCTTGTCGCGCGGCACGAGCATCCGCGTGAGCGCACTGCAGGTCTGGCCCGAGTTGAGGAAGCACTTGGCCACGCCGTCGGTGACGGCCTGCTCGAGGTCGGCGTCGTCGAGGATCACGTTCGGCGACTTCCCGCCGAGCTCGAGCGACACGGGCTTCGGCGCCTGCGCGGCCAGCTCGGAGACGCGCCGCCCGGCTCGCGTCGAGCCGGTGAACGAGACCATGTCGGTCTCGGGGTGGGCCACGATCGCCTCGCCCACGACCGCTCCGCCGCCGGTCACGAGGTTGAAGACCCCTTTCGGGAGGCCGACCTCCATCGCCACCTCAGCCAGAACGAATGCATTGAGAGGCGCCACCCCGCTCGGCTTCAGCACGACGGTGCAGCCTGCGGCCAGTGCCGGCGCCACCTTGTTCGCAATCTGGTGGAGCGGATAGTTCCAGGGCGTGATCGCGGCGACCACGCCGGCGGGCTCCTTGATGATCAGCGAGTTGCCGACCTCTTCCTCCCAGGTGATCTCGCTCACCAGGTCCGGCATCGAGGAGAACGTGACCGAGGGCAGCCCGGCCTGGATCAGCCCCGAGAGACCGATCGGCATTCCGAGCTCCATCGTGATGAGGGCGGCGATGTCGTCGCCGCGCTCCGCGAGCTTCGCGCCGATGGCCCCGCATAGCCGGGCGCGCTCCTCCGCGGGCGTCTGCGACCAGGAGTCGAACGCCGCGCGAGCCGCGCGCACCGCACGGTCCGCGTCCTCGGCGCTGCCCTCGGGCACGCGTCCGATGACCTCCTCGGTCGTGGGGTTCACGACCTCGATGATCCCGTCGCCGGCGGGCTCCACCCACTCGCCGCCGATGAAGAGCCTGTCCCGTACGAGAGCGTCCGATGCGATGGCCATGCGCCAACGATATGCCCTGGCTCGCAACGCGGCCGCTCCGCGAGCGAACGACGGGCATTGAAGGCGGCCGGGTTGGGCGCTTTCCGTTTCCGTTTCGCAACAGAAAGCGCCCCACCCCATTGATGGCGTGAACGCTCCGTCCGGCGGCGCGCGGCCGTAGGGCACGAGCGCGCCGTCCGGCCGCGCGGGTGAGGGACGGTGGGTCTGGCCGCCCGGCCGGGCGCGCGGCGAGCCTTACGGCCCGCGCGCCCGGGTCGGCGTTTGGCCGTGCTCAGTATGGGTGGGCGTTAGTTCTCGATCAGGAGCGTTACGGGGCCGTCGTTGACGAGTGACACCGCCATGCGGGCGCCGAAGACGCCGCCCTCGGCGCCGAGGGCCGTGCGGACTCGCTCGTAGAGGGGCTCCGCGGCGTCCGGCGGGGCGGCGTCCACGAAGCTCGGGCGGTTGCCCTTGCGGGTGTCGCCGTAGAGCGTGAACTGGCTGACGCAGAGGACCGCGCCGCCCACGTCCCGCACCGAGAGGTTCATCTTCCCCTCGGCGTCCTCGAACACCCTCAGTGCCAGCAGTTTCGAGGCAATGCGGTCCGCCTCGGCCTCGCCGTCATCGCGCCGTACGCCGAGCAGGACAAGGAGGCCGGCACCAATCGCCGCGACCTCCTCGTCGCCGACCGTGACGGAGGCTTGGCTCACCCGCTGCACCAGCGCGCGCACGCCCGCGTACTCTGCCCGAATGGCGGCGGCGGACGAGGTCGAGGCGTACCTGGGGTCGGTCGCGGGGCTTCGTGCGCGTCGCCTCGCGCACACCGAATGGGGCATCACGATCCCCGGCGACCGCGTCGGCGGCGACCCGATCGAGGCCGGCCTCCGGATCTCCGACGGCCTGCTCCGCGTCCAGGCGATCGCGCTTCACGGGGCGCACGAGGTCGACCCCTGGATGCTGCTCTGGTGGAACCGCCAGACCCGCATCGTTCGCTTCGGCTGCACCCGCTCCAGGGACCTCTGGGTGCACGCGGACATCCCGGTCTCGGACGCTGACGAGCGCGGCGTTGACCGGCTGCTCGGGCTGGTCACTGAGGCGGTCGTAGCGGTGCGAGCGAACACGGCCGGCGGCTGGCCGCCCGAAGCCGACTAGCGCAGCGGCTTAGCGAACCAGCGGTCGGCGAAGGGCTCGTCGTTGAACGGCGCGACCTCGACGTAGCCCGCCGAGCGGTAGAGCGCGATCGCCTCGGTGAGGACGTCGCCGGTCTCGAGGCGCCCCTCGCGGGAGCCGTGCTCGCGGGCGATCCCCTCCAGGTGCTCGAGCAGCCGGCGGCCGAGGCCGAGGCCGCGCGCCGACTCGGCGATCCACATCCGCTTGATGTCGCTCACCTGTCCCGGGTGGTGCTTGACCGCGCCGCAGCCGATCGGCTCCCCGCGCAGGTAGGCCACGACGAACGCACCGAAAGGTGGCCGGACCTCGTACGGATTGGCGGTCGAGCCCTTGCTTGGATCGAACCCGCGGTCCGGCGCCCGCCGGTTGAGCTCGGCGACGTATGCGCGCAGACAGCGCTGCGCGTTCGGCTCCTCGGGATCGACCGCACGCAGCTCGACGAGGGACGTCGCGATGAGCCGCTCCACCGTCCGCATTGCCGCGACGAGCTCCTCGCGCTGGCGCTCGTCGAGCGGCTCGATAATCGAGGCGGCCAGGTCGTCGCTCCGCTCATCGAGAATCGCCCGCTCAGCGAGACCCTTCGCAGTGAGCCGCGCGACGCGAACGCGGGCATCGGCATCGCTCGGGGTGACGGTCGCGAGCCCATCGGCCTCGAGCAAACGCAACATCCGGCTCATCTGCCCGGAGTCCACCCCGAGCCGCGAGCGCAGCATCACCACCTCCGCGCCCTCGGTCCCGATTTCCCAGAGAAGCCGCGAGACGGCAAGCGGGCGAGCCGTGGAGAGAAAGTGATCGCTGAGCGCGCCGACGCGCTGGGTGACCGTCCGGTTGAAACGACGCACCCGCGCCACCTGCGAGGTCATTCTCTGATCTTAGTCAGATATAGGGGTCTGACCCTTTAGGCAGTCTGTAGGCGGTCCCGGAAGGCCTGGTAGTCCTTGCGGTCCGGCCGCATGTTCGCCGCGAGGGCGGCGTGCCGGCGCGCCTCGGCGGGGCGACCGGTCTTCTCCAGCGAGCGGCCCAGGCAGAAGTGCGCGTAGTCGTTTACCGGGTAGCGCTCCACCACCTCGGCGAACTCTTCCGCGGCCTTGTCGAACTGGGCGGAGCGAAAGTAGGCCCTCCCGAGCGCCTCCCTGATCGAGGACTTGTCGGGCTCAAGGTCGCGGGCACGCTCCAGCGGGATGGCGGCGGCCATGAAGTCACCGCGTTCGAGAAGCTCGCTCCCCTTCTTGAACAGGTCGTACGCGCTATCGCTCATTGCGTGCCTCAACGGTACCGCGAGCCCGAAGCGCCGCGACCTCGTCGAGGATGGCGGCCGCAACCTCTGCCTTGGGGCGCCGGCCGACCTCCCGCTCACCGTCGGCCAGCACGATCGTCACCTCGTTCTCGGCGCTGTCGAACCCGATCTCGGGGCGCGAGATGTCGTTCACGACGACCGCGTCGAGCCCCTTGCGGCTCAGCTTCGCGCGGCCGCGTTCGACGGCGCCCTCGCCGTGCTCCGCGGCGAAGCCGATCACCGTCTGGCCCGGTCTCCGGGCGGCGGCGGCACCCGCGACGACGTCGGGGGTCGACTCGAGCTCCAGCACGAGCCCGTCGCCGCCCTCCCGCGAGAGCTTCCCGTCAGCCGGGGCGGCGGCGCGGAAGTCGGCGGGGGCCGCGGCCATGATCAGGACGTCCGAGGCAGCGAAGCGCTCGCGCACCGCCGCCTCGAGCTCAGCGGTGGTCTCGACGGTCAGCTCCTCGATGCCGGCCGGCCGCGGAAGCGTCACATTCGCGGCGATCAGCGTCACGTCGGCGCCGCGGCGAGCGGCCTGCTCGGCCAGCGCGAGACCCATGCGGCCGGACGACCGGTTGCCGATGAAGCGGACGGAGTCGATCGGCTCGCGCGTGCCGCCGGCGGTGACGAGCACCCGCAGGCCGTCAAGCGACTGTGGCGTGAAGCGCTCGCCCGAGAGGACCTCGTCCACCACGCCCAGGATCTCCGCCGGCTCCGCCAGCCGCCCTACACCCCACTCTCCCTTCGAGGCGAGCCGGCCGCGACCGGGGTCGACGATGCGCGCGCCGCGGGAACGCAGCAGCTCCAGGTTCGCCTGCGTCGCCGGGTGCTCGTACATGCGGCTGTTCATCGCCGGTGCGACCACGAGCGGCGCCGTGTTCGCGAGCGCGGCGCTCGTGAGCAGGTTGTCGGCCAGGCCGGCCGCCAGCTTCGCGAGCGTGTTCGCCGAAGCAGGCGCCACGACCATCACGTCCGCGCGGGCGACCAGCTCCAGGTGCGAGATCGGGCTGTGGTCGGAGGCCGGGTCGCCAGGGAACGCACCGCGCGCCGGGTCGGCCTCGAACTCCTCGACGAGGACCGGGGCGCCCGTGACTCCCTCGAAGGTGGCGCGGCCCACGAAGTTGAGGCTCGCGGGCGTCTGGACGACGCGGACCGAGTGGCCCGCCCCGGTCGCGAGCCGAACCAGCTCAACTGCCTTGTAGGCGGCGATCCCCCCGCTTACGCCGAGCAGGATCCGGGCCAAGTACGCCTCCTAGCGGTAGCGGTACTTGATCTTCCCGGCGGCGATCTCCTCGAGGGAGATCTTCAGGTAGTTCTTCGACCCGGTGTCCACCATCGGAGGCGGATACTCGTCGAAGGTTCCCTCACCGAGGTTGTGGTAGTAGGAGTTGATCTGCCGCGCACGCTTCGCGGCAACCAGCACCACGGCGTAGTGGGAGTCGACTCGCTCGAGCAGCTTGTCCAGTCTTGGCTTGATCACGCCGGACACATGGTAGCGGCGAGCGCGCTCAGCTCCTGCACCGCACGCTCCAGATCGTCGTTCACGATGCGATGGTCGAACTCGTCGCGCGCGGCCAGCTCCTCACGCGCCGCGGCCAGCCGGCGCTCGATCTGCTCGGGGGAATCGGAGCCGCGCTCGGTGAGCCGCTCGACCAGCGCCTCGAAGGACGGCGGCTCGATGAAGATCCGCGTGGCCTCGGGCAGCGTCTCGCGCACCTGGCGGGCGCCCTGCACGTCGATCTCGAGCACGATCCCGCGCGCCGGGCGCTCCAGCTCGGAGCGCAGCGTCCCGTACCTGTTGCCGGCGTAGACGGCGTGCTCGACGAACTCCCCGGCCGCCACGCGGCGATCGAAGTCCTCGCGGCCGAGGAAGTGGTAGTCGACCCCGTTGACCTCCCCGGGACGCGGGTCGCGGGTGGACGCCGAGACCGCCAGCTGGAGCCCGGAAACCCGCTCCAGGAGCCGCTTTATGAGGGTTCCCTTGCCGACGCCCGAGGGCCCCGTGATGACCAGGATCGGGGCTATCGCCGCAGGTACGAGACGAGCTCGTTGCGCTGCCGCTCGGAGAGCCCGCCGATCGTCTTGCTGGGCGAGATGCGGCAGTGAGTGAGGATGCGATTAACCTTGACGCGGCCGTATTTCGGCACCGCGAGCAGCAGGTCGAAGACCTTCGCCGTGAGCACCCATTCCGGCGGATCGAGCAGCAATCCGTGGATCTGCGCGCGCCCCGCCTTGAGGTCCCGTTTCAGCTTCGCTCGCCTGGTCCGGATCTCGTTTGCGCGCTGGAGTGCGTCCATGCGCTGGGTGAGGGAACGTTCGGGAGCGAGGCCCGCGGAATGACTCTTTGCGGGCGACTGGGGGGCGGCCGGCATGGGCGGCGATAGTACACGCTGGTTCGCTGGCGTCGAGGGGCAAAGCGCAAAAAATGCGCGAATTCATCTCGACCTCGACCTCAGCTTGACCTCAGTTGGGGGTCCTTGAGCGTTTTTCCACCGGTTTGCAGGGGTTTTAATTGAGCAAAACCGGGTCGCTCATCGGATGGCCGGGAAAGTTCCCGCAACGTGCGGAAAAACGATCGCGAGATGTCCCCCAAACGGGATCAACGGATCGTCGAGGCAGGTGCGCGGCTCACGCCGCCGAGGGACAGCTCGGCGAGCTCGGCGGCTATCCGGCCGCCCGCGGCCGGGTCGCGGAAGCTCTCGGTGCCGACCGCGACCGCCGAGGCCCCCGCGGCGAGGAAATCGGCCGCATGACGCCCGCTCGCGATCCCGCCCATCCCGATCACGGGGATCTCGACCCTCCGTGCGACGGCCGCGACCTGCTCGAGGGCGATCGCCCGGATCGCCGGGCCGGAGACTCCCCCGCTCCCCCCGCCAAGCCACGGTCCGCCCCCTTCCGGGTGCAGGGCCATGCCCTTGAGCGTGTTCACGAGCGAGACCGCTCCCGCGCCCGCCTCCTGAGCAGCCTCGGCGACGGCCGCGGGCTCGGTGGCGTTCGGCGTGAGCTTCACGATCAGCGGCTTGCGCGTCTCCGAGCGCACGCGCTCGACCGCGAGTGCCGTCTCGGCCGGGTCCGCGCCCATGACGAGCCCCGTCTCGACGTTCGGGCACGAGACGTTCAGCTCGAGCATCGCCACCTCGTCCCGCTCCCCCACGGCTGACACCAGCCGGGCCAGCTCGTCGCGGCTGAAGCCCATCACGGAGACCACCAGCGGCACGGGCAGCTCCGCGAGCTCCGGCAGGTCCGACTCCAGGAACCCCTCGAGGCCCTTGTTCGGGAGCCCGATCGAGTTGATCAGGCCGGCGGGGGTCTCCCAGAGCCGCGGAGGCGGATTGCCCTGGCGCGGCTCGAGCGTGATCGTCTTGGAGACGAAGGCGTCGAACGGGAAGCGCTCCAGGAGCGCGTCGCCGAAGGCCCGCCGCGCCGCGATCGCGTCGAAGGTGCCCGACCCATTGAGCACGGGGCCGCGGAGGCTGGTGCCGCACAGCTCTGTCACAGCACCACCTCCAGCAGCTCCGAGTCGAGCACCGGGCCGTCCACGCACAGCCTCACGTAGCCGTTCCGAGTCGGAACGACGCAACCGAAGCAGGCGCCGAATCCGCACGCCATTCCCGACTCCATGGCGAGCTGGGCCGGCACGTCGCGCTCCGCACACAGCGCGCGGACGGCCTCCAGCATCGCCGGCGGCCCGCACGCGTAGACCGTGGCACTCGGGTCGGAGTCCAGCTCCGCGGCGAGCAGCTCCGACACGAGCGCCCGCCGGCCGACCGAGCCGTCGTCGGTCACGACCTGCGGCTCGCCCGCGAAGAGGGCGGCCGCCTGAGCGTGGGCCGAGCCGCGAAAGCCGAGCAGGACGACCGCGTCGCCCAGCTCCTCCTGCCAGCACAGGAGCGGTGCCGCCCCGATGCCTCCGCCCACGAGCAGCGCGCGCGTGCCCGGGGCGGGCGCCCGGAAGCCGACCCCGAGCGGGCCCACCAGCGCCAGGCCCTGGTCGGGGGCCAGCTCCGACAGCCGCTCCGTGCCCGGCCCGATGGCCTCGAGCAGGAAGCTGAGCGCGATCCCGTCCGGCTCCTCGCGTGCGCGCGCGTAGGAGAACGCACGCGGGAGGTATGGGCGCTCGTCGCCGCCGCCTCCCCACGCCGTGGCCGCGGCCAGCATGTAGAACTGCCCGGGGCGCGGGTCCGTGGGCCCCGACGAGTCGAGCGCGGCGATCAGGTGGTACGCGCCGAGCCGCTCCACGCCCGAGACGAGCGCCACGCGCCGCTCCGGGGGTGCCAGCGTGCGCGGCTCGCTCAAGCGGTGCGCTCCGCCTCCGCCGGGGACTCCTCCTTGTTCCCCGCGCGCTCGGGGACAGACTTAAGTCTGTCCCCGTCGAAGAGCCCGCCGTGCAGCTCCTGAAGCGAGATCACCGAGCCCTCGCCGGAGCGGCCCGACCGGATCGCGCGCTGGGCGGCGCTCGCGCCGGACATCGTCGTGATGCAGGGGATGCCGCGCGCGACAGCGGCGCGCCGGATCTCGTAGCCGTCCGCGCGCGCGCCGGAGCCGGTGGGCGTGTTGATCACGAGGTCGACCTCGCCCGCCTCGATCCGCTCGACCACGTTCGGCGAGCCCTCGGACAGCTTCAGGATCCGCTCGACCGGAACGCCCATCCGGCGGATGACGCTCGCCGTGCCGCCGGTCGCGACCACCCGGAAGCCCATGTCGTGGAAGCTCGCCGCGAGCTGGGTGGCGGCCGACTTGTCCCCGTCCGTCACCGAGATGAACACGGTGCCCGCTGCGGGCAGCTCGGCGCCCGCGGCGGCCTGGGCCTTGCCGAACGCGGAGGGATAGTCCGACGCCACGCCCATCACCTCGCCGGTCGACTTCATCTCCGGCCCCAGCAGCGCATCGGCGCGCGGGAAGCGCCCGAACGGCAGGACCGCCTCCTTCACGGACACGTGCCGCGGCTGGCGCGGGATCTGGAGGTCCATGTCCCGCAGCCGCTCGCCGAGCATCAGCCTGCACGCGACCTTGGCGAGCGACACGCCGATCGCCTTGGACACGAACGGCACCGTCCGCGACGCGCGCGGGTTGGCCTCGATCACGTACAGCTCCTCGCCGTCCCCGTGGACCGCGAACTGGATGTTGATCAGGCCGATCACGCCGAGCGCGAGGGCGATGGCCCGCGTCGCGTCCTCCACGTGCCGCAGCATCTCGGGGCCGAGCGACATCGCCGGGATCACGCAGGCGGAGTCGCCCGAGTGGATGCCGGCCTCCTCGACGTGCTGCATGATCGCCCCGATCTCCACGTCCTCGCCGTCGCAGAGGGCGTCCACGTCGATCTCGATCGCGTTCTCCAGGAAGCGGTCCAGGAAGATCGTCCGCCCGGCGCCGCCGTTCGTGCGCCTCAGGTAGTCCTCGAGCTGCTCGCTCGAGTAGCAGATCTCCATCGCCCGGCCGCCGAGCACGTACGACGGCCGCACGAGCAGCGGGTAGCCCACGCCGTCCGCCACCGCGAGGGCCTCCTCGCGCGACCTCGCCGTGGCGTACGGCGGCGACTTCAGCTCGAGCTCCTCCAGCAGCGCGCCGAAGCTCGGCCTGTCCTCCGCGCGGTGGATCGAGTCCACGGGCGTGCCGAGCAGCGGCACCCCCGCCTCGGCCAGCCCGGCCGCGAGCTTAAGCGGCGTCTGGCCGCCGAACTGCACGATCACGCCCTCGGGCCGCTCCAGCTCGATCACCCCGAGCACGTCGTCGAGCGTGAGCGGCTCGAAGTAGAGGCGGTCAGAGGTGTCGTAGTCGGTCGACACCGTCTCGGGGTTGCAGTTGATCATCACGGCGTCGCGCCCCGACTTGCGCACGGTCATCGCCGCGTGGACGCAGCAGTAGTCGAACTCGATCCCCTGGCCGATCCGGTTCGGGCCGGAGCCGAGGATCACCACGCTCGGCCGGTCGCCGCGCCGCACCTCGTGCGCGGCCTGGCGCTCCCAGCCCGAGTAGTAGTAGGGCGTCTCCGCCTCGAACTCCGCGGCGCAGGTGTCCACGGCCTTGTAGCTCCGCTCGAGCCCAGCCTCGGGGTCCTCGCCGCGGGCGAGCGCGGCCATCTCGGCCATGAACCAGGGATCGATCCCGGTGCGCTCGCAGAGCTCGGCCTCGCCGTGGCCGCGCCTGATCGCCTCGAAGAGCACCTCGTAGCGGTCGTCGGACGGGCTCTCGAGCCGCGCGAGCAGGTTGTCGTCCCCGTCGAATGCCGGCAGCACGTCGAGCTCGCGCGAGCGCATCGCCTTCACGAACGCCTGCTTGAAGGTGCGGCCGATCGCCATGGCCTCGCCCACCGACTGCATCGAGGTGTGGAGCTGGCCGTCCGCGCCGGGGAACTTCTCGAAGGCGAAGCGCGGCCACTTCACCACCACGTAGTCGATCGTCGGCTCGAAGCTGGCCGGCGTCTTGCGCGTGATGTCGTTGTCGATCTCCTCGAGCGCGTAGCCCACGGCGAGCCGCGCCGCGATCTTCGCGATCGGGAAGCCGGTGGCCTTCGAGGCGAGCGCCGAGGACCGCGACACGCGCGGGTTCATCTCGATGACGACGATCTCCTCGGTCTCCGGGTTGACCGCGAACTGGATGTTCGAGCCGCCCGTCTCCACCCCCACAGCCCGGATCACGGTGAGCGCCTGGTCGCGCAGCTGCTGGTAGAGCACGTCGGAGAGCGTCTGCTGCGGCGCCACGGTCACGCTGTCGCCCGTGTGCACGCCCATCGGGTCGATGTTCTCGATCGAGCAGACGATCACGACGTTGTCGTTGCGGTCGCGCATGACCTCGAGCTCGAACTCGCCCCACCCGATCACGGACTCCTCGACCAGCACCTGGCCGATCGGGCTCGCCGCGAGGCCCTCCGCCACCACCTGCCGGTACTCCGGCTCGGTCCAGGCGATGCCGCCCCCGTAGCCGCCCATCGTGAACCCGGGGCGCACGATCGCGGGAAGGCCGACCTTGGGAAGCGCCCGCTCCGCCTCGCGCATCGACTTGACCGCCGCGCTCCGCGGCACGCGCAGGCCGGCCGCCTCCATCGTGGCGCGGAAGAGCTCGCGATCCTCGGCGCGCCGGATCGCGTCGTAGTCCGCGCCGATCAGCTCCACGCGGTGCTTGCCGAGCGTGCCGTCCTCGGAGAGCTGGCGGGCGAGGTCGAGCGCGGTGCCGCCGCCGAGCGTCGGCAGCAGGGCGTCCGGCCGCTCGCGCTCGATGACCTTGGTGACCGAGGCCGGGATCAGCGGCTCGATGTAGGTCCGGGTCGCGAACTCCGGGTCGGTCATGATCGTCGCCGGGTTCGAGTTCACGAGGATGACCTCGTAGCCCTCCTCGAGCAGCACCTTGCAGGCCTGCGCGCCCGAGTAGTCGAACTCCGCGGCCTGGCCGATCACGATCGGCCCCGAGCCGAGCACGAGGATGCGCCTGATGTCGTCCCTACGCGGCAACGAGCCTCTCCAAGAAGCGGTCGAAGAGGTGGAGCGCGTCGTGCGGCCCCGGTCCGGCCTCGGGGTGGTACTGGACCGTCGAGGCCGGCACGTCGCGCAGCACGAGGCCCTCGACCGTGCGGTCGTAGAGGTTCAGCTGCTGGAGCTCGGCGACGCCGAAGTCGGTGTCCCAGCGGACCGCCTCGTCGGTGTCGATCGTCCGCTGCCCGCCGGGGCCGAGCACCGCGAAGCCGTGGTTCTGCGAGGTGATCTCGATGCGGCCGGTCTCGAGGTCCTTCACGGGGTGGTTCGCGCCGCGGTGGCCGAAGGGGAGCTTGTAGGTGTCGAGCCCCACGGCGCGGCAGAGCAGCTGGTGCCCGAGGCAGATCCCCCACACCGGCACCTTGCCGACCACGCCCCTGACGTTCTCGACGATGTAGTCGAGCGCCGCCGGGTCGCCGGGGCCGTTCGCGAGGAAGACCGCATCCGGGCTGCGAGCGAGCAGCTCTTCGGCGCTGGCCGTGCACGGATGCAGCTCCAGGTGCACGCCCCGCTCGCGCAGGTTGCGCACGATCGAGTCCTTGATCCCGGTGTCGATCGCGATCACCCGTGGGCCGTCGCCCTCGAGGATCACCGGCTCGGCCGGCGTCACCTCGCGCGCGAAGTCCGCGCCCGTCATCGACGGCTCGGCCATCACCTGCTCGCGGGCCTCGGCCTCGGGCACGCCCGCCCCGAACACCCCGCCCCGCATCGCGCCCTTGTCGCGGATATGACGGACGAGCGCGCGCGTGTCCACGCCGGAGAGCGCGGGAATGCCGCAGTCCGCCAGCCAGGTGAGCCAGCCGCCCTCGGCGTGCGACGCGTCCTCGCGGTCGATCCCCTCGCGCATGATCACCGCCCGCGTGTGGATCCGGTCGGACTCCATGTGTGCCTTCGCGACGCCGTAGTTCCCGATCAGCGGATAGGTGAAGACGAGGATCTGGCCCGCGTAGCTCGGATCGGTGACCGCCTCCTGATAGCCGGACATGGAGGTGTTGAAGACGACCTCGCCGATGCCGGCGTGCGGAGC
Source organism: uncultured Thermoleophilaceae bacterium (assembly GCA_963786845.1). GTDB lineage: Bacteria > Actinomycetota > Thermoleophilia > Solirubrobacterales > Thermoleophilaceae > JACVRW01. Next base: position 156,235 of record CAWBAP010000016.1, read on the forward strand.
GCCCACGGACTCGCCGTCGAAGCGGGTCCCGTCCTCGAGCAGCAGGTAGGCCGCGCTCATGCGACGGCGCCGAGCGCGAAGCTCCGCTCGCGGTACGCCACCGCGCCGTCGGCGATCGTCATCCGGACCCGCCCGGTCATGCGCCGGCCGGCGAACGCGCAGTTGGCCGAGCGGCTCTCGTAGCCCGCCTCGCCCACGTCCCACTCGGCCTCGAGGTCCACGAGGCAGAGGTTTGCAGGTGCACCGGGCCGAAGCACCGGCACGGCGAGGCCGAACGGCTCGCCGCCGGCGGTCATCCGCTCCACCAGCAGGGCGAGCTGGGTCACGCCCGGCAGCACCAGCCCGGTGTGGAGCGCGGCGAACGCCGTCTCGAGGCCGGTCACGCCCATCGGCGCCAGCTCGAACGGCTGCTCCTTCTCCTCGCGCGCGTGCGGGGCGTGGTCGGTCGCGATGCAGTCGATCGCGCCCGACCGGAGCGCCTCGATCAGCGCCCGGCGGTCGTCGTCGGAGCGAAGCGGCGGGTTCATCTTCATGTTCGTGTCGAGCGTCCGCACCGCCTCGTCGGTGAGCAGCAGGTGGTGGGGCGTCGCCTCGCAGGTCACCTGGCAGCCGGCCGCCTTGGCGCGCTCGAGCGCGTCGACGGTCTCGCGCGCGGAGACGTGCTGCACGTGGATGCGGCCCTCCTCGTACAGGGCGAGCGCGCAGTCGCGCGCCACCATCGACGACTCGGAGACCGACGGGATGCCCGCCACTCCGAGGAGCGCCGAGATCTCGCCCTCGTGCATGGCGCCGTCCCCCGACAGCGACGGATCCTCCTCGTGCAGCGCGAGCACCCGGCCCGCCAGCCGCTGGTACTGGAGCGCGTGGCGCATCACGCCGGCCGAGCGCACCGGGAGCCCGTCGTCCGTGAACCCGGCGGCGCCCGCGTCGGCCAGCTCGGCCATCTCCGTGAGCCGCTCACCCTCCTGGCCCACCGTGATCGCGGCCATGAAGCCGGTGGGTATCCGCGCCTCGACCCGGGCGCGCTCGCGCAGCGAGCGCAGGACCGACGCCGAGTCCACGACCGGGTCCGTGTTCGGCTGGGCCAGGATCGCGCAGAAACCGCCGGCGGCGGCCGCGCGCGTGCCGGAGTCGATGTCCTCCTCGTCCTCGCGACCGGGCGTCCGCAGGTGCACGTGCGGGTCGACGAAGGCGGGGAACGCGTGCAGGCCCTCGGCCTCGACGACCTCGGCGCCGTCCGGCGCCTCGAGCGTCGCGCTGATCTCGGCGATCCGGCCGTCGCGCACGAGCACGTCGCTCACCCCGTTCAGCCCGGAGCGCGGGTCGAGCAGGCGCGCGCCGCGCACCAGCACCGTCGCGGGCGGCGAGCCGGCGCAGTCGAGCTCGCACGGCGGGGCTCGGACCGGAGCCGTTCGTGGGAGCCGCGGAGGCGCTCATGCGGGCTGGGGCTCGCTCTCCGCGGCGGCGGGGACGCTGCTCGGCGCCCCGCGCCCCGCGAGCAGCTCGTAGAGCACCGCCATCCTCACCACGACCCCGGACTCGACCTGCTCCGCGATCAGCGCCTGCGGCGAGTCGATCACCTCCGCGGAGAGCTCGACCCCGCGGTTCACCGGGCCGGGGTGCATCAGCAGCTGCGTGGGCCCGAGCCGGCGGCCGTCGATCTGGTAGCGCGCCGCGTACTCGCGCAGCGACGGCACGAACGCGCCGGTCATCCGCTCGCGCTGCATCCGGAGCGCGTAGACCACGTCCGCCGACCCGAGCTCGTCGAGCGTGTAGCGCACGCGGCAGCCGAGCGACTCGATCCCGCGCGGGATCAGCGTGGGCGGCCCGCAGACGGTCACCTCGCAGCCCATCCGCGTGAAGGCCATGATGTTCGAGCGCGCCACCCGGCTGTGGAGCACGTCGCCGACGATCCAGACGCTGAGCCCCTCGAGCGAGCCGGCCCGGCGCTTCAGCGTGTACAGGTCGAGGAGCGCCTGGGTCGGGTGCTCGTGCTTACCGTCGCCCGCGTTGATCACGGCCGCGGAGGTCCAGCGCGCCACGAGCCCGGCGGCGCCGGCGTGCGGGGACCGGATCACGATCGCGGCGGGGTCGTAGGCGGAGAGCGTCTGAACCGTGTCCTTCAGCGACTCGCCCTTCTCAACCGCCGAGCCGGCGGCCTTCAGCGTGATCAGGTCGGCGCTGAGGCGCTTCGCCGCGAGCTCGAAGCTCGACTGCGTGCGCGTGGAGGCCTCGTAGAAGAGGTTGATCACGGTGCGCCCGCGCAGCGTGGGCACCTTCTTGATCTCGCGGCCGGAGACCTCGGCGAAGCTCTCGGCGCGCCCGAGGACGCGCTCGATGTCGTCGCGCGAGAGGTCGTCCACCGACAGCAGGTGGGGATGCATCAGATCGTCTCCTCGAGCTGGGCGGCCGCGTCGATCGCGACCTCGTCTACCCCGTCGATCTCCTCGACGCGGACGTTCACCCGCTCGCCGCGGGCGGTGGGCAGGTTCTTGCCGACGTAGTCGGGCCGGATCGGCAGCTCCCGGTGGCCGCGGTCCGCGAGCACCGCAAGCTGCACGCGGCTCGGGCGGCCGTAGTCGAAGAGCGCGTCGATCGCCGCTCGGACCGTGCGGCCCGTGTAGAGCACGTCGTCGACCAGCACGACGGTCGTGTCGGCGACCGGGAAGTCGATGTGCGTCGAGTGGACCACCGGCTGGTAGTCCGCGCCGCGGATCCCCACGTCGTCGCGGTAGAAGCTGATGTCGATGTCGCCGAGCGGCACGGGCTCGCCGACGAGCTCCGCAACCAGGTCGCGCAGCCGGACCGCCAGCACGGCGCCGCGACGGTGGATCCCGACGATCGCGACGCCCTCGCCGCCCGTCTTCTCGACGATCTCGTGTGCGATCCGCACCAGCGTGCGCCGCACGTCTTCACGGTCCAGGACCGTCTTCTCGCTCACTTCACCGCCCCTTCCTGGCCTCTCCGGACCGGGTTAAAGGAACCGCGGCGAGACTAGCACTCGCGGTCGGACGCCAACATCGGATGACACCCCCGGCAACCCCGCTACTGTGGACTCAGGTGACCCCCGAGCGCTCACAGGCATATGGCCGTCTGATGCGGGCGATCTCCGCCGAGGACGAGGCCGCGCTCGAGCCCGCCGAGCAGGAGATCCTGCGCGAGGCGGGCGACGCCCTGTTCTTCTGCGAGGACATCGCCCTCGACGACGACGCGCGCGACGCGCTCGCGCGCGTGAGCGACCTCACCGGGCAGCTCGTCGGCGCCGAGCGCTGGGATCCTGAGCTCGCGGAGCAGGTGCTCAGGGACCTCGAGGCCTGCGGCCCGCCGCAACTCGTGCGCCTCGGCGACGCACACTGACGTTTAGCCTGCACCGGACACGGAAAAAACGGCAGGTTGATGGACGAGCCTGTCTACGCGGTTTGTGAGCATTGCGCCTTCCTGCGCGCCTTCGGCCACTCGGCCTCCGGCACGGAGGCACCGGAGCGCTGCCCGGCCTGCGGCCACGAGGTCAGGGTCCATGGCCGCCGGGACCGCTTCCCGTCCGCGTACGTCGGCCGGATCTCGCGCAAGCTCCACCGCACGCCCCCGCTGGGCGTCTGAGCTCCGCTACTGAGGGACCGGCTCGCGCTCGGGCGGGCGGTCCGACGCCCTGATGTGCACGGGCTCGCCACGCTCCGGGAACGGGATCTCCACGCGGTCGAAGTCGCGCGGCACGATCACGTTCTCGAACGCGGCGCTCGCCTCCTCGCGCACCTGTCCCCCGGCGTAGCGCGGGGAGATGTGCGTGAGCGCGAGCATCCGCACGCCCGCCGCGGCCGCCAGCTCAGCCGCCTGGGCCGCCGTGGAATGGCGCGTCTCGACGGCCCGCTCCACGTCCTCCTCCATGAAGGTCGCCTCGTGCACCAGGAGGTCCGCCTCCCACGCAACCAGACGCGTCATGTCGCACGGAGCGGTGTCGCCCGTGAGAACGACCTTGCGGCCGCGGCGCGTCTCCCCCATCACCTGGTCGGGCCGGACGCCGCCGACCTCCTCGCCGCCCTGGAGCCGTCCGAAGTCCGGCCCAGGCCGCACGCCCAGCTCGCGCGCCCGCTCGGGGTCGAACTGACCGGGCCGCGGATCCTCGACGAGCGCGTAGCCGAGCCCCGGCCCCCCGTGGTCCACCTCGAAGGCGGCGATCCTGTAGCCGTCGCGCTCGAGCTCGTCGTTCCCGGCGAGCTCCACGAGCCGCACCCGGAAGGCCAGCCGGCCGATCACCGGCGCGAGCAGGTCGTAGACGCGGCGGAGCCCGTGCGGCCCGTAGACGACGAGGTCGCGCTCGCGCCCCCGCAGCGCGAACGTCTTCAGCATCCCGGGAAGCCCGAGCACGTGGTCGGCGTGGAAGTGCGTGATGTAGAGCTCCTCGAGCTCGATCAGCCCGACCGACCGCATGAGCTGGCGCTGGGTCCCCTCCCCGCAGTCGAACAGGAGGCGATCGCCGCCGCGGCGCACGAGCGTGGCCGGCAGCCCACGCCGCGGGCTCGGCGAGGAGCCGGCGGTGCCGAGGAAGAGGACGTCGAGGTCCATGCCCCTATGTTGACTCAGGGTCCCTCGTAAGGGCCTCGATATCCGCAAGGTCGTGGGGGCGTCCGGCCGCACGCTTCATTCGGATGAGGTCGGAAAGACCGGCCACGGCCACCTCCACTCCGCGCAGCTCGATGATGAGCGCGGCATCCCGCAATGCCTCGTAGCTAGCGCGGCGCTCCCGCCACGTGCTCGACATTCACGATGTCCAGCGGACCGGCCCTGGTCATGACCGGGACCATCGGTGCCGCTCGCAGCTGGTGGGGATCGGTCAACCTCAAGTGTGCCCGGCGTTCGAAGCTCGGCCTCGAGGTCGACGAGCGCCTCGCTCACGCGGGTCAGGTTGAGCGTCGTCGGTCGGACGATGATGTCCAGGTCCTTGGTCCACCGGACGTAACCATGAGCCTGAACCGCGATGGCTCCGATGACGACGAAGTCCACGCTGTGCGCCACGAGCACGCGCAGGATCTCCTCACCGTCGAAGACGCGCTCAGGGGTGGCCATTCGCAGCGCGCGCCCTGGCCCCCGCGATCGCGACCTCCGAACCGAATCGGTTGACGCTGAGCCCATTGGCGAGCCGAGCCTCGGGCGACATCGCTCGATCTTGCATCAGGTCGTGAAGCTCGTAGCGGCTCGCGAGCCGCCTGCTGTCGAGCACCGGCTCGTCGCCCATCGCCGACAGGACCGAGCGCAGGCGCTTCCAGGTGATGTCCTCGTCTCCGCTCTCGACGCGCGCGATTGCGCTCTGGCTCGTACCTGCGCGGTAGGCGAGCTCGCGCTGACTCAGGCCATGCGCGGCGCGCCGTTCCCTGATCAGATCTCCGGGATTCATGATGCCGTATACGGTATCAGAGCGATACGAGCTCACAGCTCGCTAAGCCGTTGCGGATCTCGAATCAGCCCCATGGTGTGCGCTCGGCGCGCGGCGGCGCTCCGTCGGGCTGCCCGGGTTGAGGATCTGGAAGCCGTCGGGCGCCTGCTCGTGGAGCGGCATGTGCGAGTGGCCGAACACGACGACGCCGGCGCGGTCGCCAAAGCGCCGCCGCATGCGCTCGACCCGGCCGCTGCTCGGACCGGCGTCGTGGACGATCGCGATCCGGGCTCCCTCGGCCTCGACCACCCGCTCCTCGGGCAGCAGCCGGCGAAGCTCCGCGCTGTCCACGTTGCCGTGCACGCCGGCGAGCGGGGGGCCGATCGCCTCGAGCTCGCGCAGGACCTGCAGGGTCGAGAAGTCCCCCGCGTGGAGCAGCAGATCCGCCCCCGCGATCCGCTCGAAGCACGCCTCCGGCAGCCTCCGCGCGCCCCGCGGCAGGTGCGTGTCGGATATCACGGCGATCAGCATCCCGCCGCCGATGCGGCCCATACCTCGAAGGAATAGTCGTCGGCTCGACGGACCCCGCATTGCTGGTTATTCCGAGCCGGCTGAAGTCGAAGAAAGCCACGCGACGTCGGACAGTCATCGACTGGAAGCACGAAGACATGGCACAGGTCGGCCACGTGGACGGCGATGAGGTCCGCGCGACCCCGATAGTGCTGCTGACCGTGACCGTGATCGGTGCTTGCGCTGTTGAACTCAACACATCCGCGGCGGACGCGGCCGCTCTTGACCTGGATGCGCAGGATTTCTCCGCCGCGTGTGACGACGCCGAGGTCGAACGGCAAGCCCTCGCCGAATGGAACCAGGACGTGAAACCCCGCCGCAGCGAACGCTTGTAGAACAGCGGCCTCCGCCGCATTGCCCCGAACGACCGTGCTCATTCGACGGACAGTACGGTGAGCTCCGGACGAACATGTGTTCGCTGCGTTCGCTCGGGTTAGGGGCGCGTGCATTGCATTAGCCTTGGGTACCCGGCGCCCGTAGCTCAGTGGATAGAGCGCTCGCCTCCGGAGCGAGAGGTCGCAGGTTCGAATCCTGCCGGGCGTGTTTTGTCCATGGCCCCGGAGCAGACCGACCTCGAGCAGCTACTTCGCGCCCGGCTCGAGGAGATCCAGACCCGCATCGCCGAGTTCGCCAAGGCGCCCGAGCCGGGCGCTGGCATCGGATTCGGCAAGCGCATCGGCGACGGCACGAACGAGGCGATCAGTCGCCGCAACGACATCGGGGTCGGCAACAGCCTGCTCGTCACCGAGGAGAAGCTGGAGCGCGCGCTTGCCAAGCTTCGCGGAGGGCAGCTACGGCGACTGTGACCGCTGCGGCCGGGCGATCGCGCCCGGCAGGCTCGAGGCCGCTCCCGAGAGCGCCCTCTGCATCGACTGCGCCCGCTGAGATGGCCACCGTCGCGCGCCCTGACGGCGTCGAGATCCACTGGGAGGGGCAGGGCCGCGGACCGGTCGTCCTCATCGCCCACCAGCTGCTGTGGGGCTATCCCCAGGTCTACTCCAGCCTGATCCGCGACCTCGCGGAGGACCATTCCGTCGTGATCTACGACCCGCGCGGCTGCGGGGCGTCGACCCGGCAGGGGCCGTACGACGCGGAGACGGACGCCGGGGACCTCTTGGCCGTCGCCGAGGCGGCCGGCGGGGAGGCTCTCGCCCTGGCGGTGGGATACGGGTACAACGTCGCGGTCCGGGTGGCCGCGCGCCGCCCCGACCTGATCGCCGCTCTCGTCACGGTCCAGCCCGCGGCCGCCGCGATGCTGCCCCGGAGCGAGCTGAGCGAGTCCGGCGTGATCGCGGCCTCCGACTCCGTCATCGAGATGCTCATGCAGATGATGATCAGCGAACCCCGAACAGCCCTGCGAACCGTGCTCGCGGCCACGAACCCGGACCTCGACGACGACGAGCTCAGACAGCGGGTCGCTCGCGTCTCCGAGTACATGCTGGCCGAGGCCGCGAAGGAGCGGGCCGCGGCCTGGATCGCGGACGACCCGAGCGAGCACGCCCGGGCGCTCGGCGACCGGCTCCTGATCATCCACAGCGAGGCGGAGCCGCTCTTCGAGGGAGCGCTGGTCGCGCGGGTCGCGGAGCTCTATCCCGCGGCGCGCATCGAGCAGCTCTCAGGCGGCCCGATCTCGCGACCCGACCTCGTGGCCGCCAGAATCCGGCGGGTAAAGTCCGCGCACCCCTAGCGCAGCGTCCGCTCGTACCACTCCCACGCGGCTCGCAGGCCGCTGTCGAGGTCCCACCTGGGGGTCCAGCCCAGCTCCTCGCGGATCGCGGTCGGGTCGAGGTACTGGCGGTCGATCTCGCCGTGGGGCACGCCGCTGCCCTGGATGTCCGGCTCCACGTCGCGGCCGGAGATCGCGATCAGCCGCCGCACGATCTCGAGCACCGATAGGGGCTCGCCCGAGCCGGCGTTCCAGGCGCGCCCGTGGTGCGCCGGATCTTCGAGCGAGTCGGCCACCGCCAGGTAGGCGTCGGCCGCGTCCTCGACATAGAGGTAGTCGCGCTCGGGCGTGCCGTCCGAGCGGATGATGGGGCGCTCGCCGCGTAGCAGGGCCCGGGCCGTGTCCGGGATCACGCGCCCCCAGTTCACGTCGCCGGGCCCGTACACGTTGGCCAGCCGGGTCACGGCCACGGGCATCTCGTAGGTCGAGAAGTACGAGCGCGCGATCATGTCCGTGGCTGCTTTCGAGACGTCGTACGGGTAGCGCGGCTGGAGCGCGAAGTCCTCTCGGTAGGGCAGGTCCTCGTGAGAGCCGTAGGCCTTGTCGGACGAGGCGACCACCACCCGCGCCTCGGGCGCCTGCTCGCGCGCCGCCTCCATAAGCAGGTAGGTGCCGCGAATGTTGGTCTCCCACGTGGTGAGCGGGTCGCGGCTGGCGTCACCGACCTGCGTCTGGGCGGCGAGGTGGTAGACCGCTGACGGACGGTGCTCGGCGAGGATCCCGCCGAGGTCCGTCGAGATCGCCCTCGACCAGGGTGCAGCGGTCGCGAAGCCCCTCGGTGTCGAAGCGCGAGCCGGCGAGGTCGGAGCGGCTCAGGACCACCACGTCCTCGCCGCGGTCCAGCAGCCTCTCGACCAGTGCGCAGCCGATGAGGCCCTGCGCGCCGGTTACGAAAGTGCTCAGTTGCCGCCGGCCACGGCCGGAAGGATCGTGACCTCGTCGCCGTCCTCGACCGGCGTGTCGAGCCCCTCGAGGAAGCGGATGTCCTCGCCGCCCACGTACACGTTCACGAAGCGGCGCAGGTCGCCGTCCTCCGCGATCCGGTCACGCAGCCCGTCGTAGCGGTCGTAGAGGCCGTCGAGCACGTCGCCGACGGTGGTGGCGCCGTCGACCGCCGTCTCGGAATCGCCGCCCGTGACGCTCCGCAGCTGCGTCGGGATCTTGACCGTGACCGCCATCGGGACCGCCAGATTACACAGCCCCGACAGCGTCTCCGGCGACGGCGCGCTCGAAGGCATCGACGGACGGCTCGATGCTGTGCGTCTCGAATGTGCCGCGCACGGCGTCGAGCGTCTTCAGCCCGTCGCCGGTGATAACGCAGACCACCCGGTCGTCCGGCCCGATGTCGCCTCGCTCGGCGAGCTTCCGCAGCACGGCGGTGGTGACACCGCCGGCGGTCTCGGTGAAGATGCCCGCCGTCTGGGCGAGCAGCCGGATGCCTTCACGGATCTCCTCGTCGCTGACCGCGTCGATCGATCCGTCCGTGCGCCGCGCCAGGTCGAGCGCGTAGGGCCCGTCGGCGGGGTTCCCGATCGCGAGCGACTTCGCGATCGTGTCGGGCTTCACGGGACGGCAGAAGTCCTCGCCGTCGCCGAACGCGCGCGCCACCGGAGAGCAGCCTTCGGCCTGCGCGCCGTGGAAGACCGGCAGCGAGCCGGACAGGAGCCCCACGTCCAGCCACTCCTCGAAGCCGGCCGCGATCTTGGTGAACAGCGACCCCGAGGCGATCGGCGCGACCACGTGCCCCGGCAGCTCGAAGCCGAGCTGCTCGGCGATCTCGAACGCGATCGTCTTCGAGCCCTGCGAGTAGTAGGGCCGCAGGTTCACGTTCACGAACGCCCAGTCGCGGTCGCCGGAGATCTCCGTGCAGAGCCGGTTGACGTCGTCGTAGTTCCCGCGCACGGCCACCAGGTTCGTCCCGTACACCCCGGTGGCGAGCACCTTCTGCTCCTCGAGGTCGGCCGGGATGAAGACGTAGGACTCGAGCCCCGCCGCGGCGGCGTGAGCGGCCACCGCGTTCGCCAGGTTTCCCGTGGACGCGCACGCCACCACCTCGTAGCCGAGCTCGCGCGCCTTCGCGAGCGCGACGGCCACCACGCGGTCCTTGAACGAGTGCGTCGGGTTCGCGGTGTCGTTCTTGACGAGCACCTCCCCCACGCCGAGCGCCTCGGCCAGCCGCGGCGCGCGCTGGAGCGGCGTCAGCCCGACGGGCAGCCCGGCCGGCGGCGGGGCCGCGAACGGCAGGAAGTCGGCGTAGCGCCAGATCGTCTGCGGGCCGGCCTGGATCTTGCGCTTGGCCTCGGCGGGGTCGATCGCGCTGAAGTCGTAGGCCACCTCGAGCGGCCCGAAGCAGCGCTCGCAGACGTAGAGGGCGTCGAGCGGATAGGTCGAGTCACATTCCTTGCACTTCAGAGCCTGAACAGGCATGAAAGCCCCTTTCACGTAGAAAGCCTCCGCCGGTGCTGTGACGGAGGCCCTGTTCAGGCGCCCTGTCACATCTCGATGGAATTGGCACCTTTCCCTGCGGACGACTGTCCGCTGAGTGGTTGCCGGGGTTTCACAGGGCCATGTCCCTCCACCCCTCTCGATGCAACGGCTATGTAGGCGGCGGAGGATAACAGTCCGCGGGGGTAGAATCATCCCTGTGAACGTGCTGGACGACCCCCTCAGACCCGATGCCGAGCCTGCCGAAGCCACGTCTCAGGCGCTCCGCCCGCGCGCGGGTCGATTCCGCACGTCTCGAAGCCACTGAGCCGCGCGTCGAGGAGGTCCGGGGCGGCGAGCTCCGCTGGATCAACATCGAGCGACCCGGGCCCGCCGAGCGCGCCTGGCTCGAGGAGCACTTCGAGTTCCACCCGCTGGACTACGAGGACGTCCTGTCTCGCAACCAGCGCCCGAAGATCGACGAGTACGAGGACTACCTGTTCATCGTCCTGTACTTCCCGGTCTTCGACAAGACGGTCGGGCGCCTGAACGCGGCCGAGCTCGACATCTTCATCGGGCCGGACTTCCTGATCACGCTGCCGAACACGCCGATCCCACCGGTCGAGTACCTGTTCGAGCGCTGCCGGTCACACGCCGAGGTGCGCGAGAGCATGCTCTCGAAGGGCAGCGGCTACCTGCTCTACAAGATCGTCGACGACTCCTTCGACTACTGCTTCCCGATGCTCCGCAAGATCGGGAACAAGCTCGAGGTCCTCGAGGAGGACATCTTCGAGGGCAAGGCCGAGGAGGTCGTGCGCGACCTCTCGAACTCGAAGCAGGAGATCATCAACTTCCGCAAGGTCATCCGGCCACAGCGCGCGGTGCTCCGCGACCTCGAGCGCACCAAGGCGCGCTACCTGGCCGAGGACCTCGAGGTCTACTTCGACGACATCGTCGACGCCTCCGAGCGCATCTGGGACATGCTGGAGAACTTCAAGGAAGTCGTCGAGGCGCTGGAGGACACGAACGAGTCGGTGCTCTCCCACCGCGTGAACGAGGTGCTGCGGGTGCTCACCGCGTTCAGCGTGATCATCCTGCCGCTGACCCTGCTGGCAAGCATCTTCGGGATGAACGTGAACCTTCCGTTCGAAGACGACGTGGGCGCCTTCTGGACCGTCATCGGCGTGATGGTCGTGGTGCTGGTGGCGATGGTCGGCTACTTCCGCCGGCGCGGCTTCCTGTAGAACCCGCGCGGTGACCGACGCGTCGATCTTCAAGGCATACGACGTTCGCGGCACCTATCCCGAGCAGATGGACGAGGCGCTCGCGTACCGCATCGGGCGGGCATTCCCGCGCGTGCTGGCGGCCCTCGAGGGGACGCCCGTGGAGCGGCAGAGGATCGTGGTCGGCCGCGACATGCGCCTGTCCGCGCCCAGCATGGCCGCGGAGTACGCGCGCGGCATCGCCGACAGCGGCGCCGACGTTCTCGACATCGGGATGGTCGGCACGGAGATGCTCTACTGGACGGTGGGCTCGCGCCGGCTCGACGGCGGCCTCATGTGCACCGCCTCGCACAACCCGAAGGCCTACACGGGCGCGAAGCTCGTGAAGCACGGCGCGCTCGCGCTGTCCGGGGACTCGGGCATCGGCGAGCTGCGCGACCTCGTGACGCAGGGCGAGCCGGGCCCACCCGCCGGCGAGCCCGGCGAGATCGCGACGGAGGACATCGCCGAGCCGTTCCGCAGGGAGGCACTCGGCTACATCGACCCGGCCACCATCAGGCCGATGAAGGTGATGCTCGACGGCGGCAACGGGATGGCGGGCCCGATGATCGGCCCGATCCTGGACGGCCTCCCGCTCGAGCAGGAGCCCGCCTACTGGGAGCCGAACGGCGAGTTCCCCGGCCACGAGCCGAACCCGCTGCTGGAGGAGAACCGCCGCTTCATCGTCGACAAGGTCACCGAGACGGGCGCGGACCTCGGCATCGCGTGGGACGGCGACGCCGACCGCTGCTTCTTCATCGACGACACGGGACGCTTCGTGGACGGCGACTTCATGACGGCCCTCCTGGCCGAGTCGATCCTCCGCAAGGATCCCGGTGCGGCGATCCTCTACGACGTGCGCGCGTCGAGGGCGGTTCATGACGTGGTCGAGCGCTCCGGCGGGCACCCGTACATGAACCGGGTCGGGCACGCGTTCTTCAAGACGCGCATGCGCGAGCTGGGCGCGGCCTTCGGCGGCGAGGTGTCGGGCCACTACTACTTCCACGACTTCTACTGCGCGGACTCGGGGACGATCCCCGCGCTCTTGATCCTGGAGCTGCTGTCGGTCGAGGACAGGAAGCTGAGCGAGCTGCTCGAGCCGCTCCGGTCGCGCTACTTCATCTCAGGCGAGATCAACTCCGAGGTCCATGACCAGGACGGCAGGATGAACGAGCTCGAGGCGCGCTACTGGGACGGGCGGATAGGCAAGCTCGACGGCGTCTCCGTCGACTACGAGGACTGGCACTTCAACGTGCGCCCCTCGAACACCGAGCCGCTCCTGCGCCTGAACCTCGAGTCGCTCGTCTCCCGTGAGCACATGGAGGAGAAGCGCGACGAGGTGCTCGGCGTGATCCGCGGGTGACACACGGAATCCACCGGATTCAGGTTCCGACGCCCTTCGCGGTGGGGCGGGTGAACGTCTACCTGATCGAGGACGATCCGCTCACGCTCGTCGACGCGGGCCCCAATTCCGGCACCTCGTTCGACGAGCTCACCAGCGGGCTTGCCGCTCTCGGCCACTCGCTCGAGGACATCGAGCTCGTGGTCCTCACCCACCAGCACATCGACCATCTCGGACTCGTGTCGCTCGTCGCGCAGCGCTCCGGCGCGGACGTGGCGGCCATCGACGTGGCGGTCCAGTTCGTCGAGAACTACTCCCAGGAGGCGCAGAAGGACGACAAGTTCGCGCGCTCGGTGATGCTCCGCAACGGCATCCCGGAGGACGTCGTGAGCGCGCTCACGTCCGTCTCGCAGGCGTTCCGGGCCTGGGGCGCCCGCGCCGACGTGACGCGCGTGCTCACGGACGGCGAGGAGATGCGCTTCCGCGACCGCACGCTCCACGTTCACCACCGCCCCGGCCACAGTCCGAGCGACACGGTCTTCCACGACCGCGAGCGGCGCATCCTGATCGCGGCCGACCACCTGCTCGGCCACATCTCCTCGAACCCGCTGATCACGCGGCCGCTGGACGGCTCGGACGAGCGCCCGCAGGCGCTCGTCACCTACCTCAGCTCGCTCGAGGCCACGCGCGCGATGGACGTGGATCTCGTGCTGCCGGGACACGGCGAGCCGATCACCGACCACCGCACGCTCATCGACGAGCGCTTCGCCCTCCACCGCCGGCGCGCCGAGAAGATCCACCGGCTGATCGCCGAGCGTGCGCGCACGGCCTACGAGCTCGCGCAGGCGCTCTGGGGCAACGTCGCGGTGACACAGGCGTACCTCACCCTGTCCGAGGTGCTCGGCCACGTGGACCTGCTGCTCGCCGACGGCCGCGTGCGTGAACGCGAGCGCGACGACGGCGTGACCGTGTTCGAGGCGTAACCAGGCACCGGGGTAGGGTTCTTCTCTCCGTGGCCCCGGAGACCGCACTCGATCGCGCGGAGGAGCTCGCCGAGCGCCTTCTGCCGGACCGCACGCCGAAACGGCGCATGCTCGTGATCGTGAACCCGTACGCCACGACCGTGTCGGACCGCCTGCGAAACCTCGTGGTGTACGCGCTCGGCTCGCGCTACGCGGTCGAGGCGATCGACACCCAGGAGCGCGGCCACGCCGTCCAGATCTGCCGCGAGGCGGCCAGCGAGGGCTACGACGTCGTGGTCGCCTTCGGCGGCGACGGCACCGTGAACGAGGCCGCGAACGGCCTGGTCGGCTCGCGCACGCCGCTCACGGCCCTGCCCGGCGGATCGACGAACGTCTGGGCGCGCACGCTCGGGATCCCCAACGACGTCGTGGACGCGACCGAGCACCTGCTGCGGATGGCCGACGAGTTCGAGCCCTACCGGGTGGACCTCGGACGCGTCGACGAGCGTCACTTCGTGTTCGCGGCGGGGGCCGGGCTGGACGCCTCCGTCGTGGAGCGCGTGGACGCCCACCCCTACCGCAAGGCGCGCTTCGGCGCGTGGTACTACAGCGCGTCGGCGATCGCGATCTTCACGAGCCGCTACCTCGTGAACCCGCCGCGCGTGCGCGTGGTGGCCGGCGACCGTGTCCAGGAGGGCGTCACCGCGGTCGTCCAGAACTCGGATCCGTTCACGTACTTCCGCAAGCGCCCGATCCGCGTCGTCGAGCCGGCGGGGCTCAACATGGGCTCGCTGTCGATCGGCGTGCTGAAGCGAGCCACCGCGCTCGAGCTGCCGACGCTGATCCCGCGCCTCCTGTCGGGGAGCGCCCGGACCGTGATGCGCCACCGCCAGGTCGAGCCGCTGCTCGAGATCTCGCGCGCCCGCGTGGAGGCGATCGACGACCGCCCCTTCCCGGTGCAGGTCGACGGCGACTACATCGGCGAGTTCGCCGAGGTGGAGATCAGCGTGACCCCCGGGGGCCTGCTGGCGGTCTCCTAGAAGGTCCGGCGGCGCTCGCAGCCGCGCACGAGCCGGTCCTGGCGGTCCAGGCGCGCCAGGTCCCGGCCGGGACCGCAGTCCACACGGTCGGGCTCGCCGTCACGAGCGTCGACCACGTCGTCGCCGGCGCCGCCGAAGAGGCGGTCGGTGCCCGCGTCGCCCACCACGCGGTCGTCACCCAGGCCGCCGCGGACGCGGTCGTCGCCGTCGTCGCCCCGAACGCGGTCGTTGCCGCCGGCCCCGTCGACCCGATCGTCCTCCGGCCCGCCGAAGAGCTTGTCGTCGTCGGCTCCGCCGTTGCCCGTGTCCGCGCCGTCGCCGAAGGAGATGTGGTCGCGGCCCGGCCCGCCGCTGGCGCGGTCGCGACCCTCGCTCCCCGAGATGCGGTCGTTGCCGAAGTCGCCGCCGATGCGATCGTTGTCGGCTCCGCCATCCAGGAGGTCGTCCCCGTCGCCGCCCATGAGGAGGTCGCCCCCGTCGCTGCCGGCCAGACGATCGTTGCCGGCGTCGCCCGCGACGTAGTCGAAGCCGTCGCCAGCGCTGGCGCGGTCGTGGCCGTCGCCCATCACGAGGCAGTCCTCGCCGCCGCCTGCCTCGAAGATGTCGTCGCCGCCGGCACCCAGCATCAGGTCGTTCAGCGGCGTGCCGGAGCGGAGGTCGTTGCTCTCCGTGCCGGCGATGGTGTTCTGAGTCGGCGGGCACCCGGAAGGCGCCGGCTGCTGGGCGAGGGCGACACTCGCGATCGTCATGCCGGTGACCGCCGCGATCCAGAGGATCAGCGAAAAATTGCGCCTCGCCACGGAGAGCGACTCTAATAGAGGTGGATGGCCGGCAACCCCAGTCGAGAATTGACTCCCGGCCGCGCCGTGGGCGCGGCCGCCGCGCTCGGCGCCGCGGTCACGCTGGTGAGCCTTCTGCCGGTCACGAGCGTCGCGTACCGGAGTCCCGCGCTTCACGTGGCCATCGAGACGGCGGCCGCGTTCGCCGCGCTGCTCGCCGCCGCGCTGCTGGCCGGGCGCTTCGTCCGCAAGCCGCTGCTCGGCGACCTGGTGCTGGCCGGTGCGCTGCTCCTGCTGGGGCTCACGAACCTCTGCTACTCGGTCGTGCCGTGGACGATCGACGAGACGCGCGGCAGCTTCGACACGTGGGCCCCGATCGCGGGCCGGCTCCTCGGCGCCGCGGGCCTCGCGCTCGGGGCGCTCCTTCCCGACCGCCCGCTCGCCGCCCCGCGCCGTGCGGCGGCCCGCATGGGGCTCGCCGTTGTGGCCGGGCTGGCCGCGATCGGCCTCCTGGCCTGGGCGCTGGCGCCGCAGCTCCCGGTCGGCATCGATCCGGACGTTGCGCCCGATCCGTCGGGTCCCGACCTCGTCGGGGAGCCCTCGGTGCTCGCCAGCCAGCTCGTGGGCCTCGTCCTCTACGCGCTGGCGGCGGTGGGGTTCGCCAAGCGGGCGGTGCGGGCTCGGGACGAGCTGATGACGTGGCTCGCCGCCGCGGCGACGCTCGCCGCCTTCTCGAGGCTCAACTACTTCCTGTTCCCGTCGCTCTACTCCGAGTGGGTGTACGCGGGGGACTTCCTCCGGCTGGCCTTCTACGCCGTGGTCCTGGCCGGCTCGCTCCGCGAGATCGCCGCCTATCAGCGCGACGCCGCCGAGCTGGTCGTGGACCGCGAGCGCCGCCGGATCGCGCGCGACCTGCACGACGGCCTCGCCCAGGACCTCGCGTTCATCGTGAGTCAGGCCCGGCGACTGCCTCCCGATGCGGAGGAGGCCGGCGCGCACATCGCGGAGGCCGCCGAGCGCGCGCTCGCCGAGTCCCGCCATGCGATCGCCACCCTCGGCCGGGCGTTCGACGCGTCGCTCGACGCGTCGGTGGCGCAGGCGGCCGGTGAGGTGAGCGCTCGCGACGGCATACGCCTCGAGTTGGAGCTCGCTCCCGGGCTGCAGGCACCGCCCGCCGTGCACGACGCGCTGGGGCGCATCGTCCGCGAGGCCGTGAGCAACGCGATCCGGCATGGGGGCGCTGGAGCGGTGACCGTGCGCCTCACCCGCTCGGACGGCCTGCGGCTCGCCGTGGAGGACGACGGCATCGGCGTGGCCGCGGCGGACGCGCCCGGGTTCGGCCTCGTGAGCATGCGCGAGCGCGCGCAGGCGCTGGGCGGCACGCTGACCGTCTCCGCCCGGCCGGAGGGCGGCACCTGCGTGGAGGTCTGGGTCCCGTGACGCCGGAGACAGCGGTCCGCGTCCTGATCGCCGACAGCGACCGCGCGAGCCGCGCCGGGGTGCGGCTGACGCTCGCGAGCCACGGCTTCGACCCCTGCGCCGAGGCGGCCAGCGCCGAGGAGGCGGTTGCGCTCGCGCGCAGCGAGAGGCCCGACGTGTGCCTGGTCGAGGCGGGCCTGCCCGGCGGCGGCGTGGCGGCGGTGGAGCGGATTCTCGCCGCGTCGCCCGGGACGGCGGTGGTGATGCTGAGCGCCACCGTCGACGACGATCTGCTCTTCGACGCCGTCCGGGCGGGGGCGCGCGGCTACCTGCTGAAGGACATGGACCCGGAGCGCCTGCCGCGCACTCTCCGCGGCGTGCTCGACGGCGAGGCCGCACTTCCGCGCGCGCTGGTGGGGCGCATTCTGGAGGAGATCCGCACGCGGGAGCACGGACGCCACGCGACCGAGCTCTCCCGCCTCGGCATCCGGCTCACGCACCGGCAGCGCGAGGTCCTCGAGCTGCTCGATCGCGGCCTCGACACCGCGGCGATCGGCGAGCTCCTGTCGATCTCGGCCGTCACGGTCCGGCGTCACGTCTCCGACATCCTCCGGAAGCTGTCCGTCACGGACCGCGAGGCCGCGCTGGGGCTGCTTCGAAAGCGCGACGACGACTGACGTTCAGGGTTTGAACGCCGGTGGGACGCCCTGGGTCATTGCCGAGCGGTCCCCCCGCCCCGATCCTGTGGAGATGCTCGACGAGCTCGACACCCGGCTCGAGGAGGCCCGCTCGGGAGAGCGCCCGATCGACGTCCAGGAGCTCGAGCGCCTCTATACGAACGGCTGCGCACAGATCCTCGAGCTCGAGGCCGACTCCCTCCGCATCGCGCGCCGCGTCGCCGAGCTGCGCGAGCAGCTCCGCCACGTCCGCACCGCGATCGACTGGCTACACGAGCAGCAGGCCGCGGCCGAGCCGTCTCAGTAGCAGACGGTCTCGCGGACGCGCCAGCGCGTGGCCGATCCCACGAGACGGATGCCGACCTTCGTGACGCACCGGCTCGCGCCGTTGTCGTAGAGCGACTCGACGCCGCAGCGCCCGCGGTGGTCGGAGCTGCGCCGGCACTTCAAGACACGTGTGCTCGACGCGCCCGTGTCCTTCTTGATGGAGACCGCCGCTTGCCCGGCGGCCGCGCGCATCTGAGCGCGCGTGATCACGTGCGCCGTGGCGGGCGGGGCCCACGAGAGCGCCGCCACCCCGATCGCCAGGACGGCGAGCCTTCTCACTTGAACTTGAAGTCGGCCCGCGCGTAGGAGCCGTCGACGAACTTCAGGACGAGCTGGCGGCAATTAAGGAACGACTTCTCGGTCTTCCAGTTGTAGTGATAGGTCTGGGTGGCGGAGTCGTACGTGAGCGTGCTGTTGCCGGGGCTGTCGGTCGACTCAATGCCGTCAACCGGAGCGGTCGAGTTGCACGGCACCGCCTGCGACTTCGGGTACCCGGCGGCGAAGATGTTGAGGCCCTTGTTGCCGCCAAGCGAGAACTTCACCGGAATGTTGCTCCCCGCCTTCGCCGAGTTCAGCACCGGCATGTTGTCGATCGGCTTGAAGAAGCCGGTGAAGGTGAACGGCGGCGGGCCGGTCGTCACGACGGTCGTGACGTCCGGGGTGGCGGGCGCGGCCTCGGTGTTGCCGACCCCGTCACTGGCGCGCGTGTAGAACGCGTAGGTCCCGTTGCCGCCCGCGGTGTAGGAGAAGCTCTGGGTCGTGTTGGGGGTGTTGTCCGTCGCCACCAGCGCGAAGCTCGCGTCGCTCGGCCCCTTCGCCCACAGGTCGACGGCACTGAGGCCCGCGCCGCCCGCGTTGTCGCTGGCCGTGTAGGTCAGGCTGATCGCCGTCGTGCTGCTCGTGGCCGGCCCTGAGGCCTGGGACTGCGGGGCGGTGAGGTCGACGTTGACGTGGCGGATGGCCGAAGCGTCCGACTCGTTGTTCGCCGCGTCCGTGGCCTTCGCCGTGATGCTGCGCTCGCCGTCACCGCCGAGCGTCACGCTCTTCGTCCAGTTGCCTGTGCCGTTCGCTGTCGTCGTGCCGAGGCTCGCCGCCCCGTCGAAGAGCTCCACGGTCGAGTCGGGCTCGGCGGTGCCGGTCACGGTGATGCCCGTCGAGTTGTGGAAGCTGCCCTCGGCGGGCGTCGAGATCACCGGAGCGTCCGGAGCGAGCGTGTCGACGGTCCACGTGTAGCTCGCCGGCGTGGCGTCGGTGTTGCCGGCCTCGTCGGTGGCGCGCACCTGGAACGTGTGCGAGTCGTCGGTCAGGGCCGCAAGCGTCTCGGGCGAGTTGCACGGGTTCCAGCCGAGACCGTCGACGTTGCACTCGAAGTCGAGATCCGCCGGCGCCGAATGGTTGTCGGTACCGGAGAACTCGAACGTCGGCGTGTCGTCGCTCGACGGGTTCGGCGGGCTGTCGTCGATCGTCGTGTTCGGCTCGGTGTAGTCCGTGTCCCACTCGTATTCGGCCACCGTGCCCTCGTTCCCCGCCGCATCCACCTGGCGGACGGAGAACTTGTGATGGCCCTCGGTGAGCGCTCCGTACGGCTCCGGCGAGGTGCAGAACGCGAACGCGCCCGCGTCGACCTTGCATTCGAAGTGCCCGCCGCTCTCGGCGCCGGTCCACTCGAAGGTGGCGGAGTTCGAGCTGGTCGGATCGTCCGGCCCGTTCGTGATCGTCGGCGCGTCCGGCCCGAGCGTGTCGACGGTCCACGTGTAGCTCGCCGGCGTGGCGTCGGTGTTGCCGGCCTCGTCGGTGGCGCGCACCTGGAACGTGTGCGAGTCGTCGGTCAGGGCCGCGAGCGTCTCGGGCGAGTTGCACGGGTTCCAGCCGAGACCGTCGACGTTGCACTCGAAGTCGAGATCACCCGGCGCCGAATGGTTGTCGGTACCGGAGAACTCGAACGTCGGCGTGGCGTCATTCGACGGGTCCGACGGCTGCGCGTCGATCGTCGTGTTCGGCTCGGTCAGGTCGACGAACCAGGTGAACGTGTCGGGATCGCTCTCGTTGCCGGCCGCGTCGACCTGCCGGACCGAGAACGTGTGGCTGCCCTCGCCCAGGCCCGTGTAGGAGTGGCTGTCGCGCTCGTCGCACTCCTCATAGGAGCCGCCGTCCAGCTTGCACTCGAGCGTCCCGCCCGACTCGGCCGCCGTGAACGTGAATGCTGCCGTGGTCGCGTTGGTCGGATCGTCCGGGACGGTGTCGATCGTCGGCGCGTCAGGCGCGACCGTGTCAACGGTGAAGTCGCGCTCGTCGGAGTCGCTGTTGCCCGCGCCGTCGCTCTGCGTCGCCCTGGCCGTGTAGTCGCCGTCGTCCAGATGGCTCGCGTCAACCGAGAACTCGCCCGTCGTGCCGTTCACGGCCACGCTCGAGTGGGTCTGGATCACCGTGTCGGTGTCGTCCAGGATCTCGACCGTGACGTGGTCGTCGTCGGCCGCGGCGTCGTCCTGCGCGGCCTGCGTGCCCGCGGTACCGGCGATCTCAGGCGTGTCGTCGTTCGTGTTCGCGGGCGGCGACGAGAGCGTCACCGTCGGAGCCACCGTGTCGCGCAGCGTCTTGGCGTCTTCGACCACGGTGACCTCGTCGGCCGCGGTCGGGATGCTCTCCTCGTTGCCCGCGTTGTCCGTGGCGATCGTGTAGAAGCGGTAGGTGCCGTCGCCGTCGTGGGCAAAGGCGAACGTGCCGGTCCCGCCGGGCGAGTTGTCCGTATTCGCCAGCGCGTACGCGCCGCCGTTCTTGCTCGCGTACAGCTCGACCTTGTCGAGCCCGGAGCGCTCGTCGGACGCCGTGTAGTGCACGTCGAACGTGGCGTCGGTCTCGTTGGTCGTCGCCGGCGCGTTCGCCTCCGAGACGGGCTTCACGGTGTCCTGCGTCCACGAGAACTCGTCCGGCGTCGCGTCGGTGTTGCCGGCCTCGTCGGTGGCGCGGACACGGAAGGTGTGATCGCCGTCGGCGAGGCCCGACAGCTCCTCCGGCGAGCTGCACGAGTACCACGGGTCGTCGTCGACCTTGCACTCGAAGCTCAGGTTGCCGGGGCTGGAGTGGTTGTCCGTGCCCGAGAACTCGAACGTCGGGGTGGCGTCATTCGTCGGGTCGTTCGGCTCTGAGTCGATCGTGGTCTCGGGGGCGGTCAGATCGACGAACCACGTGAACGTGTCGGGATCGCTCTCGTTGCCGGCCGCGTCGACCTGCCGGACCGAGAACGTGTGGCTGCCCTCGCCCAGGCCCGTGTAGGAGTGGCTGTCGCGCTCGTCGCACTCCTCGTACGACCCACTGTCGAGCTTGCACTCGAGCGTCCCGCCCGGCTCGGCCGCCGTGAACGTAAAGCTCGCGGTCGTCTCGTTGGTCGGATCGTCCGGGCCGGTGTCGATCGTAGGAGCGTCAGGCGCGACCGTGTCGACCGTGAAGTCGCGCTCGTCGGAGTCGCTGTTGCCCGCGCCGTCGCTCTGGGTCGCTCTCGCGCTGTAGTCGCCGTCGTCCAGATGGCTCGCGTCCACCGAGAAGGCCCCGGTCGTTGCGTTCACCGGCACGCCGGCGTGTGTCTGGATGACCGTGTCGGTGTCATCGAGGACCTCGACGTCCACGTGGTCGTCGTCGGCCGTGGCGTCGTCCTGCGCCGCCTGCGTGCCCGCCGTGCCCGCGATCTCCGGCGTGTCGTCGTTCGTGGCGGCGGGCGGCGCGTTCAGCGTGACCGTCGGCGCGACGGTGTCGCGGACCGTCTTCGCGTCCTCGACGACCGTGACCTCGTCGGCCGCGGTCGGGATGCTCTCCTCGTTGCCCGCGTTGTCCGTGGCGATCGTGTAGAAGCGGTAGGTCCCGTCGCCGTCGTGGGCAAAGGCGAACGTGCCGGTCCCGCCGGGCGAGTTGTCCGTATTCGCCAGCGCGTACGCGCCGCCGTTCTTGCTCGCGTACAGCTCGACCTTGTCGAGCCCGGAGCGCTCGTCCGAAGCCGTGTAGTGCACGTCGAACGTGGCGTCGGTCTCGTTGGTCGTCGCCGGCGCGTTCGCCTCCGAAACCGGCTTCACCGTGTCGATCGTCCAGGTGTACTCGGCGGGCGTCGCGTCGGTGTTGCCCGCCTCGTCGGTCGCGCGCACCCGGAACGTGTGCTCGCCGTCGGCCAGCGTGGCCAGCGTCTCGGGCGAGTCGCAGTCGCCCCAGTCGCCGTCGTCGACCTTGCACTCGAAGCTCAGGTCGGCCGGGTCGGAGTGGTTGTCCGTGCCCGAGAACTCGAACGTCGGGGTCGCGTCATTCGACGGGTCCGACGGCTGCGCGTCGATCGTCGTGTTCGGCGCCGTCAGGTCGACGAACCACGTGAACGTGTCGGGATCGCTCTCGTTGCCGGCCGCGTCCACCTGCCGGACCGAGAACGTGTGGCTGCCCTCGCCCAGGCCCGAGTACGACTGGCTGTCGCGCGTGTCGCACTCCTCGTACGACCCACTGTCGAGCTTGCACTCGAGCGTCCCGCCCGGCTCGGCCGCCGTGAACGTGAATGCTGCCGTGGTCGCGTTGGTCGGGTCGTCCGGCCCCGTGTCGATCGTCGGCGCGTCCGGCGCCACCGTGTCGACCGTGAAGTCACGCTCGTCGCTGCCGGAGTTGCCCGCGGCGTCGGACTGCTCCACGCGCGCGGTGTAGTCGCCGTCGGCCAGGTGGTCCGCGTCGACCGAGAAGCTGCCGTCGGGAGCGACCGCGACGCCGGAGTGGGTCTGGATCACCGTGTCCGTGTCGTCGAGGACCTCGACGGTCACGTGGTCGTCGTCCGCCGAGTGCGACTGGTCCGCCGCCTGGGTCCCCGCGGTGCCGGCAACCTCCGGCGTGCTGTCGTTCGTCGCCGCGGGAGGCGCACTCAGGGTCGGCGCCGGCGCCACCGTGTCGCGCAGCGTCGTCGTGTCGGCCTCGCTCGGAGCGTCCTCGCGGTTGCCCGCGTTGTCCTCGCCGATCGTGTAGAAGCGGTAGGTGCCGTCGCCGGAGGGTGTGTAGGCGAACTGGCCGGTGGCGCCCGGCGAGTTGTCCGTGTCGGCGAGCGTCCAGGAGCCGTCGTTCTTCTTCGCCCATAGCTCGACGAGCTTCAGGCCGGAGCCGCCAGAGTCGGCAGCCGTGTAGTCCACCGGGATCGTCGCCGCCGCGCCGTTCGAGAACGCCGGCGAGCTCGCCTCGGTCACCGGCGCCGTCGCGTCGTAGGTGACCTCGTTGTCGGTGGACGTCGAGACGGTGTTGCGATTGCCGGCCGCATCCGTCGCGCCGTCCTCGGGGATGTCGGCGGTCAGCGTGCCGTCGGAGCCGAGGCCCTCGACGGCGATGTCGTAGGTGTTGCCCGTGCCCGGCGTCACGGTCACCGTCGCCGCGGTGCTGTCCGCAGTCCCGCCGAGCACCACGTCGAGCTCGTCGAAGGCGCTGACCGGCTCGCTGAACTCGGCCGTGAAGTGGATCGGCTGCGCGTTCGTCGGGTCGTCCTGGCCGGCGGCCTGGTCGACGGTCACGTCCGGCCGCGTCGTGTCGTAGGTGAACGTCGCGCTTGCCCCGGCGCCGGCATTGCCCAGGGTGTCCACGGCCCTCGTGTTGACCGTGTAGGTGTCACCGTCCGTCAGGGCGCTCGGGTCGAGCGGGACGCTCCAGCTCGTGGTACCGCTGGCCGTGATGAAGACCTCGGATACGACCCAGCCCGTGCCGTTCCAGTACGTGCCGTCGCTCTGGCGCTGGATCGAGGCCGCGACGGAGTTCACGCTGGTGGCGTCCGTAGCCGTGCCGCACAGCCCCGGGGTCGGGCAGCCGGCGTTCCAGCCCGCCTCGTTGTAGGCCGCGCCGTGCACCGGGAAGGTGATCGCGGTCTCGGGGGCCGTCGTGTCCTTAACGAACGTGTCGGAGTCGGTGGCTCCCCAGTTTCCGGCCACGTCCCTCCCGCGCACGTAGACCGTGTGCGTGCCGTCGGTGAGCGCGTTGAACTCCGCTCCCGTGAGCGTCGCGGTCACGCCCTCCGTGGGGCTGTTGAAGGTGCCATCCGACGCCGCCATCGCGGTACCCGTGCCCGGCGCCCCGACCGAGTTGAGGAAATACTCGGCCGCCGTGACGTTGTTGCCACCGGTCGTGGCGTCGCTCACCGACGCGGTTACGGTGGGCGGAGTGTTCGTCGGCGTCGGCGCGGCGTTGGTGGTGTTCGTGACGGGGCCGATCGCATCCGGCTCGCCGATCGCGAAGTCGCTGAACGAGTTGACACCGGTGGCCTGCGTGCTGGTCGCCGTCCTGGTGCCGGTCGTCGTGGCGTTCCAGTTGCCGTCGTAGCGCTTGACGACGAAGTTGTTCGGGTCGGCTCCGCCGTCGACGTCACCCGCGACGAAGCCGAAGGTCGCGCTGTAGGTCGAGAACACGGTGCCGCTGTTCACGATCGTCCAGTAGCGGTTGACGCTCTTGCCGGTGTGGATCCCCGAGCCGGCGATGTTCGGGTGCTCGCTTGCCGTGGCGCTGACCGTGAGGGTGCCCGGCGTGCTCACGCTGGCGAAGTTCACCGTCACCGGCGTGTGGTCCGCGCCCGTGCCGACGTTGAACACGATCGGCACCGCGCCGGCCCCGGTTGGACGGTTCAGGTTGCCCACGACGTGGCCACTCGTCCGGAGCACCGCGCCGTTCGCCACCAGCGTGTTCGTGCCGGTCGTGATGTTGCCCTGCGTGAACGTTGTGTTGCCGTTGGAGATCGTCGTGAACCCGAGCGCGACGTTCCCGGCCGACTTGTTCACGGTGATGCCGCCGTTGAAGATCGTGGCGAGTCGCGCCGCCGATGGTCTGTGTCGCGGCGGTGCCGGTGAACGCGAAGGTGCCAGTGCCGGGAGCCGAGCCCAGGTTGGAGAAGTCTCCCCGCAGGGTGACCGTGCCGCTCGACGTCTTCGCGGGGCCCAGGATCGAGAGGTGGCCGTAGTTCTCGTTCCCGATGGTCTGGGCGCTGCCGAAGAACTGCACGGTGCTGGTGTCGCCGTAGGTCCTGGTGCCGAAGCCGGTGGGCGTGGTGCCCGGCGAGCTCAGCCGGTAGGTCGCGCCGTTGGCGACCTCGAAGGTCCGCGCGACGTTGCCGGTGACAGCCGCGGGGCTGTTGAACAACCCGCTCTGAACCCGGAGGTTGCCGACCACGTTGCCGGGCGTGATGTTCGCGATCGGTGTGACGCCGCTCGCGTTGTTCGTGTGCAGGTTGTTGTAGATGATGCTCGCCGGCCCGACCGGGATGCTCTGCGCCGCCGTGCCGTTGAAGTTGAACGTGCCTCCCGGCAGCAGTGTCCCGACCGCGGCGTTGTTGAACGCTCCGGCGAGTCGCAGCTCGCCGGTGGCGGGAGCGAGCGACATGTTGACGACGTTCGAGCCGGTACTGCCGGCGACGAAGATGAGGTTGCCCCCGATGACGAGCAGGCCCGTCGTGAGGTTGACGCGGTTGACGCGGTTGCCCTGGGTGGCGCTCCCGTCGAGCGTCAGGTTGCCGCCGGTCGTGACCGTGCCGGCGCCCACGTTCAGCACGGTGTCCGCGTTGCCGCCGGGCCGGTTGACTCGCAGGTTCCCGGTGGTGGTGAGCGACGAGGTCGCCACCAGGTTCAGGTTCGTGTTGGCGCTCGCGGCGGTCGGGTTCAGGTCGACGGACGTCACCACAGCCCCGTAGGCCGCCGGGATGTTGATGTTGGCCCCGCCGGCGATGGAGACGGTGTCGGCGGGACCGGGCACCCGCGAGGCGGAGTAGGCGGCGTTCGTGTTGTTGTTGGCGGCCGGCGTGGTCAGCGTGAGCTGCGTGTTGTTGGTGACGGCCAGGACGGTGCCGATCAGCGTCGTGCCGTCGCTGCGGTAGAGGGCGTCGCCGGCGACGATCTCCGTGGTGAAGGACGTCCCGGTTCCTGTCACGAGCGTGGAGGCGGTCGACGTCGTGACCCCTCCCGTGCGCGGTGTCGCCGTCCACGTGGTCGCCACGTTCCAGTCGCCGGTGACGACGCGCGAGGTGACCACCGCCGCGGCCCGGTACGGCCCCACGAACGGCCCGCCCTCGCCGACGGGCGCCGCGCCCGCGGGCTGGAGCTCGTCCGTGCTCAGGTCGTCGATCGCCCGGTCGAGGTTCAGCCGGCCATTGCCCGTGCCCCCGTTTTCGATCGGGTCCGCGCTGCGCGCCAGCCGCGCGATGATCGTCCCGTTGGACGCATCCGGTGAGGTGGCCCTCAGCAGGGCCGCGCCGCCCGCGACGGCCGCGGCTGACGCGGACGTCCCGGTGATGCTCGTGTAGCCGCCGCCGGTCCCCGTCGTGTAGATCCCGGTGCCCGGGGCCGCCAGGAAGGCCGCGTCGCCGTAGTTGGTGGAGGCGTTGAGGGCGTCGCTCTCATCCGTGTTCGCGACGCCCACAACTCCGCGGTCGCCGGCCGGGAAGTGCGCGGCCGACGAGCCGTCGTTGCCCGCGGCGCCGACGAGCACGGCGCCCTTCGACCAGGCGTAGTCGATCGCCTCCTGGAGGCTCGGGCTGAAGTCCGGGCTGCTGAACGCCATCAGGATCACGTCGGCGCCATGGTCGGCCGCCCAGATGACGCCGCCCACGATGTCGCCGTCCTGACCGACGCCCTGTGCGTCGAGCACCGTGACCGGCATGACGCTCACGCCCGCGTAGCCGATGCCGGCCATGCCCTCGCCGTTGTCGGTGGACGCCGCGACGATACCGGCCATTTCGGTCCCGTGCCCGTTCGGGTCGGTCGTCCCGTTCGCTCCGGGGTCGAGCATGGAGGTGCCTGGGAGGACGTTCGAAGCGAGGTCAGGGTGCCCCGCGTCCACTCCCGTGTCGAGCACCGCGACGGTGGCCGAACCGCTGGGCGAGACCGACCCGTAGACCTCGTCCCAGCCGATGCGTGCGAGCGACCACTGCGACGAGAACGCCGGGTCGCTCGGCACGGCGCTGGCCTCGCGCGTCTGCTCGGCCTCGACCCGAGCGACGCTCGGATTGGCGCTCAGCTCGTCGACCGCGGCCTGAGTGTCATCAGCCGCCAGGAGGACCGAGTGCAGCCGGAGCGGCGCCACATACGAGAGGTCCGTCGCGCCGGCGTCCGCGAGCACAGCGGCCTGCTCTGAGTCCGAGGTTCCGGCAACGAACTTCACGAGGTACTGGCCGGAGGGCGCCGGAGAGGCGTCGCCGAGGGAGCCGAATACGTCCGCCTGCGCAACCGGCGCGCCGACTATCGTCAGCACGCAGGCCAGAAGAGCCGCGAGAGAAGTCCGCCCCACCTGACCAGAGTCATCCAGCCCGGCTCACGGCGCCACGGTCCGGATGGCCCATTCGCGTTCAGGTTCTGAACAGAACTTGCTCAGATGATGCCGGCGCGCACGGCCCAGATGGCCGCCTGCACTCGATTCGAGACGCCGAGCTTCCCGAAAATCGCCGAGATGTGCCGTTTGACGGTGGTAGGGCTCAGGTAGAGCCTTAGGGCTATCTCGTTGTTGTCGAGTCCCTCGGCGAGCAGCCGAAGCACCTCGACCTCCCGCTCGGAGAGGTGGGCGGCCGCGGTATCGGCGTCGCCCGCCCGGCCGCGTGCGCGGTGCACGATCAGGCCGGCCACGCGCGGCGACAGGGGCGTGTCGCCGTCCGCCGCCGCCTCGAGCGCCCGCACGATCTCCTCCGGACCCGAATCCTTCAGCAGATAGCCCGCGGCGCCCGCCTCGAGCGCGTCGAGCACGTTCGCCTCACCGGCGGAGACGGTGACCACGAGCACGGCGACCGCCGGGAGGCGCCTCGACAGCTCCCGCGTGGCCTCGACCCCCGACATCCCCGGCATCGACAGGTCCATCACGACGAGGTCGGGCTTGCGCCGCTCGATCAGCGAAAGCGCCGCCTCCGCGTTGGGAGCCTCGCCGAGCACCGCGAAGCCGTGCTCGGCGAGCAGGCTGCGGAGGCCTGCGCGGAAGAACGCGTGGTCATCGACTATGAAGACGCTCGGGCGGGCCCCTGGCATCAGCCGGTGGGCGTGACGCGGTACGCGTCGAAGACCGACTCGATGTTCCTGATGCGCGTGATGCACGTGCGGAGCGACTCCGTATCCCCCACCTCGACGACGAAGCGGTTCTTCACCATCGGGTGTACGACGGTGCAGCGGGCCTCGAGGATGTTGATGCCGGTCTCGGCGAAGGTCCGCGAGAGGTCCTCCAGCAGCCGGTGGCGGTCCCAGCCGTCGACCTGGAGCTCCACGCGGAACGAGGACGTCGTGTCGCCCTCCCAGGCCACCGGCGTGAACCGCTCCGGGTTCTTCATCAGCGCCTTCGAGTTCGGGCAGTGCTCGTGGTGGATCGTGATGCCCTTCCCGAGCGAGATGTAGCCCACGATCGGGTCGCCGGGCACGGGCCGGCAGCACTTGGCCAGGCGCAGCATCACGTCGTCCACGCCCTCCACCCGGATGCCGAAGGTCGACGACGCCGCCGTCTTGCGCGGCGCCTCGCGGCGCTCCATCAGCTCGGCCGCCGGCGAGGGCGTCTCGACCGCTGACTCGCCCTCCTTCAGCCGGTGCATCAGCTTCTGGGTGACGGTCTTCGCCGAGATCTTGGACTGGCCGAGCGCGATGTAGAAGTCCTCGCCCTTCCGGAAGCCCATCTCGCGGATCACGTCCGCGAGCAGCGGCGAGCCCGCCATCTTCTGCGGCGGCAGGCCGGCGCGCTTGAGGCTGTCCTGCAGGATCTCGCGGCCGGTGCGCTCGGAGTCCTCGCGGCGCTCGCGCTTGAACCAGGCGCGGATCTTCGACTGCGCGCGCGTCGTCTTCGCGAGCGCGAGCCAGTCGCGCGAGGGGCCGCGCTCCTTCTTCGACGTGAGCACCTCGCAGATGTCGCCCGACTGGAGCGTGTAGTGGAGCGGCACGATCTTGCCGTTCACCTTCGCCCCCACGCAGCGGTGGCCCACGTCCGTGTGGATCTCGTAGGCGAAGTCGAGCGGGGTGGCGCCCGCGCCGAGCGACTTCACCTCGCCCTTCGGGGTGAACACGAAGACCTCGTCCTCGAAGAGGTCGGCCTTCAGCGTCTCGGCGAACTCCTGCGGGTCCGCCATGTCCTGCTGCCAGTCGAGCAGGTGGCGCAGCCACTCCACCTTCTCCTCCACCGGCTTCGAGCCGTCCTCCTTGTAGATCCAGTGGGCGGCGACGCCGAACTCGGCCGTGCGGTGCATCTCCATCGTCCGGATCTGGATCTCGAGCGGCCGCCCCTCCGGCCCGATCACGGTCGTGTGGAGGGCCTGGTACATGTTGAACTTGGGCATCGCGACCCAGTCCTTGAAGCGGCCCGGCAGCGGCTTCCAGAGCGAGTGGATCACGCCGATCGCCCCGTAGCAGTCCTTCACCGAGTCCACGATCACGCGCATCGCGGTCAGGTCGTAGATCTCGTTGAACTCGCGGCCCTTCTTCGTCATCTTCGAGTAGATCGAGTAGAAGTGCTTCGCGCGCCCTGAGATGTCGGCCTCGATGCCGACGGCCTTCAGCTCCTTCTCCAGGTACGCGCCCGCGCGGTCCACGTAGGCGTCGCGCTCCTCGCGCTGCTGGGAGACCATCTGCCTGATCTCGTCGTACTTGCGCGGGTGCAGCGTGGCGAACGCGAGGTCCTCGAGCTCCCACTTGATCGCGTGGATGCCGAGCCGGTGCGCGAGCGGCGCGAAGATCTCGAGCGTCTCCCTCGCCTTGTCGTGCTGCTTCGCCTTCGGCATCGAGCCGATCGTCCGCATGTTGTGGAGACGGTCGGCCAGCTTGATCAGGATGACCCGGATGTCGCGGGCCATCGCGACCATCATCTTGCGGTAGTTCTCGGCCTGGCGGTCGTCGCGGCTCTGGAACGTGACCCCGGACAGCTTCGTGACGCCGTCCACGAGCTGGGCGATCTCGTCGCCGAACTCCTCGCGCACCTCGTCCAGCGACGCGCTCGTGTCCTCGACGGTGTCGTGGAGCAGCGCGGCGCACAGCGTGGAGGTGTCGAGCCGCATGCCGGCGCAGATCTTCGCCACGCCGATCGGGTGGACGATGAAGTCCTCGCCGCTCGCCCTGCGCTGGTCCGCGTGGCGCTCGCAGGAGAAGACGAACGCCCTCTCGACTGGCCCGCGGTCCACCGCCTCCGCCGATTCCCCGGCGTGCTCCTCGACCACGGCGAACAGGTCGCCGAGGAGGACGCGCTGGTCGTCCGTGAGCTTCGTCTTCGGCCCGGCGGGGGCGTGGTCGTCGTGGCGATCGACCGGGCGGTGCCTGAAGTCGCGCTCGGCGGCCTTCGTGCGGCTGCCGTTCGAGCGAGTGGCGGCGGGCTTCTTCTTGGCGGTGCCGGCCGGCCGCCTTCTTCGCGGGCGCGCGCTTCGTGGCCGCAGGCTTCGTCGCGGGCTTCTTGGCCCGCTCCTTGGTGGTGGCCTTCCCGTTGCCGCGCGGCAGCTTCGGCATGGGATCGAGTTTAGAGCGGTCTCCCGCTGCCTTGGCTCAAGCGGCGGTGACGGCCCGGGGGCCCCGCCTGCCGGCCGACAGGGGGTCGGTCCTGAGGACCCCCATCAGGGCATCGACCACCACGGGGCTGAACTGAGTCCCCGCGTTGGCCTGGAGCTCCGCGATCGCCTCGTCCAGCGACATCGCAGCTCGGTAGGAGCGGTCGGTGGTCATGGCGTTGAACGCGTCGCAGCACGACACGATCGCGGACTCCACCGGAATCTGGTCCGCGACGAGCCCGTCCGGGTAGCCGCTGCCGTCCCACTTCTCATGCGACGAGCGGACGATCTGGCCCACGTCGCTGAGCAGGCCGCCCACGCGGTCGAGCATGCGCTGGCCCTCGATCGTGTGGGTCTTGATCACGAGCCACTCGTCCTCGGTCAGCGGGCCGGGCTTGTTGATGATCTCGTTCGGCACGGCGATCTTGCCCACGTCGTGGAGCAGGGCGCCGAACTCGACGTTGCGGCGCTGCCTCGAGCCGAGCCCCATCGCGTCCGCCACGGCCACCGACAGCGAGACGACGCTCCTGCTGTGGAAGCCGGTGTACTCGTCGTCGACGTCGAGCACGTCGCACAGGAGGAGCGTGGTGCCGCGGTAGGCGCGACTCAGCTCGATCGCCTGGCGCATGCGGGCGCCGCGCTCGAGGGCGAAGACCAGGAGCAGGCCGGCAAGCGGCAGCACGAGCAGCACGGCGTACGGCTCGCTCACGGCGGCCATCGCGGCGAGGAGGCCCACGGGGCTGAGCAGGGCATCCACGAGCGTGACCCAGCCGAACAGCGACGGCTGGAGCTTCACCGGAACGCCAAGGCCCGCGCGGTCACGCAGCGTCGCGACGCCGGTGTCCGTGACGAACTGCGCCGCGAGGGCGGCCAGGAGGATCGGCCAGTCGCTGAGGTGAGGCGCCGTCACGCCGGCCAGCGCGAGAACGGCCACCGGGCCGATCGTGTGCCCGGCGTCGCCGATTGCCGCCAGCGCACGACTGGCATGGCGGTCTCCTCGCAGGTACTCGGGCACGCCGCTCAGGAGGACGCCGGCCGCCACGAGCAGCGGCACCGCGCCGAGCGGCACGAGGAAGAGAATCGGCACCAGCACGAGCTGGGTCGGGGCCGTGAAGCCGTAGCCGATCGGGAACTTGACACGCGCAAGGAGCGCGTAGCTGACGAGCAGCGCGGCCGCGAGCGGTACGTCGAAGCTCGCGCTGGTCGGGCAGGAAGACCGCGAGCGCGGTGGCAGCGGTCAGGAAAACCGCCGCGGTCACCGCCTCGGCTGCGAGCTCGCGCCCGCGCAATGGCTCAGAGCGGCCTTCGTCCCAGGTCTGGAGAAGCTCTTCGACGGCGGGCGTGAGGCCGGACCGGAGGTCGTCCAAGATCCGCATGGCTGCTGGATCTATCGGCAGATCGGCGGGGCGGCCTTACGGACGTTCGTTCGATAGACGGACGTTGCCCCCCTAAGTGGACGTATGTCCGTAGCGAAGCGGCGCGATCGTACCGATCATAGGCCCATGAGCAATCGACTTCGCATCGCCGTGATCGCCGCCTCCATCGCCGTTGTATCGCTTGCCGCGGCGGCACCGAGCGCCAGCGCGGGACTGCTCGTCGCGTCCGCACCGGACTGCACGCCGAAGCCGACCAGTCAGCCGTTCGCGCCGTGGGGCGACAGCACGCCGTACAACCTTGCTCCCGGCGGCAGCTTCGAGGGCGGCGCCGGATCCTGGTCGCTCGCCGGCGGTGCTTCGATCGAGACGGGCAACGAGCCCTGGAAGCGTCGCGGGCGCCAGCCACTCGCGCTCCCTGCGGCTCCCGCCGGGCGCGACCGCCACCTCGCCGGTCATCTGCGTCGGCCTCGAGCACCCCACCCTGCGCTTCTTCGCGAAGAACAACCGCGCGCTCCTCTCGACAATGGCCGTCGAGGTGATCATCGAGACCTCGCTCGGGCTGAAGGCGGCAGTGCCGATCGGCGTCCTCCTGCCGAGCGGGCAGTGGAGGCCGAGCCCGAAGATCCTCGTGGTCGCGAACCTGCTGCCGCTGCTGCCGGGCGAGCACACTCCGGTGCAGTTCCGCGTGCGCTCCGTGGGCCTCGGCACCTGGTCGGTCGACGACTTCTACGTCGACCCGCGCTACCGCTAGCCGCGTCCGGCCGCGGCGCGCGCAGCCGTGGCCGCGCGGCAGCTCGGGCGCGAGGGCGTTCTCGGTCGCCGCCAGCTGCTCGCGAGTGGCGCGGTAGGTGGCCGAGAGCTCCAGCTCGCTCCGGACCGCCTCGAGCGTGCGGCAACCGGGCGCCGCGAGATCCAGCTCGACCAGGCCCAGCTCGGTGAGGACCTTCAGCAGGCGGGCGCAGGCCGGCGCGCCGCGGGGATAGCGGCCGCTTCCGCGCAGGGCCGCCTCGAGCTCGGCCGGCGGCGCTCCGGGCGGCAGCTCGCGCAGCGCCCGGTACACCTCGGCGAGCTGCGGGCGCAGGTCGAGCGCGGCCCTGTAGACGACCATCGCGAACTCGGCCTCGGCGGGGCCCCAGGCGAGGTGCGCGCGCGGCGCGGCGCCGAGGAGCGGGTCGGCGGCCCCGCCCGGGGGCGGGTCGAGGGCGACGAGGTGATCGAAGCCCTCGGCGAGCTCCGGCCTCGCGGCGAGCGCGGCCCAGGAGACGACGGGCATCGGCTCGGCGCAGAGGCCGGCGACCACGGCCTCGAGCCCGGCCCTCCGGCGCGGCACGTCAGCCACCGCCACCAGCACGGGCTCGCCGCTCGAGAACAGGTCGCCCGCGACGCCGGCGAAGCCCTCGCAGCGGCGGTCTTCGACGAGACCCTCCCTGCCCGAATCCTGTGCGGACGGAGGGGCCGCGAGAGATCTGGCGGAGCTGGTCCCAGAAGTCGCTCCCCTTCGCCGAGCACGTTCAGCTCGCCCGGCTCGGTCGGGCAGAGCGCGCGCAGCAGAACGCGCGGCTCGACCACACCGTTCCAGCGGTTCTTCTCCAACCGCAGCGCTACGTCGTGCATGGCCTCGGTGGCCGGGGCAAGCTCGCTTGGGCGGGAACGGAACGCCACGCCGCGTGACTTCTTGCCGCCGGCCGTGACAAGCGTGAACCGCGAGTGCTCCTTCTCCTCCCCCATCGCGGTAACGCGCTCGAAGCGCGCGGCCGGTACGAGCAGGGTCGGCTGGGGGTTCCCCATCCCGAACGGGCGCAGCAGCTCGAGGTCCTCGGCGAGCTCGAGCCCGAGCTCGCCGCCGGGGACCACCGCGTCGACCCGCTCGACCGGTATCAGGTCGGCGGGCGAGAGCGCCGCCGCCGCATGGGCGGCGAGCGCGCGGCGGAACGGCTCGACCGCGTCCGCGCCGAGCTCGACGCCGGCGGCCATCCGATGGCCGCCGAAGCGGGTCAGGTGCTCCGAGCAGGCCGCGAGGCCGGCGTGCAGGTCGTAGGCGGAGATGCTGCGGCCTGATCCGCGGCCGGAGCGCGCGGAGCCGTCCCCAGAGCCGGACTCGTCGAGCGCGATCACCACGCACGGGCGGCGCCAGCGCTCCACGAGGCGCGACGCCACGATCCCGACCACGCCGGGGTGCCACCCCTCCCCCGCCACCACGATCGCGGCCCGGTGCGCCTGCGTCGCGGCGGCGGCCTCGGCGGCGAACAGGATCCGCGTCTCGGCCTCCTGGCGGTCGCGGTTCAGGAAGTCGAGCTCGCGGGCTACCTCGTCCGCCCG
This sequence comes from uncultured Thermoleophilaceae bacterium, assembly GCA_963786845.1. Classification (GTDB taxonomy): domain Bacteria; phylum Actinomycetota; class Thermoleophilia; order Solirubrobacterales; family Thermoleophilaceae; genus JACVRW01. Next base: position 190,298 of record CAWBAP010000016.1, read on the forward strand.
GGCCTCGTCCTCGGTCAGAAGCAGCTCGAGGGCGGCATCGGCACGCTGCATGCGGCCGGCCGCGTTGATGCGCGGGCCAAGCCGGAACCCGAGCGCGTGCTCGGACAGCTCGCCGGGGGCCACTCCGCCGATCTCCATCAGCGCCCTCAGGCCGGGCTTCCGGGTTCGGCCGAGCGCCACCAGGCCCTCGCGCACGATGCGGCGGTTCTCTCCGCGGAGCGGAACGAGGTCGCAGACCGTGGCGAGCGCGGCGAGGTCGGCGTCCTCCGCCGCCTCGGCCGGGTCACGTCCCGCGGCGGCGTGGAGCGCCTCGCTCAGCTTCAGCACCACGCCCGACGCGCACAGCTCCGGGCAGCCGTAGTCGCCGAGCGCGGGATGGACGACCGTGCACTCGGGAAGCTCGCCACCGGGCCGGTGGTGGTCGGTGACCACGACGTCGATGCCGGCGGCGCGCGCGGCGGCCACGGGCTCCACCGCGGTGATGCCGCAGTCGACCGTCACGAGCAGCGCCACGCCGCGGCCGGCCAGGCGCGCGACCGCACCCGCCGAGAGGCCATAGCCCTCGTCGAAGCGGCTGGGCAGCTCCCAGACCGGGTCCGCACCGAGCGCACGGAGGGTGCGGAGCAGCATCGTCGTGGAGCAGACGCCGTCGACGTCGTAGTCGCCGAACACGGCGATCGTCGAGCCGCGCTCGACGTGCCGGAGGATCAGCTCGCAGGCATCCGGGACGCCGGGCAGCGTGCGCGGGTCGTGCGACTCGCCCGCGGCGAGGAAGCGGCGGGCCTCCTCGAGCTCGCCGAATCCGCGGCGAGCCAGGATCGCCCCCACGACCGGCGAGACCCCGAGACCGCGCGCCAGCGCGCGCCCCGCTTCGACCTCATACGGGTCCGATCTCCAGCGAGACGGCTTGGACTGCATCCGAGGGATCCTCGGACGCGGGCCGGACGGAACGGTCGCGGCCAACCGCCGCCGAGGCGCTCAGCCCTCGTATGTGAGCGACACGGCCACGCGGCGGGCCACGTCGCGCGCAAGGCCGGGATCGTCGGTGCCGCCCCCGAGCACGCCGTAGCCGAACCCGTCCTGCTCGTCGTTGACGATGTAGTCCACGCAGGTCGAGTCGGCGCATTGCGGGAAGTTGCCGCCGGAGAACACGTACTCGGTCATCGACCCGAAGAACGGATGGTCGAGCTCGCGTCGCGCGTCGTAGTCGCCACCGAACGTGGCCGGCTCGAGCGGCGTGTAGTCGATCACCAGCACGAACCCGTCGGGGCCCGTCACGGTCGTCCGGTAAAGCCGGTTCGGGGTCGGCTCGCTCTCCGCGGGCTGCGACCAGCCGCGGCCCGCCGGGAGCTCCGTGGAGTACCCGAACGTCGGGGGGCTGTACTCGACCCAGCGCGCCGGGCGCCCGGGCTGCGTCGCCCCCTGGGACGACTCCTCGGCCGGCGCGCTGCTCGTCCGCTCGGGGGTGTCCGTCCCTGTCCGGGAGCTCCCCGCCGTGTCCGTGGCTCGCGCCTGCGTGGCGCCGCCGCCCGTCTCTGAACCGCCGTCGCCGCCGGCGAGCAGAATCGCCGCGGCCGCGCCGGCCCCGGCGACGGCGATCAGCGCGAGCGGTATCGCCATCCGCCGCCACGGGCCGCGGCCATCGGCCAGCCGGCGGGTCGCGTGCTCGGCGGCCGGCGTCGCGGGCCGGGCGTCCGGGCCGGCCGGCCGTGTCGGGGCGAGCGAGTCGGGGGCACCCGTGGCCGCGGCGCCGATCGCCACGCTCTGCTCCGCCAGCCGCGTGGGCGCCCCGGTGGCGGCCGCCTGCGCCGCCCGGCCGAGGTCGCCGGCCGAGGCGAAGCGGTCGTCGGGATCCTTCGCCATCGCGCGCTGGACCACGGCGTCCAGGGCGGCCGGAATCCTCGGATCGAGCTCGCACGCGGACGGCGCGGGCTCGTTCGCGTGACCCCACATCTTCTGAATGCTCGTCCCCTCGTACGGGACCCGGCCGGTGAGCATCTGGAAGAGAACGCAGCCGAGCGAGTAGATGTCGGCGCGCGCGTCCACCCTGCGCGTGTCGAGCACCTCGGGGGCGACGTAGTCGAGCGTCCCGACCCACTCCCCGGTGTGGGTCAGCTGCGTGCTCGCCGCGCTGTCCTTCGCTATGCCGAAGTCGGTGAGGTAGGAGTGGAGCTCCCCGTCCTGCTCGGCGAGCAGGATGTTGGCGGGCTTGACGTCGCGGTGGATCAGCCCGCGGGCATGTGCCGCGTCGAGCGCGGCGCCCACCTGGCGGGCGATCAGGGCCGCCCGGCCCGGCTCGAGGGCGCCGTCGCGCTTCAGCGACGCGGCCAGATCGATCCCGTCGACAAAGCGCATCGCGAGATACAGGAGGCCGCCGGCCTCGCCCGTCTCGAAGAGCGGGATGACGTGCGGGTGGTCGAGCGCCGCCGCCAGCCTCGCCTCGCGCTCGAAGCGCGCCTTGTAGCCCTCGTCGCCGGACAGCTCCGCGGCCATCACCTTGAGCGCGACGCGCCGGTCCAGCTTCAGCTGCTGGGCGAGATAGACCACGCCCATCCCGCCACGGCCCAGCTCGCGTTCGAGGCGAAACCCCCCGAGCTCTTCGCCAGGTCGCGGCAGGCTCAGTGCGAGCCCTCGCGCGTGTGACCGTGGTCGATGCCCGACTCTCGGTCCATGCGGGCACCCCAGAGGTACGAGAGCGCCAGGCCGATCATCGAGCCGGGAACCGCGATCAGCGCCTGCACGATCTCGGTGTCGCTCTTGCCGGGCACGGTCAGGCCGTTCACCAGGAACCCGAAGATCGCGGCGGTCAGCGAGGCGGCCAGGAAGGCGCCGACGATGCCGCCCCAGAAGCGGTCCGGCAGGAACACCGTGAAGTGCCAGACCGCGATTCCCATCATGACCCAGACGACTATCCCCATCGCTAGCGCCTCCCGTGCTTCCTGCGCTTCTGCTGGCGCTTCGACTTCTGCCTAGGCTTCGCGGGCGGCGTGGACGCGGCCACCGGGGGCTCCTGGGCGGGCTCGGGCGGCGGCTCGGGCGGCGGCGAGGGCGGAGCCCCGTCACCGTCACCCGTGGCCGGCGGGCGAGCCTGGGGCCGCGGGGCGGTCCTGGTCGTCGAGGCGGTGGATCCGGCCGCACGCCGCTGCCTGCGCGCGGCGCGGCTCGTCGGGGCGGGTGTCTCCGGGGACGCCGTCGCGGCCACCGCGGGCGCCGCTGCCGCCGCCGCGGCGGGCGCGGGCTCCGGCTCGCCGAGCGTGCCCGGAGCGAAGGCCGGGATGCGCCCGCCGTACTGCTGGAGCATCATGCGCCGGCGGCGCATGTAGGTCTGCTCGCGCTCCTTCCACTCCACGAGCACCGGCGTGGCGATGAAGATCGACGAGTAGGCGCCCGAGATCACGCCGACGAGCAGGGCGAACGCGAAGTCCTTGAGCGTGTCGCCGCCGAACAGGAGCAGCGAGCCCACGGGCATCAGCACCACGAAGCTCGTGGCGAGCGACCGCGTGAACACCTCGGACATCGACCGGTTCGCGATCTGCGAGAACGTGGCCCGCGGCATGCGCGGCACGTTCTCGCGTATTCGGTCGAACACGATCACGGTGTCGTAGAGCGAGTAGCCCATGATGGTCAGCAGGGCCGCGACGGTGGCGCTCGTGACCTCACGGTCGAACAGCGCGTACACGCCCGCGGTGATCAGGAGGTCGTGCGCGAGCGCGATCATCACCGGGACCGCGAACTTCCACTCGAAGCGGAATCCGATGTAGAGGGCGATCAGGAGCAGCGACGCGATCACCGCGAGCAGCGCGGTGCGCGCGATCTGCTCGCCGAAGGTCGGCCCGACGGAGTTGGCCACGAAGTCGGCGGCCGCCACTCCATAGTCCTCGTTGAGCGCGTCCTCGACCGACTGGACCTGTGGCGGCGCGAGCTGGCGGACCTCGATCTGGACCACGTTCTCGCCCAGCTCCGGGTCGGTGACCTCCTGGATCTCGGCGTCGCCGTAGCCGAGCGGCTCGAGCGTCGAGCGCACCTCGTCCACGCTCGCCGGCTGCTGGAGCGGCGCGGTCATGCGCGTGCCGGACTCGAAGTCGATGCCGAAGTTGAGCCCGAGCGACGCGATCGCGATCGCCCCCACCGCGAGGATCGCGCCGGAGAACGAGAAGAACCAGCGCGACTGGCCCATGAAGTCGAACCTCCAGCCCTCGCGGTCCCCCTTGGTCCTGGCGCCCAGCGCGCTCGGCCGCCTCAGGAGGCGCGTTCGCGCCAGCGTGCCGAGGATGGCCGACGTGGCGAGCACGGCGGTGAAGAGCGAGACGAGCGTTCCCACACCCAGGGTGAAGGCGAAGCCGCGCACTCCCGCCGTCGCAAGCGTGAACAGGATGAACGCCACGCCGATCGTCACGACGTTCGCGTCGATGATCGTCCGCAGGGCCTTCGCGTACCCCGCTGAGATGGCGGCCGGCACGGAGCGGCCGCTCCGCACCTCCTCCTTTATTCGCTCGTACATGACGATGTTGGCGTCGGCCGCCACCGCCAGCGTGAGCACCATTCCCGCGATGCCCGGGAGCGTCATCGTGATCGGGATCAGCTTCACGAGCGCGAACAGGAGCGCCGCGTAGATCAGGAGCGCGACGGTCGCGACCAGGCCGAGCACGCGGTAGAAGAGGAGCAGGAACAGGATCGTCAGCGCGAGGCCGGCGGCGGCCGCGTTGAGGCCCTGGTCGAGCGCCTGCTGGCCGAGCGTGGCCGAGACCTGCGTCTGCGAGATCAGCTTCAGGTCGATCGGCAGCGCGCCGATGCGCAGGTTCTCGGCGAGGTCCTGCGCCTGGCCGATGTCGCCGATGTTCTGGATCGAGGCCCCGTTGCGGCCGTCGATGCCGTCGGGGTTCTCCTGGTAGTCGATCGTCGCCAGCGAGACGATCTGGTTGTCCAGCGTGATCGCGAAGCGCTGGAAGTAGCGGTCCGGCTCCGGCCCCCCGCTCACGCAGCCCGGATCCACGGCCGCGAGGGTCTCGCAGTCGCGGCCGCGGTCGGCGATCCGCTTGGTCACGGCCGCGAACGCCTCGCGGCCCGGGTCCGTGAACTCCATGTTCACGAGCGGCTCGTTTGTGTTCGGGTCGAAGGCCTGCTCGGGGTTCTTGACCTCCTTGCCGTTCAGCTCGGAGTCGTCCTCGATCACGAAGAAGCGGTGGATGCGCTCGGATTGGTTCGGCGCCGGCTCGTCCTCCACGACGGCGATGCCGCGCGGGACCTTGAAGACGCGCGAGCCCGGCGGCGGGCCGGCCGATCCGAGCTCGTCGAGCTGCGGCAGGCACTCGGTGTCCTTTGCGTACTCGTTCGGCTCGCCGCCGGCCGGGTCATAGTCGGCCAGCAGGGCGTCGCAGGTCGTCGACGGCTCGTACGCGCCCTCGCGGAGCGGCTCGCCGTCGTTCCCGATCGGGTAGCGGTCGGGGCCGAAGAGGTAGTAGCGGTCGCTCGCCGAGCTGTCGTTCTCCTTGTCCGCCTTCGCCGGCGACTCGTCCGAGCCCGGCGGGACGTCGGCGCGCTCGGCCTTCGGCTTCTGCTTTGCCGCGACCTCGACCGCGTCGTAGAGCGCCTTCGATCCCACGTACGGCAGGTTCGGGCCCTTCCCGAGCACGTTCGGCTCCCAGTCGTAGAACTGGAGCTGAGCCGTCGAGCCCACCTGCGCGATCGCGCGCTCCGCGTTCTGCACGTCCGGGAGGCCGATCGAGATCTGATCGCGGCCGGAGCGCTGGATCTCGGGCTCGGAGACGCCGAGCGCGTCGGTGCGCTTGCGGATCGTCTCGAGCGCGTCGTCGAGCGCCTGCGGCGTGACCGTCGGCACCTGCGGGGTCGGCTGGCCCTGGTAGACGAGCTCGATGCCGCCCTTGAGGTCCAGGCCGAGCCGCGTGGGCTTCGTCGCGATCGCGAAGCCCGCCAACCCGAGCAGCAGGAGCACCACTCCGAGGATCGAGAAGTTCCTTGTCCGGTTTGTCATCGCGGGGTGAGCACGAGCAGAAGCCCGCCGTCGTCGTCGTAGGCGGGGAAGATGTCAGCCTTCGCCGACTCGGGGCGGTCTCCCTCCGCGTGCACTACCACGGCCTTGTCAAGGACGCGCACCCCCCACTCGAGCGCCGTGGCCACGTGGTCGTCGCCGCTGTCGAACTCCAGGTTCAGCACGTCCTGCACCGGGCGGCCGATCACGTCTAGGTCGCCGAGCCCGGTGAGCTCGCGGGCGCCGCGCCCCGTGCCGATGAGCCGGCCCTGCTGGTCGAGCAGGAAGAACGCCGCGTTCGGCGCGGGGTAGTAGTCGTCGAGGAGCTCGAAGAGGAACCCGAATCCGCAGCGCTTGCAGCCCTTCGCGCGGCTCTGGAAGCCGGCGGTGCGCTCGGACGACTCACTGCGGTTCCCGCAGTTGGGACAGATGAAGACTGGCATGAAGATTCAAGGGTAGGCGCTCGCCTAAATCGCAGGTTAGAAGAGGCGCTGCCCTGCGCCCCTGGGCGGCTCGAGGCCGAGATGCGCGTAGGCGGCGCCGGTCGCGACGCGGCCGCGCGGGGTGCGCATCAGGTAGCCCTGCTGGAGCAGATAGGGCTCGTACACGTCCTCGATCGTGTCGGACTCCTCGCCCACCGCGACGGCCAGCGTGCTGAGCCCCACGGGCCCGCCGCCGAACTTCTCGCAGATCGAGCGGAGGATCTCGCGGTCGAGGCGGTCGAGCCCCGCGGCGTCCACCTCGAGCAGGTCGAGGCCCTCCGCGGCGACACCGGCGTCGATGTGGCCGGCTCCGCGCACCTCCGCGAAGTCGCGCACCCGCTTGAGGAGCCGGTTGGCCACTCGCGGCGTGCCGCGCGACCTGCCCGCGATGGCCTCGGCGCCGGCCGAGTCGATCTCCACCTCGAGGATCCCTGCCGATCGCAGGACGATCCGAGCGAGCTCGGCGGGCTCGTAGAGCTCCAGCCGGTGCGTCACCCCGAAGCGGTCGCGCAGCGGCGTCGTGAGCAGGCCGGTGCGGGTGGTGGCCCCGATCAGCGTGAAGGCCGGCAGGTCGAGCGATACGACCGCCGCGCCGGCGCCCTGGCCGACGGTGATCGGCAGGGTGCGGTCCTCCATCGCCGGATAGAAGGTCTCCTCGAGCGCGCGCGGGAGCCTGTGGATCTCGTCGACGAAGAAGACGCTGCGCGGCTCGAGCGCGGTCAGGTAGCTCGCCACGTCGCCCTTGCGCTCGAGCGCGGGCCCGGCGGTGGCCACGAAGCGGGCGCCCAGCTCGTTCGCGACGATCTGCGCGAGCGAGGTCTTGCCGAGGCCGGGCGGTCCCGCGAGCAGGACGTGGTCGAGCGCCTCGTCGCGCGCCCTCGCGGCCTCGATGAAGATGGCCAGCTGCTCCTTCACGCGCTCCTGGCCCACGAAGTCCTCGAGCCGCCTGGGGCGCAGCGAGCGGTCGAGCTCCTCGTCCGGCGTGAGGGCGGCGGGATCGTGGATCCGCTCGACCCCCGGAGTGCGGATGCCGCCGCTCATCGGGCCGCCTTCAGCGCTCCGGCGATCAGGTCCTCGGCCGTCTCGCCGCCCGACTGCTCGAGGAGCCTGTCGGCCTCCTGCGGCGTGAAGCCGAGGCCGAGGAGGCCCTCGCGCGCGAGCGTGCGCGGGTCGTCCGAGGCGGTCCGGCGCACGACGATGTCGTCCGTGACCTTCCCGGCCACCTTCTCGCGCAGCTCGACGATGATCCGCTCGGCGGTGCGCTTGCCGATGCCCGGCACGGCCTGGAAGCGGGCCGTGTCGCCGGACGCGATCGCGTTCAGGAGCTCGCGCGGCGCGCCGCCGGAGAGCACGGCGAGCGCCACCTTGGGCCCCACGCCCTGGACCCCGATCAGCGGCGCCTTTGGAAGTTCGAAAAGGCTTGAGCGATGCGGCGAAACTTCACGTTGCCGACATGGTCGGGACTGGCATAGACGGCATCGCGGATTAAAAGGGAGGAAGCCGACGACCGCATTAATCTTTACGGGAGGTGGAGTCAATCGGTGGGCGAGAATATCGTTTACGACAGCCAGGACGCTCTCACCGACGTCATTCTCATGGCTATCGACGACGGACTGCCAATCGCGGGCATCGCAAGAATTTGTTTAAGGAAGACTTTCGCGTGATCGGAATCGCTGCCTGCAAGCGGCCGAAGTCTTCAGAAATTGTAGTTATTACTTTTGCCGGAAGCTTCGTGGGAAAGTAGTGAGGAGTGGCAGTGGGCAGTAAAAGCAGTGGAGACATGGAAATCATCTTCTGATTTTCCATTTCTCATTTTCCATTTGTCATTGGCGAATTCAAGTTGGAAGTGCAACGCGGCCATTGCTGTTGACTTCGCCCCAGCGGGGCGAGATGTTTATAGCCTGACGCTAACCCAAAAAGAACCCGGCGCTCCGTAGGAGCGCGACATCCCAGGAACTGATTCGCTTTCTTGTTTCGCTCCTAACGGAGCGAAAAGATATTGGTTCTGTTTGGTTGCTATAAACATGTCGCTCCTACGGAGCGCGTTTCCTATTTCGCGTTGCACTCCAAGTTGGATTCGCAATTTAACTCGGATGAAAGGCTGTTAAGTTTCTGACCACTGCCCACCGCACACTTGCTCCCGCTAGGCTCTAGCAAAATCGATGAATCCCCGCTTCGGATCGGTTGAAAGTAAACGCACCCTCACTTTCTCTCCGACGCGCATGCCTCTTTCTCCTCGCATGACGCGCCCGTCCACCGGCGGCATAATTATTCTGGGCAAAGGTTCCCTTCTCCGTTACTCCCGTGACGATGGCGTCAAACTCTTTTCCAATCTGATCGGTGAGCAACACTGCCGCTGCAATCTTCCTGACTTTTCGCTCAACCTTTCGGGACGCGTCTTCCCGATCAGTGCAACGCGCAGCGATCTCTTCCAGCTCCGCCTCGTCATAAGGCGCAGGCTTTTGACTGATTGAGGCTTTAACGAGACGTTGCGCGACCAGGTCCGCGTAACGGCGGTTGGGCGCAGTCGAGTGCGTGTAGTCCTGAACGGCCAACCCAAAACGTCCCGGGCCCTCTTCATTCGCACGCTGCACCATGTACTCACCCGGTCCCAATGACTTAACTACGGCGAGTGACAGGTCAGGAAAGTGAAGCGGATCGGCTTTCTTCCGACGAACGAGAAAAGCAGCAAGCGCCTGGGAGTCGGGTTCCGGGCGGCAACTGTTCGCCCAGATCGGCAGCGATTTCAACTATGCGGTCCCAGTGATCGGGAGCGCGTACCACCCGGCGCAGAGTCGGCCCACCCTGGTTTTCCAAAAACTCGGCCATCGCTACGTTTGCTGCAATCATGAAGTTCGCGATCAAATCGCGCGCGCTGTTTTGCTCAATGACTTTCAGTTTAATGACCTTACCGTCGGGACCGGTGACAGGAACCGACTGAATAGTTCCCAGTTCAAGCGCGCCGTGTTTCTTCCTGAACTCCTCGAAGCGGTCGGCTATGCGTGCCTGCAGCTTGATTTGGGCTTGGAGATCTTTCTCGCGAGCAAAATCATCGGGTGGTCCGGATTTGCCATCGAGCCAATCGCCCACTTCTTCGTAAGAGAGTTTGGCGTGGTTTCGAACTATGGCTCGGTAAATATCAACTTCTCTACCGAGCCATCAGCTGCGACGACCATTTCGGTAACTACCGCATAGCGGTCCTCGCCCGCGACCAGCGACGTCAGATCGGTGGACAATTTCCGGAAGCATCGGAAACGTTTTGATTCCCGTATAGACAGAAGTGCAGTTGGCTCCTGCCACTTCATCGATCTCTGAATCCTTCTTAACGAAAGCATCCACATCTGCAATAGCGATCGACAAACGAACGTCGTCGTTTGCTAGTGGTTCCGCGTACTCAACCTGATCGAGATCGCGGGTCTTTCCGTCGTCAATCGACGACCACAAAAGGTTGCGGAGGTCGCGCACGCCGGATTCATCAAATGGTTTCCTATCGCGCGAGGCGAGCTCGTGGAGAATTGATGCGGGCCAATCGATGATGAAGCCGTTATCAATCATGGTTTTTTCCGCGAGTGCACGGAGATCAACTGATTTCGAAGCAGATTGTTTTGGCATAGGAAAGCCTAGTGTCCGATGTCGTAAAGGCAAAGTCCAATGTCCAACGTCCAATGTCCAAAGTCTGCAGAAGGACCAGAGCGGGCGCAAGCGGCCCTTCCTTACCTGAGAGGTTATGAGGCATAGTCATTCCTGAAAGCTTCTGCGACTTCGGACTTTGGACTTGGGACTTTGGACCTTGGACTTTGTCGGCGATACATCTTTGAAACAGCGTTGACCTAATATGTTTGTGTGAAGATCGAGGTGGTCATCAATTTCGGCTCGGGGACAAATGACACGGGTGAAGCAGTGCCTAAGTTGCATGACATGTTCCAGGCACACGGAGTCACTGCTCAGATTCACGTCGCTAAAACCGGCGCCGATCTAATTAACCTGGCAAAAGAAGCGATCCGATGTAAGTCGGGGGTCATAGTTGCCGGCGGTGGAGATGGAACGATTAGCTCGGTCGCGGCCCTTATCCTGGATTCAGGAAAGACCCTTGGGGTGTTGCCGCTGGGCACGCTCAATCACTTCGCTAAAGATCTGCGGATTCCTGTCGAGCTCGAAGGCGCCGTGAAGACAATCGCCGCCGGCCACACAACGATGGTCGATGTCGGCGAGGTTAACGATCGAGTCTTCATAAACAATTCGAGCCTGGGACTGTATCCAAGAATTGTCCGTGAGCGCGAGAAGCAACAGCGACTGGGATCCGGAAAGTGGCCTGCGTTCATTTGGGCCGCGATCGCCGTTCTTCGCCGTTACCCGTTTCTTGAAGTGAACATGATGGTTGACAACAAGGCGTTGACGAGACGCACACCATTCGTTTTTGTCGGTAACAACGAATACGAAATGGATATTCTAAACATTGGCGGCCGTTCCGTTCTTAACGGCGGCCATCTCAGCTTGTACCTGACCAATCCCATGGGCCGGCTTGGTTTGATTCGACTGGCGCTGCTGGCGCTGCTAGGCAGGTTGCGGCGGGAGAAAGACTTTCTTGCCCTGCAAACGCAGGAGGTGAAAATCTCGACGAAGCATAAGCGCATGCGCATTGCTCTCGATGGTGAGGTAGACGTGATGCAACCACCGTTACATTATCGAATCCGGCCGCAGGCGTTGCGTGTTTTAGTGCCTAAACCCGAAGATTCGACTAAGACCTTATCAATCGACTAACAGTTCTCCGGTTACGAAACTTTGCAGGCTCATGCGAATAATTGTTCACCTTTCCGATATTCACTTTGGCAGTCTTGACCCGCGCGTGCTGTCTCCACTGATCAATTCGATCAAGGCGATAAATCCAAACCTGGTTGCAGTTTCAGGAGATTTAACTCAGCGAGCAAAGTCGTACCAGTTCAAGGAGGCGCGGGAATTCCTCGACGCGCTGCCGGAACCGCAGATAGTTGTTCCAGGCAATCACGACGTTCCTCTTTACAATGTCTTTTCTCGTTTTTTGAGTCCGCTGGACAAATACCGGCGTTACATTACCAACGATTTACGGCCCACCTATTTCGACGACGAGATCGCGGTTTTAGGCGTGAACACTGCGCGGTCATGGACCATCAAGGGCGGCCGCATAAATGAAGAACAAGTTTCATGGCTGCGCGACAAGCTCTGTCCTATCTCCGACAACGTCCTCAAGGTCGTGGTGACGCATCATCCTTTTGATCTGCCTGAGGGACATGACGAGCGTGACCTGGTCGGTCGAGCGCGCATGGCGATGGACCACCTTGCTGATTGTGGAGCCGATCTATTCCTCGCCGGTCACTTGCACATCAGCCACACCACGCACAGCGCCAAGCGTTACAAGATTAAGGGCCATTCGGCCCTGGTGGTGCAGGCTGGGACTGCGACTTCAACCCGGGGGCGCGGCGAAGCAAACTCGTTCAATGTCATACATGTGAACAAGGAAAGCGTTGTTGTAGAGAGATTCGAATGGCACGAGTCGGCCGCGACTTTTGATGCCGTTTCGATCGAACGATTCATTCACACAGAGGACGGATGGACTCGTCTGAAAGAAGACGCCAGGGCTTGAGCGATAAAGCACAGTCGCAAGATTATCCGGGATGGCATCTAGTCGCGGGCCTGGCAGTTTTCATTTGTATGACACTGGTGCTGGCCTCGCTGGCCGAAGATGTTATCAACGGCGATCCTTTAACAGTTGTCGATGCGCGATTCAGCAACTGGTTACACATCAATGCGACTCCGGCATTGACCATGTTGTTCGCCAGCATCACCACGCTGGGCTCGACACTCGTCGCCACCACCATCGCCGTGATTCTCTGTGCGTATCTACTGTGGCGACGCCAACGCTACTGGTTCATAGCGATCGTGCTGTCGATCTTCGGAGGGATGCTGTTAAACCGCCTGCTTAAGGTCGCATTTCAACGTGCTCGTCCGACTTTCGACGACCCGATTTTTTCTTTTGCCGGTTTCAGTTTTCCCAGCGGACATACGATGACCGCGACCGTTGTTTATGGTGCGCTCGCTGTTTTCGTAGTCGCGAAGACAAAGAGCAGAAGCAAGAAGGCGTTGGTGATCGTGTCTGCGGCGGTTCTTATCTCGTTGGTTGCGTTTAGTCGAATTTATCTGGGCGCCCATTATTTGAGTGATGTGTTGGGCGCGATCGCTGAAGGGCTCGCTTGGCTCTCGCTTTGTTTTACCGGCGTCTACTACTTCTGGCGCAAGAAAGCCCGCGAAGCGGGCGACAGCAAGCGTGCGTGAGCCGGAAACCACTGAATATTGAACAATTTCGTGATGCCCAAATCGCGCGAAAGCTAATCCAAGCGATCTGTCGCCCGCTCCGCGGGCTCAGCCATCCTTTGGCATCGGACCCCGGGGCTTACGCCCCGGGCTTTATGCCATCGCGCGCTCCGCACGCTCTTCCGTCATGCAAACAAAAAGCGGGCTGAAGATTTCTCTCCAGCCCGCCGTTAGTTCAATTGAATTTGAGACTAGAACAGGAAGCGCAATCCAAACTGCATTACGCGACCGGCCTTAGTTTCGTTAAGCGGAGTTTGAGTGGAGGTGAACTTTCCAAACTCATCGCTGGGCGCACCGCCGAGGAACGGATCGATGTCTAACCCAAGGTCAGCGATTGTGTTGCCGTCGAAACGCTGAGTGTTGGTGACGTTGAAGACTTCCCAACGGAATTGCAGCGATGACGACTCGCCAATCTTGAACTCCTTCGAAAGTCCCATATCGAGAGTTATGAAAGGTTCACCGCGCAGCACATTGCGATCGCCAACCTCACCAGAACGAGCATTGCGGAAGCTTTGGTAAGCCGCCAGCGCGTTCCCGAAAAGGTTAGGACTGCCCGTTCGAGTCGGCGACGAATCTATCGGAGTCACTCGAACACCATTCGACTGCACGTTCCAGTTGGTGGCCCAGATGCCTCCGTCAAACGGTGTCTGAACCGGCAGGCCCGAGTTCCAGCGGAAGATCCCGGTTAACTGCCAACCTCCCAGCACCGCATCAACTGGACCCGGCATGCCGCTAAGAAAGACCTTGTTTCTTCCAAAGGGCAACCCTACCAACCAGTTTGCGTTGATTATGTGACGCGCGTCGAAATCGGAACTGGCGTAGTTCTGATCCGGATCGAGCGCGTTAACAATGAACGCCGAACCGTAGCTGGTTGAGTTTTGCAGACCGGAGGCGCTGTCCAGCGAGTGGCCAAGAGTGTAGTTAAGATCGAAAGCAAGATCGTTACTAAACCTCTTGCGTAAGCTGAACTGTCCTGAGTGATAGTTTGAGCGCGCGATCGTCGAGAACGCTGAGAGCGCCGCAAACTGTGGTTGATAGAACATATTGTTGAAGCGCGCAGGGCCTGGACCAGTCGGGCAGGTTGTGCAATCAGGCCGATCGTCCCAAAGCAATTGCACAAATGTGTAGTCGGTCAGGTCGCCGCCGCCGAGTGCTCCTGGCGCAATCAACGCATAGGCTGCCTGCGTGTTGGTCAACGCCGGATCGCCCCACCACTGCGACATAAACGGGAAGAGATTGTCGAAGTAAGGAATGTTTGGAAGCGAATCGATTGGCGCATTGCGGTAACGCGCGTCGATGAGCAGTCCCATCGCTTCATAGAAAGTCATCCCCGACGACGGGTCGCGCAGATTGTTCAACTGCATAATGTCGCGAGTTGCGAGCAGCTTGCGCGCCATGCGACCGACGTAGCTGGTTTCAAATGAGAATCCCCTGCCCAGCTCGCGACCATAAGAAAAGTTTAGGTTGTAGTTGTACGGTGTCTTAAGCGGGTTATCGAGCGAAACCTCGATCCTTTGGTCCTCGTCAGAAGGCACCGTCAGCGGAAATGCTAACGTCGTGGGAATCGGCGTAGTCGATGCCGGGAATGTCAGCGCGCGCACGTTTGGATTGAACCCGGTGAAGAGCGGTCCCATTCCGAACGCGCGGCTATCTGTCACATCAAAAGTATTTGCGTTGATGTTTCTGGCTGACGTAAAGCCGGCCAGGTTATTCAAGTCAAAGTTGACCGCGAGTTGGCTGCCGACGCGGTCATACGTCATGCGGAAGCCGCCTCGGATTACTGACTTCCCTGAACGACCAATAAGCCGCCCAAGGAAATTGTCGCCGAAGTCCGGAGACCAGGCGACGGAGATGGCGGGCGCAAAGTTATTCCAGTCCTGCTTGTAATAGTCTGGAAGTTCGTTGGCACGGCAGGCGAGATTAAAGGTGATCGGATCGTTGAAGGGCAGTCCAGTTGCCGACGCTTCTACGCGGCGTTGGAAATAGTCACCCAGGCTTGGCGTGGGCGCCACCTGTATGCCGTTCGTTTCATAAACAGGCGTCGAGGTGGACCAGCGGACGCCGTAATTCAACGTCAGATTGGGAGTCATCCGCCACGAATCCTGCCAATAAACTTCATACTCCTCAGTGGCAAAAGTTCGCTCAGTAGGCGTGCCGACGGTCTGCAGAGCACCGTTAGCGTCGTACACAAGATTCGCGCTGTATTGCGAATAACGGCCGATGACGGATGCGAGCGCGTCACGGTGTCGTTTCTGACAGCTGGATTGATGTCGGCGAACGGACTACGGAGAACGGAGCCCGAGCCGTTGTAGAACGACGGATTGATAATCGCTTCGTCAAAGGAATTCGCAAGAGCAGTGCGATTGTTGCGAATCCAACGAACGTTTCCGCCGAACGTGTAGCTGTGGTTTCCCTTCGTCCAGGAGACGTCGTCGACGAAATTGTGAACCGGCGTGACGCGTCGGAGCCCACGTCGATGGCCCTGGGGTGCGAAGATGAAACGAAACGTAACCCGGTTCTCCGTTGACTCCCCGCTGTCTGTAAAAGCCGCGCGGGTGAATCCATAGGTGAAACGGTTGATGAAATTGCTTGACGCCGTCCAGGTATGTCCTGCCGCGAGTCCCCACGGGTGATTCCAGATTGTCAGCGGCTGAGTATCGGGAAAGCACTGAATCTTATCCGAGGGTGAATCGATACCGCAGTCTGGTCCACCGTATGTATTTCTGGTGACGTTATCCTGCTGGTAGTTACCACGGAGATAGAGGGTCTGACGATCCGTCAGGTTGTAGTCCATTCTCGTGATGTAAGTATTTAAACGAGCGGGCGTCTTAACATTGAAACGGAAGCCCGCCGTGTTGAGGCCATCACCAACGGAAGTATCGTTCGCCGGATACCGTTGGGCGGCGTTGGCCAAAACTGCCAGAGTCAACGGATTGACACCGGGTGAATCGCCGTTTGCTGCCATGTAACCGGCTTCGATCTCGGCCGGAGTTAGACAGTTCACACCCGCCGGAGTCCCCGCTGGGCAACCTACATCGCTGGCCCCGCTTGCCGTTCGGTAGCGGACAATTCCCTGCCCCAGTGTGGGCAGAGGCACTTCGCGCACCACCGGCGTCTCAGAAGCTTCGCGAAATCCTTCGTAAGTGAAAAAGAAGAATCCCTTGTCTTTTTTGATTGGACCACCGATAGAACCACCGAAGACATTTCGAAGCAGTTGCGGACGCGGCGCGACTGGGTCCCGGCCAGTTTTTCGCCGAGAATGACCGGAAGGTCATCTGGTCCATAGCTACCGGCGGCGTTATTGAAGAAGTCGTTTGCGGTTGTCACCGTATTGCGGTGAAACTCGTACAGAGAGCCGTGAAAGTTGTTGATCCTGATTTAGTAATCAGTGAAACT
>CAWBAP010000017.1:0-87301 GCA_963786845.1 uncultured Thermoleophilaceae bacterium
GTCGGCGAGCAGCTTCCCGAACGCGCTGCGATGGCGCGCGTGGTGCACGGCCTGCGCGAGGCCCCAGCGCATCCCCGCCGACGACCCGATCAGGCAGTCCAGCCGGGTGTGGTTGACCATGCGGATGATCGTCCGGACGCCGCGCCCCTCCTCGCCGATGAGCTGGCCGCGGACGCCGTGGAACTCCACCTCGCTGGACGGCAGCGAGCGGGTGCCGAGCTTGTCCTTGAGGCGCTGGATCCGGAAGCCCGGATCGCGCCCCTCGATCAGGAAGCAGGACAGTCCGGCCGGCGTCTGCGCGAGCGTCAGGAAGACGTCGCAGGGCGGATACGAGCAGAACCACTTGTGGCCGGTGATCTCCCAGCCGTCCCCGTTCGGGACGGCGCGCGTGCTGTTCGCGCGCACGTCCGAGCCGCCCTGCTTCTCGGTCATCGCCATGCCCACGAGCGCGCCGTCGTCGTAGCTCGGCCGCGTGACGCGCGGCTCCCACTCGGCCGCCACGTCCGGCTCCTCGCGCAGGGCGGGGATCGCGGAGTAGGTCATCGAGACCGGGCACATCACGCCCGAGTTCACCTGGCTCCAGACGAAGAAGAGCGCCGCGCGCACCGCGTGGGCGCCCGGCTGCGGGTCCCGCCCAGGGAAGCGCGTGGATCTCGCGCTCGATCGCCTGGCGCAGGCACCAGTGCCAGGAGGGGTCGAGCTCAACCTCGTCGATCCGGTTGCCGTAGCGGTCGTGCGTTCGGAGAACGGCTCGTTGCGCTCGGCGCGCTCGGAGTGCGCCAGCGCCTCGGCGGAGCCGGCCAGCTCGCCGGTGTCGCGCAGGCGGTCGACGCCCCAGCCGCCGCCCTCGCGCTCCACCGCCTCCCGCAGCGGGAGGTCCGCCTCGAAGACGTTGTAGGGCACCAGCGGCGGCGCCTGATTCTCGACGCGTGCGTGCTCCGGTCTGGGAGATCTCCATTCGCGAGCGGGAGCCTACCGGTGCCGGGGGCGCAACCTTCCCTAGGATGCCGGGTCCCCATGCGCATGAATCGCCTGCTCCCGCTGACCCTAATGACCCTGCTGCTGTCGGCCCCTCGCGCACGCCGCGCGCGGCTTCTCGTTCGGCGTCACGCCGGAGAGGTCACGGCGACGGGGGCGATGCTGTGGGGCAAGGCGAACAAGAGCGGCAGGTACGCGCTCGATCGCGCGCAACGCCGCTTCACCAGGGACCACGCGGGGACACGGTGCGCGCGAGGAAGTCGGACGACAACACCGTTCAGATCGGCGTCAGGGGCCTGCGCCCGACACGCGCTACTGGTTCCGCTTCTGCCGCGGGCGCGCGGGAGCGACAACGGCACGTTCGTGACCGCGCCGAAGCCGTAGCAGAACACGACCATCGAGTTCGCCTGGAGCGGCGACCAGGACTTCAACCCGGAGCCCGGCGAGCGCCGCCGTTCTGGAACAACGGCGGCGTGCTGCGGCAGATGAAGGCCGAGCGCAACGAGTTCAACGTGATGCTCGGCGACACGATCTACTCGGACAGCGAGGTGCCGGGGCGCCTGAACCCGATCGCGCTGAGCGTGCCGCAGAAGTGGGCGAAGTACAAGGTCAACCTGGGCAACCCGACCCTGCACGCGCTGCGCCGCTCGGCCGGCTTCTACTCGCAGTGGGACGACCACGAGTTCGTTAACGACTTCTCGCCGGCCGAGAACTCCTTCGACAACGGCGTGAACGTGAACGGCCGCACGCTCTACAACCGCGGCGCGCAGGCGTTCCGCGACTACTCGCCGGTGAGCTGGACGAGCAGCGACGGCCTCTACCGCAGGGTGCGCTGGGGCCGGAACCTGGAGCTGTTCTTCCTCGACGAGCGCTCGTTCCGGAGCGCGAACGCGGACGAGGGCGGCGTCTGCAACAACCCGCAGACCGAACCAGCCGGACGTGGCGCCGACCGCGCCGCAGACCACGCGCAACGTGTTCGCAGTCGACGCCGTCGCTCGCGGAGCCGGTGTCGCAGGCGTGCCTCGACCGGATCCGCAGCCCGGAGCGGACGTTCCTCGGCGGCGCCAGCTGGAGCGCTTCCTGAAGGCCATCGAGGAGTCGGACGCGCGCTTCAAGGTGATCATGAACGAGATGCCGATCCAGCAGTACTACGTGCTCCCGTACGACCGCTGGGAGGGCTACGAGGCGGAGCGCCAGGAGCTGCTTGCGACCTCCAGCAGAGCGTGAAGAACGTGATCTTCCTGACCACCGACGTGCACGCGACGCTCGTGAACGACGCCCGCTTCCAGACGCTCGAGCCGGGCGGCCCGAGAACAGCGGCATCATCGACGTGACCGTCGGCCCGGTGGCGACCGCGAACTTCGGGCTCGAGATCGACCAGGCGACCGGCCAGCCGGGCAGCGGCGCGCTCGTGGACAGCGCGTTCTTCACGCCGCCGCCGCCCAGCGGCATCGGGATGCAGTGCTCGTCCTGGACCAGTTCAGCTACGGACAGGTGAAGGTCACGAGGAACCAGCTGACGGTGACGCCCAAGGACACGAACGGGGTCGCATGACCGACAACGGGCGTCCGTGCAGCGTGGTCCTCAACCACCAGCCCTGACCGTGAGGCTGCCGATCGCAGTCGTCGCGGCGCTCGCCGCGCTGCTCGTCGCCGCCCCCCAGGCGCGGGGCGCCCGCTCGGTGCCGCAGGGCTTCTTCGGCGTCATGTACGACCACGGCATCGAGAAGGCCGCCGACGAGGTGCAGGACGCCCAGTGGGACCTGATGGCGTCGTCCGGGGTCGAGACGGTGCGGACGGTGTTCGACTGGGGGGGGGCGCAGCCGGGCGGCCGCGGGACCGCGTTCAACTTCGAGCGGACGGACGGGGTGGTGCGCCGGCCGCGCTGCGGAACCTCGACGTCCTCCCGGTGGTCTTCTACGCGCCGCGCTGGGCGCGCGCGTATCCGCAACCGCTTCACCTCGCCGCCCGCGAACCGCTCGGACTACGTGACCTACCTGGCCGCGCTCGTCGAGCGCTACGGCCCCGAGGGCACGTTCTGGACCGAGCACCCCGAGCTGCCGAAGCACCCGCTGCGCGAGTGGCAGATCTGGAACGAGCCGCACCTTCCTGCCTACTGGGACGCGCCGGAGCGGGGCCCTACGGCTACGCGCGCGCCTACCCGCTGCTCCTGCGCTCGTCCTACAACATCGTCAAGAGCCTCGACCCCGGCGCCAAGATCGTGATGGCGGGCATCACGCAGCGGGCCTGGGACGAGATCGAGGTCCTCTACCAGAACGGCATCAAGCGCTACTTCGACGTGGCGGCGCTTCAGACGTTCCCGCAGACCGTGAAGCGCGCGGTGGTGGCCACCTCGTTCTTCCGCGACGCGATGCGCGCGCGCGGCGACGGGCGCAAGCCGATCTACCTCACCGAGATCGCCTGGCCCGCCTCGAAGGGTCGCACGCAGGGCATCCCGTACCAGCGCCAGGAGACCCCGAGCGGGATGGCCACCAAGCTGAGCGGGGTCTACAGGGCGATGGCGGCAAACCGGCGCCGGCTCAGCGTGGGGAAGGTGTTCTGGTACACGTGGTCGTCGCCCTACGGGCGCGGCGGCAGCATCTTCAACTACGCCGGCCTCCAGCGGTTCGACCACCGGAGCTTCCAGGCGCAGCCCGCCCTGGGCGCGTACCAGCGGAGCGCCCGCCGCTACCAGGGCTGCCAGAAGACGGTCACGGGCGTCTGCCAGTAGCCAGCAGCGGCTCGAGCGCGCGGTCGACCTGCTCGGCCGTCCGCCGCCAGCCGAGCCCGGCCGCACGCTCGCGGCCGGCGGCCACGAGGCGCTCGCGCTCCGGCCCGGCGGCTCGGAGGAGCGCCGCGGCGAACGCATCGGCGTCGCGCGGGTCGGCGAGCAGAGCCGCGCCGCCGCAGGCCTCGGGCAGCGCCGCGCGGTCGGCGGCCACGACCGGCGTTCCGGCGGCCATGGCCTCCACGCAGGGGAGCCCGAAGCCCTCGTAGAGCGATGGCATCGCGAACGCGGCGGCGCCCGCGTAGAGCGCGGGAAGGTCCTCGTCGGGCACGTAGCCGAGCCGCCGCGCGCCACCCAGCGGCGATCCGGGCATGTACGCGCGCGTGGATCCGGCGATAGCCACGTCGAGGCCGTGCTCCGAGAGCTCCGGCTGGATCGCGTCGAGCAGCGCCAGGTTCTTGCGCGGGCTGTCGGTGCCGACGGCGAGCACGTAGGGCCGGTCGAGGCCGAGGCGGCGCAGCAGCGGCGCCGGGTCGCCCGCGGCGGCGAAGGCGGGGTCGACTCCCGGGGCGACCGCCACGAGGCGGTCGGCCGGCAGCCCGAACAGCTCGGCGAGCTCACCGCGAACGTGCTCCGAAGGCACGATCACGAGCCGCGCCCGGCGCGCCACGCGCGGCACGAGCGCCCGGTGCCACATGCCGTACGCCCGTCCGTACCAGGAGGGGTCGCGAAACGGCGCGCTGTCGTGGATCACGACCACGTTGCGGCGGCCGGCGAGCGGGGCAAGGTTGGCCGGCGAGAGCAGGAGCTCGGCCCTCCTCGCCGCGACGGGGAGCGCGAGCTGCTCCCAGGCCTGGCCGGCCCTGTGGGCGAGCGCGGCCGGCGGGCGGATCGCGGCGTAGCGGTCCGGCCGCAGCTCGGGCAGGAGCCTCGACAGCTCGCGCGCCCAGCGCTCGACACCGCCGATCTCGCGCCGCACAGCGGCGCGCGCGTTGATCGCGACGGGCGCGGCCGTCAGGAGCACGCGCCGGCGCAGGCCGGTGCCGCCCGCGAGGAGCAGGGCTCCGGCGCCCGCCAGCGAGGCCGGCCGGGAGGCCGGTGGCGGGCAGCGTCGGGGCATCCGTCTCCTGGGACACCACGGCCTCCTCGCCCGACGCGGTCGGCTCGGCGGGAGCCGCGGCTCGGGCTCGGGCGCCGGCGCGGCTCGCCCTGGGAGCCGCTCGGCTCCTCGACCTCGCCGAACGGGTCGGCGTACTGCTCGTCTCCGGCGCTCTGCGCGAGCGCGGCGGACGGCAGGGCGAGCAGGAACAGGGCTGCAAGCAGGGTCACCAGGCGACGCATGGCGGCGAAGCCTAGCGGCGAGCGCCGCCACGCATAGACTGCGCCCGGTGAGTGCCAGTACGGCAGGGCTCGCGCCGCGCACGGCGCTGATCCATGACTTCCTCGTGAGCGTTCGCGGGGCCGACCGCGTGTTCCTGGAGATCTGCGATCTCTGGCCGGACGCGGACGTCTTCACGCCCGTCTACGACGAGCGCGGCACAGAGGGCCGCTTCGCCGACCGCAACATCCACACCTCGTTCCTCCAGCGCTTCCGCCCGAACGCGCGCAACTTCCGCGCCTTCCTGCCCTTCTATCCCGGCGCGATCGAGTCCTTCGACCTCTCGGGCTACGACCTCGTGATCTCGAGCTCGAGCGCCTGGGCGCACGCGGTGATCTGCGACGAGCGGGCGGTGCACGTGTCCTACTGCCACAACCCGTTCCGGTACGTCTGGAACGAGCGCCACCGCACGCTGGCCGAGCGCTCGAACCCGATCTCGCGCGCGGTGCTGAGCCGCCTGTTCCGGCGCTGGCGCGAATGGGACTGGATCGCCGCCCAGCGGGTGGACCGCTACGTGACGAACTCCCGCACCACCCAGGCCCGCATCAAGGCCTACTTCGGGCGCGACTCGCACATCGTCTACCCGCCGGTCGTGACCGAGCGCTTCCGGCCCCAGCCCGTGGGCGACCACTACCTGGTGCTCTCCGAGCTCGTCTCGCACAAGCAGATCGACGTGGCGATCGACGCCTTCAACCGGCTGCGGCTGCCGCTCGTCGTAACGGGTGGCGGGCCGGACCGGCGGCGGCTGCGGCGGCTGGCCGGGCCCACGATCCGCTTCGCGGGACGGGTGAGCGACGGCGAGGCCGCGCGCCTGCTCGCGACCTGCCGGGCGCTCGTCGTCACGACCGGCGAGGAGTTCGGGATCGCGGCGGTGGAGGCGCAGGCCGCGGGACGCCCCGTGATCGCGCGAGCGGCGGGCGGGCTGCTCGAGAACGTGCTCGACGGGGTCACCGGCTCCCTCTGGGAGGGCGGGCCCGAGGAGCTGGCCGAGGCCGTGAGCCGCTTCGACACGCGCGCGGTCGACTCGGAGGCGTGCATCGAGAACGCGCTGCGCTTCGACGCCGCGACCTTCCGCAAGGCCTTCCCGCGCGAGGTTGAGGCGGCCCTCAGCAAGGGCCCGTCGCACCAGGAGACGTGGCCCCGCATCCCGCGACGCCCGACGCCGAGCAGGCGCCCGGCCTGGCGCGCGAGCCGCTTCGGCGGCGCCTAGCGGCGGGCGCGCATCAGGGCGCGGAGGCGGCGCCGCTCGAGCCGGCCGCCGCCGGCCAGTGACTTCGCGGCGCCGCGAGAGGCGAACGTGAGCGCCTCGGAGAGGTCGTCGAGCGCCAGCCGCGCCCGGCCCTCCTTCGCCACCACGTGGCGGCGGCGGCGGGCGCGCAGCTCCAGGTCGCTCTCCTCCGGGAGCGCGCGGCCGGTGGAGGCGCCGCCGAGGTGGCGCACCGACACGTCGGGCCACAGGATCGTCGGGATGCCGCCGCGCCGCGCCCGCAGGCAGAGCTCCATGTCCTCGTAGAAGAGGAACGCGCTCGGGTCGAACGGGCCGAGGGCGCGCAGCTCGTCGGTGCGGCCGAGGATGCAGGCGGCCACCGCCCAGCCGACCACTCGGGCGGAGTCGCTCCTCCAGGGCTCGTAGCGGCTGGGGAGGAGGCGGCGCGGCAACAGCGCCGGCAGCAGGGCGCCGGCGCGGCCGGGCAGGGGGTGGGCGCTGTCCTGGACGCTGCCGTCGGCGTTCAGGAGCCGCGGAGCGAGCAGGGCGCCGCCCGCGGCGGCCGCCCGGGCCAGCCGGGCGAGGCCGTCGTCGAGGAGCACCACGTCGGGGTTGACGAGGGCCGTGACGGGCTCGGTCACCCGCTCGATCCCGGCGTTGCAGCCCGCGCCGAAGCCGCGGTTGCCGCCGAGGTCGACCACCTCCGCGCCGCGCTCGGCCGCGAGCGACGCTCCTCGGTCGCTCGACCCGCTGTCCACAACGATCACGCGCGGGCGCGGCTCCGGGAGCCGTTCGACCGAGTCGAGCAGCAGCGGCAGCTCCGGCTCCGAGTCGTGGATGACGGTGACGATGGCGAACTCGGTCATCCGGCCGCCTCCGCGAGCGCGGCCCGTGTCTCGCGCGCGGCCCGCTCCCAGGAGAGGCGCGCCGCGGCCTCGCGAGCCTGTCGCCGCAAGCTGGTCGCGGAGCCCCGGCTCGCGTCCATGCGCAGCAGCGCGGCCGCCAGCGCGTCGGCATCGCCCGCGCGGCACCCGCAGCGCGGCGTCGCCGAGCGTCTCGTCGAACACCGGCAGGTCCGCGACGATCGCGGGCGTGCCGCGCGCGGCCGCCTCGAGCGGCGTGAAGCCGAAGCCCTCCTCGCGTGAGGCGCACACCACCGCGAGCGCACGCTCGTAGAGGCGTCGAGAACGTCGTCGCGGAACGTGGCCGAGCACGATGGCCCCGGCCTGCTCGAGCTCGTTTCGGAGCGGCCCGTCGCCTGCGAAGACCAGCTCCGCGCGAAGCCCGTCGCTCCGGGCCCGGCGGTGGGCCTCCGCGAGCACACCCGGGAGCTTGCGCGGCTCGAGCGCGCCCACGGCGAGCACGAAGCGCGTCGGGCACGCCGCCGGGCAGCGAGGCGGATGCAACGGGGCCGTCCGCGGCCGGGCGGCCCGGGCCGGACAGCACCGTCAGCGCGCGCTCGCCATCCAGACCCCATTCGCCGATGGCTGCGCGGCGCGTCGGCCTCCGAGACGCAGATCACGCGCTCCGCGCGCCGCGCCAGCCGCCCGGGTCGCGCGAGGCGCTGCCAGAGCCGGTCGTAGAGCGGGTAGTCGCGCGCGCGGTGCTCGAAGGAGAGGTCGTGGACGGTGAGGACGAGCGGCGTGCCCGCCGACACCGCGACCGGCGCGGGCGCGGGAGCCCACACGACGTCGCAGCCGGCGGCGAGCCGGTCGAGCCGCGGGCGGCCTGCCAGCGCGGCCGTCGCCAGCCGGGCGCGGCCTGGGTCGACGAGCTCGTAGCGGTCCTCAGGAAACGCTTGCCCAAGCTCGTCGAGCAGGCAGCGCAGGTAGCGCGCCACGCCCCGGGCGCGCGCCGCGCCGGGCCGTAGTGCCCGGCCGTCGACCGCGACGTGCATGCGCCGGATTGCTAGCAGACCGCATGCCGCGCCCGGCGCCGAATGCCGCCGCCGGTGGCCTCGTAGACTGCCGCCGCGTGAGCGCCCCGGCCCAGAGACCGCCGCTCCGCGTGCTGCTCGGCGTGGGCCTCGTCGCGGGCAGCACGCTCGCGCTTCAGGTGCTGCTCACGCGCGTCTTCTCGAACGTGCTGCTCTACCACTTCGGCTTCCTCGCGATCTCGCTTGCGCTGCTCGGTGTCGGCGCGGGGGCGATCCTCGTCTACGTGCGGCCCGGCTGGTTCGACCGCATCGAGCTCGAGCGCCAGCTCGCGCGCTGGAGCCTCGCGTTCGCCGGACTGCTCGCCGTGGCGGCCTTCGTGATCGTCCGGCTCGACTACGTGTACACCGGCGTGAACGCCGGCTTCGCCCTCACCCTGGGCGCGGCTTGCGTGCTGGCCGCGCTGCCGTTCCTCGCGGGCGGGCTCGTCATCGCGCTCGCGGTGCGCGGCTACGCCCGCACGATCGGCACGCTCTACGCGTTCGACCTCGCCGGCGCGGGACTCGGAGCGGCCGCCGTCGTGCCGCTGCTGTGGCTGGTGTCCGCACCGACGCTGATCGTCGCCGTCGCGGGGCTCGGCGCCGTGGCGGCGCTGCTGTTCGCGCGGAGGCGCGCCCGAGCGCACGTGGGCGCTCGCGGGGACGGGGGTGGCGACCCTGCTCGTGGTCCTGGCCGCGGCGGCCGGGCGCGTACGACCTGAAGCCACCCGGGCTCGAGCCGGTCGCCGATCGCTGGACGCCGATCTCGCGGGTGCTCGGCTACGGGCAGCTGAGCCGGTCGGGGAGCGCGTACGTGACCTACGACCGCGTGATCGGCGAGATCGTGCCGCACCGGCGCGGGGACCCGCCGCCGGACTGGCGCAGGACCCAGGAGGGCCCGCAGAGCGTGGGCTACCGGCTCACGGGGCCGGGCCACACGCTGATCATCGGAGGAGGCGGCGGGCGCGACATCCTCGCCGCGCTCTCGGAGCGCCAGCGCGTGGACGTGATCGAGCTGAACAGGGCGATCCGCGACGTGGTGGACGACGACCTGCGCGGGCTGTCGGGCGCGCCCTACTCGCTGCCGGGGGTGAGCACGGCGATCGGAGACGGCCGCTCGACGCTCTCGGAGCGCGACACCCGATACGACCAGGTGCACCTCGGCTTCACGGACACCTACAGCGGCAACTCGGCCCAGGCGTTCGCCCTCACGGAGAACAACCTCTACACCGTCGAGGCGTTCCAGGAGTACCTCGACCACCTCGCGCCGGGCGGCGTCCTGAACGTCTCGCGCCCGGACCGTGAGGGGATCAACGAGGCGCTGCGCGCGACGGTGCTCGCGCTCGAGGCGCTGGAGCGCGAGGGCGTGCGCGATCCGGGACGCAACGTCGTCGTGCTGCTCGGCGAGTACACAAGCGCCTTCAACAGCTTCGACTACGGCACCGTGCTCGCGAAACGCGAGCCCTTCACCGAGGCCGAGCTGAGCCTGGTCCGGCGGCTTGCGGGCGAGCGCGCCGAGCGGGTGGCGTACGCGCCGGGCGGCCCCTACGCGCAGGGCTGGGACGAGCTCGCCGCGGCGCCGGGCCACCAGGCCTTCTGCGAGGCGGCCGCCTTCGACTACTGCGCGCCGACCGACGACCGCCCGTTCTTCTTCAACCTTCAGCGGGTGGGCCACTTCGGCGAGACGGCGGCGCCGGGCGGCCTGCGCGTGCCCGACCCGACGCTGATCCTCGCGATCACCCTGGGGATCCTCCTGCTGCTGTCCGCCGCGGCCTTCGCGCTGCCGCTCGCCCTCGTGCGCGGGGAGGGGCGCCCGAGCGTCGCGTCGCTCGGGTTCTTCGCGGCCATCGGGCTCGGCTTCCTCGTGCTGGAGGTGGTGCTGATCCAGCGCTTCGTGCTCTTCCTCGGCTTCCCGACCTACGCGCTGTCGGTGGTGCTGTTCGCGCTGCTGATCTTCACCGGGATCGGCTCGCTCGTCTCGGCGCGCGCCGGGCGCGCCGATCCGCGCCGCACGCTGAGCGCCGCGCTGGGGGCGGGCGCGGTCATGATCGCGCTGGCCGCCTTCGGTCTCCAGCCGCTCCTCCGCGCTCTGATCGACCTGCCCTTCGCCGCGCGAATCGCGTGCACGATCGCGCTGCTGGCGCCGCTCGGCGTGGCGCTCGGGATGGCGATGCCGCTCGGCCTCCGGCGCCTCGAGGGCCTCTATCCGAGCGGGGTGGCGTGGGCGTGGGGGATCAACGGGGTGGCGTCCGTGCTGGCCTCCGTGCTCGCGATCACGGTCGCGATCATGCTCGGGTTCACCGTGGCCACGCTCCTCGCACTGGCCTGCTACCTCGCGGCGCTCGCGCACGCGCTGCTGGGCCGCTGGCCCGGAGACGGGCCAGCCTCGCAGCCGCGGACGCAGTCGCGCGAGCGGGCGGCGGTGAGCTGATGCTTGCCCGCGTGGTGCTAGTCGTCCTCGCCATCGTGGCGCTCGCGTGGCTCGCCGTGAGCCTGCGCGGCTACGACCTGTACGAGCGCGGCGAGCGGCTCGCCTTCGCTCCCGGCGGGCAGGCCCCGGTCGAGGAGGCGGCACGCCTGCTCGAGGACTCGCGCTTCCTGAACCCGGACACGCGGCCGCTGCTCACCAAGGGCGCACTGCTCGTGGCGCGCGGGGAGGGCCGCGAGCCCGAGGAGGGTGTGGCGCTGATCGAGGAGGCCGTGCGCCGCGAGCCCGACAACGTGGTCGCGTGGGCGGTGCTCGCGTCGGCTACTCGGCGCCTCGACCCGGAGCGCTCGCGAGCGGCCCGGGCGCGGGCGGACGAGCTGAGCCCGCCGGTTCCGTCGGAGTAGTCCGCCCGCCGGCGGGCAGCTCGCACCACGCCACGAGCGCGCCCGCCAGCGCGAGCGCCACCATCGTGAGCGCCGGCATCTCCCAGTCCCAGTCGATTCCCGCGTGCGCCGCGAAGAGCACCAGCGCCGCCACCGGCCCCGTGGCCAGCGCGGGGTCGCGCCGCCACAGCTCGCGCGCGGCGGACGCGACTCCCCAGAGGAAGGTCATGAGGGCGGCGAAGCCGACCAGGCCGAGCTCCGCGAGCGTTCCGAGGTAGAGCGAGTGCGGCTCGCGCGTCGGGTCGTCCACGTCGCGGTGCTGGAGCCACTCCACCACGAAGGCCCCCGAGCCGATCCCCTGGGCCGGGTGGTCGAGGAACGTGTCGAGCGCCACGCGCCAGTACGCGTAGCGGTTCGAGTCGAGCGACCGGAGCCGGTCCGGGTTCGCGCCGAAGGCGGGGTTGCGGGACTCGGGCTTCGACTCGAGTGCCGCCGCGCCGAGCAGGGCCGCGAGCAGGACGAGCCCCACGCCGGCGGTGGCGAGCGCCCGGTGGGGGCCGCGCAGCGGCTCGCCCTCGGCGCGCGCGCTCCGCGCCTCGCGCAACGCGAGCGCCGCCGCGGCGGCGGCGAGGAGCACGAGCACGGCCAGCATCACGAGCCCCTGCGCCCGGCGGGCGCCGGCGCTCTCGCCCAGCGTCCTGACCGCCGGAAGCGCACCCGCCACGACGGCCGCCGGCAGCGACGTGATCAGCGCGATGCCGACGGCGCGGAGCTGCGCGCGCCCGTCAGGGGCGAGCGCAACGAGGACCGAGAGCCCTACGGCGAGCGCAGCCAGGACTCCGCGCGAGAGGCTGAGGTAGACGCCGGTGGCGAGCGGGACCGTTGCCGCCGCGGCGGCGACCCGCAGGCGAACGTCCCGCCGCCGGTCGCCAATCATCCGGACGCACAGCACGACTCCGATCGCGGCCAGCGCGCCGCTGGCGTTCCAGTACGTGAACGGCTGTTCGAGCCGCCCACCCGCGGTGACGCTCTCGTGGAGGTCGACCAGGTCCGGCAGCAGCCGCTCGGACAGCGCGTAACCGGTCACGACGAGGGTGCCGGCAGCCAGCAGCGGTTCAAGGAGCCTCTGCACCCAGGCCGTGCGAAACAGCACGACGCACGCTCCGAAGTAGGCGAGGAGGAGCAGCACGCGCTGGAGGTCGTCGGCCGTGCCGCCCGCGATCGGCGTCCACAGGAGCGAGAGCGCGGTCCACGCGCAGAGCCCGGCGAGGCCGGCGAGCGCGATCCGCCCGGGCCGCCCAAGCGGGAACGGGCGGCGTGCGAGCACGGCAGCCGCCAGCACGGCGATCCATGCCAGGAGTCCCGCGATCAGCCGCGGGCGCTCGAAGTAACCGCCGGAGAAGAAGGCGAGCACGGTTGCCCCGGCGATCAGTGACGCGGCCAGCACGGCCGACACGGCGGAGTGCATCAGGCCGCAGACTAGGGCCAGCGCCCTAGCCTCGCGTGACCCGCCGCCGCCGCGTAGCAGGCGGCCGCGAGCAGCGTGGCCACGGTGAACCCCCAGTTGATCGCGACGAAGATCGCGAGCACGGAGCCGAGCACCGACGTGACGCCGTTGATGCCCCAGGCCCACGCGACCCCGCTCGGGTGGAGCGACGCGAGCCGCGTGAGGCCGATCGGCATCGCCACGCCGAGCAGCAGCCCGGAGGGCGCGAGGATCGCCACGGCGAGCACCACCCGCGCGGCAAAGGGCAGGTCGATCAGCGCGTGGAGCAGCGGCTGGAGCGCGAACGCGGAGATCGCGACGAGCGCCGTGACCGCGGCCAGCGCCGCGACGAGCCCGGAGCGCCTGTCGCGCAGGCGCTCCGAGAGCAGCGAGCCGATCCCCGTGAAAACGAGCAGCGCGAACAGCACCACTGACAGGGCGTAGGTCGGGAAGCCGAGGAAGAGCACGAAGCGCTGGATCAGCACCACCTCGAAGACGAGGAACCCGAGCCCGATGGCGGCAAAGTAGGCGAGCGCGCTCGCCGGCGGGCGGTCCGTGCGGCGGTCGAGCGCCAGCGGCAGGAGGAACGCCACCGTGCACAGGGCGGCCAGGATCCCGAGCGCCACCAGCAGCACGAGGAAGGGCGTGCGCGATATGAACGGGGAGTTCGGCGGGAGCGGCTCGCCGAGGTCGCCGAGGCGTACCGGGTTGAGGAAGAAGGGCCGGTTGTCCGTGGGCGCGCAGACGTCCACCGGGTAGTCCGCGCAGAAGCGCTCCGGACTGGCGGCGGCGGCCAGGGCACGCCACTCGCGCCGGTAGGGGCCGTCAGGAGCGAACACGACGCCGCGCGTGCGCTCGGCGGCGAGCGTCCGGATACGTGCCAGCTCGCTCTCGGTGAACGGCTCGAGCCGCACCAGCACCGTTCCGAAGAACGCCGCCAGCGTGTCGCGCCCGAGCATCACGACCACGTGACGGCGCGGATCCGCCACGCCGTGCTCGCGGAGCGCCCTCAGCGCCAGCACGGTTGCGCGCAGCACCTCGTCCCCGGCGAAGCGATACAGGCGGGAGACGCTCAGAAGCCCGCGCGGCCTCAGGTGGTCGAGGTACTCCTCGAATGCCTCGACCGTGTAGAGGTTGTTCTCGGAGAGCGCGTACGCCTGGCCGAGACCCGGCCGTGAGCGTGTTCGTGAAGCCGATGTGCACCTGGTCGTAGCGGGTGTCGCGCGCGGCGAGCGTCGAGCGCCCGTCGCCGATCTCCACCGAGACGCCCGGGAGCTCGAACGGCCGCCCGGAGAAGCGCGCCAGCTCGCCGTCCACCATGTCCCGGATCTCCCGGTTCAGCTCGATCACGTCCACGCGCCGCTGCCCGGAGGAGAGCGCGTTGTAGACGTCCCGTCCGCCACCGCCCCCGATCACGAGCGCCCGGCCGGGGCCGGCCAGCTCGTAGCCGATGCTCTGCGGGCCGAGCCCGAGCGAGCGCCAGTCGGGCAGCGGCGTGCCAGGCGTGTGCCCGGGCACGGGCGCCACGTCCTGGTCGTAGGACACGATCGCGTCCCCGCCGTTCTCGCCCGGCGGATACGCCACCACCCGGCTGATCGGGGTCCAGCGCTCGCCGACCGGATCGCGGATCGGGTCGAACGGACCCGGCAGGCGGTAGAGGTCGGTCGCGGCGGACAGCGCGACGAGCACGACCCCGGCGGCGGCGACCGCGATCGCCAGCCGGCGCTCCGGCACGGCAGTGCCGGCGAACAGCAGCGCGGCCAGCGCGCCGACCGCGCCGAGCCCCACGATCAGCGTCGGCGCGTCGACGAGCCAGAGCAGCGGCACGATCGCGAGCGCCCCGATCCCGGCTCCGGCTAGGTCGAACGCGTAGATCCGCCCGACTCCGGTCACCCATGTCTTGATCGCGAGCGCGATCACGATGCCGCCGGCGAGGAAGGGCAGCGCGGCGAGCACGGCAGCCAGCCCGAGCGTGAGCACGAAGGGCCCGTCGACGGCGAAGTTGTCGAACGAGTAATCGAGCCGCACGAGCAGCGCCGGCACAACGAGCAGGAGCGCGCCGAAGACGGCCGACCAGCGCGCGAGCGCACGCTCGGGCGACGGCCGTTCCACGAGCCGCGGGCGCAGGTAGAGGAGGATCGCACCGGCGCCGGTGCCGAGCAGCGCCAGCGAGATCGCGAAGAAGGCGAAGTGGTAGAAGAGCGCCGCAGAGAAGATCCGCGTGAGCAGCACCTGGAGCGCGAGCGTGGAGCCGGCAACGAGCCCGACGGCGAGCGCGACCCGAAGCGGTGCCCTGTCGCTCGCCACGGTCAGTCGACCCGGTAGACCGCCGCGCAGCCGAAGCGGCGCGGCGGGTCGGTGAACGAGCGCACGACCCGGTCGATGTCCGCACGGCCGTGACAGTCCGAGTAGAGGAAGCGGGCACCCGACCGGCGCACCAGCGCCCGCGCCTCGGCCGTGCCCATCCTCCCGCCGAACAGGTCCTCGGCCTCCTCGCGCCGGCGGTCGGCGTTCGGGGTCCAGGACCCCGCGCCGATGTAGGTCTCGCGACCCGTGTAGGCGGGCAGGACGATGCCGCTGTAGACCGGTGTCAGCACCCCGCCCGGCTCGGGGCTCCGCTCGAGGTGACGGAGCGCGTCGCGCTCCTCGGGCTCCAGGAAGAAGGGCTGGAGCCCGTAGTTGACGGCCTCGCGCAGCTCGTTCGCGCGGTACACCGTCCCCAGCGCGCAGAAGGTGAGCACCACCGCGATCGCGCCGGCGAGCGGCACGGTCCGCTCGCCGAGCCGGTCGCGCACAGCCAGCACGGCCAGCACGGTCAGTGGAAACGACAGCCCCTGGAACGCGTGGAACGGGAAGGTCCCGGCCGGCTGGTAGAAGATCGCGAGGCCGGCGATCGGCCAGACCCGCAGCGCGAGCGCCCCGAAGTCCGGCGCAGGAAGCCTGTAGGCGAACGCCGCGGGGAGCGCGAGCGGCACCAGCCCGATCACCGTGACCCACCACGGCCAGCGGGGAAAGTCGTTCACCACCTGCGCCAGCTCCCATGACTCGTCGGTGCGCGACAGGACGAAGTAGTAGACGAGCGGCGCGAGCGTCGCCGCCACCGGACCCGCGAGGTCCCGTGCCGCGGCGAGCGCCGTTCGGTCGCGGTCACGGCGCATGCAGAGCAGCTCGGCGACGACGATCACCAGGATGAACGTGGCGCCCTGCCAGGGCTGGAGCCAGGCGCCGAACAGGCCGCACGCGGCGGCCACGATCAGCGGGCGGCGGCGGCCGCCCGCGCGGGCGCGCTCGTAAGCGAGCAGGCCGAGCGGGAGCAGGCCCACCGCGATCGCGGTGAAGAGGTACCCCCACAGATAGGTGCCCGGCCAGAGCTCGCCGGTCACGAAGTCCACGTCGAACTTCACCCGGTCGGGGCCGATTCCGGCCCAGCTCACGAGCGCGGCGAGCGGCGACGCGAAGAAGAGCGCCACCACGACCGCGATCCGCCGGTCGTCACGCCGGGGCAGGAAGCGCCGGGCCAGCGCGAGTGCCCCGGCGAACAGGGCGACCACGGCCACCGGCTTCCACGCGAGGTACGCCGCGGCGACGCCGAGCCCGAGCTTGTGCAGCAGGCCCGAGACGAGCACGCCCGGATGCACGAACGAGCTCGGCCCGCCGGCCAGGTCGTAGAGGTTGGCGACGGCAAGGTGCTCGCTCGCCTCGCGGAGCCATGTGAGGTACTGCATCGGATCGGCGACGAGGAAGCCGTCGGCGCCGGTCACGAGACCGCCCTTGGTCCAGACCCGCAGCAGAAGCCCGGCGAGCGGCGCGATGCCGAGCGCGAACAGCGCGACGAGCACGCCGGCCTCGAACCGGTCGAGGCTCCGTGCGGCTCTCGTCACGGGTTGGCGGGCTCCGCCAGCGGCGGGTCCTCCGCGGTGCGGCCGCGGCGCGCCTCGCGGCGCACGTGTCGCCGTGCGGCCAGCAGCTCGCGTACAACCGGCAGGAGGATTCGCCCCATGCGCACGCGCGAGTCCTCGCGGTCCGTCCAGACGATCCCGGTCTCGCGGATGCGGTACCCGAGCGCCCGCGCCATCGCGAGCACCTCGGCGTCGAAGGTCCAGCCCTCGAGCCGCGTGCGCGAGTAGGCGTCGACCGCCGCGCGGTCGCGCCAGAGCTTGAAGCCGCAGTAGAGGTCGGTCGTCGGCTCGCGCAGCACGAGCCGGCAGAGCTGCTGGAAGCTCCGGCCCGCGATGCGGCGGCGCAGCGGCTGGCGGCGGCCGACCTGCGCGCCCTCCGCAAGGCGCGAGCCCACCACCACGTCGTGGTCGCGCACCAGCTCGAGCATGTGCGGCAGCGACGGAAGCGAGCTGGCGCAGTCGGCGTCGCAGTGGAGCCGCAGCCCGTGGGTGGCCTCGAGCATCCCGCGACGCATCGAGTGGCCCTTGCCGCGGTTTCGCTCGTTCCGGAGCAGCCGCACGTGCACCCCGTCGGCGAGCTCGGCGACGACCTCCGCGGTGCGGTCCTCGCTCGCGTTGTCCACCACCAGGATCTCCCACGGCTCGCCGTGCGCCTCGAGCCAGCCGCGTAGCGTCCCGACGGTCGCGGCGATCGCCGTCTCCTCGTTGTACGCGGGCACGACGACCGAGATTCCCGGGCCAGACATGCGCGCCAGTCTAGGATGCTCGCCCGTGACGGATCACGTCTGCCACATCTGCGAGGGACCGCTGGAACTGCGCCATCCGGGCGACGGCACCGCCCTGAGCCCCGAGCTGTTCGTGCCCACGAACCACGAGCCGGGCCAGCACGGCGACCTGTACGCGTGTGCCCACTGCGGCACCGTCCACCAGCCGGGGCTGCCGTCGGGCTCCGAGCTCACGGAGCTCTACAGGGGCATGTCCGACGACCTCTACCTGAGCGAGGAGGAGGGGAGGCGCGCCACCGCCCGGCGGCTGATCGGCCTGATCCGGAGGCATGTGCCCGCCGGTGCGCTCCTCGACGTCGGCTGCGGCCACGGGCTGCTGCTGGACGAGGCGCGCCGCTCCGGCTACTCGGTCACGGGGCTCGAGCTCTCGGAGTCCGCGCGCGGGTACGCGACGGAGGTGCTCGGGCTCGACGTGCGCGACGAGACGCTCGAGCAGTTCGGCGCCGACCGGCCCGAGGGCTCCTTCCAGGCGATCGTGCTCGCGGACGTGATCGAGCACCTCGAGGACCCGCTCGGAGCGCTCGATGCCTGCGAGCGGCTGCTGGCGCCCGGCGGCGCCCTGTGCGTGGTCACACCCGACCCCTCGTCGGCGGCGGCGCGGCTCGCCGGCGCGCGCTGGTGGGGCTACATACCCGCGCACACCTACCTGTTCCCGCGCCAGACGCTGCGCGAGCTGATCGAGTCGCGCGGACTGGTGATCTCGGATGACGTGCCGCTCGTCCGCTCGTTCGAGTTCCGCTACTGGCTGAACGGCCTCGCCGAGCGCGGCAGGCGCATCGGCAGGCTGGCCCGGGCCG
This sequence comes from uncultured Thermoleophilaceae bacterium, assembly GCA_963786845.1. Lineage (GTDB taxonomy): Bacteria > Actinomycetota > Thermoleophilia > Solirubrobacterales > Thermoleophilaceae > JACVRW01. Next base: position 17,981 of record CAWBAP010000017.1, read on the forward strand.
TGGCCGGCTCGGGGCTGGGCGGCCGGACGCTGTCGATGTCGCTCGGGGACGAGCGCGTGATGCTCGCGCACAAGGTGTCGGTGGCGCACGCGCCCGAGCCTCTGATGGCCAACCGCGGCGGCGACTTCCAGGTACACGTGGTGCTGCCCGCCTACCGCGCCGCGCAGACCATCCCGACGGTCGCCGAGTCGATGCCGGTGGAGTCGGCCGATCGCGCGCTGCTCGTGGACGACGCGAGCCCCGACGACACGTCGGAGGTGGCGCTGCGCCACGGCATGGACGTGCTCCGCCATCCGGCCAACCGGGGCTACGGCGCGAACCAGAAGAGCTGTTACGTGCGGGCCATCCTCGACGGAGCGGACGCGGTCGTGATGGTCCACGCGGACAACCAGTACGACCCGGCGCTCGTGGCGCAGATGGTGAAGCCGATCGAGGCGGGGATCGCGGACGTGGTGATCGGATCGCGCCTGCTCGAGGACGAGGCGATCGCGGGCGGCATGCCACGCTGGAAGTGGGTCGGGAACCGGCTCCTGACGAGCTTCGAGAACCTCGCGTTCCGGCGCGGCTACTCCGAGTACCACACCGGCTACCGGGCCTACTCGACGGACTTCCTGCGGAGCGTCGCCTTCCTGCGCAACGCCGACGGCTTCGTCTTCGACCAAGAGATCTTCGCCCAGATGGTCGCCCACCGGGCGCGCGTGATCGAGCTCCCGATCCCCACTCGCTACTTCCTGGAGGCATCCACGGTCTCGTTCCGCGCCAGCGTGGAGTACGGCCTGCGCACGCTCGGCGTGCTGGCGCGCTACCGGCTCGACGAGCGCCGGTCGCGCTGGCTCCTGCTGCGCCCGCCGGCGGCGCGGCTCGCGGCCGACCGCCGCGTCCAGGACACCGCGCAGGCGCGGTGAGCCGGGCCTCGGTCCTCCTCCTCTCGTCCGAGCCTGTCGGAGAGCGGATGGCGGGACCGGCGATCCGCGTGGCCGAGCTCGCGCGGGCGCTCGCGGCCGAGCACGACGTGACGCTCGCGGCGCCAGGCCCGAGCCTCTCTCCCGATCCGCGCGTTGGGCTCCTGGACGCCGGGTTCGAGGACTACGAGCGGCTCGTCGCGGCGGCGCGCGAGCACGACGTAGTGGTGGCGCAGGAGCTTCCGCCCACGCTGGCGAGCACGCTGGCCGAGCTTCCCGCACGGGTGGTGCTCGACCTCTACAACCCGATCGTGATCGAGGTGCTCGAGGCGGTCGTGACGCGCCCGGCGCGCTCTCAGCGGCGCATCCAGCGGCTGATCGCCGCACGCGCGCTGGCTCAGTGCGCGGTGGCCGATTTCGTGTTGTGCGCGTCCGAGCGCCAGCGCGACCTCTGGATCGGCGGCATGGCGCTGAGCGGCCTGATCGAGCTGGACGCCTACCGGCGCGACCCGAGCCTGCGCTCGCTGGTCGACGTGGTGCCGTTCGGGCTCCCGGAGGGGCCACCGCCCGAGCCGGCGGGCGCGATCCGGGCTGCGTTCCCCGCGATCGGTGACAACGAGCGGATCCTCCTGTGGGCCGGCGGCATCTGGGGCTGGCTCGACCCGGCGACCCCGATCCGCGCGATGGCGCGGCTCGAGGACGCGCACCTCGTCTTCATGGGTATCGGACGGCCGGGCCTCGAGCTCACCGGGCAGGCGCAGTTCGCCGGCCAGGCGCGCGAGCTGGCGGCCGCCGAGGGCCTCGAGGGCGGGCGCGTCCACTTCAACGAGGGCTGGGTGCCGTACGCGGAGCGCGGCGCGTGGCTCGCGGAGGCGGACCTCGGCGTGTCGGCGCACCTCGACCACCTCGAGGCGCGCTTCTCGTTCCGGACGCGCATCCTCGACTACCTGTGGGCGGAGCTGCCGGTGGTCACCTCGAGCGGCGACGCGCTGGGCGACCTCGTCGCGGCCCGCGGGCTGGGGGAGGCCGTGGCGCCGGGGGACGTGGACGGCTTCGCCGCCGGCTGCCGGGCGCTGCTCGACGACGCGGAGCGCTACGAGGCCGCCCGCGGGCGGATCGCCGAGCTGCGGCCGGAGCTCACCTGGGCCGAGGCAACGCGGCCGCTCGTGGACTGGTGCTCGCGGAGCGCCGAGCTCCCGCCGCGGAAGCCGCGGCGGAGAGTGCTGCGGCGGGCGGTGCGCGCCCAGTACGTCGGGGCGCTCGCGGAGACCGCCGAGACCCAGGGCGCGGCGGCCGCCGCGCGCCGGGTGGGCCGAAGGCTGCGCCGCGCATTACCGTCTCGTCCGTGATCGGCAGCGCGTCACGCAGCCCGGCAGGGACGCCGGAGGGGCCGCCGGCGCGCGGGCGGCTTCCATTCGGCCTCGATCGCTTCGAGCTGGCCCTGCTGCTGGCGCTCGCCGGCCTCTCGCTCGCCGTGCTCGCCGCGCTGCTCACGAAGGGGCGCGCGCTCACGGGCGCCGACGGAGTGCTCGCCTCGGACCAGCTCCAGTACTTCACCTGGATCCGCGAGGCGTCCGAGCACGGGCTGATCGGCAACCGCTACGACTTCGCGCCGGACGACCGCAGCTTCCTGCACCCGGGCTTCCTTATCTCCGGCGCGCTGCACGCGGTCACCGGGCTGTCGGTGCCGGCCGCCTACCTGCTCTGGAAGCCCGTGGCGGTCGCGCTCACGTTCGCGGGTGCGCTCGTCTACGCCCGGCGCCTCCTGCCGCAGCGGGGGACGCAGCGGGTCGCGCTGGTGCTGATCCTGTTCGCGGTCATGCCGATGTCCGCGCTCGTGGCGTGGACGAACTGGGGCGGCAACCCGCGCCAGTACACCTTCGACTTCATCTCCGGCGAGATGTGGACCGGCCAGTACCTGTGGGGCTATCTCATGACCGCGATCGCGGTCTTCCTGATGCCGTTCGTTCTGCTCGGCGTTGAACGCTGGCGGCGCGAGCGGCGAATCCGCGTGCTCGTGCTGAGCGTCGTCGGCGCGCTCGTGGCGTGCTGGCTCCAGCCCTGGCAGGGGGCGACGCTAGCGCTGATCGTCGCGGTCACCGAGCTGATCGAGTGGCGCCGCGAGGGCGGCCGGCCGTCCGCGGCGCTGCTCGCCGTTCCCGGCGCGGCCGCCATCCCGGGCGTCTACTACTGGGCCCTGTCGCAGTGGGATCCGGCCTGGGAGCTTGCCTCGGAGTCGAACGCGGCCGGCAGCCAGGCCACCTGGAGCTGGCCATGGTGGGCGATCGCGCTCACGCTCGCCCCGCTCGCGCTGCCGGCGGCGCTCGCATACCGCGATTCCGTGAGCGACTGGCAGGAGGTCGCCGTGCGGGTCTGGCCGTTCGCGGCGCTCGTCGTCTACCTGCTGCCCGTCGGGACCTTCCCGTACCACTCGTTCCAGGGGCTCGCGATCCCGCTGTCGATCCTGGCGGTGCAGGGCGTCGTCTCGGTCTGGCCGCGGCCGCGGATGGCGCTCGTCGTGGCGGCGCTGTTCGTGATGACCGTTCCCGGGATCGCCCACAAGCTCGAGGTGGCGGTGAACAGCGTGCGCGCGGCGGGCGACCCGTACTTCGTCTTCCCGGGCGAGCAGCGGGCCATGGACGCGCTCGAGCGCGACCCGCGCCTGGGCGCCGTGCTCGCGCCCGCCTACGGAGGGCACATGCTGCCCTACAAGACGGGCCGCGAGGTGTACGTGGGGGCGCTCTCGTGGACGCCCGACTGGGAGGAGCGGGTCGCGGACACGCAGCGCCTGTTCGAGGGGGCGCCGCCCGATGCCGAGGCGCGCGCGTTCGTCCGCGGCACGGGCGCGCGCTTCGTGTTCGTGGACTGCCGGCCCGGGCTGCGCGACCTCGAGCCCGTGCTGGGGCCGCTGCTCGAGGACGTGCGCCGCTTCGACTGCGCCACGCTCTACGTCCTCCGCCGTCACGCCGGCACGGCACTCGTAGGTGGCTGACCGCACGCGGATCCTGCTGCTGTTCGCCGGAGCGGCGCTCATCTCGGGCGTCACGATGCTCGAGGCGATCCAGCCCAACGACGAGGGGCTGATGCTCCAGGCGGCAGCGCGCATCGCCGACGGCCAGGTCCCGTATCGCGACTTCTGGTGGTTCTACCCGCCCGGCCAGCCGTACCTCTTGGCGGGCCTCTGGGAGCTGTTCGGCCCCTCGCTCCTGCCATGGCGCGTCCTGCGCGTGCTGTGCGACGCGGGGGTGGCCGTGCTCGTCTGGGCCCTGGCGCGCCGGGCCGGCGCCTCGGAGCGGCTGGCGCTCGCGGCGTGGCTGGCGGCCGCGCTCGCGATGGCATACCCGAGCGGGCCGCACCCGTTCCCGCCGACGCTGGCGATGTGCCTCGGCGCGCTCCTCCTGATGGAGCGCCGCCCGGCGCTCGCCGGCGCGCTGGCGGGCCTCGCCGCCTTCTGGCGGATCGAGTTCGCGGCCTACCTGGGGCTGGGCATCCTCCTGGCGTACGCGCTGCAGGCTCGGGCGCGGCCGGCCGTCTTGTTCACCGGCGCCGCCGCCGCGGTAGCCGCCGTCCTGTACGTGCCCGTCGTCGCCGCGGCCGGGCTCTCGGACTCCTTCGACCTGCTGGTCCGCTACCCGGTCGAGGACTTCGCGGACTACCAGTCGCTGCCTTTTCCACGGGACTACGACGGCCCGCTCAACACGAGCTCGGTGGGCGGCTTCCTCGCCGATTCGGCGGAGCCGCTCCTTCTCTTCTACCTCCCGCTGGTGCTGGTGGCGGGACTCGCGGGCTCGCTCGTGGCGCTGGGACTGGGCATTGAACGGTCACGGTGGTGGCAGGTGGTCCCGGCTGGTGTGTTCGCCGTAGGGATGGCGCACTACCTGGTGACGCGGCCCGACGCCTTCCACACCGCCCCGCTCGCGGTGATGGTCGCGGTGCTTGCGGCCTCCGCCGTGGCGCAGGTGGCGGGCGAACGTAGCGGAAAACGCAATGCTGGCCTGCCACCTGGCGAGAGCAGGCCCGATCGGGCCACCCTTCAAAGCGTCGTTGCGGGCGCGGGCGGCGCCCTGGCGGCGCTGGCGCTGGGCTACGCCACCATCGAAGGGCTCGACCGGCGCTGGCTCGAGCTGCGCGCCGACCGCGCCGAGCTGCGCCTCCCCGCGGCCGACGGCGTGCGCGTGAGCACGAGCGCACGGGAGCCGCTCGAACGGGCGGTGGAGTACGTCCGCCGCAACACCCGCCCGGGTGAGCCGATCTACGTGGCCACGCGCCGCTCCGACCTCGTGACCGCCGGCGCGCCGCTCCTCTACGTGCTCGCGGACCGGCCGAACCCGACCCGCTACGACATCGCCGCTCCGGGAGTGATCACGACGGCGCCCGTGCAGCGTGAGATCGTCCGCGACCTCGAGCGGAGCGACACCCGCCTCGTTGTCCGCTGGACCGACCCGGCGAGCGCCGCCCCGGAGCCGAACAAGGCGGGCGAGTCGAGCGGGGTGACCCTGCTCGACGACCACCTCGCGCGCGCATACCGGCGCGTGGCGCGGTTCGGCTCGTACGTGATGCTCGAGCGCCGCTAGACGGTCGCCGGCGTGACCGTGGACAGGTGCGCCCACAGGGCGAGGAGCAGGAGGGTCACACCCGCAGCGGACCACGTGAGCGCTCGCGCGCCGAACGCGCGCCTGAGGGCCAGCGCGGCGAGCACGCCGAACCCCGGGAGCACGCCGTACAGGTAGCGCCCGTAGAAGGCGTCGTAGTTCTCGGCGAGCAGGGAGACCGACATCAGGAGCACTCCGGCCACGAGCGGCAACAGCAGCACGACCAGCGCCGGGCGCCGCTCGGCCCCTGGGACGCGCACCATCGCGAGCACCGGCACGGCGAGCACCAGTACCGCGAAGGCGTCGCGAAGGCGGCGCTTGGCCGTCGAGAGGAACTCGACCCACCATTCGTCGGGCAGCACGGCGTTCAGGAGCGACACGTGCTTCGCGGGCAGGTCGCCCGCGCCGTAGTCGCGGCCGTCCGGGTTCAGCACCGGGTCCATGATCGACTGGATCGTGCCGCTGCCCGTGGGTGCCCCGTAGTTGTGGAGGTTGAGCGCCACCCAGGGCGCGACCAGGAGCGCCGGCAGCGCCGCGGCGCCCGCGGCCGCGCGCACGCGCCCGGCGCGGACGAAGGCAAGGCAGACGACCGCCAGCGCGGGCAGGAAGGCGAGCAGCGTGAGCTTCGTGAGCAGGGCGACTCCGGCGAGGGCGCCCGAGGCGATCAGCCAGCGGTCGGAGCGCTCGGTCAGCGCGCGCCACAGCGCCAGCGAGAGGGCGGCTCCCACGACCAGCTCCAGCCCGGCGTTCGAGAAGGTCACCGCACGCACCACCACTCCGGGCCAGAGCAGGAAGGTGAGCGCGGCGCTGAACGCGGCGAGCGGCGCGTCCGGCACCACCCGGCGCGCCAGCCGCCACGTGAGGAGGACGGCCACGCCGAGCAGCACGACGCCGAGCCCGCGCAGCGCCCGCAGCTTGGCTTCGTGGTCGCTCGGAACGGCGTAGACCGGCGTGGCGAGCAGGTACGCGAGCGGCGGCTGGAAGCCCTCGTAGGAACGGCCGAACAGCCCGCGCTCGGACGCCGGCACGCGCGGCGCAGCCGGGTAGACGTCCTCGTCGATCGCCAGCACCTCGTCGTGCACGCGGTCCTCGTCGAGGACCGGCAGGCGGCCGTCCTCCGCGATCGACTGGACGTAGTCGTAGTGAGCCGCCTCGTCGACGAGCGCCCAGACAGGGAAGCTCGTGGCGGTAGCGACGGCCGCTACGAGCAGCGCCGCCAGCTGAACCGCAACGAGCGCGCGCAGGGCCCTCACGCTCAGCGCCCGAAGAAGGCGCGGAGCGACTCCGCGATCCAGTCCACCATCGGCTCGCTCAGACCGGGATAGCAGCCGACCCACAGCGACGCCTCGGTGATCCGGTCCGCGTTCGTCGAGCGGCCCGGCCACGCGATGCCCGAGCCCCTGGAGCGCGGGCTGGCGCGTGAGGTTGCCGCCGAGCAGCAGCCGCGAGTCGATCCTCCGCTCGAGCAGGAAGCGCTGGAGCGCCGTGCGCCGCTCGGCCCCGCCCTCGCGGAGCGTGAACGGGTAGCCGAACCAGGACGGGTCGGCGCCCTCGATCGCCCGCACGCGCAGGAGCTCGTCGTCGAGGTCCGCCAGCGCGGCGTCGAGGCGCGCGAAGTTGGCGCGGCGCGCGGAGTGGAAGCCGTCGAGCCGCTCGAGCTGCGCCAGCCCGAGCGCCGCCTGCATGTCCGTGATCTTGAAGTTGAAGCCGAGCTGGGAGAAGACGTACTTGTGGTCGTATCCCTCCGGCAGGTCGCCGTGGCGGCCCTCGAAGCGGTGCCCGCAGGCATCGTTCACGCCGGGCGGGCACCAGCAGTCGCGGCCCCACTCGCGCAGCGAGCCGAGCGCTCGCACCCAGGCCGGGTCGTCGGCGGCCACCGCGCCGCCCTCGCCGGTCGTCATGTGGTGCGCGGGATAGAACGAGTAGGTGGCCGCGGCGCCGAATGTGCCCACGGGCCGCCCGCCGAGCGTCGAGCCGAGCGCGTCGCAGCAGTCCTCGATCAGGACGAGGCCGCGCTCGGCGCAGAGCTCGCCGAGCCGCGCGGCGTCGAAGGGGTTGCCGAGGCAGTGCGCGGCCATCACGGCGCGCGTGCGCTCGCCGATCGCCTCGGCGAACGCGTCGTGCGACGGGTTGAGCGTGTCGATCTCCACGTCCACGAAGACCGGCACGAGACCCTGCTGGTAGATCGGCGCGATCGTCGTCGCGAAGCCCAGCGCCGGGGTGATCACCTCGTCCCCCGGCTCGAGCGGCCGCTCGAGCAGCCGCGAGCACGCGCCGGCCAGCGCCAGCAGGTTCGCCTGCGAGCCCGAGCCCACGAGCAGGGCGTGGTCGCGCCCGGCGGCGCGCGCGAACGCGGGCGCGAAGCGGGCGGCGAAGCGGCCCTCGGTGAGCCAGCCGTCGAGCGAGGCGTCGATCAGCGCCTCGAGCTCGGGCGCCCCGATCACGCGGCCGGCGACGGGGACCGTCGTCTCGCCCGCGACGAACTCGCTCGGGGCGAGCGCCTCCTCGGCGTAGCGCCGGGCGGCCGCGAGCGCGTCCTCGCGGAGAGTGGTCTCGAGGGTCAACGCACCGGTGCCCGGGTCTGGAACGAGAGCGTGAGCACGCAGGCCGCGCACGCCAGCTGAAGGCCGGCCAGCGCGAGCGCGATGCCGGTCAGGTTCGGCCCGATGGCCAGCAGCACCAGCACCTCGGCGGCGGCCGCCACACCGAGCACGGCCACGAAGCGACGGTGGCCCATGGCCAGCAGGTACTGCACGGACAGGTATACGCACGCCAGCAGCGCCATCGCGAGGCCGAGCCACGGGAGCGCTCCCGAGGCCTCCGTGAGGTCGTCCCCGAAGACCGCTCCGAGGAGCGGCTCGCCGACGGCGGCGTAGATCAGCACCATCGGCACGGCCGCGGCCGCGATCAGCCCGAGCGTGGCGAGCAGTATCGGGCGCGGGTCCTCGCCGCCACGGGAGCGGCGCGCCGTCTCGGGCAGCAGGTACATGCCGAGCCCCACGGCGACCCACACGATGGCCTTCGCCGCCACGGCGGCGACCGCGTACGCGCCGGCGGTGTCGCCGTCGGCCTCGTGCTTCACGACGATCACGTGCACCTCCTGGAGCGCGAACAGGAGCGTGAGCGCGAGCACCGGCACCCACGCGCCGGCCAGCAGGTCGCGCAGGGGATGGCCGTCGGCCTCCTGCAGGTGCGGGACGAGCGGGGCCGCGAGCACGAGCCCGACGGCCACGAACGAGAGCGCCGTCCCGAGGAAGGCGCCCGTCACGTCGAGCCCGGCGCCCACGAGCAGCAGCGCGAACGCCAGCCGCGCGGCCGCCTCGGCGATGATGCTCCAGGCGACGAGCTTGTAGCGCTGGAAGCCCTGGAGCGCCCCGCGCTCGACCGAGAGGACCATCCAGAGCATCGCCGTGACCGGCACGGCGGCGGCGCCCCACTCCTGCTCGACGTTGAGGATGGCGGCGAGCACGTGGCGGAGCGGGATCGCCAGGAGCGCGATCACCACGGCGCCGATCAGGAGGCGCGCCACCCAGCGGCGCACGCCGGCGCCGGCGCGGCCGTCGCCGGCGGCCAGCGAGCCGCTCACCTCGCGGGCCACCGCGATCTGGAGCGCCGAGCCCGGGACCATCAGGATGATGAACGCGGACATCAGCGCCGCGAGCGAGCCGTAGTCGGTCGCGCCGAGCAGGCGCGCGAAGACGACCGTGAACACGAGCGCGACCACGTTCGCCGCGATCACGGCAACGCCGAGCCCGGCCGCGCGCCCGGTGTCCGTGCGCGCGAGCTCGCTCACGAAGGAGGGCTTCTCCGCGGTCTGCACCGGGCGAGCGTATAGCGTCCGAATCCGTGTCTCCGGCTCTCGCCACGGGCTCCGACGGGCATGCGCGCTGCTGGTGGGGCGCTTCCACACCCGACTATGAGCGCTACCACGACGAGGAGTGGGGGCGGCCCGTGCGCGACGACCGCGGCCTCTACGAGCGGATGGTGCTCGAGGGCTTCCAGTCGGGCCTCTCCTGGCTGACGATCCTCCGCAAGCGCGAGAACTTCCGCGCCGCGTTCGCGAACTTCGAGATCGACGTGGTCGCCGAGTTCGGCGAGCGCGACGTGGAGCGCCTGCTCGGCGACGCCGGCATCGTGCGCCACCGCGGCAAGATCGAGGCGGCGATCGCGAACGCGCGCGCGGCCGCCGCGCTCGACACGCCGCTCTCGGAGCTGATCTGGTCCTTCGCCCCCTCGCGCCGCCGCCGCGCTCCGCGGAGCGTCGACGACCTGCCGCCGCTCACCCCCGAGTCGACCGCTCTGAGCAAGGAGCTGAAGAAGCGCGGCTTCCGCTTCGTGGGCCCGACGACCGCCTACGCGACGATGCAGGCCTGCGGCGTGGTGAACGACCACATGGCCGGCTGCTGGGTGCGGGCGGAGGTGGAGGCCGAGCGCCGCTCGTGACGCTCTCGTTACGCGGACGCCCCCGACGGCGGCATTGAAGGAGGACCTTGGTCACTTAGCCGCGATATACGCGGTTAAGTGACGTCGGACCCCCTTTCAATGCCAGTCGTTCGCCTATCCTGCCTCGCGTGGATGAACGCGCTCTCACAGAGCGCCTGATCACCTACGACACGTCCACCCTCGAGGGCATGCAGGCCGCCGCCGGCTTCGTCAAGGGCTGGCTCGAGGCGCGGGATGTCGAGGTGACAGGCACTCAGCACAACGGCCGGCCGCTGCTGACGGCGACCGTCGGGCCGGAGAGCGGGCCGACGCTGGTGCTTCACGGCCACCTCGACGTCGTGCCCGGGCGCGCGGAGCAGTTCGAGCCGAGGATCGAGGGCGACCGCCTCTACGGGCGCGGCGCCTACGACATGAAGGGCGGGCTCGCGGCGATGATCTGCGCGTTCCGCGACGTGGCCGCGCAGGAGCGCGTGCGCGTGCACTTCGTGTGCGTCTCGGACGAGGAGTCGGAGGAGCTCGACGACCGCGGCTCGGACCGCCTCGTCCGAGAAGGGCTACCTCGGCGACTTCGCGATCACCGGCGAGCCGACCGACCTGCACATCGGCATCCAGGCGAAGGGCGTGCTCGCGATGCGCATCGAGGTCACCGGCACGGCCGCGCACGGCTCGACGCCGTGGGTCGGCGACAACGCCGTGCTGAAGGCGATCGACACCTTCCGCCAGATCGAGAGCCTGCCGTTCGCGCGCGAGTCGTCGGACCTGTTCGACCGGCCGTCGATCAACCTCGGCCGCATCGTCGGCGGCGACGCGATGAACAAGGTCCCGGACCTGTGCGTGATCGACGTGGACATCCGCTACCTGCCGGGCCAGGACCACGAGGCGATCAGGGCGTCCGTCGAGGAGATGCCCGACGTGCACGTGGTGAAGGTCTTCCACCGCCACCCCGCGATCGTCGCCCGCGACGACCCGTACGTGCAGGCGCTCGGCGAGGCGATCGGGCGCGTGGCGGAGCCCACCAGCGAGCGGCTCGGCGTGGGCCGTGACGGCGCCTCCGACGCCATCTCCTTCCTCGAGGCCGGCGTGCCGGCCGTGGAGTGCGGGCCGGTCGGCGACGGCCACCACGGGCCGGAGGAGTGGGTGTCGATCCGGTCGCTCGGGCAGTATCGGGCCGCACTCGTGGAGTTCGTGAACCTGCTTCCGGCCCGCCTCGCGGGCGGCGGTGAGGACGACCGCCGGCTCAGAATCGCCTGATGTTCCAGGACATTCCCCGCCCCGGCCTCTGGAAGCGCCTCCTGATTGGCGGCCTGCTCGTGGTGTTCGCGGCAGCGGGCGCGACGGCCGTGGCGGCGTTCCACGAGATCGACAAGGTCGTGGACGCGCTCGAGGAGAACCCGGAGCTGAAGCTCGGCGAGAACGCGCACTGGCGACGACGGACCCGGGGGAGCCGCAGACGATCCTCATCCTCGGCTCGGACCGCCGGCCGCGCGCCAACGCCGAGGGGGCGAGCGGCGCTCGCTCGGACACGATCATGCTCGTGCGGCTGAACCCGCACAAGGACGCGACGGCGATCATGTCGCTGCCGCGCGACCTGAAGGTGCGCATCCCCGGCCACGGGGTCGAGAAGATCAACGCCGCGTACGAGCTACGGCGGCCCCGCGCTCACGCTCGACACCGTCAAGCAGCTCACCGGCCTGCCGATCAACCACGTCGTCAACGTGACCTTCAAGGGCTTCTGGCGCGCCGTGAACGCGATCGGCTGCGTCTACACGGACGTGGACCGCGACTACTTCAACGACAGCGCGGAGTTCACGTACATCAACATCGACCCCGGCTACCAGCGCCTGTGCGCGCGCAAGGCGCTCCAGTACGTGCGCTTCCGCCACTTCGACACGGACCTCGTCCGCTCCGCGCGCCAGCAGGACTTCCTGCGCCAGATGAAGCAGCAGGTGACCTACACGGAGCTGATCTCGAAGCGCGACCGGCTGATGAAGATCTTCGGCCGCAACACGGCGACCGACGCGGACCTCCGCACCAGCGTCCGAGGTCCTGCGGCTCCTGAAGCTCGCCGTGTTCTCGGCCGGCCAGCCGATCCAGGAGATCCACTTCGAGGGCGAGATCGGCGCGAGCTTCGTCGAGGCGACGCAACGCCCAGGTGCAGAAGCTCGTCCAGCAGTTCCTCAACGTCGAGGACTCGCCGGGCCCGCGCGGCACGGCGCCGAGCGAGACGCCGGCCAGGAAGCCGAAGCGCAGGCAGAAGCGCGACGCGGCGTCGACTCGGCCTCTACGACGCCTCGGTGACCGGCGAGGACCAGGGCCTCCAGGCCGTGCAGGCGGGCGCCGGCGGCTCGCTGCCGGTCTTCTACCCGACGCTGCTCCTGAACTCGTCCCAGTTCGCGTACGGACGCCGCGCGTGTACAAGCTGCGGGGCCCGGACGGCGAAGCGATACGGCGCCTACCGCATGGTCATGCGCCGGACGAACGCCAACGGCGAGTACTACGGCCTCCAGGGCACCACCTGGAAGGACCCGCCGATCCTCGACGACCCGACCGAGAAGCGCACCGTCGGCGGCCGCGAGTACGAGCTGCACTTCGCCGGCGACCGGCTCCGGCTGGTCGCGTGGCGCACGCCAAGGCCGTCGTACTGGATCTCGAACACGCTGCTCCAGACGCTCACCAAGCGGCAGATGATGGCCATCGCGCGCTCGGCCAGGCGCTGCTGCTAGATAGCCTCCCCGCGCCGAATGGACAGGGAACCCATAGGCGTCATCGGCGCCGGCTGGGTGGGACTCGTCACCGCCGCCTGCTTCGCCGAGCTCGGACACGAGGTCTGGGCGCGCGACATCGTGCCGGAGAAGGTCGAGTCGCTCTCGCGCGGCGAGGTGCCGATCCACGAGCCGGGTCTGCCCGAGCTGGTGCAGAAGAACTCCGAGCGCCTCCACTTCACGACCGACATGAGCGACGTGCTGGAGCACGCGCAGCTCCTGTTCGTGTGCGTGGACACGCCGCCCACCTACTCGGGCGACGCCGACCTCTCGCGCGTCGAGGCCGTGCTCGACGAGCTCGGCGACTCGACCGACCGCGCGCTCGTGATGAAGAGCACGGTGCCCGTCGGGCACCGGTCGCTCGATTCAGCGCCGCCGCGACGGCATCGGGCTACGTGTCGAACCCCGAGTTCCTGAAGGAGGGGAGCGCGGTCGAGGACTTCATGAAGCCGGATCGCGTCGTGGTGGGCGCGAACGGCGACTCGGCAGCATACGCCGACCGGGTCGAGGCGCTGTACGCGCCGCTGGGGGCCGAGATCGTGCGCACCGACGTGGCCAGCGCCGAGATGATCAAGCTCGCCTCGAACGCCTTCCTCGCCACGAAGATCAGCTTCATCAACGAGATCGCCAACGTGTCGGAGGAGCTCGGCGCGGACGTGCGCGAGGTGGCGCGCGGCATGGGCCTCGACGACCGCATCGGGCCGAAGTTCCTCCAGGCGGGCGTGGGCTTCGGCGGCTCCTGCTTCCCCAAGGACGTCCAGGCGCTCAAGCAGCTCGCCGGCAACACCGGCTACCACTTCCAGCTGCTCACGGCGGTCATCGAGGTCAACGAGCTCCAGAAGCGGCGGACGATCGGCAAGCTCCAGAAGCACCTCGGCCCGCTCGCGGGAAAGGAGATCGCGCTGCTCGGCGTGGCCTTCAAGCCGGACACCGACGACGTCCGCGAGGCCACCAGCCTCGTGCTCGCCGGCCGGCTCGCGGGCGAGGGCGCGAGCGTGCGCGCGTACGACCCGGTCGCGGGCGCCAAGGCGGCGGACATGCTCGCGGGCGCCCGCATCGCGGAGTCGGCGCTCGACGCGGTGGACGGCGCGGACGCCGTCGTGCTCGTGACGGAGTGGCCGGAGTTCCGCGAGCTCGACTGGACCGGCGAGGTGAAGCGCCGCATGCGCGTGCCGCTCGTCGTCGACGGCCGCAACTTCCTCGACCGCGAGGAGCTGCGTGGCCGCGGGGTTCACCTACGAGGGGATCGGCCGGTAGGCGTGCAGGCACTCGTTCTCGCGGGCGGCGAGGGCACGCGGCTGCGGCCGCTCACGCTCACGACCCCCAAGCCCGTGATGCCGCTCGCGGGGCGGCCGTTCCTCTCGTTCATGCTCGACTGGGCTCACGTCGCACGGCGTGGACGAGGTGATCCTCTCCTGCGGCTTCATGTCCGACGCGGTGCAAGCACGTGCTCGGCGACATCTACGACGGCATGCGGCTGCGCTACGTGGTCGAGGAGGAGCCGCTCGGCACGGCCGGCCCCGTGCGGCTCGCCTTCGACGAGGGCGTGCTCGAGGAGCGCCTGCTCGTCCTGAACGGCGACGTGCTCACGGACATCGACCTCACGGCCGAGCTCGAGCAGCACGAGCGCACGGGCGCGCGGGCGACGCTCGCGCTCTATCCGGTGGAGGACACGTCGAGCTACGGCGTCGTGCCCACGGCGCGACGACGGCGCGGTCGAGGCGTTCATCGAGAAGGGCGGCGGGCGACGCGCCCACCAACCTCATCAACGCGGGCGCGTACGTGATCGAGCGCGAGGTCGTGGAGGCGGATCCCGGCGGGACGGGCCGTCTCGTTCGAGCGCGAGGTCTTCCCGTCGCTCGTCGGCGACGGCCTGTACGGCCACGACGCGGCCGGCTACTGGATCGACATCGGGACGCCCGAGCGCTACCTCGAGGCGACCTGGGACCTGCTCGCCGGGCGCGTCGGCTCGAGCCTGCCGCCGCGCGACGAGACCGGCTCGCTCGTGTACGAGAACTGCCTGCTGTCGCCGGCGCGCACGTCGGCCCCCAGAGCGTGCTCGGCCGCGCACTGCTCGGTCGGCACCGACGCGCGCGTGGAGCGCTCGGTGCTCCACGAGCGCGTGCACGTGGGCGCGGACGCCGTGGTCATCGAGGCGGTGCTCGCCGAGCGGGTGCGGGTCGGCGAGCGCGCGCGGGTGGGGCCGGGCGCCATGGTGGGCGCCGGCGCCGTGATCGGCGCGATGCCGTGATCGCCGCTGGAGCGAGCGTCGACCCGGGCGTGACCGTGGCGGGCGCGGAGCGAGTGTCGTGAGCGCGCGACCGCTCGACAACGACAGGATCGAGGCGGTCGACCGCGGCGGGATGCTCGGCGACGTGCTCGCGATGCCGCTTCAGCTCGGCGACGCGCTCTGGCGCGCGCAGTCCGCCGGCATCCGGCCGCGCGACCAGCCCGGGCGGGCTCGTCGTCTGCGGCATGGGCGGCTCGGCGATCGGCGGCGACCTCGCGCTCGCGGCGCTCGGCGACCGCGCCACGCGCCCGATCACCGTCGTGCGCGGCTACGCGATCGAGTCGTGGACGCCGCCGGAGTCGCTCGTGCTGTGCTCGAGCTACTCGGGCGAGACCGAGGAGACGCTCGCCTGCTTCGAGGCGGCCGGCGCGGCGGGCGCCCAGCGCGTCGTGCTCA
The DNA here is from genome assembly GCA_963786845.1 of uncultured Thermoleophilaceae bacterium. GTDB lineage: Bacteria > Actinomycetota > Thermoleophilia > Solirubrobacterales > Thermoleophilaceae > JACVRW01. The sequence goes on from CAWBAP010000017.1 coordinate 33,366, forward strand.
CGACGGGCGGCAGGCTCGCAGAGCTCGCGCGCGACCGAGGGCGTGCCGGTGATCGGCGTGCCGGCCGGCATGCAGCCGCGGGCCGCCGTGGTCTACATGACGATCGCGGCGCTCGAGTGCGCGGCGCTGTGCGGCGCGGCGCCGGCGCTGCACGCCGAGATCGACACGGCCACGGGGTTGTTGGAACGGCTCGTCGAAGAGTGGGGTCCCGGCGCTGGCGAGGATTCCTTGGCGAAGCGACCTCGCGCGGCAGCTCGACGGGACGATTCCCGTGATCCACGGCGCGGCGAGCACGGTCGCGCCGGCGCGGCGCTGGGCCACCCAGATCAACGAGAACGCCGACTCGCCCGCCTTCTGGACCGAGCTGCCGGAGGCGAACCACAACCAGATCTGCGGCTGGGAGCGGGGTCGCGAGCAGGCGCCGCTGGCGGGCGTCTTCCTCTGGACCCGGACCAGCACCCGCGGGTCAAGCGCCACATGGACCTCGCGGCGGCCGAGCTCGAGCGCGCCGGGCGCGCCCGCGATCCAGGTGCAGACGCGCGGGGAGAGCCGGCTGGAGCGGGTGCTCTCGGCGGTGCTGCTGGGCGACCTCGTGAGCGTCTACATGGCGGTCCTCGCCGGGGTCGACCCGACGCCGACGCCGCGCCTCGAGCGCGGTTGAAGGGCCAGCTCTGAGGGCTCGACGCGGACCGCCTCGCAGGACAACCTTGACACGATCGTGGTAAGGTTGGGCCTCGCGATGGAGGGGCTCACGATCAACGAGGCCGCCGAGACGACCGGTTGGTCGCCTCGAATGCTGCGCTACATAGAGAGCGCCGGCCTGATCGAGCCTCCGCGAACGCCGAAGGGGTACCGCATCTTCGGGCCGGGCGAGCTGCAGCGGCTGCGCACGCTGCGCGAGCTGCTCGCCCGGTTCGACTGCGCCCTTTCCGACGTCGCGTTCGCCAAGCGCTACGCCTCCGACCTGGAGCTGCGCGCCGCCCTCGAGCACTGGTTCGAGGAGCGGCCGGAGCGCCCGGAGGGGGTCGCCTCAGGCGACTGGCTCCTCTGGGAGCAGGAAAAGCACCAGCGCCTCCTCGCGCTGCCCGAACTGTCGCCCCCGAGACCCACGGAGACAACCGCCGCATGACCGATCACCGAGACGACCACGCAGGACTTCAAGGTCGCAGACCTTTCGCTCGCCGAGTTCGGCCGCAAGGAGATCCATCTTGCCGAGCACGAGATGCCCGGCCTGATGGCGATGCGCGAGGAGTACGGCGCGCGAGCAGCCGCTCAAGGGCGCCAAGATCATGGGCTCGCTCCACATGACCGTGCAGACCGCGGTGCTGATCGAGACGCTCGTCGCCCTCGGCGCCGAGGTGCGCTGGTGCTCCTGCAACATCTTCTCGACGCAGGACCACGCCGCGGCGGCCATCGCCGAGGCCGGCGTCCCCGTGTTCGCCTGGAAGGGCGAGACGCTCGAGGAGTACTGGTGGTGCACCGAGCAGGCGCTCAGCTGGCCGGACGGCGACGGCCCGAACATGATCCTCGACGACGGCGGCGACGCCACGCTGATCGTGCACAAGGGCACCGAGTTCGAGAAGGCCGGCGCCGTGCCCGACCCCGAGTCGGCCGAGTCGGAGGAGTTCCAGGTGATCCTCCGCCTGCTCCAGCGCACGCTCTCCGAGGACCCGCAGAAGTGGACCCGCATCGGCGAGCAGGTCAAGGGCGTCACCGAGGAGACCACGACCGGCGTCCACCGCCTGTACGAGATGCACGAGGCCGGCACGCTCCTGTTCCCGGCCATCAACGTGAACGACTCGGTCACGAAGTCGAAGTTCGACAACCTCTACGGCTGCCGGCACTCGCTGATCGACGGCATCAACCGCGGCGACCGACGTGATGATCGCCGGCAAGACCGCGCTGATCTGCGGCTACGGCGACGTGGGCAAGGGCTGCGCGCAGTCGCTCCGCGGCCAGGGCGCGCGCGTGCTGATCGCTGAGATCGACCCCATCTGCGCGCTCCAGGCCGCGATGGACGGCTACCAGGTGGCACGCCTCGAGGACGTCGTCGGGGAGGTCGACATCTTCGTGACCGCCACCGGCAACAAGGACATCATCACGGCCGACCACATGAGCCGGATGAAGCACCAGGCGATCGTGGGCAACATCGGCCACTTCGACAACGAGATCGACATGGCCGGCCTGCAGCGGCTGCCCGGCATCGAGCGGATCAACATCAAGCCGCAGGTGGACGAGTGGCGCTTCGAGGACGGCCACTCGGTCATCGTGCTCTCGGAGGGCCGCCTGCTGAACCTCGGCAACGCGACCGGCCACCCGAGCTTCGTGATGTCGAACTCGTTCACGAACCAGACGATCGCCCAGGTCGAGCTGTTCACGAAGAACGACGAGTACGAGAAGCAGGTCTACGTGCTGCCGAAGCACCTGGACGAGAAGGTCGCCCGCCTGCACCTGGACGCGCTCGGCGCGCGGCTCACGGAGCTCTCGCCCGAGCAGGCCGCCTACATCGGCGTCCCGGTGGAGGGCCCCTACAAGACCGAGCACTACCGCTATTAGCCTCGGGCCTGACGTCGTCGATCCGTCGCGCGCCCAGGAGGGGCATGCGGCGGATCGAATGGGCGGAGGGCCAGATGCCGGTCCTCCGCTCGATCCGCGAGCGCTTCAGGGAGGAGCAGCCGCTCGACGGCGTGAAGGTGGCCGCGTGCCTGCACGTGACTGCCGAGACCGCCAACCTCATGCAGGCGCTCACCGCGGGCGGCGCCGAGGTGGCGCTCTGCTCGGCGAACCCGCTCACGACCCAGGACGAGGTAGCGGCGGCGCTGGTGGACCTCGGCGTGCCGGTGCAGGCCAGGCGCGGCGAGGACATCGAGTCCTACTCGCGGCACGTGCACGCGCTCGCCGACTGGAAGCCGGACATCACGCTCGACGACGGCGCCGACCTCCTCATGCTGATCCACGAGCGCGGCCAGGAGGTGGGCGGCGGCGCCGAGGAGACGACCACCGGCACGCTGCGTCTGCGGCGCCTCGAGGCGGAGGGCCGCCTCGCCTGCCCGGTCGTTGCCGTGAACGAGTCGCGCACCGAGCGGACCTTCAACGACCGCTACGGCACCGGCCAGTCGGCGCTCGACGGCATCCTGCGCGCCACCAACCTGCTGCTCGCGGGCCGCACGCTCGTGCTGTTCGGCTACGGCGCCACCGGCAAGGGCATCGCGCAGCGCGCCCGCGGCGCGGGGGCGACGGTGATCGTCTGCGAGGTCGACCCGCTCCGCGCGCTCGAGGCGCGCATGGACGCCTTCGAGGTGATGCCGGCGCTCGAGGCCGCCGAGCGCGGCGACCTGTTCGTGACGGTCACCGGCTCGCGCGCCGTCCTGCGGCGCGAGCACTTCGAGCGCATGCGCGACGGCGCCGTGCTCGCCAACGCCGGCCACTTCGACGTGGAGATCGACCTGGACGCGCTGCGCGAGCTGGCCGGCGAGCGCGTGCGCCAGGTGCTGCCGCTGGTCGAGGAGTACGATCTCGGCGACCGGCGCGCTGCACCTACTGGCGAGCGGCCGCGTCGTGAACCTGGCCGCGGGCCAGGGTCACCCGGCCGCCGTCATGGACATGAGCTTCGCCAACCTCGCGCTCGCCGTGGAGCACCTGAAGCTGCACGGCGGCGGAGCTCGAGAACCGCGTGCTGGACGTGCCCAAGGAGCTCGACGAGGAGATCGCCCGCCTCAAGCTCGAGTCGCTCGGCGTGGCGATCGACTCGCTCACGCCGGAGCAGCGCGAGTACCTGATCTCGTGGGGCGGAGGCCCCTAGAAGCAGGAAACGACCGGCGCGGGCCGTACCTTCGCGCCATGGATACATCCAGACTGACGACCGGCGACATCATCGCCGGCGTCGGAGGCATCGTCCTCCTGATATCGCTGTTCCTCCCCTGGTACGGCGCCAGCGTCGAGGTCGCCGGCTTCTCGGCGAGCGAGAGCGGAAGCGGGTGGGAGGCGATGAGCTTCATCGACATCCTCCTGTTCGTGATCGCGCTGGTTGCGATCGCCGTTGTCGCCGCCAGGGCTACGGGGCAGCTCCCGGCCGACATCCCCGCGGCGGTGATTCTGCTCGGACTGGGCGCCCTCGCCGTCCTGCTCGTGCTCTACCGGATCATCGACATCCCCGTCGACGGGGACGTTCCCGACGAGGTGGACCTCAGCCGCAAGATCGGCGTATTCGTCGCGCTGATCGGCGCCGCGGCCGTGGCCTACGGCGGCTGGCGCAGGAACACGGAGACGCCCGGCGCCGAGCCGGCCGCTCCCGCCCGGCCTCCGACCGTCTAGCCGGGCCGGAAAACGCCGACGGCGGCGTGAGGAACGCCGCCGTCGGCTGGTTGGAGGAGTGGGGAGGGCCGCCTAGGCCGCGCGCGGCAGCACGCGGGCGAGCACGCGGCCGTGGGGGCGCGACTCGCCGTTCAGGCGCCCCGCGCGGAAGCGGAGCAGGTCGACGACGTCGCGGCTCGGGCGGAACGGGTCGGCCACCACGGTGCCCGTGTCGACCGAGAGCGCGGCCCACAGCTCGGTGCCCATCTCGGCCAGCAGCACTTCGCCAGTGGGCGGGAATGCGCTGTCGAGGATTGCAAGCCGACGCACGGCGAGGGCGTCTTCGGCAGTAGCACGGCGAATGGTGAGGCTCATGTTGGGCTCCTTTGTCATTTCGATCTCTTCGAATGATTATCGGCAATAGCGCTCATAAGTTCAAATACCGACTTGTGACACCTGCTATAAGTAGGGGTTATGTTCGATGTGAAGCAGCTGAGGGTCCTGCGGGCCGTCGCCGAGCACGGCTCGTTCTCCGCCGCCGCCGAGGCGCTCTCGTACTCGCAGCCCGCCATCTCGCAGCAGATCGCCGCGCTCGAGAAGCGCGCCGGGACCACGCTCGTGGACCGCGGCAGCCGAGGCGTCCGGCTCACCGAGGCGGGCCGAGCGCTCGTCGACCACGCCGAGGTGGTGCTCGCGCGCCTGGCCGCCGCGGAGGCGGAGCTCGACGCGATCGCGGGCATCCGCGGCGGGCGTGTGCGGCTGGCTTCGTTTCCCACCGCCGGCGCCTCGCTACTCCCGCCCGCCGTGGCGCTGTTCACCGAGCGCCATCCCGACGTGGAGCTGACGTTCCTGGAGCAGGAGCCGGAGGAGGCCGCGCAGATGCTGCGCGCCGCCGAGCTCGAGATCGCGATCGTCTTCGAGTACAGCCAGCTCGATCAGCCCGAGTTCGAGCGGATGTACGAGGGCATCGAGCTTCACCCCCTGATCGACGACCCGATGTACCTGGCTCTGCCGGGGGACCATCCGCTGGCCCACAGGGCGCGCGTGCAGCTCAAGGACTTCGCCGACGAGACGTGGATCCAGGAGACGGGTGCGCATAGCTGGTGCGGGAGCTTCCACGCGGCCTGCTGTGCGGCTGCCGGCTTCGAGCCGAAGGTGGGCTTCCAGTCGGACGACTACAACGTGGTCCAGGGTCTGATCGCGGCCGGTGTGGGCATTTCGCTCCTGCCCGGCACTGGCGCTCACGAATGTGCGCGAGGACCTCGTCGATCCGCTCACTGGGCCGTCGCGCGCCCGCGCGCCGGATCGCCGCCGCCACCCTCAGCGGCCGCTACCGCTCGCCCGCGGTCGAGGCGATGCTCGAGATCCTCACACAGGTGGCCGAGCGCTTCGAGCTGCCCTCGGGCGCCGCGATCGCCGCCTAGCCGGCGGACCCGATCCGGCTCGCGACGATGGCGGCGTCCTCGCCGACGCCGATCAGGAGCGACGACTTGCGCTTCCGCAGGAAGTGGACGCCGACGAAGTAGAGCCCGGGCGCGACGGTGCTGGCGCCCTCGTCGTGAACCGGAAAGCCGAGCTCGTCGAAGGCCCCCGGGCAGTGCACCCATGACTCGTAGTCCGGTCTGAATCCGCTCGTGAAGATGACCGCGCCGAAGCCGTTCAGGCTGACGGTCTCGGGCGCGTCCGGGTCGAACGGCTCCGGCCCCGGGATGTCGGGCCAGTCGAGCCCGCGCTTCGCGGCGAACTCACGAAAGCCGCCCATGATCTTGCCGTGCCGCTGATCGCCCCACGCGACGCTCTCGCCAGGTCGCCGGCGAAGCGGGCGGTGTCGCGCTCGGCGCCGAGGAAGTGGCCGAGCAGGGTGACTCCCAGCCCGCGAAGGGTCCTGTAGTGCAGGTCGTGACCGCCGTGGTGCCCGCTCGCCTGCACGTTGGCGCCGAGCCGGGCGGTCGGGTCCGGCAGCGAGTCCGTCCGGTCATCGAGGTCGCCGGCCTCCGAGAGCCACCAGAACAGGTCGTGATCGCCGATCCGGCGCGGCGCCCAACCCGCCCGGCCGCAGGCGAGGAAGACCTCCCGCCCCGCCTGGTGCAGCTCCTCGGCGACCTGGCACCCCGACTGGCCGCTGCCGACAACGAGCACGCGGCCGGGCGGGAGCTCGTCCGGGTTGCGGTATTCCTCGACGTCGATCTGGAGGAGATCCGGTGGGAGCGTTGCCGCTCCCGCCGGGCGATGCGGGCGCTGGTAGGCGCCGGTGGCGAGGACCACCGTCCGCGCCTCGATCGGCCCGTCCGAGGTGTGAAGGGCGAAGCCGCCGCCCGGCCGCGGCTCGATCCGCGTGACCTCGACGCCCTCCCGGACCGGCGCGCCGACGGCGGAGGCGTAGCGCTCGAGGTAGGCCACGATCTCGTCGCGGGGCATGAAGCCGTCGGGGTCGTCCCCGTCGTAGGGATGGCCGGGAAGCTGGACGCTCCAGTTCGGAGTGACGAGGCAGAAGCTGTCCCAGCGCCCGCGCCAGGTCTGCCCGATGCGGCCCCTCTCCAGCACGACGTGCGGCACGCCGGCGGCCGTGAGCTCCCGGCTGACCGCGAGGCCGGCCTGACCGCCACCGACGACGACGGTCTCGACAGGACCGGTCACCGCTGTGGGGACCCTGTCGCGGGTCCGGGGCGTATCAGGGACATGCTCCCCATCGCGCTCATCATCATCGCGCTTTTCGCGCTGCTCCCGGCGGTCGCCTCGGCCGACGGCCTGCCCGCCGTCGGAATCGATGCGCGGCCGCTGTCGATCCCGGGTGGCGAGACCGAGTTCGTCACGAAGAGCGGCAAGCGGAGCACGCGGCTGATCGAGGAGGCGCGCTACGGAGGCGTCGTCCGCGAGCGGCGCATCGCGGGCTCGTTCTCGATGCCGGCCGTGGCCTACGACGGCTCCCCTGGCGGGCTCTCCGCGGACGGCCGCACCCTCGTCCTGATCAGCCCGCGGACGCGCTATCCCCGGAGGCGCACGACGTTCGCGGTGGTGGACACCCGCAGCCTCCGCGTGCGCAGCCATATCGGCCTGAAGGGCGACTTCAGCTTCGACGCGATCTCGCCCGACGGTCGCCTGATGTACCTGGTCGAGTACGACAGGCGGAACTTCGGGGAGTACGACGTGCGCGCCTACGACATCCGCGCGCGGCACCTGTTCGCGAAGCCGGTGGTGGACCCGAGCGAGCCGGACGAGGAGATGTACGGCATCCCGGTCACGCGCGCGACGAGCGCGGACGGCCGCTGGGCCTACACGCTCTACGACAGCGCCGAGCACCCATTCGTGCACGCGCTCGACACGAGCGGCCGCACCGCCGTCTGCATCGACCTGGACGACGTGAGCAAGGCCTGGGGCGCCACTCTCGACCTGCGGCCGGGCGAGCCCGGTGGCCCACGCCTCGACGTGGTCGGGCAGGCCGGACGAGTGCTCGCCAGGATCGACACGCGAACGCACCGAGTCGTGAAACCGCGCGCCCGGCGCGCTGCCGGCGCCGAGGACACCGGCACCTCGTGGCTGCCCCTGGCGGCGCCGACCGCGGCGCTCCTCATCCTCCTCGCTGCGGGCGGAAGGCTCGCGCTAAGACGGCGCCGCTCCGAGCCGATCACGGAGGTGTGGGAAGCGAACTCGGACCGACACGCCCCGACCGCCTGACGATCTGGCCCGTCGAGGGCGACCAGTTCGGCATCGACGTTAGCCGCCACGACGCCTTTCCGGCTGAGCGCAGCCTTTCTCGTGTCGCTGCGCAGGCCCGGGTAGGCTGAAGGTACCTGCTGGTGGGGGCTCCTTCGTTTCCTCTCCCTTCTCGTGGTTTAACCCGCAACCGAGGAAACGGGCCTGGAGGTCCTGTGACCCGGCAACGCGGTCCCTCAAGCGCGTGCGTGGAGCGTGCCCACGGCTCGGCTCCGGTTTCGTCCGGCGCGTCGGCAGGTTGAGCAATGGCAATTGATTCTGTCCGTCTGTCATTCGCACCGGACCTGGACGCGCCCGCCGCTGCACGGCGGGCGCTTGAGTGGGTTTCGTGGACAGCTCGAAGAAGATGTCATCGAGCGGAGCGCCCTTGTCGTCACGGAGGTCGTGACCAACAGCGTCACGCACGCCGGCTTGACGGCAGCGCAGTCGATTGACTTGAACGTCCAGGTGTCGCCCGGGTGCCTGCGAATCGAGGTCACGGACGAGGGCACCGCGGGCTTTGACCCCGTTGTATCGCTCCCCTACCCCGGCCAGACCTCAGGCCGGGGTTTCTGGATGGTTGACCAACTAACCGACCGTTGGGGAGTCGACTTCCCCCGACAGCACCCGCGTGTGGTGCGAATTCGACCTGGACGCTCGTTAGACCAGACGTGAGCTAGGGCGAGGTGTTGCGGTGGGAGGCCGTGGTGGCGCCGGGCGCGACGGCCAGCGAGTAGTCGAGCCAGCGCTCGTCGCGCTTCGCGCCGACGCGCTCGTAGACGGCCTGCGCGCGCAGGTTCGTGTGCGCCGTCTGCCACGCCAGCTCCGTCGCGCCGCGCACGCGGCAGCGCTCGGCGCAGGCGGCGATGAGCGCGTCCGCCGCGCCGCCGCCGCGCGCGCCCTCGGCCACGAACAGGTCGTTCATGACGCCCAGTCGGGCGGCGCTCAGCGTCGACCAGGTCCAGAAGACGGTGGCGAAGCCGACAGCGGCGCCGGCAGCGTCGCGCGCGATCAGCTGGAGGCCCTGGTCCGGATCGTCGATCAGCACCCGGGCGAGGGCCAGCAGCGCCTCGTCGGAGGGGGCGACCTCGTAGAAGTCGCAGTAGCCGCGCATCAGCGGTAGGAGGTCCGGGAGGTCGGCTTCCGTGACGGTGGCGATCACGCGGCCGACCCTAACCGCTCTAGCATCCCCGCCGGTGAGCGAGGCGACCGAGAAGATGCGGCGCGAGGGGCTGCCGCAGATCGCGATCGACACGTTCGCGCACTACGAGCGGCTGCTGCGCGAGGGCCATCAGGGCACGCTGTCCGAGGCCGAGCTCGAGCCGCTCACCGAGGTGCCGAGCGCCGGCGACCTCCCGGAGGGGACGCGTCCGCGCTCGAGCGCGTGGTCGTGCTCAAGCTGAACGGCGGGCTCGGCACCAGCATGGGGATGACGAGGGCGAAGTCCCTGCTCGAGGTGAAGGACGGGCACACCTTCCTCGACGTGATCGCCCGCCAGGTGCTCCATCTCCGCGAGCGCCACGGGGCGGCGATCCCGCTGCTCTTGATGAACAGCTTCGCCACGCGCGACGACACGCTGGCCGCGCTCGAGCGCTACCCGGACCTGAGGCTCGACGGCCTGCCACTCGACTTCGTCCAGGGCAAGGTGCCGAAGCTGCTCGCGGACACCCTCGAGCCGGTCGCCTGGGAGCCCGATCCGGCGCTCGAGTGGGCGCCGCCGGGACACGGCGACGTGTTCACCTCGCTCGCCACGTCGGGGATGCTCGGCACCCTGCTGGAGCGCGGCTACGAGTACCTGTTCCTGTCGAACTCGGACAACCTCGGCGCGGTGCTCGAGCCGCGCATCCTCGCCTGGTTCGCGCGCGAGGGCCTGCCGTTCGTCTCCGAGGTCGTCGACCGCGCCGAGGCCGACCGCAAGGGCGGCCACCTCGCGCGGCGGCGCGAGGGCGCCGGCCTCGTGCTGCGCGAGACCGCGCAGGTGCCGGAGGAGGACCAGGAGGCATTCGAGGACACGGACCGGCATCCGTTCTTCAACGCGAACAGCATCTGGGTGAACCTGCACGCGCTCGAGGCCGCGCTCGAGGAGCGCGACGGCGTGCTCGGGCTGCCGATGATCGTGAACCGGAAGACGGTGGACCCGACCGACCCGTCCTCGCCGGCCGTCGTTCAGCTCGAGACGGCGATGGGCGCCGCGATCGGAGTCTTCGAGGGCGCCGCCGCCGTGCACGTGCCGCGCGCCCGCTTCGCGCCGGTGAAGACCACGAGCCACCTGCTGGTCGTGCGCTCGGACGCATACGAGCTCGCCGACGACTGGACCGTCCGGCTGGCGCCGCGCCTCGATGCCGCGCCGATCGTGGAGCTCTCCGGCGAGTTCAAGCTCCTGCACGACTTCGAGTCGCGCTTCCCGGCCGGGCCGCCGTCGCTCGTGGAGGCGGAGCGGCTCGAGGTCGAGCGGCGACGTCCGCTTCGGCGCCAACGTGGTCGTGCGCGGCCGCGTGCGCGTGGAGGGCCCCGCCGAGGTGCCGGACGGCGCGGTCCTCGAGGGCTAGGCGTCCAGCGCGCTGCGCACGGCGCCCAGGAGCGTCTGGGCGTCGAACGGCTTCTGCACGAGCCGCGGGCCCTCGACGCCGTGGCGCAGCATCACGTCGTCGGTGTAGCCCGACATGAAGACGGGCTCGGTGCCGAGCCGCTCGGCCAGTTCCTTGCCGCTGATCCCGGGCATCACGACGTCGGTGACCAGCAGGTCGATCTCGCCCGCGTGCTTCTTCCAGGTGTCCAGCGCCAGCTCGCCGTCGGACGCCTCGAGCACCTCGTAGCCCGCGCGCTTGAGGATGCGGCAGGTGAGCTTGCGGACCGCCGCCTCGTCCTCCACGACCAGGATCGTCTCGCCGTTCGCCGCGCCCGCGGCCGCGTCCTCGGGCTCGGGCTCGTCGGGCGCGCTCGCGTCCGTGGCCGGCAGGAGCACCACGATCGTCGTGCCTGAGCCGGGCGACGAGTCGATCTCGATCGTGCCGTGCGCCTGGGTCACGATTCCGTACACGGTCGCGAGGCCGAGGCCGGTGCCCTCGCCCTTCGGCTTGGTCGAGTAGAACGGCTCGAAGGCGCGCTCCACGACCTCCGGCGACATGCCGGTGCCCGTGTCGCGGACGGTGAGCTGGACGGCGTCCGGGCCGCCGGGGCCGTTCACGACGTTCGCGAGGCCGATGCGGATCTCGCCGCCCGACGGCATCGCGTCGCGCGCGTTCACGGCCAGGTTCACGAGCACCTGCTCGATCTGGGTCGGGTCGGCCTCCACGCGCCGCAGCGGGCGCTCGACGTCCGTGTAGAGCGCCACGTCCTCGCCGATCGTGCGCGCGAGGATCGAGGTGATCCCGCTCAGGACCTCGGCGACGTCGACCGCGCGGTGCTGCACCCGCTCGTGGCGGCTGAACACGAGCAGCTGGTTCGTGAGCCGCGACGCGCGCTCGGCGGCCTTCTCGATCTCGTCCGCGTCGGAGCGGAGCGGGTCGTCCTCGGCCAGGCCGTCGACCAGGAAGCGTGCGTAGCCGCGGATCACCGACAGGTAGTTGTTGAAGTCGTGCGCGATCCCGCCCGCGAGCTGGCCGACGCTCTCGAGCCGCTGCGACTGGCGCAGCTGCGCCTCGAGCCGCTTGCGCTCGGTCACGTTACGGCTGTTCAGCACGATGCCCTGCACGTCGGGATCGTCGAGCCCTCCGGTGGCGATCGTCTCCACCTCCATCCAGCTGCCGTCGGTCGCGCGCATGCGCCACTCCACCGGCTCGGCGGGCGTGCGGTTGCGCGCCACCGCCGCGAGGAAGTCGATCGCGGGCGCACGGTCGTCGGGATGGATCAGCAGGGCGAGCGGGGTGCCCTCGTAGCCGCCGTCCGGCAGGATCAGCGCTCGCTCGACCGACGGGCTCGCGTACACGACCTGGCCCGCCGAGTCGATCACGGTGATCATGTCCGACGAGCTGTTCACGAGCGAGCGGAAGCGCGCCTGGATCCGCGCGGCGTCGGCCTCGCGCATCGCCTGGATGTTGCGGACGTCGGAGAGCGCGAGGCTCGCGTGGTCGGCGAAGGCGAGCAGCATGTCGCGCTCGATCGAGCTGTAGCGCCGGCCGGACTCGTACGACGCGACGGTCAGGCTGCCGACCGGCCTCCCGGCCTCGTGCACGGGGGCGGACATCGCCGCGCAGATGCCGCGCTCGCGGAACAGGGCCGACGCGTGCTCGTCGCGCTGATAGTCCTCTGACACGACGAGCCGGCCGTCGGCCATCGCGCGCCACGCGATCCCCTCGGGGCGCGGCGTGCGCTCGCCGCGGAGCTCGAGCGCGTCGCGGCCCCTCATCGCCACCAGCTCGAGCACATCGGGGTCGTCGGGCGGTATGAGCTGGAGCCCGGCAACCTCGTCGCCGAGCAGCTCGCGGGCGCCCATGCAGATCGCGTCCAGCACGTCCTCGCGCACCGCGCCGTGCGTGATCGAGCGCTGGATGCGCGCGAGCCGCTCGAGCAGCTCCTGGCGCTCCTGGAGCGACTCGAGCAGGCGCTGGTTCAGCTGGGACTGGGTCTCGGCCTCGTGGCGCTGGCGGCGCTCCTCGGCCGCGAGCCGGAAGAGGCGCAGCGACAGCGCGAGCACGTGGGCCATCCCGCGCGCGAGGAAGATCTCCTCCGCCTCGAAGGGGTGGTCGCCTCCGCGCGCGAACACGAGCCGCGACGGCGTGTCCGGCTCCACGGTGATGGCCATCGTCGGGCACTCGCCCAGGCCCGGCAGCAGGAGCCCGTCGCCACCGCCCTCGGCGATCTGCGTCAGCGCGGCCTCGAGCTCCTCGTCCCTCGGAAGTCCGATCGAGGCGACGATCTCGCCGCGCCGCACCAGGGCCGCGACGTCGGCGCCGAGCGCCTCGGCGGCCCGCTCGACGGCAACGTTGCTGGCGGTGCGCTCGTCCTCCGCCGAGGAGACCATCGCGAGGAAGCCCGTGAGCTGGTGGATCGACCAGTTGCCCGGGGCGTCGGACACCGGCGGTGCGGGGACCTCCGATGAGGTGTGATTTCGGGACACGAGCTTGAGGGCAGGGGGCGCCGACGGTCAGGAGCCGGTGCTGAACGCATCGGCGTTCGACGCGGGAACTTGAGCCTCGTCGAGCCGCTCGCGCCTCAGCTCCTCCTGCTCCGAGCGGGTCAGCATCCGCACGAACACCCAGACCATCACGAGCACCAGCGTCAGCGACTGCTCGACCATCATGATCACGCCGGCCACGTTCTGGTCCTCGACCGCGCTCAGGCCCCAGATCCGGGGCGCGTCCTCGTACCAGGGGTAGTGGGCGGTCGAGCTCCATGCGAGCAGCAGGCCGAGCGCGGCGAGCCCGCCCTTGGCGGCCGCGATGTAGGCGAGCGGCTGGAGGCCTGTCATGCCGCGGCGCATCGGGACGGGCTGGACGAGCGGCCACCAGAGCGCGATCCCCGCGGCGAAGAACGAGAGGTGCTCGAGCGCGTGGAGCGGGGCGTGCTCGGCGGCGGCGTCGTAGAGCGCGGGCACGTGCCAGAGGTACATCGTGCCGAGCCATACGGCGATGGCGACCGGCGGGCTCGCCAGCGGCCCCAGCGCGCGCTCCACGCGCATGAGCCGCCGCGTGACCGGGCGGAGGATCACGCGCGAGAGCGAGAGCAGCAGGAGCAGCGGCGCGATGTCGCCGAGCAGGACGTGCTGGAGCATGTGCGCCGAGAACAGGTAGTCCTCGCCCAGCCCCTCGAGGGGGGTCACGAGCGCGCCCAGCAGGGCCAGGACAGCCCCGGCGAAGGCCATCGCCCGCCACGCCTCCGCGCCACGCCCGCCGGTCTCGCGCCGAGCCTCGCGGAAGCGCCGGACATAGATGCCGACCATCAGCAGAATCGGGGCGAGAACGGCCGGATCGGCGAACCAGTGAGTCTGCGGGTGCTCCACCGTCACGGGATTGTCGCAATGGCGTGTCGACGCGTCGCGGTCCGGGCCGCATGATGCGCCGATGCTTGCGCCGCCGCTGTGCTGGGGCTGCCGCGGTCGCGCCCGCCGCGGGGAGTCTCTGTGCACCGGCTGCCGCGCGCGCCTCCACCGGCTGTCGGGCGAGCCGGTGTGGCTTTCGGGCATCCGCATCTGGGCGCCGGTGGGCTACTCCGGTCCGGCGCGTGAGCTGGTGCGCGCTCTGAAGTTCCGCGGGGCGAGCAGGGTGGCGGAGGCGATGGCGGCGCAGATCGTCGCGGGCGCGCCCGCGGGCCTGGTCTCGGGGACCACCGTCGTGCCGGTGCCGCTCCACCCGAAGCGACTTCGGTCACGTGGGTTCAACCAGGCCGCCGTCTTGGCGGCCGCGCTCGGCAGGCGGGCCGGCCTGCCGGTGGTCGATCGCCTCGTCCGCTCCGGACCGGCCCTCGCTCAGGTCGGTCGCCACCACGCGGCGCGCCGCGCCGGCCCCGCCGGGCCGATCGAGTCGCGCGGGCGCGCGCCCGCGCGCGTGCTGCTGGTGGACGACGTCGTGACCACCGGCGCCACGCTCGCCGCCTGTTCCGCCGCGCTGGCCCGTGCCGGGGCGGCCGAGATCCGCGCGGTCGCCTTTGCCCGGACGCTTGGACGGTGACGTATCATCAAGGGTCCAACTTCGAGGAGGGCAGATGCGCATCCAGCTCAAGGGTCGAGGCGGCGCCACCGCGGACGAAGAGCTGCTCTCGAGGATTGAGAAGAAGCTGGGGAAGGTGGCGCGCCAGGTCTCGCCACTCGCCGAGCTGACCATCGAGGTCAGGGAGGAGAAGGGCGAGCAGGTGGCCGAGGCCGCGCTCCGGCTCAAGGGCGTGACGCTCCGGGCCAGCGAGCGCGCGAGCGACACGGGCCACGCGCTGAACCTGCTCGCGGACGACCTCGCTCGCCAGGTGAAGAAGCACCGCGACAAGCGCCGCGCGCGCCGCGAGGCGCACCGCGCGGCGGCGCAGCAGCAAGCGGTCTAAGAGCGCTCGGGGCCCCCGGGCCCCTTGCTACCGTTGACCTGAATGACGATTCTGGACCGCGCCCTCCGCGTCGGTGAGGGCAAGAAGTTCAAGGCGTTCGAGCGGAACGTCGAGCTCATCAACGCGTTCGAGCCCGAGCTCGAGCTCGAGTCCGACGACGAGCTGCGCGAGCGCTACGCAGCGCTGCGCGAGCGCTGCCTGAACGGCGAGTCGCTGGACGAGCTCCTCTTCGAGTCGTTCGCGCTCACGCGCGAGGCCGGCAAGCGGGCTCTCGGCCAGCGCCACTTCGACGTGCAGCTGATCGGCGGGATGGTCCTCCACGACGGCTCGATCGCGGAGATGAAGACCGGCGAGGGCAAGACGCTCACCGCGACGCTGCCGATCGTCCTGAACGGGCTCGCCTCGCGCGACGAGAACGGCCATGCCGTGCGCGGCAAGGGCGTGCACCTCGTGACGGTGAACGACTACCTCGCTCGCCGCGACGCGCTCTGGATGAAGCCGATCTACGACCTGCTCGGGGTCACCGTCGGCATCCTCCAGGGGGGCCAGCACGACATCGACAAGCAGGAGGCCTACTCGCGCGACGTCGTCTACGGCACGAACTCCGAGTTCGGCTTCGACTACCTGCGCGACAACCTCGCCGACTCGATCGAGGGGAAGGCGCAGCGCGGCCACGGCTACGGGATCGTCGACGAGGTCGACAACATCCTCATCGACGAGGCGCGGACGCCGCTGATCATCTCGGGCCAGCCCGAGCAGGCGGCGGACCTCTACTACAAGTTCGCGAAGCTCGCGAGGACCATGGTGCCGGGCAAGAAGCCCGAGACGCTCGAGGCAAAGACGAAGGACTGGCAGGCGGACTACGACTTCGAGCCCGAGGAGAAGCACAAGACCGTCTCGGTGTCGGAGCTCGGCGTCGCCAAGGCCGAGAAGTTCCTCGGCATCGACAACCTCTACCGCGCCGAGTACGGCAACCTGGTCAACCACCTCCAGCAGGCGCTGAAGGCCGAGGAGCTCTACAAGAAGGACGTCGACTACGCCGTGATCGACGGCGAGGTCAAGATCATCGACGAGTTCACCGGCCGCATCCTCGAGGGCCGGCGCTGGTCCGAGGGCCTGCATCAGGCCGTCGAGGCGAAGGAGGGCGTGGCGATCCAGGAGGAGTCGCAGACCGTCGCCACGATCACCTACCAGAACTACTTCCGGCGCTACGACAAGCTCGCCGGCATGACCGGAACGGCCCTCACGGAGGCCACCGAGTTCATGAAGATCTACGAGCTCCAGGTCGTCGAGATCCCCACGAACCGGCCGATGGTCCGCAACGACCGGAACGACCAGATCTACAAGACCAAGGACGGCAAGTGGGCAGCCGTGGTCAACGAGATCGCGGAGCGCAACCGCGGCGGGCAGCCGGTGCTCGTCGGCACGATCTCGGTCGAGGTCTCAGAGGTGCTCTCGAGGGAGCTCGACAAGAACGGCATCAAGCATTCGGTCCTGAACGCGAAGCCGGAGCACGCGGAGCGCGAGGGCGAGGTCATCGCCGAGGCGGGCCGCCCGTTCGCCGTCACGATCGCGACCAACATGGCGGGCCGCGGCGTGGACATCAAGCTCGGCGGCAACGAGGAGCACCTCACGCAGGTCGAGCTCACGAAGCGCGGCCTCCAGCCGGACAGCGACGAGTGGAACAGCGCCTGGGACGAGCTCTACCCGAAGATGGAGCAGCAGGTGGTGGAGGACCGCGAGAAGGTCATGGAGGCCGGCGGCCTCTTCATCTGCGGCACCGAGCGCCACGAGTCGCGCCGGATCGACAACCAGCTGCGCGGCCGCTCGGGCCGCCAGGGCGATCCCGGCGAGTCGCGCTTCTACCTGTCCGCCGAGGACGACCTGGTCCGCCTGTTCGCCGGCGACCGCATCTTCAAGATCCTCGACAACAAGTTCCTCGCGCAGGTCGACGACGACGGCAACGAGCTCCCGATCGAGCACAAGATGCTCTCGAAGCAGATCGAGGGCGCCCAGAAGAAGGTCGAGGAGCAGAACTTCCTGATCCGCAAGCGCGTCCTCGAGTACGACGACGTGATGAACCAGCAGCGCGAGATCATCTACGAGTACCGCGACCGGATCCTCGAGGGCCAGGACATGTCCGAGATCGCTCGCGAGCAGATCGCCGACGCGGTCGAGCGGATCGCGCGCGAGTACATGGCCGGCGAGTACCAGGAGGACTGGGAGCTCGACGCGCTGTTCGCGCAGCTCGACCAGGTCTATGACCACTCCTTCGAGGTCGAGGACGTCAAGGAGGGCACCGACCGCGAGACGCTGGTCGCGCAGCTCCGCGAGGACGTGATCGAGGCCTACGACGAGCGCGAGGGGGAGCTGGGCGAGGAGATCATGCGCGCGCTGGAGCGCTTCATGCTGCTCCAGATCATCGACGAGCGCTGGCGCGAGCACCTGCACGACATGGACTACCTGCGCGAGGGCATCCACCTGCGCGGGTTCGCCCAGATCGACCCGCTCGTGGCCTACAAGAACGAGGGCTTCGACATGTTCACGGCGCTCATGAACAACATCTGGGACGAGTTCGCCCGCTACGTGTTCAACGTCGAGGTCCAGACCGAGGAGCAGAAGGCGGCCGGGCCGAACTGGGGCATGGGGTCGAACGCGTCGGCCACTCGCAACCTGAACACCTCCGGCGGGCACGGGCTGGCGGGGCGGGACGCGATAGCCGCCGCGGCCGGGGCCGCGATGCCCTCCGCCGTGGCCGAGGCCGGCCAGATGGCGGCCGAGTCGGTCGAGTCGATGCCCGCGCCGATCGAGACCCGGCGCCTCGACGACACCGAGAAGATCGGACGCAACGACCCGTGCTGGTGCGGATCCGGCAAGAAGTTCAAGAAGTGCCATGGCGCCTAATGACGTCAATGGCCTCCGCGGCCAGCTGAAGCTGCTCGCGGACTCTCTTTGACCCTCCTGCGCTGGAAGCTCGCCTAGCTGAGCTCGAGGGCGCCATGCAGGCGCCCGGCTTCTGGGACGACCAGGATCGCGCCGCGTCGGTGTCCGCGGAGCATTCGTCCATCGGGCGGCGGCTCGAGACGTTCCGCTCGCTCCAGGCCGACATCGAGGACATGGAGACGCTCGAGGAGCTCGCCGAGGACGACGACTCCATGGCCGCGGAGCTCGAGGCGCAGCGCGCGTCCATCGGGGCGCGGCTCGCCGAGCTCGAGGAGGCGCGCCTGTTCGCGGGCGACTACGACGCGGGCGACGCGGTCGTGACCGTGAACGCCGGCGCGGGCGGCACCGACTCCCAGGACTGGGCGGAGATGCTCCTGCGCATGGAGATGCGCTGGGCCGACCGGCGCGGCATGAAGGTCGAGATCAAGGAGGCCTCCGAGGGCGAGGAGGCGGGGATCAAGTCGGCGACCTTCATCGCCCGCGGCGAGAACGCCTACGGCCTCTTCAGCGCTGAGAAGGGCGTGCACCGCCTCGTGAGGATCTCGCCGTACGACGCTCAGTCGCGCCGCCACACCGCCTTCGCGGGCCTGGAGGTGGCGCCGCTCGTGGAGGACGCGGTGGAGGTGGAGATCGAGCCTGACGACATCCAGATCGACACCTACCGGGCCTCGGGTGCGGGCGGCCAGCACGTGAACAAGACCGACTCCGCCGTGCGGATCACCCACCGGCCCACCGGCATCGTCGTGCAGTGCCAGAACGAGCGCTCGCAGTCGTCGAACAGGGACACCGCGATGAAGATGCTGAAGGGCAAGCTGCTCGAGCTGGAGGAGCGCCGCCGCCAGGAGGAGATCGCGAAGGAGAAGGGGGAGGCCCAGGACGTGGCCTGGGGCTCGCAGATCCGCTCATACGTGCTCCACCCGTACACGATGGTCAAGGACCACCGCACGAACGTCGAGGTCGGCAACGCCCAGGGCGTGCTGGACGGCGACCTCGACGAGTTCGTGCGCGCGGAGCTACTCCGCCGGGCCTAGCCCCTCAGGATCACCACTTGACGCAGCGTGCTCGTCCGCTGTGCCGAGTCGCGGAAGCGCAGCTCCAGCACGTAGCGGCCCGCCTCGAGCGGCCGGCGCTGGCGCAGGGCAACGCCTGCCGTCCCGCGCTTTACCATGCTACGGCCGCTGGCGTAGACCTTCCCTCCGCGCAGCAGCCGCGCGGTCGCCCTCGTGCGCGCCGACGCGACGAACCGCACCCGGCAGGTCACCTTCACCCTGCCCCGCCGGGCCTTCCCCGGCTTGCATCTGACCACTGCGTTGCGGCCGGCGGGACCCTGGGCGCCTTGGCTCCCCGGAGCTCCCTGCGGGCCCACATTGCCCTGGGGTCCGCCTGTGCCCTGCGGCCCGGGAGTGCCGTCGTCCCCGTCCTGGCCGGGCGGGCCTACCGGAGCGGCGGAGCCGGTTCCAGAGAGCGTGACCGTGTGCGGGCTAGCCGTATCGTCGCTGTTGATGACCAGCGTCGCGCTGCGGGCTCCCACGGCCTCCGGTGCAAACCGGACCCCTACTGAACAGGTCTCCGACTGGGCGATTGCCCCGCTGCAGCTGTCGCTGGACTTGATGAAATCGTCGGGATGTGTTCCCCGCACGACCACCTGTGAGACATTCACCGCGCCCGCCCCGATGTTCAACACGAACACCTGCTGCGAGGGGCTGATCGTGCCGAGCGGCTGGGCGGGGAAGGCGAGCTCCGTCGGTGCAATCGCGAGGTCAGAAGACACAGACGCCAGGTTGATCGTCACGTCACCCGCGTCCACGAGCAGGTTGAAGAAGGTCGTTCCGTCGACCGCGAAGCTGTACACGGTGCCGCCGGTCGCCTCGAACCTCACCGCGCTGTCCGGGCCGGCGCAATTCGTGGTGGCGGTGTCGTTGGCCCCCACCTGGGTGAGCGAGCCGACCGCGCTTCCCGTGTAGACGCCCAGCAGCGTGTTGAAGCTGCTGCCGCAGGTGTCGACTACGAACGAGCCACTGTTCGGAGCGGTCCAGCTGTACCAGAGCGACCGCTGGCCGATCGCGGCGTGCGTGGGCTCGCCCGGCTCGCGGGAGGCGAAGCGCTGGTTGCCGGTGGCGGTGTCGCTCGTCCCGCTGAGCGCCTCGGCGCCGGCAAAGTCGTCGTTGGCGGGAACCGTCGGGTACTCGAGATCCAGCGTGAAGTTCCCCTCTCCGGCTTCGAACCCGTCGACGGCGATCCTGTACTCAGCGTTGGCCACGGCCTCGAAGAGCACGTTGCTCTGGAAGGTGTCGGTGCTGCAGAAGCCCGTCACGTCGTCGTTCTGAGCCACCGTCGTCAGGGAGTTGACGGCGCTCCCGGTGTAGACGCCGAGCTGCGTGTCGAAGTCGCTGGTGCAGGTGTCGATCGAGACCCTGCCCGAGCTGGGGGCGGTCCACGTGTACCAGACCGACCTGCCCCCTTCGTCGATGCCGTGATCGGGCTCACCGGTCTCATTGGTGCCCTCCACGTTCGTCCCCGCCTGGGATACCGCGGGCCCGTTCACGGTCTGGGCGTTCGCGAAGTTGTCGTTGGCGGGCGGTACGGCCATGGCACTCGCCGGAGCGAGCAGGGCGAGGCCGGCCAGGGCCGGCAGCAGCGTGAGGAACAGCGGGCGCAGCGTCATTCGGGGCCTCCCCTTCGATCGATCTGGTCGGGACGTCCAGGAATGCGACATGCCGCGAGCATCGAGGTCGCCGCCAAGGGGGCGGTAAGAGAACGGCAAGAACTGGCCCCAGGCGCGCAGCGGTGCTACGTTCGCCGTGGGTAAGCGCGATGGACTTTCGCATTCTCGGGCCGCTCGAGGTATGGCGCGGCGAGCACCGGCTCGAGCTGGGTGGGGCGAAGCAGCGTTCCGTGCTCGCGATCCTGCTGCTGAACGCCGGCGAGGTCGTCTCGACCGATCGGCTGGTCGCCGAGTTGTGGGCCGAGCACCCGCCGAGCACGGCGGTCAAGAGCGTGCAGGTGTTCGTCTCGCAGCTGCGCAAGGCGCTCGGCGAAGGGGTGATCGTGACGCGCCCGCCCGGCTACGCGGTCGAGCTCGAGCGGGACGAGCTCGACCTCGACCGCTTCGAGCGGCTCGCCTCCGAGGGCCGCGGGGCGCTGGCCGCGGGCGACCCGCGGGGCGCGTCGGAGAGCCTGGGCGAGGCGCTCTCGCTGTGGCGCGGGCCGCCGCTCTCCGACCTGGCCTACGAGCCGTTCGCGCAGGCCGAGCTCGCCCGGCTCGAGGAGCTGCGCCTCGCCGCCACGGAGGACCGCATCGAGGCCGACCTCCAGGCCGGCCACGCGGCCGAGCTCGTCGGCGAGCTCGAGGGGCTGGCGGCGCGCCATCCGCTGCGGGAGCAGCTGGTCGGGCAGCTGATGCTGGCGCTCTACCGCTCGGGGCGCCAGGCCGAGGCGCTCGAGACCTACCGCGAGGCCCGCCGGGCGCTCGTGGACGAGCTCGGGATCGAGCCGGGCCAAGACCTGCGCAGGTTGGAGCAAGCGATCCTCGAACAGGATCCCGCGCTGGAGGCGCCTGCGACCCCGGCACCGCAGCCGGTGACGCTACCCCCGCCGGCGGAGATCGAGGAGCGGAAGCTCGTAACCGTCGTGTTCGCCGATCTCGGCACGTCGTCCGAGCCGGACCCCGATCCGGAGCGCCTGCGGGCCTTCCTCGATCGGGCGCACGCCGAAGTGGTCGAGGAGCTCGAGACGGCGGGCGCCAGGATCGAGTGGGCGGTGGGGGGTGCGCTCCTCGCCACCTTCGGAGCGCCGGCGGCGAAGGAGGACCACGCCGAGCGCGCGCTCCACGCGGCGCTGGCCGCTCGCAGCCGGCTGGACGAGGCCTTGGGCGACTCGGTCTCCGTGCGGATGGGCGTCGAGAGCGGCGAGGTCGTGACCGGCGGAGGGGGCGAGGGGCGGCCTCCATCACGGGAGCCCCCGTGGCCCTTGCGGCCCGGCTCGCCCGCGGCGCCGCCACAGGCCAGATCGTGCTGGGCGAACGTGCGGCCGCCTCGGTGCGCGGCGCCTTCGAGGTGGACGCCCGGAACGGCGCCCAGCTTCTGGTGCGCGCCCTCGATCGGGTTCGGCCTCGCGGGGTGCGTGGGCTGGCCAGGACCTTCGTGGGCCGCGAAAGCGAGCTCGACCTCCTCAGGGTCACATACGGCCGCGTGGTCGAGGACGAGAAGCCGCATCTCGTGACGATCGTGGGCGACGCCGGGGTCGGCAAGACGAGCGTCCTGTGGGCGTTCCGAGACTCGCTGGGTTCCGCTGCGGCCCGCTGGTACGTGGGCCGCTGTCTCGCATACGGCCGGGCCGTGACCTACCGGCCGCTCGCACAGATCCTCAAGCAGCGGCTCGGCATCGGCGACACCGATCCGCCCGAGAACATCGTGGAGCGGCTCGGCGCCAGGCGGATCCTGGGCCTCACGCTCGGCCTCGACCCCGGCGAGGAGCTGCACCCCCTGGAGGCCCGCGACCGGCTGCGTCGGGCATGGGTCGGCCTCTTCGAGGAGATCGCTGCCGACGGGGCGCCGGCCATCGTCGTCGTCGAGGACCTCCACTGGGCTGACGAGGCTCTGCTCGAGCTCCTCGACCACGCCGTCCGCGACGCGAGCGGGCCGCTCATGCTCCTCGCGACGGCCCGGGCGGAGCTCGTGGACCGCCTACCGGCCTGGGGCGCGGGGCGCCGCAACGTCTCGAGGATCTGCCTCGATCCGCTCTCGCGAGCCGACTCGGAGCGGATGCTCGACGCCGTAGCGAGCGACCTGCCGGCCCCCGTGCGCGAGCTCGTTCTCGACCGCGCCGAGGGCAATCCGTTCTTCGTGGAGGAGGTGCTCCAGGCGCTCCTCGACAGCGGGAAGCTCAGCCGCGAGAACGGCGGCTGGGCGGCAAGCCCCCTCCAAGGCGCGATCGAGGTGCCCGACTCGATCCAGGCGGTGATCGCGGCTCGCGTCGACCTCCTCCCGATGGCTCACAAGGTCGCCCTGCAGGCCGCCGCGGTGGTGGGCCGGTCGTTCTGGGAGAGCGCTGTCATGGAGCTCGTGGAGGAGCCGCCAGACGACCTTGGCCTCCTCGAGGAGCGTGACTTCGTCCGCCGAAGCCCGGCCTCCTCCCTCGAGGGCCAGCGGGAGCACTTCTTCAAGCACGCGCTGACCCGGGAGGTCGCATATGCCTCCCTTCCGGTCGGCAGACGGGCCCGGCTCCATGCCGGCTTCGCCGAGTGGCTCGAGCGCACCCGGGGGGGACCCGCGGAGTTGGCGCCGCTGATAGCGCACCACTATGCCGAGGCCGTCCGCCCGGACCTGGCCGACATCGCCTGGGGCGGCGAGGAGCACCGTGCCGCCGGCCTGAGAGAGAGCGCACGCCGCTGGCTGCGCCGCGCGGGCCAGCTCGCATTCGCCCGCTTCGAGATGCGGGACGCCGCCGATCTGTTCGAGCAGGCCGCCGGGTTGGCTCAGGACGACGACGAGCGCCTCGAGATGTGGCTGAGCGCAGCCCGCGCGAGCCAGGAGCGCTTCGACATGGACCGGTTCCGGGACGAGATGGAACGGGCCGTGGACGTGGCCCGCGACGGCCGCGCCGAGGCGGAGGTCTGGGCCAGGCTTGCCCTCGAGGGCAGCCGCCCTTACATGTGGAAGCATCCGCCTGCTCGGGACGAGGTGGAGGCGTGGGCGAGCCGGGCGCTGGAGCAGCCGGAGGCGGGCAAGTGGGCCCGGGCACGCGCGCTCGTGGCGCGCGCGCTGCTCGATCCCGCGTCGGGAGCCGAGGACGCCCGGACGGCGTATGCCCTCGCCGAGGAGCTTGGAGACCCGGCGTTGATCGGCTACGGCGCGGAGGCCATCATGACCTGCGCCACCGCGGCCGGGGACCTCGAGGAGGCGCGCGAATACGCGGACCGCGGCGTGGCGACGGTCGATCAGTCGACCGACCACGACCGCACGGCGGGGCGCTACATGTTCGCCACCTTCGCGTACCTCAGGCTCGGGTTGATGGCCGAGGGAAGACGGTTCGCCGAGCTGTACGACGCCGTTGTTGCCCGGCTCACGGCCCACCACGAGGTTCACGGCGTGGCGGTCCTGATGCTCGTGGAGTTCCTGGAGTGCGCCTGGGAGCCGGCCCGCGACCTCACCGGGCGCGCGGAACTGGCCGCCGCCGCCAACGCGGATACGCCCTGCCAGTTCAACTGGCGGATGCTGCTGATGGCCGCGCTCGCGCACGCGGAGCTGGGCGACGACGCGGAAGCCCGCCGGCTCGAGGAGCATGCTGCGGTGGTCGCCTCCATGGGCGGCCCGTTCGAGAAGGAGCCGGCGCTGCTGCGGTTGGCGCTCCTCCGGGGAGACCTGGATCGGGCCGAGGAGCTGCTGGCGGCCAACCCGACGCACGACTTCCACGACATCGACTACCCGGCGGCGCGTCTCGATGTGTTCGTCGCCCTGCGGGATCGGAATGGGGTCGAGGCCGAGGCCCCGGGCGCCCTCGGGTCTGGCGGATACACCGAGCCGTTCGCGTTGAGGGCGCTCGGCGTCCTGCGCGAGGAGCGCGCGCTGGTAGAGCAGGCAATGGCGCGCTTCGAGGAGCTGGGCCTGACGAGGCGAGCGGAGGAGACCCGCGCCCTGATGTAGCCGGCGGTCGGGTCGGCCGCACGAACGTCGAGGTCGGCAACGCCCAGGGCGTCCTGGACGGCGACCTCGACGAGTTCGTGCGCGCGGAGCTACTCCGCCGGGCCTAGCCCGTCTGGTCGGAGCACTCCTGGAGGTTCCCGTGGAACTGCGCCACGTGGCTGTACACATTGCGGCCTGCCGGCTTCGCGTTGTGCGCGAAGTTCTGCGCCACTTCCGAGCGATGTCTCCCGTCGCCGCCGTGGGCGAAGAACGTCGAGAACTGGCCTACGCAGCCCGCCTTGTCGCTGGCGGCGGAGGCCGTGCTCGCCGGCAAGCCGACGGCGAGCACCAGGGTCATGACCAACAGCAACCGTTTCATGGTCGCTCCTTTCGTTGTGGGACTTGACACTGCTGATGTGCGTCACTAGCGAGCGATGACGACCACGTTGCCGCGCCCTGCGGCAAGCGCGCCCGCGGCCGAGTAGCCGTTCGAGACCGTCAGCGCGAAGGTATCCCCGACTCCCGAGGTGCTGATGTCGGCCACGGTGGCCGTGAACGTGTACGACCCTGCCCCGTTGACGGTCGCGGTGCCCTGAATCCTTGCCTCTCTATTCGTGCACGTCACCGCGGTGATCGACCTGCTCCTCAGCTTCACGCTCCGCGCGCGATCGAGATAGACGAGCCCGCCGAGAACGAACCCGCTCCTCGACCTCAGGACTCCGAGAGCAAACGCCTTCCTTGGCTCGATTCCGAACGCTCCGGCGCCCACGGAGAGGCATGCGCCAGTCGGCACGGCTACGTCGCAGGCGTCGCCGATCCCGTCACCGTCGCCGTCTGCCTGGCTCGGGTTTGCGGTCATGGGGCAGTTGTCCCTGTTGTCGCCGGCACCGTCGCCGTCGCTGTCGAGGCTCTCGGCAGGGTCGCGCGGGAAGGCGTCCTGGCCGTTGGGGACGCCGTCGCCGTCGATATCCGGGTCGCAGGCGTCTCCGAGTCCGTCGCCGTCCAGGTCCGCCTGGTCGGCATTCGCATCCACGCGGCAGTTGTCGAGCGGGTCGGCGATCCCGTCGCCATCGGTGTCGAGCGTGAAGGTGAAGGCGAGAACGTCCACTCCGTGTACGCCTGCGGGGGCGATGTACACGATCCGCCCCCGACCGGTCGCAGCGTCGAACGAAACGTCGGAGAGCGCCGCGTTCGTTTCCCCCGCCGCGACCCAGTGGAGTCGGTTCGTGACGACGTCGTAGAGCCCGACGTCGGTATCGCCTCCGGTGGTGCTCTCGAACGCGATCAGGTCACCGCTGATGGTCGGTCGCGACTCGACCGATCCGGGGAGCTCGAGTCGCTGCTCGTCCCCGCCGCCCGGCGCCCGCCAGCGGATGTCCTGGCCGAGCAAACCACTGGACGAGTAGACGACCAGCGAGCCGTTCGTGTCGGGGTCGCTTTCTTCGTCGCCGGCCGTGGCCGAGACTGGACTTTCCGCCCAGGCTCCGGACGCGTTCCGAACGGCGGAATAAACATCGCAAACGCCGGCCGCACTGGCGCACCTCGTCCAGGCGATCGTGTTCCCGTCAGGGCTGACCGCCGGGTCGAGGTCGTAGCCCGGATCGTTCGTCAGCAGGCTCGAAGCGCCGGTGTCGAGGTCGTAGACCCCGACCTCGGATGGTACGAATGGCCCGGTGAAATCCTCCCACGCGACCGTCCGGCCTCCGATTGCCGCACCCGTCCGGATCGGAGATCCACCAGGGGCTAGCGTGGCCTGCGCGCCGGTCGAGACGTCGTGCGAGGTGATCGAGGATCCCGTGTCGGTGAAGCGCGTGAAGACGATCATGGATCCGAACAGGTCGGAGAGCACGTCGCCATCCCCGTTTGCGGTTGGAACTGTCGTCGTGGCGCCGGTAGCGAAGTCGAAGTAGCGAATGCTTTCGGGGCTCGACGCCTCGTTCGAGTAGGAGACGCGTGAGCCGCTCACGTGCGGGTCGGTCTGTGTCCCAAACGCGTTCGAGATGTTGACCGTCGTCCCCGATGGTGTCGGCGCGACAACGGGAACGATCGCAAGCGCCGGAGCGGCCATCGCCAGGAGCGCCGTCGCGGCTGCGAGCGCGAGCCGGGTGCTTCTCATGAGTTCTCCTTATGCTCGGGAGGTTCAGGCGTTTGCGGCTGCTGCCAACCCTTGATCAGCGCGCCGAGCTCCGAGAGGTTCCGGACGTGGCGGCGCCTGCGGGGCGAGCGGACGTCCTCGACGACTGCGTCACCCTCCTCGGGGCGGACCCGGACGATGTAGGTCTCGTCGGAACGCGACATGCCGTGAGCATCGAGGTCGCCGCCAAGGGGGCGGTAAGAGAACGGCAAGAACTGGCCCCACGCGCGCACCGGTGCTGGCGCGGCGACCTGGACGAGTTCGTGCGCGCCGAGCTACTCAGACGTGCCGGCGACGGAGCTGCCGCCGCCTAGGCTGCCCTCGCTCGGCTCGTCAAGCTCCTCGAGCACCCCCAGCAGCTGGCCGACGCGGCACACGAGCAGCCGCTCCTCCTCGATGTCCACCCAGACTCCCGCACTCCCGGGGAAGACCACGTGGTCGCCCGGGGCGACCGGCATCTTGATGCCCATGCCGCTCCACCAGTCGAGCCCGGGGCCCACCGCGAGCACGATGCCGTGCTGAGGCGGGGTCTCGTGCTCGCCGGGCGGCAGGACCAGCCCGGAGCGCCGGACCCGGTCCGGATCGAGCTCCTTGATGACCACCTGGTCGAAGAGCGGCTTCAGCTGCTGCTTCACGCCACGAACGATATTGGGCGCGCGGCCGATGGTCAGCGGATGATCTGGAATCGCGCCCGGAGCGGCCGCACGCCGAGCGGAGCCGCGACGACCCGGTAGAGACCGGGCCGCAGCCGGCGCCCCCGGAGCCACCCGTTGAACTGGCGGCCATTCGTGCCGGGGCCGCCGAACGCGCGGAAGGAGCCTCTCATGCGGACCCAGCGCAGCCCGCGGCCGCGCCGGCGAGCGATGGCTCGTTCGATCCGGAACGTGACGGTGTCCGGTGCGGCCATGCGGAACCTGATGTAGACGTCCATGAAGTGGTGACGCGTCGGGGCGACCCGGAATCGCGGCCTCGACAACCAGAGCCGTTCCATGCGCTGGCGGACGACCCGCACTCGGACGCTGCCGGCCGTGGAGAGACCCGTCGGGTCCGTGGCCGTGACCCGCTCGACGTAGGTGCCGACCACCGGGTAGTAGCGCTCGATCCTCGGCTCGTCGACTGGGAAGCGCGCTTCGTACTCGCTGACCGTGCCGTCCGAGAACCTCCAGCGGACCTGCATCGGCTCGTAGTCCTGGTCGAACGGGACCGACCTGAGCTGAACGCTCCTGCCTCGGCGGACCACGCCGTACGGTTCGGCGGTGGGGTAGATCGACGGCGTGAAGAAGTCGTACTCGTCGGCGCCGATGTCACGCCGCCCGTGACGGACCCTGATCCAGCGCTGCTGCCATTCCTCCGGCGCCGCCGGGTCGCCGCTGTCGACGAGCGGGGAGTTCCAGCGCAGGGCGTAGTCGGGATAGATGACGAGCGGGTTGAAGCCGGGGTCCGCGTCGAGGTTCCGCCCCGGGAAGGCGGTCTCGATCTCCGAGGGGCCGCTCTGCTGGACCGCGGCCGCGCTGAAGTTCGAGTACGCCGCCTCGACGCGAGCCACGCCGTCCTGTGGAGCCGCTCCCGAGCCGGCCTCGCCGGCCGCGTCCAGCGTCGTGGTGACCCCGTTAAGGATCGTGCTGTTGATGCGCGCGACCGCGTCGCACGACTCGCCGTCGCCCCCGCGCACGACCGCGCGCACGCCCGTGCTCTCGGGCGCGCCGTCCGCCAGCAGCGTCACGTTCGTCGCCACGAGCTCGGCGTCGGCGGCCGCCGGGCCCTCACACGCGGCCTCGAGCCCGATGGCAGGCCCGGCTACGCGGCGCAGGTCCACCGCGGTCCCGAGCAGACGCGCGTTCGTGCCCGTCACCGCGGTCGGGCCCGAGATCGTCCCACCGCGGATGTCGAGGCTGCCGGCGGCGCGCGAGCGAGCGGCGATGTCTGCGCCGAGGATCACGTCCTCGAGAACGGTCGTGCCGGTCGCGTCGATCCCGACGTCCCGCGCCCCGCCGACCTCGTGCTCGATGTGGCCTGAGCGGATCACGACAGGCCGCTCCGGAGTGCCGTTCGAGCGGATGCCCGTCGACCCGTCCCTGCCCGTCACCCATACGCCCTCCGCCTCAGCTCCCGCGGGCAGCGCGAACGCCGTGACGCCGCTGTCGGGCTTGAAGCCCAGCCCGGTCACCGTCACCTGCGCGCCCCCGCCCCCGGCGAACGACAGCATGCTGCCCCCGAGAGGGCCGCCTTCCAGCGAGACCTGCGTGCAGCCGTACCGGTCGCAGTCGGCCCCCTCCTCGATCACCACCGCGTTGTCGGGCTGGCCCCGGTCCGAGTAAACGAGCCCCGCCGGAACCAGGTGCGTAGTCCCGAAGATGCGGACCGTGTC
This sequence comes from uncultured Thermoleophilaceae bacterium, assembly GCA_963786845.1. Lineage (GTDB taxonomy): Bacteria > Actinomycetota > Thermoleophilia > Solirubrobacterales > Thermoleophilaceae > JACVRW01. The sequence goes on from CAWBAP010000017.1 coordinate 62,392, forward strand.
CGCGCCCGCGCGCTCGGCGGCCGCGTCGAGAGTCTCCTGGAGGCCCTGGCGGAGGTCGTCGCAGCCCTGGAGGCCCTGACGCTGAGGAAGGCCGACGCAGATCACAGCGGCGCTGGCCGGCGCGGCGGCCGTCGCGGCGACTACGAGAGCGCTGAGGGCGAGCCCAATGCCGCAACGCACGCTGACCATTGTCCACCAAAGACCGGCCGGGGGCGAGAAGTTGCACACGCCTCGTCCCTAGCATGGGCGTATGGCTGACGAGGTTCGCGCTCCCGACCCGCGCACGGCACCGCCCCCGCCTGACCCGAAGCGCGGCAACCTGCGCGTGAGCGGCGCGCCTCAGAAGCCGCCGATGATCCCCTGGAGCCCGCGGCGCTTCATCACGATCCTGCTCGCCCTGTTCGTCCTCAACTGGGTGATCGTGGCGGTCTTCGCGCCGCCGGAGGACAAGATCAAGGTGCCGTACAACCCGACCTTCCTCACCCAGGTCCGGGCCGCGAACGTCAAGGAGATCTCGGCCAGCGGCGACACCGTCAAGGGCGAGTTCAAGCGCGAGGTCACATACGAGGGCGATTCGGCCAAGCGCTTCGAGACCCAGATCCCGACGTTCGCCAACGACCGGGAGCTGTCGAGCCTGCTCGAGACGAACAACGTCGTCATCAGCGCCGAGCCCCCCGGCGAGCGCTCGCTGCTCGAGACGATCCTGTTCAGCTTCGGTCCGACGATCCTGCTGGTGGCGCTGTTCGTGTTCCTCTTCCGGCGAGCCGCGGCGCGCGGGCGGCGGCGGCATGCTCAGCCAGTTCAGCCGCAGCCGCGCGCGGCGGGTCGAGCCGGCCTCGCAGGACGTGACCTTCAAGGACGTCGCCGGGATCGAGGAGGCCGAGCAGGAGCTCGTCGAGGTCGTCGACTTCCTGAAGAACCCGGACCGCTACCGGCGGCTCGGCGCGCGCATCCCGCGCGGCGTGCTGCTCGCGGGCGCCCCCGGCACGGGCAAGACGCTGCTCGCCCGCGCGGTGGCCGGCGAGGCCGGCGTGCCGTTCTTCTCGGCGTCCGCGTCCGAGTTCATCGAGGCGATCGTCGGCATCGGCGCCTCGCGCGTGCGCGACCTCTTCCAGCAGGCGAAGGACGCCGCCCCGGCGATCATCTTCGTCGACGAGCTCGACGCCGTCGGGCGCTCGCGCGGCGGCGCCGGGCGCGCTCGGCTCGCACGACGAGCGCGAGCAGACGCTCAACCAGATCCTGACCGAGATGGACGGCTTCGACACGGACGCGAACGTGATCGTGCTCGGCGCGACCAACCGGCCCGAGGTGCTCGACCCGGCGCTGCTGCGCCCCGGGCGCTTCGACCGCCGCGTGTTCGTGCAGGCGCCCGACGCGGCGGGGCGCGCGGCGATCCTGCGCGTGCACACGCGCTCCGTGCCGCTGGCGGACGGCGCCGACGTCGACCGCCTCGCGTCGAGCACGCCCGGCATGGTCGGCGCGGACCTCGCCAACCTCGTGAACGAGGCGGCGCTCCTGGCCGCCCGGCGAAACCACGACAAGGTCGAGTACGGCGATTTCACGGACGCCCTCGAGAAGATCGTGCTCGGCGCCGAGCGCAAGGTCCTGATCGGCAAGGAGGACCGGCGCCGGATCGCCTACCACGAGGGCGGGCACGCGGTCGTCGGCATGCTCACGCCGGAAGCCGACCCGGTTCGCAAGGTCTCGATCATCCCGCGCGGGCAGGCCCTCGGCGTCACGCTCTCGACGCCGGAGGACGACCGCTTCAACTACTCGGAGCAGGAGCTGCGCGCGAAGATCCGCGTCTCACTCGGCGGGCGGATGGCCGAGGTGCTCGTGTTCGGCGACGCCACCACCGGCGCGGAGTCCGACATCCAGCAGGTCACGCGGATCGCGCGCGGGATGGTCGAGCGCTGGGGGATGAGCGAGAAGGTGGGCTTCCTCACGGTCGCGCCGCAGGACGGGCAGAGCCCGCTGCTGCCGGGCGCCGAGCCGGTGTCCCAGGCCACGCAGGAGCTGATCGACGCCGAGGTGCGCCGGATCGTCGACGAGGAGCAGGACGCCACCGAGCGGCTCCTGGCCGACAACCGCGACAAGCTCGACTCGCTCGCCGAGACGCTCCTCGAGCGCGAGACGCTGGACGAGGCCGACGCCTACGCGGCGGCCGGCATCGACCGGACCCCCGCCGCGGCCCGATGAGCGACGCGATCGAGCGCGCCCTCGCCGAGGACCTCGGCGACGGCGACCTCACGACACGCGCGGTGGTGCCCGAGGGAGCGCAGGCGAGCGCCCGCATCGTCCAGAAGGAGCCGGGCGTGATCGCCGGCCTCCGGGTGGCGCAGGCCGTGTTCCAGCGCGTCGACCCGGAGCTCGCCTTCATGGCCCACTGCCCGGAGGGAAAGTGGCGCGAGGCCGGCGCCATCGCGGAGATCGAGGGCTCGGCCGCCTCGATCCTGGCCGCGGAGCGCGTGGCGCTCAACTTCCTCGGGCGGCTGTCCGGGGTCGCGACGCTCACCGCGCGCTACGTCGAGGCGGTGGAGGGCACAGGCGCGAGCATCCTCGACACGCGCAAGACGACCCCCGGGCTGCGCGAGCTGGAGAAGGAGGCGGTGCGCACGGGCGGCGGGCGTCAGCCACCGCAGCGGGCTCTACGACGCGATCCTCGTGAAGGAGAACCACGCGGCGCTGGCGGGCGGGGTGGGCGAGGCCACGAGGCTCGCGCTGGAGCGCGCGCCCGAGGGCGTGACCGTCGAGGTGGAGTGCGCGACGCTCGCTGAGGTCGAGGAGGCCGTGGCCGCCGGCGTGCCGCGGATCCTGCTCGACAACATGGCGCCGGACGACCTGCGCCGGGCCGTCGAGCTCGCGGACGGGCGCGCCGAGCTGGAGGCCTCCGGCGGGATCACGCTCGACACCGTGCGAGCGGTCGCCGAGACCGGCGTGGACTACATCAGCGTCGGCGCGCTCACGCACTCGGCGCCGGCGCTCGACGTCAGCCTGCTGCTCGAGCCGCGTGTAGGCGGGCGCAGCACCGCGAACGGGTCCGTCACGGCGAGGTCGCGCGAGCCGAACCGGTAGACCGCGGCCGGCCGGCCGCCGCCCGGGCCGGGCGAGCGGCGCTCGCCGATGTCCTCGAGCAGGCCGCGGCGCTCGAGGACGCGGCGCAGGTTGGTGGGGTCGACCGGGTAGCCGAGCGCGGCCGTGTAGATCGCGGACAGCTCGGACATCGTGAACGTCCGCGGGCGCGAGGGCGAAGCCGATGTTCGTGTAGGACAGCTTCGCGCGGAGGCGCTCGCGGCCCGCGAGCACGATCGGGCCGTGGTCGAAGGCGAGCTCCTCCGGCAGCTCGTCGACGGCGTGCCAGGACGGTGTCGGGCGGAAGCTCGGGGTCGAGCCCCATCGGCACGAGGCCGAGGTAGGCCGTCGCGAGCTGCCACTCGGCCGGGTGGCGGTCCGGATCGCCGACCGTCTCGAGCTGCTCGAGCCAGGAGAGCTCCGCCACGTCGACCTTGCGGGCGAGCTGGGTGCGGATCGAGTCGCTCGAGCGCGTGGCCCGGCTCGAGGTAGCCGCCCGGGAGCGACCACGCGCCCTCGAACGGCGGCCGGGCCGCGCTGCCAGAGCAGCGCGCAGAGCGAATCGCCGCGCACCTGGAGCACCACGGCGAGCGTCACGTGGGTGGGCGATGGGCGCCCGCTGGCTGGTATGCTGGTTCGGCACGGTTTTCGACTATAAGGCAAAAACCGCGATGAAGCCCATCGAGCTGCCCACACTGTCGCCCGCCGGCCCGGCTCGCCGCTCAGCCCCGAGGACACGACGCGCATGGCCGCCGAGGTGCGCGCGCTGGCGGAGGAGCGGAACGCGGTCATCCTGGCCCACAACTACCAGGTGCCCGAGATCCAGGACGTGGCCCACTTCGTGGGCGACTCGCTCGGGCTCTCGCGCCGGGCGGCGGACACGGACGCCGACGTGATCGCCTTCTGCGGCGTCCACTTCATGGCGGAGACCGCCTCGATCCTGTCGCCGGGCAAGACCGTGCTGCTGCCGGACCTCGACGCGGGCTGCTCGCTGGCGGACTCGATCACCGCCGACCAGCTGCGCGCCTGGAAGGCGAAGCACCCCGGCGCGATCGTCGTCATGTACGTGAACACCACGGCCGAGGTGAAGGCCGAGACGGACTACTGCTGCACCTCGGCGAACGCGGTGCAGGTCGTGGAGCACATCTACCGCGAGCACGGCGAGGACACGGAGATCCTCTTCGGCCCGGACATGTGGCTGGGCGCCTACGTCGAGCGCACGATCGGCAGGCGGATGCACGTGTGGGACGGCGAGTGCCACGTGCACGCCGGGATCCGGCCCGCGGACATCTCGGCGGTGCGCGCCGCCCACCCCGGCGCCGAGTTCATGATCCACCCCGAGTGCGGCTGCACGACCCAGGTGATGGAGTACGTGGCCGCCGGCGACGTCGACCCCGAGCGCACCCACATGCTCTCGACGGGCGGGATGCTCGACTTCGCGCGCCACTCCGACGCCGACACGTTCATCGTCGCGACCGAGACCGGGATGCTCCACCCGCTCGCGAAGGAGAACCCCGGCAAGGACTTCATCCCCGCGAACCGCGCGGCCTCCTGCCGCTACATGAAGATGATCACGCTGCCGAAGCTGCGTGACGCCCTGCGCGACCTGAAGCCCGTCGTGAAGGTCGATCCCGCCCTGGCCGAGCGAGCCCGGGTGCCGATCGACCGCATGGTCGCGATCGGCTAGCCGGACCCGGAGCCGGAGTCTGTCCGTCTCGAGCGGGTCCGGGTCGTCGCTCCCGGAGCCGGACGAGCCGCCTCCGCCGGGGCCGGTGTTGTCCAGCTCGATGCCGTCGGGCCCGTCTCCGCCGCCGCCCGGGCCGCTGTTGTCCTCGGCGATCTCGGGCTCGTCGCCACCGCCGCCCGGGCCGCTGCTGTCCGCCGCCGCCCGGGCCGCTGTTGTCCCCGCCGTCGTGGCCGCTGCGGTCATCGCCGCCGCCGGGCCCGCTGTGGTCGTCGACGCTCGTCGCCGCCGCCGCCGTGGCCGCTGCGGTCCTCGCCGTCGCCGTCGCCCGGGCCGCGCCGGCCCTCGCGGTCGCCGCCGTCGTCGCCGGACCCGCTCCCGGCCGTCGCTCGCGCCGTTCGCCGCGCTCGCCGGAGTCGCGCTCGCCCCCGCGACGGCAATGACGGCGGACGTCCCGGACTACCGGTCGTCTGCGACCGGTAAGTCCGGACGGGCCGTCCTCGGCGCCGGTCGTTCGCTCGCGCTCACCCGTTGCTGCTCGTGTCCCACGTCCGGCACGACCGCCGCGCCGCCCACCACCGCGCCGGTCACGAGCGCCGTCGCGCACACCTTCATCGCCAGCGCGCCGCGCGCCGACCCCGACCAGCTCGGCCATCCGCGCGGCCACCGGCTCGGCCGAGTCCGCGCTTGCCGCCACGCGCGCCACCAGCGGCCCGGGCACGACCGCCGCGGCGGCGGCCCGCAGCGAGTTGCGCGCGCGGTTCAGGAGCTGGCGCACGGCGCCGTCGGTGACGCCGAGCGCCGCCGCGATCTCCTCGTAGCTGCGCCCCTCGAGCTCGCGCAGCAGGATCGCGTCGCGCTGGCGCTCGGGCAGGGCCTGCACCGCCACGAGCAGCTCGCGCAGGCCGGCGGCGCGCTCGAATGCCTGGTCGGGGCGCTCCACGCCGTCGATGCGCTCGTCGAGCTCGGCGTGGCCGAGGGCGCGGTCGCGCAGGGCGTTAAGGGCGCCGTTGTGGGCGATCCGGTACAGCCACGGCCTGAGGTTCAGCTCGGCGGCGTCGCGGTGCATCGCCTCGTAGGCCTTCACGAAGGACTGCTGGACCACGTCCTCGGCCCGCTCCGGCGGCAGCAGGCGCGAGACGTAGCGCATCAGAGCGCGCCGGTAGCGCTCGACGATCGCCTCGAACGCGGGGTCCGAGCCGGCCCGCGCCAGGTCCACCAGGCGCTCGTCCGACTGCGTCGAGAGCACGGGCCTGCGGGCCAGTCGGGCAGGGTGGAAGAGCGCTCTCGGGGTCATGGGCTGGCTAGTCGCCTGAACATGGAACACCCCACGGGGCGCAACATCACGCTCGCTAGCGTGTCGCGACGTCCGTGCGGCTCGCAGCCCTCCTCGATGGTAGCCCTGCTCATGACCGCCCCCGCGGCGTGGGCGGCCGACCCCGTGGACCACTCGCAGCCGCCCGCACCCGACGGAACGCCGGTCTGCGCGGAGTGGGTGCATGACGAGCACACGGTCCAGCGCGGCGGGCGTTCCTGGGCGACGTGGCACCCGCCGCGCGATCCTCGCTTCGGCTGCGCGTTCGGGCACGAGCACGGCTCAAACCCGCGTGCGTTCAGGTATTTCGGCCGCTCGGGCATGCCCGCCTTCGGCCTCGTGAGCGACTACGCGGGCAGCCCGGAGGCGCACGCCGGCTTCAAGGTCTTCGTCGCGAACGAGGACCGGAAGGGGCTCGCGTGGATGATCGTGCTGCACCAGGGATCGGGCTCGCCGCGGCGCGGGACGGTGCGCTTCCACTCGCTCGAGACCTGGTTGTTCCGCGAGCGCGGCCGTCGCATGTTGGCGCGAACGCGCCAGATGGCCGACTTCGGCGAGGCGGTCGCCGAACTGCCCCGGGGCGCGAGGCCCGCCGGTCCTGGCGGCTGCTGCCGGTGCCGGGCTGCCGCTCGACATACGAGGAATGGGCGACCGCGCTCGACGTGGGCGGCGTGTTCCGAGCGCGCCCGGCCTTCGGCGGTCCACAACGCGATCACGCAGTTCGACCCGGCCGACCCCGGGCGCGTGGTCTTCAACAAGCCCGCCGCCTGCGGCGCCGCCGACCCCGCGGGCTGGGACTCGCGCTGCAAGGGCGACCGCCGCACGGTCCTCCACCCGCGCTGGCTGGTCCGCAACAGCGGCCCGTCGCGGTTCAGGACCGACGCGTACGGCCGGCGCGCCGGCGCCGGCCTGCTCCAGGTCGTCTCGCGCCGGATCCGGGTCGACCAGCGGCGCGAGCGCCACGGCGTCGAGAACGCGTTCGTAGCGGAGCAGCCGTCGGACGGCGGGATCTACCGGGCCGGGCGCGGCCTCCGGCCGGGGCGCGGCTTCGAGTTCCCCGGTTACTGCGTGCTGCGCGCCAACTGACCTAGGCTGCGCGGGTGCAGCTGATCCATCCCGAGCGCCGGCCGATCTCCCCCGAGGAGCTCGCCGAGGGCCTGCGCCTGCACGAGCTCGCGCCGCCGGGCCGCCCCTACCTCGGCGTCAACATGGTCTCGAGCCTCGACGGGAAGGCCACGCTCGACTGGCGCACCAAGGGCCTGTCGAGCGACGTCGACCGGCGCCTCTTCCACCACCTCCGCACGCAGGCGGACGCCGTCATGGTCGGCGCCGGCACCGTTCGCGAGGAGCGCTACGGGCGCATGACGAAGAACGACGAGCTGCGCCAGAAGCGCGTGAACGCACGGGCTCGTGCCGGACGCGCTCGCGGTGGTGGTGAGCGGGCGGCTCGACCTCCCGCCGGACCTTCCGCTGCTGAACGAGCCCGAGCAGCGCGTGGTGATCGCCACGGGCTCCGACGCGGAGCTCCCGGGCCTCGAGGGCGACGTCGAGTACGCGCGCGTGGGGGACGACCTCCCGCGCCTGATGGGCTATCTCGGCGAGCGCCACGGCGTGCGCTCGGTGCTCTGCGAGGGCGGGCCGACGCTCAACTCGTTCCTGTTCGCGGCGGGCCTGGTCGACGAGCTGTTCCTCACGCTGAACCCGAAGGTCCTCGCGGGCTCGTCGGCGCTCACGATCGTCGCCGGACGCGAGCTCGTGGAGCCCGCGGAGCCTGATCTGGTCTCGGTCGCGGAGGCCGACGGGGAGCTCTACACGCGGTGGCGGTTTCGCGCAAGCGGCGGTCGGTGACCGCCGCGCCGCGATGTCATTTTCCCACTGATAGTGCAGAAACCCTTGCATTCGTCGCTATTCCAGGGCCTCTTCCGCTAGTAATCAGTCTCGATGGCAGTCGCCAAGACAGGACCCGCCGCGGCGGGCCGTAAGCCGCGCGTGGACGTTCCCGTCGTGGAGTTCAAGGACGTCACGAAGGTCTACGACGGCGGCAACGTGGCCGTCCAGTCCGCCTCGATGCGGATCGGGCGCGGCGAGTTCGTCTTCCTCGTCGGCCCCACCGGCTGCGGCAAGTCCACCTGCATCCGCCTGCTCATGAAGGAGATCGAGGCGAGCCGCGGCGAGGTCTCGATCGCCGGTCGCCCGCTCAGCGATGTGCCGCGCTCGCGCCTGCCGTACCTGCGGCGCAACATCGGCGTCGTGTTCCAGGACTACAAGCTGCTTCCGAACCGGACCATCTACGACAACGTGGCCTACTCGCTCCAGGTGATCGGCGAGACGCGCAAGGAGATCCGCCGCAAGGTGCCGGACATCCTCCGGCTGGTCGGGCTCTCGACGAAGCTCCACAACTTCCCCGACGAGCTCTCCGGCGGCGAGCAGCAGCGCGTCTCGATCGCGCGCGCGTTCGTGAACCACCCGCCGCTGCTGCTCGCCGACGAGCCCACCGGCAACCTCGACCCCGAGACCTCCATCGGGATCATGCAGCTGATCTACCGGATCAACCGCACGGGCACGACGGTGATCGTCGCGACCCACGACAAGGAGATGGTCGACAAGATGCGCCGGCGCGTGATCGAGCTGCGCGAGGGCCGCATCGTGCGCGACGAGCTGTCCGGCCTCTACCGCCCGGACGAGTCCACCACCGAGTTCGCGGTGCGGCTGCGCGGCGAGCTCGGCATCGGCGCCGAGGGACACCCGAACTAGCCATGCGCTGGAGCTTCTTCCTCAGGGAGTCGCTGCGCGGGCTGCGCCGCAGCTCCGCGCCGGCCCTCGCAGCGCTGCTCACGGTGCATCCTCACGGCGGTCGTGCTCGGCGTGTTCATCCCGATCGTGCAGGCCACCACCGGGACCGCGAACGAGGTCCGCAGCCGCGTGGTCGCGGACGTCTACATCAAGGAGTCGGCGACCGAGCTCGAGCGGGCCGACCTGCGCGCTGCGATCGAGGACACGGCGAACGTGAAGTCGGTCGAGTTCATCTCGAAGGGCGAGGCGCTGGGGGTTGCGAAGGACAAGAACCCGAAGGCCTTCCGCGAGGGCGCCGAGCTGCTCGGCTCGAACCCGCTGCCGGCCTCGTTCAGGGTCACGCCCGAGGATCCCGACCGGCTCGACCAGATCGTCACCAGCCTGAAGCGCCAGCGGCGACCCGCAGCTCGCGGCCATCGACGAGGTGCGCGACCGCGAGGACGACACCGACAAGATCCTGTCGGCCACCGGGCTCGTGAAGACGCTCACCGCCGGGCTCGCCGTGCTGCTCGTGCTGGCCTCGATCGCGCTGATCGCCAACACGATCCGGCTGTCCGTGTTCGCGCGCCGCCGCGAGGTCGAGGTGATGAAGCTCGTGGGCGCCACGAACTGGTTCATCCGCTGGCCGTTCGTGATCGAGGGGATGATCGTCGGCTTCCTCGGCGGGCTCCTGGCCGTGCTGCTGCTCGCCGTGCTCAAGACCACCTTCGTCGACCCGCTCGCGGACCGCTTCGCGCTGCTCGCCGCGCCCGACACGATCGACTTCCCGCTGCTCGTGGTCGTGCTGATGTTCGCCTGCATCGCGGTCTCCGCGCTCGGAAGCGGCATCACGCTGCGCCGCTTCCTGCGCGTTTAGCCGCGTCGAGATCAGCCGAGCCGGAAGACGCGCCCATTGAGGCTCACGGCGTAGAGCCGCCCCGCGCCGTCGCGGCCGAACGAGACGAGGTACGGCACCACGGTCCGCTCGGAGCGGTCGTCGCGTGCGCGTGCACGCGTGAGACGCACCGAACGCAGCTGCCCCGAGCAGACGTCGCCGTAGAGGTAACGCCCGCGCAGGCGCGCAATGCCCGGCCCGCGCATGACGTAGCCGCCGACGATCGCGCACATCTGCGCGCTGTGGCGCACGGCGAGCACGGGCGCGGTGTGGTCGGCCGGCCCGCCCGCCAGCCGGCGCCTGCGCCCCTCGAAGAACGGCCAGCCGAGGTTCGCGGGTGCGTCCGCGACGAGCCGCAGGACGTTCACCTCTTCGAAGTCGGCCTGTCCGACGTCGCTGGCTATGAGCGTCTTCGTCGGCACGTCGAAGGAGAAGCGCCACGGCACGCGCAGTCCGGAAGCCACGACCTCCGCGCGCGGCTCTTCGGCGCGCGGGTCCAGGCGGACCAGCTTCCCGGCGAGCGTCGCCGGATCCTGGCTCGCCTCCGGCCTCTTGCCGAAGCCGAAGCTCGTGTAGAGCAGGCGATCGGGTCCGAACGCCACCTCGCCGGCGACGTCGACGGGGCTGGTACGCCGCACGGAGAGCAGGGTGCGCGGCGCGGGGCTCCGACGGCCGCGGCGGGGCAGGAACGCGTCGAGGTGCACACGCCCGTCTCGCCGGGTGTACAGCATGTAGACGGCTCCGCCGGGGCGGTGGCGCGGCGGCACCGCGAGCGCGAACGCACCACCCTGGTTCTCGAGCTGGTTGCGCGGGGCCCGCAGTCGCACGACCCGGCGGGCGTCGAGGAACAGCCGGCGGCCGCCCGGGCTCACGCGCCAGACGCGGCCACTCCGCTCGAGCACGAACGCGACCCGCGGTTGGGCGGACGTGCCGGTCACGTGCACCGGCTGGCGGAAGTCGCCGACGGGAGCCAGGGGAAGCGCTGCGGCGACCGCTGTGAGGGCGGCTTTCAAGTCCAGCCTGACCTTACTTCGCGGCGCTTTACCTCGCTTTAGCGCCAACGACTAGCCTCCTTCGCCATGTCAAGAGGCGTTGTCGCACTGCTGAGCGCGCTGGTCGCGCTCGCGGCCGGGCTCTGGCTCGGCGGCCACCCGGCCGACCTGCCGGGCCCGATCCGCGACACCTTCGTGCAGGAGGACCGCGCGGTGAAGGCCGAGGTCGTCGACGCGATCGAGGACAACTTCTACAAGCCGGTCGAACGAGAAGGACTTCGAGGACGCCTCGCTGAAGGGGATCGTCCAGTCGCTGCGCGACCCCTTCTCGAGCTACGTGACGCCCAAGGAGGCCAAGGAGTTCAACGAGTCGCTCAACGGCGAGTTCGAGGGCGTCGGCATGAACGTGGAGGAGGATCGCCGCGGCCTCAAGGTGCTCCAGGTGTTCGACGGCGCGCCCGCGGAGCGCGGCGGGCATCCAGAACGGCGACTTCATCATCGCGGTGAACGGACGCTCGCTCGCGGGTGTGAACAGCGACGTGGCGACGAGCCGCATCAAGGGCCCGGCCGGGACGTCCGTCGAGCTGCGCGTGTTCTCGCCGGGCGACGACGGTCCGCGGAGCGTGAAGCTGAAGCGCGAGCGCATCGACGTGCCGGTCGCGCGCGGGCGCACCGTCGAGCGCGACGGCCGGAAGATCGGGGTCGTGGAGCTGTACGGGTTCACGCCCGGCGCGCACGGGGCGCTGCGGCGCGAGATCAGGAAGGTCATGGGGAACGGCGCCGAGGGGATCGTGCTCGACATGCGCGGCAATCCGGGCGGGCGGCTCACCGAGGCGGTGCTGGTGTCGAGCATCTTCATCGAGGACGGCGAGATCGTGTCGGTGCGGGGCCGCCACCGCAACGAGCGCACGCACGACGCCGAGGGCGACGCCATCGACGAGGACATCCCGGTCGTGGTGCTCGTGAACGGCGGCAGCGCGAGCGCGTCGGAGATCGTGACCGGCGCCCTGCGCGACCGCGACCGCGCGACCGTGGTCGGGACGCGGACCTTCGGAAAGGGCCTGGTGCAGGAGCTGCTGCCGCTGTCGAACGGCGGCGTGCTCGACATCACCGTGGCGAACTACTACCTGCCGAACGGGGAGACGATCTCCACCAAGGGAATCAAGCCCGAGGTTCGCGCGGAGGACGACCCGGACACCGATCGCGACGAGGCGATCCCCGTGGCGCTCGACACGCTCGCTCGCGAGCTGCGATGAGCTCAGCCGTGCGCGGCCGGCCGTCCCGCCGGCTGGACCAGCCGATGGTGGCCGTGCTCGAGAAGCGCGGCCGCTTCCTCGTGGCGGAGCCGGTGTTCGGGCCCGGGTCCGCGCACCGCCGTGGAGCGCGGCGGGGGCCGCGGCGGGCGACCTGGTGCTCGTGGGCGGCGGCAAGCGCGGCGCGCGCGTGCTGCAGCGGATCGGGCGGCCAGACCGGGCGCGCGACGTGGTCGAGGGACTGATGCTCGACCGCGGGCTGCGCCGGAGCTACCCGCGCGCCGCGAGCGCCGAGGCGGAGGCGACCCTGCACGAGCCGTACGCGGCCGAGGCGCGCGTGGACCTGCGCGACCTGCCGACCTTCACCATCGACCCCGACGACGCGAGGGACTTCGACGACGCGGTGTCCGCCCGCCGCGAGCGCCGCGGCCGCGTTCGCGTGTGGGTCCACATCGCCGACGTGACCGCGTTCGTGCGCCCCGGCGGGCGGCTCGAGCGCGAGGCATACCGGCGCGGCACGAGCGTGTACGTGCCGGGCGCGGTCGAGCCGATGCTGCCCGAGGTGCTGTCGAACGAGGCGTGCTCGCTGCGGCCGGGCGAGGACAAGCTCGCGGTGACGGTCGAGATGGAGATGGACGGCGCGGACGTGACGAGCGTGGCATTCCACCGCTCGCTCGTGCGCAGCGACCGACGGCTCACCTACGGCGAGGTGGACGAGATCTTCGCCGGCCGCAGCCCGCGCCGAGGAGCCGTGGGGCGAGCCGCTGGAGATCGCGCGCGAGGTGGCCGCAGCGCTGCGCGCGCGCCGCGACTCGCTCGAGGTCGGGTCCTTCGAGCCGACGCTTCGAGTTCGACTCCGAGGGCCACGTGACGGGCGTGCGCTACGAGGCGCAGACCGAGTCGCACCGCCTGATCGAGATGCTGATGATCCTGGCGAACGAGCAGGTGGCGGGCTACCTGGCGGACCGCCGGCTGCCCGACGCTCTACCGCGTGCACGAGCGGCCCGAGCCGCAGTCGGTGGTCTTCCTCGCCGACCAGCTCGCGAGCCTCGACATCCCCACGCCGCCGCTGCCGAAGCAGATGACGCCGCAGCAGGCCGCCGACGCCGTCACCGAGATCTCGAAGATCGTGGCGCGCGAGTCGGGCGGCAGGCGGGCCTACGGCGTGCTGGTGCTGCGCGCGCTCAAGCAGGCGTCCTACTCGCCGCGGAACCTCGGCCATGCCGGGCTGGCGAGCCCGCGCTACTGCCACTTCACCTCGCCGATCAGGCGCTACCCGGACGTCGTGGCGCACCGCGCGCTGCTCCAGGGGCTCGGGATCGACGAGGCGGCGGCACCCGCGCACGAGCTGGAGGAGACCGCCGTGGCCAGCTCGGCGGCCGAGCGGGAGGCGATGAAGATCGAGCGCGACGCGGACGACGTCTGCCTGTCGTTCCTGCTCGAGCGCGTGCTGGCCGACGCGCCCCGCAACGACCCACCCAGCGTTCGAGGGCGAGGTCGTCGGCCTGATCGAGAAGGGCGCGTTCATCGAGTTCGGCGAGGAGCGCTTCGAGGGCTTCCTGCCCGTGCGGCGGCTGCGCGGCTGGTGGAACCTGAACGAGGTCGGGACGGCGCTGGAGGCCGAGGGCTCGGGGCGCCGCCTTCGGCTCGGGGACTCGATCGCGGTCGAGGTGGACCGGGTCGACGCGCCGCGTGGCCGCGTGGATCTCGAGCCCGCAGAGTCATACTCGGACTAGCCATGGCCAAGAAGGGCAAACGCAAGGCGGTCCCGGGCGACATCGCCACGAACAGGCAGGCGAGCTTCCGCTTCAACCTGCTCGAGAAGTTCGAGGCGGGGATCGTGCTCCAGGGGTCCGAGGTGAAGTCGCTCCGCGACGGCGGGGTGCAGCTGAAGGACGCCTACGCCGACGTCAAGGACGGCGAGGTCTGGCTGCGCAACATGCACATCGCGCCCTACAAGCCGGCGCGCGAGAACCACGACCCGGAGCGCCCGCGCAAGCTGCTCCTCCACAGGCGCGAGATCGAGCGCCTCCTGGGCGCGACCACCGAGAAGGGCCTGACGATCGTGCCCACGCGCCTGTACTGGAGCGGCCCGCGAGCGAAGGTCGAGCTGGCGGTGGCGAAGGGCAAGGACCTGTACGACAAGCGCCGCTCGATCAAGGAGCGCGACACGAAGCGAGAGATCGACCGCGCGATGTCGGAGCGCTACTAGCTACTCGAACTACTGCAATGACGGCCCGATCCCGCAGGTGGCAGGCCTGCGTAGCGTTTTTCGCAACGCCAGCCTGCCACCTAGGTCCCGCCGGCCCACAATGCTGCCGTTCATATGCAGTCAGAGATCCAACCCGCGCTCGGCCGCCCAGCGGCTCAGCTCGTGGCGGCTCGAGAGCTGCAGCTTCCTGAGGACCGAGGAGACGTGGGCCTCCACGGTCTTCGGGGAGATGTCGAGGCGCAGCGCTATCTCCTTGTACATGTAGCCGCGGGCGATGTGCTGAAGCACCTCGCGCTCGCGTGCCGTGAGGGCGTCCAGCTCGGACTCGGGCTGGGGCGCGGGGCCGGCGAACGCGTCGAGCACGAAGCCCGCGAGGCGGGGGGAGAAGACGGCGTCGCCGCCGTGCACGCGCCGGACGGCGTCGGCGAGCTCCTCGCCCGAGATGTTCTTCGTCACGTAGCCGCGGGCGCCCGCGCGGATCACCGCGATCACGTCCTCCGCGGCGTCCGAGACGGACAGGGCAAGGAAGCAGGGCGGGGTATCGGTGCTCGCGGCGGTGCGGCGGATCACCTCGACGCCGCCGCCGTCCGGCATGTGCACGTCGAGCAGGACGACGTCGGGCCTGTCGGCGCCGATGGCCTCCACCGCGTCCTCGACGCTGCCCGCCTCGCCGCTGATCTCGAGGAGCGGCTCCAGCTCGGCGCGCACGCCCGCGCGGAACAGCTGGTGGTCGTCGACGATGAGCACGCGTGGAGCGGTCACGCCTGCTCCTCGCAACACGATCTCCACCTCGGTGCCCGCGCCCGGGGCGCTCGTCACCCGGGCTCGGCCGCCGTGGCGCTCCATCCGGCCGACGATCGACTCGCGCACCCCGCGGCGGTCGGCCGGGATGGCCTCCGGGTCGAAGCCGGGGCCGCGGTCGCGCACGAACACCTGCGTGCGCGAGTCCGTGCTCTCCGCGTACACGTCCACCGGCGAGCCGGCACCGAACTTGGCGGCGTTCGTCATCGCCTCGCGCGCGGCGGCCACGACGGCCTCGTGGCGGGCGTCGAGGTCGCGGTCCCCGACCACGACCACCTCCACGGGCACGCCGTGGCTCTCCTCGACCTCCGCGGCGGCGGCCTCGAGAGCGGGGGCGAGCCGAGCCGCCTGGCCGGGCGCGGGCCGCCCGGCCAGCCAGGCGCGCAGCTCCCGCTCCTGGCGCCGTGCGAGCGATGCCACCTCGGCCGGGTCGCCGGCGCGGCGCTGCATCATCGCGAGCGTCTGGAGCACCGAGTCGTGCAGGTGGGCCGCGACCTCGGCGCGCTCCTGCGAGCGGATCCGCTCCGACCGCTCGCGGGTGAGCGAGCGCACCAGCCGCACGATCCAGGGGGCGAAGATCACGCCGAGCACCACGACCGCCGCGATCAGCGCGAGCAGGACGTCACGGGCGGCGCCGAGCGCCCCGGTGGCCTGAAGGAAGACGAAGCCGGCGGCGATCACGAGCGCGACGCCGACCCCGACGCGCGAGACTGCTGCGGCGGCACGCCGGCCCTCCGCGGCCGCGACCTGCGCCGGGCTGCGCTCCACCGCGGGAGGCGCCTCGCCGAGCGGCTCCGCCGCCCCGGCCATCGACTGCCGCCAGATCAGCGCGCCGCCGCTGGCGATCAGCACGAGCGGCCAGACGATCGCGTCGGAGAACCACACACCGAGCGCGCGGAACGTGAGCAGCACGGCGAGCAGGAGGAGGCCGGTGCCGAGGGCGACCTCGACCGCCGCGCGGCCGGTCCGGATCCGCACGCGTGCCGGCCCGGAGTCGCCCGCCGGGATCAGCAGCCAGCCGAGGCCGTAGGCGGCGAGGCCGACACCGCCGGCCGCCGCGGCGACCACGAACGCGACCCGCACCAGCGAGACGTCGACGCCGAAGCGGCGCGCCATGCCGGCGGCCACGCCGCCGAGCCAGCCGGCGGCGCGGTCGCGGCGGAGAACCTCGGCCGATGCGCCGGGGGCGGCCGTCACCGCGGTCTCGCCTCTCGTCGCGAGCAGATCGTCGTCACGCGCCAATCATCGCGGGCGGGTCATCCCCGAGGCGAGCAGGATCGCGCCGAGGGCGGCGCACGCCGCCGGCGCCAGCACGCCGAAGCGGAGCTCGACCGTCCCCGTGGCGTCCATCAGGAGCAGGACGCCCAGCGCGGCCACGCAGACGCCGGCGACCACCGAGGTGATGTCGGGCCTACGCGGCACAGCCGGAGTTCTCGCCGAGGTCGGAGTCGTGCGGCCCGAAGTCGAAGTGGCCGCTGTCGAGGTCGAGGTCGGTCCCGGACTGGCCGATGCGAAGCGAGCCGATCCCGACGTCGGCCTTCACGAGCAGGCGCGTCACGCCCGGCGCGGCCCTCGGGAGATCGTCGAAGTCCACGTCCACGCCCTCGTTGTGCCGGCCGAAGCTGCGGACCTCGCCGATGCCCACCTCGGCGTCCGTCGCGACGCACACGTCACCGGGCACGATCACGCGCGCCTCGCCGACCCCCAGGTCCACGTCGAGCGGCACGTCGCCCGCCGGAAGGTCGGTCTGGCGGAGGTCCACTATCAGCTCGCCCATGCCGAGCTCGTAGGTGTCGCGGAGGTCGACCACCGAGGTGGGACGGTAGTCGCGCTCGCCCACCCCGCCGTCGAGGTCGATCCCGGCCGCCGACACCGCCCCGGCCGAGAGCGCGAGCGCCATGGCCGGCAGCACGAGCCAGCGCACCGGCCGGACGAAGGCCCCTGCGAGGATCGCCACGCCGGCGGCGATCACGGCGACCGCGACGACCGTCTCGCCGCCGGCCGCGGCCGCCCAGGCGCCGCCGACCGCTATCAGCCCGCAGACGCAGAGGATGCCGATGCCGAGCGCGGCCCGCTTGGCCACGTCGCCCGCCTCGCCGGCGGGTCCCTCGCCTGAGACGAACCACCAGACGAGCACCCCCGCGGCGACCAGGAAGGCGAGCGGGATGAGCAGTCCCGCCAGCAGCAGCCCGCCTCCGATGAGGAAGGGGGAGGTCACGCACAGGAGCAGGACCACGGCGCCGATCACGAGCCAGCGGCTGCGTCCCGCCGGGGCGCCCTCGGCGGCGTTCGGGCTGTCCTCGGCCGGAATCAGGAGCAGCGCGGCGAGATAGGCGAGGAGGCCCGTGCCGCCCGCGAAGACCAGCGCGATCGCGCCGATCCTGAAGATGATCGGGTCGACGTTGAAGTAGCGGCCGAGGCCGGCGCAGACGCCGCCGATGACGCGGCCCTCGCGCGCCCGGAGAAGTCGCTTCGGCTCGGGCGGGGGTTCGGGCGGAAGCTGCTCGGTTGGAGTCTCGTTCATGCCGGTCAGACTGCCGCCGGAACGGGGTTTTGCCTATTGGGAATGGCCCCTAGGGGAGGTCACGGACGCGCTTCGCCGCTACCCTTCGAGGAGTTGCAAGGGGGCGAACCAGCTTCGACGTGGAGCTGCTCGTCCCGGTGTAGCGAGTCGAGGACTCCGGATCGGCCTCGTTAAAAAATTCCGGAAAACCATAAGTGCGGACTCTCATCGAGTTCAGCCCCTCGCCGCCTAATTAGGCCGTGAGAGAGTCGCCCCGGGTATGCCCGCGACCCGGCAAGCGGCTTCAAGCAGCGGGCTCACCGCGACGGTCCGACCCTCGGCCGTCACGGGACAGCTTCGAGGGTGTGGCGCCGGGGACGTATCCCGCGGACTGACCGATCCGGTTGCCGAGATCAGACTCCGACGGGAACGCTCGTAGCAAGCATCGGGATGGTGTTCCGCGGACGCCGGGGCAGTGCCGGCCGCCTCCACCTCTGAAGGGGCCAGACCACAGGTCTGGCCCCTTCGTCGTTCAGCGGGCGCAGGGGTTGGGGAAGCCGAGCGTTCCCCGGCCCATGATCTCGCCTGCGCCGCGTTCGCATTTCGCGTTCGGGTGCGGATCGAGGTCAAGCAGCGTGCGTGTCCTCGCGTTGAGCGGAAGCCGCTCGTATACGAGGTAGCGGGTGTGGAGCTCCCTCCTGTCGCCCTCGGCTGAGGTGGCGGTGTAGATAGAGGCGAGCGGCAGGTAGGTCTCGGCGTCGACGAGGTACTCGACTCGCTCCGTAAAGCCCCCGCCGCCCTTGACGTCGCCCGAGACCAGGCGGTAGGCGCGCCTGCCGTCGACCTCGCCGCTGGCCGCGAGCCGCAGCCGCCCCTGTGCCTCCAGTGCGCGCAGCCCCGCGCCCGGATCGCCGTACGGGTCGATATTCGGCGCACCGCGCGAACTCCGCGCGCTTCCGAACCGTCTGGACATGATCGTGTTCGAGTGGCTGTCCCAGATGAGCATGGGGCCGCCCCTCCGGCCTGGCGTCCGGCGGCCGGCGAACTCACTGACGAGCTTCCCCTTGCGTCCGCCCCGGCTTGCGTACCACTTCTGGTGCTGGCGGCCGTCCGCCGCGCGCCAGGACTCGTAGTAGATCGTCTGGTTTCCGTCAGGGCCGAATTCAGGGGCCCTCGCGCGCTTGCGCTCGACGGTGTGGTAGACGGCGTCGTCGGCGCTCACGGCCGCCACGGCCAGCTCGATGACGTTCGGGACGGGCGTTTCCTCGTCGAGCAGGTTGGCGGCGGCGAAGGCCGCCAGTGCCACGCATGCAGTCGCCACGCCGGCGAGCGCCCAGCGGCGCGGGCGCGGACGCCGTGCGGCGTGCCGCTCTGGCGACACGGGCGCGGCGAGCAGGCTGGCAAGGAGCTCGTCGGCCTCGTGCTGCTCCTCGGAGCTGAGCTGCTCGGCGCCAGGCAGGGGGTCCGCGGCGGTGAGCCGCTCCATCAGGTCGTGGTCAGGGCGCATCAGGTGACCTCCAGTGATTCGGCTTCGGCGAAGTTGGGGGGCTCGAGGGCCGCGAGCTCCGCGGCGAGCCGCGCTCGGGCGCGGTGGAGCCGGACCGCGAAGGCGGCGCGAGAGCAGCCGGCCGCGCGCGCCGCGCGCACTCCGGAGAGCCCGTGCCAGGCGACGAGCATCAGCGCCTCGCGGCTCCGCTCGGACAGGCGGCCGAGCGCGATGCGAAGGATCTCGGCGTCGCCGGCGCGCTCGCCGGGGTCGCCGCGGGCGACGCGCGGCTCGGCACCCGCGAGTCGCTCCTCGAGCGCGGCGCTCCGGTCAGCCGTGCGGCGCCGGTTCGCCAGCACTCGCCGCGCGACGCCGTAGAGCCATGGGAGCGCGTCCGCGGGCACCTCGTCCAGCCGCCGCCAGGCCACGAGGAACGTCTCGGACACGACGTCCTGCGCGGCGTCGCCCGATGTTCGCCGCAGGGCGTACGCCCGCACTGCCGGGTAGTTCGCTTTGAACAGCCCTTCGAATCTCTCGTCGCGCGTCGCCGTCATCAGGCTGACCCTCTGTACCGGCTATGTCCGGCAACGCGCCGAAAGTTACGTGGCGCTCAGGCGTCAGGCCTCTGAGTAGGCGGGCTCGGCGCCGTGTCCGGCGGCGGCGGTCGCCGGGGCCCCCGAGCGCAGCACCGTCACCGCCGTCACGATCGCGGCGACCGCGCACGCGGCGCCGATCAGGTACGCGAGATGGAAGCCGCTGTTCAGGGCCGCCGCGTTCGACTCCCCGTCGGCCAGCAGGCTCTGCGTGCGCTCCGTCGAGAGCGTCGCGAGCAGTGCGAGGCCGATGGCGCCGCCCACCTGGCCGGTCGTGTTGACGAGCCCGGACGCAAGCCCGGCGTCGCTCGGGGTGGCGCCCGACATCGCGAGCATCATGAGCGCGGGGAACGCGACGCCCGCCCCGGCGCCGAAGATGAGCATCGTCGGGAAGATGTCGACCAGGTAGTTGCCGTCCACCGGCGTCCGCGCGAACAGCAGCATCGCCACCAGCAGGAGGGACAGGCCGGCGATCAGCACCGTGCGGGGGCCGAAGCGCATGTTCAGCTTGTCCGTGAAGCGGAGCGACAGGGTGCCCATGACGAGCGTGGCAGGGAGGAACGCCAGGCCGACCTCGAGCGGCTCGTAGCCGAGCACCAGCTGCATGTAGAGCGCTCCGAGGAAGAAGAGCCCGAACATGCCGACCACGAGCAGGGCCATCACGAGGTTGGCGCCGGAGACGTTCCGCGAGTGGAACAGCCGCAGCGGCATGAGCGGCTTCTCGATCCGCGCCTGGCGCAGCACGAAGGCGGCGACGAGAGCGACCGAGACGGCGGCGAGCAGCAGCGTCTCCGCCGATCCCCAGCCGTTCTCCTCGACGCCGAGGATCGTGTAGACGGCCAGCATCAGGCCCGCGGTCACGAGCACGGCGCCGGGAACGTCCGCGCCCTCGCCGACGCCGATGCCGCGCCGGCTCTCCACGAGCCGGACCGCGAACAGGGCGGTCGCGAGGCCGATCGGGACGTTCACGAAGAAGATCCAGTGCCAGTTGATGGCGTCCGTGAGGATTCCTCCCGCGAGGAGGCCGATCGAGCCGCCGGCCGAGGCGACGAACCCGTACACGCCGATGGCCTTCGCCTGATCGCGCGGCTCCGGGAACATCGTCACGATCATCCCGAGCGTCACGGCAGAGGCGGCCGCTCCGCCCGCGCCCTGCAGGAAGCGGGCGCCGATCAGCATCGCCTGGCTCTGCGCGAGCCCGCACAGGAGCGATGCGACGGTGAACACCGCGAGCCCTGCGAGGAAGACGCGCCGGTGGCCGATCAGGTCGCCGAGGCGCCCGGCCAGGAGCAGCAGCCCGCCGAAGGCGATCAGATAGGCGTTCACGACCCAGGCGAGATCGCTCTGGGAGAAGTCGAGGTCGTTCTTGATCGAGGGCAGGGCGACGTTCACGACCGTGGCGTCGAGCACGATCATGAGCACGCCCGTGCAGAGGACGTAGAGGGCCAGCCAGCGGTTCGAATCGGTGGTCGTCGTCATGTACGCAATGACCTGCCTAGTCGGGATAACTCATCGGTCGTTTTGAGATTACGCAAGCTGTTCGAGACGTTTGGCGAGGCGCTCCATGCCGCGCTCGCGCGCCGCGGCGGCCGCGCCCTCGTAGTCGGTCGGGGTGTCCGGAGGAAGCTCCAGGTCGACCTCCTGGAGCGTCGCGATCTTCTTGAACGCGCGGAGCTCGTCGCCCTGCGTGCAGAGCGCAGCCCGCACCGTCTTCTTCGTCTCGCGCACGCCGTGCTCGAGCGCCGCCTCGAGCGAGCCGTGGCGCTGGAGCAGCTCGGCGGCCGTCTTCTCGCCGATGCCCTTCGCGCCCGGGATCCCGTCGGAGGGGTCGCCGCGCAGCGCGATGAAGTCCGGCACCAGCTCGGGCGGAACGCCGTAGCGGCGGCGGACCTCCGCGGCGTCCACCAGCTCGGCGCCCTGCTTGCCGCCCGTGCGCACGTACAGGATCTGGACCTGGTCGCCCGCGCACTGGTACATGTCGCGGTCGCCGGTCATGACGAGCGTCCGGCCGCCCGCCTCGGTCTCCCGCTTCGCGTACGAGCCCAGCAGGTCGTCCGCCTCGAACGAGTCGCTGTCGGCGACGACCCACCCGAACGACTCGAAGAACGGGCGAGCGTCCAGGAACTGCGGCGCCAGCGTGTCGGGCACCTCGGGCCGCTGCGCGTGGTAGCCGTCGAACAGCTCTACGCGGTAGTCCGCGGCGTCCGGGCCGAAGCAAAGCGCCACCGCGCGCGGCCGGTGCTCCTCCACCTCGCGCAGGACGAGGTTCGCCGTGCCGAGCAGCGCGTTGACCGGCCGGCCGTCCGCGCCCTTGATCGTGTCGGGCAGGGCGTAGAACGCGCGGAACAGCATGGAGGGGGCGTCGACGACGAGCAGGGGCCCGGGCACGCCGGCAAACCTAGCCGGATGGGTGCGCGGAGCGCTGAACGACGGGCATTGAGGAGAGGGTCCTTGGACTCTTAGCGGTGTATATCGCGGTTAAGTGACCGCGGACCGGCGCGCCTAGCCCGCGCGCAGGGCGCGGGAGCGGTCCGCCACGGGCTGGAGGAAGTCCGGGAGGGGGCGGACCAGGCCGCGGCCGGTCTCGCGCTCCCAGATCTGCTCGAGCTGGGCGAGGTGCTCGTCCATCACCTCGTCGATCAGCGGGAAGTCCGCCGCCCGGATCGCCGTCAGCGTGCGCTCGTGGATCGAGATCACCCAGTCCGGGACGAGCGGGGCATGCACCGCCATGTCCCGCGCGATCTCGAGCCGGCGGAAGAGGCTCCGCATCAGCTGGACCACGGTCGAGTTCCGGGTGGCGCGGGCCATCGCAAGGTGGAACTTCAGGTCGAGCTGGAGGAAGAGGTCCTCGTGCTTGAGGAAGTCGTCCTCGGCCGCGAGCGTCCGCTTCCGCTCGATCAGCGCCGCCATGACGGCGAAGTCCTCCTCGCTCGCGTGCACGGCGGCGAGCTGCGCCACGCGCGGCTCGAGCAGGCGGCGCGCCTCGAGCACGCCGGCCACCTCGCTCACGCGGATGGCCTGGCGGCTGCGGAGCAGGTCGCGCGGGACCAGCTCGGACGCGATGAAGATGCCGCCGGACTGGCCGCGGCGCACCTCGAGCACGCCCGCCTCGACGAGCGTCTTGACGGCCTCGCGGAGCGTCGGGCGGCTGATCCGCATGATCGCCGCCAGCTCGCGCTCGGACGGCAGGCGGTCGCCCACGTGCAGGTCGCCGGACTTGATCCGCTCGGCGATCTGCTCGACGGCCTCCTCGAAGGTACGGCGCGATGAAACGGGCTCGAACGAGCTCTGCAAACCGACCTCAGGATACCCCGCGACCACCATGGGGCTACCGCCTGCGCGCAGCCTCCACGCGCTCGAGCGCCTGACGCTCCGCCACGTCGATCGCCGTCGTGCCCTCGGCCTCGGCGGTCTCGATGGCGGTCTCGAGGCGCTCCATGGCACCGGCGATCAGCTCGGTTTCGCCGCCGCACTGGTTTCCGTACCACTCCAGGGAGACGTGGATCAGGCCGCCGCAGTTGGCCAGGAAGTCCGGCACGTAGAGGATGTCGCGCTCCATGAGCGTGCGCGCCACGCCGCGGTCGGTGAGCGGGTTGTTCGCGGCGCCGGCTACGACGCGGCAGTCGATCGAGCGCGCGAGCGCGTCGTCGATCAGTCCGCCCCCCGCGCAGGGCGCCAGCACGTCGAGCTCGCCGGCGAGGATCGCCTCGGCCGACGGCGCCACCTCGATGCCGTGCTGCTCGGCCACGCGGGCGCAGCAGCCGGGATCGAGGTCGCAGCCGACCACGTCGGCGCCCGCCTCCACGAGCTTCGCGGCGAGCGCGGAGCCGACCTTGCCCAGGCCCACCACGCCGACGCGCCTGCCCTCGAAGTCGTGTGACCCGGTGGCCGCGGCAAGCCCGCGGCCCATCGCCTGGAAGACCGTCTCCGCCGTGACGGGCGAGGGGTCGCCGCCGCCGCCGTTCGACAGCGACTGTCCGACCGCGAAGCGCGTGAAGCGCGCCATGTGGTCCATGTCCGCGGTCGTCGTGCCGATGTCCTCGGCGGTGATGTACGCGCCGTCGAGGCCCTCGATCACGCGCGCGGCCGCCTCGAGCCTCGCCGTGCGCATCTCCGGCCGGCTGTCGTCGATCATCACGGCCTTGCCGCCGCCGAGGTCGAGACCGGCGGCCGATGCCTTCAGGGTCATCGTCCGCGCGAGCCCCATCACGTCCTCGAGCGCCTCGCGCAGCCCGCCGGGGTAGCGCCTGAGCCGCATTCCGCCGAGCGCCGGGCCCAGCACCGTCGAATGCACCGCCACGACGAACCGGAGCCCCGTCTGCTTGTCCTGGCGGACGACGATCTGCTCGTGGTCGTCATCGGCCATCGGGACCTGGATGCTGGCTGCGTGGCGTGTAGCAATGGTCATTGTGTTTGACCTTATACCCCGTATGTCGGCGGAAGTTGCTGTCTGGGATTCGATTCCATCTGCCACCAATGGTAAGGTATGTTTCCCAATTGGGGCCTGAGGGGAGGAAATAGCCGGGATGTCGATTGCAGTTCGCAAGCTGCGGCAACAAGACGTGGCGCCTCGCAGGGGCAGCGCTTCCGTCGCCCCGACGGCTCGCCACGGGCTCCGCGACGTCTCGCTCGACGACAAGTACGTCCTCGAGGAGGGCCGCATCCTGCTCACCGGCCTCCAGGGGCTCGTCCGGCTCCCGCTCGACCAGCACCGCGCCGACCTTCGCCGCGGGCTCATGACCGGCACGATGATCTCCGGCTACCAGGGCTCGCCGCTCGGCGGGTTCGACCAGGAGCTCGCGCGCAACCGCGAGCTGGTCGAGGGCCACCACGTCCGCCACGTGCCCGGCCTGAACGAGGAGCTCGGCGCGACCTCCGCGTGGGGCAGCCAGCTCGCCGGCCAGCTCCCCGGCTCGAAGTACGACGGCGTGCTCGCCATGTGGTACGGCAAGGCGCCCGGGCTCGACCGCGCGGCCGACTCACTTCGCCACGGCAACTTCGTGGGCGTCCCGCGCACCGGCGGGGCGCTCGCGGTTGTCGGCGACGACCCCGGCTGCAAGTCGTCGACGATCCCGAGCGCGTCGGAGGCGCTCTTCGCGAGCCTCCAGATGCCGGTCTTCTTCCCGGGGAGCGTCCAGGACGTGCTCGACCTCGGGCTGCACGCGCTGGCGTCCTCGCGCGCGTCCGGGCTCTGGAGCGGGTTCAAGATCGTGACGAGCGTGGCCGACGCGGTCGGCACCGCCGCCGTCGCCCCCAACAGGGTGATGCCGGTCATGCCGACGGTCGAGTGGAACGGCAAGCCCTACGAGCACGTCCCCAACGGGAACCTGCT